>NZ_CDMW01000001.1:690508-2308610 GCF_001078705.1 Streptococcus sanguinis
GTAAGCGCAAGTACGTCCGCCTCAACGAGCGCATCAGTTTCAGCAAGTACATCTGCTTCAACGAGCGCGTCCGTAAGTGCAAGTACCTCAGCGTCTACGAGTGCCTCTGTATCAGCAAGCACGTCCGCATCGACGAGTGCGTCTGTAAGCGCAAGTACGTCTATGTCCACGAGTGCGTCCGTGAGTGCAAGTACTTCAGCGTCCGCAAGTGCATCAGTGAGTGCAAGTACGTCTGCGTCCACGAGTGCGTCCGTAAGTGCAAGTACCTCAGCGTCCACGAGTGCATCCGTAAGTGCAAGTACGTCAGCGTCCACGAGTGCGTCAGTTTCAGCAAGTACATCTGCTTCAACGAGCGCGTCCGTAAGTGCAAGTACCTCCGCTTCAACGAGTGCGTCGGTAAGTGCAAGTACGTCAGCCTCTACAAGTGCATCCGTAAGCGCAAGTACGTCCGCTTCAACGAGTGCATCTGTAAGCGCAAGTATGTCTGCTTCAACAAGCGCATCCGTATCAGCAAGCACGTCCGCATCGACGAGTGCGTCTGTAAGCGCAAGTACGTCTGCGTCCACGAGTGCGTCGGTAAGTGCAAGCACATCGGCTTCAACGAGTGCGTCGGTAAGTGCGCAAGTACGTCTGCCTCTACAAGCGCATCCGTATCAGCAAGTACGTCCGCGTCTACAAGTGCGTCTGTAAGTGCAAGCACGTCTGCGTCGACTAGCGCTTCAGTATCAGCAAGCACGTCGGCTTCAACGAGTGCCTCTGTAAGCGCAAGTACGTCTGCGTCCACGAGCGCGTCTACAAGTGCAAGCACGTCTGCGTCGACTAGCGCGTCAGTGTCAGCAAGTACATCTGCTTCAACGAGCGCGTCAGTGTCTGCAAGCACCTCAGCGTCGACCAGTGCGTCAGTAAGCGCAAGTACATCCACCTCAACGAGTGCGTCTGTATCAGCAAGTACGTCTGCATCGACTAGTGCATCTGTTTCAGCAAGCACGTCGGCTTCAACGAGTGCATCCGTAAGCGCAAGTACATCCGCCTCAACGAGTGCGTCTGTATCAGCAAGTACGTCTGCATCGACTAGTGCGTCTACAAGCGCAAGTACATCGGCGTCCACAAGCGCGTCAGTGTCAGCAAGCACATCCGCCTCAACGAGTGCGTCTGTAAGTGCAAGTACATCAGCGTCCACGAGCGCATCAGTATCTGCAAGCACCTCTGCGTCGACCAGTGCATCCGTAAGCGCAAGTACATCAGCGTCGACGAGTGCATCTGTATCCGCAAGTACATCCGCCTCAACGAGTGCGTCTGTATCAGCAAGTACGTCCGCATCGACTAGCGCGTCTACAAGCGCAAGTACATCGGCGTCCACAAGCGCGTCAGTGTCAGCAAGCACATCCGCCTCAACGAGTGCGTCTGTAAGTGCAAGTACATCAGCGTCGACCAGTGCGTCAGTAAGCGCAAGCACGTCCGCGTCCACGAGCGCATCAGCAACAGCAAGCACGTCAGCCTCAACGAGCGCATCAGTATCTGCAAGTACATCGGCTTCTACGAGTGCGTCCGTATCCGCAAGTACTTCAGCGTCCACGAGCGCATCAGCAACAGCAAGTACGTCAGCCTCAACGAGCGCTTCAGTGAGCGCAAGTACGTCAGCTTCAACGAGCGCGTCTGTAAGCGCAAGTACTTCAGCGTCGACCAGTGCGTCAGTGTCAGCAAGTACGTCCGCGTCTACAAGTGCGTCTGTAAGTGCAAACACGTCTGCGTCGACTAGCGCGTCAGTGTCAGCAAGTACATCTGCTTCAACGAGCGCGTCAGTGAGTGCAAGTACATCAGCTTCAACGAGTGCGTCCGTAAGTGCAAGCACATCAGCTAGTCTGTCTGGTTCAGAAAGTGCTTCTATTAGTGATTCGCAATCAATCAGCGAGTCAATGTCATTGAGCACTAGCACCTCAGTCTTGCACAGTCAGCTAGATCTTGTCCATGAGAAGGAATTTTACTCACTCAGCCTTTCTACAAGTGAATCACTGTCAGCAGCAGTCAGTCTCAGCGAGCTAGTCCGTGTCAGCCAGTCTGTATCGGAAAGCTTGTCTACTAGCCTGTCAGCTAGTCAGAGCATATCTGAAAGTCTGTCAGCTTCCGCAAGACAGTCTGAGTTGGATATGATTTCTAGAGGTCGTTTGCCTCAGACAGGGGAAATTGAGAGCAAGGCTTCCATCCTGGCTCTGGGCATAGGAGCCTTGGGCTTGGCCTTCAAGCGACGTAAAAATCACAGTGACTCTGAAGAGTAGCAGTAATAAAGCCAATCAGTTTATCTTTCATTCTGTCGACAGTTTGCTCGGTGAGTGAACTCTAGGAAGTGGTAGATAAAGCAAGTTATTAAGGAAATCATGTCATGATTTCTAGTGCTTGCTTGCAAACATCCCATGCTAATAACTGGTAAAAATAAACGGATAGGCTATAGAAACAGGAAGTTTTGACAACTTCCTGTTTTTTTGACAATTTTACAGAAAAAGTCTTCTATATTCTGCAGGAAAGTCCCTGAGAATATAGATTTTTTGGACAATATTTTATATAATATCAAGTATAGAATTGATGTTTAAGAGTTTATGAAATGAAAGAGTAAGGGTGGAAATGAAAACGATAGTTTTAGTTGGGGATCAGGCTTATCAGGAGCAAGTCTCTACAACGATTAAGTCGATTTTATATTATAATAAAAATGTCAAAATCTATGTTTTCAATCAGGGATTAAGCGACCAGTGGTTTCGTGATTTTCAAGAGGTTGCTGGGCAGCTGGGGAGCGAGCTGGTCAATGTCAGTCTGGAGGAAGTGTCTGTCAGTCCGGACTGGCTTACGCAGGACCATATCAGTTCAGCAGCTTATGCTCGCTATTTTATCCCGCAGTTTGTAGCGGAGGACCGTGTCCTTTACCTGGACAGCGATTTGGTGGTCAATGGGGACTTGCAGCCTTTATGTAATATTTCTCTGGAAGGCAAGCTAGTAGCTGCAGTTGGAGATGCCGGAGGTTACGGTTTTAACTCAGGGGTTCTGTTGATTGATAATCAAGCATGGAAAGAAAAGCAGCTGCAGGAGACCTTTATCAAGGAGACGGACCGCATCATGAGTCTGGTCCAGTCTGGTAAGATGGAGGATTTCAATGGTGATCAGACAGTGCTAAATCATGTGCTGGATCAGGATTGGCTGCCCTTGGATAAGATTTATAATTTGCAGGTAGGCCATGATTTGGTGGCCTTTTACAGCGGCTGGAATGGACATTTTGAGCTGGATCAGGAGCCGCTGATTATTCATTATACGACTTATCGCAAGCCTTGGAACTCGGAAGTCAGCTATCGCTACCGTCAGCTTTGGTGGGATTTTCAGGCTTTGAAACTGGATGAGATTGTAGCACATCATCGGGGGGAGTTTGAGCTGCCGGACCCTTGGGATGAGTCGGGTCTGAACTGTATGCTCCTGACGGATGTGCAGGAGTTGGAGCAGATCGAGTTTTTGGCTCAGTCCCTACCTAAGGTTCATTTTCATATTGCCAGCTACACCGAGATGGGAGATTATCTGCGTTCTTTGGATCGCTTTGAAAATATCCATCTCTATCCTCAGGTTATCCATGTGGTGCTGGATGAGCTCATTGATAAGTGCCAGGTCTATTTGGATATTCACCATGGAAGCGAGCACTATGAAATGAGAAGCCGTTTTAAGGAACTGGGTAAACTGGTTCTAGCTTTTGACAATACTAAGAAAAATGATAACGAAGAGCTAGTCTATCTGCATGAAAATCCACAGGAGATGGTGAGAAAGCTGCACAGTCTGATGAAAAAAGAGAAGTCTCAAGCATTTCGAGCTGTCGTATTAGCGGCCAATGCTGCCTATAGTGAGCAGGTCTTAACGACCATCAAGTCCATCGTCTGCCACAATCGCTTTATCAAGTTTTATGTCATCAACAGTGACTTTCCGACAGAGTGGTTTGTCGGCATGCAAAAAAAACTGGCCAAGCTGAACTGCCAGATCGTCAATGCTCGTGTGGATGGCAGTCATATTAGTCAATATAAGACAAATATCCATTATTCAGTTTTTTTGAGATATTTTACGGCTACTTTTGTAGAGGAAGATCAGGCTCTTTATTTGGACTGCGATATTGTAGTTACACGTGACTTATCAGAAATTTTTGCAGTTGATTTAGGTTCCTATCCGCTTGGAGCAGTAAGAGATCTGGGCGGAGAAGTATACTTTAGCGAGCAGATTTTTAATTCAGGTGTTTTACTAATTAATGTGAACTACTGGAGAGAAAATGATATTGCGGGTCAATTGATTGAGATGACTGATAACTTACATGATAAAGTCAGTCAGGATGACCAAAGCATTCTCAATATGCTCTTTGAGAACCGCTGGCTGGAGCTGCCTTTTGCTTATAACTGCATTACGTTGCACACGACTTTTTCGGACTATGAGCCAGAAAAAGGTCTCTATCCGCCTGTGATTCACTATCTGACCGAGCGCAAGCCTTGGAAAGAGTATACCCAGTCTATCTATCGTGAGGTCTGGTGGTTCTATCAGGGACTGGATTGGTCGGATATGCGGGAGCCAGTCGGAGCTCTGACTCAAAAGATGGTAGAAGGTGAAGAAGGCTCAAGTCTGTCCTGCCTAGTCTATACCTACTCTTGTGACCTGATGCATATCAACTATCTGATTCAAGCCCTGCCTGCCTGTCATTTCTATATTGCAGCACCGGTAGTGGTAGCAGAGCCAATCACGCGTCTGCTCCAGTATCCTAATGTCAGCGTCAGCTCAGATATTGCTGGGATTCCGGCTCTCTTGGAGTCGCTGGAAGCCAAGTCTCAGCTGCTGCTGGATATCAATGCTGGTGATGAGGTTGGTGATATCATTGCTCGCTTTAAGTCTGCTGGCAAGCGAGTCTTTGCCTTTGACAGTACAGCCCATGGCCAGCAGGGGCAGGAAGTCTTTCCAACCGATAATCCTGAAGTCATGGTGCAGGCTATTGAGAAACTAAGATTGGCCGAGCCTGAAGAGCGGCAGATTTCTGTCCTCTCTATCGACCAATCACTGGATTATCTCTTGGAGAAAGGTGCTTCAGTAGTTCGCTTTGGAGATGGGGAGATGGATTTGATTGCAGGTCGTGGTATCGTCTATCAGGAATACGATCCAGAGCTGTCAGCACGCTTGAGAGAAATCATGTCTATGGAGAGCGATGAACGTTTGATGGTCTGTCTGTCCGATGTCTTCACAGGGTTAGAACGCTATTCCATTGACGCCCAGAATTTTTGGAAAGTTCACTTGTATTATCACTTAGCAGATTACCAAGAGATTTGCCGAGCACCTTGGTACGGATCGACTTTTATTTCCAGGCCTTATATCGACTTGGAAGATAAGACGCCGTCTGCGGGCTATTTTGCCAAGCTCAAGCAGTTATGGCAGGACAAGGACCTCTTGATCGTAGAGGGCTTGACTTCCCGTTCTGGTGTGGGCAATGACCTCTTTGACGGGGCTAGGTCCATCAAGCGGATTATCTGTCCTTCGCGCAACGCCTACAGCAAGCTGGAGGCTATCAAGCAGGCTGTTCGAGAACATGCGGATAATCGTCTGATTTTGACTATGCTGGGTCCGACGGCCAAGGTCTTGGTCTATGATCTGGTTCAGGAAGGTTATCGGGTGCTGGATATTGGGCATATTGACTCAGAGTATGAGTGGTTCCAGATGGGGGCTAGCCACAAGGTCAAGCTGTCGCACAAGCATACAGCTGAGCACAACTTTGATCAGGATATTGAGTTTAGAGACGACCAAGCTTATGATAGTCAGATTGTTGCCAATCTGGCTCAGGAATGAAGATTAGAAAAAGAATATGAAAGTTAATATTACCAATCTATACGGTATGTCTGGCCAGAGTACGGCCTTGATTGCCCAGAATGATGTGACCAAGTTAGCCAAGCAGCTGGGCTTTAATGAGCTGAGTTTTTACTTTTACGATATTTACAGTGACAGCCAGTCTGAGCTCAGTCGGCGTCTGGATGGCATCATGGCTAGTGTGGGCTATGGGGATGTCGTGATTTACCAGTCGCCCACTTGGAATGGTCGAGAGTTTGACCAGGCCTTTATCAGCAAGCTCAAGATTTTGCAGGCCAAGCTGGTTACCTTTATCCATGATGTACCACCACTGATGTTCCCGTCAAACTACTATCTGATGCCGGAGTATATCGATATGTATAATCAATCCGATGCGGTCATCGTGCCTTCTGAGCAGATGCGAGACAAGCTTCTGGCAGAGGGGTTGACTGTGGACAAGATTTTGGTCCAGCGCATGTGGGATCATCCCTATGATCTGCCCCTGCACCAGCCTCAGTTTGCGCCTAAGCTGTATTTCGCAGGAAGTGTGGAGCGTTTTCCACATCTGATTAATTGGTCTTATGCTACGCCTCTGGAGATTTTTTCGCCTGAAGAAGAGTCAAATCCAGAGGCCAATGTCAGCTATCGGGGCTGGGTCAGCCGGCCAGAGTTGCTCTTGGAGCTGTCCAAGGGCGGTCTAGGTCTGGTCTGGGGTGTCGAGGAAAATCCAGCAGACGAGCCGGAATACTACGGTCTCAATATCTCTCATAAGTCTGCCACCTATCTGGCAGCTGGGATTCCGGTTATCGTCCCTTCTTACCTGTCCAATGCAGAGCTGATTCGCGAGCGTGGTCTGGGCTTTGTCGTAGACAGTCTGGAAGAGGCCAGTCGGATCGTTGAAAGTCTGACTGCCGAGGAGTATCAGGCTATGGTCGAGCGGGTTAGAAAGTTCTCTTTCTTGCTCAAGGAAGGTTATTTTAGCAAGAAAGTCTTAGTAGATGCGGTGATGGAAGTCTTATCTTAGAGTCCCTCCAGCCATCGTCATGAGGAGTCAGTGTGAAGTCATTTTTTAAACCGGTCATTATCAAGAAGTTTCTGTGGACCTTATTTTTCTTATTTATCTATGTCTTGGGAACCAAGCTGACCCTGCCTTTCATCGATATGAGTCAGGCAGCTGCCATGGACGGAACCTCTACGACCTTAAACTATGCGACAGCCCTGATGGGTGGGAATCTGCGCAGTATGTCGCTCTTTTCTGTCGGCCTGTCTCCTTGGATGTCCTCTATGCTGATCTGGCAGATGTTTGCTGTGTCCAAGCGCCTAGGATTGAGTAAGCTCCCTCTGGAAGTGCAGGAAAGGCGGCGGATGCTGCTGACTTTGGTCATTGCCTTGATTCAGTCCGTGGCACTGGTTCTAAACCTGCCACTGCAAGAAGCAGGTGGGGTGGATATGACTACGATTATGGTCTTAGATACCTTGGTCTTGATGGCTGGGACTTACATGCTGGTCTGGCTTACCGATTTGAATGCTGCCATGGGACTTGGCGGCTCCATCATGATTGTCATGGCCAGCATGATTGCCTACATTCCGCAGGATATTTGGAACTCCATTCAGGAGCTGAAGATTTCTTCACTTTGTCTGGCCTTGATGCTGGTTTTCAGCTTAGTCTTTCTCTATCTGGCTGTTACAGTTGAGCGGTCCAAGTACCGAATTCCAGTCAATAAGATCAATATCCATAACCGTTTTAAGAAATACTCTTATCTGGATATTCGTCTTAATCCTGCTGGTGGTATGCCGATTATGTACGCTATGACCTTGGTCAGCATTCCCCAGTATTTCCTTTTGATTATCCACTTTCTCCAGCCGGAAAACCAGCTGATTGAGCAGTGGATAGAGGAGCTATCCATGGGTAGTCTAGCTTGGTTCATCCTCTATCTGGTGACTATTTTTATCCTAGGGCTGGCTTTCGCCTTTATCAATATCAGTGGCGACCGAATTGCTGAGCGGATGCAAAAGAGCGGAGAGTATATCGAAAATGTTTACCGGGAGCAGCGACCCGCCATTATATCAATGGTTTGGTGACTTATTTTGCTATTGTGGGAGCTATCTATCTGATTATGACTGCTGGCCTGCCCATGATGGTGGTGCTAGTAGATATTAAGTATCTGCGGATCAGTATGATTCCGGGGATTTTTATGATTTTTATCGGAATGGTCTTTTCTATTAAGGACGAGGTGGAGGCCTTGACGCTTAATGACCGTTATCGTTCATTGTTGTAGGAGAAACTATGTATTACTTTATTCCTTCGTGGAGTGGTAGTGGGGAGCGGGTTTGGCACCGGGATATTATCCCTTGGTACCGCTCTATGCAGCGATTGGAGTTTGATGATACCATTCATCAGATTCGGATTTTTCAAAGTGAGAATCTGCCAGTCCAGCTGCTTTTGCCAGCCTATATGCCGCATGCCCGCTATCTCTTGCATCGGCAGGATATTTTTGAGACGGACTATTACTCGGTTTTTGATGAGATTCAGGGAATCCAGTCTAAAGAAATGCAGGTCTTGCAAATCAAGGATCTGGACTGGGAGTCAGACTGCGAGTTTGTCTATACGCCCTTTCTAATCATGGTCCGCAGGCAGGGACAGCTCTATGCCCATGTCGAGTTTGGTGTAGAAGGCTTTATAAGCTTCATCAAGTTTTTCAAGGATGACCAGCTGGAGAAGTTTTATATCTTTGATGATCGGGGCTTTGTCTCCAGTATCACCTATTATGAAGAGGGGCAGCCCCTTTATCAGGACTACCTGCAGCCGGATGGTGACTGGCGGATTCGTGAGCATCTTAAGCCTGACAACTGCCGGGTAGAGGTCAACCCTGCTTACTTACTGGACTTTGATAAGCTGGAGTATGAGCGAATGCCAGACTTAATCTTGGAGAAATTGGGCCACTATATCGAGCGCAATGCAGGAGAGGACAGCCGGTTTGTCCTAGCAACGCATCCCTTATACACTCAAGCCATTTTGCGCTTATTGCCCAAGAATGTTCAAATCATTCTCAGCTTTTTCCACGAGCGCAATCATACAGTTGATTGGTCAGCTTTAGAAGCAGATTTGCAGCAGGCGAATTTAGTCTTGACTGATCGTATGGACTTCAAGAAGGCTATTCAGCGTTACCTGCCTGGGCAGGCTCAGAAGGTGCATTACCTATCGCCTTTTGATACTCGTCTGCAGTTGGGCAAGAGCCAGCGTCGTCGTGAATCCAAGATTTTTTATCAGATTAATCTGGAAGAAGGGCTTAATGACTATGCCATCTTCAAGGTTCTCCACTATGTGGCCAAGCATCCGGATACGGAGCTGATTATCGGTGTTTACAATGCCTGGCAGGAAGGAATCCAAAAGGTGGAGACCAAGGTGCAGGAGGTTATTGATGAATTCTTGAATCGGTATGAATTTGTCAAGAACTACCGCCGCAGTGAGCAGGCTGAGAATGCCCTGCTGGAAAATCAGGAACAGGTCCTCCGTTTCACCATTAAGAATATCACGGACGAGCTCAGCTTGATTCAGGAGCTGGATGATACACGGTTAATCATCGACCTGAGTGAGCAGCCCAATCTCTATACGCAGATTGCTGGGATTTCTGCCGGGATTCCGCAGATCAATCTGGTGGGCTCAGACTATGTGACCCATCTGCAAAATGGCTATATCTTGGACTCTATCTCTGATGTTCCGACTGCTGCAGACTATTACTTGGAAGGTTTGAAAAATTGGAACCAGGCCTTGATTTATTCCATTGAAAAAATCCATCATAATACTAGTCTGGAGCTGATTGGCCGGTGGGAGCAGTGGCTCAAGGAGGCTGAGAATGCAAAATAAGCTGAAAATCTTACAGATTGGCTCAAGCGACTGGAGCAAGGAGCTTGCCATTCCGGACAATATGGTCTGGTATTATTTCTTTCCTAACTCCAATCTGGCTATCAAAAAAGTCATGGAGATGGATAAGATTAGCAAGTTTGATGCGATTCTGGTGGACGATTTGCGTCGGATTCCTGATTTGTTTATGATTGAGCCCAAGATTATCCCTTATACAGTTTTCTATAATCAGGAACAGGAAACCCAGGAAGCGGATATTGAGTACTTTCTCAAGCGTCACTGCGCTCAGCCAACGGATATGAGCGATCGAGCTGATCTCATCCGCAAGCTGTCCAAGGCTCTCTTTTCCGGCCAGTATGGCGATAAGATGACCCCGCTTGATATGGTGGTCAGCCCTGGATTTCGGGGCAAGATTTGTTACAATGGCTATGAAAATCTAGAACTGGAAGGTGACTTTGGTCAGGACTTTCAGCCTGTCCTCTCTTGGAAATACAATGTCGTGGCCAATGCCTCTAATCCAGTTGAACTCTGGCTTGAATATGAAAAGTCAGGCAGCTGTGAGCTGCGGCTGCGCCTCTATAATATCCAAGAAGGATCGACTGCGGACATTGCTCGCGAGACTATTTTCGCAGAAGAGGACATGCGGGAATCCATGGTTCTGGACAATGACTTTACTTCCTATCTGGGCGTCAGTTTGGAGGCTAGAGGCAAGGGACGGATTCAGGTCGGGGCTCTGCATCAGCGCTTAACCCGCTATGAGTTTGGCAAGTACGTCCTGGGTGGAAAGATTCTCCGCGATAGCCATCGACAAGAGATTAATTACTTCTTTTATCCAGGAGATTTGAAGCCGCCTTTGGCTGTTTATTTCTCTGGTTACCGTCGGGCGGAAGGCTTCGAGGGCTTTGGGATGATGCGCAGTTTGGGCTGTCCTTTTCTCTTGTTTTCAGATCCGCGCGTGGATGGCGGCATGTTTTATCTAGGCAGTCAGGAGCTAGAGAGCGGTATTCATAAGATTATCCAAGAGCATCTGGACTATCTGGACTTTACCGAGCGGGATTTGATTCTGTCGGGGGTATCGATGGGGACCTATGCATCGGTTTATTATGGTTCGGAGTTCCGACCGCGAGCTATCATTTTATCCAAGCCCTTGGGCAATTTGGGAACCATTGCTAAGCGTGGTCGTTTACGCCTGCCCAAGGTCTTTCCGACGGCTTTGGATGTCCTTCATCGCCATACCGGGGGTAAGGAGCAGGAGCATATGAATGAGCTGGATAGGCGCTTCTGGCGCAAGTTTGAGAAAGCTGATTTTAGCCGAACGACCTTTGGTATCGCCTATATGAAGGAAGAAGACTATGATCCGACGGCCTATGAGGATCTGGTAGCGGCTCTCCATTTGACCGAGGCCAAGTTAGTCAGCAGAGGGGTTCCAGGCCGCCATAATGATGATTTCAGTATTTCGGTGTCTTGGTTTATGAATTACTATCGTATGGTATTGGAAAAGGAATTTGGGAGAAAGAAATGAAGATTCAAAAAAGGAAGGGAATTTACTGGGGAGAGCTGAGAGGGGTTTCGGTAGCTGTCACCATGACTGACTTTACCTATCTCTACGGCACTACCCTTATCATTCATTCTCCTTCACATATATTTTTTGAAAATAAACTAATGGCTTCTGGCCAGACCATTCATGAGTGGTCTTCTAAATGGAACCATCAGAGAGATCGGCAGATTCCTGCACTTCCCTTGCTTAAAAAGGGAGCTCGCTACTGCCTGTCCAGAGATATGACCACCTATCCTGAAGAAAGCGTCTTTCTGAAAATCATCTTCTTTGACCGCTATGATAAAGAAATTATTAATCAAGTGGAGCGCTCGGAGAGTATGATCTTTACCTACCCAAAGGAAGCCTATAGCTATAAGGTTCAGCTGCTGAGTGCAGGAGTTGAGTCCTTAGAGTTTCATTGCCTAAACATTGACCAAATCATAGAGGAGTCTGATGATTAAAAATCATTTTCACATTCAGCGCTTAAAGAAAATCTTAGCCAAAGTCAAGAGCTTTGAGTCAGAAATGGTTGGCCTGTCAGATGCTGATCTGCGAAAGAAAACACAGGAATTTAAGGAGAGACTGACCTTAGGTGAGACTTTAGACGACTTGCTGCCGGAGGCTTATGCTGTGGTGCGGGAAGCGGACAAGCGGGTGCTGGGCATGTTCCCCTACGATGTGCAGGTCATGGGGGCGATTGTGCTCCATGAGGGCAATGTCGCTGAGATGGCTACGGGAGAGGGCAAGACTCTGACGGCTACCATGCCGCTCTATCTCAATGCCCTGTTTGGTCAAGGAGCTATGCTGGTGACCACCAATACCTATCTGGCTCTGCGGGACGCTCAGGAAATGGGGCAGGTCTATCGTTTTCTGGGGCTGACTATTGAGGCTGCGGTGGTAGCAGATGAGACTGAAAAGCTGACGCCCAAGCAGAAGCGGCTGATTTACCAAGCGGATATTGTCTATACGACCAATAGTGCCTTGGGCTTTGACTATCTGATTGAAAATCTCGCAGAGAATAAGGATAGCCAATACCTTAGCCCTTTCAACTATGTCATCATAGATGAGATTGATTCCATCCTCTTGGACAGCGCACAGACGCCTCTGGTTATCTCTGGTGCCCCTCGGGTCCAGTCTAACTTCTATGCCATTTTGGATACTTTCATTACTACCCTGAGAGAAAAGTTGGATTATCACTATGATGACGAGAAAAATGAAGTCTGGCTGACCTCGAAAGGTATCCTGGCAGCAGAGTCTTTTCTGGACTTGGAGCATCTCTATTCCAAGGAAAATCAAGAGTTGGTCCGCCATCTAAATCTGGCTTTGCGGGCTCACAAGCTTTACAAGAAAGATAAGGACTATGTAGTCCGGCAGGGAGACAAAGAAGCAGAGGTCCTACTTTTGGACCGCTCAACCGGCCGTCTGCTGGAAATGACTCGGCTTCAGGGAGGCCAGCACCAAGCCATTGAGGCCAAGGAGCATGTCGCGCTGACAGAGGAAACACGGGCCATGGCTTCCATCACCTATCAGAATCTCTTCCGCCTCTTCCGGAAAATCTCTGGTATGACCGGGACCGGCAAGGTGGTGGAGAGCGAGTTTATGGAAACATACTCCATGGCCGTCATCAAGATCCCGACCAACCGTCCAGTGATTCGGCAGGATTTACCAGACCAGCTTTACCAGACCCTGCCAGAAAAAGTCTTTGCTTCATTGGATGAGGTCAAGCACTACCATGCTCAAGGCAATCCCCTCTTGATTTTTACCGGTTCAGTAGAGATGTCAGAGATTTACTCTTCCCTACTGCTGAGAGAAGGCATCGCCCACAACCTGCTCAATGCCAACAATGCGGCCCGTGAGGCGCAGATCATCGCTGAGTCTGGGCAGAAAGGTGCGGTGACAGTGGCTACATCCATGGCCGGCCGCGGTACGGATATAAAGCTGGGACCGGGTGTCGCAGATTTGGGTGGTCTCGTGGTGATTGGTACTGAGCGGATGGAGAACCAGCGGATTGACCTACAGATTCGTGGCCGTTCAGGCCGTCAAGGTGATCCGGGAATTAGTAAGTTTTTCATCTCGCTAGAGGATGATCTGCTCAGGAAGTGGGGGCCAGATTGGCTCAAGAAGTTCTACAAGGACTACTCAACCGAAGAAGTTCAGCAGCATCCAGTCCAGCTGGGACAGCGCCGCTTTAGACGCTTAGTAGCCAAGGCACAGAGAGCCAGCGAAAGCAGCGCCAAGATGTCCCGTCGGATGACGCTGGAATATGCCCAGTGTATGAAGATTCAACGGGAGATTACCTATGCTGAGCGCAATCGCTTGATTCAAGCTGAGGAGCGGATTGACGAAGAAATCAGCCGCGTCCTCAGTCAGGTCATTCATCAGGCGGCCTATGAGCAATCTTATGGGACACGGGCAGACCTCTATCGCTTTATCTTAGACCATTTCAGCTATCATGCTGAGCGTATTCCTTATGATTTCGATATTTATTCGCCAGAGAAAATTGCAGAGCTCTTGCAGGATATTGCCGAGCAGGAATTGCAGGCAAAGAAAGACTATCTCAAGTCTGACAAGCTCTTTACCCATTTTCAGCGGGTGTCCGTTCTCAAGGCTATTGATGAGAACTGGGTCGAGCAGGTAGACTATCTGCAGCAGCTCAAGACAGCCTTGAGCGGTCAGCACTTCTCTATGAAAAATCCTCTGGTAGAGTACTATCAAGAGGCTTACGATGGCTTTGAATATATGAAGGAGCGCATGAAGCAGCAGATTGTCAAGAATCTTTTGATGAGTGAATTGGCACTCAACCCTAAAGGAGAAGTCATCATGTACTTCCCGTAAGACGAGGAGAATATGACAGTATATAACATTAACTTAGGTATCGGCTGGGCCAGCAGCGGTGTAGAATACGCCCAAGCTTATCGGGCCCAGCTTCTGCGCAGGATCCAACAGCCGGCTAAGTTTATCTTTATGGATATGATTTTAGCAGATAATATCCAGCATCTAACGGAAAATATCGGTTTTCTGGATGAGGAAGTTATCTGGCTTTATAACTACTTTACGGACATCAAGATTGCACCGACGACGGTGACACTGGATCAAGTGCTGGCTCAAGTCGCAGGTCAGCTGGAGCGCTCGGAGAGAGAGGGCAAGATTGTCCGCTATTTCTATCCGCAGGATGATCAGTTTATCACTTGCTATCTGCGACAGGAAGATCAGGACTTTGTCGAGCATGTGGAGTACGTTTCGCGGGGGAGACTGATTCGCAAGGATTATTTCTCCTATGTCCGCTATGCCAGTGAATACTTCGCGCCCCACAATGACGCCGCCACCCTCTACCAGCGCCGCTTTTACAATGAAGACGGTAGTGTGGCTTATGATATGCTGATCGAAGATGTTCAGGAAGAGCTCTATCGCTTCCCAGACCGGATTTTCTATTCCAAGGCTGAGCTGGTCCGTTATTTCCTCCAATGCCTGCAGCTGCAAGCAGATGATGTGGTCATCTTGGATCGGGAGACAGGGATTGGTCAGGTTGTCTTTGAGGAAAGCCAGAAGGCTAAGCTGGGAGTAGTGGTCCATGCGGAGCATTTCAGTGAAAATGCCAGCAGTGACGACTACATTCTCTGGAACAATTTCTATGACTACCAGTTTACCAATGCTGACAAGGTGGACTTCTTCATCGTAGCAACAGAGGCTCAGAAAAGAATTCTAGAGCAGCAGTTCCAGCATTACTCGAACAAGCAGCCCAAGATTGTCACCATACCGGTGGGGAGTCTGGACCAGCTGACTTATCCCAAAGAGCCTCGCAAGCCTTTTTCCATGATTACTGCTTCGCGTCTTGCTACGGAAAAGCATATTGATTGGCTAGTGGCAGCGACCGTCCAAGCCCTTGCCCAGCTGCCTGAGCTGACTCTGGATATTTACGGTAAGGGGGGCGAAGAGGAGAAGCTGCGCCGTAGGATTGAGGAGGCAGGAGCGCAGGACTACATTCGACTCAAAGGGCATGCAGATTTGAGCCAGATTTATGCAGGCTATGAGCTTTATCTGACGGCTTCAACCAGCGAAGGCTTTGGTTTGACGCTTATGGAAGCAGTCGGCTCAGGTCTGCCCCTCATTGGTTTTGATGTCCGCTATGGCAATCAGACTTTTATTGATGATGGTAAAAATGGCTATCTGCTGCCGGTCAGTTCCAATCAGGTCGAGGACCAGATTATTGCTGCTTTTGTGGAGAAAATAGTAGCTCTCTTTAGCCAAGGACGCCAGCAGGAGATGAGCCAACACTCTTATCAAGTGGCTGAGAATTATTTGACCAGCCGGGTTGAAGCGGCTTGGTCCCAGCTTTTAAAGGAGGTTAGAGATGATTCAGCTCTTTGATTATTACAATCAGGAAACCCAGGATCTGCATGATTCCCTCCTTGCAGCTGGCTATGACTGTCCGACCATTGTCATTGAGGCCAATGGCTTTCTGCCGGACGACATGATCTCCCCCTATACTTATTTTTTAGGGGATGAAGAGGGAGTAGACCACCCGCTCTTTTTCAATCAAGTACCAGCGCCCCCTTTCTGGGAAATCACAGGCGATCATCAGTCGGCGCGTGTCAGTGACATGGGAGAAGAAAGAGCACGGATTCACTATGCCAGTCAGGCCAAGGGGCGCCTGGTCAAGCAGGTGGACTGGCTGGATAAAAAAGGCCAACTGCGACTGAGTGAGCGCTATAATAAGCAAGGCCGCTGCTTTGCTAAAACGGCTTATAAATCTGCTCAGGAAGCCTTCAACACAACCTATTACAGCACTGATGGTCAGGAACGTATCGTGGAAAACCATGCCACTGGTGACATCATCCTGACTCTGGACCAAGAGCCCTTGCGGATTTTTAAAAACCGAGTGGATTTTATCCGTTTCTTTTTGGAGCGGCTAGACTTTGACTTGGAACATATTCTCTTTAATTCGCTGGCTTACTCTTTCTTGGTTTCCCACAGCTTGACAGGGCGTGCTGGCCAGGATATTCTCTTTTGGCAGGAGCCTCTGTATGACGAGCTGCCCGGCAATATGCAGCTGATTCTGGAAAATAGTCAGCTGCGGGCGCAGACCATTGTTATTCCAGACTTGGCGACCTATGAAAAGGCCAAGAGTTTGGCTGCAGCTGACCAGCAGCAGAAGTTCCTGCATCTGGGCTATCATTATGATTTCAAGCGGGACAACTTCCTACGAAAAGATGCCTTAATCCTGACCCACTCGGATCAGATTGAAGGCTTAGAGACCTTGGTTCAGACCTTGCCGCAGATAGTTTTTCGCATTGCAGCTCTCACGGAAATGTCGCCCAAGCTCTTGTCTATGCTGTCCTACAAGAATGTCGTTCTTTATCAAAATGCCAGTCTCAAGCAGATTGAGCAGCTCTACTTGGAATCAGATATTTATCTGGATATCAATCACGGTGGTCAGGTCCTGCAGGCAGTGCGCAAGGCTTTTGAGAATAATCTCTTGATCCTAGGCTTTGAGCAGACCCTGCATGACAGGCACTACATTACCCAGCAGCATATTTTCGACAGCAGCCAGCCAGATCAGTTGGCAGCCGCTCTGGAAGAAGCCTTATCTGGTGTTGAGCAGATGCGATCAGCCTTGCAAGCTCAAGGTCGGCATGCCAACGATGTGCCCGTCAGTCTTTATCAGGAGACTCTCCAAAGCGTACTAGGAGGTCAGCATGGCTAAAAAAGATTTATTTCATAAGGATATTGAGGGGCGGTTAGATGAGCTCAAGCATGGCAAGCCCAAAAAAGAAAAGGCCAGCTTGGGTGAAAATCTCAACAAGGCTTTTGTCATCGCCTTGGGCTTGATGATCTTGATTGGCTTGATTTTTACATTGATTGGAGCCTTGAGGAAATAAAATGCAAACAATATTGATTACACTTACCATTGTAGCAGCCTTTGTCTTGATTTTGCTGGTTAGTCTTCTTCCCAGAGAAAACCAGCAATTTTACAGAGACACCAATACATCAATCGGCAAGTCAGGCTACTGGGAAACTCACTTTGCAAAGAAAATCCTAGTTCTTTTGGCAAGTCTTGCCCTGATTGTGCTTATGATTTTCTTTATGATTCAATCCCTTTAGCATCTGTTTAGGAAGCTACTCAGACGACTGCTAAATAAGAATGACCCTCTATTGCAGACAATGGAGGGAATTTTTATAAGCAAATTTTGGATGTAAAGGTTTTAATTTCTGAAAGCACCTTGATATTTTTCTGAAAAGGAGTAAACTGGATATACAAGTGATGGAGGTTTGGTATGAAATTATACGTTCAGTTGATGATTATTTTTATGATTTCCCTCGTTGGAGAAGGGATTTCAAGTGTTTTCCACCTGCCTGTTCCGGGCAGTATCATAGGTCTGGTTTTGCTGTTTTTGGCTCTGCAGTTCAAGCTCCTACGCCTGCGTCATATCAGCATGGTTGGCAATTTTCTTTTGGCAAATATGACCATTCTTTTTCTGCCTCCTGCGGTTGGTATCATGGATAAATTTCAGGTCATTGCACCTTATCTGCTGCCGATTATTTTGATTGTTTTAGGAGCGATTGTGCTCAATGTCTGCGTGATTGCAGTTGTGGTGCAGCTGATTAAGACTCGTTTTGAAGGAGATTATGAGGAAGGAGACGCCAGCAATGTCTGATTTATGGAGCAACCCTTTCTTTGGCCTTGCCTTGTCTATCTTGGCCTATCTGTTCGGTCTATTGATTTTTCGGAGATTTCCTCATCCCTTGACAACTCCTTTGCTGATTGCAGCAGTTTTGGTCATTGCTTTTTTAAAATTAACCGGTATTTCCTACAAGGATTACTATGTCGGCGGCTCCTATTTAAACAACCTAATTGTGCCATCTACGGTTGCTTTGGGGATTCCGCTTTACAAGACTTTTCATTTGATGAAGCACCATGCACGCAGTATTTTGATTGGGACCTTTGCAGCAGTCGTAGTCAACACCAGCTTCACTGCTCTGCTGGCTAAGTTTTTCGGCATGGATTTCTTTCTGGCTGTTTCTCTTTTTCCGAAGTCTGTCACAACGGCCATGGCTGTTGGTATCACAGACAAGCTGCAAGGTCTTGCTACAGTGACATTAGTGGTGGTGGTTGCGACGGGAATTCTGACCAGTGTTTTGGGGCCAACGCTTCTTAAGCTCTTAAAAATCACAGATCCAGTAGCTATCGGTCTAGCTTTAGGGGGGACCGGCCATGCGGTAGGAACGGGAACCGCCTTTAAATACGGTCAAGTCGCAGGAGCTATGGCAGGACTTGCGATTGGCGTGACCGGACTCATGTACGTTCTGGTCAGCCCCATCGTGGCAGCCATTATTCTGAAGTAAAAATAAACAATGTTGAAACGTTTTGTTTCAACATTGTTTTGCTTATTGAAGATTTAGTTTGTTTTTTACAATGGCATGGATTGTAAAATAGAAACCAAAAATTTTGACCAGTTCAAAGACGATTCGGATAATAAGAAAGACATCTAGCATCTGTTCAAAGTTCGTAGCGGAGTTACTATAATCGTATGGAGCAAATAGGCCATATGGATTGAAGAAACTAGGTAAGAAGATTGACATGACCGCCAGAACACTCCAAATCAAAAATCCGAAAAGCACAGACATCATAATCCGATTCTTCTTAAATAGCTGTCCGACTGAGATTGCTAGATAAAAGAAGAGGATACCAGAAAGGATTTGAAGGAGATTAAGGAAGCCGTATTTGACAATCCAAAGCCATAAATCTGGGATTTCGCCAATATATTTAAAAAAATCATTAAATGAATAGCCTGTAATAGGGAGGGCAATGCCAAAAATGACAAGGCCGCTAATAAACATGGTCAGCATACACAAGAGGGTCCAAACAAATGCGGAAAGAAGCTTAGACAGAAGAATCTGATGCGGCGTAACCGGCAAGGTCCAAGTCAGGTAGCCTTCTCGCCCAAAAACATTTTTATAAAACCGACGGATAATAATGATGGTATTGGACAGAAAGACAGCGCAGGATGCAGAAAAAAGCAAGAAGAAGAGTAGGTATAAAGTGACAATAACACCACTAGTAGCCATTGGGTAGTCACTATAGCGTTCCATGACCTCAGGTCTCAAGCTGCTGCCAGTTATAAATCCCATCAAGATAGAGAGAGACAGAAGAATGGCAAAGGTGATACAATACCATTTGTAATTAGACTTAAAGTCGTATTTAAACAGTTTTCCAAACATATAATGAAGACCTCCTAATAAAAGCGAAACTGGCTGCGGAAGAGAGTATCAATTGATTGATTGTACTGTTGACGCAGCTGATTAGCATTTTCATGCAAAAGAATCTGACCTTGGTTAATCAGGATTACTTCATCCAAGATTGGCTCGATATCTGCAATTAAGTGGGTGGAAATGATGACAGAAGACTGAGGCGTGCGATTTTGGATGATGGTCTGCGGGATATAGTCGCGAGCAGCCGGATCAACACCACCGATAGGCTCGTCTAGGATATAGAGTTCCGCGTGACGGCTCATGACCAGAATGAGCTGCATTTTTTCCTTGTTTCCTTTTGAAAGGCTTCCGATGCGTGCTTGAGGATCGATATGAAGATCCTTTAGAAGCTGCATGGCTTTCGCGCTGTCAAAATTATCATAAAAATCTTGGAAATATTTTACAGCTTCGATTACTTTGGAACTGTCGCTTAGATAAGTCGTATCTGGCAGATAGGAAACGATTCTTTTGGTATCAGGAGAAGGTTTGACGCCTTTTAGATAGATATGGCCAGAGGTGGGCTGCAAGAGACCATTGATAAGCTTGATAATAGTTGTCTTGCCGCTGCCATTAGGACCTAGAAGTCCGATGATTCTGCCAGGCTGGATGTTTAAGCTCACATCGTACAGGGCGGGTGCGTCACCATAATTTTTATGGACGTGGTCAAGATAGACCAGAGGATACTGATTCATACATGTCTCCTTTGTTTTCTTCAATTTACAATTATTATACCTTTTCCTTTAAAAAATGGCAAAGAAACTCAGAAAAGACGACCGGAATATTTATTTCTAGTCAACTCTTATTTCCCTCATTAGATGAATTACGGTATAATAGTTATAAGAAGAACTAGAGCGTGTTCAAGGAGAAAAATGTGGTGATACAACTTGATACCAAAACTGTTTACAGTTTTATGGATAGCTTGATCCCGATAAAGAAATATGTGCAGAAAGCCAAGGAATTAGGATACAGTCATCTGGGCATGATGGATGTGGACAATCTCTATGGGGCTTATCATTTCTTAGAGGAAGCCGAATCTGCGGGACTGCAGCCGCTTTTAGGCTTGGAGCTGAGTCTGATCAAGGCAGAACAGGAGCTTCATCTCCGTCTGTTGGCCTTAGACAGTCAGGGCTATCGCAATCTGATGAAAGTCTCGACTCTCAAGATGATGGGACAAAAAAACTGGGAGGATTTCCAGCATCTTTTTAAGGGATTGGCTGTAATTGTTCCTGCTTTTGACGGAGTAGCAGATCTGGATTTGGGGTTGGATTTTTATGTTGGAGTCTTTCCAGCAACGCCCCAGCAGGAGTTTGGTCGGCCAACCCTGCCCCTGCATACCGTCCGATATTTTGACACGGGGGATTTGGAAACCTTGCAGATGCTCCGGGCTATTCGAGAAAATGCCAGCTTGCGGGAGATTGGCAGTCTTCCCAATCATGAGTTTTTGCTGGCACCAGATGCTCTGGCAGGAGCTTTTAAGGAAACTTTCCCAGAGAGTCTGGCTAATCTTGAGAAGCTAGTCTGTCATGTTCACTATGATATAAATAGGGAGCTGAAACTGCCCCGCTTTAATCGGGAGCGGCCAGCCGTGGAAGAACTGCGGGAGCGATCCGAAGCTGGCTTAAAAAAACGCGGTTTAACAGGTAAACTTTATCAGGAACGACTGGAAAAGGAGCTGGATGTCATCCATCAGATGGGCTTTGATGATTATTTTCTCATCGTCTGGGATTTGTTGCGCTTTGGTCGCAGTCAGGGCTATTATATGGGAATGGGCCGAGGCTCTGCTGTCGGTAGTCTAGTAGCCTACGCTTTAGAAATCACTGGGATTGATCCAGTCAAGAACAACTTGCTTTTTGAGCGTTTTCTCAATCTGGAGCGCTATACCATGCCCGATATTGATATCGATATTCCCGATGTTTACCGGCCGGAATTTATCCGTTATGTTCGCGACCGCTATGGCAGTATGCATGCGGCTCAGATTGTGACCTACTCGACCTTTGGAGCCAAGCAGGCCATTCGTGATGTCTTCAAGCGCTTCGGTCTGCCAGAGTATGAACTGACCAATATCACCAAGAAAATCCGCTTTGGGGATAGTCTGACCGCTGCTTATGAGAAAAATATGGCCTTTCGTCAGATTATCAATAGTAAGCTGGAATATCAAAAGGCCTTTGATATTGCTAAAAAGATCGAAGGTAATCCCCGTCAGACTTCTATCCACGCAGCCGGCGTTGTGATGAGCGACAATGACCTGACAGACCAGATACCGCTCAAATATGGTGAGGACATGTATATCACCCAATATGATGCCCACGGTGTGGAAAGCAACGGTCTGCTCAAGATGGACTTTCTGGGCTTGCGCAATCTGACCTTTGTCCAGCGGATGAAAGAAGCAACCCTGAAAAAATACGAGGTGGATATTGAGATTGCAGAGATTGACTTGGAGGATGCAGAAACTCTGAAACTCTTTGCAGCTGGCCAGACCAAGGGGATTTTCCAGTTTGAGCAGCCAGGTGCTATCAGCCTGCTTAAGCGGGTTCAGCCAGTTTGCTTTGAGGAAGTAGTGGCCACAACCTCTCTCAACCGTCCTGGAGCCAGTGATTATATTGACAATTTTGTCAAGAGAAAGCATGGACTGGAGCAAGTGGAGTTGATTGATGATAGTTTGGCTGATATTCTAGCCCCGACTTACGGTATCATGCTCTACCAAGAGCAGGTCATGCAGGTAGCCCAGCGCTTTGGTGGTTTTAGTTTAGGTAAAGCCGATATTTTGCGGCGGGCAATGGGCAAGAAAAGTGCTGCTGAAATGCACCGCATGCAGGAAGACTTTGTTGCAGGTGCTCTCAAGCTAGGGCATTCGAAATCCAAAGCCAAGGAAGTCTTTGCTATTATGGAGAAGTTTGCTGGATATGGCTTTAATCGCAGCCACGCCTACGCCTACTCAGCTCTAGCCTTTCAGTTGGCTTACTTCAAGGCTCACTATCCAGATGTTTTCTTTGATGTTATGCTCAATTATTCTAGCAGCGATTATATCACCGATGCCCTGAATTTTGACTTTGAAACAGCACCCCTCAGTATCAACAATATTCCCTATCATGATAAGTTTCAGGATAAGAAGATTTTTTTGGGCCTGAAAAATATCAAGGGCCTGCCTAGGGATTTGGCTTACTGGATTATCGAAGAGCGACAAAATGCCGCCTTTACTGGGGTGGAAGACTTTATTCTGCGCCTGCCTCAGAATTACCATAAGATTCCGCTGCTGACTCCTCTGATCCAGCTGGGGCTCTTTGACAGTTTTGAGAAAAATCGCCAAAAAATTCTAGCCAATCTGCCTAATCTATTTGTATTTGCGGATGAGCTGGGCAGCCTCTTTGCTGATACGACTTATTCTTGGACAGAGGCTCAGGATTTCAGCGATGCTGAAAAGTTTGAGCTGGAACAGAGCATTATCGGTGTAGGGCTTAGCGATCACCCCTTGGTTAAATTGGCCAAAGAAGCGGATCAGCCCTTTAGCTGGATTAGTGAGCTGACAGAAAATAGCAGAGCTAGGATTCTGGCTGAAGTCCAGACTATCAAGACTATTCGGACTAAGAAGGGCGAGAATATGTCCTTTTTGCAGGTTTCAGATACCAAGAAAAAGCTCGATGTCACCCTCTTTCCTGATACCTATCGCCAGCTGGGTGAACGCATTAAGGAGAAGGGTATTTACTACTTGACCGGCAAGGTGCAGGAACGGGATGGACGCTTACAGTTGGTCTTGTCAGATATAGAAGAAGCCACTACAGAACGCTTCTGGATAAAGCTTGCAGGCCATGAACATGATCAGGAAATATCTCAGATTTTGCAGAAATACCCCGGCAATATTCCGGTTGTCCTGCGCTATGAAGATGAGAAGCGAACCATATCTGCACCTCATTTCCGAGTGGAGAAATCAGAGCAGCTGCAAGAGGAATTGAAGAATTATACTATGAAAACGATTTTTCGTTAAAAAATATGGAAAATAAGAGAATTTTCATGATGATTGTGGTATAATCTATAAGAATGTTAAAAAGAAAAAGGAGCAAAAAGCGAAATGAAACGTATTGCTGTTTTGACTAGTGGTGGTGATGCCCCTGGTATGAATGCTGCCATCCGTGCGGTTGTTCGTAAAGCAATTTCCGAAGGAATGGAAGTTTACGGGATTTATGATGGTTACGCTGGAATGGTTGCTGGCGAGATTTACCCACTTGATGCGACATCAGTTGGTGACATTATTTCTCGCGGTGGAACCTTCCTTCACTCTGCTCGTTATCCTGAATTTGCCCACGTAGAAGGGCAGCTGAAAGGGATTGAGCAGCTTAAAAAACATGGAATCGAAGGTGTCGTTGTTATCGGTGGTGATGGATCTTACCACGGTGCGATGCGCTTGACAGAGCACGGCTTCCCAGCTGTTGGTGTTCCAGGAACCATTGACAATGATATCGTCGGAACAGACTTCACTATCGGTTTTGATACAGCTGTTACTACAGCCATGGATGCAATTGACAAGATTCGGGATACCTCATCCAGTCACCGCCGTACTTTCGTTATCGAAGTAATGGGACGTAATGCTGGTGATATTGCTCTCTGGGCAGGTATCGCATCTGGTGCGGACGAAATCATCGTTCCTGAAGAAGGTTTCAAGATCGAAGAAGTTGTTGAAAGCATTAAGAGTGGCTATGCCAAGGGTAAGAAGCACAACATCATCGTCTTGGCTGAGGGTGTCATGTCAGCGGATGAATTTGCTGAAAAGCTGAAAGAAGCTGGAGATATGAGCGATTTGCGTGTCACAGAGCTCGGACATATCCAGCGTGGAGGATCACCGACTGCGCGTGACCGTGTTCTTGCATCTCGTATGGGAGCACATGCTGTTAAACTGCTTAAAGAAGGTATCGGCGGAGTTGCTGTTGGAATCCGCAATGAGCAGATGGTTGAAAGCCCAATCTTGGGAACTGCTGAAGAAGGAGCACTCTTTAGCTTGACTGCCGAAGGCAAGATTGTCGTCAACAATCCGCACAAGGCTGATCTGGGCTTGGCTGATTTGAACCGCAGCATCAATATTTAATTATTATTTGTTATTCAGGCCAAGAGGCCAAATAGAAGAAGGAGTTTCATACAATCATGAATAAACGTGTAAAAATCGTTGCAACATTAGGTCCTGCGGTAGAAATCCGTGGTGGTAAAAAATTCGGTGATGACGGATATTGGGGAGAAAAGCTGGATGTTGAAGCATCAGCTCAAAACATTGCTAAGTTGATTGAAGCTGGCGCAAACACATTCCGTTTCAACTTCTCACACGGTGACCATGCTGAGCAAGGAGAGCGCATGGCAACTGTTAAGCGTGCAGAAGAAATTGCCGGCCAAAAAGTTGGTTTCCTTCTTGATACAAAAGGACCAGAAATTCGTACAGAATTGTTCGAAGGCGATGTAAAAGAGTATTCATACAAGACTGGTGAAAAAATCCGTGTTGCTACTAAGCAAGGTATCAAATCTACTCGTGAAGTCATTGCTTTGAACGTTGCTGGTGGACTGGACATCTACGATGATGTTGAAGTTGGCCGTCAAGTATTGGTTGATGATGGTAAACTTGGTCTTCGTGTTATCGCTAAAGACGATGCTACTCGTGAATTTGAAGTAGAAGTTGAAAACGACGGCATCATTGCTAAGCAAAAAGGTGTGAACATCCCTAACACTAAGATTCCTTTCCCAGCGCTTGCTGAGCGTGACAATGACGATATCCGCTTTGGTCTTGAGCAAGGAATCAACTTCATCGCGATTTCATTTGTACGTACTGCAAAAGACGTCAACGAAGTTCGTGCAATCTGTGAAGAAACTGGTAATGGCCATGTTCAATTGTTTGCAAAAATCGAAAACCAACAAGGTATTGATAACTTGGACGAAATCATTGAAGCTGCTGATGGTATCATGATTGCCCGTGGTGACATGGGTATCGAAGTACCATTCGAAATGGTTCCAGTTTACCAAAAGATGATCATCACGAAGGTAAATGCAGCTGGTAAAGTGGTTATCACAGCAACTAACATGCTTGAAACCATGACAGAAAAACCACGTGCAACTCGTTCAGAAGTATCAGACGTATTTAACGCTGTTATCGACGGAACTGATGCAACTATGCTTTCAGGCGAGTCTGCAAATGGTAAATACCCACTTGAGTCAGTAACAACAATGGCGACTATCGATAAGAATGCTCAAACCCTTCTTAACGAATATGGCCGCTTGACAACTGATAACTTTGAGCGCAACTCTAAGACTGAAGTTATGGCTTCAGCAGTTAAAGATGCTACAAACTCAATGGATATCAAGTTGGTAGTTACCCTTACTAAGACTGGTCACACAGCTCGCTTGATTTCTAAATACCGTCCAAATGCTGATATCTTGGCTATCACTTTTGACGAATTGACTCAACGCGGTCTTATGCTGAACTGGGGTGTAATTCCAGTGACTACAAACACTCCATCTAACACAGATGATATGTTTGACATCGCTGAAAAGATTGCGGTTGAGCAAGGCTTGGTTGAATCTGGTGATGATATCGTTATCGTTGCTGGTGTGCCGCTTGGTGAAGCAGTTCGTACCAACACAATGCGTATCCGTACAGTACGTTAATCTAAGACAATAAAAAGAACCGTTGATTGGAAAATCATCGGTTTTTTCTTGTCAAAGTGATGACCATTATCTTGCTTGAGAAGGAGGACACGCCAGTGTTTTGATTTTTGAAATAAGATTGTCCCTTTGTCTATTTTGTCGAAAAATGATATAATGGTATAAAAGAGATGGGAGAGACAGATGTTAAAGAGAGATTTATTAAGAAATGTCATTATTTTTTCAGTACTGGCAGCTATCATTATAGGGCTGAGAGTTTTTATTTATACGCCTTATCGGCTGACTGAGCAAGACAGCAATGCTTATTTGGCAAAGAATGACTTGGTCTTGGCGACGAGAAAGCAAGACATCAAGCGTGGAGACTTTGTCCTCTATGAAGTGGACGGCAAAGACTATGTCGGCCGGGTCATTGCTCAGGAAAAAGATCAGGTAACCTATATGGATGACCTCCTTTACCTGAACGGTCAGGTCATGTCGGAAGAATACATCGAAAGAATGCGCGAGAAATATTTGGCTTCAGCAGGAAGTTCTGGTTACTACACTCATGATTTCTCTGTTATGGATTTAAAAGACTCAAAGTCTGATAAAATTACTAAAGATTCTTATCTGATTCTTAATGACCGACGTGAAAATACCAAGGACAGCCGAGAATTTGGGCTCATCAAAGCCAGTCAAATCAAGGGAGTGGTGGAGTTCCGACTCTCACCGCTTAATGAATTTGGTTTTATTAAGAATAAGTAAACTGAAGTCTATTTTCAACCAAGGCAGGGCAAGTCTTGGTTTTTTTCTTTGAAAATCAACTTTAAAGTTACAAGTAAACATAAAGATACTTGTCCTGATGTGGTATACTAATATCAAAAGACCGCAAAAAGGAGATTACTTTTGAAGTCAAGAAAGAAGAAATTATTATTGTTTGCTATACTTGCTCTAAGTTTTTTGACAGCATGCAGCAGTATAGTAAATAGAGATGGTGAAAAAATATGGATGTCAGATACTGAAATGTCGGAGCTTCGTAAGAAGGAGGAAAAGATTGCACTTTATATCATTAATCATTATGAAGATGTTCAAAAAATTGAATTTGATGAATTTTCCAAGGGAAATTTATGGAAAGGAGATTCCGTTAGTCTCATAGTAAATGACACCAGTTATATCCCACATGTTTCTTTGGACTCAAAAGATGAAAACTATAATATAAATGATAGCTCTCACACTGATTCGAAAGAATTGACTTTTCGTCTGAAAAAGAAAGAGAAGGTCACAGATTTTAAAGATGCGGGTGAGACGGATGTTATTTATTCTGGACAGAATGCTTGGCTGACGACAGAGGAAAAAGTAAAGGTACGCAACCAGGAAGAGGGTCTGGCTTTATTTTTACTGAATCACTATGAAAATGTTGAAAAAATTGAATTTACAAAGATTTCAAGAAAGCCTTTTGGACAGGCAAGATATGCTGCTTTACTTGTTAATGATAAGATAAAGATTTATACCGACCTAGATGACAGCTATGATGACTATCATTTGTCTGACAATCCTGAAAAAGATGGCCTGAAAGCTAAAGAGAAACCAACAAATTTGCAAAGTCTAGATAGCATTACTGTTATTTATTATACGGAGAAATGAAGGATGTGTTGCAAAGAAAAAGCCAGGCTGACTTAATCATCAGACTGGTTTTTTCGTGTCTCTTGGTGAAAGATGTTTTGCCATACTTCGTGACGGCGCCAGAGGCTGGTATGGATGACACCGTCCATTTCATATCGGATGAGCTTGGTTTTCTGGCTGACAGAAAGCAGTTCAAAGTTTTTGAGAGGAGTTTTTGAGGCTCTTTCTGCCTGAAATTCAGCCTTGTTTAGCTGTCGGCCATCTTGGGAAATATAAAGAAATTCTGCTGACAGAAGCATATCCAGTTGGCTGCCTTGCTCCACGAGCTGCTCACGCATGAGTAGGTTTGGATAAAGATTTTCCAATCTCTCATCTTCGGGAATGGGAGCGGGCTCGATATGAATGTCAATGTCAAAGACTCCGAAGCGCTCCATCAACATATCCTCAACCTGGTCCGCAATCTCATGACTCTCATAGACAGAGAGGTCTGGATTCATTTCAAGAATAATATCTAGATAGATATTACTGCCATAGGTCCTACCCCGCTGGGACTTAACCTGAGTGATTTTAGGAATTTCCAGGATAGCTTGCTTGTAGTCCTGCAGCAGGCTTTCATCAAAGCCGTCGGACAGGCTGAAGGAAGATTCCATAAAGATGTCATAGGCTGTCTTAAGAATGAAGAAGGTAATGACAATGGCTGCTAGCTTATCAACGATTGGAAAGTTAAAGGCGCTGGCAATGATAGCAACTGAAGTGCCGATAGAAGTGACAGCGTCTGACAGGTTGTCCTTGGCTGCAGCATCCAGAGCCTTGGAATGAGCTTTTTTAGCCAGTGTTTTATTGTAAAAATAAACACCCAACATGATGATAGCCGAGATGATTCCGACCACGGCACCAACTGGGTCAATCTTAGTCTCTTGATTAGAGATAATCTTTTGAATAGTCTCAATCAAAACATCAAATCCAACGAAAAACATGATGAAAGATGTGATGAGACTGGCCAGATCTTCTATCTTCCAGTGGCCGAAGCGATGATCACGGTCGGCTGGTTTTCTGGCCATACGCAGGCCAATTAAAACGGCGATATTAGCCACGATATCAGAGACATTGTTGAAGCCATCGGCCGTCAGACTGGAGGACTGGAAGGTCGAGCCTGCGATAATCTTGACCGCAGATAGAATCAGATAAGTAGCGATGGACAGGATGGCTCCTCTCTCCGCTAGCTTCAGATTGTTACTAGGATTTTTCATGACAGCCTTTCTTTCTAAGTGGGGCAGCAGAATGGAAAAGAGACTTGAGAAGAAATGTCATCTCTGGACAAATGTTCTAAGTCTCATATGGGCATATTATAGCAAAAATAGGGTTGATTTTCAATTTCCTTCGGGCTTAGGGCGACTTAAATGACTTTGCCTAAAATCTAATCTAAAATCAGAAATTCCTCTTCTTTCTGGTTTAGCTTCATCAGGATTTTTGTTATAATAGTAGCATTGACTTTGAAAGAGGAAGAAATATGCATCCTTTATTAAACGGTATGAATGACCGTCAGGCTGAGGCGGTTCAAACAACAGAAGGGCCTTTGCTGATAATGGCGGGAGCTGGTTCGGGTAAGACCCGTGTACTGACCCACCGTATTGCCTATTTGATTGATGAAAAGATGGTCAATCCTTGGAATATCCTTGCCATTACCTTTACCAATAAGGCGGCGCGGGAGATGAGAGAACGGGCTGAAAAACTCAAAACGGAGGCCCAAGATTGCTTAATCGCTACCTTCCACTCCATGTGTGTGCGCATCCTGCGGCGAGAAGCAGACCATATTGGCTACAACCGCAACTTCACCATCGTCGATCCGGGCGAGCAGCGGACCCTGATGAAGCGGATTCTTAAAAATCTCAATCTAGATCCAAAAAAGTGGAATGAGCGTGCCATTCTGGGGACCATTTCCAATGCTAAGAATGACCTGATTGACGAGGTGGCCTATGCGAATCTAGCTGGTGATATGTATACTCAGATTGTGGCCAAGTGCTACACGGCCTATCAAAAGGAATTACGCCAGTCTGAGGCTATGGACTTTGATGACTTGATCATGCTGACCCTGCGGCTTTTTGACCAAAATCCTGACGTCCTAACCTACTACCAGCAACGTTACCAGTATATCCATGTGGACGAGTATCAGGATACCAACCATGCCCAGTACCAGTTGGTCAAGCTCTTGGCTTCCCGCTTTAAGAATATCTGCGTGGTCGGAGACGCTGACCAGTCTATCTATGGCTGGCGGGGAGCTGATATGCAGAATATCCTAGACTTTGAAAAGGATTATCCAGAAGCTAAGGTAGTCCTGCTTGAGGAAAATTATCGCTCTACTAAGACCATTCTTCAGGCAGCTAATGAAGTCATCCGAAACAACCGCAACCGTCGTCCTAAAAATCTCTGGACTCAAAACGAAGACGGTGAGGAAATTGTCTACTATCGGGCTAATGACGAGCAGGATGAGGCCCTCTTTGTCGCTCGAACCATTGATCAGCTGAACCGAGAAGGCTACAGTCATAGGGATTTTGCAGTTCTTTACCGGACCAATGCCCAGTCACGGACGGTGGAGGAAGCCCTGCTCAAATCCAATATTCCCTATACCATGGTCGGTGGAACCAAGTTCTACAGCCGCAAGGAAATCCGAGATGTCATTTCCTATCTCAACCTCATTGCCAATCCCAGCGACAATATCAGCTATGAGCGCGTGGTCAATGAGCCTAAGCGTGGTGTCGGACCAGGAACGATGGAGAAAATTCGGGATTTTGCGTCCAGTCAGGAAATCTCTTTCCTGGATGCATCGGCTAATATCCTGCTCTCGCCAGTCAAGGGTAAGGCGGCTCAGGCAGTCTATGATTTTGCCAATATGCTTCTTGACTTTCGGGAGCATTTGGACGATTATACAGTGACGGAGCTGGTAGAAGCCGTGTTGGAAAAGACAGGTTATACTGCAGCCTTGGCAGCCCAGGCAACCTTGGAAAGTCAAGCTCGAATTGAAAATATCGAAGAATTCCTGTCTGTAACCAAGAACTTTGATGAAAGTCCAGATAATCCTAGTGATGAGTCTGGCCTTGATAAGCTCAGCCGTTTTCTCAATGACTTAGCTTTGATTGCGGACACAGATGACGGAGACCAGGAGAATTCCGAAGTGACTCTGATGACCCTCCACGCGGCTAAGGGATTGGAATTTCCAGTCGTCTTTCTGGTTGGAATGGAGGAAAATGTCTTCCCTCTGAGCCGAGCATCTGAAGATGAGGATGAATTGGAAGAGGAGCGGCGTCTTGCTTACGTTGGCATCACCCGAGCAGAGAAGATTCTCTATCTGACCAATGCCAATTCCCGTATGCTTTATGGTAAAACCAACTATAATCATCCTAATCGCTTCTTGAGAGAAATCAGCTCAGACTTGCTAGACTATCAGGGACTGGCTCGGCCGGCAAATAGCTCCTTTAAGGTCAGTTACACCAATAGCGATACTAGCAAATTCGGTCAGGGCATGAGTCTAGCCCAGGCTCTACAAGAGCGGAAGCGTCAGGCGGCTCCTAGTTCGATTTCTACTGGCAGTCTGCCTTTTGGAAAGAGCAGTCAGAGCCAGCCATCTAAGCCTGAAGTTGCTTGGGCTATCGGAGATATTATCCACCATAAGAAATGGGGCGATGGAACAGTTTTGGCAGTCTCTGGCAGTGGAAACAGTCAAGAGCTCAAGATTAATTTCCAAGAAGTTGGTCTGAAGAAAGTGCTGGCCAGCATAGCACCGATTGAGAAAAAATCATGATGAGGCAGTCGATTGAAGCCTGGCTCTTTCATCCAGAGGATGGAGAAATCTTGCTCTTGAAAGTTGAGGATGAGAAAGTTTCCTTTTGGCAGCCCATTACTGGTGGGATTGAGAGTGGTGAGAGTCCAGAAGAAGCCTGCCTTCGTGAAATAAAAGAGGAGACCGGCTTGCTCTTAGCTTGTTCAAGTCTGACGGGTCTTGGAGATTTTATGGTAAAGATTGATGAAAATCTGTCCATCCACAAAAATCTCTTTCTAGTTCTGATAGAACAGAAGGAAATCCAGATTTCTGATGAGCATGTAGGAGCTCAGTGGGTAGCTTTAGACAAAGTTTCGTCGCAGTTGTACTGGCCCAGCAATCAAGCGACTTTTGAGATTATAACCGAGAAGCTATAAGATATAGCTTCTCTTTATTTCTTTTGATAAGGAAATTCTATTAGTCAAGGGGGGCGTTTAGTGGTAGACTTATCACATAACTATAGTGAGGTGACCTTATGACACGTGAATTTAAATTTGAAACTCTGCAGCTTCATGCCGGACAAACAGTGGACCCGACAACTAAGTCGCGGGCTCTGCCTATTTACCAGACAACTTCCTATGTGTTTGACGATACTCAGGAGGGAGAAGATCTCTTTGCCCTTCGCAAACCGGGAAATATCTACACTCGGATTACCAATCCGACCCTGTCTGCTTTTGAGGAGCGAATTGCGGCTTTGGAGGGTGGAGTCGGAGCTCTAGCAACAGCTTCTGGTATGGCGGCCCTTACCTATACCGTTCTAGCTTTGGCGCATGCTGGCGACCATGTAGTGGCAGCCTCCACCATCTACGGTGGCACCTTTAATCTGCTCAAGGAAACCCTGCCTCGCTATGGCATTACCACGACTTTTGTGGATATTGAAAATCTGGCTGAAGTAGAAGCAGCCATTCAGGACAATACCAAGCTGGTTCTGATTGAAAGCTTGGGCAATCCTTTGATTAATATTCCTGACTTTGAAGCTTTGGCAGAGCTGGTTCATGCTCACAAGATTCCGTTGATTTCCGACAATACCTTTGCTACACCATATCTGATCAATGTTTTTTCTCATGGTGTGGACATTGCGGTGCATTCTGCTACTAAGTTTATTGGAGGTCATGGAACCAGCATTGGTGGTGTGATTGTGGACAGCGGTCGTTTCGACTGGGAAGCTTCTGGCAAGTTCCCGCAGTTTGTAGACCCAGACCCGAGCTATCATGATATCAGTTATACGCGCGATGTCGGAGCAGCAGCTTTTGTCACCGCCGTCCGGACCCAGCTCTTGCGCGATACAGGCGCTGCCATGTCCCCCTTCAATGCCTTTCTCTTCTTGCAGGGGTTAGAAACTCTCTCTTTGCGCGTAGAGCGCCATGTGTCCAATGCCGAGAAGATTGTAGATTTCCTAGCAGGGCATCCTAAGGTCGAGCAGGTCAATTATCCCAAGCTTGCTGACAGTCCTTATCATGCTTTGGCAGAAAAATATTTCCCTAAAGGCGTGGGCTCTATCTTCACCTTTAATGTCAATGGCGGAGAGAAAGAAGCTCGTAAGGTTATTGACAGCCTGGAGATTTTCTCTGACTTGGCCAATGTAGCCGATGCTAAGTCCTTGGTTGTCCATCCAGCTACGACAACTCATGGTCAGATGTCGCCAGAGGCTCAGCTGGCAGCAGGCATTACACCAAATCAAATCCGTCTCTCTATCGGGCTGGAAAATGTGGATGATTTGATAGAGGATCTCAAACTAGCCTTGGAATCTATCTAATTTTCAGAACCTCTAGATAGAGCAAATATGATTTAAACTAGGTTTTCGCCTAGTTTTTTGGTATAATGAAAGATATTAAAAAATAGTAGGTAATCAATATGACAATTTCAGTGATTGTTCCGTGCTTCAATGAAGAAGAGTCTATTCCTTTATTTCATGAAGCCATGGAAGCGGTCAAATATCAAATCCGTGACCAGTTTGAATATATTTTTGTCAATGACGGGTCGACAGACCGCACCTTGGCTGTTTTGCGTGAGCTCAGCAGACGCTGTCCAGATGTGCACTATCTGTCCTTTTCTCGTAATTTCGGAAAAGAAGCAGCGCTCTATGCTGGGCTCCAAGAGGCAAGTGGGGATTTTGTGACGGTCATGGATGTGGACTTGCAGGATCCGCCCGAGCTTCTGATTGAGATGAAAGCTATGTTGGACATGAATCCAGAACTGGACTGTGTGGGGACCCGTCGCACTACTCGAGAGGGAGAGCCACCTATCCGGAGCTTTTTTGCCAATCTGTTTTATAAACTGATTAATAAGATTAGTCAGGTAGAGATGGTGGATGGTGCGCGTGACTTCCGACTGATGCGCCGCCAGATGGTAGAGGCTATTCTGGATGTTTCAGAGTACAATCGCTTCTCCAAGGGGATTTTTGCCTGGGTAGGCTTCAATACAGAGTACTTGGAATACAAAAATGTCGAACGAGTAGCCGGCAAGACCTCTTGGAATTTCTGGTCCCTCTTCAACTATTCCTTGGAAGGTATTGTCAATTTCTCTGATGCACCGCTGAACATCGCTTTTTTAGGCGGTATCCTGTCTTGGATTTTAGCCTTTATCCTAATGGCGGTGATTATTATCCGTACCTTGGTTTTTGGTGACCCGACATCGGGCTGGCCGTCCCTCATGACTGTCATTCTCCTTATCGGAGGCTTCCAGCTGCTGACCATCGGCATACTCGGCAAATACATCGGAAAAGTGTTTATGGAAACTAAGCATCGGCCGATTTATGTGATTAAGGAGAAGAGTAAATGAGTCTTTGAGAGAGTTTTTGAGCTTAAGTGACTCTTATTTAGCTGAGGAGAGATTGTGAAAAATAAAAAAATTAATATTGTCTTATGCTTGTCTTCGTTTATTTATGCGATACAGTTTTACATCAATAATAAAATCACCCCAGTAGGAGACCAAACAGCCTTTTTAGAATATGCTAAGGAATTTCATTACAATTATTTATTCTTTGGGCTTGATCGTTATTTTACATGGAGCAGTAGACTGCTCATTGAGTCAGCTACCTTATTATTTTCCGTTCACGAAAAGCTGTTTATAGCAGCAGCCTTTCTGGCAACCTTGCTTTTGGTTTATGCTTTAAGGAATCTTACTCCCTCCTTGCCTTGGCTGCCAGCTTTACTAATTTTTATATTCCTTCCGGCAACTGAATTTTTAAGCGCGGGATCTATTCCGACCTATGTTAATTACATTTTCCCTGCATCCTTGTTGCTTTTTGCACTTTTTTTCAGAGAATCTAAAAATATTTGGGTTAATATAGCTAGTCTTTTGTGCTTTTTAGTTGCAATCATGCAAGAACAATTAGCAGTCTATGCTTTTTTGTGGCTTCTGTTTGAAACTGTCCTTGCGAAGAAAGATAAAAAACCTTTACTGGGTAATCTATGCTATTTGGCACTGAGCGCTTTAGGAATCATATCAGCCAAGCTGTCTCCTGGGAATGCTCTGCGTTTGGAAAAGAATATTGTCAGTTGGTTCCCCAACTTTCCGAACTTGAATATCTTCCAAAAGCTTGGGCTTGGCTTTCTGGAGACAGGGGATAATCTGCTTTCCACGTCCTTTGCCTTTGTGATGGTCTTCTTGCTTGTGCTCTTTGTTTATGCTCTTCATAAGAAAAATGTAACAGCCATAGCTCTGAGCGGTTTTGTTTTGTTCAATATTTTTTCGCAAAAAATGGGCTGGAATACTATTTTTGGTACCTTAACAGGTATCAGTAAAGCAGCCAGAGAATCAGGGACATTTTCTTTTAATATCACGTATATGAGCGCGGTCGCTTTTTATGGCTTGCTGCTATTAATGATTCTTTATGCTTTATGGCTTGTAGTTTCAGATTTTAAAGAAAAAATATGGCTGATCTATTTATTTGTAATTGGTTTTATTGGCCGCATGGTCATTTCATTATCCCCCACTCTCTACGCCTCAAGCACTCGAACCTTTTTGCCTCTGATGATAAGTCTATTCATTATTACTTGCAGATTGTTGTATCACTTGTATACAGAATATCAAAAGCGGCAAGAGGCTGTTCTCTAAATCATACTATGAAGTATATTTTCCGATAGGAATTTGATCAAGCAGATTTTTTCTGCTTTTTTTGTTATAATAAACTCATTGAATGTTTATGATATGAAAGGAAAGACAAATGATTTTAATTACAGGTGCGAATGGACAGCTGGGTACAGAGCTTCGCTATCTTTTGGATGAGCGCAATGAGGAGTATGTGGCTGTTGATGTGGCAGAAATGGATATTACAAATGCCCAAATGGTGGACAAGGTCTTTGCGGAAGTCAAGCCAAGCTTGGTATATCACTGCGCAGCTTATACTGCAGTTGATGCGGCTGAGGATGAAGGAAAAGAGCTGGACTATGCCATCAATGTGACAGGGACCGAAAATGTTGCAAAAGCAGCAGAAGCACATGGAGCAACCTTGGTCTACATCTCAACAGACTATGTCTTTGACGGACAAAAGCCTGTCGGTGAGGAGTGGGAAGTAGATGACCGGCCGGATCCGCAGACTGAGTATGGCCGTACCAAGCGCATGGGTGAGGAGCTGGTTGAGAAATATTCCAGCCGTTTCTACATTATCCGTACTGCCTGGGTCTTTGGTAACTACGGTAAAAACTTTGTCTTTACCATGCAAAATCTTGCCAAGACGCACAAAACTCTGACTGTAGTCAATGACCAACATGGCCGTCCGACTTGGACTCGTACGCTGGCTGAATTTATGACTCATCTGGCTGAAAATCAAAAGGAATTTGGTTATTACCATCTGTCTAATGATGCGGCTGAGGACACCACTTGGTATGACTTTGCAGTGGAAATTCTCAAAGATACAGATGTGGAAGTCCAGCCGGTTGATTCCAGCAAGTTCCCAGCCAAGGCTAAGCGACCTTTCAACTCAACTATGAGTCTGACCAAGGCTAAGGCTACAGGCTTTGTCATTCCGACTTGGCAGGATGCCTTAAAAGAGTTTTACAAGCAAGAGAAGAAACAGTGATTTTCTTTGAAGTTAATAATAGCGACAGAACTTAGTCTCAAACTAGGTTCTGTTTTTTTCTTCTAGCAGACTGAAGAGGTGATTTTGAGGTGCGTGCTCTGGTGGAGAAAGAGCTGGTTTGAAGATACGGGTGGAAAATGAGAATGAGAAGAATTTTCCACAGATCTTATCCCCTTAAAATAAAGATGTTTCAATTTGATGAAATTCTGTGGATAACCTTTATTATTTCATGCAACTGTGTTACAATGTTACTATAAATAAAATAGAAGAGGTGTGTGAATATGTCACGTAAACCATTTATTGCTGGTAACTGGAAAATGAACAAAAATCCTGAAGAAGCAAAGGCTTTTGTAGAAGCGGTTGCTGCTAAGCTACCTTCTTCAGATTTAGTAGAAGCTGGTATCGCTGCTCCAGCACTTGATTTGACAACTGTTTTGGCAGCAGCTAAAGGAAGCAATCTTAAAGTTGCAGCCCAAAACGCTTACTTTGAAGATGCAGGTGCTTTCACTGGTGAAAACAGCCCTAAAGTTCTTGCAGAAGTTGGAGTTGACTACATCGTTATCGGTCACTCAGAACGTCGCGATTATTTCCATGAAACAGACCAAGACATCAACAAAAAAGCGCACGCTATCTTCCGCAATGGTCTGGTGCCAATCATCTGCTGTGGTGAATCGCTTGAAACTTACGAAGCTGGCAAAGCGGTAGATTTCGTTGGTGCTCAAGTATCAGCTGCTTTGAAAGACTTGACAGCTGAGCAAGTTGCATCATTGGTTATCGCTTATGAGCCAATCTGGGCTATCGGTACTGGTAAGTCAGCAACTCAAGACGACGCTCAAAAGATGTGTAAAGCAGTTCGTGACGTTGTAGCAGCCGACTTTGGTCAAGAAGTAGCAGACAAGGTTCGTGTTCAGTACGGTGGTTCTGTAAAACCTGAAAATGTTGCGTCTTACATGGCTTGTCCAGATGTTGACGGTGCTCTTGTTGGTGGTGCATCACTTGAAGCTGAAAGCTTCTTAGCATTGCTTGATTTTGTAAAATAAAAAATGTTGAAAAAAGACTTGTCCTCCCAAAGGTGACAAGTTTTTTAAAAGTTGGAGAGAAAAGTTGAAATCGAAAGAATTGGTTTATTTAGCGAGTACGGCTATTTTGTTGGCAGCGACTGCCAATGTTGCAAAAGCCGAGGAACATACAATCGCTGAGTCAGAAATTTTAAAAACAGAAAGGTCTGTTAGTTCCCAGAATCAGATAGTGAATGCGGCTGCATCGCAAGCGTCTAATCAGCCGATTGTAGGAGTATCATCTGCAGAACAGTCAGTTCAAGCAGTTAAGCAAGAGGAGCAAATAACGAATGCTGTAGGAACAGCTGTTGAGTCTGGAGGAGCAGCTCAATCAGCTACTGTAGAAACTCAGGTGGCACCTGCTAAGCCAGAAGGGCAAACTCAGTCAGATGCAAATAATTTTAATCAGAATGAAACTGTAGCTGATCAGTCAGCAAAAGCAAGCTCTTCAGTTGCAGATTCTGGTATTGCCTCAGAGCCCAAGGCTAGTCCTGCAGTAGCATCAGCACCAAAAGCTAGTAATGCTGGAAAAACTGTATTTTATAATGCTGGGTCAAAGGCTCAGGCAGCCCGCGGGAATTCCCAAGCGGAGATTAAAGGTACTTCCTTTGTAGATGTCAGCAGCCACAATGGCCATATCAGCGTAGACGACTATCGTAAATTAGCCCAGAAAGGGGTTGGAGGGGTCGTTGTCAAACTGACAGAAGGAACCCATTACACCAATCCATTTGCCGAGTCTCAGGTGAGAAATGCTCAGGGAGCCGGTTTACAAGTATCGACCTATGCCTTCTCGCACTATACTAACGATGAAGAAGCGAGAGCTGAAGCTCGTTATTACGCTGCCTTTGCTAATAGACTAGGCCTGCCTAAAAACACAGTCATGGTCAATGACATGGAAGATCCCAAAATGCAAAATGGGATTAACCAGCATACCCAGGCTTGGGCGGATGAGATGCGCAGACTGGGTTATTCAAACCTGATGTATTATACTAGCGCCAGCTGGCTGGATCAAAATAATCTTCGTAGCAAAGGACCGGTTAATACATCGCAATTTGGCTATAGCAACTTCTGGGTGGCCCAGTATCCGTCTTCTAATTTAAATCTTGATGGAGCTAAATCTCTCAAATACAATAGTGGCGCTGGAGCATGGCAGTTTACAGCCCAGGCTCAGCTGTTAGCTGGCAAGCATGTATTTGACCATAGCGTTGATTACACTGGTAGGTTTACCCAGCAGTCTGCTCTTGCTAAGCAGCCTTTAAAGGGTAACATCAGTATTCAGAATAAGAATAATGTCAACGGCAGCTTTGACGTTGTGATTTCAAACGTTTCTGCTCCTTATGGAGTGTCTGTCGTTAGTGTTCCGGTTTGGTCTGAAGCTAATGGTCAAGACGATATTATCTGGTACACAGCCACTCAGCAGGCCAACGGTACTTATAAAGTTTCAGTTGAGTCTAGCAGACATAAAGATTCAGTTGGCAAGTACAATGTCCATCTCTACTATATCCGCAATGACGGCCAATTAGTCGGTGTTGGCGGTACTACAACTAATGTATCTGTCATCAAGCCAAAGGGCAAAATCAGCATTCAGAATCGCAACAGCGAAACTGGAGATTTCGATATTGTAGTTTCCGGTATTTCATCTCCGGGCGGTCTGAAAAGCGTTTCTCTGCCGACTTGGTCAGAGGCCAATGGTCAAGATGATATCAAGTGGTATACTGCTGAACGTCAGGCTGACGGAACCTATCGGAAGCGGGTGCGCATAAGCGACCACAATCATGTACAGGGTGAGTACAATGTCCATCTCTATTATGTCCAAAATGACGGCCGCTTGGTTGGTGTAAGCGGTACTAAAACGACCGTTTCTCTTGGCAAACCTAAGGGCACCATCAGTATTCAAAATCGAAACAAAGAAACTGGCGATTTTGATATTGTGGTTTCAGGTATTTCATCTCCGGGCGGTCTGAAGGAAGTTTCTCTGCCGACTTGGTCTGAGGCTAATGGCCAAGATGATATCAAATGGTACAACGCTGAGCGTCAAGCTGATGGCACCTATCGTAAGCGTGTTCGTCTGAGCGATCACAAAAATGTTGAGGGTGAGTACAATATTCATCTCTACTATGTGCAAAATGATGGCAGCTTGGTAGGTGTAAGTGGCACTAAAACGACTATTTCTATAGAAAAACCAAAAGTTCAAGGTAAAATCAGTATTCAGAATCGCAACAGCGAAACTGGCGATTTTGATATTGTGGTTTCAGATATCGTATCGCCAGGCGGTCTGAAGGAAGTTTCCCTACCAACTTGGTCAGAGGCCAATGGCCAAGATGATATCAAGTGGTACAATGCAGAGCGTCAGGCTGACGGTACTTATCGGAAACGAGTTCGTGTGAGTGATCACAAAAATGTTGAGGGCGAGTACAATATTCATCTCTACTATGTGCAAGATGATGGCAAGCTGGTTGGTGCTGGTGGCATAAAGACTAATGTTTCTCTAGGTAAGCCAAAGGGCAACATCAGTATTCAAAATAAGAATAATGTCAACGGCAGTTTCGATGTTGTGATTTCAAACGTTTCTGCCCCTTATGAAGTGTCTGTTGTCAGTGTTCCGGTTTGGTCTGAAGCTAACGGTCAAGATGATATTATTTGGTATACAGCTACTCATCAGGCTAATGGTACCTATAAAGTTACTGTTGAATCTAGTAAACATAAAGACTCAGTTGGTAAGTATCATATCCATCTTTACTATGTCCGTAACGACGGGCAGTTAGTCGGTGTTGGTGGTACTACAACCAATGTGTCAGCAGTTAAACCACAGGGCAAAATCAGTATCCAAAATCGTAACAGCGAAACTGGCGATTTTGATATTGTGGTTTCAGATATTGTATCTCCAGGCGGTCTCAAGACTGTTTCCCTGCCAACTTGGTCAGAGGCCAATGGTCAGGATGATATCAAGTGGTACAACGCTGAACGTCAGCCGGATGGTACCTATAAGAAGCGAGTTCGTGCGAGCGACCATAACAACGTTCAGGGCGAATATAATGTCCATCTCTACTATGTCCAAAATGATGGCAACCTAGTAGGAGCAGGTGGCATCAAGACCAATGTTTCTATCAGTAAGCCGCAGGGTAAAATCAGTATTCAAAATAAGAATAATGATACTGGAGAGTTTGACATTGTAGTATCAGGAATTGTGGCACCAGAAGGTCTCAAGACAGTTTACCTGCCGACTTGGTCAGAAGCGAATGGTCAAGATGATATCCAATGGTACACAGCGGATCGTCAGGCTGATGGCACTTATCGTAAGCATGTATATGCGCGTGACCATAAGAATAATGCAGGCGAATACAATGTTCACTTGTATTACTTAAATAATCAAAATCAGCTGCAGGGAGCTGGTGGAGAAAAGACCTCTATCTCCGTGAACCGTCCTCAGTCAGCTAGTCAGCGAGACCGTGTTCTTGCGGCGGCAGCTGCTATGGTAGGTGTCAGGGGAGGCAGTGCTGAGCATCAGCGCTTGGTCAACGATTATAACAGTGTCAGACCGTTGCCAGTTGGCTATGCTGTGAAAAACACAGATGACTGGTGCGACATTTTTACTACAGTTATTTTCCAAAGAGAGGGCTTGAGTGATCTTATTGGCCGTGAGTGCGGTGTAGAGCGCCATATTCATATTTTCCAAAGACTAGGTATCTGGAATGAAGATGGCAATTCGACACCTAGCGCAGGCGATATCATCACTTTTAACTGGGATAAAGATACCCAGCAAAATGATGGCTGGGCTGATCATATCGGTATTGTCGAAAAAGTCGAAAATGGCATTATTCACACGATTGAAGGCAACAGCAATAACGTAGTTAAACGCAATACTTACCGTATCGGTCATGGAAATATCCGTGGTTTTGCGACACCTCGTTATAGATAAACATACAAAAAAACCAAGGAAAACCTTGGTTTTTTAACGTCTTAGAATTTTCTTTATGAGCTGAAGCAGCTTAAACTTGAGAGGATTAGGATAATAACGGAAAGTTCCCATTTTTCGGACGATGAAGCCGTTGAAGTTCTGTTTGAAGCGCAGAACACCGTCAGAACCATCGAAAATTCCCATAATACCGAGGAAATTATAAAATGGAATGCCTCTCTTGATACTTTCGGTCATAACGTATTCCTGCAGCAGGGCTGGGGCGTAGAATTTATTAAACTCAGGATAGGAGCCGCTGAAAAGATAGGTTGTTTCCTGAGGAGTATAGATAAAGAGGCTGGCAGCTAGAATCTGGTCTTGGTCGCCGTATTTGTCAATCAGATCTTGAGCCTCTGCTTTGCGGGTTTCAAAGCTACCAAACTGGCTGGAAAGCTCTCGTAGCTGGTTTTGCTTCTTTTCAGATTGAGGATTGTTTTCCAAGTCAGCCTGTAGTTTCTGGATTTTCTGGCCCAGTTTCTCTTGATCTTTTTGTAAGTTCTGAAGATAATCCTTGAAGTTGAGACTGGCTGTCATAAAGTCTGCTTGCTGACCAAAGCTATCATAAAAATCTTGATAGTAGTCTAGTGGCTTGTCATCATATTCCCGCCGGTCAGAAGTGGCAGCTGTGATGTCTTTGAAAACGCTGAGTTGGTCACGTTCCAGCCTTTTTAGCTTGATGCCAAAGGTATTCGCCTTTTTGACGGTCGCCTTGCCGTTTTTACTGAAGGACTTGAGCAGGTCTTTCTCCGTCAGACCAGCTAAATCTTTGACATAATGCCAATCAGGCTCCCCGCCTGGATAGCCTGTCTGTAGGCCGTCAAAGTCAAAGCCCAAGTCAGTCAGTTGCTGGATAAGCTCGGATTTTTCATCAGAAGTTGCCTGGCCATTGCTGTCAAAGGTCTGATAAGTCTCGTAGGGCTTGATGATGAGTTCCAGAGCGCCTTCTTTTTTAGCGTAAGCCTGCAAAGCTTGATAGAAGGGAGTCAGGTATTTAGCATCGGTAGAGACAGGACCGCAGTTGATTTCCATATGGAGGCCGCCAGTCATCGGCATACTGTAGAGGACAGCAGACACCACGACCTGTCCCTGTGGGTCAGTGTAGCCAACATACTGGGTACTGAAGCCACGCTTGCTCAGCAGCTCTGCCATTTCTACGGTCTGCATAAAAGAGCGTTGGGAGCTAGCTGAGGTATGCTGGATGAATTCTTCTTGGCTGAGAAGTTTAAAGGTCATAGGCTTCCTTTCTGTTAATGCTTGCTGCGCAGTTTCTTTCTGAGTGTGTAGGCCAGATTAGAGAGGTGGTAGAGGGGATTAGTTGGCAGGTTAAACTCACCAGCGAATTCCTCAATGGTCGGATTGAACTTGGATTTAAAGCTGTAGAGACCGCCCTTGAGATCGTTTTCGATTCCGCCCATATTTTGCCAATCAGCTCCGCGCTCAAAAGCATGTTTGGCCGTTTCGTACCAAGTGATAATGGCTGGCTGGTAACGGCGGTATTCCTCATCCATTCCGGCATAGATATTTTCAGAGGTTTTGCCGTATTCCAAGACCAGTGTGCCAGACAGGGGAACGACAGTAGCACCTTGGCTGATTTTGTCCTGCAGGAAGTCAATCTCTTCTTGGAGGCGTTTCTGTTCTTGCTGGTTATTCTCAATCTTGCCAGGCTTGGTTTTCTTGGTAAATTTCTCTGCTTCCTTGAGTGTCTTGGTCAGCTGAGCCTGCAAGTCTTCCAATCGTGCCTTTAGATCAATGCTGGATAAGGTGACATAGGAATGCTCAGGATAAGTATCCAAGAGTTTTTGGTAATAGTCTTTGCCGCGCAGGTGGATGTTTTTTCTGTTTTCTGTTTTCTTCATCAGGGCTGAAAAGTCATCCAGTAATTCTGCTCCGCCAAATTGGATTTGAATGCCTTTGTTACGGGCTGTACGAATAGCCTGGCGAGTACTCTTAGAAAGCAGCTCCTCACTAAAATCTTCTTTATGGATATTGGCCTGCAAGCGAGGCTGGATGGTTTCGTCCAGAGACTCCGTCCGCCCGACCCAGACAGCTCCTGCTTCCTGTAACTGTTGAATCAGCTCAATCGTTTCTGTCTTGTCTTGCAATTCGCCACCCATCTTGCTTTCTGCCAGAAAGAGGCTAGGATCAAACTTGATAAAGAGCGCTTTTTTCTCCTTGGCAAATTTCTTGAGCGAGGCCAAAACAAAGGTCAGCAGCTCCTTGTCACCATAGTCCATTATGGGACCGCGCGGGATATAAAGCATGGTCATTCCCAAGGGAAGTGGTTTAATCAGGACACTGGCTGCAGCAACCAAGCGGTCGTCTTTATAGAAGCCCAAGCGCTCATTGGCCCAGTTGTCCTTGATCTGAGCCCAGGCTGAGCTCTGCAGAAGATTGGCCTGCGGATGAGTCGTGACAAAATCGTCGTGTTCCTGAGCTGAAATTCCAATTTTGTAACTAAACATTATTTTAAAACCCACTCTCTAATAGCGTGTGCTACACCGGATTCGTTGTTTGATTTGGTGATATATTTGGCGATTTTCTTGAGTTCTTCCTTGCCGTTTTCCATGACAACAGGAGAGCCGACGGCTTCCAGCATGGCGCGGTCATTTTCTTCATCACCGATAGCCATAGTCTGCTCCTTGCTTAAGCCCAGTTTTTCAGCCAAATGAAGGATAGCAGCCCCTTTATTGACAGTCTTTTTGACAATTTCCAGATAGAAAGGAGCTGATTTAACCAGTGTATATTTTTCGGCTAATTCTGGTGGTAGCTTAGCAATGGCCGCATCCAAAATTTCCGGTTCATCAATATACATGCACTTAACGATTTCTTTATTGGTCATTTCTTCAGGTGTGCGGTAGAAGATAGGCATGCTGACCAGATTGGACTCGTAAACAGTGTACTTGCCGATGTTTCGATTGGCTGTATAAATGCCGTCCTTGGTGATGGCATGCATGTGAACACCTAATTTTCGCCCGAGTAGTTCGATATCCAGATAGTCGTCATAGGTCAGTGTTTCTTTGATTAATTCTTGACCTGTGACAGTATCCTGCACCAGTCCGCCGTTGAAAGTAACGACATAGTTGTTTGGCTGATTAAGCTCTAGCTCCTCGAGAAGCTTTTGAACACCCGCAATAGGACGGCCGGTTGCAATAACGATTTTGACACCAGCAGCCTTGGCATCCTGAACAGCGCTGAAGACTTCAGGAGTGATTTCTTTTTGGTTATTTAAAAGGGTGCCGTCAATGTCGACGGCAACTAATTTGATAGACATATTATTCTCCGTAGGTAAATTGGTCATTTTTGATATAGTGCATAAAGGTCTGGTTTTTTTCGCTGAAAAGTCCGGTCTCTGCTAGCATTTCCTTGGGGAAGTAGAAGCGATTATCACCCTGTCTGGTCCCGGCTAGCGAATGGACGATAGGAGACAGGCTGGACAGTTCTGCTAAGCTGCCATCTTTTTGTAGGATTTCAATCTGGGTCCGAGGTTTTTCAACGTCAGGCCGGTAGAAATCGTAAGGTAAATCAAAATTACGATGGATAGCAGTATAGTAATCAGGGTCAAAACCAACCTGTCCAACTAGGTCTCGCATGATATCCAAATGCCCTTCGTTTTCCTGAGAGAAGACGATAGACTTAAAGACCTTGCGGTTGATAAAACGCTGAGCCAAGTCAGATAAAATCTTGTCCGGACTAGCCATCCAAACTTGGAAATAGGTATTCATAACACCATCATCCAAGAACAGATAATCCTGCAGGGTCACTCTGTTTTCAAAGAATGGAATGAGATTGGGCGATGACAGCGCAAAATAATCTTTCTGAGCCGGATAGAGAAACTTGGCCCGCTTGAGCAGATTTTGCAGCAGAACTTCCATAGCTCGGCTGGCCGGGTGGAAATAAACCTGCATGTACATCTGGTATCGGCTGACTACGTAGTCTTCTACCGCATGCATGCCATTGCGCTTGAAGGCAATGCCGTTTTCTACAGGACAAATCACTCGTAAAATTCTAGTTAAGTCAAATTGCCCATAGGAAGCGCCAGTAAAGAAGGAATCTCGCAAGAGATAATCCATCCGGTCCACATCAATCTGGCTGGAAATCAGCTGGACCACCTGCTTATTGGGATAGGTATGGTTGATGACGCTAGCTACCTTTTCTGGGAAATCTGGCGAAACCTGCAGCAAGGCCTGATGAATCTCTGTCTCTGGACTGGTGATGATTTGCCGCGTAATGTCCTCGTGATTAGTATCAAAGAGGCGCTCGAAAGTGTGTGAATAGGCTCCGTGCCCCAAGTCATGCAGGAGAGCGGCTGTCATGGTCAGCAGGCTTTCGTGGCTGTCCCAGTTGGATTGGTATTTTTCATTGAAAATCTTGGTGATGCGCCGGGCAATCTCATAAGCTCCCAGACAATGCGAAAAACGGCTGTGCTCCCCGCCGTGGAAAGTATAGCCGGAGGTACCCAGCTGTTTGATGCGGCGCAGCCGTTGAAATTCTTTGGTATTGATTAAATCATAAATGACCTGATGATCCACATGCACATAATTGTGAACCGGGTCCCGAAATACTTTTTCAATCATGCTACCATTATACCACAAATCATAGTAGGAAAAAAATCAAAGCTGCAACTGAAAGAAGAGCAATTTTGTCCTTTTTTTGATAGAATAGGGAAAGAAAAACAGAAACGAGATGAAGATGCAAATTAGAATAAAAAATCACATCCAACTGGACGGGCATACCGAGCTAATTGATCAAATCTACGATACGGACTGGACGCAAAAAGGAAACTATCATTATCTGCTATACAAAAATGAAGAAGGAGAGAAAGTAGTTCTGAAGTTTCACGATAAAGAGTTGGTTATGACCCGCTTTTCTGAGCCTAAGTCTATCATGCGCTTCATCAGTCAAGGGCAGGCGCTGGTTGGCATCCATACACCTGTGGGCTTGCAGCAGTTTGTGACCGATACTCCTTTCTATAAGGTTGATTTTACTAATCAAGTTCTGGAACTTCATTATCAGCTAAAAACTGTTGATGGGGAGCAGATTTTTGCCAGCTATGAAATGGAGATTAGCTGGGGTTAACTGCTATCCTCTGAGAAAACTCTTGAAAATCATAATGTTTCCCCTTGCAAAAGCTTGAAAATTTGGTATAATAGTTTCTAACTCAAGGGAGTAGCTAACGGAATAACCGTTACAAGGTCGTCAATACGAAAGAAATTTCCGGCCTTGTATGAAATAGCGAGACTTGTTAATAAACAGGTCTCTTTTTTGTTTCTGACTTTTTGGATATGACTGATGCGGCTCGAGATGGTAAGTCGTAGTGGTCAGAAAAGTTCAGAAATAAAAGAGGCCAAGAGGAGGAATACATTGTCAAAAGAACAAAAGCGCCAAGCTTTTTACACCCAGAGTCCTGAGGAAATTTTCAAAACTTTGGACGCTTCAGAGCAAGGTTTGTCCAGTCAAGAAGCTGCCAAGCGTTTAGCTGATTATGGCCGCAATGAACTGGATGAAGGGGAGAAAAAATCTCTCTTAATGAAGTTTTTGGAGCAGTTTAAGGATTTGATGATTATCATCTTGTTGGTAGCGGCTGTCTTGTCTGTTGTCACATCAGGTGGTGAAGATATTGCAGATGCTTTAATCATCTTAGCTGTCGTAATCATCAATGCCATCTTCGGTGTCTATCAGGAGGGCAAGGCTGAAGAAGCGATTGCAGCTCTCAAATCCATGTCCAGTCCGGCTGCGCGTGTCCTGCGTGATGGCCATGTTACAGAAGTAGATTCTAAAGACTTGGTACCTGGTGATATCGTTAGATTGGAAGCCGGTGATGTTGTCCCAGCAGATATGCGACTTTTAGAAGCTAATTCACTGAAAATCGAAGAAGCGGCTCTGACAGGTGAGTCTGTGCCGGTTGAGAAAGATTTGACTGTTGAGGTAGCTGCAGATGCTGGTATTGGCGACCGGGTCAATATGGCCTTCCAAAACTCAAATGTGACCTATGGTCGTGGGGTTGGATTGGTTGTTAATACAGGGATGTATACGGAAGTAGGCCACATCGCAGGTATGTTGCAGGATGCGGATGAAACGGACACACCGCTCAAGCAAAATCTTAATAGTCTGTCTAAGGTTCTGACCTATGCTATCTTGGTGATTGCTGCAGTGACTTTTGTAGTCGGTGTCTTCATTCAAGGGAAAAATCCACTGGATGAGCTGATGACCTCTGTAGCCTTGGCAGTTGCTGCTATTCCAGAAGGCCTGCCTGCTATCGTTACCATCGTGTTGGCTTTGGGAACTCAGGTTTTGGCTAAGCGGAATTCAATTGTCCGTAAGCTTCCAGCTGTTGAGACTTTGGGATCAACTGAGATTATCGCTTCAGATAAGACTGGTACCCTGACCATGAATAAGATGACGGTCGAAAAAGTCTTTTATGACGGAGTCCTGAATGAAGCTGGACAAGATATTGAACTTGGACTGGAGCTGCCGCTCTTACGTTCGGTTGTCTTAGCCAATGATACCAAGATTGACCAAGAAGGGAAGCTAATTGGTGACCCAACAGAAACAGCCTTTATCCAGTATGCTTTGGACAAGGGCTATGATGTGAAGGCCTTTTTAGAGAAATATCCTCGAGTAGCTGAGCTGCCCTTTGATTCAGATCGTAAACTCATGTCTACTGTTCATCCATTGCCAGATGGGAAATTCCTTGCGGCAGTAAAGGGAGCACCAGACCAACTCTTGAAACGCTGTGTTGCTCGTGATAAGGCTGGAGATGTTGCAGCGATTGATGATGCTACTTCACAGTTGATTAAGTCGAACAACTCAGACATGGCTCACCAAGCTCTGCGCGTGCTGGCTGGCGGCTACAAGATTATTGATGCAGTTCCGACTGACTTGACATCTGAAAATCTAGAAAATGATTTAATCTTTACTGGTTTAATCGGTATGATTGACCCAGAACGTGCAGAAGCAGCAGAAGCTGTTCGTGTAGCCAAGGAAGCAGGTATTCGTCCAATTATGATTACCGGTGACCATCAGGATACAGCAGAAGCTATCGCCAAGCGTTTGGGTATCATCGAAGAAGGAGATACTGAAGACCATGTTCTGACTGGCGCAGAGCTCAATGAGATTTCTGATGCAGAATTCGAAAAGGTTGTTGGTCAATACTCTGTCTATGCACGGGTTTCTCCTGAGCATAAGGTACGGATTGTCAAAGCTTGGCAAAACCAAGGTAAGGTCGTAGCTATGACAGGTGATGGTGTCAATGACGCACCAGCTTTGAAGACAGCCGATATCGGTATCGGTATGGGCATTACAGGTACAGAAGTATCTAAGGGTGCTTCAGATATCATTTTAGCGGATGACAATTTTGCGACAATAATCGTAGCTGTTGAAGAGGGAAGGAAAATATTTTCTAATATTCAAAAGACTATTCAATACCTACTTTCAGCTAATATAGCAGAAGTATTAACGATATTTTTTGCAACGTTATTTGGTTGGGATGTGCTGCAGCCAGTTCACCTACTTTGGATTAACCTAGTAACAGATACCTTCCCAGCTATTGCTCTGGGAGTTGAACCAGCTGAGCCTGGTGCTATGAATCATAAACCTCGTGGTCGTAAGTCAAGTTTCTTCTCAGGTGGAGTCATGAATTCAATTATTTATCAAGGTATTCTACAAGCTATGCTAGTCCTGTCAGTCTATGGCTATGCTATTTCGAATCCAGTTCATCTTGGTAATCAAACTGCTATCCATGCGGACGCTCTGACAATGGCCTTTGCAACTCTTGGCCTCATCCAGCTCTTCCATGCTTATAATGTAAAATCTGTTTACCAATCTATCTTTACAGTTGGTCCATTCAAGTCTAAGACCTTCAATTGGTCTATTCTGGTTTCTTTCATCCTATTGATTTCGACTATTGTAATTGATCCACTGGAAAAGATTTTCCATGTGACCAAGCTGGACTTGTCACAATGGACAGTTGTTCTGATTGGTAGCTTTGCCATGATTGTCATTGTTGAGATTGTTAAGTTCATCCAACGTAAATTAGGTATGGACAAGAATGCTATTTAACAGCAAAAAGTCATCTGCGGATGGCTTTTTTTATAGCAACCAAGACTTCATTGCTTTTTCCAATTTTCGCTCCTGCTTATTAGAAGTCTATGTGCAGTTGGACAGCAAAAAACAGCTCTCAGATGAGCTGAGAGCTGCTATTCAACATTTCCATTACTGAACTTCAATCACTGTTAAAGCATCTCTCAGTTCAGCTGCCAGGTGTTTTTTCTTATAGTCTCGAAATTCGGCTAAATCTTTTATAGCGTTATAACGCTTATGCAAGCGATACATCTGAGGAATCTGATACTGAGGAAAGTCATTAAAAAAGTTCCGAGTCAGTTCCCATTCACGAATGTAGCCAAGGGGACGCATATGATAGCGAACTCCTTCGATAACACGGCTTTGGTGGCGGTGATGGAGATGACCAAAAATCACTTCTTTCACTCTGTATTTGACAAAAAGCTGATGAAAAGCTTGGCTTCCTAGGAAGGCGTTGAAGCGCTGGAAATAGGGATGGTCGTATAGAAAGTCTTGATGGGGCACAAAATGCAGAGCAACAATAATGGGACCATCTAAAGTCATCAGCAGTTTTTCTAACTCTTGCAGCGTCTGAGATGTAATGCTAGGGTCGTCCAGTTGACGCTCCAATCTGCGGTCAAACCAGAAATTAGTCTTAGTTTTCAGATGCTCTTCTTTGCTTTTTTCTGGAACAAAGCTGTAGTCATACCAGCCAGAAAAGCTGACGAGCTTGGTCTGGCCGAACTGCTGGACCTGAAAATCATAGTTTGAAATTTCTTGCTCAGAAAGTCCCAGCATATCGTGATTTCCCAGATTAAAAGAAAGGGGAATCTCTTGCTTCAAAGTTTCAATAAAGGGCAAACTGATCTTGGTCAGGTCGTTGGATAAATCTCCAGCAATGTGTAGGTGGTCAATCCCTTCCTCTTTTAAAAGCAGTCGAAGAGCTTGGTGCTCAAAATTCCCAAACTGATTGGAGTCCAGATGGAGGTCGCTCATAAATCCGATTCTTATCATGGTTTTAGTCTAGCATATTTTTTAAAAGTTGGAAATGCTTAAGCACCTATGGAGAGTCTCCCTTTTTATCAGAACACCTCATAAATTTTCGTAATCTTGTATTTCGTTTATCCATGAATGAAGTCCAGGAAGGCTTGAAATAATTCTTCCAACCCCATGTCATTATATTACTTTTCTAACAATTAGGTGACAAGGAGTCGCTTGTCTTGCCTAGCTAGGGAAAATCCGATAAAATGTAAGCTGCTGAATGTGAGATTAGGCAAACTGTTTAATTTATGTTATAATTAAACGATATGTGAAAAGAGGTATTTATGGACATTTCAGAAATTCGTCAAAAGATTGACGCAAATCGTGAAAAATTAGCTTCTTTCAGGGGGTCTCTTTGACTTAGAAGGTCTGGAAGAAGAAATTGCCATCTTAGAAAATAAGATGACAGAACCCGACTTTTGGGATGACAACATTGCAGCCCAGAAGACATCTCAAGAGCTGAATGGACTCAAGCAAACCTATGAAAATTTCCATCAGATGACTGAGCTTTTTGATGAATCGGAAATCTTGCTTGATTTTCTGGCTGAAGATGAGTCGGTTCAAGGAGAGTTGGAAGAAAAGCTGGCTGAACTCGAGAAAATGATGACCAGCTATGAAATGACCCTGCTCCTATCTGAGCCTTACGACAATAACAATGCTATCCTTGAAATTCACCCAGGCTCTGGTGGTACAGAGGCCCAGGATTGGGGAGATATGCTGCTGCGTATGTATACACGCTTTGGCAATGCCAAGGGCTTCAAAGTAGAGGTCTTGGACTATCAAGCTGGTGATGAAGCAGGCATTAAGTCAGTGACTCTTTCGTTTGAAGGGCCGCACGCTTATGGTCTGCTCAAATCAGAAATGGGAGTCCACCGTTTGGTTCGGATTTCGCCATTTGACTCAGCTAAACGTCGTCATACTTCCTTTACCTCAGTAGAGGTCATGCCAGAGCTGGATGACACCATTGAGGTGGAAATTCGCGATGACGATATTAAGATGGACACTTTCCGCTCGGGAGGAGCCGGCGGACAGAATGTCAATAAAGTTTCTACTGGTGTGCGGCTGACCCATATTCCTACAGGAATTGTGGTGCAGTCTACGGTTGACCGGACTCAGTATGGAAACCGTGATCGAGCGATGAAGATGCTACAGGCCAAGCTTTATCAGCTAGAGCAAGAGAAACAAGCAGCCGAAGTCGACTCACTCAAGGGAGATAAGAAGGAAATTTCCTGGGGCAGCCAAATCCGCTCCTATGTCTTTACGCCTTATACCATGGTCAAAGACCATCGGACCAGTTACGAAGTAGCACAGGTGGACAAGGTTATGGACGGAGATTTAGATGGTTTCATCGACGCTTATTTGAAATGGCGTTTGAGCTAGGAAATGCAAGAGATTAGAATTAGATTGAAAGGAAATTTCAATAGATGTCAATAATTGAAATGAAAGATGTTGTCAAGAAGTATGGCAACGGGACCACTGCCTTACGTAGTGTGTCTATTAACGTAGAACCTGGGGAGTTTGCCTATATTGTTGGCCCTTCAGGAGCAGGAAAGTCAACTTTTATTCGTTTGCTTTACCGGGAGATAAAGCTGGATAAGGGAAGTCTGAAAGTAGCTGATTTTGACCTAGCTAAGATTAAGAAGCGTGATGTTCCAATGCTGCGCCGTCAGGTTGGAGTCGTCTTCCAAGACTATAAACTTCTTCCTAAAAAGACAGTGTATGAGAATATTGCCTACGCCATGGAAGTTATCGGTGAGCGCCGTCGCAATATTAAAAAGCGGGTTATGGAAGTGCTGGATCTGGTTGGTCTTAAGCACAAGGTTCGCTCATTCCCTAATGAGCTGTCCGGTGGTGAGCAGCAGCGGATTGCCATTGCGCGTGCTATTGCTAACAACCCTAAAGTCCTGATTGCGGATGAGCCGACAGGAAACTTGGACCCAGATAATTCTTGGGAGATTATGAACCTGCTGGAGCGGATTAACCTTCAGGGAACAACTGTCCTGATGGCAACCCACAACAGCCAGATTGTAAATACTCTGCGTCACCGCGTTATTGCTATTGAAAATGGCCGTGTGGTACGTGATGAAGCGGAAGGAGAATACGGATACGATGATTAGAAGATTTTTTCGTCATTTGATTGAGTCGCTTAAGAGTCTTACGCGGAATGGTTGGATGACTGTAGCGGCTGTCAGCTCGGTTATGATTACCTTGAGCTTAGTGGCTGTTTTTGCTTCAGTAATTTTAAATACAGCCAAGCTGGCAAATGATATTTCAAATAATGTCCGCGTCATGGTGTACATGCGTAAGGATGTTGCTGACAATAGCGAAACGATTGTAAAAGAAGGCCAAACAGTTCAGAATGAGGACTACCATAAGGTCTATGATGCTCTGACTTCTATGAAAAATGTAGATAAGGTTACTTTTTCTAGTAAGGAAGAACAATATGAGCAGCTGACAGAAACCATGGGTAGCGAGTGGAAGATTTTTGACGGTGATGCCAACCCACTTTACGATGCTTATATTCTTGAGACCAAGGCACCTAAGTATGTAGAATCTGTTACAAAAGATGCTCGGAAAATTGATGGTGTTTCAGAGGTTCAAAATGGTGGTACCAATACTAAAAAGCTCTTTGCGCTTTCTAATTTTATCCAAACATGGGGCTTGATTGGTGCAGCGCTTCTAATTTTTGTTGCTGTCCTTCTCATTTCCAATACTATTCGGATTACCATTATTTCCCGCAGTCGCGAGATTCAAATCATGCGCTTGGTTGGTGCCAAGAATAGCTATATCCGTGGACCTTTCTTGTTTGAAGGGGCATGGATTGGCTTGCTAGGGGCAACAATTCCGTCAGTGGCAGTGTATTTTATATACAAAATAGCCTTCCAGACTATGAATAAGAGCCTAGTCGGTCAAGGGCTTTCTATGATTGATCCGAAACTCTTTAGTCCGATTATGATAGCAATACTTTTCGTATTGGGTATTCTTATCGGATCGTTGGGATCTGTCTTCTCTATGAGACGCTTCTTGAAGATTTAATAATTCATAACAAAAACAGAGTTTGAAGAATTTCAAACTCTGTTTTTGTTATAGATAACTATAGATAATTGCTTAAATGCTTACTGAGCTAAAAATGAATTAAAGACTTTTTCATGTGAAATAGTGGTATCATTACCATGACCAGGATAAACAACATAGTCTTTAGGCAATACCAGAAGTTTCTCACGAATAGATGTTAGCAATTGAGTCGTATTGCCAGTTGGCAGATCCGTTCGTCCGATGCTTTCCCGAAAGAGTGCATCACCCGTCAAAACAAGGCGATCATCTGGAAAGACTAGAGAGACACCTCCGATGGAGTGCCCAGGTGTTTGCAATACATAGAAGTGGAAACCACCAAGGTCATAGTCTGTCTCGTAGGAGAAAAACTCCTCTGCTGGTCGGCAAATAATATCTTCCATGTCATCATGGCGCGCCAGACCAGATAGGTTATCTGTCGGTGTGTAGAGCCAGCTGCTTTCGCTATCGGCCACATAGACAGGTGGGGCCGCATAGTGCTCTCGGACCTTTTCTAAACTCATAATATGGTCATAATGGGTGTGGGTTAGGAGAATAGCAATCACAGGCTTGGTGAGTTCCTCCAGCTTGCGCTCAATCTTTTTCCAGTCGCTGCCAGGATCGACGATTAGGAGGCCTTGATTATTTTCTAAGATATAGGTGTTTTCAAATGCAACAAGGTTGGTAATTTTATGAATCTTCATTTGATTTCCTCGGAAAATGTATTCTGCTATTGAGTGTAACAGAAAAGCTGTTTTTTTGCACAGAATTACTTTCTGCGCTTGGGCTGAAAATTTTCAGATGTCTCAGAATGGCTTTTATGATATAATCATAGCAGTATGACACAAAATGATTATAAGTATGCCGTTGTGGACTTGGAGGCTACAGGAACGGGTAGCAATGCAAAGATTATCCAGATTGGCATTGTTCTGATTGAGAATGGAATCATTGCCAAGACTTATGAAACAGATGTCAATCCTCATGAGGAACTGGATGAGCATATCAAAGAGCTGACAGGTTTGGATGATGAGCGGCTTGGCCGAGCTCCGGAGTTTTCTCAGGTAGCAGCTGAGGTATATGAGCTGATTCAGGATGCGATTTTTGTCGCTCATAATGTCAAGTTTGATGCCAATCTATTAGCGGAGGCCCTTTTCTGGGAAGGTTTTGACTTGCTGACACCGCGTGTGGACACGGTGGAGTTGGCTCAGGTCTTTTACCCGACCTTTGATAAATATTCCTTGGGAAATCTCTGTAATTTGCTGGATATTTCTTTAGAAAACGCCCATACTGCTCTGGCAGATGCTCAAGCGACGGCTCAGCTATTTTTAAAAATACAAGACAAAATCAAGAGCCTGCCCAAGGCCTTGGTTGAGAAAATGTTAACTTTGGCAGATAGCATTATCTATGAGTCCCGCTTGGCTATCGAGGAAGTTTATCAGACTATGCCGGATCAGCAAGATAAGGAACTGCAATCCTGCCATGGTATTTTCCTGCGACTTCCCCAAAAGCTGACTTCGGAAAAGAAACTGTCGCAAGATTTCCTGACCAATCTATACTTGCTGGGCTTAGAAGAGCGGCCAGAACAGCTCAAGTTTGCTAGCTTTATGGAGGAAGCTCTGGATCAGCAGGAGCCTAGTTTTCTAGAGGCGCAGACAGGCTTGGGCAAGACCTTTGGCTATTTGCTGCCTATTCTGTCTAGAGGTCAAGAAAAAGTACTAGTTACGGTTCCGACTAAGATCCTGCAGGACCAGCTGCTTCAAAAGGAAGGGCGATTGTTGGAGGAAGTATTTGGTATTTCCTTTCACAGTCTCAAGAGTCCGGAGAATTATCTCAAGCTTGACTATTTCTATCAGACATTGGATAGGGAATATGACAACCGTCTGGTTAATCGCTGCAAGCTGCAACTCTTGGTTTGGCTGACAGAAACTAAAACAGGTGATTTGAATGAAATCGGGCAAGCTCATCGCTTCTCAAGTTACTTCAATGAAATTCGTCATGACGGCAAGCTAAGCAAGCACTCTCTTTTTTATGAGGAAGATTTTTGGCGGTTGGGACAGGTCAAGTCAGCTACCAGTCGAGTCGTGATTACTAATCATGCTTACCTGCTGACGCGTTTAGAGGATGACCAGTCTTTGCTGGACAATCGCATTCTGGTAGTTGATGAAGCTCAGAAAATGTTTTTCGCCTTGGAAAGCTTCTCTCAGGCCAGTATAAATCTAACTAAAACGCTGCAGCAGATAAATCATCTCCTTCAGGAAGAAGGGGAACTTCTGCAGCAACGGCTTTTGCAAAGTATTCAGTTTGAGCTGGCTGATGCCGCAGAGAAGCATCGCAAGAAAACATCTGAGCTAAGTCAGGAAAAGATTGCCCGGCTGCTTCAGGATGTGTCAGAGTTAAAGACTAGTGCACTGCCTGAGCTGCAGCACTTGTTCAGTGGCAAATACCAGTATTATTGGTTGGTTGATGAAGATTTGGCAGACCATCGCTTTATGACTCTACATGCTGGCCGGTCAGAATTGCTGCATTTTACCGACTTTATACCTGAAAGGGCCAAGGTTATCTTGGTTTCGTCTACTCTGGAAATCAGCTCTAAGGTCAATTTGGCGCAGTTGCTAGGCTTTGAAAGTTATCGCTTTTACAAGCTGAGAAGTAAGAAGAAGCCACTGCAGAAGCTCTTTTTAGATGAAAGTTTTCCAGCAGTAGTGGATTTGTCAACTGAGGATTTCGCTAGAGAGATTGTTGCTTGCCTGCAAGAAGTGGCAAAACTTAGTCTGCCTATCGTCGTCCTCTTCACCTCTAAAGACTTGCTTTTGACTGTTTCGGACTTGCTGGCTCTGCCGCATTTAGCCCAATATAAAAATGGCGATGCCGGCAATATCAAGCGGCGTTTTGATAGAGGAGAAGCAGGTATCCTTTTGGGATCTGGCAGTTTTTGGGAGGGGACTGATTTTGCTGAGCAAGATCAGATTATTCAGCTGATTACTCGGATTCCATTTGACAATCCCAAGGATTTTTTTGTACAGAAGATTAATAGCCGCCTGAAAGCGGAAGGCAAGAATGCCTTTTATGATTATCAACTGCCTCTTGCAATCTTACGGCTTAAGCAGGCCATTGGCCGGACCCGGCGCAATGAGCATCAGAAATCAGCCGTCATTCTTTTGGACAACCGAATCTCTAGTAAACGCTATGGCAAGCAGATTCAGCATCATCTGTCACAATTAGCGTCTTTGGATATTCTGCCGGAGGCAGCCATTATGCAGGAATTACAAGACTTTTTTGATTGAAACTATCTGAAATCAGCTGAGTTTTATTGGCTGATTTTTTAGTTCCATTCAGATTTTTGGGATAGAATTTGTTATAATGAGAGGCATAGGAAAGAAGGGGTGTTCGTGAAAAAATATTTACCAGGAATTCTGTTATCCTTTGGCATAGCGGCTGTTTCTATCTTTTTAGGCGGTTTGTTTCCCTTGATAGGCTCTAGTGTTTTGGCTATTGTCTTGGGGATTGTTTTGAACAACAGCATGAAGCTGCCGGCTGCTTTTCAGGAAGGTCTCAGCTATTCGGGGAAGAAATTGCTGCAGTATTCCATCATCTTTTTGGGATTTTCTATGTCCATTGGTCAGGTTTCTGAGACGGGGATTTCTTCTCTTCGTATCAGTCTTATCACTATTCTGATAGCCTTTCTGGCAGCCTATCTGGCTGGGCGTTTCTTTAAGATGAACCGTGTCTTGACTATTTTAATCGGTTTTGGAACAGCCATCTGCGGCGGTTCTGCCATTGCGGCCGCATCACCAATCTTGGAAGCTGATGAAGAGGAAATCGCCCTGTCTATCTCCACTATTTTCTTTTTCAATATTTTAGCAGTATTCATTTTCCCTTTTTTAGGGCATTTGTTACAGATGTCGGATGCCTTTTTTGGGACTTGGGCTGGAACAGCCATCAATGATACTTCGTCAGTAGTGGCAGCAGGCTATACATATAGCCCGTCAGCTGGGGACTTGGCGACCATTGTCAAGCTTAGTCGGGCCCTGATGATTGTACCTGCTTGCTTGATCTTCGCAGCTTATCGCTATATCAAGTCTAAGAAGTCGTCGCAAAAGACAAACTTGAAACAGATTTTTCCTTGGTTTATAGCTTGGTTTGTCCTAGCTTCACTTGTCAGCAGTCTTGGGTTTCTGCCGGCTGCTGTCATCCCCTATACAAAATTCATTTCTCAGTGGCTGATGGCTATGGCCTTGGCAGCTATTGGCGCCAAGGTTTCCTTTAAGCAGTTTAAGCAAGCAGGAGCAGCGCCTTTGCTGACTGGTGCCTTTGCTTGGTTTTGCGTCGCTGTTTCAAGCTTGATTATCCAGTATTTTTTCTAAAAAGGAGGGACTATGCCCTATCAAAGACGGACGTTTGAGTCTCGGATTGATTATAGTTTAATTTTGCCCGTTTTGATGTTGCTTTCAATCGGAGTTGTAGCTATTTACATTGCTGTTAGTCATGATTATCCTGACAATGCATGGCCCATGGTTGGTCAGCAGATTGCCTGGATTGCGGTGGGCTTCCTGCTCAGCTTTATCCTCATGTTTTTTAACACCAAGTTTCTCTGGAAAATTACGCCTTATCTCTATGTTTTTGGTCTTGGCCTCATGGTCTTGCCTCTGATTTTTTACAGCCAATCTCTGGTAGCCTCCACTGGTGCCAAAAACTGGATTGCTATTCGTGGTGTGACCCTCTTTCAGCCCTCGGAGTTCATGAAGATTTCATATATTCTCATGCTGTCGCGGCTGGTGGTTCATTTTCTCCAGAAACACAAGCAGGATGAGCGAACCTTGGCTTTAGACTTTTTTCTGATTCTGAAGCTTGGGCTCTACACAGTGCCTGTTCTGGTTCTGTTAACCCTTCAAAGTGATTTGGGCACAGCTCTGGTTTTTGTTGCTATATACGGCGGCATTGTTCTACTGTCAGGTGTTTCTTGGAAGATTATCCTGCCGGTCTTTCTGACGGGAGTCCTGCTATTGGGAGGATTTCTCTTTATCTTTATTTCCGATGGCGGCCGTGCCTTTCTGCATAATCTAGGCATGCCAACCTACCAAATCAATCGGATTTTGGCTTGGCTTCATCCTTTTGACTACGCTCAGACGACCACTTTCCAGCAAGCACAGGGACAAATCGCTGTCGGAAGCGGCGGTCTGACTGGCCAAGGCTTTAATGTCTCTAATCTCTTGGTGCCTGTTCGGGAAAGCGATATGATTTTTACCGTCATTGCAGAAGATTTTGGCTTTTTGGGCTCGACCATGGTTATCATGCTCTATTTACTGCTGATTTACCGCATGCTCAAGATTACGATTAAATCTAACAACCAGTTTTATACTTATATCTCAACTGGCTTTATCATGATGCTACTCTTCCATATCTTTGAAAATATTGGAGCAGTGACAGGGATTCTGCCTCTGACAGGGATTCCGCTGCCCTTTATCTCACAGGGTGGTTCTTCCATCATCAGTAATCTTATTGGTGTCGGTCTCCTGCTGTCCGTCTCCTATCAGAACAGCCTGGCGGATGAAAAGAAGGAGCGAATTCCTGCAGTCCGAAAAAAAGTCGTACTGAAGAAATTAAAATAAAGATAAAGTAAGTTTTTGACTCACAAATCAGATGCGATTTTGTGACTGGCTCATCTCAGAAAGGATATTTTCATGAAAAAAGCAGCTTTACTCTTAGCTCCCGGCTTTGAAGAAATCGAGGCCCTGACGGTTGTGGATGTCTTGCGCCGTGCAGGTCTTGTCTGTGATATGATTGGTTTTGATGAATCAGTGACTGGATCTCACGCCATCACTGTTCAAGCGGATCAGGTCTGGAAGGGCAGACTGGATGACTACGATATGGTCATTTTGCCAGGGGGGATGCCAGGATCGGCTAATCTTCGTGACGATGACCGCCTGATGCAGCTTTTGCAGGATTTTCAGCAGGCGGATAAATGTATCGCTGCCATTTGTGCCGCTCCCATTGCTCTTGACCGCGCAGGTATCTTGACTGGTAAATATTTCACTTGCTATGATGGTGCTCAAGACAATATTAAAAATGGAACTTACCGTAAAGAAACAGTTCTTGTTGATGGGAAGCTGATTACTAGCCGTGGTCCATCGACTGCCTTGGCTTTCGCCTATGAGCTGGTTCGTCAGCTGGGCGGAGACGCTGACCAGTTGGCTGATGCCATGCTTTACACAGATGTATTTGGAAACTAAAGAAGAGGCTGGGATTCATAATGTTTCCCAGCTTTTTTGAAGTCTTATGCACCTTTGCCGCCCCCTACATGGGACGGGTTCAGAGATGTTGGAATGGACGAAATTAGCAGCCATTTTTAAATTTTAGATTCTTTGAGATATTTTGTTTAGAAAAAGGGTTGAAAAAAGTCGGAAAAGTGCTGGGTTCGGGCAAATATTAGCCCCTTTTTCATGAAAATTATGGTATAATGAAAGGTATGAATTATCAAGATTACATCTGGGATTTAGGTGGAACACTCTTGGATAATTATGAAACTTCAACAGCAGCTTTTGTTCAAACCTTGAAAGAGTACGGTTTGCAAGCTGGTCATGACGAAGTTTATAAGGCCCTCAAGGTGTCTACGGACTATGCAGTCCAGCATTTTGCTCCCCAAGAAAAAGACTTTTTGAAGTTTTATAAGACCAATGAAGCAGAAGAGTTGACTCATCCTGTCTTATTTGACGGCGCAGCAGACTTGCTTAGGCGGATTGTGGACAAGGGTGGTCGGAACTTTCTGGTCTCCCACAGGGACAATCAAGTGCTGGAATTCTTGGAGAAAACTGCCATTGCATCAGCATTTACAGAAGTGGTGACATCGGCGAATGGCTTTCCAAGGAAACCCTCACCAGACTCCATGCTATATTTAAAAGACAAGTATCAGATTGTCTCTGGTTTGGTCATTGGTGACCGTCCACTGGATATTGAAGCAGGGCAGGCAGCTGGCTTTGATACCTATCTCTTTGATAATATGCAGCATCTTGAAGAATTTATAGATATTGATTAGAAAAGGAACACTATGACAGAAGAAAAGCAACAAGATATACAGGCCCAGGAATATGATGCCAGTCAGATTCAGGTCTTAGAAGGCCTAGAAGCCGTTCGTATGCGTCCAGGGATGTATATCGGTTCGACCTCCAAGGAAGGTCTGCACCATTTAGTGTGGGAAATTGTTGACAACTCGATTGATGAAGCTCTGGCTGGTTTTGCCAGTCACATTCAGGTCTTTATCGAAAAAGACAATTCCATCACAGTAGTGGATAACGGTCGGGGAATTCCCGTTGATATTCAGGAGAAAACAGGCCGTCCGGCCGTGGAAACCGTCTTTACTGTTCTCCATGCTGGAGGAAAATTCGGCGGTGGCGGATACAAGGTATCAGGAGGTCTGCACGGTGTGGGCTCTTCCGTTGTAAATGCCCTGTCCACTCAGCTGGATGTCCGCGTTTATAAGAACGGTCAGATTCATTACCAGGAATACAGTCGCGGTCAAGTAGTCGCAGACCTAAAAGTAATTGGTGAGACAGACCGTACAGGTACGACAGTTCACTTTACACCGGATCCAGAGATTTTCACTGAAACAGTAGAATTTGACTTTGAAAAGCTCAATAAGCGGGTGCAAGAATTAGCCTTCCTCAACCGTGGTCTCAGAATTTCCATCACTGATAAGCGGGATGGAATGGAGCAGGCCAAGGATTACCACTATGAGGGTGGGATTGCCAGCTATGTCCAATACATCAATGAAAACAAGGATGTAATCTTTGAAACGCCGATTTATACCGACGGCGAAATGGACGACATTACGGTTGAAGTAGCTATGCAGTATACGACTGGCTACCACGAAACAGTCATGAGCTTTGCTAATAACATCCACACCCACGAGGGTGGAACGCATGAGCAAGGTTTCCGGACAGCCCTAACGCGGGTTATCAATGACTATGCCAAGAAAAATAAACTTCTCAAAGAAAACGAGGACAATCTGACTGGGGAAGATGTGCGTGAGGGACTGACAGCGGTCATCTCTGTCAAGCACCCCAACCCTCAGTTTGAAGGTCAGACCAAGACTAAGCTGGGCAATAGCGAAGTGGTCAAGATTACTAATCGCCTCTTCAGCGAAGCTTTCTCAGATTTCCTTTTGGAAAATCCTGCGGTGGCTCGAAAAATCGTTGAAAAAGGAATTTTGGCATCTAAGGCTAGAATTGCTGCCAAGCGAGCTCGGGAAGTAACCCGCAAGAAGTCTGGCTTGGAAATTTCCAATCTGCCAGGTAAATTGGCTGACTGCTCGTCCAACGACCCTCAGGAAACTGAACTCTTCATCGTGGAGGGGGATTCAGCGGGTGGTTCAGCTAAGTCCGGTCGTAACCGTGAATTTCAGGCCATTCTGCCAATTCGTGGTAAGATTCTCAACGTTGAAAAAGCCAGCATGGACAAGATATTGGCCAATGAAGAAATTCGCAGTCTCTTTACTGCTATGGGAACTGGCTTTGGAGCTGACTTTGATGTCAGCAAGGCCCGCTACCAAAAATTAGTCATCATGACCGATGCCGATGTAGACGGTGCTCACATTCGGACCCTCCTCTTAACCTTGATTTACCGCTATATGAAGCCGGTTCTGGAAGCTGGATTTGTCTATATCGCTCAGCCGCCAATCTATGGTGTTAAGGTCGGAAGTGAAGTCAAAGAATACATCCAGCCAGGTGCTAATCAGGAAGAAGAGCTTCAAGCTGCTTTGGCTCGCTACAGTGAAGGTCGCTCCAAGCCAACCATTCAACGCTACAAGGGGCTCGGAGAGATGGATGACCATCAGCTGTGGGAGACAACTATGAATCCTGAACATCGCTTGATGGCTCGGGTTTCAGTGGATGATGCAGCGGAAGCTGACAAGGTTTTTGACATGCTGATGGGGGATCGCGTTGAACCTCGTCGTGAATTTATCGAAGAAAATGCTGTATACAGTACGCTCGACGTCTAAAAAAATCAGAAAAATCAACCATTATGGGCAAAAATATGATATAATCATTATGTTTGCTTTATAGTAACAATGTGAAGGAGTTCTATATGTCTATTGGACTAGTTATTCTCGTTGCTGTGGTAGCTCTGCTTTTGGTTGTCGGCTATGGTACTGCAGTTCTGATGAGAAAGAGAAATGAAGCTTTACTTCAAAATTTGGAGGAGAGAAAAGAAGCACTTTACAATCTCCCTGTGAATGATGAAGTTGAAGAAGTAAAAAATATGCATTTGATTGGGCAGAGTCAGGTAGCCTTCCGTGAATGGAATCAAAAATGGGTAGACTTGTCCTTAAATTCATTTGCTGATATCGAAAATAATCTATTTGAAGCAGAAGGTTACAATAATTCTTTCCGTTTCATAAAAGCCAAGCATGCCATTGGCAATATTGAGAGTCAGATTGATTTGATTGACGAAGATATCAAGATGATTCGTGCTGCCTTGGAAGATCTTAAAGAGCAAGAGTCTAAAAACAGCGGTCGTGTGCTCCATGCCTTGGATTTGTTTGAAAAACTGCAAACTCAGGTGGCGGAGAATGCAGACTCGTATGGGCAAGCCCTAGCTGAGATTGAAAAACAGCTGGAAAATATTCAGTCAGAGTTTTCTCAGTTTGTGACCCTTAATTCTTCAGGTGACCCGGTTGAGGCGGCTGAAATTTTGGATAAAGCCGAGGATCATATTCTTGCTTTGACACATATCGTTGAGAAAGTTCCTGCCATTGTCGAAGAGTTGACTGTGAAATTGCCAGATCAGTTGGAAGACTTAGAATCTGGTCACCGTAAGCTCTTGGAATCTGGTTATCACTTTATCGAAACAGATATAGAGTCGCGCTTCCAGCAGCTTCATGCAAGTCTCAAACGCAACGAAGCCAACATTTCAGCCCTAGAGCTGGATAATGCTGAGTATGAAAATGAGCAGGCGCAAGAAGAGATTAACGCTCTCTATGAAATTTTTACGCGGGAAATTGAAGCCCACAAAGTAGTGGAGAAGCTGATTAAAAACTTGCCTAGCTATCTGGCTCATACAAAGGAAAACAACCAGCAACTCCAAAAAGAGATAGAACGTTTATCTCAAACTTTCCTTCTCTCTGATACGGAAACTTCTCATGTCAAGGAGTTGCAGGCTGAGCTTTCTGCTCAGGAAGATGTGGTACTTAGCGCGGTAGAAGATTCCTCTGAAACCAAGCAAGCTTATTCTGTGGTTCAGGAAGAGTTGGAAGCTATCCAAGAGCGTTTGAAAGAAATCGAAGATGAACAGATTTCTCTTGGTGAAGCACTGGCTGAGATTGAAAAAGATGATGCTAATGCTCGCCAGAAGGTCAATATCTATGCTAACAAATTGCATACCATTAAGAGATATATGGAAAAACGCAATTTGCCAGGTATTCCAGACACTTTCTTAGAAATTTTCTTCTCAACCAGCAACAATATTGAAGAGTTGGTGAAGGAATTGGAAGCTACTCGAGTCAATATCGAATCAGTTAACCGTTGGCTGGAAATTCTAGGAAATGATATGGAGCAATTGGAAGAAGAAACCTATCGTATCGTCCAAGATGCTACATTGACCGAGCAGCTGCTGCAGTATTCAAACCGCTATCGTTCCTTTGATGATAATGTACAAGCAGCTTTCAACAAGTCCTTGTATGTCTTTGAACATGACTACGACTATGCTCAATCCTTGGAAATCATTTCAAAAGCTTTGGATCTTGTCGAGCCAGGTGTGACAGAACGCTTTGTGACATCCTACGAAAAAACACGCGAGAATATTCGTTTTTAAAAGAAGTTCCTTCGGGAGCTTCTTTTTTCATTCTCAGCAAAAAGGCTCTTATGTTATAATAGAGGGACAAATGAAAGTGGAAAGTCTATAAAAGAAATGAAAATGATTAAAAAATATATTACTCTCATTATTCTCGGAGGTGTAGCAGTTTTATCGATAGCATTGATAAATGGCTGGCGTCTGGATGATTACACTGTCCCAAAAAACAGAACAAGAGAACAGTATGATTTTGAAGGCACTTTTGAGCCAATGTTTAAGTTTTTAGAACAAGATAAAAAGGATTTTACTGGATTAAAGCTTTATAAGAGTAGTGTTTATATAGAAAAGGGAGACGAAGTGAAAGATTATGAGATTAGATTAGATACTACTCAATCTGACATTAAAGGTGACTATACAATAACAATCGGTGATAAAGAAGAGACTGTTCCTGTTACTTATTCTAACGGCAAACTAACTTACAGCTCAGAGATAAGTCCTTTATTTGATGAAGAGATTCTTAACTTAGTTGTTCAAAGAAATTATTTTGAATCCTTAGATGTGAAAGAGACTTTTAAGAGTGCAGAAACAGAGCTTCGCGATATCATCTACCAGCCAGAAAATCAATCTGAACTCTTTAAACATCTCAAAAACAAGTATGATCTACCAGAGGATACTACCTGTCGAATAAGATTAGATCACTCTAGTGGAACAATTTATGGGATTTCAATACTAATGGAATCGAAGGATGAGGCTGTTCAAATAGATTTAACTATATTTAAACAATAAGCTGGATAATCAATAATTGGGAAGGAGTAAGAGATGAAAAGAGTCAAAGGCTTGTTAGTCATGGATGTAGACAGCACCTTAATCATGGAAGAGGGGATTGATCTGCTAGGTGAGGAGGCGGGTGTAGGAGATCAGGTTGCGGCTATTACCGAACGTGCCATGCGAGGTGAATTGGACTTTGAAGCTGCTTTACGTGAGCGGGTCGCTCTTTTAAAAGGCCTGCCGGAGGATATTTTTGCTCGAATTGCTGAAAGGATTCACTTCACTCCGGGAGCCGAGGAACTGGTCTATGAGCTGCATAAACGTGGTTATAAAGTAGGCTTGGTGTCAGGTGGTTTTCATGAGACCGTGGACAGACTGGCTGAGCAGCTTGGAATTGACTACGTCAAGGCAAATCGTTTGGAAATCCAGCAGGGGCTTTTGACAGGCCAAGTCTTAGGAGAGATTGTCACTAAGGATACCAAGCTTGCCATGCTAAAAGCATGGGCAGCCGAAAACAAGTTGGAATTAAATCAAACGATTGCTATGGGAGATGGCGCCAACGATCTGCCTATGATTCAAGCGGCAGGGATGGGAATTGCCTTTATGGCCAAGCCGATCGTGCGCGAGCAGGCTCCTTACCAGATTCAAGAATGCAATCTCTATCGGGTCATTGATCTTTTAGACAATAGAAAAGAATAGGAGAGAGGCATGCATATTCTAATTGCACCGGATTCTTTCAAAGAAAGTTTGTCAGCTGCTCAGGTTGCTCAAGCTCTTCAGACTGGATTTTCTCAGGCCTTGCCAGATGCCAGCTTTGACTTGCTGCCAGTTGGTGACGGGGGCGAGGGGACAATGGCTGCGCTGACAGCAGCCTTGGGCTGGGCTGAATTTTACCACACTGTGGCTGGCCCCTTCGGTCAGCCAGTAAAAATGTCTTACGCCAGAAATGGTCAGCAAGCGCTTTTTGAGATGGCTGATTTGGTCGGACTCGCTTCTATTCCTCAGGAAAAACGAAATCCCTTGGCCATAGAGACCAAAGGATTGGGAGAATTGATTTTGCACCTAGCTGAAGATGGTGTCAGAAAGATTTTAGTTGGTGTTGGTGGTTCGGCCAGCAATGACGGTGGAATTGGACTGGCAGCAGGCCTAGGCTATGAATTTTTCGATGCGGAGAATCATAGACTGCGCCCCATTGGCTCGTCTTTGGGAAAGGTCGCTCGAATTTCAGCTGAGCAGGTTCCCGCTTTCTTGAAAGAAGTTGAGATTGAGATTTTGACGGATGTAGACAATCCTCTCTGCGGAGAGCGAGGTGCGACAACTGTTTTCGGAGGACAGAAAGGTCTATCTCCCCTACTCTTTTCTCAAGTAGACCAAGCTATGGCTGATTTCTATCAGTTGGTCAATCCTCAGGTGATTGATATGGATGGAGCTGGGGCTGGTGGTGGAATGGCAGCAGGACTGGTTGCTTTTGCCGGAGGAAAAATCGTTTCGGGTATTGAAACCTGTCTAGATTTACTGGATTTTGATGAAAGAGTCAAAAAAGCGGACTTGGTCGTAGTGGGCGAAGGACGGCTGGACCGTCAGTCTTTGGCGGGCAAGGTACCAGTCGGAGTCGCAAGACGAACACCAGAAGGCATCCCTGTACTGGCTATTTGCGGTAGCTTGGCAGATGATTTACCGGATTTCCCAGTTGAGAATATCCAGGCAGCTTTTCCGATTATTGCGCGAGCAGATAGTTTGGATAGGATTCTAGAGCAGGCGGAGCAAAATTTGATTCGCACAGCCAGAAATATTGGCAATGTATTAAAAATGAAAAAAAGCGGTTAGTCCGCTTTTTTTAGTAGGTATTCAATTTCTTTGACTATTATGCCTTTCTCAAAGAAGAAGATGTCACAAGACAGGTCACCAAAGTCATTTTCTAAAATGGTCACAATCCGATTCTGGTTGGGACTAAGCTGATAATAAGTGCAACGAAACTGGACGGGGTTCTTATGGTAGACTTTTTGAATTTTAGTCAGATAGTCAGCTTTACCTTTGATAATTTCGATTGTGTCACCTTCAAATTCCCAGCTAACATGATCAGAAAGAAAGGTCTCATAGGTTTGCCAATCGCGTTGATTTTCTGCTTCAAAGAAGGCAAAAAGTTTTTCTAAATTTTTCATCCTATCCAAACCATTTTTTCCAGAGGGAGCGCTTTTCTTTTGCTGGTTTTTCTGCTGGCTGAAGGAGTCCAGCAAACTGTTGGTTCATATCCTTATCATCTACTTGGACAAGATGGTCGCTATGGACAATCAGGCCAAAAGGAGAAGCCTGGTAATCACTTGAGACGATAGTCGCTTCGCAGCCCAGTTCCTTAGAGGTTTTTAGATAAAAGATTTGATTACTAGACTCGACTTCTGGAGAAATTTTGACAATTACAGGTTGACAGTTTTTCATGATGCTGCTGAGCATTTCCTTGAAATGACTGCGAATGAGAGAGCTGTTAGCTTGCTCAATAGAGCAGGAGGCCAGCACTCGCTCTTCAAAAGTCCCTAAAAATCTACGCTGTTCATCAGGGTTGAGCTTGACTCCGCCCTGAGCTTTTTCCATAATTACTTTATTAATATCAGTCATAATAAAATTGTACCATAAAAGGAGAAATTCTAAAAGGTCGAATCTTCTTTCTGATTTGCCGGAAAAACATTTATATAGTAAATTTGGAATCGTTTTCTTGTGCAAAATTTCTCAAATTTGCTTAGATTCTCTATTTTTCCTTGAAAAAAAAGCGTTTTTGAGGTATCATAGACTAGTAAATAATTTTAAATAATAAGGAGAGTAAGAAATGTCAATTATTACTGATGTTTACGCTCGCGAAGTCCTAGACTCACGCGGTAACCCAACACTTGAAGTAGAAGTTTATACTGAATCAGGTGCTTTCGGACGTGGTATGGTTCCTTCAGGAGCTTCTACAGGTGAGCACGAAGCAGTTGAACTTCGTGATGGCGACAAATCTCGTTACGGTGGTCTTGGTACACAAAAAGCAGTTGATAATGTAAACAATGTTATCGCTGAAGCTATTATCGGTTACGATGTTCGTGACCAACAAGCCATCGACCGTGCAATGATCGCTTTGGACGGTACTCCTAACAAAGGTAAATTGGGTGCTAATGCAATCCTTGGTGTGTCTATCGCTGTAGCTCGTGCTGCTGCTGACTACCTTGAAGTGCCACTTTACAGCTACCTTGGCGGATTCAACACTAAAGTTCTTCCAACTCCAATGATGAACATCATCAATGGTGGATCTCACTCAGATGCTCCAATCGCATTCCAAGAGTTCATGATCTTGCCAGTTGGTGCTCCAACATTCAAAGAAGCTCTTCGTTACGGTGCTGAAATCTTCCACGCTCTTAAGAAAATCCTTAAATCTCGTGGTTTGGAAACTGCCGTTGGTGACGAAGGTGGATTCGCTCCTCGCTTTGAAGGAACTGAAGATGGTGTAGAAACTATCATCGCTGCTATCGAAGCTGCTGGTTATGTTCCAGGTAAAGATGTATTTATCGGATTTGACTGTGCATCATCAGAATTCTACGATAAAGAACGTAAAGTATACGACTACACTAAATTTGAAGGTGAAGGCGCTGCTGTTCGTACATCTGCAGAACAAATCGACTACCTTGAAGAGTTGGTTAACAAATACCCAATCATCACTATCGAAGATGGTATGGATGAAAATGACTGGGATGGTTGGAAAGCTCTTACTGAACGTCTTGGTAAGAAAGTACAACTTGTTGGTGACGACTTCTTCGTAACAAACACTGACTACCTTGCACGTGGTATCAAAGAAGGTGCTGCTAACTCAATCCTTATCAAAGTTAACCAAATCGGTACTCTTACTGAAACTTTTGAAGCGATTGAAATGGCTAAAGAAGCTGGTTACACTGCAGTTGTATCACACCGTTCAGGTGAAACTGAAGATTCAACAATCGCTGACATCGCAGTTGCAACTAACGCAGGTCAAATCAAGACTGGTTCACTTTCACGTACAGACCGTATTGCTAAATACAACCAATTGCTTCGTATCGAAGATCAACTTGGTGAAGTTGCTCAATACAAAGGTCTTCAAGCTTTCTATAACTTGAAAAAATAATCTAACAGCATATAAGAGGAGCTAGGACTTAGTCCTAGCTTTTTTGATGTGTAAAGATATAACAATGGATATTTTTTGATTTAGGATCAACCCTAATTGATGAGAGGGAGATTTATCATCTTTGTCTAGAAAATTGCCTAGAAGTAGTGTATAGGGCTTGGTCATGCTCTTTCCCTTGAAAAATTAGAGGACAAGATGACAGTTTTTCTTTTGGAAAATATAATCAAGAGATCCCTGCGTTTCCTTGTGACTACTTGCTTGAAAAAGTGAGTGATTTACTGAAGATTTTATAGCTTTCTTGTATCAAAATCAGTCTTTTATGGTATACTAGCAAAGTGGAAGGAGGAGTACAATGGAAGAATTATTAAATCAGGTCTTACTATCACAGGATAGTGAAGTTTTCAATCAGATATTTGACGATTACTATGCCATTGATATTGCTCTTTCTTTGGAGGCTTTGGAGGATGAGGAAGGGAATCTCCTCAAAACCTTTACGGAAATGGCTAGCGATGATCAATTGGTAGAGATTTTAAAAGAAGCCGAGCCGGAGTTGCAACGGCAGATTATCCAATCGATTTCTTTCAAACGTACCAGCACTCTTTTTCATCTTATGCCAGATGATGATGTGGTAGATATTTTGGGTTACTTGAGTGTGGACTTGCGTAAGCAATACTTAAGTATGATGAAAAATACCAGTCAAGAGAATTTGAAAGCTATGTTGGCTTACGATCCTCAGACAGCTGGTGGTCTGATGACGACAGAATTCATCACCTTAAATGAAAATCTGACCGTCTCAGCAACTCTCAATAAATTGAGGGAGATTTCGCCCAATACGGAAGTTATTGATACCTTATTTATTAGAAATGTGCATCATTCGCTAGTTGGCTGGATTGATATCCGTGATTTGTTTATTCATGGTGCGGAGATGAAACTCAGTGAATTTATGAACACTCAGTTAGTAACTGTGACGCCAGAGGTTGACCAAGAGGAAGTGGCACAGCTTTCTGCCAAATATAATTTATCTGTCGTACCGGTCGTCAATCATCGGCAGGTATTGCTAGGAATCATCACAATTGATGATATCGTCGATGTTTTGCAAGAAGAGTATCAAGAAGATATCTTGCGGATGGGTGGTGTCCAAGAAAGTGAAGAAATTGGAGGACCTTTCAAAGAATCACTCAAGAAACGCTTACCTTGGTTGATGATTAACCTAGTGACAGCCTTTCTAGCTTCTGCGACAGTAGCACTTTTTGATGATACGATTTCAAAAGTTGTAGCATTAGCAGCGATTAGTCCTATTATCACGGGAATGGGTGGAAATTCTGCCTCTCAGACACTTGCTTTGGTTATCCAGGGAATTGCCTTGGGAAAACTGGATCTGAAAGAAGATCGGAATTTAGTATTCAAAGAAATCGTGCTAGCTTTGGTTAATGGTTTCTTTACAGGCTTGATTGCAGCGATTGTCATGTTTGTCTTCTATCAAAATTTCTATCTGTCTGTTATTGTGGTATTGGCTATGATGATTAATCTAGCATGTGGTGCTCTATTTGGTTACTTTGTACCGCTGATTATCAAGACACTGCATCAGGATCCGGCTCTAGCCTCGACCATTTTCATTACCACGGCAACAGATGTATTGGGTTATCTAGCTTTTCTAGGCTTAGCACAAATTTTCTTACCATTAATTGTATAAAAAATGATACACAAAAAACGCTTGAAAAATCAAGCGTTTTTGTTTTCTTAGTTGTCGAACAAACCTTTAACTTTATCAATAGCACCGCTGGCCATTTCATTTCCAGCTACTAATTTTTTAGCTTGATCAAGGTATTCACCGAGTTTGTCTTTGTTTTCTTCGATAAACTTTTTGGCGCCATCAAAGTCTTTCTTTTCAATCATTTCTTTTACCTGGTTAAATAAATCTACTGGATTCATAGCTGTTGCTCCTTAGTAATTTTTTATACTATTTAATCAAATTTCTAATAGAAAAACAAGAAATCTGCTTATTTAAAGGTCACGCAAACAGCTTCGGGAACGTAGAAATCATGGGAGATTTCTGTTAATTTTCCACTCTCTACATCGCGTTTGAAGATGGTTGCATTGTCTGAGTCTTGATGGACAGCAATGATATGGTTTTGATCCGGTGTGATGTTGAAATCCCGTGGATTTTGGCCATTGGTAGGTGCAATCTGGATTAACTCTAAGCTGCCGTCAGCTAAGATTTTGTAGACGGCAAGAGAGTCATGACCACGGTTGGAACCGTAGAGGAACTTGCCATCAGCAGACAGGCGAATAGCAGCTGTTCCATTGGCTTCTTCAAAGTCCTCTGGTAAGGTGGAGATAGTTTGCAGGTGTTCAAAATGCCCGACTCCATCGTAAATCAGGACTTCAATAGTAGAATTAAGCTCACAAATCAAATAGGCGATTTTGTAATGATGGTGGAAAACGATATGGCGGGCACCAGCTCCAGCGGCACACTTGTAGGTGTTCAGAGGAGCGATTTTTCCGTCTTCAGCAATATCATAGGTGGTGACTTCATCAGTTCCCAAGTCGCAGGTGATCAGGTATTGATCTGGTGTAAGGTCAGCATAGTGGACGTGGGCTGAAGCTTGGTTGGCATGCGGTCCTTGACCTTGATGGATAGCTGAGTCAGCCAGTTCCAGTCTGCCATCAGCCAGTCGTCTGTAGACCAAGACTTGTCCCTTATGATAATTGGCACCGTAAACCAAGTCACGTTCTTCGTCTACTGCGACATAGCAGAGCGGAGCCCCTTCTTCAACGACATGGTTGAGGAGCTGACCTGCCTGGTCAAAGACTGCAATACCTCCCTGTCCGTCCTTTGCTCCGACAGAATAGAGATGTCCAGCTTTGTCGAAGGCTAGGTAGGTTGGACTTGGCTCTTCAGCAACCAAGGTCAAGTTTTCTAGTGTTTCCTTGTTAGAATTGAAATCTGCCTTGTAAATTCCCTTGGAATCTTTGCGAGTATAGGTTCCAAAGTAAACCGTTTGTGTCATGACATTACCTCGTATGTATTTAGATTGCTTGCTACTATTATATCATAAAAGCAGATGATAGGTCTTGGAGCGGAGGATTTGCCTGATTTTCAAAAGAATAGTATTGGTTTTGAAAAAACAGATAAAAAACAGATAGCGGGTAGGAAGGGGATAGATGGCTTTGTTAGAATAGAATTGTTCAAAAAAACAAATACTGTCAGGAAGCAACAAACTTCCTGCTTGCTAAAACAAAGGAGAAATCAAATGAACGTTAAAAAAATTGCTATGCTCGTTGCTCTTATCGGAATGTCAGGATTCTTTTTAGCCGCATGCGGAAATAAAGAAGCTGATAACTCAGAAATTAAGGACGGGAAACAAGTGGACTTCCAGAAGGATGCTGTTGATAAGAAGACCAAGACAGTAGATGGGAAAGAAGTGACAGAATACACAATGCCTGATGGAAATGTTATCCAAATTCCAGCAGATGGTGAGGAAATTCCAGAAGATGGATCAGGATCTAGCTCAGAAGCTGAATAAAGATTAAAACATGTAGGTTGGAGGCAATATGTTTCGAAGAAAAAAAATGAATCGTAAGACCATTCTATTGGGCAGCACGGTCATTCTTGCTTGTGCTGGGCTGGGAGGCTATCTGTATTTTAGACAGATCAATCAACAACAGGCCATGAAAATGGTAGATAAGACGATTGATTCGCTGACAGTCCAAGAAGCTGTCAATAACAGTAAAAAAACAAGCCTGGTTTTATCTGGGGAAGTAGTTGCCAACAATAGCAGTAAGGTCAAGATTGACCCTTCTAAAGGGGAAGTCAAGGAAGTATTTGTCAAAAATGGAGATACCGTTACACAAGGGCAGCCGCTCTTTTCCTATGTGACAGAGCAGCAATTGACAGCCCAGTCGGCACAATATGATGCCCAGTCCAAGGCTAATGGCATTACAGCTGCTCAAAACAGCGCTGCGATTAAATGGGAAACCTATAATCGCAAGTTGGCCAGTCTCAATGCTCTCAAAGACAAATACAATTCCAGTCAGGATGAGTCACTGCTGGAGCAGATTAAGTCTGCTGAAGACGAGCTGGCTCAAGCGCTGAGCGATGCCAAGACGGCGGATAATGAAGTAACGACAGCTCAGATTGAGGCTGAAAAGGCTCAGGTGACAGCTCAGACAGAATCAGACCGAATGAAGTATGATACTGTGACTGCCGATACAGCAGGAACAATTACCTCTATGAATGAAGATTTGCCCAATCAGTCCAAGGCCAAAAAGGAAGAAGAAAACTTTATTGAGATTATGGACAAGTCCAAAACTCTGGTCAAAGGGACTGTCAGTGAATTTGACCGTGAGAAGCTGAGTGTTGGCCAGAAAGTGGAAGTGGTGGATCGCAAGGATCCTAAGAAACGCTGGAGTGGTACAGTAACTCAGGTCGGCAGCCTGACAGCAGAAAATACTTCCAATAATAATGGTGGGAATAAGCAACAGGAAAACCCCAACCAAGGTAAGTATCCTTATACTGTAGAGCTGGATCAAGGTGGTGAAATGCCACTGGTGGGCTCCCATTCCTATGTCAACATCGTGGAGAATGCTCCCGAGGCCGGCAAGGTAGTTGTCAATAAGGCCTATACTTTCAGTAAAAATGGCAAGACCTATGTCTGGAAAGTAGAGGGTAAGACTCTGAAAATGCATGAAGTCAAGACCAAGAAAGTGTCTGACCGTTTGGTAGAGATTACAGAAGGTTTGACTATGCAGGATACCATTTCGACCCCAAGAGCTGGTATGGAAGAAGGGATGGAGGTAGGACAGCATGTTAAAGCTTAAGGATATCCACAAATCTTATCAGCAGGGCAGTCAGGAATTTCCAATTTTAAAAGGAATTGATCTGCATGTGAAAGAGGGGGATTTTCTGGCTATCATGGGACCATCTGGATCTGGCAAGTCCACTCTGATGAACATTATCGGCTGTCTGGATAAGGCAAGTTCAGGGACTTATCATATTGAAGGGACCGATGTGTCTGAGCTGTCTGACAATCAGCTGTCCGATTTGCGCAATCAGAAGATTGGCTTTGTTTTTCAAAATTTTAACCTCATGCCCAAGCTAACAGCCTGCCAAAATGTAGAACTGCCTCTGACTTACATGAAAATTCCTAAAAAAGAGAGACGGGAGCGGGCGATGGAAATGCTGCGGTTAGTCGGGCTGGAAGAAAGAAGTGATTTCAAGCCTATGGAGCTGTCCGGTGGTCAAAAGCAGCGGGTAGCTATTGCACGAGCCTTGGTAACCAATCCCAGCTTCATCCTTGGTGACGAACCAACTGGGGCTCTGGATACCAAGACCAGTGTGCAGATTATGGACCTTTTCAAGCAGTTTAATGATGAGGGAAAGACCATTGTCATCATTACCCATGAGCCGGAAGTAGCTCAACTCTGCAAGCAGACGGTTATCCTGCGGGACGGTAATATAGAGAGCAAAGCGATAGGATAGAAAGGAAGCTTTATGGAAGATATTTTTGTAGCTCTGAATTCAATCTTGTCGCATAAAATGCGCTCTATGCTGACCATGTTGGGGATTATCATCGGGATAGGCGCCATCATCGCTATCTTTTCTATCATTGAGGGAAATACGGAAAATACTAAGCGTCAGCTCATTGGCGGGAATAATAACACAATCAAGGTCGTCTATGACAAGAAAAGCGCCATCATCCAACCATTCCAGAGAAATCTCAAGCTCAGAAACCTTCTTATATTCCCTTTATGGGAGAGGATGTATTAAGCAAGATTAAGGAAATCTCTGGGGTCAAGAATGCTCTGCTGACCTATGGTACAGATGAGAAGATTTACTACCTGAGCCAAAAATCATCTGGGAAGATTCAGGCGGTTTCGCAGACAGCCGCTGACATCAAGCAGCAACGTCTGCTAGAAGGTGAAGGATTTGACTCAGAAGCCTTTAAAAATCAGGAGCAGGTGACCTATCTGGAAAAGTCGCTTTATGATAGTCTTTTTCCAAAGGGTGATGGTATCGGTAAATATGTTGAAGTTTTGGGCAATCCCTTTAAGGTTATTGGCGTGTTTGAGTCTACTGAGCAGAGTGGCTTAACAGCTGGTGCGGAAAAGGTGGCCTATATTCCCTTGCAGCAGTGGCATCGGATTTTTGATACCATTAATGTCAGTCCTGAAGTGACCGTCCAAACCCACAAGGCTGATGATTTGAAGAAGGTTGCCAAGAAGGTCAGTGATTATCTCAATCAGCAAATGCCACCGTCGGACTATATGTTTGGTGTGCTCAACCTGCAGGAATTTGAACGGCAGCTGGATAATCTTAACAAGTCTAACTTCGTCTTGCTAGCAGGTATTGCCAGCATCTCTCTCCTAGTCGGAGGTATCGGTGTTATGAATATCATGCTGGTTTCAGTGACAGAGCGGACTCGTGAAATTGGGATTAAAAAGGCTCTGGGAGCTCGGCGGAAGATCATTCTCAAGCAGTTCCTGATTGAGGCAGTTATCCTGACCCTGATGGGAGGAATTATTGGCGTGGTGGCTGGTATCGCCTCGGGCTTTGCCATCACCCAGTCTCTAGCCTATCCTTATATTTTATCCCTCTTTTCTGTCTTTGTAAGTTTGCTCTTTTGTTGTATAATAGGAGTAGTATTTGGGCTCCTGCCAGCTGTGAAAGCATCCAAGCTGGATCCAATCGAGGCCCTGCGATTTGAATAGGTAAAGGAGAAAAATCTAAGTATGCACAAGATTCTAGTGGTGGAAGATGATACGACGATTAATCAAGTGATTTGCGAGTTTTTAAAGGAAAGTCAGTATGAGGTGAGGCCGGTCTTTGATGGTGGCGATGCCTTGCAGGCTTTTGAAGAAGAGCCCTTCGATCTGGTCATCTTAGATATGATGCTGCCGACCAAGAGTGGTCTGGAAGTACTGAAGGAAATCCGCAAGACTTCACAGATTCCGGTCATGATTTTGACAGCTCTGGATGACGAGTATACCCAGCTGGTCAGCTTTAACCATCTCATCAGTGATTATGTAACCAAGCCTTTTTCACCGCTAATCTTGGTCAAACGGATTGAGAATATTCTGCGCAGAAATACTCTTGCTTCAGAGATTGCTGTTGGCGACCTGACGGTTTCTATTGATGACTGCACGGTTTACTGGCAAGGTGAGAAAATGCCTCTGACCAAGAAAGAATATGAAATCTTGCAGACTCTGGCTAAGAGGAAGGGCCACTTGGTGACCCGTGATCAGCTGATGAATACCATTTGGGGCTACAGCGAGCTGGATAGCCGGGTACTGGATAATCATATCAAGAATATCCGCAAAAAGATTCCTGGTGTGCCACTGAAAACCATTACAGGTATGGGCTACCAGCTTGGAGGAGAAGACAAGTGAAAATTGTCAAAAAGAACTTTCTCTTGACCTCGTCCATCATTTTCGTGGTGGTGACTATCGTTCTAGCCAGTCTTTACTTTGCCATGCCAGTGTATTATCAGCAGGTTAAGAGTGGAGAAGCTCAGCGGGAATTTGACCAAGTTTCCAAGCAAGTCAAGGGAAAGTCCAGTCAGCAAATCGGCGAGCTGTTGAGTGATTATAGTAAAAAGAGCAATCTAATTTGGTTTACCTTGCTGGCGAAAGACAATACGATTCTCTATCCCTCTCTTGAAGCTGGCGATGAAAGTTCTTTGCAACTGACCATCGTCCCAACGATTGCCAACAGTGACTATGAGAGCAAGAGTTTATCAGAAAGTTTTCGAACTTCTGATGGTAAAGAAGTTGTCCTGAGAGGGGAATACTCCTTACAGCCGGTTTCTGATGCTAGCCGGATTTTGCTCAATCTCTATCCATTTGTCTTGCTTGTATCTCTAAGTTTGGGTGGTCTGGCAGCCTATCTCTACAGCCGGACTTCTAGTCAGCGGATCAAAGCCATCTCTAAGAGCACCCGTCAAATGACGAGTCTGGCTCCAGATGTGACCTGTCAGGTCAAGGGGCGCGATGAGATTGCCGAACTGGCCCAAGATATCAATCACCTCTATGCTAATCTACTGACCAGTATCGAGGCTCTGCGCCTAGAAAATGAAAAGGTAGCAGAAAGCGAGCGGGAAAAGGCTGAGTTCTTACGGATGACATCGCATGAGCTCAAGACACCCATTACCAGCATGATGGGGATGGTTGATGGCATGATTTATGGTGTAGGAGAGTTCAAGGATCGAGACAAGTACTTGCAGAAGTGTCGAGAAATCCTAGAGGAGCAGTCTGAGTTAGTCCAGTCTATCTTAGCCATTTCTAAACTGGAGATGAAGACTGAAACTGAACAGGAAGTCTTTTCACTCAAGCAGGTCTTGGAGGAAAATCTGAGTACCTATCGAGTTTTAGCAGATGTCAGACACTACCATTTTCAAGTTGAGCTGGCAGAAGCGAAGGTCAAGGGTAACCGCACTTATCTGCTCAAGGCTATCAAGAATCTTCTGGACAATGCCTTTCATTACACAGTAGAAGGCGGAGAGATTCTACTCAGGCTGGAAGAACACGAGTTAGTCATCGAAAATGAGGCGGAACGAGTCTTAAACAAAGACCAAATTCAGCAGATTTTTCAGCCTTTCTACCGGCCAGACTACAGTCGCAATCGTAAGGATGGCGGGACTGGTCTGGGACTCTTTATCGTTCAGCAGATTTTGGATAAGCATGGTCTCCGTTACCAGTTTGAAGCTGTTGATGGGCGGAAAATGCGCTTTAGCATTTCTCTGCCGGCTGTCGAGAAATAGCCTTGTATTCTAGCTGGCCCTGCAGGAGCCGAAGAGAGAAGTCAGAAGCTGTATTTTGCGAAAAATACAAGTCTCCTGTCTCCTCTCTTTTTTTGCTTTTCCATATAGCTGAGCAGAGAATTTTTCTCCGAAAAATGTTACAATGAAATGACAAGTTAAAGGAGGAGAATATGGAGCACAAAGAAAAAGATTTTAGCCTATCTTGGTTTTTTAAATGGTTTTTGGATAACAAGGCCATTACAGTATTTCTAGTAACCCTTTTGATGGGACTGAATATTTTTATACTTAGTAAAATCAGTTTTATTTTTAGTCCAGTCATTGAATTTTTGGGAGTAATCATGCTGCCGGTTATTTTAGCTGGTCTGCTTTATTATCTGTTAAATCCCATCGTCGACTGGATGGAAAAGCACAAAATTAATCGACTGGTTGCTATTACCATTGTCTTTGTTTTAATTGCTTTTTTGATTATCTGGGGCTTGGCTGTTGCTATTCCTAGCTTGCAGCATCAGGTCATGGCCTTTGTCAGAAATGTTCCGGCTTATCTGAAGCAGGCTGACAAGTTCATCGATGATGTCGTGACTAAGTATATTTCGGCAGATTTCAAGCCGCAGATTGAGGAATACACTAGCAATCTGTCTAGCCAGATTACCGATTGGGCCAGCAATTTTTCATCGCGGGCAGTCAATTGGGCGGGGAACTTAATCAGTACAACTTCGCAGATTGTCGTGGCTATTATCATCATGCCGTTTATCCTTTTTTACCTGCTGAGAGACGGGAAAAATCTGAAAGGCTATGTGACCCAGTTTCTGCCGACTAAATTCCGAGAATCCTTTGGTCAAGTGATGACGGATATCAACAGCCAGCTAGCTAACTATGTGCGTGGTCAGGTGACGGTTGCTATCATTGTAGCTCTGATGTTTATTGTTTTCTTCAAGATTATTGGCCTGCGCTATGGTGTCACTCTTGGAGTCATTGCGGGCGTTCTCAATCTGGTACCTTATCTGGGCAGCTTTTTGGCCATGCTTCCGGCTCTGGCAATCGGTTTGATTGCTGGCGGTCCAGTGATGTTGGCTAAAGTCATTGTCGTTTTCATCATTGAACAGACTATCGAGGGGCGTTTTGTTTCTCCTCTGGTCTTGGGCAGTCAGCTCAGCATTCATCCGATTACGATTTTATTCGTATTATTGACTTCCGGTACTATGTTTGGCATTTGGGGCGTTTTCCTGGGAATTCCTGCCTATGCTTCGGCCAAGGTAGCTATTGCAGCCATCTTTAAGTGGTATCAGAAAGTAAGCGGCCTTTACGAAGCCGATTTTGAACAAGAAGGAGAAATCAGTGAGCAAGAGTGAGCAAATGTTGGCAGCTTTACAGGAACAGAACCTAGCTCTGGCTGACCGCTATTTCGAGCAAGCCCTGACTGCAGACAGCGAAGAAGAATTATTGGATTTGGCCGATTACTTAGAGAGTATCGGCTTTTTCCCTCAGGCCAAGCGTATTTTTGAAAAGTTGGCTCCTGACTATCCAGCTTCTTATGTCAGTCTGGCAGCTATTGCCAGTGACGATGGGGACTTGGAGCAGGCTTTTGCCTATCTGGAGGAGATTCAGCCAAGCAGTGACTGGTATGTCGCTGCTCTCTTGGCTAAGGCTGACCTCTATCAGCTAGAAGGGCTGCCTGATGTAGCTCGAGAAAAACTGGCTCAGGCAGCAGAGCTGACTGATGAGGCTTTAGTAACCTTTGGTCTGGCTGAGATAGATTTGGAGTTGGGGGATTTTTCTCAGGCGATTAAGGAATACGCCCAGCTAGATAATCGTACAATTTTTGAGCAGACAGGCGTCTCAACCTATCAGCGGATTGGGGTCTGCTATGCAAGTCTTGGAAAATTTGCAGCGGCGATTGAGTTCTTAGAAAAGGCTGTTGAGCTGGAGTATGACGATGCTGCGGTTTATGAGCTGGCAACTATATTAGCGGATCAGGAAGAATACCAGAAGGCCAATCTTTATTTCAAGCAGCTGGATACTCTGTCGCCGGATTTTGAAGGCTACGAATATGGCTATGCCCTATCTCTTCATGCGGAGCATCGGACGGCTGAAGCCCTGACCCTTGCCCAGCAGGGTTTGGCTAAGAATCCTTTTGAGACTCGGCTCTTGCTTTTAGCCTCGCAGCTTTCTTATGAACTTCATGATGAGAAAGCGGCTGAAGATTATCTCTTGCAGGCTCAGGAAGATGCGGATGATTTGGAAGAGATTGCCTTGCGACTGACGACTCTTTATTTGGAGCAGGAGCGCTATGAGGATATTTTAGAATTTGCAGAGCAAGAAGTCGATAATGCCTTGACCCGCTGGAATCTGGCGCGTGCTTATCAGGCTTTGGAAAATCTGGAAAAAGCAGAGGAACTCTACAATCAATTAGCTCGTGAATTGCAAGATAATCCAGAGTTTCTAGAGCAGTATGTCTATCTTTTGCGAGAACTAGGCAGATTCGAAGAAGCTAAAAAGTCTGCTGCTTCGTACCTGAGATTGGTACCTGATGATGGGAGTATGCAGGAGCTTTATGAAAGCTTATAAGAGTTTAAGAAGCACTCGCTCAGCCCTTTCCCACAATTTATGGTATAATGATTGGCGGTAGAAATTCCAGTAAGCCACTGTAATAAAGATGAAAAAAACTTAGCTGGATGGGCAATAATATTTTTAGGAAGAGAAAGATTAAGGAAAAAGAATGGCAGAACCAATCAAATTATTTCAATATAATACTTTGGGAGCTTTGATGGCTGGTCTTTACGATGGCAGTATGACTGTTGGAGAGCTGCTGCAGTATGGAGATTTGGGTTTGGGAACACTGGACTCTATTGATGGCGAGCTCATTGTTCTCGATGGTAAGGCTTATCAGGCAAAGGGCTCTGGAGAAGTACCAGAAGTGGTTGAGGTGTCACCGGATATGACTGTGCCTTATGCGGCAGTCGTTCCTCACCAGGCGGAGGTCATTTTCCGTCAGCGCTTTGAAATGAATGACAAGGAGCTGGAAAAGCGGATTGAGTCATACTACGATGGGGAAAATCTTTTTCGCTCAATCAAGATTCATGGTGATTTCGCCCGCATGCATGTTCGAATGATTCCCAAGTCTACAACGGAGCGGAAGTTTGCAGAAGTAGCGGTTAATCAGCCTGAGTACTGTAAGGAAAATATCACAGGCACCATAGTTGGTATCTGGACGCCAGAGATTTTCCACGGGGTCAGTCTGGCAGGCTATCATCTGCATTTTGTATCGGACGATCTGACTTTTGGCGGACATGTTATGGATTTTGTTATCAAAGAAGGTGTCGTCGAGTTGGGTGCTGTAGATCAGCTGGATCAGCGTTTCCCAGTACAAGATCGCAAGTATCTCTTTGCTAAGTTTAATATGGATGAGATGAAAGAAGATATGGAAAAGTCGGAATAAATAGTAGGGGGGAGCATTGTTTGCTTCCCTCTTTTTTGATATAATTGGAAAAAGAACAGAGGAGAAGAGAAGCTATGATTTATTTGGTAAACGCCAGTCCAAATAGGAATGGCAATAGTTTTAAGCTGGGGCACTTTTTTCTGCGAGATAGAGATTATGAGGCCCTTCAATTAGTGGACTATCATATTGAGCAATATGGCCAGTCAGCAGAAAACGATCAGTTCTTTCAAGTCTATGAGCTGCTGAGCCAAGCCGATGTACTGGTGTTTACCAGTCCTATTTATTGGTGGTCTTTTTCAGGCTTGCTAAAAACTCTGTTGGACCGAGTGGCTGATGTGCATGAGCCGCAAGAAGCACTCAAGGGCAAAAAGGTGTTCTTGCTCTTTCAAGGTTCTCAGCCTAGCAAAGAAATTGAAATGCTGGACTACGTAATGAGCCGTTTTTGCCAGAATTGCGGACTCAAATATAAGGGGCTGGCAGTAACCACTCATGAACTGAAAGAAATCGACGGTTGGGAATTAACGTCACTGAAAGAAAAATTAGATAAGGTTTTATCATCAGAAGGTTAAAAGTGAGAAGATTCGCGAACGAATCTTCTTTATTTTGCTCTAAAAATGGAGTCTTTTTTTCAGGTGTCTATTTTTGGACACTATGGCCCTCAACTACAGTCATATCCATGGCTAACTAAAATTAAATGGTGTATAATACCTATTGCTATTAAATATTAATATAGGAGATTCTATGGGAAAAGAATTATTTAATCCCCATTTAAACAAGTTTTCAATTCGAAAATTAAATGTTGGAGTTTGTTCGGTATTATTATCTACCGTTTTCCTTTTAGGTACTGCGGCTACAGTAAATGCAGATGAAACTGCCAACGGATCTGTAGATGATAATATCTCACTGCCAGAAAAGCCGACGGAGTCAGCTGTCAGTCAGTCAGTCAGTCAGCCTGCTCTTGATAATACAGCAACATCTGCTGTTTCTGAAACAGCTAACCTAGAAGCAAGTGATGATCAAAATCAGCTGGTAAGTCCAGCTGCAGCTCCAGAGCAAGCGGCACCGGAAAAGGCACAAGAAGCTAATCAAACAGCTGAGACCTCTGCTGAGACCTCTAATGAAGCAGGACCTGCTGAAGCTAGTCGGACGCGCTCTTATTCAGTGCAATATACGCCAAAACCAAGTTCTGCGGCTATGCCTAGGTCCGAACGTAATGGTCAGCCAATGGAGGCAGGAACTTCATTCCGTACTGGCAATCAAGCTAGTTCTGCGTTAAGAGATGCGACAGCCAATCCTACAGTTTCTAAACCAACACTGGAAGAATCTGTAAGAAAACGCTCTGATGAGTTGATGAAGCAGGTGAACTGGCTAGATTTTGGTGATACGAAATCACTGAGAAATCTAGATAAAGATGGCTCCTTTAAAGTTGGAACAGTATATGAAAAAGAGATTTCGCCGGGCTATGTGGTCAAACTGACCGTGACGGAATTGAAACCTTTCTATGCTACAGAGATCTATCGTGATCGAGTAAAGGGAACTGAGTACGAAAGCAGTTATGATCCCAATGCAAAAAATACTTGGCTTCAATATAACAATAGTAATAATTATGCTTATCAGTATTGGTATGGTGATGATTACCGCCCTAAAATTACTGGTGCTGCTCAGAATCAATGGTCTGCTATTAAGTCAGAAGGAATTGATACTAAAGGCCGTAAAACCCAACTGCAGGTTCCTAAAGATGAAGCCAACTATGGTGTGAAGTTCAAAGTTGAAGCTAGATATCGTGGGAAGCCAGTTAAAGCAACAGTTGTCATGGCTGATGGAGAAGAGGCAAACCCTGGTGAGTACGCTATCTTTACAACCAATGGTAAGGGTTGGGAACATTTGGCTGAGTGGAAGCGCACAGTTACAGATGCAAATGGTGTGACTACTGAGATTACAGAAACCTATAAGCCGATGAAGCCTACTACAGAAGGCCAATTTATTGGAGATGACGGTACTGGTGTTCATTGGCAGGCCTATGTCAGTCCTGACCAAAAGACTGGCGGACTGGGAAGTCAAGTATTTGGACCTAATCTTTCTAAAAATAATACAATTCCACTTGTGATGACTCGTGGTGCTTCAGAGGTTGGTATTTACATAGCTTCTTCTGGTCAGCAGGCTGCGATGATTGGTTTTATGGCAATCGATGAAGGGGATGCACCGGATTCCTATGGAAAAGCTATCCATGCTATTTCAAGATACAATGCAGAAACTGGCGGTCAAAATCCACAGCCATTCTTGGGCCGTGTTGCGGCTGATATTGATACCACATCTGGAAACAACTGGAAGCATGATGATCAGAATGATTTAGCCGATGAAGGTATTAATCAGCTCTTGTCTGATGATTTAGTCGGGAAAACCAATGGTCTTTTTCCAGTAAACCGTCTGCACGACGGAGATTATTCTCTCCGCATCCATGCTTCAGCTAACGGATACGAAAAAGCCTATGTCCGTGCCTGGATTGACTTCAATAATAATGGTGTCTTTGACGAAGATGAAGCCAGTGAATTTACCGAAGTAACAACTGAGGGAGACTATACTGTCAACTTTAAGAAGAATCCAGCTATGACCAATCCTGAACTTAGCAAGCTGGGAATGCGTGTTCGTATCGCCTTGAACAAGGGAGATATTGAAAAGCCAACCGGAACTGCATTTAGTGGTGAGGTGGAAGACCTAGAAGTTGAACTGACCTATCCACCAAAAGGCGAGAAGAAGGAAAGTACTGGAATCCGTGATCAGAGACAGACAGCCACTCTTCATTTTACTCCGCAAGGCATTGCTCAAAATACTGAAAATAAGAAAGTAGCAATTGATACTACTAAAGCTCCGATTGTATTGGATGCGAGAGGAAAAGTTCTGACTGCTGATGCAGCAGGCTGGTACAACACTGCTGAAGGCCGTTATAAAGTAACAGCAAATGGGGCTGATGTAGATGTTGTCTATGAGCCTAAGGCAGGCTTTATCGGCACAGCTCAGGGGATTAACATCCGTCGTTTTGATACTAATGGAGCAAGTACGGATTGGATTGCTAAGAATCAGGCTGAAGCAGTCATCAATGACCAGCTCAACACCATGGACGGACGCTATGTACCAACCGTGCTCAATGTTCCTAAGTATGAAACAAGGGATGTTCAAGGACTAACGCAAGAAAAGACGCCTGTCTTTAATGATGGTGATGCTGGCAAAACTCCTGCAAGTCCAAGTACAGCAAATCCTGTAAAATTTGTGAAAGCAGATGGAACGACTACAGATGATACTAGAGTTCCAGCTTTATCAAATGGTCGGGAAGTCGGTCGTTTTGAAGTCCAACCTGCAACAGGTAAGATTTCTTTCAAACCAAACAAAAACTTTGTTGGTACTGTAGACCCTGTGTCTGTTCAAATGATTGATGGCAAAGGTATTCCGCATCAAGCTGTTTATCAGCCAAAGGTGACTCCTGTTAGACCATCTGCTCAAGGTGCCAGCAGCGAGGGCATTCAAGGTGCAGTTCAGACAGGACAGCTGACCTTCAATCCGGGCAATAACCGTGTGCCTATTGATAGCAAGAAGTTGCCAACCTTTGATAATGGCAGCCAGACTAAAACAGTTGCTGGTGTTGGCACCTATCAGGTGGATAATCAAGGCCTAGTTACCTTCACTCCACTGCCGACTTATACTGGACGTCCAACTGCAGAGACTATCAAGCGAGTAGATGTCAATGGAACAGAAGTAACAGCTACCTATCAGGCTGATGTAAAAGCAGCAGCACCAAGTGCAACGAATGCTGAAACCAATGGTATACAAGGCCAAGTTCAGCGAGGCAAAGTCAGCTTCACAGAAGGTTCTGCGCAAGTCAACGGTCAAAAACAAACTGTGGCTTTCCTGGCTGCCTCAACTCCGCTCTTTGACAATGGTTCGACTGTTAAAGAAGTACCGAATGTTGGTAAGTTTGAAGTGGATGAGGATGGAAATGTAACCTTTACTCCAGAGAAACAATTTAAAGGCCTTACGCCAGACATCAGGATTACTCGTACAGATACGAATGGCAGCACAGCAACAGCTATCTACAAGGCAACAGTCACTGCTGTAACTCCAACAGGGACAAACATCACCAGCACTGGTAAACAAGGCCGTCCACAGACAGGTAAGCCAAACTTTGTCAGTGGCAACCCAGATGTACCACTTGATAATGACACTCCTGCGACTTTCGACGACGGAAGCAAGCGCAAGGTGGTTCCAAATGTCGGTATCTTTGAAGTGGCACCAGATGGATCTGTCACTTTCACACCAGACAAGCAATATGTTGGGACACCAGACCCGGTTGTTGTTAAGCGTGTAGATAAGAATGGCACTCCTGTGACGGCTAAGTACACGCCTACTGTTGAGAAAGTAACCCCAAGAGCAACAGGCGCTCAGACGAAAGGCCCTCAAGGTCAAGTTCAAAAAGGAAAAGTTACTTTTGAACCAGGAAGTCCGCAGGTCGGCTTCCCAGAAAACAGCACGCCAGTCTTTGACACTGGCACGAATGTGAAAGAAATTGCCAAAGTCGGTAAGTTCGAGGTTGATACGGAGGGGAATGTGACCTTCACTCCAGTCAAAACGTTTGTCGGTAAGACACCAGAAGTTGAACTCAGCCGCGCAGATGTCAATGGCACAGTAGTCAAGGCCAAATATCGAGCGACTGTGACCGCTGTAACTCCGACGGGAACTGGAGATCAGACAGAAGGTCCGCAAGGCCAAGTTCAAAAGGGCCGTGTAACTTTTAAAGCTGGCGATCCTAAAGTAGGATTCCCAGCCAACAGCACGCCGGTCTTTGACACGGGGACGAACGTAAAAGAAATTGCCAAAGTCGGTAAGTTCGAAGTAGATGCTGAGGGTGTTGTTACCTTCACACCAGACAAGCGCTTTGTAGGTGAAACGCCAGAAATTAGTATTACTCGCAAAGATGCAAATGGTATTGCAGCGAAAGTCACTTATATTGCGACGGTTACATCAGTAACTCCAACAGGAACTAATGTGACTAGCACTGGCCCACAAGGTCTTCCGCAAACTGGTACCCCAACTTTCCAAGGTGGTGATCCACTGGTTCCAATTGATGAAACCGCTGAGCCAACCTTCGAAGATGGCAGTAAGAAAAAGGCTATTTCAGGTCAGGGAACTTACACCATTGCACAAGACGGCACAGTGACCTTCACGCCAGAGAAGCAGTTTGTAGGCACACCGGACCCAATCACAGTGAAGAGAGTGGATAAGAATGTTACACCAGTAACTGCAACATATAGCCCAGAGTTCACCAAAGTGACCCCAACTGGTACTNTTCACCAAGGTGACTCCGACTGGTACTAACGTGACTAGCACCGGTCCTCAAGGTCTTCCGCAAACAGGTACCTCAACTTTCCAAGGTGGTGATCCACTGGTTCCAATTGATGAAACCGCTGAGCCAACCTTCGAAGATGGCAGTAAGAAAAAGGCTATTTCAGGTCAGGGAACTTACACCATTGCACAAGACGGCACAGTGACTTTCACACCAGAGAAGCAGTTTGTAGGAAAGCCAGATCCAATCACTGTAAAACGTGTCGATAAGAATGGTACACCAGTGACCGCGACTTACAGCCCAGAATTCACCAAGGTGACTCCGACTGGTACTAACGTGACTAGCACCGGTCCTCAAGGTCTTCCGCAAACAGGTACCTCAACTTTCCAAGGTGGTGATCCACTGGTTCCGATTGATGAAGCGGTCGAGCCAACTTTCGAAGATGGTAGAAAAGAAAAGACTATTCCAGGTCAGGGAACGTACACCATTGCACCAGATGGCACAGTGACCTTCACGCCAGAGAAGCAGTTTGTAGGCACACCGGACCCAATCACAGTGAAGAGAGTGGATAAGAATGTTACACCAGTAACTGCAACATATAGCCCAGAGTTCACCAAAGTGACCCCAACTGGTACTGGTGATAAGACTGAAGGATTGCAAGGTCAGGTTCAAGAAGGTCATGTTACCTTCACCCCAGGTCATGCCTCTGTACCATTCCCAGCTGAAACAACTCCGCTCTTTGACAATGGTTTGACTGTTAAAGAGGTCCTAAACGTCGGTAAATTTGAAGTGGATGCTAATGGTAAGGTGACCTTCACGCCAGACAAGCAGTTTAAGGGAACCACTCCTGAGCTAACATTGATTCGAGCTGATGTGAATGGCACTCCTGTCACCGTCAAATATCAAGCAGTGGTGAAAGAAGTGGTTCCAACGGGAACAAACATCACTAGCACTGGTGAGCAAGGCCGCCCACAAACAGGCAAGCCAAACTTCGTCAGCAGCACTCCGGGAGTACCACTGGATAATGACACTCCGGCTACTTTCGACGACGGAAGCAAACGCAAGGAAGTTCCAAATGTCGGCATCTTTGAAGTTACATCAGACGGTTCTGTTACCTTTACCCCAGATAAGCAATATGTTGGCACACCAGATCCAGTTGTTGTTAAGCGAGTGGACAAGAATGGCACTCCAGTGACAGCCAAGTATACGCCTACAGTTGAGAAAGTGACTCCAAGAGCGACAGGTGCTCAGACAGAGGGACTTCAAGGCCAAGTTCAAAAAGGCAAGGTTACTTTTGAAGCCGGAAGTCCGCAAGTCGGCTTCCCAACCGACAGCACACCTGTCTTTGATACCGGCACAAATGTCAAAGAAATTGCCAAAGTTGGTAAGTTCGAGGTTGATGCGGAGGGGAATGTTACCTTCACACCAGTCAAATCGTTTGTCGGTAAGACACCAGAAGTTGAACTTAGCCATACAGATGTCAACGGTACAGCAGCAAAAGCCAATTACCAAGCAACTGTGACAGCTGTTACTCCGACAGGTACTGGTGACAAGACAGAGGGGCTTCAAGGTCAAATTCAAAAAGGTCATGTCACCTTCAGGCCAGGCCATGAATTAGTTCCATTCCCAGCAGGATCGACTCCGCTCTTTGGTAACGGAAAAAATATTAAAGAAATACCAAATATCGGTAAGTTTGAAGTGGATGCAGATGGCATTGTGACCTTCACTCCAGACAAACAGTTCAAGGGTGAAACACCAGAACTAGGAATTATTCGTGTGGATGTCAACGGCACTCCTGTTACAGTTAAGTACCAAGCTGTAGTGAAAGAGGTAACTCCGACAGGTACCACCGTTACGAGCACCGGTCCACAAGGTATCCCACAAACAGGAACTCCAATCTTTAAAGCTGCGGATCCGCTAGTTCCAATTGATGAAACAGTCGAGCCAACTTTCGACGATGGCAGTAAGAAGAAGGTTATTCCAGGTCAGGGAACTTACACCATCACTCCGGATGGCGTAGTGACCTTCACACCAGAAAAGCAGTTTGTAGGTAAACCGGACCCAATCACAGTGAAACGTGTTGATAAGAACGGCACACAAGTGACTGCGACTTACAGTCCAGAGTTTACTAAGGTAACTCCAACCGGCACCACAGCGACTAGCACCGGTCCTCAGGGTGTTCCACAAACCGGTACTCCGACCTTTGCGGGCGGTGACCCACTGGTTCCGATTGATGAAACAGTAGAGCCTACCTTCGCAGATGGAAGCAAGAAGAAGACCATTCCAGGTCAGGGGACTTACACTATTACTCCAGATGGCTCAGTGACCTTCACGCCAGACAAGCAGTTTGTTGGTAAACCAGATCCAATCACTGTGAAACGTGTGGATAAGAACGGCACTCCAGTAACGGCAACCTACAGTCCAGAGTTTACCAAGGTAACTCCGACTGGTACTGGCACCAAGACAGAAGGTCTACAAGGTCAAGTTCAAGAAGGCCAAGTCACCTTCACGCCAGGCCATGACTCCGTTCCATTCCCAGCAGATTCGACTCCACTGTTCGATAACAATTCAACAGTTAAAGAAGTGCCGAATGTTGGTAAGTTCGAAGTGGATGCGGACGGCAAGGTTACTTTCACGCCAAACAAACAATTCAAGGGTGAAACGCCAGAACTGGAATTGACTCGAACTGATGCTAATGGAACATCAGTAACCATCAAGTATCAAGCGGTAGTGAAAGAGGTAACTCCAACAGGCACCACCTCAACCAGCACTGGCCCACAAGGCCGTCCACAGATAGGTAAGCCAAACTTTGTCGGTGGCAACCCAGATGTACCACTGGATAATGACACTCCAGCGACTTTTGATGATGGAAGCAAACGCAAGGAAGTTCCAAATGTCGGTACCTTTGAAGTATCACCAGATGGATCTGTCACCTTTACACCTGACAAGCAATTTGTAGGTACACCAGACCCAGTTGTTGTTAAGCGTGTAGATAAGAATGGTACGCCAGTGACAGCTAAGTACACACCAACTGTTGAGAAAGTCACTCCGACGGCGAAAGGTGCTCAGACAGAGGGGCTTCAAGGCCAAGTTCAAAAAGGTAAGATTACTTTTGAAGCAGGAAGTCCACAAGTAGGTTTCCCTGAGAATAGCACTCCAGTCTTTGATACCGGTACTAATCTGAAAGAAATTGCCAAGGTCGGTAAGTTCGAAGTAGACGGAGAGGGCAATATCACCTTTACTCCAGTTAAAACGTTTGTTGGTAAGACACCGGAAATCGAACTCAGCCGCGCAGATGTAAATGGCACAGTAGCTAAGGCTAACTACCAAGCGACTGTGACAGCTGTTACTCCAACAGGTACTACCTCAAGCAGTACTGGCCCACAAGGCCGTCCACAGATAGGTAAGCCAAACTTTGTCAGTGGCAATCCAGATGTACCAATGGATAATGATACTCCAGCGACTTTCGACGACGGAAGCAAGCGCAAGGTGGTTCCAAATGTCGGTATCTTTGAAGTGGCACCAGATGGATCTGTCACTTTTACACCTGACAAGCAATTTGTTGGGACACCAGACCCGGTTGTTGTTAAGCGAGTGGATAAGAATGGTACACCAGTGACGGCTAAGTACACACCAACTGTTGAGAAAGTGACTCCGACAGGCACCGCCGCAACCAGCACCGGTCCTCAAGGCCTGCCTCAAACGGGTACTCCAACCTTCACAGGTGGTAATCCATTGGTTCCAATTGATGACTCAGTCGAGCCAAGCTTCGACGATGGCAGCAAGAAAAAGACCATTCCGGGTCAAGGAACTTATACCATCACTCCAGATGGCGCAGTGACTTTCGCGCCAGACAAGCAATTTGTAGGCAGTCCAGATCCAGTTACCGTTAAACGTGTCGATAAGAATGGTACACCTGTCACTGCGACTTACAGTCCAGAGTTCACCAAGGTAACTCCGACTGGTACTGGTACCAAGACAGAAGGTCTGCAAGGTCAAGTCCAGGAAGGAAAAGTCACCTTCACGCTAGGTCATGACTCTGTTCCATTCCCAGCAGATTCGACTCCATTATTCGACAATGGTTCGTCTGTCAAAGAAGTTCCGAATGTCGGTAAGTTCGAAGTGGATGCGGACGGTAAGGTTACTTTCACTCCAGACAAACAATTCAAGGGCGAAACGCCAGAACTTGAATTGACTCGCACTGATATCAATGGTACCCCTGTTACAGTTAAGTACCAAGCGGTAGTGAAAGAGGTAACTCCAACAGGCACCACCTCAACCAGCACTGGCCCACAAGGCCGTCCACAGATAGGTAAGCCAAACTTTGTCGGTGGCGACCCGAATGTACCACTGGATGATGATACTCCAGCGACTTTCGAAGATGGAAGCAAACGCAAGGAAGTTCCAAATGTCGGTACCTTTGAAGTGGCACCAGATGGTTCTGTTACTTTTACCCCAGATAAGCAATATGTTGGGACACCAGACCCGGTTGTTGTTAAGCGAGTGGATAAGAATGGTACACCAGTGACGGCTAAGTACACACCAACTGTTGAGAAAGTGACTCCGACAGGCACCGCCGCAACCAGCACCGGTCCTCAAGGCCTGCCTCAAACGGGTACTCCAACCTTCACAGGTGGTAATCCATTGGTTCCAATTGATGACTCAGTCGAGCCAAGCTTCGACGATGGCAGTAAGAAGAAGGTTATTCCAGGTCAGGGAACTTACACCATCACTCCGGATGGCGCAGTGACTTTCACACCAGACAAGCAGTTTGTAGGAAAACCAGATCCAATCACTGTGAAGCGAGTGGATAAGAACGGTACACCAGTGACAGCGACCTATAGTCCAGAGTTCATCAAGGTAACTCCGACAGGTACTGGCACCAAGACAGAAGGTCTGCAAGGTCAGGTTCAAAAAGGTCAAGTGACTTTCACGCCAGGACATAAATTAGTTCCATTCCCAGCTGGTTCGACTCCACTCTTTGGTAACGGAAAGAATATTAAAGAAGTGCCAAATGTTGGTAAGTTCGAAGTGGATGCGGATAACAAGGTGACCTTCACCCCAATAAAACAATTCAAGGGTGAAACATCAGAACTGGGATTAATTCGTTTAGACGCTAACGGAACTCCTGTTATTGTCAAATATCAAGCGATAGTGAAAGCAGTAGTGCCAACTGGTAAAGATACCACATCTACAAATATCAAGGGCCATGTTCAGACTGGCAAACCTGTCTTCGAAGCAGGTGATCCATTGGTTCCAATTGATGAAACCGTTGAACCAAGCTTCGAAGACGGAAGTAAGGAAAAGACCATTCCAGGTCAGGGAACCTATACTATCGCACCTGATGGCACAGTCACCTTTACTCCAGAAGCTGATTTCCTTGGTCAGGGTACTGGTGTGACCCTTGTACGTCGTGATAAGAACGGTACCTCAGTGACGGCTCGCTATATTCCGACCGTAGTTGAACCATCAACTAGCAAGGACAGTGTATCTAGCGGTCGCAAGGGCCAAGCTCAAACGGGCACGCCAACCTTTGAAGGGGCCATTGACCAGGCAGTAGCACCGACCTTTGCGGATGGCAGCATCGAAATGGTTGTCCCAGGTGAGGGAACTTACAGGTTCAATATGCTGGGAGCAGTAACCTTTGTACCGGAAGCCGACTTTGTCGGAACTGCTCGCGGAGTTGTCGTGAAGCGTTCAGATATTTATGGCAATGCCGTAACGGCTACCTATACCCCAACTGTTTTGGGAAGTACCTGGGAGCAGTAACCTTTGTACCGGAAGCCGACTTTGTCGGAACTGCTCGCGGAGTTGTCGTGAAGCGTTCAGATATTTATGGCAATGCCGTAACGGCTACCTATACCCCAACTGTTTTGGGAAGTACTACCACAGAAGATACTGGCAGCACGGGTCTTAAAGGGCAACCTCAGACCGGCAAGCCTATCTTTGAAGGCGACGTGGATCCAACTGTTCCGCCAACTTTCGAGGATGGCAGCACCGAAAAGGCTGTTCCAGGTCAAGGTACTTACACGATTGCGCCAGATGGCACTGTGACCTTTGTACCGGAAACGGGCTTTGTCGGTCAAGCTGACGGCGTAACAGTGATTCGCAAAGACCGCAATGGTCAGACTATTTCAGCAGTTTATGTTCCGACTGTGACAGAAGCTCCTGTTCAGCCAGAGCGGACGATTACACCTGCACCACCGTCTCTTTCTAAGAGCGAGAGTGCAAAATCCCTTCCTAAGACCGGTACAGAAGAAACCTCATACTTGGCTGCAAGCTTACTTGCGGGAGTGTCAGGTTTAGGACTGATTGGCTTAGAGAAGAGAAAGAAAAAGTCTGAAGACTAAGAGGTGAGAACTTAGCTTCTAACCGCTGAATTAAAAGAGGAAAGATTCATTAGTGAATCTTTTTTCTTTATGTCCAAAGAGAAAAACTCTTGAAAACTTCATAATAATAGCATTTCTAAAATACTAAATATTAAAGCAGAATCTGAAATATCCTTAGATTTATTTAATTTATAAGGATTTTTCTATGGTTTATTTTTTCTTTTGTTTTAAAAAATAGACTTAAAAGTACTTTATGTCCATTTTTCAAAAAATTTATATAATTATAGTTATATAAATAGCTAAGTAAAATGGAATGTTGTATAATAAAACTATTGTAACTAGATGATAATTTAGGAGATTATTATGGGAAAAGATTTATTTAATCCTCACCTGCGTAAGTTTTCGATTCGAAAACTAAACGTCGGTGTTTGTTCTGTGCTCTTGTCAACCCTGCTTCTTTTGGGAGCAGCGGCACAAGTTAGTGCTGACGAAGCTAGTGATTCTGGTGTCCAAAACGAAGTTTCGCAAACAGGAATAGCCGAATCATCAGTGAATTCTGCTGAAACTGTTGCTTCTGAACATATACAAGCAAAAGAAAGTTCAGCACTTGCTTTTGCTGCTGAGACCCCTCAATCAGATGATAATCCTAGTCCAAGAAGCTCAGAGCCTGAGAAAGTTGAAGGATCTACTGAATCTACAGCAACTAAATCAGTTGAGAATACTCAACCAATCACTGTTCACCCAGAAATATCTAACGCGGCTGTCGTGGCTGAAAAGTCAGAAGCAATAGCAGATGTATCTCAGCCTAATCGCTCTCGTCGTGTGAGACGGGATGCGGCAACTACTGGACAGCAGAACAGCATAACAACAGGAGTTCCGATAGGTACTGGACCAGCTGGGGCAGATGATGCTACCTCTACGCCACGAGTACCTAAACCAAGCTTGGAGGAATCTGTCAAGAAAGATAGTACCCAATTAGCCAAACAGATTAGTTGGCTTGATTTTTCAGATAGTGCAAGTTGGAAAAACTTGGATCCACGTGGCGGTCTTAAGGTAGGGACCACCTTCACCAAGGAAATTTCACCTGGTTACAAAGTGACCTTAACGGTCAAAGAGCTCAAGCCTTTTAACTCAACTGAAATCTATAAAAAGCGGGTTGCAGGTACTGCAACAGAGGGGACCTATAACCCCAACGCTGAGAATGGTTTCTTAANTAACCTTTGTACCGGAAGCCGACTTTGTCGGAACTGCTCGCGGAGTTGTCGTGAAGCGTTCAGATATTTATGGCAATGCCGTAACGGCTACCTATACCCCAACTGTTTTGGGAAGTACTACCACAGAAGATACTGGCAGCACGGGTCTTAAAGGGCAACCTCAGACCGGCAAGCCTATCTTTGAAGGCGACGTGGATCCAACTGTTCCGCCAACTTTCGAGGATGGCAGCACCGAAAAGGCTGTTCCAGGTCAAGGTACTTACACGATTGCGCCAGATGGCACTGTGACCTTTGTACCGGAAACGGGCTTTGTCGGTCAAGCTGACGGCGTAACAGTGATTCGCAAAGACCGCAATGGTCAGACTATTTCAGCAGTTTATGTTCCGACTGTGACAGAAGCTCCTGTTCAGCCAGAGCGGACGATTACACCTGCACCACCGTCTCTTTCTAAGAGCGAGAGTGCAAAATCCCTTCCTAAGACCGGTACAGAAGAAACCTCATACTTGGCTGCAAGCTTACTTGCGGGAGTGTCAGGTTTAGGACTGATTGGCTTAGAGAAGAGAAAGAAAAAGTCTGAAGACTAAGAGGTGAGAACTTAGCTTCTAACCGCTAAATCAAAATAGGAAAGATTCGTTTATGGATCTTTCCTATTTTTGTTAAAAATAGACCGTTTTTAACAAAGTGTCTAATTATAATGTTAGTTTCTTACAATTATAGTTATATATATGGATAACTAAAATAGAATAGTGTATAATAAAGGCTGCAATTTAAATGATTATTTAGGAGATTATTATGGGAAAAGATTTATTTAATCCTCACCTGCGTAAGTTTTCGATTCGGAAACTAAACGTCGGTGTTTGTTCTGTGCTCTTGTCAACCCTGCTTATTTTGGGAGCAGCAACACAGGTTAGCGCTGATGAAACTGTTGGTTCTAATGCCCAAAGCGAGGTTTCGCAAACAGATACAGCAGGTTCCGCAGGAAGTACTGCAGAATCAGTAAATTCACCAGCTGAGGAAAGTAATCCAGCCACTATTTCAGCTCAGGCAGAAGATGCATCTGCTGTAACGACTACAACGCCTAATTCAGATGGCAAGTCAACAAGTGAGCAGCCGGCGGCAGAAACTGCCTCTTCGCAAACAACTGTTCCTGCAGAAGTTAAGTCTGAGGAAAACAACCAACCAGCTCCTGCTCAACCGGCAGGAACCACAGAGGCAGCTCAGCCTAGTCGCTCTCGTCGGGTAAGACGGGATGCGGCACCTACTGGTCTGCGAGATGGTGATCCTAACAACACCATTGAGAAGCCTACTTTGGCTGATTCTGAAAAAAAGAACCCGACAGACTTGATGAAGCAGATTAACTGGCTGGATCTTGGTGATAAAAGTGCCATCAGCAACTTAGATACGGACGATTCTTTTAAAGTCGGTACTGTGTATGAGAAAGAAATTTCACCAGGCTATCGTATTAAACTGACAGTGACGGAATTAAAACCCTTCCACTCAACAGAGATTTATCGTGACCGCGTCAAGGGTACTGCGTATGAAAACAGCTATGATCCGAATGCGAAAAACACTTGGTTTAAATATGTAAAAGAAGAATTTCAAAAACAAGAAGTCGAGGGAGATTCAGCTAGACCGAAAATTATAGGAGCGGAACAGAATCAATGGACAGCCGTCCGAGACCAAGGGATTAATACCAATGGTCGAAAGACTCAATTACTAGTCCCTAAAAATGGTGCTAGCTATGGAATAAAATTTAAGGTAGAAGCGACTTACCTTGGAAAACCTGTAAAAGCAACCGTTATCATGTCAGATGGAGAAGAGGCCAACCCAGGGGAGTATGCTATCTTCACGACCAATGGCCAAGGTTGGGAACACTTGGCAGAATGGAAACGCGTTCGGCCAGATGGTGCTGTAATTACGGATACCTATTCTCCAATGAATCCTAATAGATATGGTCAATACATAGGGGATGATGCGACTGTACCAGTCATTGACTGGACTGCTTTTACTAATCCAGATCAAAAAACAGGAGGCTTAGGTTCTCAGGTCTTTGGTCCTAATACTTCTAAAGATCATACAGTTCCGATTGTGATGACACGTGGAGCTTCAGAAGTTGGGATTTATATTGCTTCTTCTGGTCAGCAAGCTGCTATGATTGGTTTTATGGTAGTAGATGAGGGAGATGCACCAGCTTCTTATGGGAATGCTGTTCATGCTATTTCTGGTTACGATGCCAATACAGGTGCAAGAACTCCTCAGCCATTCTTGGGTCGAGTTGAAGCTGATATTGATACTACTTCGGGCAATGACTGGAGACATGATTACGATACTGATCACGCAGACGAAGGGGTTGATCAACTCTTGCCTTCAGATTTGACTGGTAAGACAAATAACCTTTTCCGAGTTAATCGTCTTCAAAATGGTGACTACTCAGTTCGTCTCCAAGCCTCTGCCAATGACAATAGCAAGGCCTATGTCCGTGCTTGGATTGATTTCAATCAAAACGGTGTTTTTGATGAAAATGAGGCCAGCGAATTTACTGAAGTAACAACGGCTGGTGACTATACTGTTAATTTTAAGAATAATCCAGCTATGACCGATCCTGTAGTTAGCAAGCTGGGAATGCGGGTCCGCATTGCCCTGAATAAGGGAGATATTGAAAAACCTACGGGAACAGCCTTTAGTGGGGAAGTAGAGGATTTAGAAGTCATCTTGACCTATCCGCCAAAAGGTGAAAAGAAGGAAAGTTCAGGAATAATCGGCCAGCCTCAGAAAGCTACTCTTCAGTTTACACCTCAAGGTATCGATCAAAATGATGAAAGCAAGAAAGCGGCTATTGATACAACTGTAGCACCTCTTGTTTTGGACAATGCAGGCCATACATTAACAGCAGATGGCGACGGTTGGTACAGTACTGCTGAGGGACGATATAAAGTAACAGCCAAGGGTGCAAATGTGGATGTGATATTTGAACCTAGCACTGGCTATATCGGTACTACTCAAGGAATTAATATCCGCCGTGTTGATACTAATGGTGCAAGTACAGATTGGATTGCGAAGAATAATGGAGAACCTATTATCAACGATAAGTTGAATAATATGGATGCCCGCTATATTCCGACTGTTTTGAATTTCGCGGAACATCGTTCGACGGACGCACAAGGTTTGCCTCAAGTGAAAGATATTGTATTTAATGATGGCAATCCTGCTAAGACACCTGTTCAACCATCTGCAACGAATCCTGTCTCTTTCTTGGATGCTGATGGCAATCGTATTGTTGGAACAAACGTGAAGGCAACCTCGCAAGGCCAAGAAGTGGGAACCTTTGAGTTAGAGCCAGCTACTGGGCGTGTGACTTTCACTCCGAATAAGTCATTTGTGGGGACAGTTGACCCTGTTAACCTACAATTGTATGATACCGATGGAACAGAGCACCGTGCAACCTATCAACCGACAGTAACGCGTCTTGTTCCAACAGCACAAGGAGCAAACTCTGAGGGTATTCAAGGTGCTGAACAATCTGGTAATTTGATCTTTACGCCAGGTGATAATCGTGTGCCAATTAATGAGGCAGTTGCTCCAACTTTTGATAACGGTCAAACAACTAAGGTTGTTCCGAATGTTGGAACTTATATGGTTGATAAGGCAGGTCGTGTAACCTTCCAACCGGTTCCTAGCTACACTGGCCGTCCAAGTGCTGAATCTGTTAAACGTGTTGATATGAACGGGACTGAAGTAACCGCTGCTTATCAAGCTGAAGTTAAGGCCGCAACTCCAACAGGTCAAGATACACAGACTGTTGGGCTTCAAGGACAACTTCAAACTAGCCAGCTTAACTTTACTCCAGGTCAAGCAACTGTTAATAACCAAACACAAACAGTCCCATTAAACCCAGCAGGACCACAATTCGTTGTGGATGGGCAGGTTCAACAGGGTAATACCTTGGCAGTTAACGACGCAAGTGGCAAGCTACAAGGAACTTACACTGTTCAAGCTAATGGAGATATTAGTTTCCAACCTGCACCAGATTTCCATGGGACGCCAACTCCTGCGCGTCTTCGTGTAAGGGATAAAAACGGTTCTACAGCAGAAGCAGTTTACCAACCTACAGTGACTCAAGTAACCCCAACCAGCACCAATGCTGAATCAACCGGCCTCCAAGGTCAAGCGCAAAAGGGGACGCCTACTTTCACTCCTGGCGACTCAGCTGTTCCAATTGACATGGATTCTCCAATGACTTTCGAAGATGGTCAGCCTAAGAAGACTGTTCAGGGAGTGGGGATATACACCATCAATTCAGATGGTTCTATCACTTTTACACCTGAGAAACAGTATGTTGGCACACCAAAACCAGTTACAGTAAAACGTATTGATAAAAATGGCACGGAAGTGACTGCAACTTACACGCCAACTGTGACTAAGGTAACACCGGTAGGTACTAATGCGACTAGCACTGGCCCTCAAGGTCTTGCACAAACGGGCACTCCAACCTTTGCGGGCGGTGACCCACTAGTTCCGATTGATGAAGCAGTAGAGCCTACCTTTGAAGATGGAAGTAAAGTGAAGAAAATTCCAGGCCACGGAACATACACGATTGCACCAGATGGATCAGTGACCTTCACGCCAGACAAGCAGTTTGTAGGGAAGCCAGATCCAGTTACTGTGAAACGTGTTGATAAGAACGACACACCAGTGACTGCCACTTACAGTCCAGAGTTTACTAAGGTAACGCCAACTAGCAGTAACGAAACTAGCACAGGTCCTCAGGGTATCCCGCAAACCGGTACCCCAACTTTCCAAGGTGGTGATCCGCTAGTTCCGATTGACATGGATAGTCCAATGACCTTTGAAGACGGTCAGCCTAAGAAGACTGTTCAGGGAGTGGGGGTATACACTATTAACTCAGATGGTTCTATCACCTTTACTCCTGAGAAACAGTATGTTGGCACACTAACACCAGTTACAGTAAAACGTGTTGATAAAAATGGAACCCCGGTAACGGCTACATACACTCCAACCGTTACCAAGGTGACACCAGTAGGTACTAATGCGACTAGCACAGGTCCTCAGGGCGTTCCACAAACCGGTACCCCAAGCTTCCAAGGTGGTGATCTACTGGTTCCAATTGATGAGTCAGTTGAGCCAACTTTCGCAGATGGTACCAAGGAAAAAGTAATTCCAGGTCAGGGTACTTACACCATCACTCCAGATGGGGAAGTGACCTTTACTCCAGATAAGCAATTTGTAGGGAAGCCAGATCCAATCACAGTGAAGCGAGTAGATAAGAATGGTAGCCCAGTAACGGCTACATACAGCCCAGAGTTCACTAAGGTAATTCCAATAGGAACTGGTGAGAAGACAGAAGGCTTGCAAGGTCAAGTTCAAGAAGGGAAAGTCACCTTCACCCCAGGCCATGACTCTGTTCCATTCCCATCGGATTCTACCCCATTATTCGATAATGGTTCCGCAGTTAAAGAAGTACCAAATGTCGGTAAGTTTGAAGTGGATGCCAATGGCAAGGTTACTTTCACGCCAGACAAACAATTCAAGGGTACAACCCCTGAGATCGAATTGACTCGCACCGATGCCAACAGTACTCCTGTTACAGTCAAATACAAAGCAGTAGTGAAAGAAGTGATTCCTACTAGCACCAATGCGACGAGTACCGGTGCTCAGGGTCTTCCACAAACCGGCACCCCAACCTTCGCGGGTGGTGATCCACTGGTTCCAATTGATGAGTCAGTTGAGCCAACTTTCGCAGATGGCGGTAAGAAGAAGACCATCCCAGGCCAAGGAACGTACACGATTGCCCCAGATGGAGCAGTGACCTTCACGCCAGACAAGCAATTTGTAGGTAAACCAGATCCAATCACTGTGAAACGTGTGGACAAGAATGGAACTCCAGTAACTGCGACATACAGCCCAGAGTTCGCCAAGGTAACTCCAACTGGTAAAGATGCTTCCTCTACAAATATCAAGGGACATGTTCAAACTGGCAAACCTGTCTTCGAAGCAGGTGATCCATTGGTTCCAATCGATGAAACGATTGCGCCAACCTTTGAAGACGGAAACAAGGAAAAGACTATTCTGGGTCAGGGAACTTATATCATCGCACCAGACGGTACAGTCACCTTCACTCCAGAAGCTGATTTCCTTGGTCAGGGAAGCGGTGTGACCCTTGTCCGTCGCGATAAGAATGGCACCTCAGTGACGGCTCGCTATATTCCGACCGTAGTTGAACCATCAACTAGCAAGGACAGTGTATCTAGCGGTCGCAAGGGTCAAGCTCAAACAGGCACGCCTACCTTTGAAGGGGCGATTGACCAGGCAGTAGCACCGACCTTTGCGGATGGCAGCATTGAAAAGGTTGTCCCAGGTGAGGGAACTTACAGATTCACCGTCCTGGGAGCAGTAACCTTTGTACCGGAAGCCGACTTTGTCGGAACTGCTCGCGGAGTTGTCGTGAAGCGTTCAGATATTTATGGCAATGCCGTAACGGCTACCTATACCCCAACTGTTTTGGGAAACCTCATACTTGGCTGCAAGCTTACTTGCGGGAGTGTCAGGTTTAGGACTGATTGGCTTAGAGAAGAGAAAGAAAAAGTCTGAAGACTAAGAGGTGAGAACTTAGCTTCTAACCGCTGAATTAAAAGAGGAAAGATTCATTAGTGAATCTTTTTTCTTTATGTCCAAAGAGAAAAACTCTTGAAAACTTCATAATAATAGCATTTCTAAAATACTAAATATTAAAGCAGAATCTGAAATATCCTTAGATTTATTTAATTTATAAGGATTTTTCTATGGTTTATTTTTTCTTTTGTTTTAAAAAATAGACTTAAAAGTACTTTATGTCCATTTTTCAAAAAATTTATATAATTATAGTTATATAAATAGCTAAGTAAAATGGAATGTTGTATAATAAAACTATTGTAACTAGATGATAATTTAGGAGATTATTATGGGAAAAGATTTATTTAATCCTCACCTGCGTAAGTTTTCGATTCGGAAACTAAACGTCGGTGTTTGTTCTGTGCTCTTGTCAACCCTGCTTCTTTTGGGAGCAGCGGCACAAGTTAGTGCTGACGAAGCTAGTGATTCTGGTGTCCAAAACGAAGTTTCGCAAACAGGAATAGCCGAATCATCAGTGAATTCTGCTGAAACTGTTGCTTCTGAACATATACAAGCAAAAGAAAGTTCAGCACTTGCTTTTGCTGCTGAGACCCCTCAATCAGATGATAATCCTAGTCCAAGAAGCTCAGAGCCTGAGAAAGTTGAAGGATCTACTGAATCTACAGCAACTAAATCAGTTGAGAATACTCAACCAATCACTGTTCACCCAGAAATATCTAACGCGGCTGTCGTGGCTGAAAAGTCAGAAGCAATAGCAGATGTATCTCAGCCTAATCGCTCTCGTCGTGTGAGACGGGATGCGGCAACTACTGGACAGCAGAACAGCATAACAACAGGAGTTCCGATAGGTACTGGACCAGCTGGGGCAGATGATGCTACCTCTACGCCACGAGTACCTAAACCAAGCTTGGAGGAATCTGTCAAGAAAGATAGTACCCAATTAGCCAAACAGATTAGTTGGCTTGATTTTTCAGATAGTGCAAGTTGGAAAAACTTGGATCCACGTGGCGGTCTTAAGGTAGGGACCACCTTCACCAAGGAAATTTCACCTGGTTACAAAGTGACCTTAACGGTCAAAGAGCTCAAGCCTTTTAACTCAACTGAAATCTATAAAAAGCGGGTTGCAGGTACTGCAACAGAGGGGACCTATAACCCCAACGCTGAGAATGGTTTCTTAAAATCTGCGGCAAAATATGGTCAAACGCCTCCTTCAGTGACGGGGGCCATTCAAAACCAATGGACCGCTATACGTGACCAAGGCTTTAATACGAATGGTCGTAAAACGCAGCTTGTCTATCCTGAGAACTCTACCAACTGGGGGGTAAAATTCGATATTGAGGCTACCTATCTTGGTAAGCGTGTAGCCCCTACGGTGGTTATGGCCGATGGTGAAGATGCCAACCCAGGTGAATTCGCGATGTTTACTACCAACGGGACGGGTTGGGAATACCTAGGTGAGTGGAAGAAGAATAGCAAGGCCAAAGAAGCCTATACGGTGATCACCAAAAAAATGTTGGATGATGAGGACGTTAAGTTAAGGGGTCTTTTAATCTTAAAAGATAAGAGCGTAGACTGGTATAAATATCTCAGTCCAGATACTGTGACAGGAGGTCTGGGTACTCAGGTCTTCGGACCAAACCGTTCTAACGAACGGACGGTTCCTGTCGTGATGACGCGTGGGGCCTCTGAAGTAGGATTCTATGTAGCTTCATCTGGGCAACAAGCCATGATGATGGGCTTCCTCGTAGTAGATGGGAGTGATGGGCCTGAGAGTTATGGCGAAGCCTTCCATACCATTTCGGGACGTGACTCGGTGACCGACGCCCCTATTAATCAACCTTATTTAGGGACTACGCCAGCTGATATTGATGTTGAGTCAGCAAATGACTGGGTTCTGGATGATAAAAAGGAACACAAGGACGAGGGGGCCAGCCAATTACTAGCGGACAATCAATTAAGCGCTTCTAATGATTTGCTAGATTTAGACAAAGCAAAAAATGGAACTTATACGATTAAAATCAAAGCTAACCCAAATGGTAATGCTAAATCTTATGTCAAGGCCTGGATAGACTTCAATAATGATGGAGTCTTTAATGAAAGCGAAGATAGCAACCTACAAGAGATTACATCTGCCGGCGACCACACCTTAACTTTTCAGGCTATTCCTGGGCTGGCTGGCGGTCAAGTGGACAAATTGGGTATGCGTTTTCGTATTGCCACAAATGCAGGCGATATTGAGCAACCAACCGGTATTGCCTTTAGCGGTGAAGTAGAAGATATGCTCTTGCACCGCATTTATCCTCCAAAGGGGGAGAAGCAGACTACAGACGGCTTTACAGGCGAGACTCAAACTGCGATTCTTCACTTCACACCTAAAGGAACGGATCGCTCAGACGACAGTATCAATGCAGTTATGAGCACCCAAGCGCCTCAGGTTTTGGATAAGCAAGGCCAAGTTCTGACAGCCGTTGATGGCAACTATATTCGTCCAGAAGGGACCTATCGCTTGACCGTCAATGGCAATGATGTTCAAGTAACCTTCACACCAAATGCGGCCTTTTCTGGAACTGCTGATGGAATTAATATTCGTTGGACTGACAGCAATGGCACCTCGACTGGTTGGACTTCGACGGATGCTTCTGACCCTAATAAAAATGATCAGTTGAATAACATGGACGGCCGTTATGTGCCAACAGTCCGTAAGATTCCAAACTACGAATCAAGTGGTCTTCAGGGACTGGAACAAAATAAAACGCTAGTCTTTAATGATGATGATGCGAATACGACCCCTGTCATGCCAGAAGCTACTCGTCCGGCTAGCTTTGTGGATGCGAATGGACGACTGGTAACAGAAAATACGGTGCCTGCCATGGCCAATGGCCAGCAAGTGGGAACCTATGAATTGGATCCAAATACCGGCCAAGTGACCTTCAAGCCTATCAAGACTTTTTATGGCACGCCAGACCCAGTGGTAGTTCAAGTCAGTGATACCGACGGTAAAGCACACCGAGCACGTTATCAACCTAAGGGAACCCAAGTAACGCCAAGAAGTACCAATGCTGAATCAACTGGTCTTCAAGGTCAAGCACAAAGTGGTAAGCCAACTTTCACTGCAGGTGACCAACAAATCCCAATTGACATGAGCAAAGCCATGACTTTTGAAAATGGGACGGACACCTTGGAAGTGGCGAATGAAGGAACTTATACTATCAATTCAGATGATACCATTACCTTCAAGCCGCTTAAGCAATTCACTGGCAAGGCGACACCAGTTACGGTTAAACGCGTCGATGCCAACGGCACAGAAGTGACTGCTGCCTATACACCTAACGTGACCAAGGTCACACCAACCAGCACACCTGCTACTTCATCAGGTCCTCAAGGGTTGCCACAAACAGGAACGCCGGTCTTCAAGGAAGGCGACCCAGCGGTCCCAATTGACTATAATAAGCAAATGACTTTTGACAATGATCAATCTAAGAAGATTGTTGCGGGCGTGGGAGAATACACCATCAATTCAGATGGATCTATTACCTTTACTCCAGATAAGAAATATGTGGGTACCCCAGCCGCGGTGACGGTCAAACGAGTTGACGGAAATGGCACCGAAGTAACAGCAACCTACACACCAACTGTTACAAAGGTAACTCCGACTGGTACTGGTGATAAGACAGAAGGATTGCAAGGTCAGGTTCAAGAAGGCCGTGTTACCTTCACACCAGGTCATGATTCTGTGCCGTTTCCAGCTGAAACAACTCCACTCTTCGATAACGGTTTGACTGTTAAAGAGGTCTCAACCGTTGGAAAATTTGAAGTCGATGCGAGTGGTAAGGTTACTTTCACGCCAGACAAGCAGTTTAAGGGAACTACTCCTGAGCTAACATTGATTCGAGCAGATGTGAATGGTACACCAGTAACAGTCAAGTACCAAGCGGTAGTGAAAGAAGTGGTTCCAAGAGGAACCGACGCGACTAGCACAGGTCTTCAAGGTCTACCACAATCAGGTACACCTACTTTCACCCCAGGTGACAAGTCTGTACCTATTGATATGGCCCAACCCATGATCTTTGAAGATAATCAAACAACCAAGAAAGTAGACAAGGTCGGTACTTATGTCATTGAGTCAGATGGCTCGATTACTTTCACTCCAGAAAAGCAATATGTGGGCACACCAACACCAGTTACAGTTAAACGTGTAGATACGAATGGCACTGAAGTTACTGCTACTTACACGCCAACAGTAACACGGGTCACACCAACTAGTACCAATGCTGAGTCAACAGGCTTGCAAGGACAACCACAAAGCGGCAAGCCGATCTTTACCCCAGGTGACCAAGCAGTCCCAATCGATATGACCAAGCCCATGACTTTTGAAAATGGGACTGACACGTTAGTAGTAGCTGCTCAAGGAACTTATACCATCAATTCAGATGGTTCCATTACCTTTAAGCCGGAGAAGAAATTTACTGGTAAGGCAACACCAGTCACGGTCAAACGTGTAGATGCGAATGGAACCGAAGTGACAGCTAAATATACTCCTACTGTTGAAGAAGTTATTCCAAACGCAACTGGCGATCAGACTGAAGGTCCACAAGGATTGGTTCAGAATGGTAAGATTACTTTTGAAGCCGGAAGACCAGAAGTTGGTTTTTCAGCAGATAATCCCCCAGTTTTTGACACTGGTACTAATGTGAAAGAAATTGAAAATGTTGGCAAGTTTGAAGTGGATATTGATGGTAATATTACCTTTACACCGGTTAAGACATTTGTAGGTAAAACACCTGAAATTGAAGTCAGTCGTGCAGATGTCAACGGTACCCTTGCTAAGGCAAAATATCAAGCAACAGTAACGGCTGTAAAGCCAACTGGTGTTGGAAACAAGACAGAAGGCCTGCAAGGTCAAGTTCAAGAAGGTAAAGTGACCTTCACACCTGGCCATGACTCAGTTCCATTCCCTGCTGGTTCGACTCCGCTGTTTGATAATAATTCAACAGTGAAGGAAGTACCAAATGTTGGTAAATTCGAAGTGGATACGGACGGCAAGGTGACTTTCACTCCAGACAAGCAGTTTAAAGGTGAGACACCAGAACTCGAATTGACTCGCATCGATGCCAACGGCACCCCTGTTACAGTCAAATACCAAGCAGTGGTGAAAGAAGTGGTTCCAAGAGGCACCGATGCGACTAGCACAGGTCCTCAGGGTGTTCCGCAAACAGGTAGCCCAAGCTTCCAAGGTGGTGATCCACTTGTTCCGATTGATATGGATTCTCCAATGACATTTGAAGATGGTCAACCTAAGAAGACGGTTCAAGGAGTAGGGGAATATACCATCAACTCTGATGGTACTATCACCTTTACCCCAGACAAACAGTATGTGGGGACCCCAGCTTCAGTTACTGTTAAACGTGTAGATAAAAACGGAACGGAAGTGACTGCCACCTATACGCCAACGGTAATACGGGTAACGCCTACCAGCACCAATGCTGAATCAACCGGCCTTCAAGGTCAACCGCAAAGTGGCAAGCCAACTTTCAGTCCAGGCGACCAAGCAGTTCCAATCGATATGACCAAACCAATGACCTTTGAAAATGGGACTGATACTTTGGTAGTGGCTAATCAAGGAACTTATACCATTAATTCAGATGGTTCCATTACCTTCACTCCAGATAAGCAATTCACTGGCAAGGCGACACCTGTTAGGGTTAAACGAGTCGATGCTAACGGCACAGAAATAACTGCTACTTATACCCCAGAAGTTACCAAGGTGACACCAACAAGCACCAATACGATTAGCACAGGTCCTCAAGGGGTCCCTCAAACTGGCACACCGATCTTTGCGGGTGGTGATCCACTAGTTCCAATTGATGACTCAGTAGAGCCAACTTTCGAAGATGGAAGTAAGGAGAAAAAGATTCCAGGTCAAGGAACCTACACCATTACTCCAGATGGATCAGTAACCTTCACCCCAGACAAGCAGCTTGTGGGTAAACCAGATCCAATTACTGTAAAACGTGTGGACAAGAATGGCACTCCAGTGACGGCTACCTACAGCCCAGAATTTACGAAAGTAACTCCAACTGGTACTGGCACTAAGACAGAAGGCCTGCAAGGCCAAGTTCAAGAAGGAAAAGTAAGCTTCACCCCAGGCCATAACTCTGTTCCATTCCCAGCTGACTCGACTCCGCTGTTCGATAATGGTTCAGCAGTTAAAGAAGTAGCAAATGTTGGTAAGTTTGAAGTGGATGCGGACGGCAAGGTTACTTTCACTCCAGACAAACAATTCAAGGGTGAAACACCAGAGCTTGAATTGACACGCACTGATGTCAATGGTACCCCTATTATAGTCAAATATCAAGCGGTAGTGAAAGAAGCGACTCCTACTAGCACCAATGCGACTAGCACTGGTCCTCAGGGGGTTCCACAAACAGGTACTCCAACTTTCCAAGGTGGTGATCCACTTGTTCCAATTGATGAAACCGTTGCACCAAGCTTCGAAGATGGAAGCAAGGAAAAAGTAATTCCAGGTCAGGGAACTTACACCATCAATCCAGATGGCGCAGTGACCTTCACCCCAGAGAAGCAGTTTGTAGGCAAACCAGATCCGATCACTGTAAAACGTGTCGATAAGAATGGTACACCAGTGACAGCGACCTACAGTCCAGAGTTCACCAAGGTTACTCCGACAGGTATCGGCACTAAGACAGAAGGTCTGCAAGGTCAAGTCCAGAAAGGCCAAGTCACATTCACGCCAGGCCATGACTCAGTCCCATTCCCGTCAGATTCTACCCCATTATTCGATAATGGTTCCGCAGTTAAAGAAGTATCAAATGTCGGTAAGTTCGAAGTGGATGCCAATGGCAAGGTAACCTTTACACCAGACAAACAGTTCAAGGGTGAAACACCAGAACTCGAATTGACTCGTGTGGATGCCAATGGCACTCCAGTAACCGTCAAGTACCAAGCGGTAGTGAAAGAAGTGATTCCTATAGGTGCCAATGCGACGAGTACCGGTGCTCAGGGTCTTCCACAAACAGGCACTCCAACCTTCACAGGTGGTAATCCACTTGTTCCAATTGATGAAACAGTAGAGCCTACCTTTGAAGATGGAAGTAAAGAGAAGACCATTCCAGGTCAAGGAGCATATACCATCACTCCGGATGGCGCAGTGACTTTCACACCTGAAAAACAATATGTTGGTACACCAGAACCAGTGACAGTGAAACGTGTCGATAAAAACGGCACACCAGTAACGGCAACTTACAGCCCAGAGTTTACTAAGGTAACGCCAACTAGCACTAACGAAACTAGCACTGGTCCTCAGGGTATCCCGCAAACCGGTACCCCAACTTTCCAAGGTGGTGATCCGCTAGTTCCGATTGATGAAGCAGTCGAGCCAAGCTTCGAAGATGGAAGCAAGGAAAAAGTGATTCCAGGTCAAGGAACATACACCATCGATCCAGATGGAACAGTGACCTTCACTCCAGACAAGCAATTTTTAGGCAAACCAGATCCAATTACTGTGAAACGTGTTGATAAGAATAGCACCCCTGTGACTGCTTCTTACAGTCCAGAGTTTACCAAGGTAACTCCGACTGGTAAAGATGCTACATCTACAAATATCAAGGGCCATGTTCAAACCGGCAAACCTGTATTTGAAGCAGGTGATCCATTGGTTCCAATTGATGAGTCAGTTGAGCCAACCTTTGAAGGTGGGAAAAAGGAAAAAACTATTCCAGGTCAGGGAACCTATACTATCGCACCTGATGGCACAGTCACCTTTACTCCAGAAGCTGATTTCCTTGGTCAGGGAACCGGTGTGACCCTTGTACGTCGTGATAAGAATGGTACCTCGGTGACGGCTCGCTATGTTCCGACCGTGGTTGCACCATCAACCAGTCAGGACAGTGTGTCCAGCGGTCGCNCTTCACCCCAGGCCATAACTCTGTTCCATTCCCAGCTGACTCGACTCCGCTGTTCGATAATGGTTCAGCAGTTAAAGAAGTAGCAAATGTTGGTAAGTTTGAAGTGGATGCGGACGGCAAGGTTACTTTCACTCCAGACAAACAATTCAAGGGTGAAACACCAGAGCTTGAATTGACACGCACTGATGTCAATGGTACCCCTATTATAGTCAAATATCAAGCGGTAGTGAAAGAAGCGACTCCTACTAGCACCAATGCGACTAGCACTGGTCCTCAGGGGGTTCCACAAACAGGTACTCCAACTTTCCAAGGTGGTGATCCACTTGTTCCAATTGATGAAACCGTTGCACCAAGCTTCGAAGATGGAAGCAAGGAAAAAGTAATTCCAGGTCAGGGAACTTACACCATCAATCCAGATGGCGCAGTGACCTTCACCCCAGAGAAGCAGTTTGTAGGCAAACCAGATCCGATCACTGTAAAACGTGTCGATAAGAATGGTACACCAGTGACAGCGACCTACAGTCCAGAGTTCACCAAGGTTACTCCGACAGGTATCGGCACTAAGACAGAAGGTCTGCAAGGTCAAGTCCAGAAAGGCCAAGTCACATTCACGCCAGGCCATGACTCAGTCCCATTCCCGTCAGATTCTACCCCATTATTCGATAATGGTTCCGCAGTTAAAGAAGTATCAAATGTCGGTAAGTTCGAAGTGGATGCCAATGGCAAGGTAACCTTTACACCAGACAAACAGTTCAAGGGTGAAACACCAGAACTCGAATTGACTCGTGTGGATGCCAATGGCACTCCAGTAACCGTCAAGTACCAAGCGGTAGTGAAAGAAGTGATTCCTATAGGTGCCAATGCGACGAGTACCGGTGCTCAGGGTCTTCCACAAACAGGCACTCCAACCTTCACAGGTGGTAATCCACTTGTTCCAATTGATGAAACAGTAGAGCCTACCTTTGAAGATGGAAGTAAAGAGAAGACCATTCCAGGTCAAGGAGCATATACCATCACTCCGGATGGCGCAGTGACTTTCACACCTGAAAAACAATATGTTGGTACACCAGAACCAGTGACAGTGAAACGTGTCGATAAAAACGGCACACCAGTAACGGCAACTTACAGCCCAGAGTTTACTAAGGTAACGCCAACTAGCAGTAACGAAACTAGCACAGGTCCTCAGGGTATCCCGCAAACCGGTACCCCAACTTTCCAAGGTGGTGATCCGCTAGTTCCGATTGATGAAGCAGTCGAACCAAGCTTCGAAGATGGAAGCAAGGAAAAAGTGATTCCAGGTCAAGGAACATACACCATCGATCCAGATGGAACAGTGACCTTCACTCCAGACAAGCAATTTTTAGGCAAACCAGATCCAATTACTGTGAAACGTGTTGATAAGAATAGCACCCCTGTGACTGCTTCTTACAGTCCAGAGTTTACCAAGGTAACTCCGACTGGTAAAGATGCTACATCTACAAATATCAAGGGCCATGTTCAAACCGGCAAACCTGTATTTGAAGCAGGTGATCCATTGGTTCCAATTGATGAGTCAGTTGAGCCAACCTTTGAAGGTGGGAAAAAGGAAAAAACTATTCCAGGTCAGGGAACCTATACTATCGCACCTGATGGCACAGTCACCTTTACTCCAGAAGCTGATTTCCTTGGTCAGGGAACCGGTGTGACCCTTGTACGTCGTGATAAGAATGGTACCTCGGTGACGGCTCGCTATGTTCCGACCGTGGTTGCACCATCAACCAGTCAGGACAGTGTGTCCAGCGGTCGCAAAGGCCAAGCTCAAACCGGTACGCCAACCTTTGAAGGGGCGATTGACCAAGCGGTAGCACCTACCTTTGCAGATGGCAGCACCGAAATGGTTGTCCCAGGTGAGGGAACTTATCGTTTCAATATGCTGGGAGCAGTGACCTTTGTGCCGGAAGCTGACTTTGTCGGAACTGCTCGCGGAGTCATCGTGAAACGTCTCGATATTTATGGCAATGCCGTGACGGCTACCTATACCCCAACTGTTTTGGGAAGTACTGAAACAGAAAATACCGGCAGCACAGGTCTTAAAGGCCAGCCGCAGACTGGTAAACCAATCTTTGAAGGCGATGTGGACTCAACCGTTCCGCCAACATTCGAGGATGGCAGTACCGAAAAGGTTGTTCCGGGTCAAGGTACTTACACGATTGCGCCAGATGGCACCGTGACCTTTGTACCGGAAACGGGCTTTGTCGGTCAAGCTGATGGTGTAACAGTGATTCGCAAAGACCGCAATGGTCAGACGATTTCAGCGGTTTACGTTCCGACTGTGACAGAAGATCCTGTTCAGCCAGAGCGGACGATTACGCCTGCACCTCCATCACTTTCTAAGAGCGAGGGTGCAAAATCCCTTCCTAAGACAGGTACAGAAGAAACCTCCTACTTGGCAGCAAGCTTACTTGCGGGAGTATCAGGTTTGGGGCTGATGGGCTTAGAGAAGAGAAAGAAAAAGTCTGAAGACTAAAATAGGCTTGAAGAAATTTCGCCAATGAACTAGAAGAATTTCAGGAGAGCGCAAAAACAGGTAGAACATAAGTTCTACCTGTTTTGTTATCAAAAAATTCTTGAAAGTGATGGAGATAATAGAATGCTTCAGCTGGCTAATGACTGTCCTGCTCCTAAGTCAGTTTGATAGTTAAAGAGGGTAACTTTATATCTTCATGCTTTTAATTTTCTCTTCATCCGGTGTGACGCGCAGGGTTTTCTGGCCCGTATAGGTGACAAATCCTGGCTTTCCACCGGTTGGTTTGTTGAGCTTTCTAGTCTCAATCATATCTACTTGGACCAGATTAGAGAGTCTGGCCTTGGAGAAGTAGGCCGCTAGCTCGGCAGCGTCAGTCTTAACTTCATCGCTGGGCTGAAGATTGCCTGTGATGACCACATGACTACCTGGAATATCCTTGGCGTGAAACCAAAGCTCGTCCTTTTTAGCTATCTTAAAAGTCAGCTCGTCATTTTGTAGATTGTTGCGGCCAACTAGGATAATGGTTTGGCCATCTGTTGCCAGATATTTCTCCGGTTTCTGCCTTTTCTGGATTTTCTCTCTCTGGCGTCGGCGGATAAAGCCAGTCTGGATTAGTTCCTCCCGAATTTCTGCAATTTCAGTCAGGCTGGCCTGAGCAAGGGCAGTTTCCACGCTCTCTAGGTAGAGAATCGTAGCCCGAGTCTCCTCAATCAAGCTGGTCAGATGTTTGACGGCTTCCTTGAGCTTCTGGTAACGTTTGAAATAGCGCTGGGCATTTTGGTTGGGGGTTAGGGCCTTATCAAGTGAGATGATAATCTTCTCACCTGTGTAGTAATTGTCTAGCTCTACCTGATCCTGATCGTTGGGCACTTGATGGAGAAAGGTGGTCAAGAGTTCCCCTTTTTGGCGGAATTCTTCTGCATTCTCCGTTGCTAGGAGCTCTTCCTCTTGCTTGCCCAGCTTTTTCCAGTTCTTTTCCAACTCATTTTCTACTCGGCGAATGAGTTCGCTGGCCTGCTGGTTGACCCGATCGCGCTCTGCTTTGTCCTTATAGAAAGTGTCCAAAAGCTCGGATAAGGTGGAGATTTGGGTCTTGCTGTCGGAAAATAGCAGAGCAGAGAAAGATTTTTCGGTCAGGCTTGGCTGAGTTGGACTGGCAAAGAAGGCTCGGAAAGTTTTGAGCTTGTCAGTTGTCAGACGGCCACTGAGTTCAGTAGCCGTATCCCTGCCCAATCCCTGAAAAATTTGCTGCAGGCGTTTGGGCTCTAAGTTCTCAGTATGTAGGATTTCAAAGAGCTTTTCATCGACCACAGTGAAAGGATTGAGACTGCTTGTCTGAGGCGGTGCGACATAAGTTGAGCCTGGCAGGATGGTTCGATAGCTATTTTGTGAAAATCCGACGTGTTTGATGGCTTCAATAATTTTCCCGCTAGCCTTATCCAAGAGAATGATATTGCTGTGCTTTCCCATGATTTCGATGACCAAAGTCACAGCTACACTATCGCCGATTTCGTTCTTATTGGAGACACTGATTTCTAAAATCCGGTCATTCTCCACTTGCTGGATTGCTTCAATGACAGCGCCCTGCAGGTATTTGCGCATAACCATGATAAAGGTATTGGGAACAGCTGGATTTTCAAACGTGGTATCTGTCAGCTGGACGCGCCCAAAGACAGAGTGGGCTGATAGGAGCAGCTTGTGGCTTTGGCGGTTGCTGCGAATCTGTAAAACCAGCTCCTGTTCAAAGGGCTGATTAATCTTCTGAATACGGCCGCCCACTAATTCGCGGCGGAGCTCCTCTGTCATGTGGTGTAAAAAAAATCCGTCGAAAGACATGTTTTTCTCCTTGAAAGTTGCTACAGAAAATTATAACAAAAAACCAAGCTAAAAGCTTCTAAAGTCTCGCCAAAAAGCAATTTAATTTTTGCCTATAACTGCCTCGATAAATCAAATCCGAACATTTTATAAAAATTTTCAAAAAGGTCTTGACATCTTTTCAGGAAAAACTTAAAATATAGGAAATTAGAAAAGTAGTAGATGCATTTGTTTTTAGCGAGCTTGTGGTTGGTGGAAATAAGCAGCAAATCTTTACGAAATTGGGCTAATTGATAAAATGAATTTGAAACAATAAGAATTCGGTAGGCACACCTTACAGTGCAGCTTGTTTGATGACAAGATAGAGACATGGGAAATATTTGCTATTTTCCATAATTGAGGTGGCACCGCGATTTACGCCCTCACACAGAGTACCTGTGTGAGGTTTTTTGTTGCTTATTATAAAAAAACAAGGAGAATTGCCTATGTTTAAACGATGGCGTCCCTAGGGATTAAACAGAAAAAATATAAAACATAGAAATGGAGAAAGAACATGAAAAACAAACGATTAATCACTATCTTAGGCCTTCTGGCCGTTTTGGCAATCGGTGGGATTGTCTATTCCAGCTTGAGCGGAAAGACCAATCTCTCTAAGACTGGCGACGACAGTCAAACAGTCAAGGTCGGCGTGCTGCAGTATGTCAGCCACCCTTCGCTGGATTTGATTTACAAGGGGATCCAGGATGGTCTGGCTGAAGAAGGCTATAAAGGCGACAAGATTAAGATTGACTTTATGAATGCTGAGGGAGATCAGAGTAAGGTCTCTACTATGAGCAAGCAGCTGGTGTCCAATGAAAACGATGTGCTGATTGGGATTGCGACTCCATCTGCCCAAGGACTGGCTGCAGCTACTAAGGACAAGCCTATTGTCATGGGAGCTATCACAGATCCAGTCGGAGCAAACCTAGTGAAAAATCTGGACAAGCCAGGTGGCAATATCACTGGTGTCTCTGACCGCAATCCAGCTAAGCAACAGCTAGAGCTGATTAAAAAATTGACTCCAGATGTCAAAACTATTGGTGTGCTCTACTCTAGCAGTGAAGACAACTCTAAAACTCAGGTGGAAGAGTTCAAAAAATTGGCTGAAGAGGCAGGCTACAAGGTAGAGGAATACTCTGTTCCTTCGACCAATGAAATTGCTTCAACCATGAATGTCATGACTGGCAAGGTTGATGCTATCTGGATTCCAATTGATAATACCATTGCGTCAGCTTTTGCGACAGTTATATCCAGCAATAAAGAAGCCAAGAAACCGATTTATCCAAGTGCGACGGCCATGGTAGAAGAAGGAGGTCTTGCCTCTGTCGTTGTAGACCAGTATGACCTAGGTGTTGCGACTGGTAAAATGGCAGCTAAAGTCCTTAAAGGTGCTAAACCTGCTGATACTGCAGTAGATATTTTTGATACAGGTAAATCTGTTATCAATACCAAAAATGCCAAAGAACTTGGCATTACTGTACCAGAAGATGTTCTGAAAGAAGCAGGACAAGTGATTAAATAGAAAGAAAAGGAGTCTGTTGATTGACAGACTTCTTTTTCTCGATAGTCTCTTCTTGTAAAACCTTTCCCGCAGTTGTATAATAGAATTGGCTCAAGTGAATGAGAAGAGCAAATGAAGTGCAGTTTGCTCCAGTAGATTTTACGAAAAGATAGAAGCGGAAAGGGAGTTAGTCAAGAAAGAATGGAAGAAGATATTCAAAAAAACCGCTATATGGGATCGGTCAAGGTTGGTCCCAAGGGGCAGATTGTCATTCCCAAAGAAGTGAGAGATATGTTTGGAATTCAACCTGGGGATGCTCTGGTCCTCTTTGCAGATGCCCAGCAAGGCATTGCCATCCAGCGTTACGAGCTCTATGAAGATCTATTTAATCAGACCTTCAATGGAGACAAAAATTCAAAAAGTGATTTATAAAATCGGAATCTGCTCAAGCAGATTTTTTCTTTTGCTTTTATTTGCTACTACTAATGAATGGGTGTATAATAAGTATAAGAAGTTATACAACTTATACCAAACTCTTTCGAGATTGAGTGAAAATAGCTTAGTTTTTAGCTAAATGAGTAAGTTGTGACTAGCTTTAGATGTCAAAGTCATATCTTTAAATTACATTTCGTTTTTTAGTTCCTCATATCTGATGAAAGGAGATGTCCTTATGTATGCAGTTGAGATGCAGGATTTGACCAAGCAATACGGCTCAAAAACGGTTGTTGATGGTTTGAATCTAAAAATTGAAGAGGGTGAATTTTTTGCCATGCTGGGCTCTAATGGTGCGGGGAAGACAACAACGATTAAGATGCTGTCCTGTCTAGTTGAGCCGACAGCAGGAGATGCCCTAATGCTAGGCTATAGCATTCGCAAGGAGGAAGCTGCTGTCAAGGAAATGATTAATGTTTCGCCTCAGGAAACAGCTGTTGCTCCCAAGCTGACAGTCAGGGAAAATCTGGAGATGATTGCTCGTTTATATGGATTTTCTAAGGAAGAAGCGGCGCAAAAGACAGAGCATCTGATGGAGACATTTGACCTGACGGATAGGCAGCATGATCGGGCCAAGTCCCTGTCAGGTGGCTGGCAGCGCAAGCTCAGTATTGCAATGGCTCTAATCAGTCAGCCCAAGATTTTGTTTCTGGACGAACCGACCTTGGGGCTGGATGTACGGGCTAGAAGGGAGTTATGGAAGAATATTGAGCAGCTAAAGGGAAAAGTTACAGTGATTCTGACCACCCATTATCTAGAAGAAGCCGAGGCTTTGGCCGACCGACTCTGCATTATGGATAAGGGAGTGGTGCAGATCTTGGGGACAGCGGAGGAAATTATCCAAGCTTCCGGCAAGAAGGATTTTGAAGAGGCCTTTTTGTCCTATACGGAAGGAGGGGAATTAGCATGAGAGCCTTCATTTTTGCAAAGCGCAATTTCAAAGAAATCATGCGTGATTATGTCAGCAGTCTGATGGGAATTGGTTTTCCGGTCTTTCTGATTATCGCCCTGTCCCTTATGAAACAGAGCCTCAAAGGGATGCCAGCCATCTTTTCCATTGAAAATTTTGCCCCTAGTATGATGGTGTTTGGTGCTTCTTGGCTAACTATTTTTGTTGGCAGTTTAATGGCCACGGATCGCAATAGCTCTTTTCTCATGCGTCTCCTATCTACACCGCTTAGAAGTGTGGATTATATCTTAGGCTATTCGATTCCAGTCCTATCTCTGGCACTCTTGCAGGGTATAGCTAGTTTTGCGACTGCCATGATTTTTGGTTTATCCTTAAATCTGGGAACTTTTTACGCTCTCTTGGTTTTGATTCCAGTAGCTCTGCTCTTTATTTCGTTAGGCTTGCTTTTAGGCTCAGCCTTCTCTAGCAGTAATGCAGTCAGTGGTTTTGGGACTATTCTTGTCAACGCCACAGTTTTTCTCAGTGGAGCAGTGCTTCCGATTGAGATGATAGGAGGTGGTTTTGAAGCATTCTGCAATGCCTTGCCATTTGCCCATGCAGCAAAGGCTGTTCAGTTAGCATTGGCTCAAGATTTGAGTTCACTTTTGCCTCATCTGTTTTGGGTTTTGCTTTATGCTTTTCTATTCTTTATCCCTTCTGTCTGGATTTTCAAAAGGAGGATGAAAGGGTAGAGGTTTAGTTCAATGTAGAAATCAGCTGGATTAGCTTGCGAAATGTTTAGAAATCTGTTAGAATGAAGTATAACTGAATAGCAATCCGCAAGACCAGTAACCTAGGGGAAGTTTAACAGGGAGGGGAGCCAGCGACTGAAAGCTCTCTAGATGAAAGCTAGGCGAATTCACTTGCTCTAGGATTGATAAATAAGGTCTGGCTTGCCAGATAAAAAACGGATGGTACCGCGTGTCAACGCTCCGCTTATGGAGATTGGCGCGCTTTTTATTTTGGAGGGAAAATGACGAAAACGATTGAAGAACAACTAAAAAGCCTGCGCGAAGAGACTCTAGCTTCTCTCAAGCAGCTCAAGGCTGAGAATCAAAAGGAACTACAGGACTTGCGTGTAGCTGTCTTGGGTAAAAAAGGTTCACTGACTGAAGTCTTGAAAGGGATGAAGGATATCTCAGCTGAAATGCGGCCGATTATCGGGAAGCATGTCAATGAAGCGCGTGATATTCTGACAGCAGCCTTTGAAAAGACTGCACAAGATATGGAAGAGCAATTAGTCGCTCTGAAACTGGCTGAGGAGTCCTTGGATGTGACCCTGCCAGGCCGTCAAATTCCGGTAGGGAACCGTCATATTCTTAGTCAGACTAGTGAGGAAATCGAAGATATTTTCATCGGGATGGGCTATCAGGTCGTGGACGGCTTTGAAGTGGAAAAGGACTATTACAACTTTGAGCGGATGAATCTGCCTAAGGACCACCCAGCACGAGATATGCAGGACACTTTCTACATTACAGAGGAAATCCTGCTCAGAACCCACACCAGTCCGGTACAAGCGCGGGCTATGGATGCTCATGACTTTTCTAAAGGACCACTCAAGATGATCTCACCAGGGCGTGTCTTCCGTCGGGATACCGATGATGCGACTCACTCCCACCAGTTCCATCAGATTGAAGGCTTGGTGGTTGGAGAAAATATTTCCATGGCAAACTTGCAAGGAACGCTGCAGCTGATTGTCCAGAAGATGTTTGGCCAAGATCGCAGTATCCGTCTGCGTCCATCTTACTTCCCATTCACTGAACCGTCTGTTGAAGTGGATGTTTCCTGCTTTAAGTGTGGCGGAGCCGGCTGTAATGTCTGCAAGAAGACTGGCTGGATTGAGATTATGGGAGCTGGTATGGTGCATCCGCGCGTGTTGGAAATGAGCGGTATTGATGCAGAGAAGTACTCTGGATTTGCCTTTGGTCTCGGCCAAGAGCGGGTAGCTATGCTCCGCTACGGTATCAACGATATTCGTGGATTCTACCAAGGAGATATTCGTTTTTCTCAGCAGTTTAAGTAGAAACCTGTATTCACAGATGCAGCTTTTCTGAGAAAGGAGTGCAGTATGCTAGTCAGAGTCAAAAAAGAAGAAGCGCCCCTCCTGCGGGAGTTGGAGGTCGCGACCTATCAAGAAACCTTTGGTCCTTTTATCAAGGAAGCTGATATGGCTCATTATTTTGACAATGAGCTGTCGCTTGCAACTATCGAAAAGGAGCTGGCGGATCCTGAGTCAGAGACTTATTTTGTTGTCAAAGACGGTGAAATTGCTGGTTTTCTCAAGTTTAACTGGGGACAGGCTCAAACGGAGCACGAATTGCCACAGGCCTTTGAGGTTCAGCGAATTTATGTGTTGAAAGCCTATCATGGTCAAGGTTTGGGCAAGGAAATGTTTGAATTTGCCTTAGAAGAAGCCGAGAAACGAGGCTTTGACTGGGTCTGGCTAGGCGTCTGGGAAAAGAATTTTAGAGCTCAAGATTTTTACTTCAAATACGGCTTTGAAAAATTTAGCCAGCACGACTATATCACTGGTGAGACAGTGGACACAGACTGGCTGCTGCGCAAGAAATTGAAATAAAAAAGAAAATTTAAAGAGAGGAAATGATACGACCTAAAAGCTTTAAATTTAGATGATTTGTCTGAAATCGGGCTTTCAGACAAAACCCTAAAATTTGGTCGGTCAAGTTCCTCAGCGATAGAATAGAGAAAGGAATTGAACCCGGGCTAAAAACTCGGAAAAAAGATAGATTTGCGATCATTCGTCGAATGCTTAGCCAATCTCCTATTTTTCAGTCGTTTTTGACGCCCTTGGTATCTTAAAAATGCTAGTAAGTTATAAGTGGTTAAAAGAGTTAGTAGACATTGATGTGGCGAGCGCTGAGCTGGCTGAGAAAATGTCAACGACAGGAATTGAAGTGGAAGGTGTGACATCACCAGCTGCTGGCCTGTCAAAAATTGTTGTTGGTGAGGTGGTATCGTGTGAGGATGTTCCTGATACCCACCTGCATGTCTGTAAAGTCAATGTTGGAGAAGAGGAGAACCGTCAGATTGTCTGTGGTGCTCCAAATGTTCGCGCAGGCATCAAGGTCATGGTGGCTCTGCCGGGTGCTCGCATTGCCGAAAATTATAAGATTAAAAAAGGGAAAATCCGGGGCTTGGAGTCACTGGGTATGATCTGCTCTCTGGGTGAGCTGGGCATTTCTGATTCTGTCGTGCCAAAGGAATTTGCGGATGGCATTCAAATCCTGCCTGAAGAAGCAGTGTCAGGTGAGGAAGTCTTCTCTTATCTTGACTTGGACGATGAGATTATCGAGCTTTCCATCACACCAAACCGGGCAGATGCTCTGTCTATGCGCGGGGTGGCTCATGAAGTGGCTGCAATCTATGACAAGTCAGTACATTTCAAAGATTTTCCGCTGGTGGAAAATGAAAAGCAGGCAACTGACAGTCTTTCAGTTGCCCTTGAGACGGAGAAAGCCCCTTATTACGCGGCTCGTATCTTGGAAAATGTCACCATTGCCCCAAGTCCTCAGTGGATGCAAAATCTCCTCATGAACGAAGGTATCCGTCCGATTAACAATGTAGTGGACGTGACCAACTACATCCTGCTCTACTTTGGTCAGCCTATGCACGCCTTTGATCTGGATACGTTTGAGGGCGACCAGATTGTCGTGCGGGAAGCGCGTGCTGGTGAAAAACTGGTGACGCTGGACGGCGAAGAGCGGGATCTAGAAGTCAGCGATTTAGTTATCACTGTGGCAGATAAGCCAGTGGCTTTGGCTGGTGTCATGGGTGGAGCAGCGACCGAAATCTCTGGCCAGTCCACTCGTGTCGTCTTGGAAGCAGCTGTCTTTGATGGAAAATCAATCCGCAAGACCAGCGGTCGCCTCAACCTGCGCTCGGAATCATCTTCCCGCTTTGAAAAAGGCATCAATGTGGCAACGGTTAATGAGGCCATGGATGCGGCAGCTAGCATGATTTCGGACTTGGCAGGAGCGACAGTTCAGGCTGGTATCGTATCCGCTGGTAGCTTAGACACTAGTGATGTAGAAGTGGTGTCCAGTCTCACGGATGTCAATCGAGTTCTGGGAACAGACTTGCTCTATACAGATATCGTTGATGTCTTCCGTAGACTTGGCTTTGGCTTGTCAGGAAATGCTGAACAGTTCACTGTCAGTGTACCTCGCCGTCGCTGGGATATTGCAATCGAAGCGGATCTCTATGAAGAAATTGCTCGTATTTATGGCTACGACAAATTGCCAGCTAGCCTACCCAAAGATGACGGGACTGCTGGTGAATTGACTGCAACGCAGAAACTGCGCCGTCAAGTGCGGACTTTAGCAGAGGGAGCTGGACTGACAGAAATCATCACCTATGCTTTGACGACGCCAGAAAAGGCGGTTGAGTTCACTCTCAATCCTAGCAACTTGACTGAGCTCATGTGGCCTATGACAGTGGAGCGCTCTGTTCTTCGTCAGAACATGGTTTCTGGTATTTTGGACTCCCTAGCCTACAATGTGGCTCGTAAAAATAAGAACCTAGCTCTCTATGAGATTGGAAAAGTCTTTGAGCAGACCGGCAATCCTAAGGAAGAACTGCCAAATGAAATCAATAGCTTTGCCTTTGCTTTGACAGGTCTGGTTAATGAAAAAGACTTCCAGACCAAGCCAGTAGCAGTTGATTTCTTCTATGCTAAGGGTGTAGTGGAAGCACTCTTTGCTAAGTTGGGCTTGACAGCTGAATACGCGGCTAGCAGCCAGATTAAGAGTTTGCATCCTGGTCGGACTGCTTTAATCTCTATCAATGGCCAGCCTGTCGGCTTTGTCGGTCAAGTCCATCCTGCGACAGCCAAGGCTTACGATATTCCTGAAACTTATGTGGCTGAACTCAACTTGTCTGCTATTGAAGAGCAGCTTCAGCCAGCCCAGCCATTTACAGAAATCACTAAATTCCCAGCTGTCAGCCGTGATGTGGCCCTCTTGCTCAAAGCAGAAATCACTCACCAAGAGGTTCTTGATGCAATCCAAGCAGCTGGTATCAAGCGCTTGACCGATATTAAGCTCTTTGATATCTTCTCTGGTGACAAGCTAGGTGTCGGCCTCAAATCCATGGCCTACAGCCTGACTTTCCAAAATCCAGAAGCCAGCCTGACTGACGAAGAAGTGGCTAAATACATGGAAAAAATCGAAAAATCTCTGACCGACAAACTTGGGGCAGAGGTGCGCTAATGAATTATTCCCCAGTCATGTGATTGGGGATTTTGATTAATACTCTTCGAAATCCAATTCAAATCATAGTTGATTTGCTTTCTATCTCGGCAAACTTATTACTGGGATGCGAGCAATGATGTAGACGAAACGAGAAGAATTCGAAATTGAAAATCAGTAGGAAAAGTAATCATGAATAATCTAAACCAAATCTCCCAATGTCAGACTCTTTGGGCTAGAAATAAATATCTGGTTCTCAGTCATTCAAGTAAGATCTATCTGGAAATCCGCCAATATCTAAAAAGTGACTCGGTGGAAGCAGCACATGTTCAAGAATTGATTGACCAGGCGGTAGCCTTGCCTGAAAATCGCGGTCAGGTCTGCAATGCCTTTCAGCATGTTTGGGGCTATTTTAAGAAAAAAGCCAGTACAACTGAAAAAGAAGATTTTATGCTACTTTTGCTTCGTTACCAATCCGGTCAGGCTGAGCAAAAAGACTTGGTAAGAGCTGTAAGGGACCTGCTAGTCAAGTATCCTAATCCTTATCTGCAGAATTCCACTTTGTTATTTGGGGATGAGGCATGAAGCTCTGAAATCAAGGAGAAAGAATAAGCTTGTTTGTCTAGTAGCTTTGAGGGGTGTAGATGATAAGAATAATTTGTTAGGCTTATTAACAATATTATTTTGACTAGTTTCGATAAAGGCTTCACCTCGAGCAAAACGTGTCTTTAAGGTATGATTGGAGAAAAAATGTTTTTTACTTATCAGGGAAATAAATTATATTATAAAGTGATTGGCCAAGGAAAACCAGTCTTGGCAATTCATGGTTTGGGCTGTTCATCTGAATTGATGGAAGGATGTTTGGAACCTATTTTTGAGAAACATGCTGGCTATAAAAGAATTTATTTAGATTTGCCTGGCATGGGTAGGTCTGATGCCAATCCTGCTTTTGCAAGTGCGGATGCGATTTTAGAGATGCTCCTGAACTTTATAGAAACTGTAATCGGAGGACACAGCTTTCTCTTAGCTGGAGAGTCTTATGGTGGTTATCTTGCTCGAGGAATTTTGGCTAAGAAAAATTCGCAGATTGATGGTTTGCTGCTTATTTGTCCAGTAGTTGTACCCAATCCGCAAGAAAGAATTCTTCCAAAAGACAGCCTGCTAATTAGAGAGGTAGGTTTTGATATAGCAGGCAAAAGCGAAGATTTCGTTGATTTAGCGATTTTACAGACTAAAGAAACTTATCAACGGTTTGAAAAAGAAATCCTAGCAGGGGTTCAGATGATGAATGCTCCCTTTGTCCAAAAGCTGCAAGAAAACTATTCTTTTTCGTTTGAAGTGGATCAAGAGATACAGGAAAAGGGCTACGATAAGCCCAGCCTTTTTATAGCAGGGAAGCAGGACCAAGTCGTAGGCTTCCAGCAGTTAGCGCAACTGTCTCACTATTATCCAAGGGCAACTCATGCTGTAATGGATCTTGCTGGCCACAATGCACAGATAGATCAAGAGGCTCTCTTTACGGCCTTGGTTGAAAATTGGCTCAAGCGAATTGAACTTTCCTGATACTCCAAGATTTAATATATTGAACAGATGCAGATGAAACTGGAGTTCATCTAAGAGATCTAATACAGTCCCAAATTGATTTTAAAAGCATAGAAAAAAGCGGTTATTCCGCTTTTTTGCTTATTATCCCCAGAATTTTTGGGCGATTTCTTGGCCTTGTTTGATTTTTGCCCATTGTTGCTCAATGGTGAGTTCGTTTCCAGAGTCGCAAGAGGCAAAGCCGCATTGGTGGGAGAGCAGGAGACGCTCTTTCGGTAGAACGCTTGCTGCTTTCTCAAGCAGGTCTAGGACGCGTTTTTCGTCATCCAAGCCTGTGGTTTTACTGGAGAGCAGTCCTAAAACGACTTCCGCATTCTTGTCCTTCAAAGCTGCTAGGGCTGATACATCACCAGCTACATCGCTGTCCCACTCTAGGAAGTAGCGATTATAGTGTTGGTTGCGCAGGAATTTTTCCGCGATAGCTTCGTAGGTACCCTCGGCAGCAGAGCGGCTTTCGTAGTTACCACGGCAGTTGTGGGTCCAGACAGTCAGTCCTAGCTCATGAGCGTAGTCTACGACTTCGTTATTAATAGCGACAAACTCGTCTGCTAGGTCAGCCAGACTAGCATTCCCTTCCGCAAAGAAGCTGGCAGGATTGGACTCGTCAAAGAGTTCCCAGAGGCAATCGTCAAACTGGATAATATGTCCGCCAGCAGCCTTATAGTCGTCCAAAAATTCCTTGTAGGCCTGAATCAAGCCTTTTTTCAAAGCTTCATTGGTCTCATAAACTTGTCCTGGTCCCGCCAAGCGGTCAAAGACGGCTAACTCAGTATAAGCATGGGCAGGTCCCCAGACAGTCAGCTTGGTATCTTGGCCAGCAGCTTCATCCTTGACTAGCTTATAAATCTCGATAAAGTGGTGATTTTTACCAGAGAGTGGTTCTGTGATTCGGATACCAATATCTTTCCGAGTCTCGTATTGCCCGCCGTCGTGGTCCTTGAAGGTATAGCCGTGGTCAGCAATGTAGCGCTCAATTCCCTTAAGGCCCCAGACAAAGTCCAGATGCCACATAGACTTGGAGTATTCTCCATCCGTCAGGATGTCAATACCCTTAGCCTTTTGCTCAGCGATAATCTCCTTGATGTCAGCTGTCTCCGTCTCATGGTAGCCTGGGAAGCTGTCGTAGAAGGGATATTGAATATCATCGCGGTGCTCAATTTCTGTCTTATATTGGCGGAGATTTTCTGGGCGCAGAAGTGATCCAACCAGTTGAAATTTTGATTTTGTCATAAGATTTCTCACTTTCATTAGGGATTATGGTCTATTGTATCGAAAATTCCTCGGCAAATAAAATAGTTAATTCTGCTGGTAGGGTATATCCGAAAACTATTGCTAGCGCTTCCTAAAATTTGTCTTTCAAGATCAAAGTATCTTCTCCATCACAGTTTCCTGAGCCTGAAGCGCTAATCGCTCATAGAAACGCAGGGCTCCGACATTATCGTTCCAAACATTGAGAGTCAGATTATAGCAGCCGATTTTCCGAGCATAGTCTTCCGCAAAGCGGTAAAGCTGCTCGCCAACCTTTTGCCCTCTGGCTTTCTCATGTACACATAAATCCTCGATAAAAAGTGTCTTGATGGGATTGAGTACAGGACTGACAGGTTCCTTGATGGAGCAAAAGAGGTGACCGAGGATTTCTCCAGATTCACTTTCAAAGACGAAAATAGGGGTGGACTCTTGTCCCAGAATCTTCTCTAATTCTTCATTGCTAAACTTGCTTCCTTTGGCCTTGAAAATGTCCGGACGAGCTTGATGGTGGACAAGCAGGACTTGCTGAAGGAGTCCTTGTAATGCAGGAATATCGCTGACTTGGGCTTTTCTGATTGGCATAATTTTCTCCTTTTATCTTTTATAGAATCATTATACGACAGGGAACTATTTTGTCAAGTTAGCTCGGGAAACCTATCAGGACAATTGGCGTCTGAATAGCAAAGTTCAGTCAGAGTGAGTCATTTCCTTTAGATGTATTTTCCTTATAATAAAAACTGCTTTTTCTTGACAAATGAAACAGACAAGTGTAGAATATAAGTATAAACTACAAATGTAGAAAAAGGAGAAAGCGATATGACTATTACAAAAAAAGCCTTTATCGGAATTCTATCTCTGACAGCGGCAGTTCTACTGGCTGCCTGCTCAGGCAATACCAACCAAGGAGGGAATACTAGTTCATCACAGAATACACAAGGCCAAACATCACAATCTGCGCAAAATCAGACTTCGCAGTCATCAGCCGCATCTTCCTCTAATCAGCCTTCTTCATCATCAAATGCAGGGCAGGCTACTAATCTAGACGGGCGCTACCAAGCAACCGACCATGATGGTGACCAGCATGTCCTAGAAATCAATGGTACGACTGGTACCTGGACTGAGACCGAGGTCGATGGCAGTAAGGAAATCAAGCAGGTACAAGTAGATGCTGCTAATCAAAGACTGATTGTTGGTGATGATGTCAAAAGTTACCGCCAAAATGGCAATCAGCTGATTGTGGACGAATTGGATGATGATCCAGACACTCTGACCTTTACCAAGCAGTAAAGCGCTTTTCATTCTGCTCAGGACAACAGGATGAGCAGTGAGGGAATCTAACTAGGAAACTCTGAGAAAGGAGTTTCCTTTTTTATAAGAATTTTATCTTAAATGATGTCAAAAATTTGACTTGAAGGGTGCTCTAAGTTGTATAATAGTTACTATAAAGATATCAAAGGAGAAGAAACGATGAAATTGGCAGTTTATACAAAAGCAGGTCAAGTTGGACTGACTGATATTGATTGTCCGCAAATCATTGAGGCAGATGATGCCATTATTCGGATTGTTCGGACCTGTGTCTGTGGCTCTGACCTATGGCGCTACCGCAGTCCAGATATTGAAGCAGGCCATCAAAATAGTGGGCATGAAGCCATTGGAATTGTCGAAGAAATCGGGGATGCAGTAACGACTGTTAAACCTGGCGATTTTGTTATTGCTCCATTTACTCATGGATGCGGGCAATGTGATGCCTGTCGAGCAGGATTTGATGGCACTTGTGATTCTCATATTGGTAACAACTGGTCAAATGGAGTACAAGCAGAATATATGCGCTTCGAATTTGCTAACTGGGCTCTTATCAAAATTCCGGGCCAGCCCTCTGATTATACAGAAGGTATGCTCAAATCATTCTTGACACTGGCCGATGTCATGCCAACTGGCTATCATGCTGCACGTGTGGCAGATGTCAAGCCTGGTGATAAGGTGGTCGTTATTGGCGATGGAGCTGTGGGGCAATGCGCTGTGATTGCTGCTAAAATGCGTGGTGCTTCCCAAATCGTTCTCATGAGCCGTCACGAAGATCGGCAAAAGATGGCCTTAGAGTCAGGGGCGACAGCTGTTGTGGCTGAACGTGGTGAAGAAGGAATTACCAAGGTCCGTGAAATCCTTGGTGGTGGTGCAGATGCAGCTCTGGAATGTGTCGGAACAGAAGCAGCTGTTGATCAAGCTCTAGGAGTCCTGCACAACGGCGGCCGCTTGGGCTTTGTCGGTGTGCCTCACTATAATAACCGAGCTCTTGGTTCTACCTTTGCTCAAAATATTACAGTGGCAGGCGGTGCGGCCTCTGTCACGACTTACGACAAGCAAATCTTGCTCAAGGCAGTTCTTGATGGTGATATTAATCCAGGTCGCGTCTTTACTTCGAGCTACAAACTAGAAGATATTGATCAAGCTTATAAAGACATGGATGAACGCAAGACCATTAAGTCCATGATTGTCTTTGATTAGGTGTAGAAGAAAAACAGCCTTGCTGCGGTCTCTTTATGATGGCAGTAGGCTGTTTTTGCATGGCTTGTTAGTTCTTTTCATGAAAGAAAATTCATTATTTTTGTTCTCTGCACCAAGTTATCCATCTTGACCATTCGGCAGCTAGGTGGAGCTGGTGTTCTTTGATAAGGCTGTCTGGACAAAGGCTGGGGAATTCGACGCAGAATCGGGCTTCTAGGCCTTTTTCTGTGTCGCGAAACTGATGGCGAATGCCACCGATATTGCAACCATTCGCTAGACTGGCGGCACCGACAGTTTGGAAGGGATAAGACGCATCACGAGGCTCCACTATTTCAGCTTCACCACCAAGGTCAAGGAAAAACTGTGTTGGCAGTGGGCTGTTTCCTGCAGTCTCAATGACTTCCAGTTTGCTGCCGTGTGGCTGCATGGCATAATGGTCTGGACAGGTACCAAGATTGACTCGTTTATGAACATTTGTCTTTTCTAACATCAACTTTTCTAGCTTTTTACTGAAAGAAGCAGCAGTCAATCCACTTGCAAAAATCGTTACAACAGCTCTTTTTCGTGGTTTCTTGGACCATTTGGCCGCCCATTTCATCAAATATTGGCTCCATTTGAGTTTAGTTCCGATTTTCTGAATTAGCTCCTCGTATGTCAGCTTCATTTTTTCTTCCAGTAGGGCTTGGTCTAAAATCTCCGTGTTGTCAGTATTAGGTAGCTGTAGATTAAGCATCTTAGCTGCTTTAAGGGTTCTCTGCTTCCGCCATTGCTCAATTCTTTCTTGACTGACTTCCTTTTGATTGATAATAATCTTCATTTTTTAATCCTCTTGTTCTTGTCTTCTGCTTATATTTATTATATAGTGGGAGCTGGATGGCATACAAGCATCAATTTTAGAGAGACTGTTGCATTTTGAGGTGAATGGCATGTATGAGAAAAAAAGAAGAAAGACAGAAAAGCAGTTAGAGACTAGCTTGCTGCAGCTGATGAAAGAGCAGACTTTTGAAACTATCAGTATTCGTCAGCTGATTGACTTGGCAGAAGTGAATCGCAGTACCTTTTATCGGCATTTTCTGGATAAATATGATCTGCTTGAGAAGATAGAAAACCGCTTGCTAGATGATTTGCAGGTCTATTATCAAGAGGCTCTAGATTCTACTTGCTTGTTCAAGTTAGAAAAGGATTTTAAAGTGGAAGACTATATCCATGAGAAACAAAATCTTTTTCATTTTTTTGAGACTCACTTGGAAGACTTGGCCATTCTTTTGGGTCCAAATGGCAGTCCAACTAGTTCGCGGCGGTTGCAGGAAGCTTTGAGGGGGATTTTCTCGCAGAGTATTTCCTTGGCTGATCCACATTTAGAGTTGGTAGAAGCGGATTTGCTGCTGAATCATCAGGTCGCGTCCTTTATGGGAACTCTGACTTACTGGCTGGCTCATCCTTGTTATCAGGTTCAGCAAATGAGTGATTTTCATGCTAGGGTGACAGCAGTCGGTCTGGCGGGCTTTGTCAGAGAGCATATGGAGGGAGATTGACAGGATAGTTTTTCCAGTTTGCTTCTTTATGGTATAATAGATAGAATATCTCAAAGGAGGACAGCTTTGTTTTTAGCTTTTAAAGAGATTGTCTACAGTCGCGGGCGTTATCGTTTAGTGGTTGCTATGGTCTTTCTCATTACCTATATGGTTTTCTTTTTATCCAGTCTTTCCGTTGGTTTGGCTAGGCTCAATCGCTTGGCTTTGGACCAATGGCAGGCTGAGTCGATCGTTTTGTCGGAGTACGCCAATAAGAATCTGGTTTCTTCGACTCTCAAGGAAGAGGAGTACAGCCGCCTGCTTCAAGGGGACTCAATCGCTGCTTTGGGACAGACAGCAGCAGTGGCCAATTATGAAGATGGCACTGATAAACTCAATGCTCAGGTTTTTGGTCTGTCTTGGGATAGTTTTCTAGCGCCTGACATTATTGAGGGACGTCCTGCTGAGACTGCTTATGAAGTTATTGCGGATAAGCGCCTGCAGCAAAAAGGTGTAAAACTAGGGGATCAACTCCAGCTCAATGGCAGTGAGCGCCTCTATCAGGTTGTTGGCTTCACAGAGGATAACAGCTACTTAACTCAGCCAGTTCTCTTTATGACTCTGGAAGATTTCAGGGAATTAAAGTACGGCTCAAGTCAGGTTAAGAATATCAGTGCACTTGTGGTCAAGGATGGTCAGAAGATTGAAGAAGCTGGACTTAGTCAGCTCTCTATGAGTGATTTTATAGAAAATATCCCTGGTTATCAGCCTCAGGTACTGACTTTTTCCTTTATGATTGGGGCCATGGTTCTGATTACATTTTTGGTATTGGGAATTTTTATGTACATCATTACCATCCAAAAGACGCATCTTTATGGTATTATGCGCGCCCAAGGAATTGCCAGTGGGAAGATTATTGCTTCTATTTTTTGGCAGATTTTCATCCTGTCCACTCTGGGAATCAGCTTAGCTGTCTTGGCTCTTTTGGGAACCCAGCTAGTCTTGCCAGCTTCTATGCCTTTTTACAGTGACTGGCGAGCTTATGCTGGATTGATTGTCCTGATTGTTTTCATGTCACTGGCTGGCGGACTCTTGTCCATTCATCGGGTTCTGAAAATTGACCCTATCACAGCGATCGGAGGTGAGTAAATGTCAATCATAGAACTAAAAGGGGTTACAAAAGAATATGGTCAGGGGCATACGCTAGTTCAAGCCCTGAAACCAACTGATTTTCAACTGGAAGCAGGGCAGTTTGTAGCTATTATTGGGCCGTCAGGATCGGGTAAAACAACCTTTCTGACCTTGCTGGGCCATTTGCAAACTCCCTCAAAAGGACAGATTCTGCTGCATGGGAAAGATACCTTTCAGCTCAAGGAAAAGGAACGAGCAGCCCTACGTTTCAATGATTTCGGCTTTATTTTGCAAGCTTCCAATCTCATTCCTTTTCTGAAAATCGAAGACCAGTTCCAGCTGATTGACCGCTTATCTAAAAAAGAAAGGACAGAACTGGACAGTCTGATTGAGTTGCTGGATCTTAAAGGAACTCTCAAGCAGTATCCGAAAGAATTGTCTGGCGGGGAACGGCAGAGAGCTGCTATCGCCCGAGCACTTTACAACAGTCCTGATATTATCTTGGCTGATGAGCCGACAGCTAGTCTGGATACAGAGCGGGCCAAGCGCGTGGTCCATCTACTCAAAGAAGTGACCCAGAAATTCCATAAGAGCGTGGTCATGATTACCCATGATACCCGCTTGCTGGACGAGGTTGACAAGGTCTATGAGATGCAAGACGGAGTGCTGACTCAAGTTCGATAAAGTTTTAGAAGGTTTCGGCAATCAAACAGAGAAAAAACAAGGAGAGGACTATGATTCATTATAAAACAAATCCGCAGCTAGATTTTGCGGCAGTACTAGACCTCTATGATTCGGTTAGTTGGAGCAATTACACCAATCGTCCTCAGCAGTTAGAGCGGGCTTTCCATCAGTCCTTGTTTGTGATGGCGGCCTATGACGAAGATAAGTTGGTTGGTTTGATTCGAGCAGTCGGGGATGGACTTACCATTGTCTTCATTCAGGATTTGCTGGTGTATCCACACTACCAGCGTCAGGGGATTGGACGAAGCCTTCTTCAGAAAACATTGGAAAGATTTAAGGATGTTTACCAAATCCAGCTGGCAACGGAGCAGTCAGATAAAAATCTAGCGTTTTATCAAGAGCTCGGCTTTCGTCGACAGGAATATTTTGACTGTACTGGCATGATTTATGCACCTAATAAAAAGTAAAATTCTAGAGGAGCTTGTCAATAAGCTCCTTTTGTCATATTTACAAGAGGAAAGGGAAGTAGAACTAGACTTATGAAAATATTTCTCGTCCTTTTTTTGTTTTTTCTTGACAGTTAAATTGTCAGAATTTATAATAAAAGAAGAAAGGTGATAACGGTGTTATCGAATTGAAAGCATGAAAAAAGAAACAGATGAGTTAAATGAAAAAATCTTGAAAAGCGCGAGGAGTGAGTTCTTGGCTTATGGCTATCAAGATGCTTCACTGCGGAGAATTTGTCGCGCGGCTGGCTTGACAACTGGGGCACTTTATAAGCGCTATGAGAGTAAGGACAGTCTCTTTACTGCTCTGCTTGAGCCTACTCTGGCAGCCTTAGACCAGTATGGACAAGAGCAGAAGCGACGTGACTATGCTTTCCTAGAAGAGGGACACCTGTCTGACATGTGGGCCCATAGCTTGGAAGATCTCCAGTCCCTGATGCAGATTCTCTATGAGCATAAAGATATTATGCAGCTCTTGCTCTTTAAATCTCAGGGTTCTTCGCAAGCGGACTTCAGGATGCGTCTGCCTCATTTGGCTGCTGACGAGACTTATCGCTATTTGGAGCTGGCTTACAAAGAAGGTAAGATCAATCATTTGGTCAAACACGAGTTTCTGCGATCGTGCATGACAGCTTATTACACAGCTGTATTTGAGCCCTTGGCTCAAGACTGGCCCCAAGAGCAGGCGCTGGAATTTTGCCATTCCATCATGGACTTGTTTGACTGGGGAGGTTTGCTAGGTTTTTGATAGAAAGAAGGAAATTCTATGAAGAAAAAATCTGTTCTTGCTTGGATCTGGGACTTTGTTTCCCTTCATAAGATATATTTTGGACTCAGTCTGATTTTTGCCTTTGTCTCTGTACTTTCAGGATTTCTGCCTTATTTCTTTATTGGTGGAATGATTAATCAGCTCTTGGCTGGCAATAAAAACTGGAATTTCTACCTGCTACAGTCGGCATGGGCAGGTCTAGCCTGGATTGGCTACTGGGGATTTCATGGTATTTCCACCATGCTGTCACATACGGCTACTTTTAAGATTCTAGCGGAAATGCGGCACCGCCTGACAGACAAGCTGGCTAGGCTGCCTCTAGGTACAGTGCTTAGTCAGTCATCAGGCAGTTATAAAAACATTATCGTTGAGCGGGTGGATGCGACCGAAACGACCTTGGCCCACCTGATTCCAGAGTTTACTGCTGGGATTTTTGGTCCGATTATTGTTCTCATTGCTATGCTGGTTATTGATTGGCGGCTAACCTTGCTGTCTCTCCTGACTATTCCCATTGTGGCGCTGGCCTATATGCGGATGGTTGCTAATAGCGAAGCAGACTATCAAAATACTCTAGTCAAGACAAAAAAACTCAATGATACAGCGGTGGAATACATCAATGGGATTGAGGTTATCAAGGTTTTTGGCAAGGAAAAGTTCTCTTACGATAAGTTTGTGACAGCTGCTAGAGAAGGAGCAGACTGCTTTATTGAGTGGATGCGCAAGTTCAATCTGGAGATGGGCATTGTGACTGCTTTTCTGCCATCAGGCTTGCTCTTTCTGCTGCCGGCTGGCTGTTATTTCTATCTGCAAGGCAGCTTGACTGCCGGCAATTTCATTCTAATGATTATTCTTTCGCTCAGTCTTCTGACTCCTCTGATTTTAGTGGCTAGTTACATGGATGATTTACGGAAAATCGGCACTATTTTTGGTCAAGTCATTGATATTCTGGAAAAGCCTGATTTGAAAAGGCCTCAGGAGCTGCGAGAACTTCCAAAAGGAAGGGATCTGGTCATGACGGATGTCAGCTTTGGCTATACAGATGAAGAGGAGGTGCTACATGGCATTTCGCTAGATATTAAGGCTGGCAGCATCAATGCTTTAGTTGGGCCATCAGGCTCAGGTAAGTCTACAATTGCCAAGCTTCTAGCTTCTTTCTGGGATGTCACTTCTGGTCAGATTACCTATGGTGGCTTGGACATTCGCCAGCTTCCGCTAGACTATTACAGTCGGCAGATTGCTTACGTGACCCAAGATAACTATCTCTTTGATGAGACTATTATGGAAAATATCCGGATGGGAAATCCAGCAGCTTCTGATGAAGAGGTCATCGAAATTGCCCGTCGCTGCGGCTGTTATGACTTTATCATGAACTTAGAAGACGGCTTTGGAACTCAAGTAGGCTCTGGCGGCGGTCATCTATCTGGTGGGGAGCGTCAGCGGATTGCCATCGCCCGTGCCATGCTTAAGGATGCGCCGATTCTTATCTTGGATGAAGCGACTGCTTATACGGATCCGGAAAATGAAGCACGGATTCAGTCCAGTCTGGCTCGTCTGATTGAGGGTCGGACCTTGATTGTCATTGCTCACAGGCTGTCTACGATTATGAGTGCAGACCAGATAGTCCTGGTCAATGATGGTCGGATTGAAGCTAGAGGTCGGCATGAAGAATTGCTGGCAACCAGTCCGCTTTATGCTTCTATGTGGCAGGCCCATATTGCTACCAGGGATAGTGATGAGATGGAAGGAGGGCTGACTCATGCTTAATATACTGAAGAAATTCTTTGATTTCTGTACGGCAGAGGACCGTAGGAAATTTTATCAATCCATTTATCTGGGCATCATCAAGTCCTTTATCATCGCTCTGCGTATTCCAGCAATCGGCCTAGTCGTTATGGGACTGATTGAGAAGAATCTCTCTATCCAGACTTTCTGGCTGGCTCTGGGCATCATGCTGGTATCAACTGTGCTAAACGTCTGGATTACCCTGAAAATCACCATGCTACAGACAGAAGCTGGCTATCATACCTGTGCTCAGAAGCGGATTGAAATTGCCGAACACATGCGCTATCTGCCCATGGGTTACTTTAATCAAAATAGTTTGGGCAAGATTACCAGTGTTACGACTAATACGCTGGAAGGGCTGTCTGATGTAGCTACGCGAGTGGTTATGATGACTGTGCAGGGCTTTCTGACGACTGGTCTCATCACTATTTTGGTCTTTCTCTATGACTGGCGGGTTGGTCTGGTTCTCTTGGTGGGTCTCGTCCTCTTTCTCCTGCCAAATACCCTCATGCGTTGGCAAGTTGGCAAGGTTTCTGATGACAAGTATCAGGCGGATATGGACCTAGTAGCCGTTGTTTTGGAGTACAGCCAAGGGATTGCTGAAGTTAAGAACTACAATCTGGTCAACCGTTCTGCCAAGAAGCTGTCCAAGGCTATTGAAGGCAAGAGTCAGCTAGATACCAAAATGACACTCGTGACCTCACCTTACATTGCCCTCCAGGGCATGGTGACCAAGCTGACCGGTCTCTTTATGGGTCTTTTCTCTATCTATTTTTATCTCAATGGCAGTATGGAGCTGCTGGTAACCATTATGATGATTGTCAGTGGTTTTATGATTTATGAAAATCTTGACGGCGTTGGTTCTTTCTCTTCTCTCCTGCGCATTGTTGATCTGTCAGTTGATATGGTCAATCAAGTCTTGGCTATCCAGCCGATGGACATCAGCGGTCAGGATATTGAGCCTAAGAGCAGCCGGATTGAGTTGAGAAATGTTAGCTTCTCTTATGGAAATAAGAAAATCATTGACCGGGTTTCCCTCACCATTCCCGAAAAAACGACAACTGCTCTGGTCGGACCATCTGGATCAGGCAAGACAACGCTCTGCAACCTCATTGCCCGCTTCTGGGATGTGGACCATGGAAGTATCAGTTTGGACGGGCATGATGTTAGAGATTATAGCTATGACAGCCTGATTCGTAATTTCAGCTTTGTCTTCCAAAGCGTCTATCTCTTTGAGGATACTATTGCTAATAACATTCGTTTTGGTAAGCCAGAGGCCAGTCAGGAAGAAGTGATAGAGGCTGCCAAGAAAGCGGCCTGTCATGACTTTATCCTCTCACTGCCTGATGGCTATGATACCAAGATAGGTGAAGGAGGTGCCAGTCTTTCTGGAGGTGAGCGTCAGCGCATTTCCATCGCTCGGGCTATTATCAAGGATGCACCTATTATCATTCTTGATGAAGCAACAGCCAATGTTGACCCAGAAAACGAAGAAGCCCTCATGCAGGCTATTCAGGCTTTAACTCGCGATAAGACCATCATCATGATTGCCCACCGGCTCAAGACGGTTGAGCATGCAGACCAGATTTTGGTGCTGGATCAAGGCCGCATTGTCGAGCAAGGCAAACACCAAGACTTACTGGCCAAACAAGGTATCTATAGTAAGTTTATCCAAGAAAGAAAGATGGCTGTCAGCTGGCGGATTGAGATGGGGGAGTGATAGTATTTAAACCGTTGTCAATCAGCGGTTTTTTTACGTTTGATTTCACTCATTTCAGTCTTGACTGAAATGAGTGAAAGAGATATACTATAGGTAAGAGGTAACAGATATGAATCAGAAAAAGAAGATTAGTTTAAAGCCAGAGTTACAAAAGTTTATTGAGAATATTGCTGCCATTTATGAAGGTTATGGCATTCCGCGTATTGGGGGTCGGATTTTCGGTTTGAGCCTTGTTTTTGGAGAACCTTTGTCGGCAGAAGATATGTCGGCTCTCCTTCAAGCAAGCAGGAGCAGTATTTCTACCAATATTCGAGCATTGATGCTCAATGGCTGGATAGAAAAGGTTACCTTTCCTGGAGATAGGATTGACTATTTTAGATTTTCCCCCCAGGCTTGGGAACGAGTTCTCGAACATCGAAAAGAAGCTTTATTTCCAATCAAGCAGATTGTTGAAAGGGGACAGCAGGAATTGGCTGAAGATTCGCTCGAACACCAGCAGTTAGAAGACATGAAAGCATGGCTGGATATCCAGGCTCATTATCAGGAGGAAATGTTGAAGGCTTGGCGGAAACATATCAGAGACAAGCAAAGAGGGTGACGAAGATGTATGGAAATCCTTATCAATATTTATCGGGAAATATTGGAGACAAAAAACTCATTCGAGCGGGTTTTGAAGAAAAACTCTATGATACAGGACAGATTAAACTGAATTATGTTGTGGGACCAGACAATGGACCCAATCTTCTGCTTATTCCAGCTCAAATGGGAACTTGGGAATCTTATGGTAAAGTCCTGATTCCTCTTTCTCAGCAGTTCAAGGTATATGCTATTGATATTCGGGGGCATGGCAAGTCCAGCTGGACACCAGGAGATTATTCTTGGTCTATAATCGGTCAGGATATGCGTTCCTTTATTGACAATGTCGTCCAAGGGAAAGTCATCATTTCGGGAAATTCTTCAGGAGGGATTATCGCTCTTTGGTGTGCAGCCAATTTGGGTTCGGAAGTGGCAGGAATTGTCATTGAGGATGCTCCTGTCTTTTCTGCAGAGATGCCTCGTTTTAAGGAGAGGGACCGTTTTGTTTACAATGGTCTCAAGCATGTGGTAGAAAAATTAGGGGATTTGGACAATCGTGATTTGGCGGATTATTTTTCAGGTCAGGAGATGCCTGTCTCGGAGAATCGGGTTAAAAAAATGCCTGACTGGATGATTCGTTTATTATCAAAGCGAATCAAAAAATTTCAAACAAATCATCCCAACCAGCCACTGGAAGTTGGTTTTCCATCTGCCTTGAAGCAGCTTCTGAAATCACTGTCCATGTTTGATCCAGATTTTGCTCGCGCTTTTGTGGATGGCCGATTTTATCAAGGCATTCATCATGCTGAAGCCCTGAAAGCAAGCGCTTGTCCAATACTATGTCTCCATGCTAACTGGAAAAGATATGAGAAGTACGGTCTAGTTGGGGCTCTAGATGACCAGGACGTTCAGCATATTCTGGAGTTGGCGCCACAGACTATTTACAAAAAAATTCCAGCTAACCATGTCATCCACGCATTTAAACCTCGTTGCTATATCCATGCTTTACTGGAGTTTAAAGACACAATTCAGAACAGCTAAAGCAAGTCAAGTGGCTTGCTGTTTTTCATTTATTGGTAGGAATGGTATAATAGTTGATAGTCATGAGAAGTAGATTAGTGAATTTGGGAGAATGATGAAAAAGAGAGTTAGAAATAATAAATGATAGCGATATAATCTATCAACTTGGAAAAGAAAAGGAATAAAGATTTTAATTTTAGATGAAGAGGTACCCCATGAATGAAATCAAATGCCCCAACTGCGGGGAGGTTTTTACTGTCAATGAGAGCCAGTATAGTGAGCTTTTGTCGCAGGTTCGGACAGCAGAGTTTGACAAGGAGATTCATGCTCGGATTGAGCAGGAACTTGCTTTAGCAGAGCAAAAATCCCAGAATGCCCAACAAGCTCTGCTATCACAGAAAGAACAGGAAATTAGCAATCTTCAAAGTCAGATTGCGCAGTTTGAGACCCAGCAGGAATTGGCAAAGAAAGAGGCGGAGCAGGCAGCTAGTCTTCAATTGCAGGAGAAGGATAAGGAAGTTCAGCAATTGGAAAGTCAGTTGACTACTCTGCGCTTGGAGCATGAAAATCAACTGCAAAAGACCTTATCTGCGCTGGAAAAAGAGCGAGACGAGGTTAAGAATCAGCTAGTTTTGCAAGAAAAGGAAGCAGCGCTAGCTCAGACCTCGCTCAAAGAGCGCTATGAGGTAGAGCTGCGGCAGAAAAATGAGACCATAGAGTTCTACAAGGATTTTAAAGCCAAGCAGTCCACTAAGATGATTGGCGAGAGTTTGGAACAGCACTGCGAGTACGAGTTTAACAAGAATCGCATGGCTATGTTTCCGCGAGCGGAGTTTGGCAAGGACAATGACGCTAGAACCGGCAGCAAGGGGGACTACATTTACCGTGAGGTAGATGAAAATGGTGTAGAAATCCTCTCCATCATGTTTGAGATGAAAAATGAAGGCGATGAGACGGCGACCAAGAAGAAAAACGAGCATTTCTTCAAAGAGTTGGATAAGGACAGGCGGGAGAAAGGCTGTGAGTATGCTATTCTGGTGACACTTCTAGAGGCTGACAGCGAGCTCTACAATTCGGGTATTGTCGATGTGTCCTATGCCTATGAGAAGATGTATGTTATCCGACCACAGTTCTTCTTGCCCATGATTACCCTCTTGCGTAATGCTGCGCTCAACTCGCTCCAGTACAAGCAGGAACTGGCCTTGGTTAGGGAGCAGAACATTGATATTACGCATTTTGAGGAAGATTTGGATGCCTTTAAAGTAGCTTTTGCCAAGAACTATCAGTCTGCTTCGACCAACTTTGGCAAGGCCATCGAAGAGATTGACAAGGCCATCCGTCGGATGGAAGAAATCAAGAAGTTCCTGACGACCTCTGAAAACCAGCTGCGCTTAGCAAATAACAAACTGGACGACGTCTCTGTCAAAAAACTGACACGCAAAAATCCTACCATGAAAGCTAAGTTTGAAGCTTTGAAGGGAGACTAGGTGGATACTATGCAGATACGAAAAGCAACCGTGAAAGATGCTGAAGCCTTACTGTCTCTATACGAAGACTTGGGCTATCCAACGACTGCTTCTAAGCTGGCTCGACGTTTAGAAACGATTCTTTCTCAGCCGCATTATGGCTGTCTTTTAGCTGAAAGAAACGGAGAAATTTTAGGTTTCTTAGGTTATGCAAAGCTCTTCTTTTTTGAAACAGATGGATCTTACTATCGTATTTTAGCTTTGTCAGTTGCAAAAGAAGCAAGACGACAAGGAATTGCTAGTAGGCTAATCGATGAATTGAAAAAACAAGCGGTAAAAGAAGGAGTTAAGGCGCTGGCTCTAAATAGTGGATTAACTGCTGAACGAAATGCTGCACATCAGTTTTATCAGGCGGTTGGATTTGAAAAAGTGACTGCCGGCTTTGCTCTGCATTTAAAAAGTCAACATGAATAAACATGATAAATCAGTAGGGAAAACGAAGTAATGTCTTCAACAAAAGGGAAAACCTTATATTTTAACGATAAGAGCATGGACTATGTGACCTTTGGAAAAGGGAAGAAGCCTCTGCTCATCATTCCAGGTCTAGGGGATGGTTTGGCGACTGTTAAGGGAATGGCGCAAATGCTTGCCCTAGCTTATAGGGAATTCGCAGCAGCATATCAAGTGTATGTTTTTAGCAGAATCAATGAGTTGCCAGAAAATTATACAACACGAGATATGGCGACTGATACAGCTGAAGCTATGGATGTTTTAGGTCTGAAAACGGTAGCTGTCCTAGGAATTTCCCAAGGCGGTATGCTTGCCCAATGGTTGGCAGCAGATTTCCCAGAAAGAGTTGAAAAATTGATTTTGACAGTTACTACTACGAAACTGAATAATCTTGGTAGGGAGAGGATTACTCGCTGGCTTGAGTTGAGTCAGACTGGAGCTTATAAAGAACTAATGTTGGATATTGCAAGTCACTCTTATACGCCAAAATCCTTTGGAAAGTTTAAATACCTTTATCGAATAATGGGAATCTTTGGTCGTATTAAAGATAAACAGCGGATTGCTATTCAGGCCATCTCATGCTTAAGACATGATAGTCTGGCAGTTCTGGAAAAGATTAACTGTCCTACGCTAATCATCGGAGCAGAAGAAGATGTTCTAGGTGTGGGAGCTTCGCTCGAATTGCATCAACATATCAAAGATAGCCAGCTCACTATTTTGCCAGACTGTGGCCACGCACTCTATGAACAGCATAAGGATTTCCAAAAGAGAGTTTTAGTATTTTTAGAAAGTTAATCAATGAACGGAATTATCAACTTAAGAAAAGAAGCGGGCATGACCTCGCATGATGCGGTATTTAAGCTGCGCAAGATTTTAAAAACCAAGAAAATCGGTCATGGGGGCACCTTGGATCCAGATGTGGTAGGGGTGCTTCCGATTGCTGTGGGCAAGGCGACGCGCTTGGTCGAGTTTATGCAGGAGGAAGGCAAGGTCTACGAGGGGGAGATTACTCTGGGCTGCTCAACAACGACAGAGGATGCTAGCGGAGACATCCTTGATCGGACGCCAGTGACGGAACTTTTAGAAGAAGCTCTCATTGATGAAGCCATGGAGTCCATGACCGGTGAGATTCGCCAGATTCCGCCCATGTACTCTGCAGTCAAGGTAAATGGACGCAAGCTTTATGAGTATGCAAGAGCGGGTCAAGAAGTGGAGCGGCCAGAGCGGCAGGTGACCATCTATAGTTTCGAGCGCACCAGTCCAGTTTCTTACGAAGATGAGCAGGCTCGTTTCCGCTTTCGGGTCAAATGTAGCAAGGGGACCTATGTCCGAACTCTGTCTGTTGATTTGGGAGCCAAGCTTGGCTTTGCCAGTCACATGTCCCAGCTGACACGGACTTCTTCAGCAGGTATGAGCTTAGATGATGCCTTGACCTTGGATGAAATAGCGGAGCAAGTAGCAACGGAGGATTTCTCCTTTCTCCAACCACTCGAATTGGGAATCGGAGATTTAGTTAAGGTCGAGCTTTCTGACGAGCAGGTCGAGGACGTGAGAAACGGTCGTTTTATCAGCTTGATGTCAGAAGAAGCTGAGCTAGCTGGCTTCTATAAGGAAAAGTTAGTAGCCATTTTAGAAAAGCGGGAAGCAGTTTACAAGCCTCGCAAGGTCTTCCTTTAATATTAACAGTAGAATTGTCAAAAGATTGTTATTCTTTTGTAATATGAAATGTGCGCTTGCATGTTATAATAATTTCATTAAACCTCACAAAAGGACAGCAACTGCACAACTGCTGTCCTTTTGTTTTTCTTTTTTCAGATTTTGACAAACATCCTGTCTTAGAGCGGTAAAAATCTTTTTGTTTATTTTGCGTTTTCACACGGTAGGTATATTGTAAAAATCCCAAATGCGTAGTAAAATAGAGGAATGATGATAACCAAGAGAATTATAGATGAAAAAGGGATTGATCAGACAGAAGATACGGTCCTTGTTCTAGGCTATTTCGATGGGCTGCATAAGGGCCACCAAGCACTCTTTGAGAAAGCGAGAGAAATTGCTGATGAGCAAGGTCTAAAGATTGCAGTGCTAACCTTCCCGGAGTCGCCTAAGCTAGCCTTTGTCCGCTATCAGCCTGAACTCATGCTGCATCTAGCTAGTCCTGAAGACCGGATGGCTCAGCTGGAAAGTCTGGGTGTTGACTATCTTTACCTGATTGATTTTACTAGCCATTTTGCAGGCAATACAGCCCGAGACTTTTTTGAGAAATACGTGTCTCGTCTGCGCGCCAAGGCTGTGGTAGCCGGCTTTGACTATCATTTTGGCTCAGACCGCAAAGAGTCACATGAGCTGAGAGATTATTTTAATGGCAAGATTGTTATCGTTCCCTCGGTTAATCTAGATAATCGGAAGATTTCTTCCACTCGGATTCGGGAGACGATTGCCGTCGGAGATATGCTGAAAACTCAAGAATTGCTGGGCTACCCTCTGTCCACTCGAGGAATTGTGGTTCATGGCAATGCCAGAGGACGGACGATTGGCTATCCAACAGCCAATCTTGCTCCCTTGGATCGAGTCCTTCTTCCAGGAGATGGCGTCTATGTCGCGGACGTTGAGCACAATGGTCAGCGCTATCGTGGTATGGCTAGTGTTGGGAAAAATGTAACTTTTGACGGGGATGAACTCCGTTTTGAGGTCAATATCTTTGATTTTTCTCAGGATATCTATGGCGATATCATTCGGATTTTCTGGATGGATAAGATTCGCGAGATGGTTAAGTTCGATAGTATTGATAAGCTGGTCGCTCAGCTGCAGAGCGATGAGGAGATTGCTAAAAGTTGGACTGCTTATCGAAATAGTTGAAAAATTTATATTTTCATGACATTCGGCAGTAATTTTCAAAAAAATATAGTCAAGCCAAATAAAATTTAGTATAATAGAGGTAGTTATTATACAGAATTAGAAGAGAAACGCATGATTACATTATTTTTATCGCCGAGTTGTACTTCTTGCCGTAAGGCGCGTGCTTGGCTGCTAAATCATGAAGTGCCCTTTCAGGAACATAATATCATGACGAGCCCTCTGTCAGCTCCCGAATTGCAACACATTCTTTCTCTGACAGAGAACGGTACAGACGACATTATTTCAACTCGCTCAAAAATTTTTCAGAAATTAGATTTGGATGTGGAGGATTTATCCATTTCAACCTTGATTCAGTTGATTGAGGAAAATCCCAGTCTTTTGCGACGCCCAATTATTTTAGACGGCAAACGGATGCAAATCGGCTTTAACGAGGATGAAATTCGTGCTTTCTTGCCTCGGAGTTATCGTAAGGAAGAGTTAAGATCCGCAACCATGCGGGCAGATATTCAGTAAAGATGAACAAAAATTATAGTTACCCACTAGATTTATCGTGGAGCACTGAAGAGCTTGCTTCGGTGCTCTCTTTTTTTAATGATGTAGAAGCAGCTTATGAACAGAAAGTCCAAGCGGAAAAGCTCTTGAAGTCCTATGCGGCTTTCAAGCAAGTTGTTCCGAGCAAGGGTCAAGAGAAGCGAATCGGACGAGAGTTCGAAAACCTCAGCGGTTATTCGCTTTATCGTGCTGTTCAAGAGGCAAAAAGTAAAGGTAAAGGAAGCATTTCTCTTGGAAAATAAATTTCATTTTGCTAAAGAAATCATCTACCAAGCTGGTGCTTTTTTGAGGGAACATCTCTATGATGATTTGGATGTGAGTCAAAAGACCAGTGCCACTGACTTGGTCACCCAGATGGACCGGAAGGTTCAGGATGATTTGGTGGCTAAGATTCTAGCCCGCTATCCGCAGGATGCTATTTTAGCGGAGGAAAATGGACTCCGACATAATATTGCTGATGGCAATGTCTGGGTGATAGATCCAATCGACGGGACCACCAACTTTATCACTCAGAAAGCTGATTTTGCTGTTATGATTGCCTATTTTGAAGAGGGCATTGGTCGTTTTGGCTTGATCTATGATGTGACCAGAGACCAGCTCTATCATGGTGGCGGAGACTTTGATGTCTATTGTAACGACTGGAAACTTCCTGCTTTTGAGGACCGGCCTTTTCAAGATTTTCTCATGGCTTCTAATGCCGGTATGCTGCAAGCCAATGATTGGGGCTTGGCAAACTTGGCCCGAGAGTGTTTAGGGGTTCGGGTTTATGGCAGTGCTGGGATTAGCTTTAGCAAGGTACTGTCTGGTGGCCTCTTGGCTTATTTTTCCTACAACTGGCCTTGGGATTATGCAGCGGCTTCGATTATGGCGGAGAAGCTAGACTTTATCGTCCAGACCTTGGATGGCAGTCAGCTAAATTTCCAGACTCGGCAGCCTGTCATGATGGCGCCTAAGTGCAAACTATCGGCTCTGAAGCCTTATTTAGAAAAGGGGAAGCAGTAGATGGACTTTCCTAAAGGTTTTAAAGAAAAATATGAGCAGATTTTAGGCGCAGAAGCAGCAGAATTTTTTGCGACTTTTGAAGAGGAGCCGATTTCGGCCTTTCGCAGCAATCCTCTGAAAGAAGGCCAGCAGAATTTCTCAGATGCCATTCCTCAGACAGATTGGGGCTTTTATGGCAAGGTGTCTGGCAAGTCTGCTGAGCATGTGACTGGTCTGGTTTATTCGCAGGAGCCAGCAGCTCAGATGGTGGCTCAGATAGCAGCGCCATCTAAGGGTATGAAGGTCCTAGATTTAGCTGCAGCACCAGGTGGCAAGTCAACTCATCTTTTATCTTTTTTAGATAATACTGGCCTGCTGGTCTCCAATGAAATCAATAGTAAACGCTCTAAAATCTTAGTTGAGAACATTGAGCGCTTTGGTGCTAGAAATGTGGTGGTTACCAATGAATCAGCTGACAGTCTGGCTCAGGTTTTCGAGGGCTATTTTGATTTGATTGTGCTGGATGCCCCTTGTTCGGGGGAGGGCATGTTTCGCAAGCAGCCAGATGCTACCCAGTATTGGACTCCAGATTATCCAGCTCAATGCGCCCAGCTCCAGCGAGAGATTTCAACAGCTGCTATGAGCATGCTGGCCAAGGACGGTCGGCTAGTTTATTCGACCTGTACTTGGGCTCCTGAAGAAAATGAAGACATCGTTGCTTGGTTACTGGAAGAATTTCCACTTGAACTGATTGATATTCCTAAGATAAACGGGATGGCTGAAGGGATTGGCTTTCCTGAGACAGCTCGGATGTATCCGCATCGCTTCAAAGGTGAAGGTCAGTTTGCAGCCCATTTTCGCTTTACTGGTGAGAATAGCTGCAAGAAAATTAAATCAGGTAAGAATCGTTTGACGAGCGAGCAAAGAAAGCTATGGCAGGATTTTGAGAGCAAGCATCTAAAAACAGTCTTGACTGGTGACCTGCAGACCTTTGGGGACAATCTTTATTTGTTGCCAGCTGGCCTGCCAGACCTGTCCAAGCTAAAGATTGCTCGTAACGGTTTGCATCTAGGAACGTTTAAGAAGAATCGCTTTGAGCCTAGCTTTGCCCTAGGCTTGGCTATGAAGCCCAGCGAAGTTCTGAATCGAGTTGAAATCAGTAATCAGGACTTCAAGAAATATGCGGCAGGTGAGACGATTGAACTGGCAGAACCACAGCCGAACGGCTGGTACCAGCTGGTCCTTGGCGGGAACGGTCTGGGCTTTGCAAAAGTGACTGGAAAAACCCTGAAAAATTATTTTCCAAAAGGCCTGAGATTTAGATAAAATATTAGGAAAAGCTGGTATTATATGATATAGTTGAAGATGTGAATGTATTGAAAAAAACTTCTTTCTTCTAAGTAAGAAATACTAAAGATACTTCCCATCCTCTTGATTTTATTAAAGGAGAAATCTTTTGAACAAATTGAAAAAATTTGCTTTAGCGCTGACAGCTCTGGGCTTAGGACTCACCTTATCAGCTTGCTCATCTTGGATTGACCGTGGTGAATCTATGACAGCAGTAGGGTCAACTGCCCTGCAGCCCTTAGTTGAAGCGGCAGCTGATGACTTTGGCTCCAACAACATTGGTAAAACGGTCAATGTGCAGGGTGGTGGATCTGGTACAGGTCTGTCTCAAGTGCAATCAGGAGCTGTTGAAATCGGGAACTCTGATGTTTTTGCTGAAGAGAAGGAAGGGATTAAGGCATCTGACTTGGTGGATCATAAGGTCGCTGTGGCCGGTATTGCTGTGATTGTCAATAAAGAAGTTGATGTGGATAATCTAACGTCCGAGCAGCTGCAGAAAATTTTCACTGGTGAAATCACCAACTGGAAAGAGCTGGGTGGTAAGGACTTGGAGATTTCGATTATCAATCGTGCGGCTAGCTCTGGTTCCCGAGCAACCTTTGATAGTGTCATTATGGATGGGAAATCAGCTGTGCAGAGTCAGGAGCAGGATTCCAACGGTATGGTCAAAAATATCGTTTCGCAAACTCCTGGTGCGATTTCTTACCTAGCCTTTGCCTATGTTGATGAGTCTGTAAAAACCGTGAAACTCAATAACTACGAACCAACAGCAGAAAATGTTGCTACCAATAACTGGTCGCTCTGGTCTTATGAGCATATGTATACACTGGGCAAGCCGACTGGTCTAGCTGCTGAGTTTCTTGAATACATGCTGTCAGATGATGTTCAAAAAGTGGTAGTTACCAGCATGGGCTATATCTCAATCAACGATATGAAAGTCAGCAAGGATGCTGATGGAAATGTCACAGCAATAGAAGGAGATTCAAAATGAAAAATGAGGAATTAACCAAAAAGTTGTTATCGCCTTCTAAAAATTCTCGCTTGGAGAAGTTTGGCCGCTATCTGACTTTTGCCTGTCTGTCACTGATTGTGGTGATTGTGGCTATGATTCTAATCTTCGTTGCTCAGAAAGGTCTATCCACTTTCTTTGTTAACGGCGTTAATATTTTTGATTTTCTTTTTGGTGGCGTCTGGAATCCTTCTGGTAAGGAATTTGGTGCCCTGCCAATGATTTTAGGCTCCTTTATCGTTACCATTCTGTCAGCCCTGATAGCAACTCCCTTTGCGATTGGTGCAGCTGTCTTTATGACAGAGGTTTCTCCAAAAGGAGCGAAAATACTGCAACCTGCGATTGAGCTTTTAGTTGGTATTCCGTCTGTTGTTTATGGCTTTATCGGTCTGCAGATCGTGGTTCCTTTTGTCCGAACAGTCTTTGGCGGAACTGGTTTTGGGATTTTGTCTGGTATTTTTGTGCTCTTTGTCATGATTTTGCCGACAGTAACCTTTATGACAACGGACAGTCTGCGTGCTGTGCCACGTCATTACCGTGAAGCAAGTCTGGCTATGGGCGCAACGCGCTGGCAGACTATTTGGCGGGTAACACTCAAGGCTGCTCGCTCAGGTATCTTTACAGCGGTGGTCTTTGGAATGGCGCGTGCCTTCGGTGAAGCACTAGCTATCCAGATGGTCGTTGGGAACTCTGCGGTGATTCCAACCTCTCTGACAACACCAGCAGCTACACTGACCTCTGTCTTGACTATGGGAATCGGAAATACCGTTATGGGAACAGTGGATAATAACGTTCTCTGGTCTCTGGCTCTGGTGCTCTTGATGATGAGCTTAGCCTTTAACAGTGTGATTAAACTAATTACAAAAGAAAGAGGTAAGAAAAACTATGCACGCTAAGAAATTAGATAAATTGGCGACTGGTGTTCTCTACACAATAGCGAGTATCATTGTTGCCATCCTTGCCTCTCTTATCCTCTATATCTTAGTTAGAGGTCTGCCGCATGTTTCCTGGTCTTTCTTGACAGGGAAATCCTCTTCTTACCAAGCTGGCGGTGGCATTGGGATTCAGCTATACAATTCCTTCTTCCTGCTGGTGATTACTCTGATTATCTCTGTTCCTCTTTCTATGGGGGCTGGGGTTTATTTGTCAGAGTATGCTAAGAAAGGACCAGTAACCAACTTTGTCCGCACCTGTATTGAAATTCTGTCTTCACTGCCTTCAGTAGTAGTTGGGCTCTTTGGTTATTTGATTTTTGTTGTCCAGTTTGAGTATGGCTTCTCAATCATTTCTGGTGCCTTGGCTCTGACAGTCTTTAATCTGCCTCAGATGACGCGGAACGTCGAAGATAGTCTTCGCCATGTCCACCACACCCAACGTGAAGCTGGTTTGGCCTTGGGAATTTCCCGCTGGGAAACGGTTCTGCATGTGGTCATCCCGGAAGCTTTGCCTAGTATTGTGACAGGGATTGTACTGGCTTCCGGTCGTATCTTTGGTGAAGCAGCAGCCTTGATTTATACAGCAGGTCAGTCAGCTCCGGCTCTGGACTGGTCCAACTGGAATATTTTCAGTGTTACGAGCCCTATCTCTATCTTCCGTCAGGCTGAGACCTTGGCTGTTCATATCTGGAAGGTCAACAGTGAAGGAACTATTCCTGATGGCACAGCTGTTTCTGCTGGTTCAGCAGCAGTTCTCCTGATCTTCATTTTGATTTTCAATCTGGGAGCCCGCAAACTGGGCAGCTATCTACATAAGAAATTAACCTCTGCTTAAAGGAGAAGAAATGACAGAATATAATTGGAATGAAAAACATATCATTACTTTTCCTGAAGAAAAGGTAGCCCTGTCGACCAAGGATTTGCATGTTTACTACGGTAAAAAGGAATCCATCAAGGGCATTGATATGCAGTTTGAAAAAAACAAAATCACAGCTCTTATCGGTCCCTCTGGCTCAGGTAAATCAACCTATCTTCGCAGCCTCAACCGCATGAACGATACCATTGATATTGCCAATGTGACTGGAGAGATCCTCTACGAGGGGATTGATGTCAACCGCCCTGAAATCAATGTTTATGAAATGCGCAAGCATATAGGTATGGTTTTCCAACGGCCAAATCCTTTTGCCAAGTCTATCTATCGAAATATCACTTTTGCCCATGAACGGGCCGGTGTCAGAGATAGAAAGGTTTTGGATGAGATTGTGGAGACTTCGCTCAAACAAGCAGCTCTTTGGGACCAGGTCAAAGATGACTTGCACAAGTCAGCCCTGACTCTCTCTGGCGGGCAGCAGCAGCGGCTCTGCATTGCTCGTGCTATCTCGGTCAAGCCAAACATTCTGCTCATGGATGAGCCAGCGTCAGCCTTGGATCCGATTGCGACCATGCAGCTGGAAGAAACCATGTTCGAACTTAAGAACAACTATACCATTATCATTGTGACACACAATATGCAGCAGGCTGCCCGTGCTAGTGACTACACTGGATTCTTCTATCTGGGCGACTTGATTGAGTACGATAAGACGGCCAATATTTTCCAAAATGCCAAGCTTCAGTCCACTAATGACTATGTTTCAGGCCACTTTGGTTAAGCAGCTATCCGTATTCATCACGATTCAACAAGCTTGGTCTTTGGTTGAATTTAAAATAAAATGAAGGAAAAACCTATGACAGAACCTATTTTGCAAGTCAAGGACTTGTCGGTTTATTATAATAAAAAGAAAGCCCTTAATAGCGTTTCACTTGATTTCATGCCAAATGAGATTACGGCTTTGATTGGCCCGTCAGGCTCAGGTAAGTCAACCTTGCTTAAGGCCATTAACCGAATGGGGGACCTGAATCCAGAAGTAACGACTACAGGAACGGTCATTTATAACGGTCACAATATCTATAGTCCGAGGACAGATACGGTAGAGCTTCGCAAGGAAATCGGAATGGTTTTCCAGCAGCCCAATCCCTTTCCTATGACTATCTATGAAAATGTGGTCTATGGACTTCGGATTAATGGTGTCAAGGACAAGGCCGTCTTGGACGAAGCAGTAGAACGTTCCCTGATTGGCGCTTCTATCTGGGATGAGGTCAAGGACCGTCTGAATGACTCAGCAATCGGTCTTTCCGGTGGCCAGCAGCAACGGGTCTGTGTGGCACGCGTGCTAGCCACTAGTCCTAAGATCATTCTCTTGGACGAGCCGACATCAGCCTTGGACCCAATCTCAGCTGGAAAAATCGAGGAAACCCTCTACAGTCTGAAAGACAAATATACCATGCTTTTGGTCACTCGCTCCATGCAGCAGGCATCTCGGATTTCTGAAAAGACTGGCTTCTTCCTTGGCGGAGACTTGATTGAATTTAATGAAACCAAGAAGATGTTCCTCAATCCAGCCCACAAAGAGACCGAAGACTACATTACTGGTAAATTCGGATAACAGAAAGGAATCTTATGCTTAGAGTACAATTTGAAGAAGATTTAGAAAAACTTCATAATCAATTCTATGCGATGGGAAATGAAGTTCTATCGCAGATTAATCGGACGGTGCGTGCCTTTGTCACGCATGACCGCGAACTGGCTCGTCAGGTCATTGAAGACGATGCTGAAGTCAATGACTACGAAGTGAAACTGGAGAAGAAATCTCTGGAAATCATCGCCTTACAACAACCTGTGTCTCAGGATTTGCGGACCGTTATCACCGTGCTGAAAGCCAGCAGTGACTTGGAACGCATGGGTGACCATGCCGTATCGATCGCCAAAGCCACTGTTCGGATGAAGGGAGAGGTCCGCATCGAGTCTGTAGAAGATGCCATCAGCAAGATGGGGCGCGATGTTAAGAATTTCGTTGAAGAAACCCTAAACGTCTACCTCAATGGAAATGTAGACCAAGCCTATGCTGTAGCAGCTATGGATGAGAAAATCAACCAATACTTTGATGATATTCGCGATCTTGCTACAGAGGAAATCAAACAAAATCCAGAACTGATTGTGACTGGCCGCGACTACTTCCAAGTTATCTCTTACTTGGAACGAATCGGTGACTATGCCAAGAATATCTGTGAATGGGTTGTTTACTTTGAAACAGGTAAAATTATTGAGTTGTGATCATCAAAAAGATACGATTTATTTCGTGTCTTTTTTTTGTATATTCATGACTATGCTGAAGTATCCGGTTTTTCATTGGAACTTGAGACCGACTATTTTACACTATAAGAATATAAAGGTTGTAATGTATTTTCATAGTGAAGAATTTAGGAGAAAATGATGAAGAAAAAACTTTTTACGGCACTTGCTCTTATTCTTGTTTTGGCATCTGGTAGCATCTTTGTCTATAAAAAAATAACCAAACCCAACTTTAGCCCCAAAACAACTAAGCTCTATCAGCAAGGTTTTCGGCTCTTAGAAGAACAATATGGGACCTATTTCAAAGAACACTATAAAGCTATTGAGAAGATTGAATTTTCTCCTATTTATATTACAGGGGATAATGGCGGTTCTATGCTAAATGCCTATGTGCGTCCGACAATCTATGATAAATATGGGAATAAAGAAACTCTAGGTACACAAATAAAAAAATATATCCCAAATAGTTTTGGGATTGAAGCAGATCTTGTTCTTGATTTTGATTGGAGTGGTAATGAAGTAATTGAGTTGTTAGATTCAGAAGATAATAGTATTGATGTCTCAAATGCTAAAGAACTCCCTAAAGAAGCTAAATTAACAGATGCAAAAAGTATAGATATAAATATTCAAATGTTAGTAGAAGACGGTCAGCTAAAAGATGTTGTCAAGGATGAAAAGGGAAGCCCAGAAGCTGAAATCATTTACAATGTTAAGCTAAGTAAAGAGGAAGGATGATGTGGCTTTGCCTGATCAAGAGGTTCGAAGAATGTAGTTAAATCTTAAGAAAAACGTAAAGAATGAAAGCGAAGTTATTTATAGGATTTGAAATAGAACTTTTTTATGTAAAAGATTCAAGATATCATAAACAGATAATTAAAAGCGCTTTTATAAAGAAATGAATGGGACCAGAAATAATGATATGACTAGAAATATTATGATATACTATATTAAAAAATAAAAGCGTTTTTATAAAGGTGTGAGGTAAGTAAATAATGAAGAAAAAATTTTTTGCAATCGGAGTAGCTCTTATAGTTTTAATTTCAGGAGGAGTATATTGTATGACAAAATGGATTGAACACAAAAACTCTCCATATAATGTTAGTGATGTTTTAGACGATAAAGGAGTAAAACTTTACAAACGAGGATTTCGTTTGTTGGAAGAACAACTGGCAACTTACATTAAAGAGCATTACTCTGGTGTTAGTAAAATTGAGTTTTCGCCAATTTTTGTTCAAGGTGGGGATGGGCAGAGTATGTTTCGTGCAACAATTGTGCCTGTCATTTATGACAATCATGGTAATAAGGCTTATTTAGGACGTTCTGTTGGAGAAGAAGATTTTGGCCGTTTTACAAGTAGTGGCAGTATTCAACTTAGCTTTGATGGATTTGACAATGAAGTTATTGAAATAAAGGTGGATGATGACTATGTCAATATCTCTAATAATCAGATATTGCCGGAAAAAGCAAAATTATCAACAAGCAAACGAATTGATAATAATATATCAGCCTTAATCAAAGCTGGACAAATAAAGAATATAGAAAAGAATCAAAACGGAAGTCCTCGTGCTGAAGTGAAATTTAATACTCAAATTAGAAAAGGAGATCATTTCAAATGGCGTTAACAGACGAGGAAATTCAGGAACTCCAAACTGAAGTTCTTGACATAATCAATGAAAAAAATGAAGGTCAGACTTATACTACTGATAAAAGTGAAATTGAATATAAAGTAATAAAGGAAATCAACAAAACTACACAAGCTGTAACAGTAGCACCAATTATTAATGGACAAGTTGATTACACTCAAACTACCATTGTTGTTGCTGGTACTCAATCACCTAATAACGAAATTAATAACCATGTTACAGAATCAGTATTCAATGCGGTAATGGCAAGAAATCAATTAACAGAACAGACAAAGGACGTTCGAGAATTTTATAATCAATCATTAGCTAGTGCTAAAAAAATGGCTGGCAAAGGACAAGAAGTTGATATCAGTAATATGTCGGGATTTAGTCAAGCTGGACCAGCAGTTGCTAAAGTAGCTGCGGAAATGAAAGTCCAAAAGATTACAAATTTCATGGACTGGGGTGCGTGGAATTCGTTGACAAAAAATACAGCCGACTATAGAGGTATTAGTGATGAAGAATTAGCATATATTAATAAACACTTACATTCATACAGTGATCAAGGGAAAGATTTAATAAGTTGGGATGGTCATGGAGGGATCATTCCGTATGGAAAAGTATTTACTGTAGAGGGAAAACATCATAATGCTGGGTTACCAAAGATTAAAGGTAATAGGCCAGATTTTGAATGGTATGAAAAAAATGGTCTTTTCTGCTCTGGCATGACCGAAAAGCAAGTCAAAAAGATTGCAAAACTTAAAGCAAAAATGTACGAAATAAATGCCGCAACCGCAAATTTTGGATTAGACTATGCCAAAAAGAATCCTGAAAATTATGTTCTTGAGTATTTAAGGGACTACGGAGACTTCGCTCCCGAGCCTTCTAAGCATGATTTAATCGCCATAAATAGGGAATACATTGATGAATTGCATGCCTCTTTGAAGACTAGTTCTGGCGAAAAAATGATTAGTTTGAGAGAGGAGCTTGTTCGAACAAGTGCACAAACTGCTCAGCTTCAGGCGGAGGTCTATGAGCAAGAGGTTAAAGATAAGTTAGTAAGTGCAAAATCGAAAGTTTAAGCACACATCTCAGAATTGAGTAATGCAGCCTATACTCTAGCCCATAATCTTTCAGCTGATGAGGTAGAGGGGTTGTTATCTGAGTTGAGCATGTCAACTGCTTGGAATGATGGAAAAGAAGCAAGTACCCTTGCCTCAGCAAGCTCTTATAAAAATACTATGACTAATATTGCAGGGAACTTAAATAAAGCTGCAGATAGGATAGTAGAAATCGATCAACAAGGTGCCCAGATTTTCGAGAAAAGTTAGGAGGAAGAGCATGATTGAACCAAATACAGAAGATAGAGTTGAAGCCGAACGTATAAAAAAAGAATATTTAAAGATTCAGGAACGCATAGCTATTCGGGGCTTGATTTCAGCTAAAAGAGCCATTCTTCTTGAGGAGAGTCAAGTTTTGCAAAGCTGGCTGGATAATCAAGCTGAGACTATGAAGTCTTTTGCGTCTTCTCAAGTGCCTGCAGATTTATCTGGGGCTTTCTCTGGTGGGGCGGCGGATTCAGTAAAAGAGGTGCTAGGTGCTGTTCCAAAGCCTGAATTGTCCAGCCCTATCCTATAGGAGGCCGTATGGATATTCAGAAAAAAATGAAGCGCCTTGATGACGAACATATAGCTTTTCGAAAGAAAGTCAGCGAGTATGAATGGGATTATCAGGATATGAGACGAGAGGCTAAAAATGTTTCAGAGCGAATGAGCGAATGGATATTATCTTTTTGTCGCAATAGTCCTGATACCGTGCTCTCATATGAATTAAGCCAAATAGAGGAAAACAGGGAAATTTTTGAGAGAAAAATTCAGCGTTATGAAGAACGGCTAAACAAAACTTATCACGAAGAAAATCGAATCTATAATAAAAAATTAGAGGAACTTGAGAAAGAAAAGAAGAACTCTTGACCGTTCTTCCATTTTCATAAACTACATGGACAGGTACTACCTGTTTTTTTGTTTGCATTTATTCTGCAACGAAATCTTTTAAATATGATACAATAATAACAGATTATAAGCGGACAAGTATGGCGGAGTAATCTTGCCATGTTGTTCACTAGATGAGGAGAAGCTGATGCAAGCAGTTAAACATTTTATTGAAACTTTTGTTCCTGAGCACTATGATCTCTTTTTGGAACTGAATCGTGCCGACAAGACTTTTTCAGGCAAGGTGACCATTACTGGGGAAGCTAAGACGAGTCAGATTTCCCTACATCAAAAAGATTTGACAGTTGAAGCTGTAGAGGTGGCTGGCCAAGCACGTCCTTTCACTCTTGATAAGGACAATGAAGCTCTTTATATTGAGCTGGAAGCGGCCGGTCCTGTAGTGGTGACAATAACTTATACTGGTAAGATTACGGACAATATGACAGGGATTTACCCATCTTACTACACGGTAGATGGTGTGAAAAAAGAAATCATTTCTACGCAGTTTGAGAGCCATTTTGCCCGCGAAGCCTTTCCGAGTGTGGATGAGCCAGAGGCTAAGGCAACTTTTGATTTGGCTTTGAAATTTGACCAAGCAGAGAGTGAATTGGCCCTGTCTAATATGCCGGAAATTGATGTTGAAAACCGCAAAGTGACTGGCGTTTGGAAGTTTGAAACGACTCCACGTATGTCTTCCTATCTCTTGGCTTTTGCTGCAGGTGATATGCAAGGAATTACTGCTAAAACCAAGAATGGAACTTTGGTAGGAGTTTATGCGACCAAGGCCCACCCAGCCAGCAATCTAGAGTTTGCTTTGGACATTGCGGTTCGCTGCATTGAATTTTACGAAGAATACTACGGAGTCAAGTATCCTATTCCTCAGTCACTTCATGTGGCCCTGCCAGACTTTTCTGCTGGGGCTATGGAAAACTGGGGCTTGGTAACCTATCGGGAAATTTATCTGCTGGTGGATGAAAATTCAACAGCTCTGAGCCGTCAGACAGTTGCCTTGGTTGTTGCACACGAACTAGCCCACCAATGGTTCGGAAATCTAGTTACCATGAAGTGGTGGGACGATCTTTGGCTCAATGAAAGCTTTGCCAATATGATGGAGTATGTCTCAGTTGACGCGACTGAGCCTAGCTGGAAGATTTTTGAAGATTTCCAGACCGGTGGGGCTCCTTATGCCCTCAAGCGTGACGCGACAGATGGCGTCCAGTCGGTTCATGTAGAGGTCAAGCACCCTGATGAAATTAATACTCTTTTTGATGGAGCCATTGTCTATGCTAAGGGCAGCCGCCTCATGCACATGTTGCGCCGTTGGCTGGGAGATGATGCTTTCCGTAAGGGGTTAGGTGCCTACTTTGAAAAGCATCAGTATGGCAATACCATCGGTCGTGATCTCTGGGACGCTCTTTCTCAAGCTTCTGGCCGTGATGTAGCTGCCTTTATGGATGCTTGGCTGGAGCAGCCGGGTTATCCAGTTGTCACAGCTAAGGTTGAAAATGACTGCTTGATTTTGACCCAGAAGCAGTTTTTCATTGGGGAGCACGAGGACAAGGGGCGCCTTTGGCCAGTACCGCTCAACAGTAACTGGCAAGGACTTCCTGATACTCTGACGACAGAAAGACTGGAAATTCCTAATTATGCAGCCTTGGCAGCGCAAAATGACGGGGCCCTGCGTCTCAATACAGAAAACACTGCTCACTATATTACAGATTATCAGGGTGAGTTGCTGGATGATCTTCTGAATAATCTCAGCTCTTTGGACAATATCAGCAAACTGCAAATCGTGCAGGAGCGCCGACTTCTGGCAGAGTCGGGTAAGATTTCCTATGCAGACCTGCTGCCAGTCATCAGCAAGTTGGCAAACGAAACTTCTTATATGGTAGTTTCAGCTGTTTCCCAAGTGCTAGAAGGATTGAACCGCTTTGTGGATGAAGGCAGTCAGACAGAAGAAGATTACAAAGCCCTGCTGAAAATTCTCAGTCAAAGCAATTTCGACCGTCTTGGTTTTGAAAAACAGGCAGGCGAAAGCGATGAGGATGAGATGGTTCGTCAGCTGATTGTGGGCAATATGATTAAGGCTGACGATGAAACGGCTAAAGCTCAAGCTAGTCAGATTTTTGACCGCTATCGTGATAATTTGGAAAAACTCCCTGCCGCTATTCGTTTGCAGGTATTGGTCAACCAAATCAAGCATTATGAAAGCAAGGAGCTGACTAAGCTTTATCTGGACCTATATGTCGCTTCAAATGATGGAAGCTTCAAAAATGCTCTTTCTACAGCCCTTTCTTATACGAAGAACAAGGAAACCTTGGATGAACTGTTAGCGACTTGGAAGGATAAATTTACTGTGAAACCGCAGGATTTGTCAGCTTGGTATGCCCGTTTCCTCAACCGTGATTTTACTCAAGAAGCAGTGTGGACTTGGGCGCGTGAGAATTGGGACTGGATTAAGGCAGCTCTAGGTGGCGATATGAGCTTTGATAGCTTTGTCATTAGCCCAGCAGTGGTCTTCAAGACAGAGAAGAGATTAGCAGAATACAAAGCCTTCTTTGAACCACAGTTGGACGATATGGCGATTAGCCGAAACATCAGCATGGGAATCAAGGAAATCGCTGCGCGTGTTGAACTGGTGAAGGGTGAGAAAGAAGCAGTGGAAAAAGCAATTCGAGCTGCAATCTGATAGATTTGATTAAAATGACTTGAAAGTCTGAGATATGATCCTATCTCAGGCTTTTATTTATCATTTTGAGTATTTAAACATTGCTAATATGCCTTTGCTTTGATAAAATAGAATAGTATGTGAAATAAACAGGCAACTGTTTAAAGGAGAAATGGAGTTTATTATGGAAAAGAAAATAGTCTATGGCTTCCGCAAGAGCCGCCTTTCTAAGGGCTTGTGCGGAGCTGTTTTGGGTGCGGCTTTGTTGGTAGCTGCCGGATCAGTTAAAGCAGAGGAAAAGGTATCTTCAGCAGCTGATGAGTCTGCCCTTTCTGAAGCTGGACTTTCGCCAACCGAAGCGTCCCAGCCAACTGCTGCCCCTGCTCAGTCGGGGCCAGTAAGTCAAGACAAGCTTCCCTTGGAGGTTTCCCATGCGGACCTGGACCAAGCTGTGGCAGAGGCCGGGAAAGCAAGAGTTCAGCTAAAGCAGGAGCCGACTGTTGATTTAGGAACAGCTAGAAATTCAGAAGAAGCTGCTAGTAAACGGGAGACAGCCCAAGCCGATTACGCAACTCAAGTCAAGAAAATACGTGAAACCACAGCAGCCTATCAGGAGCAACTGAAGACTTATGAGAAAGAACTCAGTCAGAAAGAGTCTGCCAATCAAGCCTTGAAAGACCAATATGACAAGGCTCTGGCTTCCTATGCACAAGAGTCCAGTCGTATTCAAGCTGAAAATGCTCAGCTAGAGGCGGACTATGAGCAGAAACGGACGGCTTATCAAGCAGAATTGAACCGTATAGTAAAAATCAATCAAGAGAAAGAAGTCTCCTATCAAGCAGCTTTAGCAGCCTATCAAGAGGATCGTTCACGAATTTTACAAGAAAATGCTCAAGCAAAAGCAGCCTACCAGACTGCTATGGAGAGCTATGCTACAGAGCTGAAAGCTACCCAGGAGAAGAATGCAGAAGCAAAGCGTCGCTATGAAGAAAAGCTTGCTCAGGTCTCAGCTCACAACAAAGCAGCCCAAACTGAAAATGCAGCCATAACAGAACGAAATCAGGCAGCTGAAAAGGCTTATCAGGAAGCAGTCAAGCAGTATGAAGCTGAAGTTTCCAGAATGGCTCAGGTTAAGGCAGAAAAAGAAGCTGTTTATCAAGCAGCCATGGCTGACTATGAGAAAGAATTGGCTCGGGTTCAGAAAGACAATGCTGAGCTAGAGCAGCAGTATCAGTCAGATTTAAGGGCTTACCAGCAGGAAGTAGAACGCATTCAAAGAGACAATCAAGCTGCAAAACAATCTTATGAGACAGCGTTAGCCAAAATTCAGGAGCAGAACAAAGAGATTGAGGCCCAAAATCTAGCTGTTCAGAAGAAAAATGCAGCCTTAAAGGAGCAGTATCAGGCTGATTTAGCAGCTTATCAAGAGCGATTGGCTGAGATTCGTCAAAAAAATCAAGCGACAGAGAAAGACTATGAGAGCAAATTAGCTGCTTATCAAAAGAATCGCTCTGAAATTGAGGCGGCCAATGATGCCAAAGCGAGAGATCATCAAGCAGCTTTGACTGCCTATCAAGCTGAACTTGAGCGTGTCCAAGCTGAAAATAAGAAGCGCCAAACTGCCTATGAGACAGAAAAAGCAGAAGTAACAGCCCGTAATGCTGCCATTGAAGCTGAAAAAGCCCAGATTCGTCAGCAAAATCAGGAAAAACAAGAGCTTTATAAAAGGCAATTAGCCCAATATGAGCAGGATGTGGCTCGAATCACTGAAAGCAACCAGAAAAGTCGGGAAGCATATGAGAAAGCCTTGCTTACCTACCAGGAGTCGACTGTTCGGATTGAGACGGAAAACAAGAATAAACTAGCTGCTTATCAGGCGGACTTAGCGACTTACCAAGCAAATCTTGCAAGGATTGAAGCAGAAAATCAAAGACTAAAAGAAGATTATGAGGCAAACCTTTCGGCTATTTCAGCGCAGAACGCGGTGATTGAGCAGGAAAATGCAAGCATTAAGGAAAAAAATGCCCGCTTGAAAGCTGACTATGATAAGCTGTTGGAAGAATATAAGAAGGCAAAAGCTGCCTATGATACTGCCAAAACTAAGTATGATGCAGCTCTTGTTACTTATGAGAGAGAGATGCAGGAAGCTGAAGCTAAGAAAAATGAAGAAGGCTATCTCAGTAAGGTTGAAAGCCAGCCATTTGTTTTTAAATCTGAGCCCCAGGCCGTCTTGACACTTGATCCCTCTATTAGAACCTATACCAATGATGAGCTGACTGATGAGGTTCGTTCTTGGAGAATGGATCAATCAGGAATGACTGCTTTGACCAGTGTTTTAAAAGGGAAAGAGCATCAGACTAAAGTCATTCTACAGAAAGATGTGCCTCTGGTAGCTACTTATACCAATATCAAAAATTCCAGTATTCAAGGTAAGAAAATTGCTAAAGTTGTCTACACTTATACTCTGAAAGAATCATCTAAGAGTCAGGATAAGCTTCCAGTTTTCTTAGTTAAAGATCCGACCTTGACTGTCTGGACCTTGGATTTTTATGGCCATTCTCGGGTCAATGTTCAAGCAGAGTTTTTCGATGAGGCTGGAGAAAGGCTTGATATGACAGGCTCGCTTGTCAGCTTCTCATCTTTAAATACGAACAAAGTTGCGATTGAATATATCAAGAATTTTAATGGTGAATATATACCTATTACAGGTTCTGCCATTAATATTCACCCAGATACTAGTGTTCACGCGGATATTTCAATTAACTTTGAGCGGGAAGGTTCTCGCTTTGAGCACAACAAATGGGATACACCTACTAGTCCTTATAACTGGTATGGCGCTATTGTCGGTAAGGCGCAAGGTGATGTCATTTCTTTTGACATTGGTTCACGAAATCGGGGTTCTGCTTGGTTTGTATTTAACTCTGATATTAAAGCCAAAGGTGTTCCAATGAAGCCTGTTGCTCCAACAGAAGTTGCTCAACCTCAGGAACCAGCTTATGAGGAAGTCAAAGTCTTGCATCCTCTTCCGAGTCAGCCAGTCTATCAACCTTTGCCAGAAGAGCCAGCTCAGCCGGCCTATCAAGAACTTCCTAGCCAGCCGACAGAAACTCAGCCTCTTCCTCTTCCAAATCGGCCTGAGGAGCCAGCAGTTCTACCAGAAAGAGATCTGGAAATTCTACCGAAAGAGCCAACTTATCTGCCTGAGCCGCTTCAACCTCAAAAGCCAGTTTATCAGGAAGTGCCAGAAGAACCTAGCTCCCCTTCTCTATTGACAGAGCCGACTGCAGTTGAAGAGCCAACCTATGAGAAGGAGCAGCCCTTGCTGAGTCTTCCGCAAGCTCCGGTCGAAAATCCACTGCCACAGGAACCACAACGACCATCTTATTTGAAAGAATCAGAAAAACCTCAAAAAGATCCTGAAGTAAGCACGGGAGAAGGTCCGAAACCGCCTGCTTATGAAGAAGAAATTGCTTTAGAGGACATGCCTGAGGAGCCAAGCTATCTGCAGGAACCACAGCTCCCTAAAGAACCAGTTCTTCAGCCTGAGCCCCAGTCACCTTTCAGAGAAAGTGATCTGCCTTTGATTGAGGAGCCTGACAAGCCGAACTATAAAGAGGTTCCTCAAAAGCCGGCTGAACCTAGCTATCAAGCTTTGCCAAGCCGTCCACAAGCGCCGACTCAAACTTATCACTTTAACCAGCTCTTTATCCAGTTAAAAGTCAGAGAAGAGGTGGAGAATGAGTCCAATAAGAATATTCATCAACAAGAGGTTAGCCATGGAAGTTTTGCTGTCCTTAATCTGGTAACGGATGCTTTGCCTGCTTATCGCTTGCCAATTCATTCTTTCCTATTGGAGGATCGTCTGCCAGAAGGCTTTGAATTAGATTTAGAAGCGACTAGAGCGAAAAGTCCTGGTTATGAAGTTTCTTATGACCCGAGCAGCAGAATTTTGACTTTTGTTGCTGCACCAGGTCTGCTTGAAGGCTACAATGCTGACTTGAATTCTGCGACCGAGACCCTAGCTCCAGCAGCAGTCGGTCGACTCTTGTATTCAGGCAGAACTTATACCAATCATTTCAGCTTGCTGATTAATAATCAATACCGGATAGAGTCCAATCAGGTTAGTGTTTCGACACCTCCTGCAGAAATTACTATTCAAACAGCACAGAAATTTGAGCCTCTGTCAAACCAGGATTGGCAGCATCAAAGATCTGCAAGTAAGCAACCAAGCAACATGCAGCTATCTGTCAGCTACCAAACCAGTCAAGGTCAATTGCCTAAAACTGGAAGCAGTTCGAGCTCTCTTCTCACTTATCTTGGCTTTGCGGTCTTGCTAGCTTCAGCTGGCTTCCGTTCTTCTAAGAAAGAGTCATAAAAAGATAAGCAGCTCCTGCATCCAGAGCTTTTGAACATGATAAATTTAGACTGAGACAATTTTGTCCCAGTCTTTTTTACTGAGGATTTTTTGGGCATTTTTTTATACCATCCAGTTAGGAAAGAAAATAGTTAAAAATCCTTTCTCATGCTTCATTTTCCCTATCTTTCAGCCTTTTTTAAGAAAAAATTCAGTCCTGTTTAAGTAAAAATCTATATGATAATGCTATTCAAGTGAAAGGATGTGTATAGGATGACTTGTAAGCTGCATTAGCTTCTTGTTTGATAGAAACAGATTGAAAAATTAACAAAAGAAAGAAGGAAATAGATTTAATGGATATGGAAAAAATGATTGTTGTAGAAAAAAGTACTAAATGGTGGCTGACGGTTGCAACGGGTGGTGCTCTAGCAGTCGGACTTCTGGGTGGCTTTGGTCTTGCGACAGCTATTCACGGTACAAATAGTCAGCAATCAGCTATTCAACAGCCAGCTACTATGCCTGGAGCACCGGAGCAGGGGCAGAATGGCCAGGATGCAGGAAATGGCATGCCACCACAGCCAGGTCAGAATGGTCAAAATGGCGGACCGGGTAATGGCATGCCTCCGCAGGATGGTGGTCCAGGACAAAACGGTCAAGACCAAGGAATGCAGCCTCAAGACGGCCAACAGTCTGATAATGACAAGAGTAAGAATTCTTCTGCTCAGCAAAATGACAACGGGAAGAAAAACAAGAAAAAGTCTTCAACGAACACAAATGAACAATCGGACAAGAACAATAATAAGTCGACAAAAGAAAATAAAACGTCGCAGTCGTAGAAAAAACTTACTGATTTTGACCCAAGTCATGATATAATAAGAATAGCAAATAAAACAAAAATCAAAAGACATAATCTTGGAAAGTTTTATTGGAGGAAAGAAAAATGATTAAAATTCTATTGGTAGAAGATGACCTTGGACTGTCAAACTCAGTTTTTGATTTTTTGGATGATTTTGCAGACGTAATGCAGGTTTTTGATGGCGAAGAAGGTCTATATGAAGCAGAGAGCGGTGTTTATGACCTCATCTTGCTGGATCTCATGCTGCCCGAGAAAGATGGTTTCCAAGTGCTTAAAGATCTCCGGGCAAAAGGAGTCACAACCCCTGTTCTCATCATGACAGCTAAGGAAAGCTTGGATGACAAAGGACATGGCTTTGAGCTCGGCGCTGATGACTATCTGACAAAACCTTTCTATTTGGAAGAACTGAAAATGCGGATCCAGGCGCTCTTGAAACGTGCTGGTAAATTCAACGAGAATACTCTTTCTTATGGTGATGTGACGGTCAATCTATCCACAAATTCAACATTGAAAGACGGTAAAGACGTTGAGTTGCTTGGTAAAGAGTTCGACCTCTTGGTTTATTTCCTGCAAAATCAAAATGTAATCTTGCCTAAGACCCAAATTTTTGACCGTCTGTGGGGCTTTGACAGTGATACCACTGTTTCCGTTGTTGAAGTGTACGTTTCCAAGATTCGTAAAAAACTGAAAGGAACGGCATTTGCGAAAAACCTACATACTCTTCGTAGTGTCGGCTACATTTTAAAAGATGCTGAATAAAATCAAGAAGACCTTTTATGCGGATGATTTCTCTTATTTCATTCGCTATTTTGGGTTGTTTACATTAATCTTCTCAGCCATGACCTTGATTATTATTCAGGTCATGCGCTCCAGCCTTTACACATCAGTTGATGAAAATCTGAAAAACCTGAGTAATGATCCTAGTTCGGTTGCTGATTTGGCCTATCGGACGACAGGTCAGCAGTCTGATCCAAGCAATAAGGTCAATACTAAAAGTCCTAAAAGCAGTAAAGAGCCAGATGGCGATTCAGATGAAGAGCCTAAGCCTAACAATCTAACGACGCCAAATTTTAGTTCTAATACTTTTGCCCTGCTTTTGGATGATAATTATAAAAATATTTCCACTAGTAAAAGCGATGGCTTTCTGGACTTTAATTCCTTGGACTTTAACAAGTCCTATCTGAATCAGATTAAGGAAATTGTGATTGGCAACAGCTTTGGCCAGACAGAAAGCTACCGGGCTTATCTCTTTGATATTGACCCTAATAATGAATATCCAGATATCAAGTATGCTGTGGTCATGACTAGTATCAGCCAGTTGGAGCAGACCAGTGGTAAGCATGAGCAACTGATTGCCATGGTTATGGTCAGCTTTTGGGGTATTTCCCTGATTGCTAGTATTTATCTGGCTCGGATGAGTGTTAAGCCCTTGCTGGAAAGTATCCAGAAGCAGAAGGCTTTCGTGGAAAATGCCAGCCATGAGCTGCGGACACCTTTGGCTGTTTTGCAGAGCCGCTTAGAAACGCTCTTTCGTAAGCCTGAAGCTACAATTATGCAGAGCAGTGAAAATATTGGTTCTAGCTTAGATGAAGTACGTAATATGCGCTTGCTGACGACTAATCTGCTCAATCTGGCTCGTCGCGATGATGGCATCAAACCTCAATATGGTGAAGTCGAACCAGAATTTTTTGATACGACCTTTGCTAATTACTGCATTATCGCAAGGGAAAATAAAAAAGCTTTTCATTCAGAAAATATGATCAAGACCCCTATTGTGACAGATCAAATTTTCCTCAAGCAGCTGATGACCATCCTATTTGACAATGCTATCAAGTACACAGATGATGACGGCGAAATCAGTGTTATGGCTGCCTCAACCGATCGTTATCTCATCTTTCGGGTGGCGGACAATGGTCCTGGCATCAGCAATGAAGATAAGAAGAAGATTTTTGATCGTTTTTATCGGGTGGACAAGGCTCGGACCCGTCAGAAAGGTGGCTTTGGTCTGGGGCTTTCTCTGGCCAAGCAGATTGTCGATGCTTTCAAGGGCACTATTTATGTCAAGGACAACAAACCAAAAGGTACGGTCTTTGAAGTTAAACTGCTATTGAAGGAAACGAAAAAGCGCTCTGTTAAATAGCGGGAGAGAGGCCTAATATGAACATTTTGGTTTATGGTGCTGGCACAATCGGTTTGACATACGCTTGGTTACTGTCTAATCAACATCAAGTTACTGTCTTAGTTAGAGAGCATAAGCTGTCGACTTTAGAACAAGGCTTCACACTTTCTATTAAAGATTTAAGGAAAGATGAACAGGTCTATAAAGAACATCATTTCCAGCCGCCATTGGTGACGAGCATTGCTCAAGACTATGACTTGATTCTCTTAACGGTAAATAGTTTGCAACTAAAGCAGGCATTGAATCATTTGGCGGCTATAAAGGAAAAAGCTCATATACTTATTTTACAGAATAACTGGAATATCAACTCCAGGATTCCTTCTTATTTGGATAGAAAGCAGGTGTCGTTAGCTTTTCCTTCTTCTGTTGGAGGAGGGCGAAAGAGTGATGGTCGGATTCAAGCTATCATTTTCAAAGAAGCTACGTTACTTGATGATGATTCTTACATATCAGAGTTGTCTCCTATCTTTACAGCTAGTGGGATAGGCATTGATGCTATGCCTGACTTGGCTTCTTGGATGAAGGTTCACTGCCTTCAGGAGGCGGTAATGGCAGGTGCAGTTGCAGAAGCGGGGACTTTTGATGCACTCTTGAAAGATAAAAAAGCAATTCGAAAGATGATTTGCGCTTGGCGAGAAGGTTTAGAACTCTGTTAGCGATATGGCATTCCTAAACATCGTTATAAACCTACTAAATATCTATCCCTGCCCCTATTTCTCTTGGTTCCAGTAATGAAGTTCATGTTGAGTCAGCCTTTGGTCACCGAAATGGTCACAAATCACATGCATTCAGGCTATGCCGAGTGGGTTGATCAATATTTTGAAATCAAAAGAAGTGCTGAGAAAGAAAGCATTCCCATGCCTCAATGGAATTCGTATAACGACTTCATTGAACATTTTTTGAAAAACAATTCTTAGCAGGCCTTATTGGCTTGCTTTTTATCTGGTATCTATTTACTTTTTTAAAAATTTAATATAAGTTTTGCTCAAAATAGGGTATAATAATAAACAAGAAAGAATGAGGTGAAATTATGGCATCAAAAATGTTACATACTTGTTTGCGTGTGGAGAATTTGGAAGCGTCTATCGCTTTTTATGCAGAGGCTTTTGGTTTTAAGGAGCTTCGTCGCAAGGATTTTCCAGATTATCAGTTTACTATCGTTTATCTAGGTTTGGAAGGCGATGATTATGAGCTGGAACTGACCTATAACTATGACCATGGTCCTTATGTGATTGGGGACGGTTTTGCTCATGTGGCACTTAGCACGCCAGACTTGGAAGGTCTGCATGCTGAGCACAAGGCTAAAGGTTATGAAGTGACAGATCCAAAGGGTCTTCCTGGTAACCCGCCTAATTATTATTTTGTAAAAGATCCTGATGGCTACAAGGTGGAAGTCATTCGTGAGAAGAGTCTTTAACATCTAGCTGCAGTTAATTTTGCAAGATAAATGATGATTTTTATTCATTTAGGACAGGTGTATGAAAAGACAAAATAACAAGAAACACGGCAAGAAAACACTCATCGTTCTCAGCTTGCTAGCTTTAGCTTTTGTTGCTGCTCTATTTCTGGGTGCTGTAAAGATTTATGCTATTTTTCAGGAAAAGGAACTGCAAGAGAAAGTTAGTGTGCTGATTGCCCAAGAAGAGACCTTCCACGCTGAAAATACTGAAAAGCAGAGCAAGATGATTGGCAGTCACTACGTAGAGGCCTTTTATCCTCTGCTGGATGGTCAGGTTATGGCAAGTGTCAAGGAGCAGATGGACGCAGATAGCCAGACGATTAAGGATAATCAGAAGAAGGGTGATAAGATTGAAGAATTGACCTTCTACTATGCTGAGGAAAAAGAAACGAGCCTGAAGGACGTCAAAGAAATACTGGTGCATCGCAAGGACTATCATGTCAAAGAGATGAAAATCAGTAAAGGAGAAGAACGGGAAGTTGCTGACAGCTATCTCGGTGCAGACGGCAGCCCTTTCACTCTGGATAAGATCTTTCAGGATCCTGATGCAGCTAAGGAAATCTTCATCAACGAAATATCCAGCCAGCTGACCTTTAGACAGGCCGATGAGGCGGTGCAGACGGAAATTCTCAACACCCTCAATGGAACGGAGTTGGGTCAGTGGTCCTTCCGTTATGAATACAGCCATTTTTCTATTAAGCTGAGTAAGGAAGTGCAAGGCTTAACCAGCATTGACATTCCTCTATCCAGCTTTTATGACCAAATCAATGCGGACTATCTGACCGGCGATGACTTGGAAGCTTATCAGAGTTTTGAAGCTAAGAAGCATGTGAAGATGGTTGCTCTGACCTTTGATGACGGTCCAGATCCTAAGACAACACCGCAGGCTCTGGATATCCTTAAGAAATACGGTGCCAAGGCGACCTTCTTTATGGTTGGGCAAAACATTGCTGGTAATGAAGCGATTGTCAAGCGCGTGCACAATGAAGGTCATCAGATTGGGATTCATACATGGGACCATCCAGTCTTAACCAAACTACCTCTGGAGTCAGCCCAAAAAGAAATCCTTGATACCCAGACCGCTATTAACAATGTCATAGGCATCAAGCCAACGATTACGCGGCCCCCTTATGGAGCTATTAATGCTACAATTCAAAATTCGGTTGACCAGTCCTTTATCATGTGGAATGTGGACAGTCTAGACTGGAAGACACGCAATACTAAAGCTATCATGCAAGAGATTGCCAAAACCCAGCCAGGCTCGATTATCCTCATGCATGATATTCACCAGACCAGTATTGACGCTCTGCCAAGTGTCCTCGAGTATCTAAAGAGTAACGGCTATACTCTGGTGACGGTCGATGAGCTGCTGGAAGGTCAGCTGGAGCCACATCGTATTTATTACGGCAGAGACTAAGACGATCCTTGGGGTTAGATTTTTGAAATTCTTTTTGGTAATGAGTAAAAGCAAAAAGCTTTGGAAATATGAGATTTCCAAAGCTTTTTTAGTTTAACTCGTTACATAAAGTTCTTGATTTTTTAGTACAATTTCGCGAACAGAAGCGTATTTTTTTAATGTTTTCAGCTCTTCTGGATGGCTGATAAAGGTAATGACATAGCCTTCCTTGCCCATGCGGCCGGTTCGCCCAGAGCGATGGGTGTAGGTTTCTAAATCGCGTGGAAGCTCATAGTTGACGACGCATTCTAGCGAGTCAATATCAATGCCGCGAGCAACCAAGTCAGTGGCTAGCAGGAGAGTAATCTGGTGTTCTTTGAACTTATCCAGAATCACCTTCCGGAACTTAACATTGACATCACTGGCAAGAGAAACGGCGTTGGCTTCACGATACTGGAGTTTTTCCTCGGCACTGCCTAGGTCTGACAGAGCGTTGAAGAAGACCAGTCCGCGGAAATCTTCAACATTGGATAACTTGCGGAGCAATTCCACCTTATCACGTTTTTCGACTTGCATGTAAAAGTGCTGGATGTTGTCCAAAACTTGGTCGTCAATGCTGATTTCTAGAGTATTTTCAGCAATCTTATCGTGGTCGAACTTAGCGGTGGCGCTCATATATACCAGCTGGTGGTCACGAGGCGCATAGTGGGTGATTTTATCTACAAAGTGATACTGAGAATCGCTGAGCAGCTGGTCAAATTCATCTAAAATGATGGTTTCGACATTCATCATCTTGATTTTCTTGAGCTTGACCAACTCGAAAATTCGCCCAGGCGTTCCGATGATAATCTCCGGACCTTTCTTAAGGCGCTCGATTTGTCGCTTCTGACTGGAACCGGAGAGCAGGAGCTGGGCTGTCAGCCCTAAAGGCTCCGCCCAAGTCTTGCAGACCTCAAAAATTTGTCCAGCCAACTCAGTATTAGGAGCTAAAATCAATAGTTGTTGGGCTTTTTTAGGTGTCAGCCTGAGCAGACTGGGAAAGAGATAGGCCAGAGTTTTGCCAGTACCAGTCGGACTGATTCCCAGCACCGTATCACCTGCAGAAATAGGCTCAAACATCTTCTCTTGAATAGCTGTCAAATCTTCAAAGCCAAGCTGAGCCAGCTGATTTTGCCAGCTCGGGGGAAATTGTTCCTTAATCATCATCAACCTCAAATCTAATGCCAGCGTCCTTGCGCATAGCAAATAAGCTTTCGTGAACAGCCGCTGCCGCATCCAGCCATTTCTCATAAGCTACATCCTGTCCGCCCTTGAGCACTCGCGCGAAAGCCTGAGCTTCTTCCAGCATGGTGTGTGAAGTACGCTGGATAGGCAGCACCTCCTCTTGACCGTCCAGACTTTGGAAAATAGCAGAGCTGATAAATTCAATCCCGTCTAAAGTGAGAGTTCCCTGATCGGTGTAAATCTCTGCAGGCAGATTGCTGTTTATATTTTTACCGGCCTGAATCTGAACTTGAAAATTTGGATAGATAAGACAGCCAGCTCCATTTAAATCAATCGTATTGGCTAGCTGCTGGGCGCTGTAGAGAGCGAAGCGCGGATGGCCGAAAAGCCTGATAGCCGCATAGACTGGATAGACACCCAAGTCCATCAAAGCGCCGCCGGAAAACTTAGCTGAGAAAACATTTGGCTGCTCTCCCGCAAGCAGAGCTTGCATTTTTGAAGAATACTTGGCATAGGTGAAGTTAGCTCCCCAGACGGTCTTGTCCTTGAGAAAATCACTGATCGTATCAAAGGCCTGCTCATGATAGTTGCGGGCAGCTTCAAAGAGATAGACTTGATGCTCGTCAGCAAGCTTGACCAATTCCCGCCATTCTTTAGGACGAGAAACCGCAGGCTTTTCGACAATGACGTGTTTACGAGCCAGAATAGCTACCTTGGCATGCTTGAAATGCAGGCTGTTGGGACTGGCGATATAAACAACATTGATATCAGATGACAGAAAATCCAGCATTTCAGTAAAGATGGCTGTATTTTCATAGTTTTGCACAAAGCGCTCGGCAGAAGCCAGAGTCCGAGAGTAAACAGCTGCTAACTGATAGTCGCCTGTTGAGTGAGCGGTCTTGATGAACTCATGAGAAATAGAACCTGTTCCGATGATTCCAAGTTTGAACATAAAAACCTCCTTTTTTCTATTTTTAAGCATGTACTTTTTTTTATTTTAGCTCTTTCATTATAACATGAATTGCGGTAAAATAGATAAGATAACAAGAGATGGAGCTTATAATGCAAAATAGACCTATTATTATTGGTGTGACTGGTGGTTCCGGAGGCGGAAAGACCAGCGTTTCTCGAGCAATTTTGGCTAATTTTCCAAACGAAAATATTGCCATGATTGAGCATGACTCCTACTATAAGGATCAGACGCATCTGACTTTTGAGGAGCGGGTGAAGACCAACTATGACCATCCTTTTGCCTTTGATACGGACCTGATGATTGAGCAAATCAAGGAGCTCTTGGCCGGTCGGCCAGTGGATATTCCTACTTATGACTATACGGAGCATACCCGCAGCAAAAAGACCTATCGTCAGGATCCTCAGGATGTGTTCATCGTTGAGGGGATTTTGGTCTTAGAGGATCAGCGCCTGCGGGATTTGATGGACATTAAGATCTTTGTAGACACAGATGATGATGTTCGGATTATCCGCCGGATTAAGCGGGACATGGAAGAGCGCGGACGCAGTTTGGATAGTGTTATTGAGCAGTATTTGGGTGTCGTTAAGCCTATGTACCATCAGTTCATCGAGCCGACCAAGCGCTATGCGGATGTCATCATTCCAGAGGGAGCTTCTAATAAGGTGGCTATTGACCTGATTACGACCAAGATTGAAAAAATCCTTAAGGAAGCCAGAGAAGGCTAGGAAAAGTAATCTTCTGACACTGCCATTTCAGCATATGAAATAAGGATGCGAAAGTATTCAGCTTTGGCTCTGCTAAAAGCAGCAGCCGTAACATTTTAAAACTCAATTCAGTAAGGGGAAGTGGACGGACTGAAATCTAGGGATTTCGGAGTCTGGTCACTCCCTTATTTTGTAGGTGGTTTATGAAACAATTTGTAAAAAGAGAGTTTCACTCTCGTTCAAAATTTTTTGCCTGCCTCTTGACCTTTTGTGCAGGATTTATCGATGCTTATACCTTCATTGAGAGGGGAGGAACCTTGGTGGCAGGTCAGACGGGAAACGTTGTTTTCCTTTCGGTTGAGCTCATCAATCAGGAGACAAGAGGAATCGAAGTGAAATTGGCAACTATGCTAGCCTTTATGCTGGGGATTTTTCTGATGACTGTTTTTCAGCATCATTTTGAGCATTCTTGGCGCAGGCTGTCCAGTGTTTTTCCTTTAATATTGACGACAGCTGTCGCTGGATTTTTACCAGCAAATGTGCCCCATCTCTATATTGTGCCGCCACTGGCTTTCTGCATGGGCCTGGTTGCGACGGCTTTTGGCGAGGTGGATGGCATTGTCTATAACAACTCCTTTATGACGGGGAATATCAAGAAAACCATGGTAGCTTTTGGCCACTATGCTCGAAACAAGAAAGGGAAAGATTTGAAAGAAGGCCTTTTCTTTGTAGCCTTATTAGCAAGCTTTGTAGTCGGAGCCATCATCTCTACCTATCTGATTCAATTTTACCTCTTGAAGACCATCTGGCTTGTTTCCCTAATTTTAACAGCCTTTCTCCTTTTCCGAGGTGTTCAGTATATGAGGAGATGAAGAAAGTAGAATGAATCATGCTACGATTCCTGAAAAAAATAGAAGAAGCAAAGTTACCTTACTTCCTTTTTCTCGTATTTATAGTTTTAAATCCACAAAAATAATCCAGCATATTAAAAATTTTCAGAAAATATCGACTTTTTCTTGACAGGTTTATGATACTGTGTTAAAATACTAAACAATAAGAAACCATCTCAAAAAGGAGTTAGTCAAACATGAAGTCAACCCAATCTTCAAACTTTGCTTTGTTGTTGCGTTACTCGGGCTAGTGCAAAAGCATTAGTCCTGTTTGGCTTACCAAGCGGGAGTAAATCAACATCTCGCTTGTTCCTCAAGTGAGATGTTTTTTATTTCACCTATCTTACCTCAAGCTCTGATGAGGAAGAAATGGATTCTAAAGGAGCGACGGGAGTGGGGCTACATCTTGATTTTTCTGAAATCGATTTGTCTTATACCGTCTCAGTCATTGAACACGACCTAGAAGTTGGGGAAGAATTTCTCCTAAATGGTCTATGTATCTTAGAAAAGGAGTTGTCTATGACACGCAAAGTTGAGTTTTTTGATACCAGCCTCCGGGATGGCGAGCAGACACCAGGAGTGAATTTCTCTATCAAGGAGAAGGTGGCTATTGCTAAGCAGTTAGAGAAGTGGGGTATTTCAGTCATTGAAGCCGGTTTTCCTGCTGCGAGTCCAGATTCTTTTGCGGCGGTGCAGGAGATTGCTAAAGTCATAACAAAAGCTTCTGTTACTGGGCTAGCGCGTTCGGTCAAGTCCGATATTGATGCCTGCTATGAAGCGCTCAAGGATGCCAAGCATCCACAGATTCATGTCTTCATTGCGACCAGTCCTATTCACAGAGAGTTCAAGTTGAAAAAGTCCAAGGAAGAGATTTTAGAAGCGGTGAAAGAGCATGTCTCCTACGCGCGCTCCAAGTTCGATATAGTCGAGTTTTCACCAGAGGATGCGACAAGAACAGAGCTAGATTTCCTTTTTCAGGTGGTACAAACAGCAGTTGATGCAGGTGCAACTTATATCAATATTCCAGACACAGTCGGCTTTACCACGCCAGAAGAGTTTGCAAATATTTTCGACTACCTAGTGGCAAATGTGACTTCTGATCATAAGGTGGTATTTGGTGTTCATTGCCATGATGACCTTGGTATGGCAACGGCTAATACTTTGACGGCTATCAAGCACGGTGCTGGTCGTGTTCAGGGAACTATCAATGGAATCGGTGAGCGGGCTGGAAATGTAGCGCTGGAAGAAGTTGCAGTTGCCTTAGAAATTCGTCAGGACTATTATCAGGTTGAGTCGGATATCGTCCTTAATGAAACCATCAACACTTCTGAGCTGGTGTCCCGCTTCTCAGGTATTCCAGTGCCTAAGAACAAGGCAGTCGTTGGTGGCAATGCCTTCTCTCATGAGTCCGGTATCCATCAGGATGGTGTTCTTAAGAATCCACTGACCTATGAAATCATCACACCAGAGCTGGTTGGAGTCAAGAGCAATTCACTGCCGCTCGGTAAACTGTCTGGCCGCCATGCCTTTGTCGAAAAACTCAAAGAACTGGCTCTGGACTTTGCGGAATCTGAAATCAATGATCTCTTTGCTAAGTTTAAGGTCTTGGCTGATAAGAAAAATGAAGTCACGGATGCTGATATTCGGGCTCTGATTGCCGGAACGACCGTCGAAAATCCTGAAGGCTTCCACTTTGATGATCTGCAGCTGACGACCAACGACGACCATACTATCACAGCGGATGTGCAGCTGGTTAATGGCGACGGCGAGACGGTCAGCTGTGTGGCAGAAGGTAAAGGAAGCGTTGAAGCCATTTTCAATGCCATTGACCAATTCTTTAACCAGTCTGTCCAGCTTTTATCTTATAACATCGAAGCGGTGACGGATGGTATCGACTCTCAGGCTCGCGTCTTGGTAGCTGTTGAAAATACGGATACAGATACGATTTTCAACTCCTCTGGCATTGATTTTGATGTTCTTAAGGCTAGTGCCATTGCCTATATCCATGCCAATACCTTTGTGCAAAAGGAAAATGCCGGTGAAATCGGCCATCAGGTATCCTACCGCGATCTGCCTGCAAATAATTAGAAGGAAGCGACTATGACAAAAGAAATTGTAGCTCTGGCGGGTGATGGTATCGGCCCAGAAATCATGGAATCCGGTCTCCAAGTACTGGCTGCTGTTGCGGACAAGTTCGGTTTTACTTATCATATCACGGAGCAGGCTTTTGGAGGTGCTGGTATTGATGCGGAAGGTCATCCTCTGCCTCAGTCAACTCTAGAAGCGGCCAAGAAGGCGGAAGCTATTCTCCTAGCAGCTATCGGCAGTCCTCAGTATGATAATGCACCGGTTCGGCCGGAGCAAGGCTTGCTCGCTCTGCGGAAGGAGCTTGAACTCTATGCCAATATCCGTCCGGTTAAGATTTTCGATGCTCTTAAGCATTTGTCGCCTTTGAAGGCAGATCGAATTGCTGGCGTGGACTTCGTGGTCGTGCGTGAGCTGACTGGTGGGATTTACTTTGGTGAGCATATTTTGGAGGACAGATCTGCGCGTGATATTAACGACTACAACTATGAAGAGGTGGAGCGGATTGTCCGTAAGGCCTTTGACATTGCGCGTGGTCGCAGAAAGCGCGTGACCAGTATTGATAAGCAAAATGTACTAGCAACATCCAAACTCTGGCGTAGAGTAGCAGATGAGGTGGCCAAGGATTATCCAGACGTGACCTTGGAGCACCAGCTGGTGGACAGCGCTGCGATGCTCATGATTACCAATCCTGCTAGGTTTGACGTTGTAGTAACGGAAAATCTCTTCGGGGATATTCTATCAGACGAGTCCAGTGTTCTGTCAGGGACGCTGGGAGTTATGCCATCAGCCAGTCATTCGGCTGCAGGCCCCAGCCTTTACGAGCCTATTCATGGTTCAGCTCCCGATATTGCGGGGCAGGGTATTGCCAACCCTATCAGTATGATACTTTCTGTAGCCATGATGTTACGGGATAGTTTTGCAGAGTTAGAAGCTGCAGAAGCGATTGAAGCAGCAGTCGAGAAGACTTTGGCTCAAGGGATTTTAACCCGAGATCTTGGCGGTCAGGCAGAAACAGCTCAAATGACGGAGGCAATTATTAAGAACTTATGAAATGGATATTAACGGGTATTTGCCTGCTATGGAACCTTATCGTCTTCCTGCTTTATGGCTGGGATAAGCGAAAGGCTAAGAAAAATCACTACCGTATTCCAGAGAAGACTTTGCTCTTGGCAGCTTTGGCAGCCGGAGGTTTGGGCGCTTTATTAGGCGGTCGCCTCTTTCATCACAAGACCAGAAAATGGTATTTCTGGTTGGCTTGGATTTGCGGAATAATAGTGGAAATCGGAATTTTGTATTACATATGGAGAAGCTAGTATGGCTGGAAAATCGATTTTTGATAAGCTTTGGGAAAGGCATCTGATAACAGGTGAAGAAGGCCAGCCCCAGCTTATGTATGTGGATCAGCATTATATTCATGAAGTAACCAGCCCTCAGGCTTTTCAAGGCCTTCGAGATGCAGGGCGCAAAGTTAGACGGCCGGATTTGACCTTTGGAACCTTTGACCATAATGTTCCTACGGTCAATATCTATGATATTCGGGATGTGATTTCCAAGGCTCAGATTGATAAACTTTCTGAGAATGTCAAGGATTTTGGCATCGAGCATGCGTCTCACGGATCAGAGTTGCAGGGGATTGTCCATATGGTTGGACCCGAAACAGGCAAGACCCAGCCAGGCAAATTCATCGTCTGCGGTGACAGTCACACGGCCACTCACGGTGCTTTTGGTGCCATTGCTTTTGGAATCGGTACTTCGGAGGTGGAGCATGTCTTTGCTACGCAGACCATTTGGCAGGTTAAGCCTAAGAAAATGTTGGTCAAATTTACCGGAGTGCCACCGAAAGGTGTCTATTCTAAGGACTTTATCTTGGCTTTGATTGCCCGATATGGTGTGGCTGCAGGTGTCGGTCATGTGGTTGAATATGCTGGTGATGCGATTGAGCATCTGACCATGGAGGAGCGCATGACCATTTGCAATATGTCCATTGAGTTTGGCTCTAAGATGGGCATTATGAACCCCGACCAGAAGACTTATGATTACGTTCAAGGGCGGCCGGGCGCTCCTAAGGACTTTGAGGCGGCGGTGGCTGATTGGAAGACTCTAGTCAGTGATCCTGATGCTGTCTATGATAAGGTCATTGAGATTGATGTTTCCCAGTTGGCACCTATGGTGACTTGGGGAACCAATCCTTCTATGGGAGTTGAGTTCGGCGCGACTTTCCCTGAAATCCGTGATATGAACGACGAGCGGGCTTACAATTACATGGACCTCTCACCGGGTAAGAAAGCAGAAGATATTGACCTAGGTTATATCTTTATCGGATCCTGTACCAATGCCAGACTCAGCGATTTGCAGCTGGCAGCTAAGTTTGTCGCTGGCAAGCATATTGCTCCCAATCTAACAGCTATCGTCGTGCCAGGCTCTCGTCCGGTCAAGCGGGCTGCTGAAAAGATGGGACTGGATAAAATTTTCATGGATGCGGGCTTTGAGTGGCGTGATCCGGGTTGCTCCATGTGTCTGGGAATGAATCCAGATAAGGTGCCAGACGGAGTCCACTGTGCTTCGACTAGTAATCGGAACTTTGAGGATCGTCAGGGATTTGGTGCTAAGACCCATCTTTGCAGTCCAGCTATGGCAGCAGCGGCAGCCATTGCCGGGCACTTCGTAGACGTCCGCCAACTACCGGAGGTCCAGTAAGGAAGTTTTATGGAAAAATTTACAATTTACACGGGGACAACGGTTCCTCTCATGAACGATAATATCGACACGGACCAAATTTTGCCCAAGCAGTTTCTCAAGTTAATTGATAAAAAAGGCTTTGGCAAGTACCTCATGTACGCTTGGCGCTATCTGGACAATCAGTACACCGAAGATCCTGATTTCGTCTTTAATAGACCAGAGTACCGCAAGGCGACTATTCTGATTACAGGGGATAATTTCGGAGCGGGTTCCTCTCGGGAGCACGCTGCCTGGGCCTTAGCTGACTATGGCTTCAAGGTTGTTATTGCCGGATCTTTTGGCGATATTCACTACAATAACGAGCTTAATAACGGTATGCTGCCTATCGTCCAGCCACTGGAAGTCCGGCAAGCCTTGGCTAATCTGAAGCCGACGGATGAAGTGACGGTGGATTTGGAGCAGCAGAAGATTTTTTCACCGGTTGGAGAATTCTCCTTTGACATTGATGGTGAATGGAAGCACAAGCTCCTCAACGGTCTGGATGACATCGGCATTACGCTGCAGTATGAGGATTTGATTGCAGAATATGAAAAAAATCGTCCATCTTATTGGCAGTAACCTTATTTTTGATATATTGAGAAAATTCTGAAAAAACCTTGTATCCGATAAAAATATATGGTAAAATAAATCTTAATTTAATAGAAAAGGAAGAAACTTATGACAAAACACATTCAATGGAACGGACAGCTTTCACAAGAAGGTTATGACATCTTGAAAGGCGACGGCGGCTGCATCGTTTGCCCGACCAAGGTGGGTTACATCATCATGACCAGCGATAAAGCTGGTTTGGAGCGTAAGTTCGAAGCTAAGGCTCGTAACCGTAATAAGCCAGGTGTTGTCCTCTGTGGCAGTATGGATGAGCTCCGTGCTTTGGCTCAGCTGAATCCGGAAATTGAAGCTTTTTATCAAAAGCATTGGGATGAAGACATCCTCTTGGGCTGTATCCTTCCATGGAAGCCAGAAGCATTTGAAAAGCTTAAAGCCTATGGTGACGGTCGGGAAGAGCTGATGACAGATGTTCGTGGAACTAGCTGTTTTGTTATTAAGTTTGGTAAGGCGGGCGAGCAGCTGGCAGCTAAGCTTTGGGAAGAAGGCAAGATGGTTTATGCTTCCTCAGCTAACCCATCCGGTAAAGGAAACCGCGGCAAGGTCGAAGGAATTGGCGAGCGTATCGAAAATGCTGTTGACTTAGTCATTGAAGCAGATGACTATGTAGCTTCTATCCAGCCAGACAAGACCATTGAAACTCGCTATGAGCAAGGCGTTATGGTCTCCATGGTGGACAAGGATGGAAAACTGATTCCAGAACAAGGTGGCCAACGTTCCATCTCACCAGCACCAGTGGTCATTCGCAAAGGTTTGGACATCGATAAAATCATGATGCACCTGTCCGATACTTTCAACTCATGGGATTACCGTCAGGGTGAATATTACTAAGATAAAAAAGAAGCTCAGTGTGGTAGGGGTATTTCCTCTTTACACTGAGTTTTTTGTTTATAATTTCTTTTATTTTTCCTGTAATTATGCTATGATAGAAAAAAACTATATTATCCTTTTAAAATTAGGATTTTTTAATTCTTATCTCATGATGTAGAGCGCTATCTGTATTGTTTTCGCAGCAACGCAAAGGATTAGAAAATGAATATAAGATTTTAAAGGTTAGGTTAAAAAGTTGGAGGATTTTTATGGAAAATAAAGTAGATTACTGGATGATAGTAGCCGGAAGTGGTGGAAGCTTATGGGAGCTTTTTAAAAAAGAGAAGATTGCGTGCATTGATTTTAGTTCAGATCTAGGAAATCTTTTAGACTATACAAGTCCAGAAGATTTAAATCAAGGAACTAGACAAAATCAGTTCATCTGGCAATTTGCTCATGATATAAAGGTAAATGATTATATTATTGCAACTTCTGGATTTGATAGAATTTTTGGTATTGGGCGATGTGTAGAAACTTATTATTATGATGATAGAAAGCAAAAATTTAGACATTGTATTGGAGTTGATTGGTTAAAAGCAGATGGTGAGTGGAGATATCAAAATAAAAAAGGAGCTAGGCAGACTGTAAATTGGGATAGATCTACCGATCGTATTAATTTATATAAATCTATTTTAAATGATACATACGGAAACAATACAGAGAAAAATGTTATGAATAAAAATATAAATAATTATATAGAAAAACTAGAAAAATCAAAAAACCTCATCCTCCGTGGTGCTCCTGGTACGGGAAAAACCTATCTTGCTAGACAAATTGCAAGGGAGTTGACTGGAGGAAATGAGGAACAAATCGATTTTGTACAATTCCATCCATCTTATGACTATACAGATTTTGTAGAGGGGTTGCGACCTGTTTCTAATGATAATAGCCAGATAAGTTTTGAGTTACAAGATGGAATTTTTAAGAAGTTTTGTCAGAAAGCTAACGAAGCTCAAAAAACAGGAGGACAAGATAATTTTGATGAAGCTTGGAATGCCTATCTTGAATATGTAAATAATAGAAATGAAAAAGAGCGTTTGACAGATTTTTCTTATCTTACTGTTAATAGCCGGAATAATTTTAATGTCAATTATGAGAGCAAAAGTCAAGGGACAGTCTTGACTAAATCCTATGTCTATGAACTCTATAAAGATGAAAATTATTTAAAACAGACTTATTATCGTAGTCAGGGAAAAAAAGTTCTTGAAACGTTAAGAAAAAAATTTGGTCTAAAAGACTATATTTCTCCAACAGAAATTGATACAGACAAGAAATTCGTCTTCATCATCGATGAAATTAATCGTGGTGAGATTTCTAAGATTTTTGGGGAACTTTTTTTCTCTATTGATCCGGGCTATCGTGGTAAGGATGGAGAGGTTTCGACCCAATATGCTAATTTACATGAAACTAATGAGAAGTTTTATATTCCTGAAAATGTCTACATCATCGGAACGATGAATGATATTGACCGCTCGGTGGATACCTTTGATTTTGCCATGCGCCGTCGTTTCCGTTTTGTAGAAATCACGGCTGAAAGTCAGCTGGGAATGCTTGATAAACTTCTTGGAGATGGTGCTGAAGAAGCGAAAATACGTCTAAGAAACTTGAATGCTGCCATAGAAAAAGTAGAAGAGCTCAATAGTCATTACCATGTTGGACCAAGTTATTTCCTTAAGTTGCAGGAAGTAGACTTTGACTATGAATTGCTCTGGTCCGATTATATTAAGCCGCTCCTAGAAGACTACTTGCGAGGTTCTTATGAAGAAGTTGAAACTTTGGAAACTTTGAAAAAGGCATTTGATAAGACAAGCAACGAGCGAACCAATCAGTCAATAACTGGTGACAATGAAAGCGATGGAAATGACGATACGGATAACAGATAATCAGCAACTTATAAAAAAAGAGGATTTTGTTGAAATCTACCCAAAAATTAGTCAGGTACTTTTAGATAGAACTTTAGAAAGTCTTTCTCAAGAGGATGGTGTTTTCATTTTTCCAAATGACTTGAAAAATACTTCTGACTTGGACAAGGATCATAAAATTTTTGAAACTGTAAATCAGAACATTAAGACAGGAAATGTGATTGGTTTTCTGGGTTACGGTCAGGAAAGATTAACGATTTCCTCTCGTTTTTCAAATGCTAATAACGACTATTTTTTACATTATCTCTTGCAGAAGGTCCTAAATATCAATCTCACTAACTTGGATGTTGGTTTATCTAGCGAAGATAAACTCTATCAACTATTGGTTTACCTCTTTCCAAAATATCTGCAAGCGGCTTTGAGAAAAGGGCTTTATAAGGAATACCAGAGGTTTTTCCATAATGATAGCCATGTAAAGGGAGCGATTGATGTAGGAAATCATCTTAAGAAAAATGTTCCTTTTATAGGAAATATTTCCTACACTACTAGAGAGTTTGCTTATGATAATCCATTGATGCAGCTGATTCGACACACTATTGAGTACATTAAGAATCAGAAAACAATTGGAAGTGGAGTGTTTGATGCTAATCGTGAAAATGTAACAGAAATTATCCGCGTGACTCCGTCTTATAAACTAGCTGATCGTATTAAGATTATCAGACTGAATCAAACTAAACCTGTTCGTCATGCCTATTTTCGAGAATATAGAAAATTACAGGAACTCTGTCTGTTGATTCTAAGTAGAGAAAAGCACGGTTTAGGACTTCAAGAGCAAAAAATACACGGTGTTCTCTTTGATGTTGCTTGGCTTTGGGAAGAGTATGTCCAGACATTATTGCCAGAAGGTTTTATTCATCCACGAAATAAAGAAAAGACGGAAGGGATTTCTGTATTTAGCAGTCATATTCGAAAGGTTTATCCAGACTTCTATCATAAAGATTTAAAAATCGTACTAGATGCTAAATATAAAAAGCTAGAATTTACTGAAAAAGGAATCAATCGAGAGGATTTATATCAACTGATTTCCTATACATACATTTTAGAAGCTAAAACAGCCGGTCTTATTTTCCCAAGCGTGGAGAAGGTTGTTGATAACGACATAGGTACATTAGCAGGTTACGGGGCACTCTTGAAAAAGTGGTCCATTCTTGTTCCTCAAGAAGCTGAAAATTATGACCATTTTGTTCAACAGATACATCAATCGGAAACAATAAATTTTAGATTTTAAAGCAGGTTGAACCTGCTTTTTTCTATACCTATTTTTAAGTTGTATCAAAATAGAACAAAATTCTTGATAGTTGAAATCACAAGTGTTACAATGGAACTGTTCGTTTTGGATGATAATGGATTGATTGTTGAGCATTGGGACAATAAAGAAGTCATGCCTAAGGTAGAAGACTTGACGAATCGAGGGAAGTTTTAAAATGAGGACAAAGAATGATTGAATATAAAAATGTGGCGCTACGCTATACAGAAAAGGATGTCTTGAGAGATGTCAACTTACAGATTGAGGATGGTGAATTTATGGTTTTAGTGGGTCCTTCTGGGTCCGGTAAGACAACCATGCTCAAGATGATCAACCGTCTTTTGGAACCAACTGATGGAAATATTTACATGGATGGCAAGCGGATTAAGGATTATGATGAGCGTGAGCTGCGCCTTTCTACTGGCTATGTCTTACAGGCGATTGCCCTCTTCCCAAACCTAACGGTGGCTGAAAATATTGCTCTTATTCCTGAAATGAAAGGATGGAGCAAGTCAGATATTGAGCAGAAGACCGATGAATTGCTGGAGTTAGTAGGCTTGCCTGCTGAAGACTATGCTCAGCGCATGCCGAGTGAGCTGTCTGGTGGTGAGCAGCAGCGGGTGGGCATTGTCCGTGCCATTATCGCCCAACCCAAAATCCTGCTGATGGACGAACCGTTCTCAGCTCTTGATGCCATCTCGCGTAAGCAATTGCAGAGCTTGACCAAGAGTATCCATGACCAGTTTGGAATGACGACAATCTTTGTGACCCATGATACGGATGAGGCTTTAAAATTGGGGAATCGGATTGCTGTTCTGCAGGATGGGGAGATTCGTCAAGTGGCGACACCTGATGAAATCTTATCTTCACCTGCGACCAGCTTCGTAGCAGATTTATTTGGAGGTGTTCAACATGGCTAATTTGTTTTCTACTTTTCAGGAGCGCTTTGGCGAATGGTTGGCAGCCTTAGGGCAACATCTCCAGCTGTCTCTTCTGACTTTACTAGTGGCCATATTCCTGACCATTCCGCTTGCTATCTATCTACATAGTCATAAAAAAGTAGCCAATTGGGTGCTGCAAATTGCGGGAATCTTTCAAACCATTCCTTCAATGGCCTTGCTGGGACTCTTTATCCCCCTCATGGGGATTGGTACATTGCCGGCACTGACTGCTCTGGTGATTTACGCTATTTTCCCGATTTTAGAAAATACTGTCACAGCTTTGAATGGGATTGATCCTAGTTTAGAAGAAGCTGGAATCGCCTTTGGGATGACCAAGTGGGAACGACTCAAGAAGTTTGAACTGCCTCTAGCTATGCCTGTCATCGTCTCAGGAGTTCGGACGGCAACAGTTATGATTATCGGAACAGCAACTCTAGCAGCCCTTGTCGGAGCTGGTGGATTAGGTTCTTTTATCCTTCTAGGAATTGACCGTCGCAATGCCAGTCTAATTTTGATTGGAGCAATTTCATCCGCGGTTTTGGCTATTCTTTTCAACACTCTCCTTAAATGGATGGAAAAAGCTAAGCTTCGGACGGTATTTACAGCTTTTGCTGTCTTAATCCTCGGCCTCGGCGCTTCTTACACACCCAGTCTGCTTCCCAAGCAGGAGAAGGATCATCTGGTTATAGCTGGGAAATTGGGTCCAGAGCCAGAAATTCTCATGAATATGTATAAACTTCTCATAGAGGAAAATACGGATATGACTGTGACAGTCAAACCTAATTTTGGGAAGACCGACTTCCTTTATCAAGCACTGAAAAAAGGTGATATTGATATCTATCCTGAGTTTACCGGTACGATTACCGGAACTCTCTTGCAGCCTGCTCCAAAGGTCAGCAATGATGCTGAAGAAGTTTTTGAAGCAGCACGTGATGGAATCAAAAAACAGGACAATCTAGTCTTGCTCAATCACATGGCCTATCAGAATACCTATGCCATCGCAGTACCTAAGAGTGTCGCCAAAGAATACAATCTTAAAACTATCTCTGATCTTAAAGCAGTCCAAGACAAGCTTAAGGCAGGGTTTACCTTGGAATTTAATGATCGTGAAGATGGAAACAAGGGACTCCAGTCTGTCTATGGACTGAATCTCAATGTGTCAACCATGGAGCCAGCGCTCCGCTACCAAGCTATCCAGTCGGGTGATATTCAAATCACGGATGCCTATTCGACTGACGCAGAACTTGCGCGTTATGATTTACAAGTTTTAGAAGACGATAAGCACCTTTTCCCTCCTTATCAAGGAGCGCCTCTCATGAAAGCTGAATTGCTCGAAAAACACCCTGAATTGGAAGGTATTCTCAATAAACTATCTGGCAAAATTACGGAAAGCCAGATGAGTCAGATGAATTATCAAGTTGGCATCGAAGGCAAAAAAGCCGAAGCTGTTGCGCGTGATTATCTGGTCAAGGAAGGACTTTTAAAAAAATAAGAAGTAAAAGAGTTAGACTTGTCTGGTCTAGCTTTTTTGCTTACTTGAGGATAGACAGAATACGGATTGGAGGAGGTGAGTTGATCTCTTAGTCAGGAAATCTTCATTCATTTTTGGTATAATAAAGTATCAATTCATGGAGGTGTTCCGATGGCATCTAGTCAAGAATATTTGGATTTTATTCTGAAGCAGCTGCAGGGTTTAGGTCAAGAAATTAGCTTTCGCAAGATGATGGGAGAGTATTTGCTCTATTATCGGGGGCGCTTATTTGGTGGGATTTATGACAATCTCTTGTTGCTCAAGGCAGTCCAGCCAGCTCTCGATCTTTTGGAAAATCCAGTCTATGAAACTCCTTATCCAGGCGCAAAGCCAATGCTTCATATAAAAGAAGTAGAAGATGCTGCCTTCCTCTGTAATCTAATTGAAGCTGCCTATCCTGCCTTACCAGCACCTAAAAATAAAAAATAGCCTTTCCTTTACAATGGATATTCTAAAAAGTTGCCGTTTAAATAGACATTTTTAAAATTTTCCTTTATAATGGACTTAAAGGGGGTTAGTATGCTTTATATTGCTCTTATTGGAGATTTAATTGAATCCAAACAGCTGAAAAATCGTAAGCAGGCCCAGAAGGACCTGCAGGACATGATGGCAGCGCTAAATCAGGATTATCAGGATTATCTGGTGTCGCCTTTCACGGTAACGACTGGAGATGAGTTTCAGGCTTTGCTGCGGCCTAATCCAGAGATCATGCAGCTCCTTGATCAGATTGCCTTGGGCTTTCCTCATCCGATTCGCTTTGGACTTGGTCTGGGGGAGATTGTGACGGATATTAATCGGGAGCAGAGTATTGGTGCGGACGGTCCGGCTTACTGGAGGGCGCGCGCAGCCATTGAGGCTATTCATGAGAAGAACGACTACGGTAGCAGTCGTATAGCTGTATCCTTGGGAGAGGAAGAACTCAGTCAGGCGGTCAATACGGTGCTGGCAGCTACTTCATTCATCCAGAGTAAGTGGAATAACAGTCAGAGAGAAGTTCTGGAGCGGATGCTCATGGAATATATCTATGACGAGAATTTTTCTCATGGAGAAATAGCAGAGCTGTTGCAGATTAGTCCCAGTGCGCTTAGTAAGCGGCTTAAGTCGTCTGGTCTGAAGATCTATCTGAGAAATCGCCGTTTAGCTATGAGAATGATTCTACAGGCAGCAAAGGAGGCTGAAGAATGACAAATTTTTTGGGATTTTCAGAATTTTTCATGCAGAATCCGATTCTTGTTTTGACTTTGCTGGCTCATGTACTAGCTGATTTTCAGCTTCAAAGTCAGAAAATGGCCGACCTTAAAAGCCGGCGGTTGAATTTTTTGATTCTCCATTTGGGAATTGTTCTATTACCCTTGTTGCTCTTGGGGATAATTTTCCCTAAGTATCTGCTATATTTCCTCTTGGTCTGGCTCAGTCATGCGCTTATTGACTTCTTGAAGTATAGGCTGAATTCTTTGATTGTCCGGCATCATGTTCAAAAGTCAGCCTTTTTACTGGATCAGATCTTGCATTTGATTAGTATTTTTGCTCTTTATTTTCTCTTAGGGCAGCAGCAAATTCCAGCTCCTAATTGGCTGTCTGAGCGCTATCTCATGCTGCAGGCTCTCTTTTTCTTCGCCCTGACTGGTAAGCCGATTAATATCCTCTTTAAACTCTTCTTCAGCAAGTATCAGGCTGGAGAAGACAGTGGAGATACTATTGCGGGGGCTGGTGCCATGATTGGGATTTTGGAGCGCTTGATTATGGGACTTTCTCTTATTTTCGGGCAGTTTACTGCCATTGGGCTAGTTTTTACAGCTAAGTCTATCGCCCGCTATAATAAGATTTCAGAAAGCCAGTCCTTTGCTGAATACTACCTGATTGGTTCGCTGTTCAGTATGATTGCAGTCCTGCTGGTTTACGGCTGTCTGTATTGGTAAAAGTAAATAAAAAAACAGATCATCATTATTATGCTAAGCACGAATGATGGTCTGTTTTTGTGTTCTTATCTATAATTCTACTCAATCATGGTATTGACAGCAGTGCCTGTTTGGTAGTCAATCTCTGCATTTGGAGAAACATTGTCCAAGAGGACATGAGACATTCCGTCCTCGTCTATTGTTTCCTTGCCCCCTAGCTGGATGCTGACAACATTTCCTTCTGCGTCAAGCCCGACATACTGGAGCTCAATCTTGCGAGGAAGAAGCTCATTGTCCGTGTAAATCGGAGTAACCTTGTAATCCAGCCAATAATCTGGATTTTCCTCTAACCAGCGCTCCAAGCGATGTTCATAATAGAGCATGCTGTCTGGGTTATTGTCGTCCAGTCCTTGGAAACTGCCAGAGTTGAGCCAAGCAGTCATCGGAACGAGGTTTTTTCCTTCGTTATTGAGGCCGCTGAAAGTGAAGCCAATCAGATGAGCTCGATTCATGAGCCAAGCCCGATAATCTCCATTTCCGTAGTAAAATTTGTAATTGTGCCAACCGATGGGATTGTAAGTGACCTTGGTCTCCTTTTTCTTTTTGGCTTTGTGTTTCTCCTGCATCTGAACATGAGCAGCAGTAGCCCGACCGTACTTGTCCTTTTTCCCAAGCTTTAGCTGATACTCTCCATTCAACTCCAGAGTGCCGATAGCTGTTTCATCGCTATGGTTAAGCAACTGGACCTTAATCTGGTTCTTCTGATTCGCAGCAACATTTTCTGCAGGAAGAGCCTGTGAAAGTAACAACAAAGAGCCGGCTGACAGGACAAGCCAAGTGCCAAACCTAAACTTTTTCATAAAGAACTCCTTTTAAATAATATATCTCCGACATCATTCTACTAAAAAATAGATTGTTTGACAACTGAAACTTTTCAAAAATATTACAAAAATAAATATTTGTTCAATAAGTGCAAGATTTGACTAGGATGTGTATTTCTCCTATAATCATAACTAGAGAAAACGCTTGTATAAATTACCTAAGGAGGTGCTTATGAGTCCAACTTTAGAGGAAATGTCACTCGAGGAGCTGTGGCAGCTTTTTCCGATTTTTTTAAGAGAGCATCAGGATGAGTGGAAAGACTGGTATGCGGAGGAACGGCTTCGGCTTTTGAGTTTTTTGCCTGCAAATCAGCTGGTTCGGATTAGTCATATTGGGTCGACATCGGTAGAGACCATCTGGGCCAAGCCTATAGTGGATATCTTGCTGGAAATTCCTAAAGCGGCAGATATGGCAGTAATGAGAGACTTGCTGCTGCAAAATGGTTATCTGCTTATGTCAGAAAGCCAAGGGCGGATGTCATTTAATAAAGGTTACACACCGAACGGTTTTGCGGAGCGTGTTTTCCATCTGCATCTGCGCTATGAGGGTGATCATGATGAGCTTTACTTTAGAGACTATTTACAGGAACATCCTACTGTAGCCAAAGACTATGAAAAGATCAAGCTGTCCTTGTGGAAGCAATATGAGCACAATCGTGATGCCTATACAGAGGCGAAAACAGATTTTATCAAGAACCATACAGAGAAAGCTAAAAAGCTTTATGGCAGAAGATACGAGAGGGAAGACAGATGATTTATCTAGCAATGATTGGCCTTATGATTATTCTGGCTTTTCCTTACTTAATTTACCAATCTAAGAAACCATCAGGTTTTGTCGGCTTATGGATGATGAAATTGTGGAATCGTGTTTATATGCCCATGGTTTTTTGGTCGGTCAGTCAGCTGGGTTATAAGAAACAATTTGATTCAATTTTGGATGTTGGAGTTGGAAATGGAGCATCCTCGAAGTATTTGAAAATGCACTTTCCTGATAGCCAAGTTTTGGGGATTGATATTTCAACTACAGCCATCAAATCAGCTGAAGAATTGTCTGAGCCTGGCCTATCTTTCGAGGTGAAAAATGTTGAGAAAACAAATCTTCCGGTTGAGGAATTTGATTTGATTGTAGCCTTTCAGACCCATTTTCATTGGTCAAATCTAACTCAAGCGTTCCTAGAACTTAAGCGGATACTTAAGCCAGATGGAATCATCTTACTGGCATGTGAATGGAGCAAATTAGTTTATTACCTACCAGACTTTACAAAGCAAGAAAAACTGGAAAACTATTTGACAGATTTGGACCTGCATCTCATCGATAGTCAAAGAAAGGAACAATTGATTCTTTATAAGATCGTTAAAAAACAAGGAGGTATCCTATGAAACAATTATTTTTATGTTCTTATTTTGCGGGAGTCAAGGACTTGTTCGGACAATATGTGTCTGAAAAGCAATTGGGCAAACATGTGCTTTTTATCCCGACGGCTGGAAATGTAGAAGAATACAGAGGTTATATTGACGAAGCCCTGCAAACATTTGCGGACTTGGGATTTCAAGTAGAGGTCTTGGATATTTCAGCTTGTGATATAGAAACGGCTCAGGCCAAAATTTTCCAAAGCAAGCTCCTCTACGTCTCTGGCGGCAATACTTTTTATCTTCTGCAAGAACTAAAGAAAAGGCAACTTCTGTCTTTGATAAAAGAGCAGATTGCGGATGGCATGGTTTATGTGGGCGAATCTGCTGGTGCTATCATCACAGCCAAGGACATTGACTATAATAAGATTATGGACGATAAGGCGGTTGCTAAGGAACTGAATGATACAGAGGCACTAAGCGAGGTGGATTTTTATGTCCTGCCTCATGTTGGCGAAGAACCCTTTGCTGAAAGTGCTCAGGCAATCCTAAATACTTATGGAGACAAGCTTAATTTGCTGCCCCTTAATAATCGCCAAGCAGTGCTGGTGGAGGATGAGGAAGTGAAGGTTTTGGTGGAAAATAAATAAGAATGCGGGTGTAGTATTTTGATTGAAAAGACATACGAAACATCAAGTGGAGTCATTCACTATTGGACAAATGATATGGATGCGTCAGCAAAAAGTGCTCTTATCTTTTTACCTGGATTAACCGCTGACCATAGGTTATTTGAAAAACAAATAGAATATTTTAAAGATACATATAGAGTCTTGGTTTGGGACGCACCTGGACACGCTTCATCTAATCCATTCCGTCTCGATTTTACTTTATTTGATTTAGCAACTTGGCTGGATGAAATATTTGTCAAAGAGAGAATAGAAAATCCAATAGTAATTGGTCAGTCAATGGGAGGATATGTAGGACAGGTTTATGCTCAACTTTTTCCTGAGAAATTAAAAGGTCTTGTTACGATCGATTCACCATCCCTTCAAAGGAAGTATTATACAGCTATGGAATTGTGGCTCTTAAAAAATATGGAGGCAATTTATAGAATCTATCCATGGAAATCTCTTTTAAAATCAGGCCCTAAAAGCGTATCAACAACAGACTATGGAAGAAAATTGATGTATGATATGATGATGGTTTATGATGGCGATCAAGAAAGGTATGCTCGTCTTGCGGGATACGGATATAAGATATTTTCAGAAGCAGTAGAGAAGAAGCTATCTTATGAAGTAAAATGTCCACAATTGGTTATATGTGGAAAAGAAGATCGTGCAGGGTCTTGTATACGATATTTGAAGGCCTATGAAAGAAATACTGGGAAGTATGTTCAATGGATTGATAAGGCGGGGCATAATTCTAATACCGACCAACCCGATGTTGTAAATAGACTGATTGATGAATTTTTGGATAACAAAATTAAAGAAAAGCTTGGTTGAAAGACCGGCTTTTTGATATAATAGACTCTATGAACACAAAAGAAAAAATTTCAAATTATCAACTTTTACTGGCTCAGTTGGAAGCCTTGTTGGAGGGTGAGACCAATGCTTTGGCAAATCTTTCCAATGCTAGCGCCTTGCTCAATCAAGCTTTGCCTTAATAATCACCAAGCTTTGCTTGTGGAGGGTGAAGAAGTGAAAGTTTTGGAGGAGTAATAAAGTATTTTTGCTACGATTTTTAACAAAAGGTCTATAAAAAGTAAGAAAAGCTTGGTTGAAGTAACCAGCTTTTTTGCTATACTAACAGTGTAATCATAAAAAGGAGATTAAAAAATGATTTCTAAAAATATTGCTATTTTAAGAAAAAGAGAGAATATTTCTCAGGAAAAACTGGCCGAGGAAATAGGTGTATCAAGACAGACTATAGCAAAATGGGAAGCAGGAGAAAGCGTTCCAGATGTGATTTATTCCTCTCAATTAGCTGATTATTTTGATGTGAGTTTGGATGAACTAGTACATTTAGAGAGCAATTTATTGACAACTCCTAGTATCAAAGGGAAATATATTTTTGGAACAGTAACGGTGGGAGAGCGTGGTGAAATCCACTTACCCCCTCGGGCACGAAATATTTTTCAAATAAAAGCGGGAGATCAGCTTCTTTTGCTAGGAGATGAAAATCAAGGATTGGCGTTATTAGATCCGAATTTTTTTCTAGAAACTCCTAAGTATTTTTCAGAAAAGTAGGAGGCAATGAATGAAAAGGAAAATGATGTTAGTTATTTTGATATTGATAGCTGTTATATTGGTAAGTGCAGGGTGGTTTGCTTATCGTAATCTTCACTATGATAAGGCTAATCTTGAATATATCCGACAAGCTGGGATGATAGAAAAGCAAGTGACTTTACCAGATGGATCTCTTATAAATTATGGCGAAGGTCCCAAAAATGGTCCCCCTTTACTCCTGATCCATGGCCAGCAAGTATCTTGGGAGGACTACGCCAAGGTTTTTGGAGAATTGTCTAAGCGATATCATGTATATGCAGTAGATTGTTATGGACATGGTGGGTCTAGTAAAAATCCTGCTAAATATTCAGCACTGGAAAATAGTCAGGATTTCATTTGGTTTATTCATAATATTATAAAAGCTCCTGTGTTCATTTCAGGACATTCATCAGGAGGGCTTCTGGCAACAATGGTAGCTGCACTAGCTCCTGATACTGTTAGAGGACTATTGATAGAAGATGCACCGTTCTTTTCAACAGAGCCTAGTCGAGCACTTTCTACTTTTTCTTGGTTAGGATTTAAAGATATGTATGATTTCTTAAAAAGCGGTAAAAAAAATTATACTGCCTATTTTTTAGAACATACTTATTTAAAAAAACTTTTTGGTGAGGAAAATTTTAATAAAATTGTCAAAAAACCAGCTCTGAACTATATGAAAAATCATCCAGGAAAGATTCCTAGAATTTGGTACTATCCGCCAGAATTACAAGTGAATCTCATCTATGACTTAACAGCTAATTTACAGGATGGAACAGGAGATTACGATCTTCGTTTTGGCTCAACATTTTATGATTTTTCTTGGTTCAAGGGATTTGAACAGGAAGAAATCTTGAAAAAAGTTCAATGTCCATCTATATTGCTTCATGTGGCTCGGCCTTTGAATCAGAAAAATTACTATGATAAAAATGGGATTCTCTTGAGTGCTATGGATGACAAAGATGCTAAGCGAGTAGACAAACTTTTGTTGAACAATCATCTAATAGATAATATCAAGAGTGGGCATGATATTCATGCTGAAAAACCTGAGATTTTTATTCGGGCGATTGATGATTTACAAAAAAGGTGTAAATAGAATCTTAAAGGTGAGAGATGTTTTTGCTTTATCTATTGGGATTTTCACTTGACGAAAAGTTTAAAGTTTATTTTAGTTGTACTTCTTATTTTTATTTCAAAAACAGTCATCAGACTGTTTTTTTGATATAATAGACTCTATGAACACAAAAGAAAAAATTTCAAATTATCAACTTTTACTGGCTCAGTTGGAAGCCTTGTTGGAGGGTGAGACCAATGCTTTGGCAAATTTGTCGAACGCTAGCGCCCTGCTCAATCAAGCACTGCCCAATTCTGTTTTTACTGGGTTCTATCTTTTTGATGGAAATGAGCTGATTCTGGGGCCTTTTCAGGGCGGTGTTTCCTGTGTCCATATTACGCTGGGCAAGGGTGTCTGTGGGGAATCTGCGGAGAAAGAAGAGACGATCATCGTAGATGATGTGACTCAGCATGCCAACTATATCTCCTGTGACAGCAGAGCGAAAAGCGAAATTGTGGTGCCCATGGTAAAAGACGGTCGCCTTCTTGGAGTGCTGGATTTGGACTCATCCTTGACGGGTGATTATGATAAGGTAGATCACGAATATCTGGAAAAGTTTGTTCAGATTTTGCTTGAAAAAACGACTTGGAATTTTGAAATGTTTGGAGAAAAAGCCTAATGTATCAAGCTTTATATCGGAAATACCGCAGTCAGACCTTTGGACAGCTAGTGGGTCAGCAAGTAGTGGCCACCACCCTGCGGCAGGCTGTGGAGCAAGGGAAAATCAGTCATGCTTATCTCTTTTCTGGTCCTCGTGGAACAGGGAAGACCAGCGTTGCCAAGATTTTTGCCAAGGCTATGAATTGTCCGAATCAAAAGGACGGCGAGCCCTGCAATGACTGCTATATTTGTAAGGCCATTACTGAGGGGAGCCTTGAAGATGTCATCGAAATCGACGCTGCTTCAAATAATGGGGTAGATGAGATTCGTGACATTCGGGACAAGTCAACCTATGCACCCAGTCTTGCCAAGCACAAGGTCTATATCATTGACGAGGTCCACATGCTCTCGACTGGGGCTTTTAACGCCTTGCTTAAGACCTTGGAAGAGCCAACGGAAAATGTGGTTTTTATCCTAGCGACGACAGAGCTGCATAAGATTCCAGCGACCATTCTTTCTCGCGTCCAGCGTTTTGAGTTTAAGTCTATCAAGACGCAGGACATTATTGGTCATATTGAGTGGATTTTAGAGCAGGAAGGTATTGATTTTGAGCAAGAAGGTGTGCAGATTATTGCCCGTCGAGCTGAGGGCGGTATGCGGGATGCCCTATCTATACTTGACCAGGCTCTTAGCTTAACTCAGGAAAATCGTTTGACTACAGACATAGCTGAAGAAATCACTGGCTCCATCAGCTTAGGAGCCTTGGATGCCTATGTAGCAGCCTTGATTTCTCATGATGCAGTAGCAGCCTTGGATAATCTCAATCTGATTTTTGATAGCGGCAAAAATATGGCCCGTTTTGTGACGGACCTCCTGCAATATCTACGTGACCTAATCATTGTCAAAACTGGCGGGGAGAATCATCATGCTAGTGAGCTCTTTCTGGAAAACCTCAAGACACCGCAGGACACTCTCTTTGCCATGATCGATATGGCGACCAAGAGTTTGGCAGACATCAAGAACAGCCTGCAGCCCAAGATTTATACAGAAATGATGACCATTCGACTGGCAGAGACTAGCAGTCTTCCTGCAGCGCCAGCGATTCCGGATAATCTAGCTGATGAGCTCAAGGGTCTGAGACAAGAGATAGATAGTCTTAAACAGCAGCTGGCTAATGGCAATGGAAAACCTGCAGCAGCTGTCAAAACTTCGGATATTCGACCGCAGAAATCTAAGGGCTACCGAGCAGACCGCAATAAGGTCAATGCCATCCTAGAAGAGGCTGTTGACAATCCTAGTCTGGCTCGCAGCAACCTGACTAAGCTGCAGAATGCTTGGGCTGAGATTATCGAAAGTCTGGCTGGAGCTGATAAGGCCTTGCTGGCAGGATCGCAGCCAGTGGCAGCCAATGAAAGCCATGCTATCTTAGCTTTTGGGTCTAATTTCAACGCTGAGCAGACCATGAAGCGGGACAATCTCAATACTATGTTTGGTAATATCCTCAGCAATGCGGCAGGATTTTCACCAGAGATTTTGGCTATTTCCTTAGAAGAGTGGACCAAGATTCGGGCGGACTTTTCAGCTCGCAGCCGCAATGGCAAGGCAGAGGCTGAAGAGAAGGAAGAGGAAAGCTTGATTCCAGAGGGATTTGACTTTTTAGCAGAAAAAATTACCATTCAAGAGGACTAAAAAAAGATTTTTCTAGTTTTTCGTGTTATAATAAATTTATGAACAGACGACAATTTATTGTAATGGCTGTTTTTACGGCCTTAGAAACCTATTTTTTCAATGAATCTATCATGGCGGGGCGCTATTTTATGGCTGCTTTCTTGGCCGTTTTAGTGCTGCGCAATCTGCAGATTTCCTATGTCATGGGGCGGATTGTGGATGAAATCGATAAACATTTAGGACCGAAATAATGAAAACAGGACTGAGTCATTAAGACTCAGTCCTTTTGAAATGAATTTTTCTGATTACCAACTGTTTAGCGAGACTTCACCGCTGTTGAGCCAGATTTCTTGACCATCTGTCAGCTGGACTAAGAGTTGCCCGCTGTCTGAGATGTCTTTGGCCAAACCTTGGTAGTCTGCGCCTTTTTGGCTGAAGCTTACTTGCCGTCCCAGCACCAAGGATTGCTGCTTGTAGAGATAGATGAGCTCTTCTGGGTCACTTTCGTAGAAGCATTTCCAAATCTCTGCAATGAGCTCATTGCGACTAATGGCTGGTTTCTCTTCAAAGAGAGAGCCGGCTTTTTCTTTGATGTCGGCTGGAAAGTCTGTAATGAAAAAATTAAAGCCAACACCGATGATGACATCGGTGACGAGTCCTGTCTCAATAGAAGTCGTAGCCTCGGTCAGGATGCCGGAAATTTTCTTGTTTCGATAGTAAATGTCATTGACCCACTTGATATCAACCTCTATAAGGGTTAGATTTTTTACTGCCTTGTAGATAGCTCCTGCGGTCAAGATTGTATAGGAGGGGAGCTGGTCGAAGGGGAGGTTGGGCTTGAGGTGGAGAGACATGTAAAAGCCGCCCTGGCTGGGGCAGAAGAAAGCACGACCGAAACGGCCACGGCCAGCAGATTGGGCAGCGGCTAGATAGAGAGTGTCGGCAGGGCGTCCGGCCTCCATGCCAGCCTTGGCATCCATCTGAGTGGACTGGCAGTCAGGATTAAAGGAGACCTGAACAGGTGAGTGTTCCTCAATCCAATCAGGAATTAGTAAGTCACCCGCTGTCAATCGATAGCCTCGGTTCTTGACGGATTCGATTTGGATGCCTTCTTTCTCCAGTTTTTGAATGGCCTTCCAAATAGAAGTTCGTGAAATGCCCAATTCTTGGGCTATTTTTTCACCGTTGACATAGTCGTCAGCTTGGCTGAGGATGTTAAAGAGTTTTTCGTAGGTTTTCATAGGCGGTCTTTCTAGCTTAAAGGCTACTTTCTCTTAGTGTCAGCTTGGTAGAGAGCTTAATCATGTAAGGAATGGAGCTTTCGTCAGTTTTAATCATCTGGTCCAGCATCTGCAGAGCTTGCTTGCCCATATCCTCTGTAAAGACTGTCACAGTACTGAGGGGCGGATAGACATATTTGGCAATGGATGTATCATTAAAGGAAATAATCTGGACATCTTGGGGAACAGCTATTCCCGCTTCCTGAAGAGCACGGAGGGCACCGACTGCCAAAGCGTCGCTGGCGATGAAGAGTGCTTTGGGCATCCGTTCCTTTTGCTGGTCAATCATGTCTTTCATCAGCTGGTAGCCAGACTCTGAGGAGAACTTGCCAACCTTGACATAGGCCGGCTGATAGAGACCTTTTTCACTAAGGTAACGGCAGAAGCAGGCCAAGCGCGGATCGTCAAGACTTGTCGTTCCGTCTGTAGTTTCTTCGCGTCCAGTAATCATACCGATTTCTCGAATGTCCTGCTGAAGAAAATGGTCGAGAACATGAGTAACGGCATGCTCAAAGTCCGTTGTCACACAGCTGTGGCCTTGGTCGAGTGTATCGCTGTCCACGAAAACCAGGGCAGAACTGTATTGCTCTAGCTCCTTGACTTGCTTGCTGCTGAATTTTCCGATGGCAATGATGCCGTCAATCTGTTCTAGCTGGCTTAGAGAGTCGTTGTTGAAAATCCGCACGATATCATAGCCCAGTTCCTGGGCTTTCTTTTCAATGCCTAGGCGGATAGAGTAGTAATAAAGATCATCCAGCTCTTCCAGCTCAGTGTACCATTCGACGATAGCAATGCGATGGGTCTGAGGTGCAGTCTTTTTCTGTCTTTTGGTTTTTTTGTAGTTGAGCTGTTCAGCGATATCGAAAATCTTCTTACGTGTCTCATCACTGACAGACATGGACTTGTCATAGTTCAAAACCCGAGAGACAGTTGCGGGAGAAACACCAGCAGTCTGTGCGATATCTTTGATAGTAGCCATTTGATTTGGTCCTTTTTCAATTTACTGTCTACATAAATTATAACTCAAAAATTAGTAAATAACAAAGAAGAATTTAGTAAATATTATTGTGGCACTTAATTAAGTAAAATTTTACTAAATTTATTGAAGTTTTACTCGGAAACAGTTATAATAAATATAAGAAAACGATTACAATGTCGATCATTCATTTTAAAGGAGTTTAGCTTATGTCAAACCTAATTTCAGCGGAGCAAGTCCGCGCAGATTTTGCCAAGGTTTTTGGAGTAGAAGCGGATCACACTTTCTTTTCACCCGGTCGGATCAATCTGATTGGTGAGCATACCGACTACAACGGCGGCCATGTTTTTCCTGCAGCAATTTCTCTAGGAACTTATGGAGCAGCTCGCAAGCGGGACGACCAGCTCTTGAGATTTTTCTCAGGGAATTTTGAAGAAAAAGGTATTATAGAAGTGCCGCTGGAAAACCTGCACTTTGAGCCTGAGCATGACTGGACCAACTATCCGAAAGGAGTTCTGTATTTTCTGCAGAAGGCAGGCCATACGATTGACCGAGGAATGGATGTCTATGTTTATGGAAATATTCCCAACCGATCAGGTTTGTCGTCTTCTGCATCACTAGAGCTCTTAACTGGTATCATTGCTGAGAAACTCTTTGACTTGCAGTTGGAACGTCTGGACCTAGTGAAAATCGGTAAATTAACTGAAAATGAATTTATCGGGGTTAATTCTGGCATTATGGATCAGTTTGCTATCGGAATGGGAGCTAACCAGCGGGCTATTTACTTAGATACCAATACTCTTGAGTATGATTTGGTGCCGCTTGATCTCAAGGACAATGTCGTAGTGATTATGAATACCAATAAGCGTAGGGAGTTGGCGGATTCTAAGTACAATGAACGTCGGGCAGAGTGCGAAAAAGCTGTTGAAGAACTCAATCGTAAGCTGTCTATCACTACCTTGGGTGAGTTGGACGAGTGGTCCTTTGACGAGTATAGCTATCTGATAGAGGACGAAAATCGTCTCAAACGGGCTCGCCATGCTGTTTTGGAAAATCAACGTACTTTGCAAGCACAGGCAGCTTTGCAGGCAGGCAATCTTGAAAAGTTTGGCCGTCTCATGAATGCTTCCCACGTTTCTTTGGAACATGACTATGAAGTGACAGGTCTAGAGCTGGACACCTTGGTTCACACGGCCTGGGAGCAAGAAGGTGTTCTAGGGGCTCGTATGACCGGAGCAGGCTTCGGTGGCTGCGCCATTGCTTTAGTTGGTAAGAATGCGGTGGAATCTTTCAAAGAAAATGTTGGTCGCAAGTATCAAGAAGTTGTCGGCTATGCCCCTAGCTTTTACATTGCAGAAGTAGCTGGCGGAAGCCGGGTGCTGGACTAAATCACAGAAAAGGAACTTGAGTCTGGGACAAAAGTCCTAGCCTCTCAATTGTCTTTGGATTGTCGAGCAAGACGCAGTGGTTGAGTGGGCTCTATTACGCTGATTTCATCAGCTTTTACAGCCCTAATCAACTGTGTGGAGGTGGGACGACGAAATCGAATTCTAACGAATTACCGATTTCTGTCCCACTCTCTTTACTAGCAAGAGAAAGGAAGAACTATGTCCAAGAAGTTACTGGATGCTTTTGTATCAGCAGTGATTGACAATAGCACTTTTGAGGAAATGGATACTATCTATCTGAGCAATCGTGTCATGGCTTTAGTCGGAGAGGCAGTGGCAGAGCAGGAGACTGAGGCTGAGCAGCTAATTGACCTTAAGGATGACTTGGTAGCTGTGGCTGTGAAGAATGGCAAGATTGGTGATACTCTGGCTGAGCAGGATATACTGGGAGCTGAACTCATGGACTTGATTACACCTGCCCCTAGCCAGCTCAATCGGGACTTATGGACGACTTATGCCTCCAATCCCGAGCAAGCTGTAGCTGATTTTTACCAGCTTAGTCAAAAGAATGACTATATCAAGGTCAAGGCTATTGCTAAAAACATTGCTTTCAAAGTGCCGACTGAATATGGAGATTTGGAAATCACCATCAATCTCTCTAAGCCAGAAAAGGATCCAAAGGAAATTGCAGCAGCTAAAAAGGCTAAGAATAGTAATTATCCAGCCTGTCAGCTTTGCATGGAAAATGAAGGCTACCAAGGCCGCTTGGACCACCCAGCCCGCGCCAATCATCGGATTATTCGATTTGACTTGACTGGACAGGAGTGGGGCTTCCAGTATTCGCCCTATGCCTACTTTAATGAACATTGCATCTTTCTGCACAGCCAACACCTTCCCATGGCTATCAGTCGGCTGACCTTTGAGCGCCTGCTGGACATCGTGGAGACCTTTCCGGGTTATTTCGTAGGCTCCAACGCCGATCTGCCGATTGTCGGTGGCTCTATCCTGACCCACGACCACTATCAGGGCGGACGTCACACCTTCCCTATGGAAATAGCAGAGCTGGATTGCAGCTTTACCTTTAGCGGCTTTGAAGAGGTGGAGGCAGGCATTGTCAAGTGGCCTATGTCCGTTATTCGTCTAAGGTCTGAGAAGAAGGAGCAGTTGATTGAGTTGGCTGACAAGATCTTGCAAGCTTGGCAGACTTATTCTGACCCGAGTGTGCAGGTCTTGGCAGAGTCTGAGGGTGAGCCTCACCATACTATCACACCGATTGCGCGCAGAAAAGATGGATCTTTTGAGCTAGACTTGGTCTTGCGGGACAATCAAACTTCCCCAGAACATCCAGACGGCATTTATCACCCTCATAAGGATGTGCAGCATATTAAGAAAGAAAATATCGGTCTGATTGAGGTCATGGGACTGGCTATTCTGCCGCCTCGGCTCAAGGAAGAACTCAAGCAGGTGGAACTTTTCTTGCTGGGAGAAGACTGTCAGGTTGCTGCCTATCATCAGGAGTGGGCCAATCAACTCAAAGACCAGAATCCAGATGTTACCGCTGAGACAGTGGAAGGAGTAGTTCAGGCCTCGGTTGGACAAATTTTCAGCCGAGTACTTGAAGATGCGGGAGTTTACAAGCGAACGGAGGAGGGTCAGGAGGCTTTCATGCGCTTCGTCCAATCCGTTTTGGCATCCAGCCCTAGGAAATGTGTTATAATGAATCTAGCGTAACAGGGAAAGGAAGTTTTATGGCAATTTTAGTATTAGGTGGAGCTGGCTATATCGGCTCGCACATGGTAGACCGTCTGGTAGCGGCAGGCAAGGAAGAGGTAGTCGTCGTTGATAATTTGGTGACCGGTCATCGGGCAGCCGTCCATCCGCAAGCAGTCTTTTATGAGGGTGATTTAGCTGATAAGGATTTTATGCGTGGCGTTTTTGCCAAACATCCATCCATCGATGCAGTCATTCACTTTGCTGCCTTTTCACTTGTGGCAGAGTCTATGTCGGATCCGCTCAAGTATTTTGACAATAACACAGCCGGCATGGTTTCTCTTTTGGAGGTCATGCAGGAATGCGGCGTTAAAAACATTGTCTTTTCTTCAACTGCTGCGACTTATGGCATTCCTGAGGAAGTGCCGATTCTGGAAACGACTCCGCAAAAGCCGATTAATCCTTATGGTGAGAGCAAACTCATGATGGAGACCATTATGCGCTGGGCGGACCAGGCCTATGGCATCAAGTTTGTAGCTCTGCGTTATTTCAATGTGGCCGGTGCCAAACCCGACGGCTCAATCGGCGAGGATCACGGACCTGAAACCCATCTCTTACCTATTGTGCTTCAGGTAGCTCAGGGCAAACGTGAGAAGATTGCCGTCTTTGGCGATGACTATGATACTCCGGACGGGACCAATGTCCGCGATTATGTCCATCCTTTCGACTTGGCTGACGCCCATATTCTAGCTGTTGAGCATCTTCGTGCCGGACAGCCTTCAGATGCCTTTAACCTTGGCTCTTCGACTGGTTTTTCCAACTTGCAGATTGTAGAAGCGGCACGAAAGGTGACCGGACATCCTATTCCTTTGGAAATAGCAGAGCGGCGCCCAGGGGATCCGGATACGCTGATTGCTTCCTCTGAGAAAGCAAGAAATGTTCTGGGCTGGCAACCGAAATTTGACAATATCGAAACCATTATCGAAACCGCTTGGAAATGGCATTTCAGTCATCCAAATGGCTATGATGACAGAGAATAAACTGACAAACCAGCTTGAAAGGCTGGTTTTTTGGTTTGAAACATGAAGCTCTTCTTTACAAATTTTTAAAAGCCTTTTATAATAAAAGAAAGATTGATTGACATATTATCTGCAATCTTGTTTAGTTGCTACTAACTCTTAATATGTCTTGAGAAATCAAGTAGTTACAGATGCGACGGGAAACAACATTTTAGAATAACGAATTTTTGTACCACAATCAGATGAGACAGATGTTGACAGTTTGTTGTGTAAGGGCTTTAGAGACTTATGATATAATGAAGCCATAAAAGTTTGAGAAGTCTCTTAATCTTTTCAAACTGATTTTCATAAAAAGAATAGGAAATAAGTATGCACTCGATTCTTGCCTTATATATCACCCTGATGCCGGTCATTCTGGCTGGAGTTCTGAATATGATCTTTTGCAAGTCTTCACTGTTAGAGGCGGCATATCGACCCATGGATGCTGGGCTGATGTTAAAGGATGGGAAGAGGCTTTTTGGGGCTAACAAGACCTGGAAAGGCTTTCTAGGCATGATTGTCTGGGGAGCTTTGGCCCAGATCCTTTGGGGCTTGCTCTTAAAGGGTATTCCCACCCTAGAGAAGCTGCACTTGGTTTATGCCTTCTACGAAAATACCGTGCTCTTTAATCTGGTTTTTGGGGCTCTTTTGGGGCTGGCTTATGTTTTGTTTGAGCTGCCCAATAGCTTCATCAAGCGCCGTTTGGAAATCAGAGAGGGCAAGACGGCAGAGAATGGCTGGAAATGGACTTTTATCTGGATTGACCAGATAGATTCCTTGATTGGCTGTATTATTTTCTTGCTTTTCTATATCCCTCTGTCCTGGCAGCAGATGCTGGGCATACTCATCCTAGGGGCGGGCACGCATCTAGGAGTCAATCGCCTGCTCTACTGGGCTAAGCTTAGAAAAAATCGTATGTGAGATGGGAGTTTTGATGAAAGAACTATGGCTGGAAAAAGAGCCTTCGGCTGTCTATGGCGGTAAAATCAATCAGTTAATCAGTCTCTGGCAGCTGGGGCTTTCAGTTCCTAAGGGTTTGATTTTGCCTGCGGACCAAGTAATGGCTTGGCTAAGAGCGGCTCTGCTAGAATATTCAAAACAGGGACTTGAAGAGTTAATCAAACTGGGCAAGGAGGAAATTGCGGAGCGTCTGCAGCAATATCCTTTGGAGTCAGCTTGGCTACAGGAGTTAGCAGCTTTTTGTCAGAAAAATCAAGTTTATATCGTTCGCAGCAGTGCCCTTTTAGAAGACGGACAGGCCATGTCATTTGCCGGTCAATATGACTCGATTGGCGACTGCCGGACACTGTCAGAAATTGAGCAGGGCATTCGTTCTTGTCTGCTTTCCCTCTTTAATCCAGAAGCCTTGGCCTACTGGCAACGTCAGGGTATGGCAGAGCAAGATTTTGCCATGGCAGTACTGATTCAAGAGCAGATAGAGCCTGACTTCAGCGGCGTCTGCTTTTCCCTAGACGTAGCGACTAACCAGGACCAAACCATGCTGTTGGAGTATGTAAAAGGCTCAGCTGAGAGCTTGGTTAGCGGTCAAGTTAATCCTGAGCAGCTGACTCTTTCTTGGTACAAGCCTGACTGGAGGCAGTTTGAGAAAGTTGAAATGCCTCTGGCAGTCTTGCAGAAGCTGCATGCCCAGGTTTTGGAGATTGTAGCGCATTTTGGTCGACCTATGGATATTGAGTGGTGCGCTGTACAAGAGCAAGTCTATCTGCTGCAGGCTCGGCCCATTACAACAGTACCAACTAAAATCGACAGTGGCCGCTGGACAACAGCAAATTTTCGGGATGGAGGCGTGGCGGCTCAGCCCTGTCCAAACCTGATGTGGAGCCTTTATCGCCACTCTTGGCAAGAGGCACTCTCCAGCTTTTTGCTGGCAATTGGCCTAGAGCCTGAAGGTGTGATGCCTCCACTGATGCGTCTCCATTATGCTCGGCCTTTCTGGAACTTAGGAGTGGTCAAGCAAGGTATGGAGCAGATTCCGGGCTATATTGAGCGAGACTTTGATGATGAGCTGGGAGTCAATAAAGACTACCAAGGTCAAGGTTTTACCAGCAAATTAAGTCCAGCCTTGCTCTTGAATTTCCTGCGGGTAGCGTTAAAAACGCAAAAAGTAACTAAGGCTTTTCTGCATCAGGCGCCAGACAAGCTGCAAGAGCTGCGTCAGCAATTTATCCGCCTGAATCAAGAAATACGAGAACTAGACGACCAAAGCCCACTGCAGCAGGTCGAGAGTCTTTGGCAGTTGGTGCTAAATCAGGCTTATTTAGACAGTGAGGGAACTTATTTCTGGCAGGCCTACATCAATACGATCCAGCTGTCTATGAAAAAGACCAATCTCCTCAAATGGCTGACGGTTGATGAGTTTTTCCAGCTGATAGCTAAGTTAGGAAATGTTTCTCATACCAAGCCTTTGGCTCGGATGCTGGAAGCTGCGGATCTTATTTTGGCAGAGGAGAAGCTGTTAGACGACTGGTTGAAGCTATCGATGGAAGAATTGCAGGAACTGACTGCACAATATCCTGAGCGAGCAGATTTCATCAAGATTCAGGATCTTCAAAAGGACTTTGGCTATCACTCAGCTCGGGAGCTGGACTTGCGAGTGCCAAGCTACGAAGAAGATGCTCATCAGGTGCTGACAGCGGTTCAGCAGTTGGTTGCTGATTCAGCGTATTATCAAGCTGCCAAAGCTTCGCTCAGTCCTGTCTCAGAGTCTGAGCTGGATCTGGCTCATCTATCTCGATCCAAGCAGAAAAAAATTGAAAAAATCAGTCAAGACCTGCGGAACTTGCTCTGGTGGCGAGAGGAGTTCAAGGATATTTCCACGCGCTATTACCACCTCATTCGTCAGATTAGCCTCAAACTCGGCCGAGCCTATGAAAAGCAAGGCTTTCTGAAAGATTCTCAAGATATTTTTTACATTAAGAAAGAAAGTCTGACTGCCTTTATGGAAGGGCAAAAGACTGCCGACCAGCTTCAAGAAGAAGCGGCTGATAATCAGCGTTATTGCCAGGCCTATCGGAATTTTGAGCCAGTCGGTGATTTGACCGACAAAGAGATGAGACTGGAAGAAGTGGCCTATGAGAGTCAGGCTCTGCTGACGGGAATGCCAGCCAGCAGCGGTCAAGTAACCGGTCGGGTTCGAGTTCTCTTGGATTTGGCTGATATTGAGACGATTGAACCGGGAGAAATTCTTGTCACTCGCTATACAGATACGGGTTGGAGCTATGTTTTCGGTATTCTAGGCGGTCTTGTGACAGAGTACGGTGGAGTTCTCTGCCATGCCTCCATTGTCGCTCGGGAATGCGGGATTCCAGCTCTGGTCTGCGCTAAGAATGCAACTCAGCTGCTAGAAACTGGCATGATGGTAACTTTAGATGGAAGAAGAGGAGAAATAAGAATTCATGAAGAAGAATGAACCTTTGTTTATCGGTGAATACGACAAATCTGTTATCCTGACCTATATGGGTGCTGCTTTTGCACTGTTGGCAGTCTATGCCATCATTCAGTCCCAGCTGCGGCTAGCCATGATGGCTTTTATCGTTAGCGGTATCTGTGACCTCTTTGACGGTGTCGTGGCGCGACGGATGAAGCGGACTGAAAGTCAGAAGCGCTTCGGTATTGAGATTGATTCGCTCTGCGACATGATTAGCTTTGCGTCTCTTCCGTCTGTTCTCCTCATGACTCAGCTGCCCTTGGGAGCGGCCAATATCATCTTGGCTGTCCTCTATGTCTTAGCTGCAGTTACGCGCTTGGCTCATTTTAATCGCTTGGCTAAGCATGATGAAGGATCGGGCGCTTATTTTATCGGCTTGCCCGTGACTTACAGTGCCCTATTTTTTCCTCTGACCTATCTGGTCTGTCAATGGCTGGCGCCTGGTCTCTTTTCCTGGGTGTGGCTGGGCTTGTCTCTTTTGCTGACCTTCTTATTTGTCTACAACTGCCGAATTCCCAAGCCAAATAAGCTGGCCTATCTGGTCTTTGCGATTTTAGCTGTTGCAAGTCTGATTGGTCTGGGGGTTCTCCCGCATGGTTAAGGTCTATCAGAGAAGGACTGGCCAAGTAGTTGAACCGACAGAATACAAGGCGGGTCTGTTAGACAAGCTTTATGGTACTGCTTGGGGCCGCATCTTGTTGCCTATCTTGACCCGACCTAGCCTGTCTTATCTTCTGACTTTGAAAGACTACACTCCTTTTTCTCGCAAGAAAATAGCAGCTTTTGTGGAAAATTATCAGCTGGATCTAGCTGACCATGAAGATGGCCCCTATTCTTGTTTTGCGGCTTTCTTCCAGCGGAGAATCAAGCCCGCTCTGCGTCCAGTCTGTCCTGACAGTCAAGTCCTGGCAGTGGCAGATGCCAAGCTAGAGGCTTTTACCATCAGTCTGGACTTACAGTTGACGATTAAGGGTCAGATTTATACTCTAGCTGACTTACTGCTGGATGAAGAGTTGGTTCAGTTGTTCAGTGGCGGAACAGCGCTTGTCTATCGCTTGGGAGTAGAAGACCTGCACCGCTATCTGGCTGCTGAATCCGGCAGAATTACCCAAAGACGAAAAATCAAGGGCCGCCTGCATACGGTCAGGCAAGTAGCCCAGAAGCGGCGCTTGATTTATAAGGAAAATAAAAGAGAATACTGTCTTTTAGATACCGACCTAGGACCTGTCCTGCAGATGGAAGTAGGGGCACTTCTGGTCGGAAGAATATACAATCACAGTCAGGAGCATTTGGTCAGGGGACAGGAGAAGGGCTGCTTTGGTCTGGGCGGCTCAACCATCCTTGTCCTCTATCCAGCATGCACGATTCGCTTGGATCAGGATATCCTGACTTACTCAGACCTTGGAATAGAAACCCAGATTCAAATGGGTGAAAAGATTGGAGAAAAGCTATGTTTAAACGATTAGCTGTTTATTATAAGGAAATGTTTCCCTTGCTGCCGCGTTTTTTTGTGGCTGCTATCATGTTTTTTGAGATTTATTTTGTCCTCTTGCTCAATGACGGAGTGACCAAGTTTCACTTTGACCATCAGGAGTTGATCGGAATTTTTACGATTTTTGTCTTTCTGATGATTCTGCGGATTGCAGATGATTTCAAGGACTACGAGACCGACAGGCGGCTCTTTCCTCATCGAGCTCTGCCATCTGGCCGAGTGAAAAAGAAGGACCTGGCTATTGCCCTCAGCTTTATCGTAGCTGTATCTGTACTTCTCAATATCCTCTTTATGAACAATATCGGCTGGTTCCTCTTTCTCTATATCTACGGAACCCTCATGTCCTTCTGGTTCTTCAAGCGTGACAAGATTCAAAATTCCTTGCCATTAGCTCTAGTGACCCATAATCCGGTCATGATGATTTTGAATCTCTATACTATCTCCTTTGTCTGCTACAAGTACAATCTGCCTCTCTTGTCCCTGCCGACCGTCTTGCTGGCTTTTACCATGTATTTCCCAAGTCTGATCTGGGAAGTCTGCCGCAAGATTCGGGCACCAAAAGACGAGACCGAGTATGTGACTTATTCTAAACTCTTTGGCTACAAAAAAGCTACTCGTTTCATCGAGGTCGTGACGCTGCTGGATATCTTGACCAATTTCGTTCTCCTTTGGAATATTTCCCGTGTCGGAGTGGTAGTCTTGGTGCTGAATGTCATCTGGATGACCGTCCAGTTTGAGCAGTTTATCAAGGATCCGACTCGCTTTAATATACGGGAGCGGGTGGAGCGCTATACCTATATCACGGAGACGACCATGGTTCTGTCCGTTGCTGTTTATCTCTTGATGGGGGTACTTTGATGAAAAGAATCAAGCAGACAGGGCTTGACCAGGTTGGAGGCAAGGCCTATCATTTGCTGAAAATGCAGGCTGCTGGTTTGCCGGTTCCTGATTTTGCAGTGTTTGCTTTTGACTTTTTTCAAAAATCTGCCAGCTTTGCTGACTTGGAGCGGATGGAAGAAGCTTATCGGTCTGGAGAGTTGGACTTGTCCCAACTCAGTCAGCAATTGCAGGATTGGGCTAAAGAGCAGTTTGCGCAGGAAGATCTGACAGCAGCAAAAAACTGGATTCGGCGGGAGTTTTCTCAGAAAGACTGCCGCTTTGCAGTTCGCTCATCAGCAACCATTGAGGATGGGAAGGCCTCATCCTTTGCCGGTCAGTTTGAGAGCCAACTCAATGTGAAGCCAGATGGACTTAAAGAAGCCATACAAGCGACCTTGCTCTCTCTTTATCAGGAGTCGGCTCTTAGTTATTTATTTGAGCAAGGCCTGTCTTTAAAACAGTCTCAGATGATTTGTCTTGTGCAGGTCATGCAGGAGGGAGACTTGTCTGGGATTTACTTCACGGCTAATCCTAAGGGCATTTTGAACGAGCACATCATTGTCATCGGTCGTGGCTTGGGCAATAAGATTGTGGAGGATAAGATTCCTACAACAATGGTGACGCTCCATCCCAAGGATCAGCTCTTTTATACAGAGCAGACGGAGGACTCACCAGGCGTATCATTGGAACAACTCGAGGAGTTACAGGCCTTGGCGAGTCAGGTAAGTCAGCTTTTCGGACCTTATATGGATATGGAATTTACCTTCGCCAATGGCCAGCTCTATCTTTTGCAAGCACGACCTATTACTACCTTGCCAGAGGGACAGCGGGTTATTCTGGATAACAGCAACATTGTCGAGAGCTATCCGGGCGTTTCTAGTCCTCTGACCATTAGCTTTATCCAGGAGGCTTATGCCAGCATTTTCCGAAGCCTGGCTCAACGCTTGGTTGGCAAGGATGCCCCTGAGTTGGCTGCCTATGAAGCCACCTTTCAAAATATGCTGCAGCCGGTCAACAGTCGAGTATATTACCAGATTCAGAGCTGGTATCAGCTGCTGCAGCTTTTACCTTTTTCGAAGAAAATTATTCCTATCTGGCAGGATATGCTGGGAGTGAGAGAAACAGAGGTGCCTCAGATGCCGGTGCACTTGTCTGCTTTCAAACGCCTGCAAATCATGCTCCGTATCATCCGAGAGTTTTGGACAGCACCCAAGCAAATGCGGCAATTGGAAGAGCAGTTTGCCCAGATTCAGCTAGAATACGAAGCAAGCTTTTCTCCCGATGCAGATGCAGAGACCTTGATTGCCTTGGTAAGCAAGCTAAAGGAGGATATTCTGGCTCACTGGGACATTACGCTGGTCAATGACCTCTATGCTTTTGTCTATACTGGACTCCTGAAGAAGTCGCGTCGCGGCGGAGCGGTTCAGGCTGAGATTGCGGGAATTGAGCAGATTGAAAGCATGCGGCCGGCTTTGGCTCTGCAGGCTTTAACAGCTCAGCTGAAAGCAGAAGAAAATGCAGAGATTAGACAGGCTATGGAAACTGAAAGCCCAGCAGTCTTTCTAAGTCGCCAGCATCCTTTGGTCAAAGAAATAGTCCATTTTATCCATGAATTTGGTGATCGGGCTCCGGAAGAGTTGAAGTTAGAAACACCAACCTTCCGAACGCACCCAGAGCGTCTGCTCAAGCTCCTGCTGCAAATGTGCCAGCAAGAGGAGAAGAAGTTGGTCCCTCAGAAACTTGAAGAAGAAGTGCAAAAATCAGGCTGGTGGACGAATTTTCTTCGCAAGCGAGCCATGACTGGTGTTAAATATCGGGAAAGCTCCCGCTTAAACCGAACACGAATCTACGGCATGATGCGGCAGATTTTCCGAACGCTTGGGCAGCAATTAGCCGAGCAAGGCCACTTAGCTACAGTAGATGATGTTTTTTACCTGACAAAGGAAGAATTGTTTGAGCTTACCAGAACGCCCAGAGATGTTAGCGGCTTGATAGCCGAGCGTCGAGAGAAGTTGGAGGCTGATAAAGAACTGCCAACCTTTAGTCGCTATGTTTTTGCTGGAAAGGTCTTTGAGAAATATCTGAAACCGCAAAACCGTACCAGCAGTCATAATACGGGCAATCAAGACTTACAAGGGATTGGCTGCTCACCTGGCTGCGTCAAGGCTCAGGTTTTGGTCGTGGAAGATGTGCAGGAGATTGAGTCTGCTCAGGACCGGATTATCGTGACCAAGATGACCGATCCGGGCTGGGTTTATCTTCTGACTCAAGCCAAGGGTGTCATTGCCGAGCAGGGGTCTTTGCTCTCGCACACGGCCATTATTTCCCGCGAGTTAGGTATTCCTTCCATTGTCAATGTCAGAGGCGCATGCAGTCAGCTGCAAAATGGCGATTGGATTGAGATGGATGGCCTTACTGGCAAGATTCGACTGATCAAGGAGGAAGACCATGCTGGAAATTAAACCAGTCAAACCCAATACTGCAGAGCTGGACGATTTTCTAGCCCTGCCCAAGCAGATTTACCGGCCAGACCACCTCATGCTGTCGGAAGAGGAAGAGCTGGCTTTGATTGAAGGCAGTCACCCGCTGAGTTGTGACTTAGATACCTATGCCTTTATTGGCTATGAGGACAGTCAGACTTGTATTCGAGGACTTTTGACCTTTTATTCAGGTGATGAGGCTGCTTACTTGGGATTTTTCGAGTCAATCAATGACCAGAGGATTGCATCTGCTTTTATCAAGCATTTAGTAGGTTTTGCCCGCAGTCTCGGAGCGATTAAGATAATCGGCCCCGTACAAGCAAGTTTTTGGCTGGGCTATCGAATGCAGCTGACTGGAACAGAGGAGCTTCCTTTTACTGGAGAACCTCATAATCCAGCCTATTATCCCCAGCTGTGGCAGGCTGCTGGTTTTGAGCTCAAGGAGCGCTATCTATCCAATTTTTATCCCAAGGTCAGCAATCAAACTCATCAGGATAAGCTAGCTCATCGTTTTGAGTCTTTTGAAGAAGCGGGCTTCACCATTTGCTCTCCCAAAAAGAAAGACTGGGAAGAAGCCTCGCTGCAGGTTTTTGAGCTCCTCAATCGCCTCTATCAAGATTTTCCGATTTATCGGTCTATTTCCAGTCAGCAGTTCAGTCAGATTTTTCAGAAATACCAGTACATTCTTGATTTTTCTATGGTTAAGCTGGCCTATAAGGAGGGCAAGCTAGCTGGTTTTCTGATTGCCATGCCGGACTATGGCTCTTTGGTTTATCAAAAGCTGACTCCTTTTAACCTAGCCAAGCTTTTTTGGACCAAGCGTTTTCCCAAACGTTATACGATTATGTATCTAGGAGTAGATGAGCAATTCTTGGGGTTGGGCTCTGCCTTGGCCTATCCGATTTTTAAAGAAGCGCAGAAGCGACAAGCCTCAGCTATTGGAGCCTTGATTCATCAAAAAACAGTCACGCGCCACTATGCAGCGGAATTGCTAGGAGACAAGCATGAGTATGGTCTCTTTGAGTTGAATTTGAACTCCTGACTAACAAAGTAAATCATATTTTAAAAAGCAGATTTTCTAACCGAAGATTTGTTTTTTAATTTTTTTAGTTAAAACTGAACACTATTTTCAGGTTGTTCAAAAACATGATGATTTCAGCCTTCAAAGATATATTTTTAAGCAAAAGCATTGAATTTTTGTAGGAAATTCTGTAAAATTTTAAGAGATTATTATATGGAGAAAAGGGAATTATTATGGAAAAAAGAATCACTGGCGATACGCTCCAGCGTTATTCTTTTAGAAAGTTATCAGTAGGATTGGTTTCCGCCACTATCGGAAGCTTCTTTTTGAGTACCGCAATAGGGGGAAATATAAGCACGGTTGAGGCTGCAGAAGTCTCAGCCGGCAAAACCGTTCCAGTCCAGTATCACTACGTAGTAGAGTCTGAACTGACTGAAGCTGAGAAGAATGCAGTTGTTAAGGAGCTTCCAAAGTTTGTGGAAGTAAACTCTGATGCTTATTATCTAGTTTACCGTCCTAAGACCCAGGGACTTTCGGCAAAAAGTTTGCCAAAGACAGGCTACTCAAGTCTGTGGGAAGCAACTTTTGCAGCTGCTGGGCTGACTTTAGCAGTTTTAGTAATTGCACGAGGTAGAAATGGTAAGCGATACCTGTCTTCTATTTTGCTGGTGACGGGTCTAGGATCTATTCTCCTAGCTCCTTCTGTATTTGCAGTGACCAATATTGAATTAGCCGCCTACAATCAAAGGCTGAATTTGACAGTGGGAGATAAGCTGCCGGAGCCTTTAGAGATTGCTGGTTTCGAATATGTTGGCTATCTGAAAAGCGGTGAACAGGGCAAGGAGAACGCAGCAGGAAGTCATCAGCTTCCTACGGCACAAAAGGACTTGTCAGCTGTTGAAGTCGATCCGCAGGCGGGCAAATCTGCTAGTCTTTCTGGGAATCCGAGTGCTGCCAACAAGCCAGTATCTACTGAGACAGAGAAACTAACCGAGCAAGAAAAAGAGATTATTGCTGCCAAAGAGCGCGAATTTGCTCGGCTTTCTCCAGTCACTGAAGTACCAGAACTGGAATTCAAGAGCCAAGAAAGCAGCCAGACCCAAGTCCTGCCTTATCAAACAGAATACCAATATTCAAATGAACTCGCAGAGGGGCAATCTCAGGTCATTCGTGCAGGTGTCGCTGGTACACGTACTGTCGTCACTCGCAATTATATTGCAGGTAAAGAGATTGTAAAAAGCGAAGTCGTTTCAGACCAGGTAACTGCAGAGCCAGTTTCGGAAATTGTGTTGGTTGGAACTGCTGCAGTAAAATCTGTTCCAAAAGAAGCGCCAGTGCATCAAGTCCCTGAATTGACTACTTATGGAACTACACCAGATACCGCACCCGTAAATGAAGTTCCCGAATTGACGACCTATGGAACGACGCCCGATACAGCGTCAGTCCAAGAAGTCCCTGAATTGACAACCTATGGCACTGCACCAGATACCGCACCAGTACAAGAAGCTCCAGAACTAACAACCTATGGCACTGCACCCGATACAGCGCCAGTGCAAGAAGTTCCAGAGCTAACAACTTATGGTACCTCACCAGATGAAGCACCCGTGCAAGAAGTTCCCGAATTGACGACTTATGGCACAACGCTAGATACCGCACCGGTTCAAGAAGTCCCAGAGCTAACCACTTATGGCACTGCGCCAGATACCGCTCCAGTACAAGAAGTTCCGGAACTAACAACTTACAGTACCGCACCAGATGAAGCACCCATGCATCAAGCCCCAGAATTAGAGCTGACTGCGACAGATGAAACAAGAAGAGAAAAGATAGATTTTTCTGTTGAAGAACAGTATACTGATGAGATTCCAGAAGGCAGTCGCCAAATTGCCACACCAGGTGTACAGGGTGAGCGGGCGATTACCACTCGTATCTATACCTCGAATGGCCAAGAGGTTGACCGCCAAGTTTTATCGGATGAAGAAATTCTTGCAGCAGTTACTCAAATTATTAAGGTCGGAACAAGTAAGTCAATCCTGATTCCGGCTGACGCACCAAAGGTTGAAGAACTACCAGAATACCCGCTAACTTACACCGACGAAACGCGCGTAGAGAAAATCAACTATACTATTCGTGAAGAAGAAACGGACGAGCTAGCCCAAGGTGCTCGCCAAATTGCGACTCCGGGCGTTCAGGGCGAGCGAACTATCAAGACTCGTATCTACAGTTCCAATGGTCAGGAGATCGACCGCCAAGAACTTTCAAATGAGGAAACTCTAGCGCCAGTAACGCAAGTAGTCAAAGTTGGTACAGCTAAACCATATTTGGTTCCAACCGATTCACCAAAAACAGACGCCTTACCAGAATACCCGCTGACTTATACGGATGAGACTCGTATTGAGAAAATAGCCTTCAACATCGAGGAGCAATATACCGCTGAATTGCCTCAGGACGACCGTCAAATTGCCACTCCAGGTGTGCAGGGCGAGCGAACTATCAAGACCCGTGTCTACAGTTCCAACGGTCAAGAAGTTGACCGCCAAGAGTTGTCCAACGAGGAAACCTTAGCTCCAGTGACGCAAGTTATCAAAGTCGGTACCGCTAAGCCAACCATGGTCCCAAGTGATGCACCGAAAGCAGAGGTTTTGCCAGAGTATCCGCTAACTTATACAGATGAAACACGTGTTGAAAAGGTTAACTTCACCATTCGTGAAGAAGAAACGGACGAATTGGTTCGTGATGCCCGTCAAATCGCAACACTGGGTGTTCAGGGTGAGCGAACAATCAAGACTCGTGTCTACAGCTCTAATGGTCAAGAAATTGACCGTCAGGAGTTATCGAACGAGGAAACTCTGCCTCCAGTAACGCAAGTTGTTAAAGTTGGTACGGCTAAGCCAACCATGGTAACAAACGAAGCACCAAAAGCAGATGCTTTGCCAGAGTACCAGTTGACTTATGCCGATGAAACTAGCGTAGAGAAAATCGCCTTCAATATTGAAGAACAATACACAGATGAGTTACCACAGGATGCCCGTCAAATCGCAACACCAGGTGTTGAGGGCGAGCGTACTATCAAGACCCGTGTCTACAGCTCTAACGGTCAAGAAATTGACCGCCAAGAGCTTTCCAATGAAGAAACTCTAGCGCCAGTAACGCAAGTTGTCAAAGTCGGAACAGCTAAGCCGCACATGGTACCGAATGAAGCTCCGAAAGCCGATGCTTTACCAGAATATCTGCTGACTTATACGGATGAGACGCGTGTAGAGAAAATCGCCTTCAATATTGAAGAGCAATATACGGATGAATTGCCTCAAGACGCTCGTCAAATTGCTACTCCAGGTGTTGAGGGTGAGCGAACCATCAAGACTCGCGTCTATAGTTCCAATGGTCAAGAAATTGACCGCCAAGAGTTGTCCAATGAAGAAACCTTGGCTCCAGTAACACAAGTTGTTAAAGTCGGAACAGCTAAGCCAACCATGGTACCAGGTGATGCGCCAAAAGCAGACGCTTTGCCAGAGTATCCATTGACTTATACGGATGAGACACGTGTAGAGAAAATAGCCTTCAATATTGAAGAACAATACACAGATGAGTTGCCACAGGATGCTCGTCAAATTGCGACTCCAGGAGTGCAAGGTGAGAGGACGATTAAGACCCGTATATACAGCTCCAATGGTCAAGAAATCGACCGTCAAGAGCTGTCTAATGAAGAAACCTTGGCACCGGTAACGCAAATCATCAAAGTTGGCACGGCTAAGCCACCATGGTACCAAATGATGCACCAAAAGCAGATGCTTTGCCAGAGTATCCATTGACTTATACGGATGAGACGCGTGTTGAGAAAATCAACTTCACAATTCGTGAAGAAGAAACTGACGAACTTGTTCGCGATGCCCGTCAAATCACAATTCCAGGTGTGCAAGGTGAGCGAACAATCAAGACCCGTGTCTACAGTTCCAACGGTCAAGAAATTGACCGCCAAGAGCTATCTAATGAGGAAACATTAGCTCCCGTACCGCAAGTTGTCAAAGTTGGTACAGCTAAGCCAACCATGGTCCCAAGTGATGCACCGAAAGCCGATGCTCTTCCAGAATACCCTCTAACATACACCGACGAAACTCGTGTAGAAAAAATCAACTTCACCATTCGTGAAGAAGAGACGGACGAGCTAGTTCGCGAAGCCCGTCAAATTGCCACTCCAGGTGTTCAAGGTGAGCGAACCATCAAGACTCGCGTCTACAGCTCTAATGGTCAAGAAATTGATCGTCAAGAACTATCTAATGAAGAAACCTTGGCTCCAGTAACGCAAGTTGTTAAAGTTGGTACAGCTAAGCCGCATTTGGTTCCAAACGATGCGCCAAAAGCAGATGCTTTAGAAGAGTTCGATTTAATTCCACTACACAATCTGTTAGAGGAAGCGGATCAGATTAAAGCTCAGGCACGTTATTTCAACGATAGTCAGAGTCATCAATCTAGCTATGATACTGCTTTGACAGCAGGTCAAGCGATTCTGAGCCAATCATATGCTAGCCAAGCAGAAGTCAACCAGCTTGTTGAACGAATCAACCAAGCTAAAGCTCAGTTAAGCGGTCTTGAGGTTGTCAAAACGGCTCTTCAAACTGAATACGATTTAAATCCAAAAGTTAAAACAACTGCTAAATATAAGAATGCAGATTCAGATAAGCAGACAACTTATACTGACGAATTGGCCAAGGCCGAAAGAGTTCTGAACAATCAAACTGCTACACAAGTGCAGGTCAATCAAGCATTTGCTAGCCTGACAGCAGCTAAAGAAGCTCTAAATGGAGTGCCTAAAGTTAAGCCGACAGTTTCTATTCTAAGTTTGACAGAAAATGCAGATGACAAGTCGGTTACAGTCCAATATAGATTAGAAGACCTGACCCAGTCCTTCCGTTCAGCAACTGCAGAATTGTACCAGGGTGATCAGCTTGTTCGTACTCTTCCGATTATCAATTTCGCAGGAAGTCTGAAGATTGGCGACTTAGACTACTACACAGGCTATACCCTGAAAACCAAGCTGACTTATGAACTGGATAATGGCAGCTTTACAGACCTTGAATCGGACAGCCGCAATTTTGAATTGGAATACAAGAAGATTGCCTTCCGAGATATTGATTCGGTAGAGTTTTACAGAAAAGAAAACGACCAGTTTAAGCGTGTCGTGTCCATGAGCTCTATGCCTACGGACTTGTCTACCTACTTTGTCAAAGTCAAATCAAGTGAATCTAAGGAAATGCTCCTGCCGGTTCACAGCATAGCGGAAAGCCGTAAGGATGGCGGGGATGTTTATAAGGTAACGGTATCTCTGCCTGAGCTGGTCCAAGAAGGTGAGACAGGCTATAAGTCTGGCTATGACTTCTATATCAGTAAGGCAGTCCCCAGCCAACAAAATGTCTACACTAGCTTTGCTGGATTAGTAGACGCTATGAAGCAAAATATGGCCGGCAACTATGTTCTGGGAGCAGATTTGGATGCTAGCGAGGTCAGTCTGGCTCCTGCGGACTATGTCTACCTCAAAGGGAACTTCACAGGCAGTCTGACAGGTAACCATAATGGCAAGCAGTACGCGATTTATAATCTAGCTAAGCCTTTATTTGAAAACCTCAAGAGTGGTTCCTCTATTTCTAATCTGGACTTGAAAGAAGTCAATATTGTTGGTACTTATGACTCAGCTGCCCTGGCTCGCAATGCAGAAAATGCTCGAATCACAGATGTTTCTGTCCAAGGTAGAGTAGAAGTAAAAGATAATGCTTCGCAGGTAGCAGGTTTGGTCGTTATTGCTAACAATACGCAAATTACCAATAGTTCCTTTACTGGAACTATCGTGTCAAATGATAAACAGGGCAAAGAATACAATGTCGGTGGTTTGGTTGCCAATCTTAAGGGAGGAAACTCCTTAATTAGCCAAAGCAGGGCAGATGTGACCATTCTAGCAGGCGCTAGAGCCAACAACCAACGCTTCGGCGGTCTGGTTGGCCGTTTGGAAAGCAATGCCCGCATCAGCCGTTCCTATGTAGCTGGAAAGATTCAAAACTCTACTAAGAACGGTCAGATTGGTGGCGTAGTTGGTTCCAATTACTTCAATGGCTTGATTGATAATGTCATCAGCAATGTCAGCGGTACAAATGTTTACAGTATTTCTGGCGATCAGGGATATGAGAATAACCGTATCACAGAAGCTTATGCCGTTGAAGGAAATAAAACACTGGAAAATGACAAGTTTGTCACATCAACACTGACTCTGGACCAGGCAGAAGAGAAGCTGACTAGCCTAGACATTACGACCACGCTGGAAGACACGAATCTCAACCTTTATTCTGTCAACTATGCCCAAGAAAAGAATGCTCGAGAAGACCGTCTGATAGCTTATGCTAACATGGAAAAGCTCCTTCCATTCTACAATAAGGAGACCATCGTTGCCTATGGAAATAAACTTCCAGATAATCACAAGCTCAATACAGAGTACTTGCTGGATGTTGTTCCGATGAAGGGCGACCAGATTATCACTGATATCAATAGCAACAAGACCGGAATTAACCGTCTGATGCTGCACTTTGAGGATAATACGGTTGACTACCTGGATCTGACCTATAAGGGAGATTTCAAATATAAGGCAATTGCAGAATATACTGTAAATGGCTTGGACCTCCTTTATACACCAGAAGCCTTTTTATCAGACTATAGCAGAGTTCTCAATCAAGTGCTGCCAGAGTTGAACAAGGTTGTTCTTGACTCACCAGCTATGCGTTCTGTTTTAGGCGTAAATGCAGATACTTCTCTGGATGATCTCTATCTGGATAAGGCTTTTGATCAAGTCAAGACTAAGTTGTCAGAAGAGCTGCGCAAGGTACTGGCTATGGACAAGTCTATCAATACGGAAGGCAATGTTGTAGCAGACTATATAGCTCAGCAAATTAAAGACAATAAAGAAGCCTTCTTACTTGGTCTGACCTATCTCAACCGTTGGTATAATATCAACTATGACAATATCAATGTAAAGGATTTGTCAGCCTATAAATTTGACTTCTTTGGAAATCATAATGCTTCAACCTTAGATACCATCATTTCACTTGGTAAGTCAGGCATGAACAATCTTAAAGCCAAGAACAACTATATGGCTTATGATGCCTCACTTTCTGAAGCGACTGGTAAACGGGGGCTCTTCAACTATCTGGAAGGCTATCGTCAGCTCTTCCTACCAGACAAGTCCAATAATGAATGGCTCAAGACCAATTCAAAAGCCTACATCGTTGAAGCTAAGTCGGATGTAGCAGAAGCGAGACAGCTTCAGGATGCTGCTGAGGACAAGAGCAAGTATTCTGTCGGCGTTTACGACAAGATTACTGCTGATAACTGGGAACACAAGGGCATGCTTCTGCCGCTCTTGACCATGACTGAGAAGGGTGTCTATGCTATCTCCAATATGTCTACCATCTCTATGGGGGCTTATGATCGCTATCGCCTTGATGCCAATGGCAGGGTGCGGACAGATGCAGAGCTAGCTGAATTTGTCGAAGACCGAGTGAGAAAAACAGCTGAATACCAGCGCGATCACTATGACTTCTGGTATAAGATTCTAAGCGATGAAAGCAAGGACAAGCTCTTCCGTTCTGTTCTGGTTTACGATGGATTCTCATTGGTTGACAAGAATGGTCAAAAATATTGGGCTCCAGCTAATGACAAAAAATCACTGGCTATGCAGGAATTCTTTGGACCAGCCGGCAAGTGGTATCCTAGCAAGGGCTATAATGCCTATGCTACAGGAAGTGTAACCCACTTTGATGCAGCTAAATTGTTAGAAGACTATGGTAACTCTGTCTACACGCATGAAATGACCCATAATTCTGACGGTGGCATTTACTTTGAGGGCAATGGCCGCCGCGAAGGTCTGGGAGCTGAGCTTTATGCTCGCGGACTCCTGCAGTCCACTCCAAGTGCAGATGAGGCAACCATTACGCTCAATACCCTCTTCAAGGTGGACAAGGATTCTAAGACGCGCCTACACACATATAACTTCAAGGAACGCGTTCAAAATGCAGAAGATCTGCAGCACTATGTCCATGGTATGTTTGACATGATCTACACCCTAGATTACCTAGAAGGTACCTCTATGCTGAAGCAGAGCGATGATGCTAAGCTTCAGTGGTTCAGGAAGATGGAGAATTACTATGTTACAGATAAGTATGGTAAGGAGACCCATGCTGGAAACCAGACGCGAAGTTTTACTGCTGAAGAAATCGAGCAGCTGAAGACCTTTAACTCCCTGATTGAAAATGATGTTATCACTCGTCGGGAGAACAAGGATAGTGGAAGATATGGCCGAAATGGCTACCTCAGTCTCAGCCTCTTCTCACCAATTTACTCAGCCTTGAGTAATCCAAATGGAGCGCCAGGTGATGTCATGTTCCGCCGTACGGCCTATGAGTTGCTGGCAGCCAAGGGTTACCATGAAGGATTTATCCCTTATGTTTCTGGTAAGTACTCTAAGGAAGCCTTTGATGAAGGTAAGAAAACGTGGGATGGATGGTCCGGAAGAGATGTTGGTCTGATAACAGACCAGAAAGTCTTGGAAAATGTATTCAAAGGTGAATATGACTCTTGGGTAGCCTTCAAGAAGGCTATGTATAAGGAGCGGATTGATCAGCTGACCAAGCTTAAACCAATCACCATTGAGTACGAGCTCAGAAATCCAAACAGTACCAAGAAAGTAATCATTCGCTCTTATGAAGAGATGCAGAAGCTGATGGACGAAGCAGTAGCAGAGGATGTACGCAACATTACCAATGCTACAAGCCGCGTTGATGCCAGCTGGGTTAATCTGCTTAAGAAGAAGATTTACAATGCTTATCTTCGTGAAACAGACGACTTCAGACAGTCAATCTTTAATAAGTAAGCGAGAGTTTCTTTTGGAAATGCCTCCTAAAATTCCTAGACTCCTGATAGTCTAGGAATTTTATTTATTACTAATAAAAAAACAATCATTAACACAAGTCAGTATAAAAAACAATTTGTAACGATTTTACAACAGAAGTAGACAAAAAACAGATAAATGCTAATAAAAATTATAGTTTACAGAGCGTAAATTATAATATTTTATGTTATAATTGATATGTATATGTCATATTTGCTTATCATATACAAACACATTCATTTTTAGTTTGGTAATAAATCTTGATTTAGAATCGACTGAAAATGAGGGAGTAGACAAATGATGGTGTGCCTGCCAGCATTTGTCAAAAATAAAATTTAAAAAGAAGGAGGACCGCATTCAAGGTGAAACAAACTTATCATAAAGTGTCTCATGCTCTGATGACTTTGCTGCTTTTGGTATCAACCTTTCTTCCCTTGTTAAGCTCAAGTCCTAGGGTTTCTGCTGCAGAGTTAGGTGAAAGTGATTATCAGCTAACTACAGATGTCACTATTAATACTAATCCTTTAAAGGATACAGGCTACGGTGAAGGTAAATTTTACATTGCACCGACCTATACATTTGCAGATAGCAAAGTATTAAATAATGGTGATACCATGGTTTATCGTGTTCCATCACAGTTCAAAATTGAGCGAACTTTGGAGGAAAATATAAGTGCACCGGATGGTACTGTTGTTTCCAAGTTGGTGACAGATCCTGTTACCAATACAGCGACCATTACTGTCACAAATGCTGAGTATTTTGCGAAAATGCCAGATACCAAGCGTATTCAATCTTCTTTCACAGTGGTTTGGGCTGATAATATGCCTTATGACCAAGAGCAAGAAGTTAATTTCCCAGGTGCTAGAACCTATAGGCTGAAGCGTATCAAGGTTGATGAAGAGCCTCAGGGGTATTCCAAGTGGGGTGTTCAGGATTCTAAGGATCCTAACTACGTCAACTGGCGTATCCGTGTCAATCGTGATGTCCAAAATCTTGGTCAAGTTGTCATTGAGGACACTATTCCAGAAGGTCAAGAGCTGGATGAAGAGACAGGGATTACAGGTTACTACTTTACTGAGTGGGAAGGTGCTTCTGGCACACGTAAATCCTTTAACCCAAGCGATGTCGTTTCAATTACAGACTCCAATCATTTCACAGTTAATGCTGGAGATTTGAGCGGAAGAGGTATTTATGTTGTTTACCGGACTCGCTTGACAGAGCCAGTTGATAAGGTGACCAAAAAAGCCTTTAACGATGTAACCGTTACGGCTAATGGACAAAAGATGCCAGATTTAGTATCACGTCCATTTGCACCTTTGACAACTCTTGATGGTGTCGGGGAAGGTACCCGTTCGGATGAAGTTATCTTCAAAGTCAAAAAGGAATTGACTGGCCGCAATTTGGCAGATGGTGAATTTACTTTTGATTTGATCAATAAGGATGACAACGACAAAGTTGTTCAAACGGTAACAAACAAAGACGGTGCCGTAACCTTTAAGAAACTTCGTTTCAAAAATGAAGGAACCTTTAACTATGTCATTCGTGAACGAGCAAGCAATCTGCCAGGTGTGACAAACGATGCCAATTCAGACATCAATGTTACTGTTACTGTAACAAACAACAACGGCGTTAAGACAGCAGCGGTTAATTATGACCGTGATGCTTTCACGAATACCTACAAGTTAGAGCCAGCAACTGCAGCGATTACCGCTAAGAAAGTTCTGGATGGTAAAGCACTTGAATCTGAAAAGTATACTTTCAAACTAACTGAGGTTGGCGGAAATAACTTGGAGCTTCAAGCAGCTAACGATGCCAATGGTAATATCAAGTTCCTTGGAATCAACTATGATAAAGAAGGCACTTATACTTACAAGCTGACGGAAGTAGCTGGAAATGAAGCTGGTGTGACCTACGATAGCGCAGAGCATACAGTGTCTGTCACAGTGACCGCAAGCAAGGGCAAGTTGGAAGCTACCGTCGAAGGTAATAATCCAGTATTCACAAACACTTATAAAGACTATGGTGTTAGCTATGAGTTTCTCAGCAGCAATGCAGCCTATCCAAATCTGCCAAAAGAAGTAACTGATTTGCTTCCAGCAGATGCTAATCGCTACACTAGTGGTACTAATGTAGACGCTAAGCAACCTGTTAAAACAAGTGTTACAGTTACTGAAGGCACATGGACTTTCGAAGGCTATGCGGAAACGAACGCACAAACTGTTGCGGATAAGGATCTTAAATTTACTGGTAAATGGAATTTCACTCCAGCACCGAAATATAAGGCAACTTATGAATTTGTAAGCGCAGATCCGAACCGTAGCTTGCCAGCAGAAGTCACAGCATTGTTACCAAATGATGCCACTGAATATGCAGACGGTGCTGCCGTTCAAGCGGTTCAGCCAGCTAAGAAAACTGTTGAAGCAAGTGATGGTACTTGGAAATTCCTCAAATATGACGCAGATAGTAAGACTATTGCAGGCGCAGATGTCAAATTTACAGGCACATGGACATTTGAAGCTAGACGTCCACAAGGACCAACACCACCACCATCTTCTTCAGATTCGACACCACCGTCATCATCTGGTGACAAACCAGTTGGTTCGACTGATGGAACCCCAGGTAATTCGTCAGATAAAGATGGAAAAGATGTTACTGGATCAGCAACTGGCAAAAAAGTTTTGCCGAAAACTGGCAGTGAAACATCTATCTTTGCGATAGCAGCAGGATTTGCTCTGATTCTTTTATCAGCTCTTGTCTATCGTTTCAAAAAAGTTAATTAATATTAGCCAAACGAATCATCTCAGCTAGCTGAGATGATTTTTTCTTGTCTTTGTCACCATCTATCCTTGATAATGTACTGACGGTTAAATTTATAAACTCTAAAATAAGCAGTCATTTAAATGGCTGTTTTTGCTTTTAGGTTTTCTAGGCAATCTCTTCTTTTGGGAGTTGAAAAAGATTGAAGTTCGGGAGGAGAAAGAGTAGCAGTACGGCGATAGTAATTGAGGTGCCATAAGTTCTCAAAATCATTAAAAGCCTGCTGAAAATCTATTTGCTCAGGCTTTCTTTATGCTATAATAAAGAAAAACGATGAGGAGGCATTCATGAATCAAACTATTCAATATTTACAGGAATTAATGGCTATTCCTTCGCCAACAGGATTTACGGCTGAGGTGGCAGACTATTTGGTACACACTCTGGAAAGATTGGGCTATGAGCCTGTCCGGACTAATAAAGGCGGCGTCTATGTTGTGGTTAAGGGTGAAAATGATGCCCAGCATCGGGTAGTGACTGCCCATGTGGATACACTGGGGGCTATTGTGCGTGCAATCAAGCCAGACGGTCGTCTTAAACTGGATCGGATTGGCGGTTTCCCTTGGAACATGATTGAAGGAGAAAACTGTCTAGTCCATATGGCCAGCAGTGGCAAGACCGTCAATGGGACTATCTTAGTTCACCAGACTTCCTGCCATGTCTACAAAGATGCTGGGACGGTTGAACGGACTCAGGACAATATGGAAGTCCGTTTGGATGAAAAAGTGACGAGTGAGAAAGAAACGCGGGATTTAGGAATCGAAGTCGGAGATTTTATTTCCTTTGACCCGCGAACCACAGTGACCGATTCAGGCTTTATCAAGTCCCGCTTTCTGGATGACAAGGTCAGTGCTGCTATTTTGCTCAATCTTTTGCGCGTTTATAAAGAGGAAAATATTCAGCTGCCAGTGACGACGCATTTTGCTTTCAGTGTCTTTGAGGAAGTCGGTCATGGGGCTAATTCCAGCCTTCCTGAGCAAGCAGTAGAGTATCTGGCTGTTGATATGGGCGCTATGGGTGACGATCAGCAGACAGATGAGTATACGGTTTCCATCTGTGTCAAGGATGCATCAGGACCTTATCACTATAGCTTCCGCCAGCATTTGGTAAATTTGGCCAAGGAGCAGGACATTCCTTACAAACTGGATATCTATCCATTTTACGGATCAGACGCCTCTGCAGCCATGAGTGCAGGAGCAGAAGTCAAGCATGCTCTGCTAGGTGCTGGCATTGAATCCAGCCACTCTTATGAGCGTACCCATATTGATTCAGTTGCCGCGACAGAGCGCATGGTAGATGCTTATCTAAGAAGTGACTTGGTGGAGTAAGTGAACTTCATTCTATCTTATTGGCTGGGATTTCTATGTAACGTCAGTTCTATATAAAACAGGAGCTCTTCCTCAGCTATTTCAAAGGAGAGAAACTTAAAAACCGATTCGTCAGTGTACTGTGAATCGGTTTTTAGTTTGCTATATGTAAGAAAATTGATTACCTAACACTCCAGACACTAACTGATTTTTCCTCCACAGGAAATTCTCCCCAGCCTTGGTCGTCAATAGTTATGATTTGAGCGTTGTTGCCTAGATAGTCGCTGAATTCTCTGCCAGCCCATTCTGGACCGACAAACATAGATTTGCTGGTTGCTTGGTCATTACTGATAATGACAGCGATTGGCTGACCTCCGTCCTTGCCTTGGCGGGTCCAGCCGATACAGTTTGCATCGTCAAAGTAGTCGGTCTGCTCACCATAGGCTAGATTGAGGCGGATGTCTAGGAGTTTATCCAGTAGCTCTTGAAAGCTCTCTTGAGCAAATTCTCCGCTAATGCCATAGTAGTCTCCATAAAAAACGCAGGGCAATCCAGCTTCTCTTAGAAGTATAAGAGCATAGGCTGCTGGCTTGAACCATTCTTCGACAGTAGATTCCAGAGCCTGACCTCTCTGAGTATCATGGTTGTCCACAAAGGTTACAGCCGATTCAGGATGATTTTTTGCAAGTGTCTGATCAAAAATAGTGCGCAAGTCATAGTCTGCTCCAGATTTGCTGGCATCAAATAAATTCTGATGGAGCTTGACATCGACTAGGTCAAAGCGGTAGTCAATACTTTCTAGATAATCGTTATTGGCTGTCTCATCACCATTCCAAAATTCCCCAAAGACATAGAAATCATCGCCGTATTTCTCAGTAATATCACGGATGAAATTCTTCATAAAGAAAGAATCAATGTGCTTGACAGCATCTAATCGAAATCCATGTACACCAGTGCTTTCAATGAACCAATGAGCCCAGTCGTAGAGATTTTGGATGACTTCGGGATGCTTGAAATCAATATCCGCATACATCAGATAGTCGTAGTTGCCATTCTCATTGTCCACTAGCTCATCATCTGCCCAACCTTTATTGTCCCCTTGGATGAGAAAAATGCCTGACTTGTTGTTTTTGGCATCATAGTCAGTGCCGGTGAAGTGGTACCAGTGCCATTCGAAGTCATTATAGGTTTTATTGCGGCCTGGGAAAGCAAAATGCATCCAAGCTTCTATTTCAAAGGGTTTTGAGATTTCTACGTTTCGGTCGTTAGGATCAACTTCAACAACGGTAAAGCGCTCTTTATAGTCAGCTGCTGCCTTGTGATTGAGGACAACATCAGCAATAGCTTCGATGCCGTTCTGTCCAAGCGCCTCGATTGCTCGGAGGTATTCTTCCTTCAATCCATACTTGGTGCGTACAGTACCTTTTTGGTCGAATTCTCCCAAATCAAAAAGGTCATAAACACCATAGCCGACGTCATTAGAGCTGGTTCCCTTGAAAGCGGGCGGCATCCAGACCTTGCGAATTCCTTTCGCTGCTAAGTTAGGTGCGTCTTCCGCCAAGCGATTCCAATGCTGACCGTCATCCGGCAGATACCATTCAAAATACTGCATTAAAGTTTGATTTTCCATACTGTGATTCCTCTCATTCCTACTGATAGGCCTTATTGTACCAAAAGAAGCAGAAATATGCAAACGTTTGCGTCTTTCTGCTTCTATAGATATTTTGACATTTCCATAGATAAAAGATAGAATAGATTGAAATAAAAGCGCTTACATAGTATAATGGGCTTATTATAAAAGATTTTATCTAAGGAAAGGTGTCTTTATGAGAAAGAAAAGACTAGTTACATTACTCCTGCCGACTTTGCTGCTTGCACCTTTGGTATTGGCACAAGCTGTTCAGGCGGATGAGGCGACTCAAGCTAGTAGCGAGCGCACGGACAATCTCAAGACAGAAACAGTTGCAAAGGCTTCTGAAACTGGCTCCCAGAATCAAGAGTCAACGGCAGTAGAAACTACAAGTCAGACTTCTTCAGAAGAACAGATTTCGGAAAAGCTAGACAAGGCGCCTCTTGTGCCTGATGAAGCAGCACCTAGCCTCAGCCCAGCGCAGGAGCAAAAGCTTCTGGCTCTGGCTAAAGATGTCAGCTCAGTACCTTCCGCTAGCTCAACTGCTGTGAAAGGTCAAGATTTGTCTGCCTATACTGGCGGCCTTTCAAACCCTTCCCTAGCAGATAAGGAAATAACCCTGCAAGAGGCTGTGGATGAGCTCCTCAAGTGGGCAGCAGTCAGTGATTCTCAGTTGGGTAGCAGTGCCGAGGACAGAGCAAATCTAGCAAAGAGCTTGGGGATGATTGAAAAAGAGGCTGATTTGACAGCCAATGTCCAGAGAGCCAATCTGCAGTCTATGTATTCGGTTGCCAAGCAACTGCATGATGCTTATCGCTCTGAAAAGAAAGAGCCTCTCTTTTTGAATGGACGTTCACAGCCAATTTTTCCATATAGTAGTGGTGAAGACAGATATGAGGAGTATACTTATGAAGGCAGTGAGATTGTTCGTTTCCCTGTCTATGTAGAGACTGACCACGACACGGATGGTGACGGTAAGCGAGATTTAGTCAAGGCTATTGTGCAGCTTCCTAAAGCAGCTGCCAAGGGTGATTATAAGGCTGCGACAATCTTGGAAGCTCGTCCCTATGTCGCTGGAACTTTAGACGAAGACCATGTGACGCTAGAAAGTCTCAATCTACCGACAAACGGTTCTTATGACATGAAGAGCCTGCGCAATCAGCCAGCTAAGCGCAAGCCAGTTTCTAGTATGAGCAGTATTGATGCGGCAAAAAGAGCAATGTCATCGGATTGGTATTACTACAGTCCTTATGAAGGGATCTATGACTATGAAAACTTGAACTGGTATGATTATTTCCTCGTCCGAGGCTATGCTTTTGTTTCTAGCGCTGGTCTAGGAACAAAAGGTTCTGAGGGTTTTAATACAACTGGCTCTGATTTAGAAATTGAAGCATTTAAAAATATTGTCGAATGGGTCAATGGTAAACGAACGGCCTACACAGACAGGACTAATAATATCGAAATCAAGGCCGACTGGGCTAATGGAAGGGTCGGTATGACTGGTCTGTCCTGGGCTGGTACGACAACTTTCGGTGTGGCCACGACTGGTGTTGAAGGCTTGAAAACCATTGTTCCAGCTGCTGGAATTGCCAGCTGGTATGATTATTTCAATAGTCAGGGGTCGGCTTACACCAATCCGCCCTACAGTGATTTATCTTGGCTTTCTCTCTATGTCGCTACACGGTTGCTGGATCAAAAAGATTGGGCTGCTATTAGTAACAAGTATGCTGACTACATTAATCAGTTAAATAAGGACCAGAATGAGCACGGCCGCAACTACAGTCCTGTTTGGCAGGAGCGGGATTATACACTTCATCCAGAAAAGATAAAAACCAGTGCCTTGCTAGTTCATGGTTTGAATGATGACAATGTCAAAACCAAGCACTTTGAGCTCATGTATGATGCGCTAAAAAAAGCCGGTCAAGATGTGAAACTTTATCTTCACCAAGGGAATCATATCAATCCAGCTGCCGTATCTAGAGGCTTTGGTATTACAGCTAACAAGCAAGATTTTTATGACTTACTCAATACTTGGTTCTCTCATTACCTCTATGATGTAAAAAATGATGTCAGCAAACTTCCTGCTGTTTTGGCGCAAAATAACTATGATCCAAATAAATGGACCAGTTATGATAACTGGAAAAGCAGTAATCGCTTGATTCTGACAGCTCAGTCTAAGCGCTTAGAAGAAACGATTTCCAGTGACTACGCAGGAGCGGGAATTGATACCAGCAAGCGTGATGAAGCGGTTAGCAAAGCTTCTTCTAAAGCTAATTTGACCTTTATGACAGATGTCAAAGAGGATATGACTATTAAAGGACATATCCCAGTCCATTTCAAGGCGGCTCTGGCAAAGGGTGGCGGCAGTAATCTGCAGGTCAATGCTCTCCTAGTGGATGTATCTGACCAAGAGTTTGATGTGGTTGGAAGTGGCGCTGCCAGTGATGAAAGTCAGAAAGATGGCTTCTGGATGGGCAGCAATCTCAGCAATATGGATATCAAAAATTTTGCGACTGTCAAAACTAAATACAAAGTCATTGCCAAAGGATGGGTCAATCTGGCTAATCCAGAATCGGGCTATGCACCGTCTAGCTCGCAAAATAGTATTGAGCCTCAGATTGGCCAGTTCCACGACTATACAGTCTATTTGCAGCCTAATCTCTATACGGTGAAAAAAGGCCATAAGCTGGCTCTGGTTTTCAACACGTACGACCCAAGCGACCTCACGATTGATCGTCAATATGAAGTGACTTTCAAGACGGACTCCATCAGTGCCCTAATACCTACTTTGGAAGCTAGTCGACTGCAAAAGGCAAACTATATACCGAATACTCTTGATACAGCTTATGCAGCTCTACCAGAGATTATTGGTGCAAAATTAGTCGCACCAGCAATTTTAGAAGTTCCTGAGTATATCTTAGATAGCGAGGAAGGCGGAGAAGTTCCGTCAGTTCAGCTGGTGGTTCACTATGCAGAACATTATGATCGGGCAGTAGGAAAAGTTCAGAAAATAAGCAAGCAGCAAGCTCCAGCTGCCTTACCTGAAACTGGTAGCAATTCAGATAAGGGAATCCTGCATCTTGGCCTGGCTCTACTGGTCAGCACACTAGGTTTATCTAGTTTAGCAAAGAAACACAAACAACCTTAGTGATTCTGTTTAAAAAAGCAGTTAGAATTTCATAGTTAGATGAAGTTCAGCTGCTTTTAGCTTTATCTTATATCCGACCTTAGGCAGAGACGAGACAAAAAGCTGCAAAAAGAGTATACTAATCCGTATAGAAATCGGTAAAGGAGCTTTCTTATGATTGAATTTAAAGATGTCACTAAAGTTTATGAAGGAACGGTAGCTCTCAATCAGCTGAATCTGACCTTGCAGAGCGGAGAAATCGTCGGTCTGATTGGTCACAATGGCGCCGGAAAATCTACTACCATTAAGTCATTGGTCAGCGTCATCAATCCTAGTAGTGGACAGATTTTTGTAGATGGGAAAGAATTGTCTGCTAATCGCTTGGAAGTCAAGAAAAAAATCGGCTATGTAGCTGATTCACCAGATCTCTTTCTGCGCCTAACTGCCAATGAGTTCTGGGAACTGGTAGCGACTTCTTACGATATGACAAATGCTGAAGTCGAAGAGCGACTGGGAAATCTGCTCCATATTTTCGACTTTGGCTCTCATCGGTATGAGGTCATTGATTCATTTTCTCATGGGATGAGGCAAAAGGTCTTCGTTATAGCGGCGCTTTTGTCTGACCCGGATATTTGGGTACTGGATGAGCCGCTGACTGGTCTTGATCCGCAGGCAGCCTTTGACCTCAAGCAGATGATGCGGGAGCATGCGGATAAAGGAAATACAGTTCTCTTTTCAACCCATGTCTTGGAAGTGGCAGAGCAGCTCTGTGATAAGGTGGCCATTCTCAAAAAAGGGAAATTGATTTTCTACGGAACGATTGAAGAACTAAAAGGCCAACATCCAGAACAGTCTCTTGAAACCATTTATCTTAGTCTGGCAGGCCGTAGAGAAGAGGTGAGTCCTGATGCGCATTAAAGCTATAAAAAAACTCGTTGATATCAACATCCTCTACGCCATTCAGCCGTCTCAGCTGCAGCAGTACCGCAAGATGCAAGCTAAGAATCCTGAGCGCAAGGTCAATGTATCTCTGAAGGCTATCCGCATGTATCTGATCTTAGGACTGGTCTATCTCTTTCTTTTCGGTTTGATGGGCTCCCTGAACCAACTGGTTGGCAATCCAGGTCTCTTTGCCAATTTGGTTTCTGCTTTTGCTCTCTTTTCTATGTCTCAGGGCTTTCTGGTTTTTTACAATGTATTTTATGAAAGCAAGGACTTGCAATCTTACCGTCCTTATGCTTTTAGCGAAGCAGAAATCATCGTCGGCAAAAGCATTTCGGTTATCCTGACCTTGTTGATTGCGATTCTGCCTATGTTCAGTTATTTCTTGGTTTTGGCTTTTCAAGGTGGTAATCCTTTCTTAGGGCTGCCCTTGGCTCTGCTTGCTATTCTGATTTTAAGTTCGGTTATCACCTTTCTGATTTTGATTGCCGTCCATTTCATTACCAAGACAGCATTTTTCAGGAAGTACAAGACCATCCTGTCCAATGTCATTCTAGCTCTTGTTTCCGTCGGCTCCTTTTTCCTCTATTTTATGATTAATCAAATGAACAACAGAAGCGTTATAAATCGTACAGAGGTTAAAGCTTTCTTCCCGCCAGTTCAAGCCTTTTATGATTTTATTCTTAATCCTTTTCATGTAGCTTCCTTACTGGCATTTTTGGGATGGGTGGCAGTTGCGGTTCTTCTATTTTTCATCGTAAAGACCAAGGTGATTCCAGAGTTTTATGAGGCAGCTCTTATGACGGGCTCCTCAGTAGGAAAGCGGGAGCGCGTGCATGACATCAATATTGCGGAAGCAAAAAATCTCAAAAAGTTTGTCTGGCGCTACAATATCAGGCTCTTGAGCGAGGGTTCTGTCATTATGCAGGCCATCTTTATGTCGGCCTTTCTCCCTTACATTGTCATTTTCAGTATGGGGATGGGGATGGTACAAGGCGGCCTTTCTTTGACTCCTTATCTGGGACCGCGTTTCCTCTTGCCAATGATGGCTCTGGCTGTTTTGATTGCAACTCTAAACTCAGGCGGCAGCAACCTTACGGCTATTGGGATTTCTCTGGAAAGGGAAAATTTTGATTATCTCAAGGTTCTCCCCTTTGATTTGAAGCAATATATTCGTCTGAAGTTTTGGCAGCTCTTTGCCGTCCAGTCTATCCTGCCTCTGACCTTGCTTTTGATAACCAACCTTGTTTCCGGTATGCATCCAGTGACTTTCTTGGGCATGGTGATTGTTTGGGCCTTGATTAGTCTAATGTGGAGTTCTTGGGGTTACTACCGAGACTATAAGCATCTTGTGACTAATTGGTCCAATGTCACAGAATTGATGAGCCGAGATAATAGTATGGTGAAAACTCTCCTAGCCATCGCTCTGATTTTAGGAATGATGATTGTCATTACTCTTCTCTTCTTTATATCCAATGTTCTTGCGCCTCTGGTAATTTATATGATAGTGGCTCTAGTTTTAGCTGGTTTAGCTATACTATCTTATCTAATCCACAGACACTACATGAAAAAGCTGAATGAAGAATTAGCGGTATTTTATTAAAAGAGCATCAGGAAGTCGAAAGACTTTCTGATTTTTTCTTTTTGAGTCTATTATTTTGAGGGATATGTTATAATGAAAGGGTATATTTTATGTTTTCTTGAATACAATTTCAAAAGGAGAAGCAATGATGGGACAAATTAAATCAAGCGTCATTTCAGCTGGCTCTGCTATCAGTGAGCTCGTTGGAGTTGATACTAGCAATACACAAAATCAACAAGTCGAATTTTCCTATACAACAGGAATTGCTGGAATGGAAGCTGGCCGTCAGGCCTGCAATCAAATGCTGCAGGCTGTCAGTGACTTCAGCTCAGCTGTTCTGACTCAGGCCAATAAATTTCCAGAAATTGCTGCAAAAATTGAGAAACGAGATATTGAGGAAGCCAAGCGCTGGGAGAGTTGAGATGAAGGCAGATAAAAGCGAAAAAGAACGTCAGGCACTTTACGAAAAAATTCTCAAAGTCGACCAAAAAGAAGACGAATTTATGACGATGAAACGTCAATACGAGATTTCTCTGGCGAATTTTGCGACGGATTTCCACTATTTGACGACCCGAATGGAACATCTACTTTATGAGCATCCGCAAAATACTGCTGCCCTCAGTCGAGATTTAGCAGAAACTCAGTATCTTAACCAAGAGGTTAAGAACTATGTGGATGTTCAGATGGATGAACTGGGAAAGCTCACTCATCAAGCAAGAAAGACTATGGAAGAAGAGCGAGAAAAACTGACCAAAGAAAGGAATAGTCTGCCATGGGAGTAAAATATAGTGCGACGGATTCAGCCCAGCTTATCCAAGCGATGACCAGCAACCTGCAGGTGGCTAATCAGGTGACAGATCGTCTATCTAGTGGCTGCGACCATCTGATTCCTCTTTGGATTCGGGTGAGTTGCAGGGAGCGGCTTACACAGCGGGGAAAGGCTTATTTACCGAAGTGATCATCCCCGCCATCAAGAAGCTGCAAGAGGCTATTGATGATATTCAGGGGGAGCTTTCCTCTTATAAAAGTGCCGATACCGAGGTGGCCAAATACGGCGAGTTAGACTTGGATTTATTGAAAGAACAGCTGAAAATAAAACAAGAGATGTTGGAGAAAACCAAAGTTCAGTTAGCGGAGTATCAGTCTCTATCTCGCCGAATTAGCGACGGATTTACAGGGAAATTAGCTGATAATTTCTCCAAGACGATTTCTCTGACTGAGGTGGAAAACCAGCTAAATATCGGCATTCGCGAAATTGAGGAAAAAATTGACAAACTGGAATGGTTTGTGGCTCAGGTATCCCAGTATTTTGCGGATAGTCTGCAGGTTTTGGGCTTAGCTATTCAAGGAGCGACGCAGCTTAGTCAGGTATTGGTAGACAGTGAGGGTAATTACTCTACTGATGGCATAGATATGAGCTGGTCTACTAAGATGAAGGCTCAAGAGATTCAGACTGTTTCAAAGAGTGATTATCGGACACCACAAGAACAGGCTATAGACAAGGCTGTCAAAGATATGAAGTTATCCGGTGCTGCTGAAATCTATTACCGAGGAAAGCTCAAGGAGAAGCTGAAGGGGAAGCCGCGTTCGGAATGGAAGAAAATAATTTCAAACTTTAATAAAGATCTTAAGACAGAAAAAGGGGAGAATCTCCTGGATGTTTTCAATATGACCCGAGCTGAGCTTGAGGAAAAGTATGGTGACAAGATTCATGCCTATGAACGTTTTTTAACAACGGGGCGTGGTGATGCATCTATTGCTACTATGAGTCAAGACGCTCTTCAGTTGATTATGGCGAGATATGACCAAGTAAAAAGTGATCATCGAGGCTTGAGCCCCACAGAATTAGCTAAGGTTGATCCAGCTTTCAAGAAAAAAATAGATGGTATGAGCCAAGAGGAGATAGAAAAAGAATTTCCTGAGCTCAAAAATGCCATTTCCCAGGCTCATGTAAATCCATATAGCGGTCTATTCATGTCAGAAACTGAGAGGGCTAATCGCAGTTACGCAATTGATCGTTACTTCCTAATGGACAGTCAGAAATTACTTAGCTGGCGCGACCCAAATTACATGGCAAAGTTCAATCATTACATCCTTGAAGAAGGGATCAATCCGATTACACTTGGGCCAGCAACAGCCGAAGAAATCCAAACAGCTGAATGGTATAATCGCATCCATCCTATCACTGAAACACTTAGCTGGGGTGCTGCCTTGTATTCTGCTTATGTGGGCTATAACCAGTATTACAATAAACCATATACAACAATCCCCGAAGCTTTTGGCAAAGGAAAAGATTGGATTAAAGGGAAAATTCCGAGTATGGGGAGTCAGCCGGTGGTTGAGATTAAAACCTACAGTATGGATGATTTAGCGAATCTTAAGCACACAGAGAACTTTACAGAGAAGTCTAAAATCCATATCTTTGAAGGTGATTTAAATAGGAGAGGACAAGCAGGTGGCTATCATTATGATATGGTAGAAGGGACTTCTGGAAATATTATCGAAGGTACGAAAGGACCCGCCTTAAATGATGCTGGGGTTTATGAAGCGAAAGTTGAAGTAAATGGAATTCTTAAGAAAGCTAATGGAGGGAACTCAACTTTCTTCCCTGACCATATGAGCCCTCAGGAGGTTGTAGATGCCATTAATGAGGCATATGAAGCAAGGGTATTTGACACTAACTCAAGAAACATTTATGAAGGTATAAGTAAGAATGGAATGAAAATTACGATGTATTTAGACTCTGAGAAAAAGATTATTTCAGCTTTTCCTAGCAGTAAATAAATAGAAAGATATAGGACGTAACAAATGTTAAAAAGACAATATGGAATATTTAAATATCCTGACGGTGATATTAGATTATCGATAAAATTCTTGGATGAAAACTATCAAACTTTAGGCGAGTTTTTTATCATTGAGGTTAATACTTTTTACCCTCACATTTATAAAGAATTAGAGGCGGTTGTTACTGGTCAAAAAGAAGAATCAGACTTTGGCGGTAATATGCTTAATATTGATATAGGCAAAGAAGAAACAGAAGTGTATTATCAAATGGATGATGAAAGTCTTGGGGAACCTTGCTTTATTTCAACTGATGAACTATATAAATTAGTTATTGAGTGGAAAGAGATGGAAGAAAAAATGCACAGAGGGGAGGATATTTTTCCAGTGATCTTAGAAGATTGATCTAGTATAAAGAATTTAGGGTAGGATGCTTTCCTTGCCCTTTTCGTCTCGTAGATTTGTTGAGAAACACGGTCTTAACTTTGAACAAAAGCATTTTGAATATACCTCTAGGACAGGAAAATATTAGTATGTTAGAAACAGTTTTAAAAGCAATTGATAATTTGTTATCAATAATTGACCAATATAAAATTAAAAACATTCATCCGCAAGTGGAGGATTTAAAGTATTTAAAAAAATCATTGAATACTAATGACGAGCTAAGTACAAGGGAAAAATTTACTCTTTATCAAGAACTTTTTCCACCACGCGGTGGTTTATCAGATATTCACTATTGGCATAACGACTTTGAAGCAAGAAAAACAGTTAATGAAGTCATATCAGATTCAACGAAAACAATTGCTGATTATTTGCTGGAACGGTAACAAAATAATTTAATGGTGAATATTCTTAAAAAAATTAAAACTAAAACCTATAAAAATAATGATTTAATAAATAATATAGATTTAAATCCAAAGGGATCTAATATGTTAAAATTAAGTCAATTAATTAATGCTACTTATAATGTTGAAGTCGATTACTATATTCCTCTTACGATTGAGGTTTCAGGAATTCCTTCTTATGCAGAAAAGAATTATTTTCGTTTAGTAAAGGAAAATAGTTTACTCGAAATAGGCATTGATATAGAGTCTCACCAATTAATGAATATTATTTTAGTCCAAATTTCAAGTGCAAGTTTAGTTGATCAAATAGTAGTAAAGGAAATAGCTGATAAACAAGGTTGTCCTGTTTTCCAAAGTGATATTTCATTCACAAATGGCCTGCATGATATAAATCAGTCCTTTGATGTATTCTTATCAAGAGAAATTTTGAAGATTCGGTTAATTGATGTGGAAGAAACATCTTATCTAACGAATGGTCGAGTAAAATTAGGTTTTTCTCAAGATGGAATACTAGTGAGTTTTTTACTGTTGGATTTAACAGATAAAGAATACGCAGATTTAAAAGATAGTTTTAAACTATACTGAATATTTTTCTTTGTAAAAAGTATTACTTACTTATAGATAATTAAACGATTTGATTGTGAAGCTTGATTTAGGTGGAAAGAACAAATGGCCAAAATAAAAATAATCTCACTTGATGATACAGATGATATTATTATTCAAATTGGTAATAAAAAACTTAAAGCGATGATATCTATGGCCCTGTATAATCTTAAAGAAGGAGAAGAATATGATACAGAATTAACGTTCTATATGTTCGGAGATTTTAAATTACAATTAGTTTCTAATGAAAGATATGATATCGCTCATATTGAAAATTACTCTTATGAATAACAGGAAAAATTATTGACTCAGAAACAATTGATGTTGGATTTCCTATCTCAAGTGAGTGGTTAGCAGATTATTCCTATCTAGTCGGTCAATATGTTACATGTAAACTTGATAGGTTAGAAGTGAACTTTTTGTAAAATATATTTTTCCTGCTGAAGAGCGGGAATTTGTTCTATAAATTTCCGCATGACAAATCAAAAAATTCTAAGTAATTTACAATGCTATCATTCATAACTTAATAAAAATTTTTTTGACTGACAATCATCAAAATAACAGCTCTGCAAATGTACAGAGCTGTTATTTGTTTTTCTTTATTTTTTCTACATCCAGTGGCATGAAAGTCGCCATAACTCGACCGATTAGTTTAGGTTCTTCCTCATGCGGGATAAACTTATCACTGTATTTTTTATTAAGGGAAATCAGACGGATACCGGATGGATCGTTGAAGACCCTTTTGATAATGGTTTGACCGTCATAGTCAATAGCATAGATAGCGCCGGCAAGCTCGAAATGTGTCTGCTTGATTAGCGCTACGGAATCTCTCGGATACTTGGGCTCTAACGAATCAGTTCGTACCCAAAGGGCAATATCGTAGTCAATTTCTCTGTCCAACCAGACAAAATCAGCTTGTTCAGGCTTATGCTGAGAGAGATAGTAATTTTCATAGACTAAGTAGGGGAAGTAGTCGTCCTTTAAGCTGGCTTGTGTTTCTTGTTCAGTCAGGCTAGCTTCCAGTAACTTTAATCCTTTCTCCTGTCTGTCTTGGTCAAGTTGTTGATAAATACGATTTAAATCGGGAAATTGTTGAGGGATGTCAGTAATTAGTCGGTAACGAGGATCGATTTCTTCAACCTCTACATCAAAAAATCTTGCAATTTTCTCTAGATTGGCTGCGATAGGCAGAGATGTTCCTTTGATATAGCCAGTGAGTGTACTAGCAGGAATGCCTGTTTCACGAGATAGCTCGACTTGCTTCTTACCTGTTTCCTTGAGAAGTTCTTTGAGCTTTTTAGAAATGAGAAGACTTGCTTCCTTGTCTTGGGGGCTTGCGGCACCTCTTCCTCTGGCCATAATATCAACTCCTTTACTTATTTCAATTATAGCGAATTAAATCGAAAAAGTAAAGGATTAGGTCAATTATCTTAGCCTAATCCTCTACTTTTTTAGATAATGTATTAAATTTCATAGCCCATTAAGATTCCGCCTTCCTCAGCGTAGAAGCTGCAGAGACCTGAAGTCGGCACCATTTCGATTTGAGCCTGGGGATACATTTCTTGTACTAGTTGGCTAAATTGCTGGCAGAACTTCTCGTTATTACGGTGAGCGATGATGAGTCGGCCGCCCTTGTAACCGGCTTTAAGTAGCTCTTCGATTGCAGAAGCAAGGGCCTTTTTTGGACCGCGTGCCTTTTGCAGAAGCTCTAGCGTGCCGGTCTGGCTAGCTTCTCCGACCATACGGATATTGAGCAAGCCGACAACGGTTCCCAGAAGTTTGCTAAGTCGGCCGTTTTTGACCAAGTTATCTACCTTTGCCAGAACGAAGAGAAGCTTGGTTTTCTCCTGATAGCGACTAATGACTTCAACAACTTCATCAAAGCTGAAATCTTGCTGGATGAGTTCATTGAGTTTAGTCACAAGCAAGTCCACTTCTCCGCCAGCAGAAAGACTATCAATGACATGAATCTGGGCATCAGGATGTTCTTCCAAAAAGATTTTCTTAGCAACCTGTGCACTATTATTACTACCAGATAGAGTGCCGGTGATGGTTACAACAAAAATCTTGTCTGCTCCCTCAAAGCTTTTGAGATAGTCATCTGGACTAGGGCAGGCAGACTTTGAAGCAGCAGAAGAAGCATACATCTTTTCCATCATCAGGTCAATATCAAGCTGCTTATCATCTACAAAAATCTCATTTTCCACTTGAATGGTTAAGGGAACACTTTCAAACTGGGTATCTTTAGCCAAGTTTTCCATTTCACGAAAGTCACAGCCAGAGTCAGCTATAATTTTCCAAGTCATATTTTTCTCCTTTTTTGCCAAGTATGTACAATAAAAAAATTGACAAAAAACCTGTCTTTTTTTAAAATTATAACATGAAGAATGCTTACTAAAAAGCGGAAACTGTCAGCTGATACAAGAGGGAAGAAATTGTTATGTCGGAAAAGAAAATATCGGAAAAATCACTCGCGAATTTAAAGAAATACAATCAGGAATCCAATCAAATTACGAGAGAGTCTCTGGAAATCTCTCTCATGCAGCTGTTGGAGAAGAAAGAACTCAAAAAGATCACAATTTCAGAGCTGGTTGAGCGAGCAGGGGTTTCCCGAGCTGCATTTTACCGCAATTATAGCTCTAAAGAGCAGATTCTAGAAGAGATTTTTAAAAACACTGTTCAAGGTATTACGGATAAATTGGAAGAGTTTAACTTTAAAACTGAGATGTACCAGATTTGGCTTTTTCTTTTTAAGGAAGCTAAGAAAGAGGCTCGGGTTATCAGTCTAGCCATTGACTATAATTTTGAAAAGCTGCTGACTCAGGCCGTATTTGACTTTTTGGAAAAGCGCAATCGCAATGCTAAGAAAACGACTAACTCTTACATGAATTCCTTCTGGAGTTCGGCAGTTGTTTCCGTTCTTTCCAAGTGGATTAAGGACGGCATGAAGGTTCCAGCTGAAAAAATAGCTTCTTTAGGCCTACCTCTTTTCCCACAGAAAAAGAAAATCAAATAAAAACAAGTGAGTCATTAGGGCTCGCTTGTTTTTAGGTTCTGTAAGAAGTTGGTTAGTTCTTTTTGATTTCTTAATTCGTAGAATTTCTGAGGAAAAGTTTGTCGGATTTTCTTATATCTTGCCAGTGCTGTCTGACGTCGTCCTTTCCAAAGAACCCAGCAGATAAACTCCCAGTCAAACTTTTCGGGGCAGCCGGGAGCCATGCTTTCTCTGGTCCGATTGCGGTATTTTAGATAGCGTTTGAAAGCTCGATAGAGGCAGTTCCAGCGAGAGAAGTTCAGAAAGATGATTTGGTCGGCTTCTGCCATCCGACGTTCATAAAAACACCAAGAGTAGTTGCCATCAATAATCCAGTCGGTATTTTTTGACAAAAAATTATCTATCTGTTTACTCATCCAATCACGGTCGCTATCCTTCCAGCCAGGTTGGAACTGCAATGTATCCATGTGAAGTTTGGGAATGGAGTAGTGGTTGGACAGTTGTGCTGCTAGAGTGGATTTGCCAGACCCGGAATAACCAATAATTGCTATTTTCATCCCTACCTCCTTTGTGTGAGAAACAAAAAAAGCTCCTGAGAGCTCCCTTTGTATGCATTATTTAGCAAGTTTAGCTGAAAGGCGTGCTTTATCGCGGCTTGCTTTGTTTTTGTGGATCAAACCTTTTGTTTCTGCTTTATCGATAGCTGAGCTAGCAGCACGGAAAAGTTCTTCAGATGGGTTTGCTTCAAATGCTTTGATTGCAGTACGCATAGCTGACTTTTGAGCTGAGTTTTTTTCGTTATGTTTCACGTTCAATTCAGCGCGTTTGATAGCTGATTTAATGTTTGCCAAGTTGTTTCACCTCCATTGAAAATACTAACTATCTAATTATATATGAAAAGTTAGGATTTGACAAGCTTTTTTATTTTTTTAAGTAAATTTCATCAATTTCATGATTTCCAGCTTTGTGCAGAATAATTTCTGCCCGATTGCGGGTTGGCTCAATGTAGTCTAGCAGGTTGACAAGATTAATGGTTTTCCAGACATTATGGGCGAAAGCTACCACTTCCTCTTCTGATTGAGTGGTGAAGCGGTGGTAGTAGTTTTTTGGGTCGTTTTCAGCCAGCGTCAGCATTTTTTTAAAGCGATCCAGATACCAGTTTTCAATATTTTCGACTTCTGCATCGACATAGATAGAAAAGTCAAAAAAGTCTGTCATATAGAGGCGCTCGTTCTGAGGATTTTGGAAAACATTGATCCCTTCAACAATAACAAAGTCTGCAGCCTTTACCTCCTGCATTTCCTGAGGGACGATATCATAAGTCTCATGCGAGTAGACGGGGATTTGGAAATCTTGACCGTTTTTTATGCTGTCCAGAAAGGAAAGAAGCAGCTCCATATTATAGCTTTCTGGGAAACCCTTGCGGTTTAAAATACCATTAGCTTCTAAAATTTGATTAGGAAATAAGAAGCCGTCTGTGGTAACCAGCTCGACTGTCGCATTTGAAAAAGTCCGAGAAAGCAGAATCTGCAGCAAACGGCTGGTGGTAGATTTCCCAACGGCCACACTGCCAGAAACGCCGATGATAAAGGGCTGTTTCCGGCTCTCTTTTTGTAGAAAAATCCCCTTGGAAAAAGCCAAGTCTTCCTTAGAACGTTTATAAATCTGAATGAGATTGGTCAAGGGTAAATAAATGTCCGTTACGTCTTGCAGGCTAATTTTGTCATTGAAACTCTTGATAGAATTAAGCTCGGCCTGGGTCAGAGGAGGAGTTGTTTTGCGGTGCAGATTTTGCCAAGTATGGCGGCTGATTTTTTCAAAGTGAAGAAATTCGTTAGTCATAAGTTACTCCTGTATGATGGACTTTAGTATAACATACTTTTTGGAGAAATGAAAACGATTTACAAATCTAGGAAAATTATGATAAAATGGTTGTATGACTAAAATGTATTTTGCAGAAAATCCTGATGCCAAACATGATATTCATGAATTAAATGTAGAACTGTTAGGACAGCAGCTGACTTTTTTGACAGATGCTGGTGTCTTCAGTAAAAAGATGATTGATTATGGCAGTCGGGTTCTTTTGTCTGTCTTGGACTTTGAAGCTGGAGAACGGGTGCTGGATGTTGGCTGTGGTTATGGCCCATTAGGTTTGACCTTAGCCAAAGCGTACGGAGTGGCTGCAACCATGGTAGATATCAACCAGCGGGCCTTGGACTTGGCTCAGAAGAATGCTGAGAGAAACCAGATTTCAGCTGAGATCTTCCAGTCAAATGTTTATGAAAAGGTCAACGGTATTTTCGACCATATTATCAGTAATCCGCCTATTCGTGCTGGTAAGCAAGTTGTACATGAGGTTATCAGCGGAAGCTATGAGCATTTGACAGAAGGCGGTGATTTGACCCTTGTGATTCAGAAGAAGCAAGGAGCGCCCAGTGCCAAGTCGAAGATGGAAGCTGTCTTCGGTAATTGTGAGATTGTTAAGAAGGACAAAGGCTACTATATACTAAGGAGCGAAAAATAGGATGCGTGCTGTAGATATTATCCAAAAGAAAAGAGATGGTCTTGAGCTGACCAGTCAGGAAATCCAGTGGCTGATTGAGGGTTATGTGGACGGGACTGTGCCAGACTATCAGATGGCAGCCTTTGCTATGGCTGTCTATTTTAAAGGCATGACGACTCGGGAAATTTCTGATTTAACCATGACAATGGTTGGAACCGGTGAACAGTTTGACTTGTCAGAAATCGCGGGAATAAAAGTAGATAAACATTCTACTGGCGGTGTTGGTGATAAAGTAACTTTGGTCTTGGTTCCTTTGGTGGCTAGTTTCGGTGTGCCCGTTGCTAAAATGAGCGGCCGCGGGCTGGGCCATACTGGAGGAACCATTGATAAATTGGAATCCATTAAAGGATTTCAGGTAGAGCGTAGTCAGGAAGACTTTATCAAGCAGGTGCAGGAAATCGGCTTGTCCGTTATCGGTCAGTCTGATCAGTTGGTGCTAGCGGATAAGTTACTCTATGCCTTGCGAGATGTAACAGCAACTGTTGATACCATTCCGCTGATAGCGAGCTCTGTCATGAGTAAGAAAATTGCTGCTGGTGCAGACAGTATCCTTCTGGATGTGACGGTCGGTGAAGGCGCCTTTATGAAAAATATTGATGACGCTCGTGTACTAGCACGTACTATGGTAGATTTGGGCAAGGCGGTCGGAAGAAAAACAGTAGCTGTTCTGACAGATATGAGTCAGCCTTTGGGAACCAGCATTGGCAATCGTCTGGAAATCTTAGAAGCTTTGGATATCTTGCAGGGCAGGGGTCGTGAAGACATCACAACTTTCATTTGTGAGTTGGCTCAGATTATGCTCGGACTTGCAGATGTTGAGAAAACAGCAGAAGAAGTGAGAGAACAGTTGACTAATGGCGCTGCTTTGAAGAAATTTGAAGCTATGATTGCTGATCAAGGTGGTGACTTGGAAGACCTCTATCGTCCATCAAGTGCAGCTCATATTATAGATGTGAAAGCAGAACAGGCAGGCTATATCACTGAACTGCCTGCTATGGAGTTCGGACTCTTTGCCATGAGACTTGGAGCAGGACGCGCGGTCAAATCTGACGACTTGGATTATGAAACTGGAATTGTTTTCGAAAAGAAAGTCGGAGACAAGGTCGAAATTGGAGAAGTTTTCGCAAAAATTTATTCAAATGAAAAAATTTCTCAAGAACTAGTTACAGATTTTCAAAAAAATGTTAAAATAGGTGATGAAAGCGTTGCAGTAAGCGAGATTATCGAGGTTATTGCTTAATTCTAGGAGAAGCAAACATGAAATTAAACAAATACATAGACCATACGCTTTTAAAACCGGAAGCGTCAAAAGAGCAGGTTCTGAAGTTAATCGAAGAAGCAAAAGTTTATGATTTTGCCAGTATCTGTGTCAATCCAACCTGGATAGAGTTTGCTGCGGAGCAGCTAAAAGGCTCAGATGTCAAGGTTTGTGTGCCAATTGGTTTTCCTTTAGGAGCCAACACTTCCGATGTGAAAGCTTTTGAAACGAAGGACGCAATCCAAAAGGGTGCGGGCGAAGTGGATATGGTCATCAATGTCGGCGCTCTGAAGTCTAAAAATTATGATTTGGTAGAGCGAGACATCCGTGCGGTTGTAGAAGCTGCTAACGGTACCTTGGTCAAGGTGATTCTGGAAACTTGCCTGCTGACAGATGAGGAAAAGGTTAAGGCCTGCCAACTGGCTCAGAAAGCTGGAGCTGATTTTGTTAAGACCTCTACAGGATTCTCAACTGGCGGTGCGACAGTCGAAGATGTTGCCCTTATGAGAAAAACAGTTGGTCCTGACATGGGCGTCAAGGCTTCTGGCGGTGCTCGTTCTTATGAAGATGCGCTGGCCTTTATTGAAGCAGGTGCAACTCGTATCGGAACTTCGGCCGGAGTGGCGATTATGAAGGGAGAAGAAGCTAGTGGCGACTACTGAGTTGATTGACTTGGCTGTCCAAGCCAGCAAAAATGCTTATGTTCCCTATTCTCATTTCCCTATCGGAGCGGTTTTAGTCGCTAAAGATGGACGAGTATTTACCGGCGTTAATGTTGAAAATGCTAGTTTTGGTTTGACCAACTGCGGCGAGCGGACAGCTATATTTAAGGCAGTTTCAGAAGGAGCTTTAGACTTCGAGGAGCTGATTGTCTATGGTGAGACGGAAAAACCCATATCACCTTGTGGTGCCTGCCGCCAAGTAATGGCAGAATTTTTTGCTGAGGATCTAAAAGTGACCTTGGTCGCTAAAGATAAATCGACGGTCGTGATGACGGTCAAGGAATTACTTCCATATTCTTTTACAGATTTAACATAAGTCTGTTATCGGTCATCTGACCAAACTCAAACTTGCAACTGTGTTGCACATCTTATTTAGGAGGTTCAGAAATGAACAAAAAACAATGGCTAGGTCTTGGTCTAGTAACTGTCGCAGCATTCGGACTTGCTGCATGTGGAAACCGTGCTTCTCGCTCAGATTCTTCAGATGCGAAAACTGACTTGAAAGCTGCTATCGTAACTGACACTGGCGGTGTTGATGATAAATCATTTAACCAGTCAGCTTGGGAAGGTATGCAAGCTTGGGGGAAAGAAAACGGTCTTTCAAAAGACAATGGTTACACTTACTACCAATCTAATGATGAGTCTCAGTACGCAAACAACCTGAACCAAGCCGCTACAGATGGTTACAAGCTAGTATTTGGTATCGGATTTGCCCTTCGTGATGCGGTTGAATCTGCTGCCCAAGATAACACAGAAATCAATTATGTTATTATCGATGATGTTATCGAAGGACAAAAGAATGTTGCTTCAGCTGTCTTTGCTGATAATGAAGCTGCTTACCTTGCTGGTGTTGCTGCTGCAAAAACTACTAAGACAAAACAAGTTGGTTTCGTAGGTGGTATAGAAGGCGCAGTTATCACACGTTTTGAAAAAGGTTTCGAAGCTGGTGTGAAATCAGTTGATCCATCTATCAAGATTCAAGTAGACTATGCTGGCTCATTCGGTGATGCAGCTAAAGGTAAGACAATTGCTGCTGCTCAATATGCTGCAGGTGCAGATGTGGTTTACCAAGTTGCTGGTGGAACTGGTGCAGGAGTATTTAACGAAGCTAAGTCAATCAACGAAACAAGAAATGAAGATGAAAAAGTTTGGGTACTCGGTGTTGACCGTGACCAAACTGAAGAAGGTAAATACAAGTCTAAGGATGGTAAAGAGTCTAACTTTGTTTTGGCATCAAGCTTGAAACAAGTTGGTAAGACTGTCCAAGACATCGCTAACCAAACTGCTAAAGGTAAATTCCCAGGCGGTAAAACTACAACCTTCGGTCTGAAAGACGGTGGAGTTGACTTGACAACTACAAACCTGTCAGAAGATACTAAAAAGGCTGTTGAAGAAGCGAAAGCAAAAATCCTTGACGGCAGTATCACTGTTCCTGACAAATAAAAAATTTAGGAGCGATCCGACCGTGGAGGGTCGCTCCTTTTTAAAATTTGAGACGCCTTTGTATCAATAGAATTTATTAGCACGGGCTGTGCCAGTAAGTTTTATTGAAATAAAATGAAATTCTGGAAAGGAAAGAGCCATGACACATGAAAATGTCATTGAAATGCGAGAAATCACCAAAATTTTTGGTGAATTTGTAGCCAATGATAAAATCAATTTGGAACTCAGAAAAGGTGAAATTCACGCTCTTTTGGGAGAAAATGGTGCCGGAAAGTCAACCTTGATGAATATGCTGGCTGGCCTACTTGAACCGACCAGCGGTGAGATTGTAGTGAATGGAAAGTCAGTTAAGCTGGACTCTCCATCAAAGGCGGCCTCACTTGGTATCGGGATGGTGCACCAGCACTTTATGCTTGTTGAAGCATTTACTGTTGCTGAAAATATCATCCTTGGAAGTGAAATCACAAAAAATGGTGTGTTGGACTTGAAAGGTGCTACTAAAGAAATCAAGGAACTTTCTCAGAAATACGGCTTGGCAGTTGATCCATCTGCTAAGGTTGAAGATATTTCTGTCGGTGCCCAGCAGCGGGTTGAAATCCTCAAGACTCTTTATCGTGGGGCGGACATTCTCATCTTTGATGAGCCAACAGCCGTTCTGACTCCAGCTGAGATTGATGAATTGATGAAAATCATGAAGAACCTCGTCAAAGAAGGAAAATCTATCATTCTCATCACTCACAAGCTGGATGAGATTCGGGCAGTTTCTGATCGCGTAACAGTTATTCGTCGCGGAAAATCTATTGAAACAGTTGAAATCGCTGGTGCGACGAACCAAGATTTGGCTGAAATGATGGTGGGACGGGCTGTTTCCTTCAAGACTGCGAAAGAGCCTGCTAATCCTCAAGAAACTGTTTTGTCAATCAAGGATCTTGTTGTTGAAGAAAACCGTGGTGTTCCAGCTGTTAAGGGACTTTCTCTTGATGTCCGTGCTGGTGAGATTGTTGGTATTGCTGGGATTGACGGCAATGGTCAAACCGAGCTGATTCAGGCTATTACAGGACTTAGAAAAGCTAGCTCTGGCGAGATTACAATTAAGAACCAGTCTATTATTGGTAAGCAGCCGCGGCAGATAACTGAAATGAAAGTCAGCCACGTTCCTGAAGACCGCCACCGTGATGGTTTAGTCCTGGCAATGTCCATTTCTGAAAATATTGCTTTACAGACTTACTATAAAGAACCGCTCAGTAAAAATGGAATCCTGAATTACGGTAACATTTATTCTTACGCACGCAAGTTGATGGATGAATTTGATGTTCGGGCGGCTAGCGAATATGTACCTGCTTCAGCTCTTTCAGGAGGAAACCAGCAGAAAGCTATCATTGCTCGGGAAGTGGACCGTGATCCAGACCTTCTGATTGTCAGTCAGCCAACTCGCGGACTTGATGTTGGGGCGATTGAATACATCCATAAACGCCTGATTGAAGCGCGGACTCAAGGCAAGGCTGTTCTCGTTGTCAGCTTTGAGCTAGATGAAATCCTCAATGTTTCTGATAGAATCGCAGTTATCCATGATGGTAAGATTCAGGGGATTGTAAATCCAGAGGAAACCAATAAGCAAGAGCTTGGTATTCTCATGGCCGGCGGTAAGATCCAGAAGGGAGAATCAAATGTCTAAGAAATCACAAAAGATTGCAGTTCCCTTAATATCAGTTGTTCTCGGGATTTTATTGGGAGCGGTTGTCATGCTCATCTTTGGTTATGATGCCCTCTGGGGATATGAATCCCTTTTTAAAACAGCTTTTGGTTCTTTGAGAAGTTTGGGTGAAATTTCTCGTGCAATGGGACCTCTGATTCTCATCGGTTTGGGCTTTGCTGTAGCCAGTCGTGCTGGATTCTTTAATGTCGGACTTCCAGGGCAGGCCTTGGCTGGCTGGATTATGGCTGGTTGGTTTGCACTTTCCTTCCCTAATTTACCTCGTCCGCTGATGTTATTGGCTACTGTAGTCATTGCGGCAGCAGCTGGTGGTGTTATTGGCGCTATTCCAGGAATTCTGCGTGCTTATTTGGGAACGAGTGAAGTCATCGTAACCATTATGATGAACTATATTGTTCTCTTTGTTGGAAATGCTGTTATTCATAGTTTCCCTAAATCTGTGATGCAGAGTATTGACTCTAGTAAGCGTGTTTCTGCCAATGCGATTTATCAAACAGAGTGGTTGAGAAGTCTTACATCTAACTCTCGGATGAATATCGGTATCTTCTTTGCCTTGATTGCAGTAGTGGTTATTTGGTATTTGCTTAAGAAAACAACACTTGGTTTTGAAATTCGTGCTGTAGGGCTTAATCCAAATGCATCTGAATATGCAGGGATGTCATCTAAGCGTACTATTATCGTGTCTATGATTATTTCAGGTGCTCTTGCAGGACTTGGAGGAGTAGTAGAAGGACTTGGAACTTATCAGAATGTCTTTGTTCAAGGAAGTTCCTTGAGTGTTGGTTTCAATGGTATGGCGGTAAGTCTTTTGGCAGCCAACTCTCCAATTGGAATCCTCTTTGCAGCCTTCCTCTTTGCAGTTCTGAGTGTTGGTGCTCCAGGTATGAACGTGGCTCAGATTCCAACAGAACTTGTAAACATCGTAACAGCTTCTATTATCTTCTTTGTCAGTGCCCACTATCTGATTGAGCGTATGACAGGTATGACGATCTTTGATTTCCTTAAAAATCGTCGGCAGGAAGCTAAAAAAGTGAAGGAGGGAAACTAGGATGAATATTGTAACGGTATTAGGTTTATTAGTATCATCTATGTTGATTTATGCGGCTCCCTTGATTTTCACAAGTATTGGCGGAGCCTACTCTGAGCACGCTGGTGTTGTTAATGTTGGCTTGGAAGGAATCATGGTTATGGGAGCTTTTACAGGCGTTCTCTTTAACCTGACTTTCGAGAAGAGTTTGGGTAGCGCGACTCCATGGCTTTCATTGTTTGCTGCTGGTTTGGTCGGAGTTGTCTTCTCTCTTATCCATGCTGTTGCGACCATTACCTTCCGTGCGGACCACGTTGTGAGTGGTACAGTGCTGAACTTGCTGGCGCCAGCCTTGGCAATTTTCCTTGTTAAAGCTATTTATAATAAGGGACAAACGGATAATATTCAGCGTTCATTCGGGAAGTTTAATTTCCCTGTCCTATCTGATATTCCAGTCTTGGGAGACATTTTCTTCAAGCATACAAGCTTGGTTGGTTATCTTGCCATTGCTTTCTCTTTCCTTGCTTGGTTTATCATGTTTAAGACTAAGTTTGGATTGCGTCTTCGCTCAGTCGGAGAGCATCCGCAGGCAGCAGATACCTTGGGGATTAATGTTTACCTCATGCGTTATTGCGGTGTCATGATCTCTGGTCTGCTCGGTGGTATTGGTGGAGCTATCTATGCTCAGTCAATCTCAGTAAACTTTGCTGTGACAACTATCGTAGGTCCTGGATTTATCGCCTTGGCGGCTATGATCTTTGGTAAATGGAGTCCTATTGGTGCCATGTTGGCTAGTCTCTTCTTTGGAGCTTCCCAAAGTTTGGCGGTTATCGGGAACCAGTTGCCATTGCTTTCAAGCGTTCCAAAGGTTTATCTGCAGATTGCGCCTTACGTATTGACGATTGTAGTCCTTGCGGCATTCTTCGGTAAAGCTGTTGCTCCGAAAGCGGATGGTATCAACTATATCAAGTCTAAATAAACCTTTACACCAGTTCTTTGGAACTGGTGTTGTTTTGTGATTGGAAGAAGATACAATCATAGGAATAGAAAAAGCCTGCTTCGTCTGAAACAGGTTTTTTAAGATTAGTTTGTTGCGATTTCATTTAGCAGGTCTTCTGCAGTAGTGGTTGGGTTAACGCGAACGCGATTGAGTGTGAGCAAGCCATTGGATAGGGAAGCTAGACCGTTATTGGTCGTCAATCCCATCTTGTAGCCAAGGCTTTCAGCAATCTGCAAGGTTGCATCACTGTATCGTCCAGATGGATAGGCAACAGTGGTTGTGGTTTGAGACAGATTTTTGTCTAAGTAAGACTTGGAGTCTTTTAACTCAATTTTTTGTTGGCCTTCTTTCGTTGCTGAGAGGTCGGGATGGTTGACAGTGTGGTCTTCGAAGGACATTCCTTTGTCCTTCATTTCCTTTATCTCATCCAGTGTCAGCATATCTTCACGACCCGCTTGAACAAATCCAGTAATGACATTATTGGTTGCTTTCATGTCATATTTCTGGAGAAGTGGAAAGGCATTAGTGTAGAAATCCTTTAAACTATCATCGAAGGTCAGCCAGACGACTTTTTTGTTTTCTGGCAGGACATTCTCCGTCAGGACTTTGTATGCTTCAGCTGGTGTCAGAGGGTAGTAGCCTGCGTCTTTCAAAGCTTTTAGATGACTTTCAAATGTGGCTGGATCCACAATCAAACCGGCGTTAGCTGCTTCTGATGGATCCATGACGTGAATGGCATGGTACATCAAGATAGGAACTTGGACTGGCTGGTCTTGCTTAACCCATTTAATCTTGTCCTTACTGTTATCATCCGAACTCGTCTTTTTTTCCCGAGTCGGTTCTGACGATGCCTTTGAAGAGCTAGTGACCTGATTAATGGATACATTATTCGCTTCTTCTTGATTGTGGGGCTTGCCTAACTGAGCCAATGAATAAACCCCACTCACGATCAGGACGAGAAGAAGAACTAGACTCGTCACGGCCAGTAAAATAGCCCTTTTCTTTGCCTTGCGCCGCTGCATGCGATTTCCACGGTGTTTTCCTGTCATAATATCTCCTTTTAAAAAAATTACAATTCCTTGCGGAAATTTACATCTATTATAACAAATAAAGAGGTAGTTTTGTAGGCATTTTTTTATAATTTTGTTATAATATTTTTTATACAAGAAATTTTCAAGGAGTGCTTCATGTCTATTAAAATAGCTTTACTTGGTTTTGGAACAGTGGCCAGCGGTGTGCCTTTTTTGCTGAAGGAAAATGGAGAAAAAATCGTTCAAGCAGCTCATTCAGAGATAGAGGTTGCTAAAGTTTTGGTCAAAGACGATGCTGAAAAAAAGCGTCTTTTAGCAGCTGGAAATGACTTTAACTTTGTCACAAATGTTGAGGAAATTCTGAAGGATTCTGAGATTACCATCGTTGTAGAATTGATGGGGCGGATTGAGCCTGCGAAAACTTTCATCACTCGTGCTCTTGAAGCTGGCAAACATGTGGTAACGGCCAATAAGGACTTGTTGGCTGTTCACGGAGCAGAGTTGCTAGAAATTGCTCAAAAGCAAAATGTGGCTCTCTATTATGAAGCAGCTGTTGCTGGCGGCATTCCAATCCTCCGTACCTTGGTTAATTCACTGGCTTCTGACAAAATTACCCGTATCTTGGGTGTGGTCAATGGGACCTCTAACTTTATGATGACCAAGATGGTAGAAGAAGGATGGTCTTATGAAGACGCTCTTGCTGAAGCACAGCGTCTTGGTTTTGCTGAAAGCGACCCGACCAATGACGTAGATGGGATTGATGCGGCTTACAAGATGGTGATTCTTAGCCAGTTCGCTTTTGGTATGAATGTTAAGTTTGAAGATGTAGGCCATCAGGGAATTCGTCATATCACACCAGAAGATGTGGCTGTTGCCCAAGATTTGGGCTATGTAGTCAAGCTGGTTGGTTCTATCGAAGAAACGCCGTCAGGAATCGCAGCAGAAGTAGCTCCAACATTTCTGCCTAAAGCGCATCCGCTGGCTAGTGTCAATGGGGTAATGAATGCTGTCTTTGTTGAGTCCATCGGCATCGGAGAATCCATGTATTACGGACCGGGAGCTGGTCAAAAACCAACTGCAACTAGTGTTGTGGCAGATATTGTTCGTATCAGCCGCCGTTTGAATGAAGGAACAGTTGGCAAGGCCTTTAATGAATTTAGTCGTGAGCTAGTGTTGGCTAAGCCAGAAGATGTGAAGAGCAGCTATTACTTCTCTATCTTGGCACCTGACTCTAAAGGTCAAGTTCTGCATTTGGCAGAGATTTTCAATGCTGAGGATGTTTCCTTTAAGCAGATTCTGCAGGAAGGTACAGATGGTGAGAAGGCTCGCGTGGTGATTATTACCCATGCTGTCAGCAAGACACAGTTGGAAAATGTCACTGCTAAGCTTAAAGAAGTTGCTGAGTTCGACTTGCTCAATACCTTCAAAGTATTAGGAGATTAAGATGAAAATTATTGTACCGGCGACCAGTGCCAATATCGGTCCTGGCTTTGACTCCGTTGGGGTAGCTCTGTCAAAATATCTTGAAATTGAAGTCTTGGAAGAAAGCCAGGAGTGGGTGATTGAACATGACCTCAATCCGAGAATTCCTAAGGACCGGCGCAATCTATTGGTTAAGATTGCCCTGCAGTTGGCACCAGATATTCAGCCACGCCGTTTGAAAATGACCAGTGATATTCCATTGGCTCGTGGACTTGGGTCTTCTAGCTCGGTCATTGTAGCTGGGATTGAATTGGCCAACCAGCTAGCTTATCTTAATTTGTCGGATTATCAGAAGCTGAAAATCGCTACCAAGATTGAAGGCCATCCTGACAATGTTGCGCCGGCTATTTATGGTAATTTGGTCGTATCTAGCTCATCTAGAAATCAAGTATCTGCTGTGGTAGCGGACTTTCCGGACGCAGACTTCATCGCCTATATCCCAGACTATGAGCTTCGGACGGTTGAGAGCCGCCAAGTCTTACCAAATCGGCTTTCTTACAAGGAAGCTGTTGCGGCTAGCTCCATTGCCAATGTTGCGATTGCAGCTCTTTTAAAAGGTGATATGAAAATCGCTGGTCGAGCTATCGAGTCAGATTTGTTCCACGAAAAATACCGTCAGCCTTTGATCAAGGAATTTTCAGATATTAAGTTCTTAGCCAGAAAAAATGGCTCTTACGCAACCTATATCTCAGGAGCGGGACCGACTGTTATGGTCTTATCGCCTAAGCACAAGACAGAGAAGATTTATCAGCTTCTGCAAAAACAGAATTTCAAGGGGCAAATCTTCCGGCTTCAGGTGGATACAGAGGGCGTCCGAGTAGAAAAATAAATCATCAAGAGGTTTTTTATGAGCCTCTTTTTTCATTTCTAAGCTAGGGAGTTGATATCCCTATCTTTTTATACCTAACTGTGCTATAATGGGGCTAGCTTAAAGGAGGATAATTCACTTTATGGATCATTTAGAATTACAGGCTCTGTCAGGTGAGCTAGAGCTTTCGGTGCTATCAGGAATGCTCTTTCTACTCAAACACAGCGATTTGCTACTAGAAAATTATAAGCGTTAAAAAGCTGACCTTTCTCAGCTTTTTCTTTGTAATCTATCGTAAATGCCATAGATTTTTGATATAATAGAGTGTATTTTGTTTACATAAAAGAGAGAAAATCATGCAAAAACTAGAGAAATTAAAATCTGAATTAGAGGGAATCGACATTCGCTTCAATGAGCCTTTGAGTCAATACACCTACACAAAGGTCGGGGGTGCAGCCGATTTCTTAGTTTTCCCCCGCAATTGTTATGAGCTGGCTCGTATTGTCAATTTTGCCAATCAAGAAGACATTCCTTGGATGGTGCTGGGAAATGCCAGTAATATCATTGTGAGAGATGGCGGTATCCGAGGTTTCGTGATTATGTTTGACAAGCTCAATAATGTAGCAGTAGATGGCTATATGATTGAGGCAGAGGCTGGAGCTAATCTGATTCAGACAACCCATATCGCCTTGCAGAACAGTCTGACTGGCTTTGAGTTCGCTTGTGGTATTCCAGGTAGCGTTGGCGGAGCTGTCTTTATGAACGCTGGGGCTTATGGCGGCGAGATTGCTCATGTCTTGGTGTCTTGCAAGGTACTGACTCCTCAGGGTCAAGTCAAAACGCTGGATGTTCGGGATATGAAGTTCGGCTATCGTCACTCACTGGTTCAGGAAACAGGCGACATTGTTATTTCTGCTAAGTTTGCTCTTTCGCCTGGTGTTCACAGAACGATTCGTCAGGAAATGGAGCGCTTAACCCATCTGCGGGAGCTCAAGCAGCCTTTGGAATATCCATCCTGTGGCTCTGTTTTCAAGCGTCCTTTGGGTCACTTTGCTGGTCAGCTCATTAGTGAAGCAGGACTCAAAGGTCATCGGATCGGTGGTGTAGAGGTATCTGAGAAGCATGCCGGCTTTATGATTAACGTCGATAAAGGAACGGCTCAAGATTACGAAAATCTTATCGCTCATGTGATTGAAAGGGTGCGGGAAAATTCAGGTATTACTCTGGAGCGCGAAGTCCGCATCATTGGTGAATCTCTGTAAGACAGATATGATTTCCAGTAGAAGTATGCTGGATAAGGAACTGCAGCTGGCTGCAACTTAGTAAGGGGGTGAAAGCCTATCGACACGGAATTTATAAAGGGCCTTTACAGCCCTCACGAGGTAGCAGCGGTCTGACAGAACCCTTAATCTGTTAATACGAGAAAGAAGGAATTTATGACAATTGAAAAAACCAATCATCGAGTTTAAAAACGTTTCAAAAGTTTTTGAAGATAATAATACTGTCGTTCTGAAAGATATTAATTTCGAGTTGGAAGAAGGAAAGTTCTATACTTTGCTGGGATCTTCTGGTTCTGGAAAATCAACGATTCTGAACATTATTGCCGGTCTTTTGGACGCGACAGACGGGGATATTTTTCTTGATGGCGTCCGCATCAATGATATTCCGACTAATAAAAGAGACGTTCACACGGTTTTTCAGTCCTATGCACTGTTTCCGCATATGAATGTTTTTGAAAATGTTGCCTTTCCGCTGCGTCTGCGCAAGGTTGATAAAAAAGAAATTCAAGAGCGGGTTGCAGAAGTGCTGAAAATGGTTCAGCTGGAAGGTTTTGAGCGCCGTTCTATTCGCAAACTGTCGGGCGGCCAGCGCCAGCGTGTAGCCATTGCGCGGGCAATCATTAATCAGCCACGGGTCGTTTTGCTGGATGAGCCGCTGTCTGCTCTGGATTTGAAGCTGCGTACGGACATGCAGTATGAGCTGCGGGAATTGCAGCAGCGTCTGGGCATTACCTTTGTCTTTGTCACGCACGACCAAGAGGAAGCTCTGGCTATGAGCGACTGGATTTTCGTTATGAATGACGGCGAGATTGTTCAGTCGGGGACGCCTGTTGATATTTATGACGAGCCCATCAACCACTTTGTTGCAACCTTCATTGGCGAGTCCAATATTCTGCCAGGTAAGATGATTGAGGACTATCTGGTTGAGTTTAACGGCAAGCGCTTTGAAGCAGTGGATGGTGGGATGCGCCCAAATGAATCTGTTGAAGTGGTGATTCGGCCGGAGGACTTACGGATTACTCTGCCAGAAGAAGGCAAGCTGCAGGTTAAAGTTGATACCCAGCTTTTCCGTGGCGTTCACTATGAGATTATCGCTTATGATGAACTGGGCAATGAATGGATGATTCACTCAACTCGCAAGGCCATTGTCGGAGAAGAAATTGGTCTGCATTTCGAGCCTGAAGATATCCATATCATGCGTCTCAATGAAACTGAAGAAGAATTCGATGCCCGTATCGAAGAATATGTAGAAGTAGAAGAGCAGGAAGCGGGTCTGATCAATGCCATTGAGGAGGAACGCGATGAAGAAAACAACCTCTAATCTTTTTCTCTTGCCCTACCTGCTCTGGATTTTCCTTTTTGTCCTAGCACCTGTTGTTATGATTATCTGGAAATCCTTCTTTAACATTGAAGGCCAATTTACTCTGGAAAATTACCAGACCTACTTCACATCGCAGAACTGGACCTATCTCAAGATGAGTCTGAATTCGGTTCTTTATGCAGGGATTATTACTGTTGTAACACTGCTGATTTCCTATCCGACTGCATTCTTTTTGACTCAGCTCAAGCACAAGCAGCTCTGGCTGATGCTGATTGTCCTGCCGACCTGGATCAACCTCCTGCTCAAAGCTTATGCTTTCATCGGTATTTTTGGTCAGAATGGCTCAATTAACCAATTTTTGACTTTTATCGGAGTAGGACCGCAGCAGATTCTCTTTACGGACTTTTCATTTATCTTTGTAGCCAGCTACATCGAGCTGCCTTTTATGATTCTGCCCATTTTCAATGTTCTGGATGATTTGGATCCAAATCTTATCAATGCCAGCTATGACTTGGGAGCTAATCGCTGGGATACTTTCCGTCGGGTTGTTTTCCCTTTGTCTTTGAATGGTGTCAGAAGTGGAGTGCAGTCAGTCTTTATCCCTAGTCTCAGTCTCTTCATGCTGACCCGCTTAATCGGTGGTAATCGAGTGATTACTTTGGGAACTGCCATTGAGCAGCACTTCCTGACTACTCAGAACTGGGGCATGGGCTCTACTATCGGTGTGGTACTGATTGTTGCCATGCTCTTTACCATGTGGGCAACCAAGGAAAGGAGAGGGCGATGAAAAAAATTGCAAATCTCTATCTGGCCTTTGTCTTTTTGGTGCTCTACATTCCAATTTTCTATCTGATTGCTTATGCCTTTAATGCAGGGGAAGACATGAATCGCTTTACAGGATTCAGTCTCAGTCATTTTCAAAATCTCTTTGAGGATTCGCGTCTGATTTTGATTTTGGTTCAGACTTTCTTTCTGGCTTTCCTGTCTTCGTTGATTGCGACTTTGATTGGAACTTTTGGAGCCATCTATATTTATCAAGCTCGCAAGAAATATCAGGATGCCTTTCTGTCTATCAACAATATTCTCATGGTAGCGCCGGATGTCATGATTGGGGCTAGTTTTCTGATTCTCTTTACCACTGTAAAATTCCAGCTGGGCTTCCTGTCTGTGCTGGCTAGCCATGTGGCCTTTTCCATTCCGATTGTGGTGCTGATGATTCTTCCGCGTCTGAAGGAAATGAACGATGATATGATTAAGGCTGCCTATGACTTAGGCGCCAGCCAATTGCAAATGCTGAAAGAAATCATGCTGCCTTATCTGACTCCAGCCATTATCGCTGGCTACTTCATGGCTTTTACCTATTCACTAGATGACTTTGCTGTGACCTTCTTCGTTACAGGCAATGGTTTCTCTACTCTGTCTGTTGAGATTTACTCCCGCGCTCGGCAAGGGATTTCTTTGGAAATCAATGCTCTGTCAGCCTTGGTCTTTCTCTTCAGCATTGCTTTGGTAATTGGGTATTACTTTATCACCCGTGAGAAGGAGGAGACTGTATGAGAAAGCTCTATTCATTTTTAGCGGGGATTCTGCTGATTATCTTAGTCTTATGGGGTGTCAGTTACCAGATCGAAAGTCGGACGCAGAGTAAAGAAAGCGATAAGTTAGTTATTTACAACTGGGGTGACTATATTGATCCTGAGCTGCTGACTGAGTTTACTAAGGAAACTGGTGTCCAAATCCAGTACGATACCTTTGACTCCAATGAAGCCATGTATACAAAAGTGAAGCAGGGCGGCACAACCTACGACATTGCTATTCCCAGTGAATATATGATTGCAAAGATGATGAAAGAAGGATTGGTAGAAAAGCTAGATCATAGCCAGATTAAAGGTTTGGAAAATATCGGTTCTGACTTTTTAGACCAGCCTTTCGATCCAGGAAATCAGTACTCGATTCCTTATTTTTGGGGAACGCTGGGCATTGTCTACAATGAAAAAATGGTTGATAAAGCTCCGGAGCATTGGAATGACCTCTGGCGTCCTGAATACAAAAACTCCATCATGATGATTGACGGAGCCCGTGAAGTCATGGGAATTGGTCTGAACTCGGATGGTCATAGTCTCAACTCCAAAGATGCTAATCAGCTGCAGGAGGCTGTCGACAAGCTCTACACTCTGACGCCAAATATCAAGGCCATTGTGGCTGATGAGATGAAGGGATACATGATTCAGAACAATGCAGCTATCGGTGTAACCTTTTCTGGTGAGGCCCGTCAGATGCTGGAGGCCAATGAAGACCTGCGCTATGTCGTGCCTACAGAAGCCAGCAACCTTTGGTTTGACAATATTGTCATTCCTAAAACGGTCAAAAATAAAAAAGCAGCTTATCAGTTTATTAACTTTATGCTGAGACCGGAAAATGCTTATAAGAACGCCCTTTATGTTGGTTATTCGACACCAAATCTTCCTGCCAAGGCCATGTTGCCTAAGGAAGTTCAGGAAGATGAGGCTTTTTATCCGACAGAAGAAACGATGAAACATCTGGAAGTCTATGAGCAGTTGGGCCCTAAATGGCTGGGAACCTACAATGACCTCTATCTTCAAGTCAAGATGTATCGGAAGTGATAGTCAAGTAAGGTTGCTTGATGAATACAAAAAAACGCCTGGCTCAATGAGCTGGGCGTTTTCTGCTTGCTTAGTTTGAAGCTTCTGTCTGAGTATTGGTTGCAGTGTCTTGACTCTGGCTAGAAGCGGTAGTGTCGCCTGCTGCTGTATCTGCCGTAGAGCTAGACGCACTAGTCTCAACCGCTGCTGTATCACTGCTGGAAGCTGCTGTATCAGTTGCAGTTGTTGAAGCAGGGTTGCTTGTTTCTTTTTCGATTTCCTTGATAATGGTAGTCGTTGCAGTAGAGCTGCTGGTATCAGTTTTTGATTTTTCATCCTTATGGCCAGTCAGATTCATGATCGTGATGCTGGCAATGATGATAGATAAGATACTGGCAACCGTTGCAATAGTCTTTTGGAAGGCTGAAAGACCTGTTTTAATATGCTGTTTAGTAGGTTTTTTAGATGATTTTGTCTTGTTTTTATTACTGCGAGAATAGTTTTCCATGCTTGAAAGAATCTCCTTTTAAAATTTCAATGATTTCTTATCTCTCATTATACGTTTTTTATCTGAAAATGTCTTTAAAAAATCAAATTTTTATCTATGAAAACGCACACAAAAGATTGCTGTCAAGAAAAGAAACTGCTCAAATTTGGATTGAGCAGTTTCTTGAGCTAGAATAGCAAAGTAATCACGCCTTCTCATCTTGGAGTGCAGCTTGAGCGACAGCCAGCCTAGCTGCTGGAACCCGATAAGGAGAGCAGGAAACGTAGGTGACACCAATTTCTTGGAAGAAGGGGATGGAAGCAGGATCGCCACCGACCTCACCGCAGATGCCGATAGGAAGTTCAGGTTTGACTTGACGCCCTTTGCTGATAGCTATGCGCATCAATTCACCAACGCCGTCCTGGTCAATACTTTGGAAAGGATCAAAAGGAAGAATTTCTTTCTCCTTATAATGGCCGATGAATTTTCCAATATCGTCTCGTGAGAAACCGTAGGTCATCTGGGTCAAGTCGTTAGTACCAAAGCTAAAGAAGTCCGCTTCCTGAGCCAGCTGGTCTGCAACCAGACAGGCACGCGGAAGTTCAATCATGGTGCCAATTTCATAAGGGAAAGGCTCCAGACCTTGATGCCTAAAGAGCTTGTTGATATGTTGGATGAGAAAGGATTTGACAGAGTCTAGCTCGGCCTTGTCTGCAATCAGCGGAATCATAATTTCTGGCTTGACAGTCAATCCTTCTTGACTCAGCTTGATAGCACTCTTGAAGACGGCTTCGACCTGCATCTTGTAAATCTCTGGTTGCGTAATCCCCAGACGGCAGCCGCGGTGGCCCAGCATAGGATTGCTTTCTTGCAGCTGTTCAATGCGGCGAGTCAGTTTTTCTGGTGACTTGTGCAGCTTGTCAGCCAAAGCCTTGATTTCCTGTGAATCTTTAGGTAGAAATTCATGCATCGGCGGATCCAAAAGACGGATAATCATAGGTTTGTCCTGAACTGCTTGGAACATTTGATAGAAGTCTTTTTCTTGGAACTCCAGCAGTTTTTTGAGGGCGGATCTGGTTTCCAATTCGTTGTCGGCTAGAATCAGACGCCGCATTTCCAGAATCCGCTCTTGGCCAAAGAACATGTGTTCGGTACGAGCCAGACCAATGCCCTTTGCCCCAAACTTGATAGCTGTTTTCAGATCTTGAACGGTCTCTGCGTTGGCACGGACTTTGAGCTGTGCGACTTCGTCTGCCCATGAAAGCAAGCGTTGGAGTTCTTGGTCATTTTCGACTAGGACGGTCGGAATCTCACCGCTATAAATGCGCCCAGAGCTGCCGTCAACTGAAATGACATCACCTTCGGTCAAGACAAGATTTCCGCAGGAAACAGTCTTGCTGTCCTCGCTGATGGTCAGCTCTCCACAGCCAGCCACACAGCAGGTTCCCATTCCCCTAGCTACGACAGCTGCGTGAGAGGTCATACCGCCCTGACTGGTTACGATGGCCTGGCTGACAACCATGCCCTCAATGTCTTCAGGTGAAGTTTCCTGCCGTACTAAGATGACATTTTTACCCAAGGAGTGGTAGTCTTTGGCGCGCTCAGCTGTAAAGACAATCTCACCAGTTGCAGCACCAGGGCTTGCTGGCAGTCCTTGAGCCAAGAAAGGAGCATCTTGCAGAGCTTTTTCTTCAAATACAGGATGGATGAGCTGGCTAATCGTAGCAGGAGATACGCGCTGGAGAGCTTCTTTTTTGCTGATAATGCCCTCGTCTACCAGATCTAAGGCGATTTTCAAAGATGCCTTGGCGGTCCGTTTACCGTTTCTAGTTTGGAGAATATAGAGTTTACCCTTTTCGATGGTAAATTCGATATCTTGCATGTCCTTGTAGTGGTTTTCAAGAATCTTAGCATAGTCTTGGAAGGCTGCATAGGCCTGAGGGAGAGCTGTCTCAAGTGCAGCGATAGGCTCAGGTGTTCGAATGCCGGCTACGACATCCTCTCCTTGTGCATTGAGCAAAAATTCGCCAAATAACTGATGCTCACCGCTGGCAGGGTTTCTCGTGAAGACAACTCCTGTACCACTAGCTTGGTCGCTATTTCCGAAAACCATGGCTTGGACATTCACCGCTGTTCCCAAATCATGAGGAATATCATTCAAGTTGCGGTAGACCTGAGCTCGGGGGTTATTCCAAGACTTGAAGACAGACTTGATAGCAGCATAGAGCTGTTCTTTAGAGCTTTGCGGGAAGGTTTGATGATGCTCACGATAAAGCAGCTTGTACTGGTCGATTAATGCTTGATGTTCTTCCAATGTGAAATCCTTGGCCTGTTTGCCAGCATTCTTTTCAAAATATCCCAAGAGGTCATCGAACTCATCCTTGGAAATGCCATAAACCACATCAGCAAACATTTGCAGCAGACGTCGGTAGCAGTTGTAGGCAAAGTCAGCATTGGTCTGCTCAGCCAGAGTCTGGGTTCTTAAATCGTTCAGACCTAGATTGAGAATAGTGTCCATCATGCCCGGCATGGAAAACTTGGCTCCGCTTCGAACAGACACTAAAAGCAAGGCAGAGTCGTTGCCGCTGAAATATTTACCGGTTTTTTCTTCTAATTCAGTAACCGCTTTCAAAACATCTTCTTTTAAAGAAGATTCAAAGAAATAAGGGCTTTCTAAATATTCGATACAGCTTTCTGTAGTAATAGTAAAACCTGGAGGGACAGGCAGTCCCAAATTGGTCATTTCAGCTAGGTTGGCACCTTTTCCGCCAAGCAGAGCTTTGTCATCTGCACATCCTTCCTCGAAGGAGTAAATCCATTTCGCCATATTTACCTCCAAAATTATGAAATATGTGTCATATTGTAGGACAACTACATTGTAATATACATCACATATATTTGTCAACCGAAAAAAGTATCCTGTTTTATTGACAATTTTTCTTTTTTTGTTATAATGTGTTACAAAATGATGATTATTTAAACGCCTGAAAATGAAATATGAGTAATAATTCCTAAATTTTAAGCGAAATCAGGCTAGTCATCTATTATAAAGAACGAAGGAGTCAGACCTATTTGAAATTAAGTGAACGGCAAAAGAAAATTGTAGAAATTGTTAAAGAACACCAGCCACTCAGCGGTGAGAAAATCTCAGAATTACTCGATATTTCTCGGGCAACTCTGCGCTCGGACCTGTCTTTTCTGACCTTGGTTGGGATTTTGAAGGCTACGCCTAAAGTTGGTTACACGTACTCGGGCTCGGATTTAGAGACGCTTTTCTTTTTCGATACCTTTCGAAAGAAAGTGGCAGAGATTATGACTTCTCCCGTTTTGGTATCTCATGATTCTTTTATTCAAGATGCCATTATTACATTATTTATGTATGATGCGGATGTTCTCTATGTCATTGATGAGCATAAGCTGCTCTTGGGGATTTTGTCGCGTAAGGACTTGCTGCGGGCTTCGCTCAATACTAACATTGACAGCACGCCTGTAGCGGTTTGCATGACCCGAATGCCCCATATTAAAACTTGCTACAAGGATATGAATATTTTGGAAGCGGCGGCAGTTTTGCAGGATTTTGCGATTGATTCACTGCCGGTAGTCGATGAGGATAATGAGCGTAAAATTTTAGGAACTGTGACCAAGTCAGCTCTGCTGGACTATATTATTCAAGAGGCCAGAAGCGCTGAGGTTAATAGATAAGAGGAATGTACATGAAGAAAGAAATTATTGTTTACAGCATTTCAGATTCTTTGGGGGGAACTTCGCAGAAGCTATTGTCTGCAGTGACAGCCCAATACCCAGATATTATTTTTAATAACAGCTATCGTTTTCCATTTATCAACAAGGAAGAAGAATTGCTGGATATTCTGCGCGATGCCATCAAGGACGATGCCCTTGTTATTAGCACTCTGGTTGATGGCAAGCTAGCAGCAGTAGCTAGGGAGTTTAGTCAGGCCAATGGTCTTTCTTATCTGGATTTGATGCATCCATTTTTTGAGATTATCAAGGAAAAGACAGGCACCAGTCCTATAGAGGTGCCGGGTACCTTGCACCGGCTGGACACTGAGTATTTTAATAAAATCTCTGCTATTGAGTTTGCGGTCAAATACGACGATGGCAAGGCACCACAAGGATTTTTAGATTCGGATTTGGTGCTCTTGGGCGTCTCCCGTACATCCAAAACGCCACTAAGTATTTATCTGGCAAATAAAGGATACAAGGTTTCTAACCTGCCTTTGATTCCAGAAGTACCTCTGCCTCAGGTCTTGGAAAAAGTTGATTCAGAGCGTATTATCGGTCTCTTATGTGAGCCAGAAAAACTGTCTAAGATACGCAGTAATCGCTTGAATTCTCTGGGATTGACCCAGTCGACCAGCTACACAGATCTGGAAAAGATATACGAAGAACTAGACTACTCAAAAGAAGTCTTTAAAAAGTATCGGGCTCATGTCATCAATATCACAGATAAATCAATCGAGGAGACAGCTTTCTTGATTGAAGATCATTTGAAGAAATTGAGATAAGAGAGAAGATTGAGAGAGCGGTTATAGAGTGAGGGCATAAGATGGAGCAATATAAGCGTATTTTACTGAAAGAATTTGACAGTCGGCAGAAGGTCATTACAGAGCTGACCAACCTAGAGGCAATTTTGAACCTGCCTAAAGGGACGGAGCTGTATATCAGTGACATTCACGGGGAGTTTGCTGCTTTTGACTATATTTTGAGAAGCTGTGCAGGTATCCTCAATGAGAAGATCAAGGACTGTTTTGGGGACAGCTTGTCAGAATCTCATAAGGATCGCCTGTCAGCGCTGGTTTCCTATCCTGAGCTTGTGTTGGGGGAAGAAACTAAAGGCCAAGACTGGTATCAGGAAACCATTCCCCAGCTCTTGAATTTGCTGGCTTTTGCAGGTGCAAAATACAGTCGGTCCAAGGTCAGAAAGTCCTTGCCGCCACAGTATGCCTATATCATCGAGGAGCTCCTCTATAGTGACAGGGCTCTAGCTGATAAAAAGTCCTATTTTGAGAATATCCTGACTTATGTGATTGAATTGCGGGAAGCTGTGCCTTTTATCCTAGGCTTGTCCCGAAGTATTCGGCAGTTGTTGATCGACCATCTGCATGTGGTTGGAGATATTTTTGACCGAGGAGCTGGCAGTGCTCAGGTCATGGATGAACTGCAGCATTTTCACTCGCTTGATATTCAGTGGGGTAATCACGACATTATCTGGATGGGAGCCTTTTTTGGTTCCAAGGCTTGCTTGCTCAATGTGCTGCGCATTGCAGCTCGCTATGGCTATCTCTGGGATATCGAGAAAGATTATGGTTTAAACCTGCGTTCCTTGACTCTTTTTGCGGACAAAACTTACCAGTCTAATCCTAAGTTTAGACCCATTCTAGGCGGCAGAGAGCAGGAGTTTTCAGATGAGGAAATTCTGCAGCTGGAAAAGGTTCACCAAGCCTTAGCGATTATCCAGTTCAAGCTGGAAAATCAACTCATCAAACGACGGCCTGAATTCCAGATGCAGGACCATGTTATGCTAGACAAGATTGATTATTGGGAAGAAAGTGTTACGATTGACGATACCAAGCATCCCCTGGTTAACACCTGCTTCCAAACTATCAATCCGGAAAATCCGTCAGCTTTGACACTAGAAGAAAATCAAGCTGTAGACAGTATGCTGGCCTCATTCCAAAGTTCTCTTAAGATGGCTGAGCATATGAGTCTTCTGATGAACAAGGGCTCTATGTATAAGATTTACAACCATCACTTGCTTTTTCACGGCTGCATTCCTCTGGAGCCGTCAGGAGAATTCCAGCCTTTCATTCTCAATCAAGCCCATTATGCGGGCAAGGAATTGCTGGATTTCTTTGAGTATCATATTCGACAGTCGGCCAAGAACAAGGAAGTGGGCGATGATTTGTCGACTGATTTGATTTGGTATTGCTGGAAAGGTAAGCTGTCGCCCTTGTTTGGAAAAGAAAAGATGACTACCTTGGAGCGCTATTTCATTGAAGATAAGGGCACCCACAAGGAAGTGGAAAATTCTTATTTTTCTTATCGTAATTCTGAGAAAGTCTGCCAGCTGATTTTGGAAGAATTCGGCCTCTTTTCTCAAGAGTCTAGGATGGTCAACGGTCATACCCCGGTTAAGACAGGCAAGGGTGAATCTCCCATTCGCGGTGGCGGTCTGCTCTTTGTCATTGATGGCGGTCTGTGTGAAGCCTATCAAAAGAAGACTGGAACAGCTGGCTACTCACTGCTCAATAATTCCTATGGCTTCCAGCTGGTGACCCATCAACCTTTCCAAAACGCTCAAAAAGTCGTGGAATCGCCTTTTGCTCAGACCTCTCTGAAAAAGGTGATTGAAAATGTAGAGGAACGAACCCTCATCAAATCTACTACCATCGGTCAAAGCTTGTTAGCTCAACAACAGGAACTTTTTGGCTTGCTGCATGAGTTTTATGACCGGTGATATTTATCCCTAAGTTCTAACAGAATTTAGGGCTTTTTCTTTCTTGTTCCAGCTTCTCTTTCGTGTTACAATAGGAGTATTGAAATTTAGAGGAAAGAACATGATTTATTTAGATAATTCAGCGACAACCAAACCTTATCCTGAGGCTTTGACCGCTTACACAGAAGTAGCTTCTAAAATCTGGGGCAATCCATCTAGTCTGCACAGTTTAGGTAGTCAGGCAACCCGTCTCTTAGAAGCTTCTCGCCGGCAAATAGCAGAGCTTTTAGGCAAGTCTTCTTCGGAGATTTTTTTTACGTCTGGAGGGACTGAAGGGGACAACTGGGTGCTAAAGGGAGTTGCTTTTGAAAAGGTTCCTTTTGGCAAACACATCATCGTATCCAACATTGAGCATCCTGCAGTTAAAGAATCAGCCCTCTGGCTGCAGAGTCAAGGATTTGAAATAGATTTTGCACCAGTCGATAAGTCTGGTTTTGTTGAGGTAGACAAGCTAGCGGAGTTGATTCGACCAGACACCACTCTAATCTCCATCATGGCTGTCAATAATGAAATTGGCAGTATCCAGCCCATTCAGAAAATATCCGAACTGCTAGCAGACAAGCCGACTATTTCCTTTCATGTGGATGCTGTACAGGCTGTTACGAAGATTCCGACTGCTGCTTATCTGACGGAACGTATCGATTTTGCGACATTTTCCAGTCATAAATTTCACGGTCTTCGGGGTGTAGGTTTTGTCTATATCAAGTCTGGCAAGAAAATCAGTCCCCTCTTGACCGGTGGCGGCCAGGAGTCGGACAAGCGCTCAACGACGGAAAATTTAGCTGGCATTGCAGCGACGGCTAAGGCTCTGAGGCTGTCTATGGAAAAACAAGAAGTATTTGCCCAGCAGACGGCTCAGATGAAGAAGATTCTCCTTGAAGAACTGCAGAAGTATCCAGATGTGGTCATTTTCTCAGACATGGAGGATTTTGCGCCCCATATCCTTACCTTTGGTTTCAAGGGGGTGCGGGGTGAAGTCGTCGTCCATGCATTTGAAGACTACGAGATCTATATCTCGACTACCAGCGCTTGCTCTTCCAAGGCTGGAAAGCCGGCGGGAACGCTAATCGCTATGGGCTTCGAAAAGTCTCTCGCTCAAACTGCTGTCCGTATCAGTTTGGATCTTGACAACGATATGAGCCAGATGGAGCAGTTTTTAACAACCTTTAAAATTATTTACGAAAAAACAAGAAAAGTAAGGTAAAAAATGCATTATTCAGAAATTATGGTACGCTACGGTGAGCTCTCAACCAAGGGCAAGAACCGCATGCGCTTTATCAACAAACTCAAACGCAATATCCAATCAGTCTTATCAATCTATCCGCGGGTTCATGTCAAGGCTGACCGTGACCGCACTCATATCTATCTGCAAGGAACCGATTATCAGCCAGTCGCCGAATCGCTCAAGCAGATTTTTGGGATTCAGAATTTTTCACCATCTTATAGGGTTAAAAAGTCTGTACCAGCCTTGATTGAAGCTGTTCAAACCATCATGAAGCAAGTCTATCAGGAAGGGATGACCTTTAAGATTACCAGCAAGCGCAGTGACCACAGCTTTGAGTTAGATAGCCGCGAGCTTAACCAGACTCTGGGAGACGCTGTTTTTATGGCCATTCCTAATGTTCAGGTCAAGATGAAAGCGCCGGATATTGAGCTACGTGTCGAAATTCGTGAAGAAGCGGCCTATATCTCCTATGAGACCATTCGTGGTGCTGGAGGTTTGCCAGTCGGCACTTCAGGCAAAGGCATGCTCATGCTCTCAGGTGGGATTGACTCACCGGTGGCTGGCTATCTGGCTCTTAAGCGCGGTGTGGATATCGAGGCGGTTCACTTTGCCAGTCCACCTTACACCAGTCCAGGTGCGTTGAAAAAAACTCAAGATTTGACGCGAAAATTGACCAAGTTTGGCGGCAATATCCAGTTTATCGAAGTCCCTTTTACAGAGATTCAGGAGGAAATCAAGGCCAAGGCTCCAGAAGCTTACCTGATGACACTGACTCGTCGCTTTATGATGCGCATTACAGACCGAATTCGGGAGGAGCGGGGCGCTCAAGTCATTATCAACGGAGAAAGTCTTGGTCAGGTGGCAAGTCAAACCATTGAAAGTATGCAGGCTATCAACGCTGTGACCAATACACCGGTTATCCGTCCTGTCGTGACCATGGACAAGCTGGAAATCATTGAGATTGCAGAGAAAATTGATACTTTCCAAATTTCTATCCAGCCATTTGAAGACTGCTGTACCATTTTTGCTCCAGACCGGCCTAAAACTAATCCAAAAATCAAGAATGCTGAGAAGTACGAAACTTACCTAGATGTTGAAGGCTTGATTGAGCGCGCGGTCGCAGGCATCATGATTACAGAAATCAGACCGCAAGCAGAGGCTGATGAAGTCGATGAGCTGATTGAGGGGCTCTTGTAAAAGCGAGAGAAGGTGACGTTTATGCTTGCTGTTTTTCTCTTAATTCCTTTTCTGCTGATTCGTTTTCCTTTATTAAGTCATTTTGGCAAAAATGCTTTGTCACGCGCAGCTTATTTTGCACCAATCCAGGGAAAGGAAAAGATAGCTTATATGATTTATCAATTGAGTAATCTAGCCTTGTTCATAACTCCTTTTTTGCTTGAAATTAAGTTTGATTTTTCTGTTTTCTTTTATGCTGGTATAGCTATTTACCTGCTTGGTTTGGCTTTGTGTGGTATCAGTATGAGGGATTTCGCTAGACCAGATGCAAACGGAATGAATACAAAGGGTCTTTATCGCTATTCCCGTAATCCCATGTATGTAGCTTACTTTATTTGTTTTTTAGGAATAGCTTTTTTGACTAAGTCAATGATTTTCTTTCTGATTTTATTCATTTTTCAGACTTCGGCCCACTGGATTATCCTCTCCGAGGAGCGCTGGTGTCTTGAAAAATTCGGAAAGTCTTACCAAGACTATCAAGATAGGGTACGGCGTTATATTTAGAAATTTTCTCAATTAATAATTATTTAATAAAGCAGTTAGCGGATAAAAGATAACAGAGGTTGTCTTAGTTCATTAGTGAACAAAATCTAAATATAATCCTTGAAAATCCGTTTTCATGAGATGAAAAAGCTTGCTAAAGAGATGCAGAAGTGCTATACTTATAGAGTTGACTATGCACATTCCTGTGCAACCGCACGATCATCGTTGCTCACTCTGTGAGATAGAAGTGGTTCGTCCCACGATGCTAGGCGAGTCTTCACAAAATTCGGGGAAACCCTAAAAATCATAGGAGGTGCATAATGAGCACATACGCAATCATTAAAACTGGCGGAAAACAAGTTAAAGTTGAAGTTGGTCAAGCAATCTACGTTGAAAAGTTGAACGCTGAAGCTGGTCAAGACGTTACTTTTGACGAAGTTGTTCTTGTTGGTGGTGAAAACACTGTTGTCGGAACTCCGCTTGTTGCTGGAGCTTCTGTTGTCGGAACTGTTGAAAAACAAGGCAAGCAAAAGAAGGTTGTTACTTACAAGTACAAACCTAAAAAAGGCAGCCATCGTAAACAAGGTCACCGTCAACCATATACAAAAGTTGTCATCAACGCTATCAACGCTTAATTTTAAGGAGATTAAATGATACAAGCAGTCTTTGAAAGAGCCGAAGATGGCGAACTGAGGCGTGCAGAAATCACAGGTCACGCCGCGAGTGGTGAATACGGCTTTGATGTCGTGTGTGCGTCTGTTTCGACGCTCGCCATTAATTTTGTCAATTCAGTTGAGAAATTCGCAGGCTACGAACCAAACTTAGAATTAAACGAAATAGAAGGTGGTTATCTGAAGGTTGAAATTCCTCAGGATATACCGTCACACCAAAGAGAAATGACTCAGCTTTTCTTTGAATCATTTTTCCTAGGAATGGCAAACTTATCGGAGGACTCATCTGAGTTCGTCCAAACCAGAGTTATCACAGAAAACTAACACGGAGGAAAACATTATGTTAAAAATGAATCTTGCTAACTTGCAACTATTCGCCCACAAAAAAGGTGGAGGTTCTACATCTAACGGACGTGATTCGCAAGCGAAACGTCTGGGAGCTAAAGCAGCTGACGGTCAAACCGTAACAGGCGGCTCTATCCTTTACCGTCAACGTGGCACTCACATCCATGCAGGTGTCAACGTTGGACGCGGCGGAGATGATACTTTGTTCGCAAAAGTTGAAGGCGTAGTACGCTTTGAACGCAAAGGACGCGATAAGAAACAAGTTTCTGTTTACCCAATCGCTAAATAATTAATAAGAAATCCCCATGCTCGGATATTGAGCATGGGGATTTCTTATTAGAGACGGCACGATAAAGCATTTATTTAATAATTCATGATGATGCTCATCAATTTTAGCATACAAACTCTGATAATATTCTAAAATTTTAATTTTTAGACTAATAAATATTTGAAATCGCTTGCTGTTCCTATTTTTTTATGTTATTCTATATAAAATAGATGCAATAATGTTTCTAAATCTAAAAAGATAAGGAGAAATTATGGAAAAAGAATCATTTAAACTTCCAGGCTTTTCATTGTACAAATTGAAAGTTGGATTAGCATCAGTAACTCTTCTATTTGCCTTTTCACAAGCTTCGCATGTTTTTGCGGACCAGGTTGGCACACCACCTTCAAGCAGTATAGCAAAAACTGAAGTAGTAAGCTCTCCGATTGAAGCTGCTGGTACTGAAATTGCTGCTGATACGACGAAACCTGTTGTTGAAGAATCTACAGCGAAACCAGGAGATTTGATCGATGTCTCAAAAAATGTATCACCTGTTGATGTCAAAGAAAGTCAAGAAGGCAATCAAACAGTCCGTGTAGAAACGTCGACTGTTGATGTTACAAAGACAGAAGTGGCTCCGGCAAAGGTTGATAAGGCGCCAGAGCCAATAACTAGACGTACTGAAAATACTTTATCTGGCACAGATGAAAATGGGAATCCCTATACGCAGTATGAGCGAGTAGATAAGACTACAACTATTACCTACACCTCAACGCCACCAACTGTGACAAAAGCTGGTTCAGCTGATATTGTATTTGTTGTCGACCGTTCAGGATCCATGGGCGGCACAATTGATATTGTTCGTGCAAATATTAATGAATTTGTGCGAAATATTACTAAAGAGGGGATTACAGCACGTTTTGGCTTGGCAACATTTAGTGATGAAGTCTACGGCCGTAATTCTGGCAGCAAAGATGAAGATACGGTTCTAACACGGTTTGGGTCATCTTATTTTACAACTGATCCGGCTGAGCTCGAAAAAGCGTTAGCTGCGATTCGTATAGCGAATGGAGGAGATACTCCAGAAACACCAACTCCTGCCCTGAACCAGATTATTTCGACCTATGATTGGTCTAAGTCATCTAAAAATAAGAAATTCGTCGTTTTATTAACAGATGCTGAAATGAAAGAAGACCCTTCAATTCCAACGGTTGCTGATACACTTGCGGCTTTGAAAGCTGCTGGTATAGAAAGAACCGTAGCAACGGTAAAAGCGATTGAGGGAATTTACAAAAATTTTGCAACAGAAGGCAGAGTGCTTGATATTGAAAATAACTTAGCTGATGCTCTAACAAAAGGAACCACTTCATGGATTGTTGAAAGTGTCAATGAAGCACGTTACTATAAAATCATAAAAGATAGTTATCAATTCTATCTTGAGCGTCGTACTACAATGCCTACATCTACCGTCTACCATGTTCAGGCACCAACACTTTTGGCCAAATCTGAACAGTCTCTTCCTAAAACAGGAAGTAGCGAAAAGGCAGTCTATAGTGTTGTGGGGCTTGGTTTGCTTCTGACTGGATTGGGGCTAGGTATTAGTGTAAGAAAATCAGAAGAACAATAACCATCTGCTAAAAAATGAATTTCCCATTAGAGGGGTTTTGAATAAAATAAATACCAGAAACGAAGACACACGTCCTCATTTCTGGTGTTTTTCATTATGGTGTAACTTCTTCGTCTTTTATATTGACAACGCCATACCAATTTGCATAATAGGTCTTTCCTTTGTAGTTGACAATAGTCTCCCTATAAAGTTCACCATACTCACCAAAGTAATAGTAGTACTCGCCAATCTTAAAAAGACCGTTTTTATAAGGTGTTCCATCTTCTCCAAAGTAATAAGTGTATTCAGAGTAACTAATAAATCTGTTTTTAGCCATTTCTCCGTAAGAATCAAAGAAGTATTGTTTGCCATCAACACTGTAAAGATTGATGACCCTTCGTCCTTTTTCGTCAAAATAATAAACCTTACCTGTTGGGCTGGTATAGAAGGAGTTTTTTAGATTCGTCGGAATTTGTTCTGCTGGGTCATCTTGAACTTTGTATGTATCCCCATATTGGTTTGCGAGATAGTATTTACCCTCGTGAAGAACGATTCTATTTTTAATTATTTCCCCAGACTCATCATAAAAAGCTTCAGGGTACTCACGCTTAGGTGCTTCCGGAACCTTGATAGGTTCAGAATCATCAAAGATAGTAGGATCGTCCTCAATGTCAGGTACACTAGGGTCGTAAATACCAACTTCACGTCTAGAAGCCCAGTCTGGGATTGACTTGTTCTCCGCTTGAACTGTTCCGGTGGAAATCAAAGCAGCGGCCAAAGTCGCAGCAGAAGCGAGGGGAAGCCCCAGCCAGTAGCGATGATTGAACATTGTTTTAGTCTTCTTTTCTTGTCTCATAGCAAATCCTTTCTATGCAACTGTTAGTATAAGATGAAAGAATCTCATTTTTAACAGTTAGGTTATGTTATTTCTATAAAATTATACCTCTGTAACATTTCTATAATATTGTAATAAGATTTCATTTTTATAGAGATTATATTACTAATTGGTGATAAAAGCGAACAATCATTGGATAATATGTAAACGTTTACAAACATCGTTTTTTATGCTATTATTATAGGGATGAAAGGAGAATGCCTATGATGAAAAGGTATAAATTGCTATTGGTGCTTGCCTTGTCATTACTGGTTTTTTGGCCAGTTGGATCCATAAAAGCAGATACAACTAATCAGCCGCCGGAACCTGCTAACCAGTCTGAACAAGCAAGTGCTGCAGTTGCAACGGACTCTTCTGATAGTAGTGCAGGGGCTAGGGGCACACCAAGTCAGGATGCTCAGATTGCTGCAAAAGCTCTGACGGTCTCTGATGCACCGTCAGTTGCACCTACTGAATCTGCTGCTTCAACCCAAGAAGGCAATACTGGTAATTTGCTAGAAGATTCTACCAAACCTGCGACTGCCCAGCCTGTAGAAGCTTCCTCGGAAGCTAATCAAGCTCAAGGTCAGGCGGCGACTGATGCACCTTCAGCTTCTAAGAGAGTGCAGGAGCTTGTGGCGGATATGACACTTCGTCAGAAGATTACACAGATGCTGATGCCTGACTTCAGAAAATGGCAGCAAGAGGGCCAAGCCTCCCAGTCAGATATGACGGAGCTTAATAAAGAAGTGGCAGAAGCGGTTGATAAATACGACTTTGGCGGAGTTATTCTTTTTGCTGAGAATGTGAAAGGAACTGCTCAAACCTTAGCCTTGACGCATGCCCTGCAGCAAGCAGCTATCAGCAACCAAGCTAATAATGGCAAGTTGCCGCTCTTGCTCGCGATTGACCAAGAAGGTGGTATCGTCTATCGTTTGGGTAGTGGGACAGCCCTTCCTGGCAACATGGCAGTTGGCGCGACGCGAGATCCGGAATTGGCTAATCAAGCAGGTCAAATTATCGGACGGGAGCTATCGGCTCTAGGTTTGAATGTCAACTTTGCTCCTGTTTTTGATACCAATAATAATCCGCAGAATCCAGTTATTGGTTTGCGGTCCTTCTCTTCAGATCCTAAGGTTGTTGCTCGCTTGGGAACGGCTATGATGGAGGGGATTCAGAAATACAATGTTGCAGTAGCGGCTAAGCATTTCCCTGGGCATGGTGATACGGCGGTGGATTCTCACACTGGTCTGCCTCTGGTAGACAAGTCTTATGCGGAGTTAGAAGCGCTGGAGTTGCTGCCCTTCAAGGCTGCCATTGACAAAAATGCTGATATGCTGATGACAGCCCATATTCAGTATCCTCAGATTGAAAAAGACACGGTTATATCCAAACAAACTGGTGAAACCATCTATATCCCTGCCACCTTGTCTGATGACATTATTACTGGCATTGTTCGCAAAAAGTTTGGTTACAAGGGAGTGGTAGTTTCTGATGCTATGGGCATGGATGCGATTGCCAAAAACTTCGGAGAATCTGAAGCGGCTATCATGGCAATCAAGTCAGGTGTGGATGTAGTTCTGATGCCAACTGTCTTACGCAGCAAGAGTGACTTGGCCAAGATTGATAAGATTATCAGTGATATTGAGCAGGCGGTTCAGAGCGGCGATATTCCAGTCAGCAGATTGGATGAGTCAGTGACCCGAATCTTGAATCTAAAAGAAAAACGGGGTGTTTTGGACTTTGACCCATCTGAGCGTACTCAAGCCAAGGCTGAAGCAACTGTTGGCTCAGAGCTAAACAGAGATAACGAGAGAAAAATCGCTGCCAGTGCAGTGACGGTAGTTAAAAACGAAGATACTGTTCTGCCCTTTAAGGTCAAATCTGGCGACAGGATTTTGCTGTTAGCAGCTTACGACGATGAAGTTCCTGGACTAGAGCTGGGCGTCAAGCGTCTGATAGCAGATGGAGTGATTCCAGCTGGAGTTACATATGATGCGTTGAACTACAGTAAGACGACCAAGTTGGAAGATTTGAAAGGAAAGATTGACCAGGCTACTCACATTGTTCTTATTTCTGAGATTGGTCGTCAATCTCAACTAGCAAGTGATTTTTGGCTGACAAGGGTTCCGACGGAAGTTGTAGACTATGCAAATGCAACTGGAAAACAGGCAGCTGTCATGAGCATTTCTAAACCCTATGATGTAGCAAATTATCCTAATGCCAAGGCTATTGTAGCAGTTTATGGAAACAAGGGCATGGATCCGACCGAGTCCCTGAAGCCGGACAATGCTTTTGGTCCTAATATCCCAGCTGGAGTGGAAGTGATTTTCAATGGTCAAAAACATGTTGGAACGCTACCAGTAAATGTGCCGCGTATCAAGGATGGCATCATGTCTGAGGCAGAGGTTGCCTATCCTATGGGGCATGGTCTCTTTTATACCGATCCAGTTAAGGATATCAAAGTCAATGTTCCTACATCTGCTCAGCTAGATCAGCCTTTTACAGCTACGGTTACCCTGAGTGGATTAAATGGTCTAGAGAAAAATGACTACCGCCTTGCTCTTAAGATGGATACTAAGCAATTTAGCATTCTCCCTAGTCCAGACTATATCATCTCTGGTGATACCGTTCTGATTTCTAAAAAATCCAATGATACCAATCCAGTTGAGATAGGCTTGAAAGGCTTAGTAGAAGGTCAGTTCAGTCCAGTGCTTTCCCTAACCTTGATTGACAGTAAAGACAGAGAATTCAGTATGGGAGAAGGTTATTACAAGGAACTTGTTCAGATTACTGCAGCTAGGCAGAGCATGGTCCCAGGTCAACAAAATCCTCCGCAGTTGAGTTTGCGTTCTGTTGAACCTGTAAGTTCTCGTAGGCAACTAAGTCAGCAAGCTACACAGTTTAGCCAGCTTCCTGAAACAGGAGATGGCAGTGGATTGGTCTTGACCTTGCTGGGCCTTGTCTTCTTCTTTGGAGCTATCTGCCTCTATGGTCTGTCTTCTTGCAAAGTATAAGAAAGTAGGAAATGAGCAGATGACGGTAAAATTCTAGCGGATTTGTTCATACAAGATAAAATAAAAAAAGGAAGAGTCCAAAGCAACTTTCTGCTAGAAGTGGATTCTTCCTTTTTTATTTAGAAATTTGCAGAAATGCAGTAACGGAAAGCTTTGTGAGCTTGCTAAAAGTACCCGTCCTTAGATATTATACTCAACTGTCATCGGTTTACTATTTACTTTTTATACGTTTTTTGGTATAATAGTTCATGTTATAAAATGTAACATCGAAGGAGGTTCTATCCATGAAAGCATCAAAATGGCTGATTGCGACTGGAGTTGCACTGAGTGCCGGGCTATTGCTGACGGCTTGTAGCCAGTCTTCATCTAGCACAAATAATTATACTTACGTTTATAGTTCAGACCCTGACAGCTTGAACTATCTTGCTACAAATCGTGCAACGACAGGTGATGTCATTTCCAACCTGGTCGATGGACTTTTTGAAAATGACAAGTATGGGAACCTGATTCCCTCTATCGCGAAGTCATGGACAGTTTCTAAGGACGGTCTGACCTATACTTATAAGCTGCGTGATGATGCTAAATGGTACACATCCGATGGTGAAGAATATGCAGAAGTAAAGGCCCAGGACTTTGTGACTGGCTTGAAGTATGCTGCGGATGAAAATTCAGAAGCTATTTATCTCGTTCAGGATTCTGTGAAGGGCTTGGATGCTTATATTAAGGGTGAAGATAAGAATTTCGACAATGTTGGTGTCAAGGCTATTGACGACCATACACTCCAATACACTCTGGCCCGCCCTGAGCCTTACTGGAACTCTAAAACGACCAGCACGATTCTTTTCCCAGTCAATGAAGAGTTTCTGAAAGCAGAAGGAAGCAATTTTGGCTCTGTCAAGCCATCTAGCATTCTCTATAACGGTCCTTACTTGCTCAAGTCTCTGACTTCCAAGTCTGTGATGGAATTTGTCAAAAACCCAAATTACTTCGACAAAGACAATGTCACTCTGGATAACATCAAGCTGACCTATTATGATGGAAATGATCAGGAAGCGTTGATTCGTAACTTCAGCGATGGCGTTTACAGCACTGCTCGTCTCTATCCGAATAGCTCTGGCTTTGCCTCAGTCAAGAAGAAATACGCGGACAATATCGTATACAGCCCGCAGGATTCTACTTCTTATTACTATAATTTCAACTACAACCGTCAGTCCTACAATCATACTTCTAAAACAACAGATGCTCAAAAATCTGCTACTAACGAAGCGATCATGAACAAAGACTTCCGTCAGGCTATCAACTTTGCCTTTGACCGTACATCTTATGGTGCGCAAGGAAATGGTGAAGACGGAGCGACTAAGGTCTTGAGAAATACCTTGGTACCACCTAGCTTTGTTCAAATTGGCGACAAGGATTTTGGAACCGTTGTTGGGGAAAAATTAGTTAACTATGGCAGTCAATGGCAAGGAATTGACCTCTCTGACGCTCAAGATCCATACTATAATCCTGAAAAAGCTAAGGCGAAATTTGCAGAAGCTAAGCAAGCCTTGCAGGCTAAGGGGGTTGAATTCCCAATTCACTTAGATATGCCAGTGGATCAGTCTAGCACGATTGGCGTTCAATGGGCTAGCTCAACCAAGCAGTCAATCGAATCGGCTCTTGGAGCGGAAAATGTTGTGATTGACCTGCAAAAGATGAGCACAGACGATCTTAATAATATTACTTATTTCGCTAACTCTGCTGCTCAAAAAGACTATGATATGTCTACTGGTGGCTGGACTGGTGACTACCAAGACCCATCTACCTACCTTGATACTCTCAATATCAAGAACGGCGGAAGCTTGCAAAACTTTGGTTTTGAACCAGGTCAAGACAATGATAAGATTAAAGAGTTAGGCTTGGATACATATACTAAGATGCTGGAAGAAGCCAATGCAGAAACCAATGATGTTCAGCTGCGTTACGAAAAGTATGCAGAAGCGGAAGCTTGGTTGCTAGATAGCGGCTTGATTATCCCGACTGTATCACAAGGGGCAACACCGTCTGTTACTAAATCAGTACCATTTACAAAGGCCTACTCACCAGTTGGTGTCAAGGGTTCAGGCTACAACTTCAAGCTGACTCAGCTTCAGAAGGATGTAGTAACGACCAAAGAATACGAAGCAGCTAAGAAAAAATGGAAAGAAGAAGCTACTGCGGCAAATAAAAAAGCCCAGGAAGAACTTGCTGACCACGTTGAAAAATAAAAACGATTAACTTAGCGAGATTGGGGCTGGATTTTTCCAGTCCCTTTTTGAATGGCTTGGTCGGGCTATTCGTGGTAAAATAGAAAAAAATACTGGAAAGAAGTGAGACAGGTGCAGATAAGTATTTATAGTGCATTACCTGAGAAAGAAAAGCAGGCATTGTTTGAATTAGTTCAAGAGTGTAATAAGGGAGACGGAGGCTATCGACTGCCCTATCTAAATAATAATTATAATGCAGATACTAGAATGCCTGCCTTTTTCTTGGCAGAGATGGATGGCCGAACCATCGGCTTTTTATCAGTCTATGCGGATGAACCTGGCCAAGCAGAGGTGTCTCTTTATGTTCTGCCGGCGTATCGTCGTCAGGGTGTGGCTAATCAGCTCCTGGCTGCTTTTTCAAAAGTAGCTGATAAGTATGATTTGATCGAGATTGAGTATATAGCGGAGCTGGCTTTTTTGAACGGTCATCCCGATTTTGCTCGGAGATTTGATTACCAAGAGGGTGAAGCTGAAATCTGGCTGGCGCAGTCTGCTCAAACTTTTCCTCTGGAAAAGAGAGAAGGGATAGAGGTCTTGCAAGGAAGTTTGGACTTGGCAGAGGAAATTGCTGCTTTTCAGTCTCGAGTCTTTGAGACACCGCTAGATGTTGCTTTGAAATACGCTCAAGAATCCATCACCAGTAGCTCCAGTCTGCTTTATATCTTAAAAAAAGATGACCGAGTTGTCGCATCAGTGTCAGTTGATACGGATTTTGGGACCAATTATTTCTTTGGCTTGGCAGTTAATCAAGATTTTCAGGGGCAGGGGCTAGGAAGCTATCTCTTGCTTGCAAGTATGCAGAATTTGAATGAGCTCAATGGACAGGACTTTCAGATTGTCGTAGAAAAGCAGAATACCCGAGCTTTGAAACTTTATAAAAAACTAGGCTTCAAAGAGATGACAGAGGTTGTCTATCTAAAAGAAAAATAGCAAATGTTTCTCAGATTGCTCATTAACTTCAAAGGAGAAACAGGCTTCTTACAGCTGGTTTCTTTTGTTCTGCCTTGGTTTATGGTATAATGAGACGATATGTAAAGAAGGAAAATGTTATGAATATTCAACAATTGCGTTATGTGGTCGCCATTGCCAACAGCGGGACCTTTCGCGAAGCTGCGGAAAAAATGTATGTCAGTCAGCCGAGTCTGTCCATCTCTGTCCGTGATCTGGAAAAAGAGCTGGGTTTCAAGATTTTTCGTCGGACTAGCAGTGGGACTTTTCTGACTCGCCGAGGAATGGAGTTTTATGAAAAAGCTCAAGACTTGGTCAAGGGTTTTGATGTTTTTCAAAATCAATATGCCAATCCTGAGGAAGAGCGGGATGAGTTTTCAATTGCCAGTCAGCACTATGATTTTCTGCCTCCTTTGATCACACAATTTTCTCAGACCTATCCTGAGTATAAGAACTTCCGGATTTTTGAGTCAACAACCGTACAGATTCTGGATGAAGTAGCGCAAGGCCATAGTGAAATTGGCATTATCTATCTTAATAATCAAAATACCAAGGGCATTATGCAGCGGGTGGAAAAGCTGGGCTTGGAAGTAATTGAGTTGATTCCTTTTCAGACCCACATTTACCTGCGGGAAGATCATCCTCTGACACAAAAGGAAGAGCTGGTCATGGAAGATTTAGCGGCTTTGCCGACTGTTCGCTTCACTCAGGAAAAGGACGAGTATCTCTATTATTCAGAGAACTTTGTCGATACCAGTGCCAGCTCACAGATGTTTAATGTGACGGACCGTGCGACTTTGAATGGGATTTTGGAGCGTACGAATGCTTATGCGACTGGATCTGGCTTTTTGGACAGCAACAGTGTGAATGGTATTACTGTCATCAAGCTTCGTGACAACTTGGACAACCACATGGTCTATGTCAAGCGTGAAGATGTGGAATTGACTCAGGTCGGAGAAGACTTCGTATCGGTTATGAAAGAGTATTTTGCACAGAAAAAATAAAGTATGAAAAGAAAAATTATTATTCCTTTTGCAGTCTTGGTTCTTATTGTTGTGGACCAGCTAGTTAAGTTGTATATTGTCAGCGATTTTAAGCTGGGGCAGGTCAAGAGTTTCATTCCGCATCTGGTGAGTCTGACCTATCTTCAGAATACCGGCGCAGCCTTCTCCATGCTGGAAAACCAGCAATGGCTCTTTACTTTGGTGACATTTTTGGTCATCGGCGGAGCTGTTTACTACCTCATCAAGCACCTCCATGCCTCAAAGTGGATGCTGGCTGGGCTGACCTTGGTGATTGCTGGCGGTTTGGGGAACTTTATTGACCGGATACGTCAAGGATTTGTCGTGGACATGTTTCAGTTAGATTTTATTAATTTTGCTATTTTCAATGTGGCTGATATGTATCTGACCTTTGGTGTAGCTATTTTACTGCTGATGATTTTGAAGGAAGAAAAAGATGGAAGTAAGAATTGAGGCTTCAGTAGTTGGTCAGCGATTGGACAAGGCGGTGGCAGAGCTGACAAACCTATCGCGGAGTTTGGCTAATGAGCAGATTAAGGACGGCCTGATTTTGGTCAATGGACAAGCCAAAAAAGCCAAATACGCTGTCAAAGAAGGCGATGTCATCTCCTATGAGCTGCCTGAGCCAGAAGTGTTTGAGTATGTGGCAGAGGATATTCCGCTAGAAATTGTCTACCAAGATGAGGACGTGGCAGTCGTCAATAAACCGCAGGGAATGGTGGTCCATCCTTCGGCAGGCCATACCAGCGGCACGCTAGTCAACGCCCTTATGTACCACATCCAAGACTTGTCCGGCATCAATGGAGTACTCCGGCCAGGGATTGTCCATCGGATTGATAAGGACACTTCAGGGCTTCTCATGATTGCTAAAAACGACCAAGCCCATGTGGCTCTTGCTGATGAGCTTAAGGATAAGAAATCCCTGCGCAAGTATTGGGCTATTGTTCATGGAAATCTGCCTAACGACCGTGGAGTGATTGAAGCACCGATTGGCCGCAGCGAAAAAGACCGCAAGAAGCAGGCTGTGACGGCTAAAGGCAAGCCAGCTCTGACACGTTTCCAGGTCTTGGAACGTTTTGGTGACTATAGCTTGGTTGAGCTTCAGCTAGAAACAGGTCGGACTCATCAAATCCGCGTTCACATGGCCTACATTGGACATCCTGTAGCTGGAGATGGGGTCTACGGACCGCGTAAGACCTTAAAAGGACATGGCCAATTTCTGCACGCACGAACACTGGGCTTCACCCATCCTCGAACTGGTGAAGTGCTGGAATTTACAACTGAAGTGCCAGCCATTTTCCAAGAAACCTTAGAAAAATTGCGACAAGATTAGTCAGGTCCATTCATTATTAAAATACAAATTTTCCTTTGACCGCTTCAATCGCGGTCGTTTTTATTTTCCGTAAATCGTGGTATAATAAGACAATCTGGCAGTGAAGGAAAAGGAAATGAAAGCAAAGCGAATCGTATTTAAGGTGGGAACTTCGTCATTGACAAACGCAGATGGTAGTTTGTCACGCGCCAAGGTAAAGGAAATTACTCGGCAGTTGGCTCTTTTGCATGAGGCGGGACATGAGTTAATCTTGGTCTCATCAGGAGCTATTGCGGCAGGTTTTTCTTCTCTAGGCTTTAAAAAGCGACCGACCAAGGTAGCAGATAAACAGGCTTCAGCTGCGGTTGGACAGGGTTTGCTCTTGGAAGAATATACAACCAATCTTCTTTTGAAGCAAATCATTTCAGCACAGATTCTTCTGACACAAGATGATTTTGCGGACAAGCGGCGTTACAAGAATGCCCATCAGGCCTTGTCTGTCTTGCTGAATCGCGGTGCTATTCCCATCATCAATGAAAATGACTCAGTGGCCATCGAGGAGCTTAAGGTTGGGGATAATGATACACTGAGTGCTCAAGTAGCGGCTATGGTTCAGGCGGATCTCCTGGTGCTCTTGACAGATGTAGATGGCCTTTACACAGCCAATCCCTCTAACAATCCAGATGCCCGCCGACTTGAAAAGATTGAGAAGATTAGCTCTGAGCTGATTGATATGGCTGGCGGTGCAGGAACGAGCAATGGAACTGGCGGCATGCTGACAAAGATTAAGGCTGCAACGCTTGCGACCATGTCTGGAGTTCCAGTCTATATCTGCTCCTCGCTCAAGACTGATGCTCTGCTGGAAGCTGCTGAGGGAACCAAGGATGGCAGTCTCTTTTTGGCCCAGGAAAAAGGTCTAAAAACGCAGAAGCAATGGTTGGCTTTCTACGCTAAAAGTCAAGGGGAAATCTATGTAGACCAAGGAGCAGCCAACGCTCTCAGAAATAATGGAAAAAGTTTGTTGGTATCCGGTCTTGTATCTGTATCGGGCAGCTTTGCCTATCAGGATACGGTGACCGTTTATGAAGAAGGCAGCGGAGCTATTCTTGGTAAAGGGCGCGTGCGTTTTGGCAAATCGTCTCTTAAGGATATGCTCAAGTCTAATAAACCTAAAGGTGTCGTCATTCATCGGGATGACTGGATTTCTCTGACACCGGAGTTGAATGATTTATTTGCAGAATTTTAGAAGACAAGGAAAGGAGAAGCGATGACCTCAACACAAGCGATTTTTGAAAAGGTTCAGAAAGTCAAGAAGACGATCAATACGGCCACAACTACTGAGAAAAACCATGCTTTGGAAGAAATGGCAAAGCAGCTCTGGCTTTCTCGTGCGGACATTTTAGCAGCCAATGAATTGGATATGGCCACAGCTAAAGGTAAGATTTCAGATGTGATGCTGGACCGCCTCTATCTGGATGAGGAGCGGATTGCTGCCATGGCAGAGGGCATTCGCCAACTGATTGACTTGGAGGATCCTGTAGGGCAAGTCTTGGAAAGGACCGAGCTTGATAACGGTCTTGTCATCAGTAAGAAGCGGGTGGCTATGGGCGTGATTGGGATTATCTACGAAAGCCGGCCTAATGTCACCTCTGACGCTGCGGCTCTGGCTCTAAAGAGTGGTAGCGCAGTCGTTCTCAGAAGCGGCAAGGATGCCTATCAGACAGCGTTAGCTATTGTCACAGCTCTGAAAAAAGGCTTGGCTCAGACGGCGATTTCACCGGATTGTATCCAGTTGGTTTCTGATACCAGCCGGGCTTCTGCCCAGGCTATGATGAAGGCCAAAGGATATCTGGATTTGCTCATTCCTCGTGGAGGTGCGGGACTGATTCAGGCGGTAGTTGAAAATGCTACTGTACCGGTTATTGAGACAGGTACTGGAATTGTCCATGTATATGTAGATAAGGATGCTGATCAAGACAAAGCTTTGGCCATTATTGAGAATGCCAAGACCAGTCGCCCTTCTGTCTGCAATGCCATGGAGGGCCTGCTGGTTCATGAAGAGATTGCAGCTGAATTTTTACCACGTTTGCAGAAAATCTTGGTGACAGAACGTGATGCTGCGCAAGAAAAAGCTGTTGAATTACGTTTGGATGAGAAAGCAGCTCAGTATATCTCGGGCTCGCAAGCTAAACCAGAAGATTTTGATACCGAATTTTTGGACTATATCTTAGCAGTCAAGCTGGTGCCTTCGCTAGAAAAAGCAGTAGAGCATATCGAAGCCCACAGCACTCATCACTCGGATGCCATTGTGACGGATAACGATGCAGCGGCAGCTTACTTCACGGAGCAGGTGGATAGTGCAGCAGTTTATGTCAATGCCTCAACCCGCTTTACAGATGGCAGTCAATTTGGGCTTGGCTGCGAAATGGGGATTTCTACTCAAAAACTGCATGCCAGAGGTCCTATGGGGCTGAAAGAGTTGACCAGCTATAAGTACGTCATCCAAGGGACTGGTCAGGTGAGGAAATAATGATGAAAATTGGATTTATCGGTCTGGGAAATATGGGTGGCAGTCTCGCTCGCCTAGTTGCCAAAGATGAAAGATTTAGAAGCGAATTGTTACTGGCCAATCGCAGTCGTGACAAGGCTGAAAAGATTGCTGCGGAAGTTGGTGGGCAGCCGGTCAGTAATGAAGAGGTTTTTGCTCAGGCAGAGGTGATTTTTCTGGGAATCAAACCAGCTCAATTTGCTGACTTGCTGGCTGATTATCGGAAAATTCTAGAAAAACGGGATTCTCTTCTGCTGGTTTCGATGGCTGCTGGTCTAACCTTAGAGCTATTAGAAAAATTGACACCTAGCCACTATCGTTGGATTCGGATCATGCCTAATACACCAGTAGCAGTAGGCGAGGGTGTTATTACCTATAGCTTATCTCAGCAGGCGAATCAAGCGGACGAAGACTTGTTGCGTGAGCTTCTGTCTTCGGCTGGCCTTTTGATCAAACTAGAGGAAAAGCAGTTGGATGCAGCAACAGCTCTTGCTGGCTGTGGACCAGCTTTCGTCTATCTATTTATAGAGGCCTTAGCGGACGCTGGTGTCCGAGCAGGACTCAGTCGCGACATCTCGCTTGAACTAGCCAATCAGACCCTCTTAGGCACTGCCAAGCTAAGTCAGGTCAGTGGGCAACATCCTGCCGAGCTCAAAGACCAGGTCTGCAGTCCGGCTGGTTCAACCATTGCCGGGGTAGCCAGTCTGGAAGAAAATGCCTTTCGAGGAACGGTCATGGATGCCGTTCAAGCTGCCTACAAGAGGACGCAAGAGTTGGGGAAGAAGTGATTTACCAAGTCATTTTTATCCATATAGAAACAAGGTGACATGTGAGGACAATATTTTTTCTTTGTCCTTGCAACGTCTCTTTTTTTCTTTGTTTGATTATCAAATAAGTCCTCATTCTAAAACTGTGGTATAATAAGTACTATGCAAACCAAACCGACTTCTGCTTATGTGCACATTCCTTTTTGTACCCAGATTTGTTATTATTGTGATTTTTCCAAGGTTTTTATCAAAAATCAGCCGGTGGATTCTTATCTGGAGCATTTGATTGAGGAGTATCATTCGTACGATATCAAAAAGCTCCGTACCCTCTATATCGGTGGAGGGACTCCGACGGCTCTATCTGCGCCTCAATTAGCCTTTTTGCTGGAAAAGCTGACGGACAAGTTAGATTTATCTTATCTAGAAGAGTTGACCATTGAAGCCAATCCTGGGGACTTAGATCAGGAGAAGATTGCTGTACTCAAAGACTCGCCTATCAATCGGGTTTCGCTGGGCGTACAGACTTTCAACGACCGTATGCTCAAGCAGATTGGCCGCAGTCACTTAGAAAAAGACATCTATGAGAATATTACCAATCTCAAAAAAGCGGGCTTTGACAATATCTCGATTGATCTGATTTATGCCCTGCCCAAGCAAACTATGGAAGATGTGAAAACCAATGTAGCCAAGGCTATTGCTCTGGACATTCCCCACATGAGTTTGTACAGCTTGATTTTGGAAAACCACACAGTATTTATGAATCGGATGCGACGAGGGAAACTGCCTCTGCCCAAGGAAGATTTGGAAGCGGAGATGTTTGACTACATTATAGCTGAGCTCGAAAAGGCCGGCTTTGAGCATTATGAGATTTCAAACTTTTCCAAGCCAGGCTTTGAGAGCCGTCACAACCTCATGTACTGGGACAATGCGGAGTATTATGGTATTGGAGCGGGAGCGTCTGGCTATGTCGATGGTGTTCGCTATAAAAACCACGGCCCCATTCGTCGTTATCTGCAGGCAGTGGAAGCGGGCAATGCCCGTGTGCAGGAAGAAGTGCTGACGCTGAAAGAAAAGATGGAAGAAGAGATGTTTCTAGGACTGCGCAAGAAGTCAGGTGTTTCTAAAAAACGATTTGAGGAAAAATTTGGTCTTTCCTTTGAAGACCAGTACGGAGCTGTTGTGGCTGAATTGACTGAGCAGGGCTTGTTAGTGGCAGACAGAGACATCGTGCGCATGACCAAACAAGGCCTCTTTTTGGGCGATACGGTTGCTGAGAAATTTATATTGGAGTAAATCATGGGCTTAACTTATCAAATGAAAATGAAAATTCCTTTTGATATGGCAGATATGAATGGCCATATCAAGCTGCCAGATGTTATCCTGCTATCCTTGCAGGTATCGGGGATGCAGTCGATTGAGCTAGGTGTTAGCGACAAGGATATGCTGGAGCAGTATAATCTTGTCTGGATTATCACGGACTATGATATTGATGTGACACGACTGCCACGCTTTGCAGAGGAGATTGCCATTGAAACAGAAGCTTTGACCTACAATAGGCTCTTTTGCTACCGGCGCTTCACGATTTTTGATGAAGCGGGTCAAGCCATTATCAAGATGATGGCGACCTTTGTTCTCATGGACCGGGATAGCCGTAAGGTTCGTCCGGTAGATCCGGAGATTGTAGCGCCTTATCAATCTGAGTTTTCCAAGAAATTACTGCGCGGTCCTAAGTATCCAGACTTGGAAAACCCTATCAGCAAGGACTACCATGTGCGCTTTTACGATTTGGATATGAACGGACATGTCAACAATAGCAAGTATCTGGACTGGATCTTTGAGGTCATGGGCGCAGACTTCCTCACCCAGCACATTCCCAAGAAAGTCCATCTTAAGTATGTCAAGGAAGTCCGACCAGGCGGTATGATTGCTTCTAGCTATGACCTAGAAGGTCTGCAGAGCAATCACCAAATTTCCAGTGATGGTGAAGTGAATGCTCAGGCTTTGGTGACCTGGCAAGAGTTTAAACAAGAGAATGAGGAAGAGCAGACATGACTTATAAAGGATATTTGATTGATTTAGACGGGACGATTTATAAGGGCAAGAGCAGAATTCCGGCTGGTGAAGCTTTTGTGCATGAGCTGCAGAAGCGCAAGATTCCCTATCTTTTCGTGACCAATAATACTACTCGCACGCCAGAAGCGGTTCAGACCATGCTGGCTGCAAATTTCAATATTGAGACGCCACTTGAAACTATTTACACAGCTACTTTAGCTACCATCGATTATATGCAGGAGAAAAATCTGGGCAAGAAAGCTTACGTTATTGGTGATGTTGGGCTTAAACATGCCATTGAAGAAGCTGGATATATAGAGGATACAGAAAATCCTGACTATGTGGTAGTGGGGCTGGACTGGGAAGTGGATTATGAGAAGCTGACAATAGCGACTCTGGCCATTCAAAAGGGTGCTCATTTTATCGGGACCAATCCTGATCTCAATATTCCGACAGAACGAGGTCTGCAGCCGGGAGCGGGTGCTATCAACGCCCTCTTAGAAGCAGCCACTCGGGTTGAGCCGACCTTTATCGGCAAGCCCAATGCCATCATAATGGGAAAAGCCATAGAGCATCTAGGGTTGGCGCGTGAAGAAGTGGTCATGGTGGGTGATAACTATCTGACAGATATTCGAGCGGGAATTGACAATGGCATTCCGACTCTCTTGGTGACGACAGGTTTTACCCTGCCAGAAGAGGTGCCTAATCTGCCTATCCAACCGACGCATGTCTTGTCCAGTCTAGCGGAGTGGGACTTCGATGCGTGATAAATTGAGATTTTCAGCAAGCGTCTTGTGCTTGTTGGCAGCAGCAATCTTGCTAACTATTTATCTGGCTTGGTTCTTATACCCAATGGAGATTTCTTATTTCAACCTACCAGATAAAGTTTATTTAAAATCAGAGACCATTCAGTATAATTTTAATATTTTGATGAATTACCTGACCAATCCTTTTAGTCAGAAACTGGCGATGCCGGATTTTCGCTCGTCGGCAGCTGGGCTGCATCATTTTCAGGTGGTCAAGTATCTTTTTCACTTGGCGCAAGCTATTTTTCTAGTTACTCTGCCTGCTTTGATTTTCTTTGTCAAAAAAGTGGTCAAAAAGGGATTTTTAGGTCTCTACAGATGGGCTTTTCTAGTGATCAGTATATTGCCACTTGTCTTTGCTGGACTGGCTTTTATGATTGGTTTCAACAATTTTTTCACACTCTTTCATCAAGTTCTCTTTGCCGGAGACAATACCTGGATGTTTGACCCAGCCAATGATCCAGTCATTTGGATTCTGCCAGAAGAATTTTTTATGCACGTCTTTATTCTTTTTGCTTTGCTTTATGAGGGAATCTTTTTGGCCTTGTATTTTCTGAGTAGAAAGGGTAAAGAGCAAACTTAATATAGGAGATTTTATGTATTATATACCCGAACCTTTAAATCCTAAAAAAGATCTAGGACGATTTTCAGCGACCTGCTTTACTTATTTATGGGTTATGCTTGGTTCTGTTTTCATTTATGCATTTGTGGCTTTTTTCGTTATCATGCCTGGGCAAGGTATGGATATTCAAAAGACACAGGAAGTTCTCACTAAATTTATTGAAAAAGATGGTGGAGCCTATATTCTAGCTTCCTGTCTTGGTGTTCTTACTTTCACGGTGTCTCGGGGCAAGCAGCTTTTTAAGTATGACCTTCGTCGTAAGGGACAGAAGATGACTCCTAAAGTTTTCTTTTATACGATTTGCTTCCTTTTATTTGCCCAATTATTCACAGCTGTTGTCAATCAGCTCATGCAGGCTATCATTCAGCTCTTCAATCTGAATCTTTCTGGTATGGAATCAGGGAGCGGCGGTTCTGAGACACTGACTATGCTGATTTATTCATCTTTGATGGCTCCAGTTACGGAGGAGATTATTTTCAGAGGTGCTGGTTTGCGAGCGTTAGAGAAGCATGGAAAGATTTTTGCCATTCTGATGACTTCGATTTTATTTGGCCTTTTTCACGAAAATCTATATCAGCTTTATTTTGCTAGTTTTATCGGTTTGGGGCTTGGCTATATCGCTTTTGAGTATTCGATTATCTGGTCTATCGTGTTTCATGCTATCAATAACTTTGTCATAGCAGAAGGTTTAGCTTTTCTTTCAAAAAGAGCTCCAGAGCCTATTGTCAACATCTTTTTTTACGGCCTATTAATTGCTGGCAGCACGGTATTTCTTTTGTTCTTAATTCTGAAATGGCCAAAATTTAAGGAATACATTGATGCTAATCGTTCGCTCCCAGGGACCTACCGACAGGCTTTTAAATCAGTCTGGTTCTGGGTTCTGGTTGTGTTTACTTTTCTTGGAACTTTTCTGCCTGTTATGGCAGCCTATCTTGTATCATTGTTCAAACCCTATTAGCCTTTTATTTAATAAATGTAAGTTGAACATCAAAAAGAGTTGGATTATAGTCCAGCTCTTTTTTGTTCGGTAAAAAGATAGAAAATGAAAGAATTTGATAGAAAGTGCTTGACATTGAAAAATAAAGAGGTATAATAATAATCGTAAACGATTCCAAAGGAGGTGCTTTATGCTGAAGTCGGAAAGAAAGCAAGTTATTCTAGAGACAGTCATAAAAGAAAAATTTGTTTCTTTAGACTACCTGGTACATGCTTTAAACACTTCAGAGTCAACTATCAGAAGAGATTTGGATGAACTGGAGAGCGAACATAAACTGCGACGAGTTCATGGTGGGGCCGAAAGCTTTCATTTTCTGCAGGAAGAAGAGAGTAATCAGGAAAAATCTATCAAAAGCATTCAAGAAAAGACAGCTATTGCCAAGATGGCAGCAAGCTTGATTCAAGAGCATGATGTGATTTTTATTGATGCGGGGACAACCAATGAGCTCTTAGTCAATGAGCTGCATGATCCAAGAGTGACAGTCGTCACCAACTCCATTCACCATGCGACCAAGTTGGTGGAGCGCAATATCCCGACAGTCATTATCGGCGGAAAGGTCAAGCGCTCAACGGATGCCAGCATTGGCGGTGTTGCCTTAAATCAAATCGGTCAGTTGAATTTTGATAAGGCCTTTATTGGAATGAATGGCATTGACAATGGCTTCTTTACCACTCCAGATATGGAGGAAGGAGCTGTCAAAAGAGCGATTTTAGAGAACGCTAAGAAGACTTATGTCTTGGCTGATCTTTCTAAACTTGGACAGACGTCCTTTGTAAAGGTCGCTCCTCTTGCCAAGGCAAGTATTATTACTAATCAACATGAATCGCAACTGATTCAAGCGCTCAAAGAAAAAACGGAGGTGATTGAAGTATGATTTATACTGTCACACTAAACCCTTCCATCGACTATATTGTCCGTCTGGACAAGGTCCTTATAGGAAGCGTCAATCGGATGGACAGTGACGACAAATTCGCTGGCGGGAAGGGAATCAATGTTAGCCGAGTTCTCAAACGTCTAGGTATTGAGAATACAGCGACTGGCTTTATCGGTGGGTTTACTGGAAAGTTCATCACAGATATTCTGGAAGAGGAAGGGATTTCCAGCCATTTTGTAGAGGTTGAGCAGGATACTCGTATCAATGTCAAGATTAAAGCAGATGCTGAGACAGAGATTAACGGACCAGGTCCAGAAATTTCTCATCAGAAACTAGAAGAACTGAAATCATTTCTTTCTTCTCTGACTTCAGAAGATACAGTAGTCTTCGCTGGCAGCAGTCCTAAAAATCTAGGAAATGTTGTCTACAAGGAGCTGATTGGCTTAACCAGAAAGACAGGAGCACAAGTCGTCTGTGACTTTGAAGGCCAGACGTTGCTTGATTCATTAGAGTTTGAGCCGCTCTTAGTCAAACCTAACAACCACGAACTAGGTGATATTTTCGGAGTCAAGCTTGAAAGCTTGGATCAGATTGAGAGTTATGCCCGTCAAATCTTAGACAAGGGTGCCCAGCATGTGATTATTTCCATGGCTGGCGACGGTGCCTTGCTGGTAACTCAAGAGGGTGCCTACTTCGCTAAACCTATCAAGGGCGATGTGAAGAATTCTGTTGGTGCTGGAGACTCCATGGTGGCTGGGTTTACTGGAGAGTTTGTCCGGTCTAGCGATGTTATTCAAGCCTTCAAATGGGGAGTTGCCTGCGGAACGGCAACCACCTTCTCAGATGATTTGGCGACAGCTGATTTTATAAAAGAAATCTATGAAAAAGTAGAGGTAGAAAAAATATGAAAATTCAAGACTTACTAAGAAAAGATGTGATGCTGCTTGACTTACAGGCAACAGAGAAAAAAGCTGTTATCGAAGAAATGATTCAAAGCCTAGTGGAACATGGTTATGTGACAGACTTCGAGACTTTTAAAGAAGGGATTTTGGCTCGTGAAGCCTTGACTTCTACAGGCTTGGGTGACGGGATTGCTATGCCTCACAGCAAAAATACTGCAGTGAAAGAAGCGACTGTACTTTTTGCCAAGTCAAATAAAGGCGTAGATTATGAAAGTTTGGATGGCCAACCAACTGACCTTTTCTTCATGATTGCAGCTCCAGAAGGTGCTAACGATACTCACTTGGCTGCCTTGGCTGAATTGTCTCAATACCTGATGAAGGATGGTTTTGCGGATAAATTGCGCCAAGTGACTTCGCCTGATCAGGTGATTGAGCTCTTTGACCAAGCTTCAGAAAAAGCAGAAGAACCTGCTGTCGTCGAACCTGCCAATGAAGGCGGAGACTTCCTTGTAGCTGTAACAGCTTGTACGACAGGGATTGCGCATACTTACATGGCTCAAGAGGCCTTACAGAAGGTCGCTGCTGAAATGGGTGTCGGCATCAAGGTTGAAACCAACGGTGCCAGCGGTGTAGGAAATAAACTGACAGCAGAAGATATCAAAAATGCCAAGGCTGTTATCATTGCAGCAGATAAAGCAGTAGAAATGAATCGCTTTGACGGCAAGCCTTTGATCAATCGTCCAGTTGCGGATGGTATTCGTAAGACAGAAGAACTGATTAATCTGGCTCTTTCAGGAAATGCTGAGATTTACAAGGCTGCTAACGGCGGCGGTGCTGCCGAATCAAGCAATGAGAAACTTAGTCTGGGCGGTGCTTTCTACAAGCACTTGATGAGCGGTGTTTCCCAAATGTTGCCATTCGTTATTGGTGGCGGGATTATGATTGCCATTGCATTCTTGCTGGATCAGATCTTAGGTGTACCAAAAGATCAGCTTTCTAATCTGGGAAGTTATCATGAGATTGCAGCGCAGTTTAAAGCAATTGGTGGAGCAGCATTTGGCTTTATGTTGCCAGTATTAGCTGGTTATATCGCTTACTCAATCGCTGAAAAGCCTGGTCTGGTTTCTGGTTTCGTAGCTGGTGCCATTGCAAGCAGCGGTGCATCATTTGGCGGTGTTGCCTATGCTGAAGGCGGTCAGAAGACTCTTGAATTAACTGGTGTGTCATCTGGTTTCCTAGGAGCTTTGGTAGGCGGTTTCTTAGCTGGTGGTATCATTCTTCTCCTTCGTAAGCTTCTTGCAGGTCTGCCTCGCTCACTTGAAGGTATCCGTTCAATCCTTCTTTTGCCTCTTCTGGGTGTTCTTGTGACTGGATTTGTGATGTTGGCGGTCAATATTCCAATGTCAGCAATCAATACAGCCTTGAACGATTTCTTGGGAAGCCTGAGCGGAAGCTCGGCTGTACTTCTTGGTCTCTTGGTCGGTGGTATGATGGCTGTCGATATGGGTGGACCGGTTAATAAGGCTGCTTATGTATTCGGTACTAGTACACTGGCAAGCACTGTTTCAACTGGTGGTTCACCAGTCATGGCTGCAGTTATGGCAGCGGGTATGGTTCCGCCTTTGGCAGTATTTCTTGCAACTCTTTTGTTCAAACATAAATTCACTGAAGAAGAACGTGATTCAGGTTTGACAAACATTGTCATGGGTCTGTCTTTCATCACAGAAGGAGCTATCCCGTTTGGAGCTGCTGACCCAGCCCGCGCTATTCCAAGCTTTATTGTAGGTTCTGCTCTTACGGGTGCTCTTGTAGGATTGTCTGGTATCAAGCTTATGGCTCCTCACGGAGGAATCTTCGTTATCGGCTTGACAAACAATCCAATCCTTTACTTGGTATATGTATTGATTGGTGCGGTAGTCAGCGGTCTTATCTTTGGTTACTTGCGCAAACCACTTGAAAAATGATATTTAAAAGAATCTCGCTTGTCAGTGAGGTTCTTTTTTGTGTTTTCCAACATGCAAATTTTAGCATGGAAACTTCGCTCGATATATGGTATAATGGGCCTATCGCATATTTTTAGGAGAATAAAAATGAACATACAGCGCGAAAAAGAATTTGTTAGTCAGTACCATTTTGACGCCCGAAATTTTGAGTGGGAAAAAGAAAATGGAACACCTGAAACCAAGGTTGATGTGAATTTCCAATTGGTCAAAAGAGATGTCGAAGCCCACACGACTTCATTGATTGTGATTTTGACCTTTATGATTGTTTTTGAGAATTTTGTTATCAGCGGAACTATTTCGCAAGCCAACCACATTCACGGTCGTCTTATTGAGGAACCGAGTGAATTTGACCACGATGAAGTAGAAGAGCTGGCTCGGCCTTGCTTAACCATGCTCAACCGCTTGACTTATGAAGTGACAGAAATTGCTCTGGATTTGCCAGGCATTAATTTGGAGTTTTAATAATGAAGTTAGCGGTTATCACAGATTCATCGACCTATCTACCGGCTTCCCTGCTGGAGAATGAAAATCTTTTCGTCTTGGATATTCCGGTCGTGATTGCTGGTGAGACTTATGTCGAAGGTAGAAACTTAACAGCCAGTGAATTTTATGAAAAAATGGCTCAGTCAGATGAATTACCCAAGACCAGTCAGCCTAGCATTGCTGAGTTAGAAGAGATTCTCACTATTCTAGACGGAAAGGACTATACCCATGTTCTAGGGCTCTTTCTATCCAGCGGTATTTCTGGTTTTTACCAAAATATTCAGTATCTGAAAGATGAGTTTCATGGTTTGAAAATTGCCTTTCTGGATTCTAAGATTACTAGTGCTCCGCTCGGTATCATGGTCCAATCTGCTCTAGAGTGGGCAGAAGAAGGACTAGATTTTGAAACAATCTTAGCCAATGTCCAGAAGCAGATAGATGGCACCAGTGCTTTTATCATGGTGGATGACTTGAACCACTTGGTCAAAGGAGGACGCCTGTCTAACGGCGCAGCTATTTTGGGAAATCTGCTCAGCATCAAGCCTATTCTGTATTTTAACGATCATGGTGTTATAGAGGTTTTTGAAAAGATTCGGACGGAGAAGAAGGCAACCAAGCGTATGCTGGAACTTGTCCAAGAAAGAACAGCAGGCGGTGCTTATCAGATTATGGTTATCCATGGCAATGCACCAGAAAAAGCAGCTGAACTACGGCAAAATCTGCTAGACAGTGGTATTGCTGGCGAAGTTCCTATCGCAACCTTTGGCAGCGTCATCGGGACACACTTGGGTGAGGGCAGCGTTGCACTGGGATATATTCCTGTAATTTGATTGTCTGAGTACCTAAGCTTGTCTCTGTAAGGAGGAGAAACATGAGTATCAAAGTTATTATTGCTGGTTTTAAAGGGAAAATGGGTCAAGCAGCCTATAAAATGGTGACAGAAGATACTGAACTAGAATTAGTTGGACTGCTGGATCCCTTTACGGATGAAAAAGAAGTAGCTGGTGTTCCTGTCTTCAATGCCAAGGAAGAATTGGCTGGGCTGGAAGCCCATGTCTGGGTTGATTTTACAACCCCTAAAGTAGCTTATGACAATACTCGCTTTGCTCTGGAGCAGGGATTTTGCCCAGTGGTCGGAACGACAGGGTTTACTCCCGAGCAGTTGGAAGAGTTAATCGCATTGTCTAGGGAAAAGGAGCTGGGCGGCTTGATTGCTCCAAACTTTGCCTTGGGAGCTGTTTTGCTGATGCAGTTTGCAGCTCAGGCAGCTAAGTATTTTCCAAATGTAGAAATTATAGAGTTGCATCATGACCAGAAAAAGGATGCACCGAGCGGGACGGCTATTAAGACAGCAGAGCTCATCAGCCAAGTCAGACCAAGCAAGCAGCAGGGAGCTGCTGATGAGGAAGAGTCTATAGCCGGCGCCCGCGGAGCTGATTTCGATGGCATGCGTATTCATTCAGTTCGCTTGCCTGGTCTGGTTGCTCACCAAGAAGTAATCTTTGGCAGTCAGGGAGAGGGATTGACCCTGCGACATGATTCCTATGACCGAGCTTCCTTTATGACAGGGGTTAATCTGGCCATTAAAGAAGTTGTCAAACGCTCAGAATTAGTCTATGGATTGGAACATTTACTATGAGATTAGAAACTCTGCCTTCTGAATTTCAGGAGGCTTTGCCAGTATTAGAGAAGATAAAAGCGGCTGGCTTTGAAGCTTATTTCGTTGGGGGTTCTGTTCGAGATGCCCTTTTGCAGCGACCTATTCACGATGTGGATATCGCTAGCTCCAGCTATCCTGAGGAAACCAAGCGTATCTTTGAACGGACAGTTGATGTGGGGATTGAGCATGGAACTGTCTTAGTTCTGGAAAATAACCGTGAATACGAAGTGACTACTTTCCGGACCGAGGATGTCTATGTGGATTACCGCAGGCCCAGTAAGGTTTCTTTTGTGCGATCTTTGGAGGAAGATCTTAAGCGGCGCGATTTTACCATCAATGCTCTAGCTTTGGATGAAAACGGTCAAGTCATCGATCTTTTCCAAGGCTTGGATGACTTGGAAAATCGGATTTTGCGGGCGGTTGGAACGGCTGCAGAGCGTTTTAATGAAGATGCTCTGCGCATCATGCGCGGCTTTCGTTTTCAAGCTGCCTTGGATTTTGATCTGGAGCAAGATACTTTTGCAGCTATGAAGGATTGTGCTCCCTTGCTGGAAAAGATTTCAGTTGAACGAATTTTTATCGAGTTTGACAAGCTCTTGCTGGCTCCGTTTTGGCGCAAGGGATTAGAGGCACTCTTGACAAGCGGTGCCATAGAATTTCTGCCTGATTTGAAGGGAAGCAGAGCTAAGTTAGAAAGGCTCTTCGATTTGGCTTCAGATTTTCGCTTTTCAGCATCCGAGCAGGCTTGGGCAGCCCTTTTACTGGCCTTGGATGTGCAAAATGTCAAAGGCTTTCTAAAAAAATGGAAGACCTCTCGTGAATTTGCCAATAAAGTAGAAGATTTGGCTGAGATTGCGGCTATTCGTTCAGAACGAAACTTGACCATGCGAGACTGCTATGACTATGATATTGACTTATTGCTACAAGCAGAAGAGCTTCGGCAGGCGCAAGGTTTGGCAGTGGATTTCTCTGCTATTCAGAATCTTGATGCCAGTCTAACTATTCATAGCAAGCAGGAAATGGTAGTCAATGGCGGCATGCTGATGCGGGAGTTCGGCTTTGAGTCAGGGCCAAAACTTGGCCAAATTTTGAAAGAGTTGGAATATGCTATTGTAGACGGACACTTACCTAATGACTTAGAGGCCATTTATGGCTATATCAAGGAGAAGAGATGAGCGATTTAATCGTTAACAAGCTAACCAAATCAGTAGGAGATAAGACAGTTTTTCAGGACATTTCCTTTATCATTCATGAATTGGACAGGATTGGTCTGATTGGTGTCAATGGAACGGGAAAGACAACGCTGCTGGATGTTTTATCAGGAAAGTCGGGCTTTGACGGTGATGTCAGCCCTTTTTCTGCTAAGACGGGTTATAAGATTGCTTATCTGACTCAGGAGCCTGATTTTGATGAGGAGCAGACGGTGCTTGACACTGTTTTGTCTAGTGATTTACGGGAAATGCAGTTGATTCGAGAGTATGAGCTGCTCTTGACGGCTTATGATGAAAGTCAACAGTCTAGACTAGAAGCGATTATGGCCGAGATGGACTCACTCCATGCTTGGGAAATCGAAAGTCAGGTCAAGACGGTCCTGTCCAAGCTTGGTCTGACTAATCTGTCACTTAAGGTTGGTCAGTTATCAGGAGGTCTTCGTCGTCGAGTTCAGCTGGCCCAAGTTCTCTTAGGCGATGCAGATTTGCTCTTGCTGGATGAGCCGACCAACCACTTAGATATTGATACCATTGAATGGCTGACTAATTTCTTGAAAAATTCCAAGAAGACCGTGCTTTTCATCACCCATGATCGTTATTTCTTGGATAATATTTCAACTCGGATTTTTGAGTTAGATGGCGGTCGCTTGGTTGAATATCAAGGAAATTATCAAGACTATGTTCGTCTCAAGGCAGAGCAGGATGAGCGGGATGCGGCCTTGCTTCATAAGAAACAGCAGTTGTACAAGCAGGAGCTTTCTTGGATGCGGCGGCAGCCTCAGGCTCGGGCAACCAAGCAACAAGCTCGGATTAATCGTTTCCATGACCTAAAGAAAGATTTGGTCGGTCTGACGACTGACAGTAATCTGGAAATGAACTTTGAAACTAGCCGTATCGGTAAGAAAGTCATTGAGTTTCAAAATGTGGACTTTGCTTATGATCAGAAGCCTATTCTCTCTCAATTTAGTCTTTTGATCCAGAACAAGGACCGTATTGGAATCGTCGGAGATAACGGTGTCGGCAAGTCAACCTTGCTCAATCTGATTGGCGGTAAACTTCAGCCTCAAGCTGGTCAGCTCCTTATCGGAGAGACAGTCCGAGTGGCCTATTTCTCTCAGCAGATTGAGGGTTTGGATGAGTCTAAGCGGGTCATCAATTACCTGCAAGAAGTGGCCGAGGAGGTCAAGATAGGCAGTGGAACGACTTCCATTGCAGAACTCTTGGAGCAGTTTCTTTTTCCTCGTTCTACTCATGGGACTTTAATCGAAAAGCTTTCTGGCGGAGAGAAAAAGCGCCTTTATCTGCTCAAGCTTCTCTTGGAAAAGCCGAATGTCTTGCTTCTTGACGAGCCGACCAATGATTTAGATGTTGCAACTCTAACGGTCTTGGAGAATTTTTTGCAAGGCTTTGCCGGGCCAGTTATTACGGTCAGCCATGACCGTTATTTCCTGGACAAGGTAGCCAGCAAGATTTTAGCTTTTGAGAATGGAACCATTAGAGAATTTTTCGGTAATTACACGGATTACCTGGATGAAAAAGCCTTTCTGGCAGAAAGCTCTGCTATTTCCCAAAAGGCGGAAAAGGAAAAATCGACCAAGGTGCGCGAGGATAAAAAGCGCATGACCTACTTTGAAAAGCAGGAGTGGGAGACTATCGAGGCCGATATCGAGGCGCTGGAGGAGCGGATTTCTGAGATTGAAACGGCCATGCAGGAGAATGGCTCTGACTTTGCTCGCCTGTCTCAACTCCAGCAAGAACTGGATGAGCAGAACGAGAAACTGCTGGAAAAATACGAGCGCTATGAATACCTAAGTGGGTTAGACGGATGAAAGAAGTAGTGTTTAGGCAGAGCTGGTTGAAGATAATCATCTTAGCTATATCGGCGAGCGCTCTTGCTGTCTTTATGACTACAGTTCTTGTATTACCATCTAAAAATGGATACCTATTATTCGACTCCAATATTTCTGTGATTGAAAAAATGTTTTTAGTGATAGGTACAATTGTTTTTGATTTTCTTTCTATTTTGGTATGGATTTGTTTGTTTAGGGATAAACGTTTTCTTCGTCTAACGGAACAGGGTTTTTACTTTAAACCCCTTCTTTTTAGAGAAGTTTCGTTTTATAGTTGGGAAGAAATCCAGAGGATAGACTATAGAATTGAACGTATTCGACATTATGCAAAATATCAATTATTCAATAAGAGTCATATTTTGACGATTTGTTTTCATTCAGTGGATCCTGCGGTTTTGAAGAGAAGTAGGCTTGCTTCTAGAAAGAGCAAAAGATATAAGTTTGGTATTCCTGAACCGTTAGAAATTACTCTTATGTTACTGAAAAAAGAGAAACCAAAATATATTTATAAAACGATGGTGGACTACCATAATCAATGGCAAGTAAGACAGAAAAATAGTTAATAGAAATTTTATAGTCCGAACAGTTTCATATACTGTTAATCTAAAACCTTTAGAGATGGAACGGAGGCATCTATGAAACTAAGATTGGAAAATACCGACTCAAAGAAAACACAAGAACTGGGAAACTTAATCAGGGCCTATAATCGCTCTAAGAGGGAGCCCTCCAAAAGTGAGCCTCTTAACATCTATGTAGAAGACGAACAAGGAAATCTGCTGGCTGGTATGGCGGCCGAAACTTTTGGTAATTGGCTGGAGATTGAATATTTGTATGTGAGTGAGGATTTACGAGGGCAAGGCATAGGCTCAAAAATACTGTGCAAGGCTGAACAAGAAGCCAGAGAAAGAAAATGCAAATATTCATTTGTGGATACGTATCGGTTTCAAGCCCCAGATTTTTATAAACAGCACGGCTATACAGAAGTGTTCGCGTTGAAAGAATACCCCTATACTGGTGAAAGGTATTATTATACAAAAGACCTGTGAGTTTACTTTGGGAATAAAGATGGATTTGATTTTCACTTTTCTTTATGCAAACCTTTTCCTTACTGAAAAAATCTGATATAATGATGATAAATAAAACACAGAGGAGAACATCATGTCGAAAAAAATAATCGGAATTGATCTTGGTGGAACATCTATTAAGTTTGCTATTTTAACCTCAGAGGGCGAAATTCAGGAAAAATGGTCCATTAAAACCAATATTTTGGACGAAGGTAGCCACATCGTAGATGATATGATTGAGTCAATCCTGCATCGTTTGGAATTACTTCAGCTTTCAGCAGAGGATTTTATTGGGATTGGTATGGGCTCGCCAGGAGTAGTTGACCGAGAAAAGGGCACTGTTATTGGTGCTTACAACCTCAATTGGAAGACGCTGCAGCCAGTCAAGGATAAGATTGAAAAAGCGACTGGGATTCCTTTCTATATTGACAACGATGCTAACGTTGCCGCTTTGGGTGAACGCTGGATGGGGGCTGGAGAAAACCAGCCTGATGTAGTCTTCATGACACTAGGTACAGGTGTTGGCGGAGGAATTGTTGCCGAAGGTAAGCTCTTGCATGGACTTGCTGGAGCAGCAGGAGAGTTGGGCCATATCACTGTTGACTTCGATCAGCCGATTCAATGTACCTGTGGCAAGAAAGGCTGCCTAGAGACTGTTGCATCTGCGACTGGTATTGTTAATTTGACTCGTCGCTATGCTGATGAGTATGCTGGTGATGCTGAGCTGAAAAAACTGATTGACAATGGTGAAGATGTCAATGCAAAGGTTGTCTTCGACTTGGCGAAAGAGGGCGATGAGCTGGCTCTGATTGTCTATCGCAATTTCGCGCGCTATCTAGGAATTGCCTGTGCCAATATCGGTTCTATCCTAAATCCATCTACAATTGTTATCGGAGGTGGTGTATCAGCTGCGGGTGACTTCCTACTGGAAGGTGTGCGCAAGGTTTATGAAGAGAACAGCTTCCCGCAGGTTCGTACTTCAACCAAGTTAGCCTTGGCTACTCTTGGAAATGATGCTGGTGTTATCGGGGCAGCTTCATTGGTCTTACAATAATTCAACAAGTATGCTTCATTTGTTCTCCTGCAGAAAGGCCTGTAGGAGAATTTTTGTGGAAAATTTGCTATACTAGAAAAAGCTCACTGAACGAAGGAGAAATCATGACGTTAGCAGATACGATTTTCAAAGAGAATATTAAAAAAATTATGGAGCAGGGTGTTTTTTCTGAAAATGCCCGTCCGCGCTACAAGGATGGAAATGTGGCCAATTCCAAATATATCACTGGCTCTTTTGCGGAATACGATTTGAGCAAGGGAGAATTCCCAATCACGACTCTGCGCCCTATTGCCATCAAGTCTGCCATCAAGGAAGTTCTTTGGATCTATCAAGATCAGTCTAATAGCTTAGAATTGCTCAATGACAAATACAATGTTCACTATTGGAATGACTGGGAAGTTGGCGATACGGGTACTATCGGGCAGCGCTACGGAGCAGTTGTCAAGAAGCACAATATTATCAATAAAATTCTCCAACAGCTTGAAGCCAATCCTTGGAACCGTCGCAATATCATCTCTCTCTGGGATTATGAAGCTTTTGAAGAAACAGATGGCTTGCTTCCATGCGCTTTTCAAACCATGTTTGACGTTCGGCGTGTAGATGGAGACATTTATCTGGATGCGACTCTGACTCAGCGCTCAAATGATATGTTGGTTGCTCACCATATTAATGCTATGCAGTATGTGGCTCTGCAGATGATGATTGCCAAGCATTTCGGCTGGAAAATTGGCAAGTTCTTTTACTTTATCAATAACTTGCACATCTATGACAATCAGTTCGAGCAGGCGGAGGAGCTATTGTGTCGGGAACCTAGCGACTGTCACCCTAGGCTCGTGTTAAATGTGCCGGATGGAACCAATTTCTTTGATATCAAAGCAGAAGATTTTGAGTTATTAGACTATGATCCCGTTAAACCTCAGCTGAAGTTTGATTTGGCTATTTAACGATTTTGATAAGTGTATGCGAAAACAGCCAACCTTTGCAAAAGTTCTGCTTGAATCATACTTTAAACATGCCTTTTTACGGCAAATTTGATAGAATAGAGTTACTAATACAAAGGATAAAAGGATGACAAAGAAGATTATTGCCATTTGGGCTCAGGCAGAGGATGGTCTGATTGGAAAAGACAAGGTCATGCCTTGGCATCTACCTGCAGAATTGCAGCATTTTAAGGCAACAACCACTGGACATGCTATTTTGATGGGGCGTGTGACCTTTGATGGTCTGCAGCGTCGCGTTTTGCCAAATCGAATCAGTTTGATTTTGAGCAAGGACAAGAACTACCAAGTTGACAATGAAAATGTCTTACTGTTCAACAATGTGGAAGATGTTTTGGAGTGGTACCAAAAGCAAGATAGAAACTTGTATATTATCGGCGGAGCGCAAATTATCAGAGCTTTTGAGCCGTATTTGGAAGAATTGATTCAGACTCAGATTTCTGCTAAGTTGGAAGGAGATACCTATTTCCCTGAGACATTTGACTGGGCTCCTTATCAGGAAGTTAGCAGTGAATTTCATGCCAAAGATGAAAAGAATCCTTATGATTTCACTATAAAAAGATACCAAAGGAAGGACTCGTAAGAATGGAACGTAGTATTTTTGGTTTTTTTACGGCCTTTTTATGTGTCATTTGTCTTATTTGTGCCGTTCAAACCTTTCGGAAAAAGCGGTTTGGACTGGCAGCTTTATTTTTGCTGAATGCTTTTACAAATCTTGTAAATTCCATTCATGCTTTTTATATGACACTTTTTTAACATGTACGAAAGAAAATAAATAGATTTAGAATTTTAGAATTGGAGTAAACAATGCCTACAAGTCGTAATGATGATATGATGGTTTTTTGTTCTTTCTGTGGGAAGAACCAAGATGAGGTTCAGAAGATTATCGCTGGTAACAATGCCTTTATCTGTAATGAATGTGTGGAGCTAGCGCAGGAAATCATCCGTGAAGAGCTAGCTGAGGAAGTGCTGGCAGATCTGTCTGAGGTGCCAAAACCTCAGGAGCTGCTGAATATCTTGAACCACTACGTTATCGGGCAAGACCGAGCTAAGCGTGCCTTAGCAGTAGCGGTCTATAATCACTACAAACGTATTAACTACCACGACAGCCGAGAAGAAGAAGATGTGGAACTGCAAAAGTCAAATATTTTGATGATTGGCCCGACCGGGTCAGGTAAGACCTTCCTGGCACAGACTCTAGCTCGCAGCCTCAATGTGCCTTTCGCCATTGCGGACGCAACTGCTCTGACTGAAGCTGGTTATGTCGGAGAAGATGTGGAAAATATCCTCCTCAAGCTTTTGCAGGCGGCTGACTTTAATATTGAGCGCGCAGAACGCGGCATTATCTATGTCGATGAGATTGACAAGATCGCTAAAAAAGGCGAAAACGTCTCGATCACCCGTGATGTTTCGGGTGAAGGAGTTCAGCAAGCTCTGCTGAAGATTATCGAAGGAACAGTAGCTAGTGTACCGCCGCAAGGTGGACGCAAGCATCCGCAGCAGGAAATGATTCAAGTTGATACTAAGAACATTCTCTTCATCGTTGGCGGTGCTTTTGACGGTATCGAAGAAATCGTAAAACAGCGTCTGGGTGAGAAAATCATTGGTTTCGGTCAGAACAACCGAGCAATCGACGAAGATAGTTCCTACATGCAGGAAATTATCTCAGAAGACGTTCAAAAATTTGGTATTATCCCTGAGTTGATTGGCCGTTTGCCTGTTTTTGCTGCTCTGGAGCAACTGACAGTTGATGATTTGGTCCGTATTCTGAAAGAGCCTAGAAACGCCCTTATTAAGCAGTATCAGGCACTTCTGTCTTATGATGATGTTACGCTTGAATTTGACGAAGAAGCTCTGCAGGAGATTGCCAATAAAGCGATCGAACGTAAAACTGGTGCACGTGGCCTTCGCTCTATCATCGAAGAAACCATGATGGATGTCATGTTTGAGGTCCCAAGTCAGGAAAATGTAAAACTTGTCCGCATTACCAAAGAAGCAGTAGATGGAACAGATAAGCCTATTCTAGAAACTGCCTAACGAGGTGCTTATGGAAATCAATACCCACAACGCAGAGATTTTGCTGAGTGCAGCCAATAAATCGCACTACCCTCAAGATGATATTCCAGAGATTGCCTTAGCAGGTCGATCAAACGTCGGAAAGTCCAGCTTCATCAACACACTTCTCAATCGTAAAAATTTAGCGCGAACTTCTGGAAAACCTGGAAAAACTCAGCTGCTAAACTTTTTTAACATTGATGACAAGCTGCGTTTTGTAGATGTGCCTGGTTATGGCTATGCCCGTGTTTCCAAAAAAGAGCGTGAAAAATGGGGGCGGATGATTGAGGAGTATCTGACCAGTCGTGAAAATCTCAGAGCGGTTGTCAGCCTTGTCGATCTTCGGCACGATCCTAGTGCAGATGATGTGCAGATGTATGAATTTCTCAAGTATTACGAGATTCCAGTCATTCTAGTAGCGACCAAAGCTGATAAAATCCCTCGCGGAAAATGGAATAAGCACGAGTCAGCTATTAAGAAAAAACTGGACTTTGACAAAAATGATGATTTCATTCTTTTTTCCTCAGTCACCAAGGATGGCTTAGATGCTGCTTGGGAAGCGATTTTGAGTAAGATTTAAACTTTAGTACTGATCTTGAAAGTTAGATAATTGAAGTTTAAAATTATGAGTAAAAAAAAAACAACTTACTTCTGAAAATATCGGAAGTAGTTTTTTTATCAACTCTTTGACAATATAATCTATTATGTTATCTATTCTGTATGAAAAAAAGAAATGTTGTCAAGATATAATGATAGATTTTATTTGAATTAATAATAGATATAATTTTTTTGAGTTTTGGTATTTCTAAATACCTTGCTTATAACTTTTGCGGATAAAAGGGAGATAGGTGCTATTTTTATAGAATGATACTATATTTTTTAGTAAAAAATATATAGTTGTGATAAAATAGTATAAAATACAACTTGGAGAATAGAAAATGAGCGGTACAATTTTGAGTAATAGTGAAATTTCAGCTATCCACAGTAGAGAAATTAAGGTTGTGGCAGCTGAGAAGGAAATGAAGACCAATAAAGATACAGTCAGTCGTTATAGTGGTAATTCTTTAGCTCATAATCACTTAGATAAAGAATAACAGATGGTTAGCCAAATGTTGGAGTCTGTTAGTCAGTTTGCAGATTGCATTCAGGAAATAGGCATCAACTTTGATTTTATGGACTCAGATATTGCTTCTAAGATTGGATAAATAAGGTAATAGGAGGAAATGCAATGGGTGTGAAAGTTGAAATTGGAACGATGAGTGTTCAGTCTACCTCAGCCAAGAGTGTTTTGGATGAACAGGTTAAGATTTGTCAGCTACTTATTAAACGCTTCAATCAATTTTGTGAAGACGATACTTTAAAAGGCAAAGGCTATAGTAGTGCCAAACAATATTCTCAGTCTGTCTATCTTCCTCTTTTGAATGGAATGCTTATTTATCTTGAAACACTTAGTCAAGCTATTTTTAACTTGCATCCTAAGTATACTAGCGAGGTCGGCAATGAAAGTTTAGATCAAGATATTCTTGAACAGCAGATTTCTGCTTATGAGATTATTAAACAGGTTCAGGAAGCTGTTCTTTCTCTTCCTGGTGCCAGTAAAATTATGTCAAGTCAAACCAAACAAAGTATTTCAGATAGCATTAATAATCTTTCTGATCAAATCTCAGTTATTCAGGAGAAATTAGATAAACTCTTAGCTTTTGATAGTAGCTCTAGTTCATTGTTTAATCAACTGTCAGATCTTAACCAAGCTATCAAAGAAGGTTTGGCTTCAATTCAGCTCAACAAGCAATTCCAAGGAGGTGTTTTTCTTCTTCCGACTAATATGAGTTGGAAGAAGAAATTAGAGGCTGATAGAAAAACATCTTCTTTAAAAACTCCTCAACAACACGATCATTATAAAGGGAAAAGCAATGGAATCTATGGTGGTAATCAAAGTTCTCCTTTAAAAACTTTTCAAAAAGGAAGCAAGGAAGAAAAAAAACAACTAATTACTATTATTCAAAAATATCATCCTGAACTTGATACTAACGATGAAATTGAGGATTTTCTTGCTAAACTGCAGGACGAAGGATGCGCTTATGTAGCAATGACTAATTCTATATTTAGTCGGTTTAAGGGTACTGAAGAAGAGTTTCAAAAAAAGTTTGGCTTTTCAATGTATATAGAGAAGGATGGTAAAAAAATTCCAAATTATGATGCAGCTATTGTTGATTTCTACGCTAGTAAGGACAATAAGGAAAGATTTTTATGGTTTGAATGGACTGATGATAGTAAAGATAAAAATACTGAAAAAGACTATGAAATGGAAAATCCTAATGGAGACTATAAAAATAGAGTTGGTTATGGTATGACTAATGAGGATGTTGAGAAAAGATTCGAAAGTTATATGGAAGAACATAATATTAAAGTGGACTTTATTTACGAGCAAGAAGTTGGCTCGAATGCATTTTTTAAAGAAACTAAGCCGATAGCTCCAACTGTAGAGAATTATAATGAACTAAAAAAAGAAGGAGAAGTATACCTTTCAGCAAAAAGTGGATCTGTCTTTTATCCTGTAGATAATAAAGAAAATATTCAAGAGCTAGAAGGAGGCCATATAGTGACGATAACTGGAGTTACAAACGATGGTCGTTTTATTGTAAGTACATGGGGCGATCAATATACTATATCTCCCGAAGATATCGAAGGTGGGTCAATTCAGGTAGTAAAGTATTATGAATAAAATTAAATTATTGTTTATTATTTCTTTTATATTAGTATTAGCATTTATTTTAGGGGTGGTATTTATGTATATCCAAAATGATAATTATTCTCGACCGACAAATATTGACGTGTTTTATCGATTTATGAGAAAAACTGATATTAATCAGATTGATTTTGAAAAAGCTTATGCTTTAGGCCTATCAGATAGTAAGAAAGAAATCAATAAAGAGTATTTGAAGCAGCAAGATGCCTACCGTGAAATACTTTTCGATTATATCAACCGACAAATTGATTTTAAAGAATTTGATAAAGAGATTGCAAATCTAGAAGTTTCACAGTTTTTCCGCTCAGTTAAAAAGCCTTTAAAAGATATTAGTGATCGAGAGATGTATTATTCTAGTTTATCTCACTTAGATTCAGAGTATCTTTATATCCACAATGATATTCATATAGAACGATTAAGTGACGAAGAATTCCAAACTTTAAAAGATATAAAAAGTGGTGAAATTGTAGATGAAGTAGAGAAAGAAAAATTTTTGAAAAAAACGCTTGTTAGAGTAATTTCATATTACGGGGAAGGAAAAGATAATTTTGCTGTTCAATATCGCGTACATGGAGGAGGAGCTATAAAATCTGATATACTTCATTCTTCCCTTCTTTTTTCTATTGAATATCGCAAACCTAAAAATTCAGGAACTTTAGATTATTATTTTGATGAGAATACTGCTATGCGAGAATCTGAGCGTCAAAAATACGAAGAACTCGTTCCTAAATACGAGCATATCTTTTCAGAAAAACTAGGCGTTAAGGTCCAGATTGAGAATTCACTCTATTCAAACATAAGACTCACATAATTTTACTTTTCTGTTTTTAATTGTTATCAATTTGTAATTTATCAAGACTATTATTCTGCTTTTTAGTATGTTACAATGGTATCATTAACATCTTATTCAGGAGAAGTGCTGTGAAAAAGAGAATTTCAAAAAAAGGTAAGAGAATCCTTTCAGCTTTATTCATCATGACAACAACGATTGCTGTTGGTTTTGTCTTGGCAAAGCATATTAATCCTGCTAGTGCTAATAATAGCGACCAGCAGCCTATGAATCAAACAGACTATTTCATCTCACAAATCGGTGAGCCAGCGCGTCAGTTGGGACAGGACAACGATCTTTATGCCTCTGTTATGATTGCCCAGGCTATTTTAGAAAGTGGATCAGGACAGTCTGGTCTGTCCGGTGAACCTCATTATAACCTTTTCGGTATCAAAGGTCACTACGACGGTCAGTCTGCTAATATGGAGACTTGGGAAGATGATGGAGAGGGAAATGCCTACACCATCAATGACAGTTTCCGTTCATATCCTAGCTATGTAGAGTCTCTGCAAGACTATGTTGCGGTTCTCAAACAGGGGCATTTTGCAGGCGCATGGAAGAGCAATGCGCCAACCTATCAGGATGCAACAGCTGCCCTGACTGGTGTCTATGCGACAGATACTAGTTACAATGCTAAATTGAATTATATTATTGAAAAATATGATTTGACTCGTTTTGATTCACCACTCTATGAGTCTGGTGCTGGCTATATCGTTTACAATCCTTATCGTCAGCAATACACTACTCAAGATATCTTGGACGTCGATACTGCTTGGGCGACTAGATTTTAATAAAGACAACAAAAAAGAGGGAGACCTCTTTTTTAGTATATATAGGTTTTCTTTATGACCCAAATAAAAAATATATATGATTCCTTACTTTCCTTTATGATACAATAGGTAGATAGCAAAAAAATAAAGGAAGTATTATGGCTAAAAAAGATTCAAAACATGAACATTCTCAAAACCACAACTTTGAGAATGAAGGTGAATTTCAGCGTAAAATGACGAGCAGGCATCTCTTTATGCTGTCGCTTGGCGGTGTTATTGGGACAGGTCTTTTTCTCAGTTCTGGTTATACGATTGCTCAGGCAGGACCTTTGGGGGCCATCTTGTCTTATCTAGTTGGAGCAGTGGTGGTTTATCTGGTTATGCTCTCTTTAGGAGAGCTTGCTGTTGCCATGCCAGTGACGGGTTCCTTTCACACTTATGCAACAAAGTTTATTAGTCTGGGCACAGGTTTTGCGGTTGCTTGGCTCTATTGGCTTTGTTGGACGGTGGCTTTAGGAACAGAGTTCTTGGGTGCAGGTATGCTGATGCAACGATGGTTTCCTAGTGTTCCAGCTTGGTTTTTTGCGGCTTTTTTTGCAGCTGTAATTTTTTGGATGAATGCTCTTAGTGTTAGATTGTTTGCAGAAGCAGAATTCTACTTTTCAAGCATCAAGGTCATCACGATTATTGTCTTTATTATCTTGGGAATTGGTGCGATATTTGGTCTGATTCCTATGAGTCACCATCAAAACGCGCCTTTCTTCAGTAACTTGACAGCTCATGGAGCTTTTCCTAAAAGCTGGACATCTCTTTTATCTATTATGTTGGCAGTAAACTACGCCTTTTCAGGTACAGAACTCATTGGTATTGCAGCTGGAGAAACGGATAATCCGACAGAAGCTGTGCCTAAAGCAATTAAAACAACGATTGGTCGTTTGGTAATTTTCTTTGTGTTGACAATCATTGTTCTAGCTGCTTTGTTACCAGTCAAGGAAGCAGGAGTGACACAGGCTCCTTTCGTAACTGTTTTTGATAAGATTGGTTTACCTTATGCAGCGGATATCATGAATTTTGTTATTTTAACAGCTATTCTGTCAGCGGGAAATTCTGGTTTATATGCTTCCAGTCGTATGCTATGGTCTTTGGCAAATGAAGGAATGATTAGCCGAAAAGTTGTAAAAATTAATCGACATGGTGTACCGATGAGAGCTCTCTTATTATCTATGTTAGGGGCTGCTTTATCACTTTTTGCAAGTTTTTATGCGGCAGACACAGTTTTCCTAGCTTTGGTTTCGATTGCAGGTTTTGCGGTGGTAGTTGTTTGGTTGTCTATTCCCATTGCTCAAATTCGTTTCCGAAAAGAATGGTTGAAAGAACATCAAGAAGACGAACTAGCTTTCAAAACTCCGTTTAGTCCTTTCTTGCCTTACATTACGATAGTTCTTTTGGTTCTATCTGTCGTTGGAATTGCTTGGGATAAGTCCCAAAGGGCAGGACTTTATTTTGGTCTACCTTTTGTTGGTCTTTGCTATCTATATTATTACCTTCGTCATCGTAGATTTTAGGAGTATTTCATGGGAAAATTTAAAGATTTGCTTGATGAGCAAGAAATTATTATTTTAGATGGAGCCTTAGGTACAGAGTTGGAAAGCCGAGGTTATGATGTATCTGGTAAGCTTTGGTCCGCTCAATACCTATTAGACCAGCCTCAGATTATTCAAAATGTGCATGAAAGCTATGTAAGAGCTGGCAGTGACATCATCACTACGTCCAGTTATCAGGCTAGCATTCCAGCATTTATAGAGGCAGGACTAACTCCTGAAAAGGGTTATGATCTTTTAAAAGAGACAGTCTTCTTAGCACAAAAGGCAATCGAAAATGTCTGGCAAGAATTATCTCCAGAAGAGCAAAAGCAGCGACCCTATCCTCTGATTGCAGGCTCGGTAGGGCCTTATGCTGCCTATTTAGCTGATGGTTCGGAGTATACGGGAGACTACCAGCTGAGCGAGGGAGAATTCCAAGAGTTTCACCGTCCGCGTATTCAAGCTTTGTTAGAAGCAGGCTGTGATTTACTGGCTATTGAAACCATTCCAAATGGATCAGAAGTAGCAGCAATCCTCCGACTTTTAGCTGAGGAATTTCCGCAGGCTGAGGCATATTTGTCCTTGGTCGCCCAGTCGGAGAATGCTATATCAGATGGCACTAAGATTGAGGAATTAGGGAATTTGGCTCAAGAAAGCCCACAAGTCTTGGCAGTTGGTTTTAATTGTACAGCTCCACATTTAATTGCTCCTTTATTAGATGGGCTTGGACAAGTGTGCAACAAACCTTTTCTGACCTATCCAAACTCTGGCGAAACTTATAATGGCTTGACCAAGACTTGGCATGATGATCCAGAGCAGGAGCGGAGTTTGCTGGAAAATAGTAAACTTTGGAAAAATCAAGGAGTGCGGCTTTTTGGCGGTTGCTGTCGAACACGGCCAGAAGATATTGCTCAGTTAGCAAAAGGATTTAAGGTTTGAAAATAGATTTTCAAATCTTTTTTAGAAAATTTAAAAAGGTTCTCGAAAACGCTATCAAAAGCAAGAACTTTGTGATATACTATACATAGTTTACATTAATAGGAGAATTTTTTATGCCTGAATCGACATTTATCCCTAAAATTGAAGCAGCTTGCCACAAGAAAGAAGCTTTGTTTGATACAAACAAGGCCAAGTACGCTGTTCGGTCTATCTTTGCTGGAGCTTTCCTAACCTTTAGTACTGGTGCTGGGGCTATTGCGGCAGATTTGACGAATAAGATCGTTCCAGGAACTGGGCGTTTTCTCTTTCCTTTCATCTTTGCTTGGGGATTGGCTTACATTGTCTTTCTAAATGCAGAGTTAGTGACTTCCAACATGATGTTTCTGACTGCTGGTACCTTTTTGAAGAAGATTGACTGGAAAAAAGCCTTGATGATTTTGCTTTATTGTACCTTTTTCAATCTGATTGGCGCTTTGATTGCCGGCTGGCTCTTTGCTAACTCGGCTGCTTACGCTGGGCTTAGCAAAGAAAGTTTCATTTCTGGTGTCGTGCAGATGAAGCTTGCTCGGTCTAATGAGCTGATTCTGCTCGAGGGAGTGTTAGCCAATATCTTTGTTAATATCGCTATTCTTTCCTTCGTCTTGGTCAAGGATAGTACAGCTAAGCTCTTCTTAGTTATATCAGCCATTTATATGTTTGTATTCCTGACTAACGAACACTTGGCTGCTAACTTTGCTTCCTTTGCTATCGTGAAATTCAGCTCAGCAGCAGCGGAAGTGCAAAATTTTGGTATTGGAAATATCCTACGCCACTGGGGTGTAACCTTTATCGGTAACCTCATCGGTGGTGGTCTACTCATAGGTTTGCCATACGCTTGGTTTAATAAAAAGGAAGAAAATTACGTGGATTGATGCAGTGTAATTTCAATATAATTCAATAAAATAAAAAAGATTGCTTAAAAGACTTGCAATCTTTTTTTTCTTTTGCTATAATTATCAATGGTTTGAAAAAACTGCCTAAGACAGTAGGGGAGCTCGACTCATAAAAATCCTACCGAGGACAAAACGTATCATGTAAAAAGAAGCGTATTGTACTTTCGTGTCTAGGTTTGGGCGCGTTTTTCTTTTGGAAAATTCCCCAAGCAAAATAATTACGGAGGTGAAACACTAAATGAGTGAAGCTATTATTGCTAAAAAAGCGGAACTGGTTGACGCAGTTGCTGAAAAAATGAAAGCTGCTGCATCTATCGTCGTTGTCGACGCTCGTGGTTTGACTGTTGAGCAAGATACCGTTCTTCGTCGTGAGCTTCGTGGAAGCGAAGTTGAGTACAAAGTTATTAAAAACTCAATCTTGCGTCGTGCAGCTGAAAAAGCTGGACTTGAAGACCTGGCATCTGTTTTTGTTGGACCGTCTGCAGTAGCATTTTCTAACGAAGATGTTGTTGCTCCAGCGAAAATCTTGAACGACTTTGCTAAGAACGCTGATGCACTTGAAATCAAAGGTGGTGCAATTGAAGGCGCTGTCGCATCAAAAGAAGAGATTCTTGCACTTGCAACTCTTCCAAACCGCGAAGGACTTCTTTCTATGCTCCTTTCTGTACTTCAAGCGCCAGTTCGCAACGTTGCACTTGCTGTCAAAGCAGTTGCAGAAAACAAAGAAGACGTAGCTTAATCTTAAGCTACGCAGCGTAGCCTAGCTACGAAAAAAATATTATAAATTTAAAAATTATTTGGAGGAAATAACAATGGCATTGAACATTGAAAACATTATTGCTGAAATTAAAGAAGCTTCAATCCTTGAATTGAACGACCTTGTAAAAGCTATCGAAGAAGAATTTGGTGTAACTGCAGCTGCTCCTGTAGCTGTAGCTGCAGCTGGTGCTGGTGAAGCTGCCGCTGCTAAAGATTCATTCGATATCGAATTGACTGCTGCTGGCGACAAGAAAGTCGGCGTTATCAAAGTTGTACGTGAAATCACTGGTCTTGGCCTTAAAGAAGCTAAAGAACTTGTTGATGGTGCACCAAACGTTATCAAAGAAGGCGTTGCTGCAGCAGAAGCTGAAGAACTTAAAGCTAAATTGGAAGAAGCTGGAGCTTCAGTTACTCTTAAATAATAGAGTACCGCAATTTGATTGCGGAAGCCCAATTTAATGGTCTTTCTGATATCATAAAGCGATTTTAAAAAATGGAGAACTAAATTTTTCCCCCACTAGGAATTTTCTTGGTGGGGTTTTTTAATAATTAAAGTGGTATAATAAATACATAGAAAGATAAAGGTGTAAATTATGGTTGAAAGAGCTGAGAGTACTTTAATCGAAGGATACATATTAGTAAAAACAAATGTTAGATTATTTCAAAATAAGTATCCTAATCACTTGCATAATCAATTTAAGTGTTGTGATCCGAATTGTGGTGTCCCACTAAGTTGTGCTGTATGGAACGAAAAAAATTCCAGAATGGAACCATATTTTTATATTAGTAATCATAATTTTCCACACGTTGCGGGTTGTAAAGAAGTAAATCAATCTGAAAAGCAGAGCAGAGTTGATAGTGATTTGACTTATGCTTACAAGTGTATACAAGACAAGAAACTTATTACTTTAGGAAATACAGTTCAAAGTCATAGTAAAAAAACAACATCTAACACTGAGAATGTGTTTGAAAAGATGTCTAAAGCTACGTTTGTAAAGTCTGCTAACAATCATTCGATTTTAGCAAAAAAAAAGCAAAATAGAATTTCGTTACTAGATTCTATGATTTCAATTTTTAACGATAAAAATTTTAACAATAATTCTGAAATTAAACTAGATTTTAATTTTCAATTATATAAAAACCTTTCACTTAAATCTTTCAAGACTAAAAAAGAGTTCCAAGCATATGTAAAAAAACAAAATAAGAGAGAGCTAAATGTTAAAAAAATAAAGAATACTCATTGTAGAAGCACCCTGAATTCTCTCTTTTATATGATTTCGAAAGATTTACCGTTTAATGAATTTCATATTTTTTATGGTAAAGCAAAATTATGGGAATCGATTAAATATCCAGGTTTAGTATTTGTTTTTTTTGACTCTCTTGATTCAAATATGCTGAACAATGATAAAAAGTTAAACTTTAAATTTAATAAGGATCATTTAAATGATTACAATAAGAAAATTGTAAATGAAGCGCTAAAAAATAAATCAGAAGTCGAGATATACTATCAAGGGGCTTTTTCTGAGGCTGAATCGAATATTTATATGATTCCTTTAACTTTACAAAATTACAATTCTATTTGTTTTAAATTACCTTTCTAAATCAAGTTCTACTTTATTTAGAAAGTATTAAAAGATGAATTATTGTTAAAGAGATAAATCAGTTATTTATAAAATAATTTAAATGCATAAAAATATATCTAAATAAATTATGAAATTCTAATTTCTAAACTATTCAAGAACCATAGAGTCACTATTATTAGTGGCTTTTTTTTAATTTTTAATGTTACATAAAATATGATATAATAAAAGCGATTGCAGGTCTTTTATAATTTATTTAAGTGGGAGTAGAATAATGTCGAACATTAAAACGGAAAATGAACATCAAAAGCAAACTACAGTTAATATTCAAAAAAAAGCTGCTCTCATTTGGGGTACAGCTGAAATTCTACGTGGTCTATACAAGCCACATGAGTATGGTAAGGTAATATTACCTATGACAGTCATTAAAAGACTTCATGATACATTGCTTCCTACACGAAAAGCTGTTCTGGAAACTTTGGAGAAGGTAAAAACTATCAAAGTTGAACAGATTAAAAATCGAAAATTAACAGATACCTCAGGCTATAGTTTCTATAATACTAGCAACTTTACTTTTGATACACTCCTGTCTGATGCTGAGAATATTGAAGAAAACTTTAGGTCATTTATTAATGGTTTCTCAGAAAACGTGCAAGATATTTTAGAGAACTTTGAATTCGATAAAGAAATCACTAAGATGCAGAATAATGATGCGCTTTATTCAGTGATTCAAGAATTTAATAGTCAAAAAGCCTATCTTGGTGCAGATACAGTGACTTCAACAGATATGGGGTACATTTTTGAGGAACTTGTTCGTCGTTTTTCAGAAAGTTATGGAGAGGATGCAGGAGCACACTTTACTAGTCGAGATATTATTTATCTGATGACAGACATTCTCTTAATTGATGAAAAACCATCAGATAAAGCTATAGTAAGAACTATTTACGATCAGACAATGGGAACGTCTCAAATGCTTTCAGCTATGATGGAGCGAATTAAAGCTTTAGATGCTAATGCAGATGTAACAACGTTTGGTCAAGAGTTAAATCCAGAAACTTATGCTATTGCAAAAGCTGACACGATGATTCGTGGAGGAAATCCGGATAATATGGCTTTAGGATCAACTCTCTCAAAAGATGCTTTTTCAGGTTATACTTTTGATTATTTGATATCTAATCCTCCATTTGGTATTGACTGGAAGAAAGATCAGAGTGCTGTCAAGGCAGAGGCAGATTTAGGTGAACAAGGCCGTTTTGGGGTCGGTTTACCTAAGATTTCAGATGGTCAACTTCTTTTCCAACTAAATGGTATTGCTAAATTAAAAGATACAGGGCGTATGGCGATTATCCATAATGGCTCAGCATTATTTTCTGGAAAAGCAGGAGGTGGAGAATCAGAAATTCGTAGACATGTTATTATGAATGACTGGCTGGAAGCTATTATACAACTACCGACAGATTTGTTTTATAATACTGGAATTTCTACTTATATTTGGATTATCACTAAAAATAAAACTAAAGAACGCCAGGGTAAAGTGCAGTTATTAGATGCAAGTAAAGCTTTTGTTAAGCGTCGTAAAAATATTGGTGAAAAGAAGGTGGATATTGATAAGAAACGCAGAGAACTAATTGTAGAGACTTATGGAGAATTTGCTAATAAAGTTTATAGTGAAAATGATTCGATTGTAGAGTCTAAAATATTTAATAATGATTTTTTTGGTTATCAAAAAGTTGTTGTTGAAACACCTCTATATGATGAAAATGGCAATATTATCAGAAAGAAAAATGGGAAACCAGAACCTGATACTAGCAAGCGTGATACTGAGGATATTCCTCTGACAGAAGATATTGATACTTACATCAATCGAGAAGTACTACCTTTTAATCCAGATGTTTGGGTTGATAAAAGTAAAACAAAGATTGGTTTTGAGGTTTCATTTACACGATTATTTTATAAATATCAAGCACCAGAAAGTTCAAAAGATATTGCTCAACGCCTTAAAACTCTAGAAGAGAGAATCATTAAGAATTTTGAAACTCTTATTGATCAAAAAGGGGAAGAAAGAGATGATTGAACTTGATGAGTTTATTTACTTTGATGATAATGAACTGATTGAAAGATTCAAAGAATTAATCAGTCCTGATAATGAAAAATATTACCACAATAAGACTTTGAATAAAGAGTTTCAGCTTATTCGTCGGTATTTAGATAATCAGGGGTATAAAATAAAACAATTTCCTAACGCATTAAAAACCCCAAGTACTCTTTATGATTTTGCTTATAATAAAATAAGATCTCATATTCAAATCGAACGTGGGTGTTTAGGAACAGTCTCGTGGGATGAGAGACGCATATTAATTTTCGGGTTAGATATTCTTAAAGACGGCATAATCCTTCAGCCAGTACCAGATGATTTACAGACTATTATCAAGAAAATATCTCTTAGAGATGCGACATGGGAACAACAAACTGATGATGAAAAATTAAGAACAATTGCCGAAGTGATTGAGAATCTTATGAAATTATCTAATGGTAAGTTTCTCTTGGTAGACGAATCTGACTTTTATGGTTTGTTTACAGAAGAACAATTGAAGAATTTTCGAAAACAATTACAAGTTTTTAGACATAGCCACAAGCAAGCGCTAGAAGAAAGAGAATCCGAATTTGATGAATCTAGAAAAAATTTTCTAATTCATTTAGGAATTGTAATTTTAATTCGGTTAAATGAGATTACAAAGGGAGCTGTTCATGGATAAGATGAAACAAAGTAGAGTTGAATGGATAGGAGTAATACCTGAAGAGTGGGAATTACGAAGATGGAAAAATATACTTAAAGAACGTAAAGAAAAGAATGATCCTATTGTGACGGATTTTATCCTATCGTTATCGATAGAACAAGGAGTTTTCCCATACTCAGAAAAAAAAGGTGGGGGAAATAAAGCGAAAGATGACTTATCCGCATATAAAGTAGCGCGACCTAATGATATCGTAATAAACAGTATGAATATTTTAGCTGGCGCTGTTGGTCTTTCAAGTTGGTTTGGGGCTGTGAGTCCAGTATATTATACATTCTATTCAGATAATGATTATGCAAATATAGATTACTATTACTATTTATTTCAAACTAAAGAGTTTCAAAAAAGTTTAATGGGTTTAGGTAATGGTATTCTTATTAAAGAGTCAAGTAATGGGAAATTAAACACTATTAGAATGAGAATACCATCTGAAAAGTTAAACTGCCTACTACTTCCAATTCCATCGATTTCCGAACAACAACGAATTGCAAAATTTCTTAATGAAAAGACAGCTCTAATTGATGGTATTATTACAGATACGAAACAAACGATTGAAGAGTTAAAATCATATAAACAGTCTATAATTACGGAAATTGTAACTAAAGGACTTAATTCAAGTGAGACACTAGTGCCGTCTGGAGTGGAATGGATAGGGGACTCTCCCAAAGAATGGAATAAATTTACAATTGGTCAATTATTCGAACAAGTTAGACAAAAGAATACGGGAATGATTGAAACAAATCTACTGAGTTTATCTTATGGACGGATTAAAAAGCGAGATATTAACTCTGGTGAAGGATTGCTTCCGGAAAGTTTCGAAGGGTACAATATTATAGAGAAGGATGATATTGTATTGAGGATGACAGATTTACAGAATGATAAAAAAAGTCTAAGACAAGGAATTTCTGAAGAACGAGGTATTATAACTTCGGCTTATATAACTATCAGATCAACCAAAAAAGTATGTTCTCGTTTCGTTTATTATCAACTTTTTGGGTTTGATGTGAATAAGGGATATTATGGTATGGGTTCAGGAGTTCGACAAAGTGTAAATTGGAATGATGTTAAGAAGCTTCCATTGATGTTACCAAGTTTTGAATTACAAAATCAAATTGCTGATTTTCTCGACAGAAAAACTGCACAAATTGATACTTTAATAACTGAAAAAGAGAATGTGATTTCTGAATACGAAAACTATAAAAAATCAATGATTTATGAATATGTGACAGGGAAAAAACGAGTGGAAGGCTATGAAAGTTGATTTTGAACTATTGTTAAAACCAAAAATCCAAGATGGAGACTTACGCCAGCTGTTTTGGGAATCCTTTGAAAGGATTCACGACATAAATCGGTTGGAGAAAACCAATACGCTTACTTACAATTTCCCAGAGGATAATCCGCTACAATTTAAAACAATCATCAGAAAATCAGATAGTATCCTCCATTGTCGACTAAAGGCGACAGTTGATGTCCACTGGAGGAAGGCGTATTTCTATGATAAGTTTAGGGCAAGGATAAGTGGAGTCTTGAGTCAACATTTTGAAGTAACTCACTACTCTGCCGACTTATCAGCTTACTATGCGAAAAAATGCTACTCGACTCTTCTTGACTATGAAACAAACTTAAGAAAGATTTTTTACTTCATTTACCATTTTTATGATGTGACGGATGCGACCGCTGGACGCAAAAAACAAACATTAAATGCCTATGTTGAAGATTTGGATTTGAGTCAACTAGAAAAACTCTTGTTTGCGAAAGCTTGGCTAGCAGTTGGTGACTCCTATGAATTTTGCGATATTATCAAAGATAGTAATCTATATGAAAAACTTCAAAACCTAACCGAAAAGATAGAATTTCGAAGTCTGTGGGAAGTGAATATAAAGCCCTTACTACCTAAGCATAATATTGATGAAGAAGTCATAACGAAGATTAGAAATGTCCGAAATAAGGTCGCTCACCATAAAGAAATGAGCTTTAATGATTGGAAGTTCTGTAAAAATGAAGTTCGGACCTATGCTAATATATTTCACAAAATTCAAGATGAGCTACTTGAAAGGAAATTTTACCAAAATACAAAGGTTTCAACTGTTGCACTACAAGGACTTCTTGAAATGTCGAAACAATTTCAAAAAGCGGTTGAAGCCTACACAAAGACAATACCGGCCCACAATGCAATTCTATTAGGAGAAACAATAGCAAAGGCAATGAAGAGTATAACTATTCCTAGAATAGATATTTCCAAAACCATTGCACCTGCTATGGCCGAGATTGCTAATTCTCATGCTGAACGTATATCAAAAATAATGCAAAAAACAACTATCCCTCAGATAGGCGTGTTAGGAAATGATGAGCAAGAAAGTTCATCGGAAAATGATGAAGAAGATAAGGAATAATATGGAAGATAATGAAAAACGCTTTGAACAAGATATCGAAACTTGGTTAAGTTCACCAGAGGGTGGTTGGATAAAAAATAAGTTTCAAGATTCTAACTATGATGCGACAAAAGGTCTCGATTTAGATGCTCTTTTATCCTATGTTCAGGAAACACAGAATAAAATGTGGGAACGTTACAAAAAGGTAGTTGGAGTAAATCCTGAAAGTTCTTTTTTCAAGAGATTTGAACAAGAAGTTAATAACCATGGGATTTTACATGTACTACGTAATGGTATACAGGATAGAGGCTGTAAATTTAAAGTAATACAATTTAAACCATCTTCTAGTTTAAATGATGAACTTTGTCTTGCCTATCAAGCAAATAAAACTACGATTACACGTCAGTTTGCTTATAGCCCTCATAACAAAAATACGATTGATATCGTTTTGTCTATAAATGGTATACCTCTAGTAGCTCTTGAACTGAAAAACCAGTTTAAGAATCAGTCTGTAGAACATGCAAAAAAACAGTTTATGTTTGATAGAGATCCGAAAGAACTGGTTTTCCAATTCAATCGTCGTTTTCTTGTATACTTTGCAGTTGATACTCACGAGGTGTGGATGACTACGAAACTAGCTGGAGACAAGACTTATTTTCTACCTTTCAATCAAGGCTCGAATGGTGCTGGAAATGTTGGTGGTGCTGGGAATCCTGAACGTGATGATGATTATATAACAGCCTATCTTTGGCAGAATGTTTTGCAAAAAGATGCCCTCTTAGATATCATACAGAGATTTATGAATCTAGAAGTTAAGATTGAAAAGAATTCATCGGGAAAACAGGTTGAGAAGAAAACGTTGATTTTCCCGAGATATCACCAGTTAGATGTTGTTAAAAAGTTAGTAGAAGACACTCAACAGAACGGTTCTGGGAATCATTATCTGATTCAGCACTCAGCGGGTTCTGGAAAATCTAATTCAATTGCCTGGTTAGCTTATCACTTGCAGAGAATTCACAATGATCAGAATCAACCCTTGTTTAACTCAGTTATAATTGTTACAGATAGAACAGTATTAGATAGGCAGTTGCAAGATACTATTACTTCATTCGATGCTACAACAGGTCTAGTTGAGACTATTGGAGAAAACAAATCTTCTAAAGACTTGTTGAAAGCGATAAATGATGGTCGCCAAATCATAATAACCACCCTGCAAAAATTCCCAGTTATTTATCAAGAAGTCGATTCAACACAAGGTAAACGTTTTGCTGTCATTGTGGATGAAGCACATTCTTCACAGACAGGAACAGCAGCTCAAAAATTGAGGAGAGCTTTATCGGACACAGAGGATGCTTTAAAAGAGTGGGAAGAGTTTGATGAGGAAGAAGCTTCAAAAGCCCGTGACGAAGAAGATGAGTTAAATACTATTTTGCTTGGACAGGGACGACATGAAAATATATCATTTTATGCTTTTACAGCAACTCCTAAAGTGAAAACAATGGAAATGTTTGGAACTCAGCAAGCTGACGGTAGTTTTGTTCCTTTTCATGTGTATTCAATGAGACAAGCTATTGAGGAAGGCTTTATTTTAGATGTCTTAAAAAATTACATGACATACCATACGGCATACAAGATAGCTAAGTTGGTTGAGGATGATCCAAAACTTCCACCTTCAACTGCCAAGCGAATTATCACTCGTTATGCTGACCTCCACCCATATAATATTGCTCAGAAAACTGAGATTATGATTGAGACGTTTAGAGAAAAGACACGTCATAGTATAGGTGGTAGAGGGAAAGCAATGGTTGTAACGAGTTCTCGTTTGGCTGCAGTTCGCTACTTAAATGAATTTAAACGATATATTGATGAAAAGGGATATCGTGATATAGGGGTTCTGGTAGCTTTTTCAGGTGACGTTATCGATGGAGGTGATAACTATAATGAAGTTGGATTAAACATTCTTAAAGATGGTTCTCATGTAAAGGAAAATCAATTAAAAGAAGTTTTTCATGGAACAGACTTCAATATTTTAATTGTGGCTGAAAAATATCAAACAGGATTTGATGAACCATTGTTACATACAATGTTTGTAGATAAGAAACTTCGTGGTGTCAAAGCTGTTCAGACATTATCTCGCCTTAATCGAACTACAACTAATAAATCAGATACATTTATTTTGGATTTTAAAAATACAGCAGAAGAAATTCAAAAAGCATTTCAGCCATTTTATGAAGTTTCCAGTCTTGATAAGGCTATTGATCCCAATATGCTTTATGATGCTAAAGAAAAAATTCGAAAATACAAAATTTATACTGATGAAGACGTTCTTAAAGTTTCTGGTCTTTATAGTAAAGCTAGCATAGAACAAGATGCAAAATTGCTTGGACGACTTTCGGCTGCCTTTAGACCGATAATTGAAAGATATAAAGAACTGGATGATACAGTTCAGTATGAATTTAGAACTCTCCTTAGAGGTTTTAAAGAAAAATATAATTATATTTCCCAACTTATAAGACTTTTTGACAAAGATTTATTGGAAGAGAGTATTTTTGTTACTTATTTGATAAATCTTTTACCAATTCCAGGCGTAGATTATGTAGACATTGAAGATAAGATTCGTATGGAATATTACAAGTTGACACAGGATGGTTTTGGTTCTATAGATTTATCATCTAGTGAACAGTCTCAGTATAAACAACAAGAAAAAATTAATCCAACTGTAAAGGTTCCTGAGGAGAAGGATAGCTTAACTGCAATAATTGAAAAAATTAATAGTCAGTTCCCAGATACATTTACTGAAGATGACCGTGTTATACTTGAGATGCTTGTTAATCACGTGGTTAATAATCCAACAGAAAAACAACGTTCTTTAGCAAGAAGTAATGATTTTCCTATGTTTAAAAACTCCCTATTTCCAAAAGAATTTGAAGATCAGGTTGTTGAACTCTCTAATTCGGCTAATGAAGTTTTTGTTAAATTATTTCAAGATGAAAATTTATTTAAGTTGCTTCAGTCAATTGTTGCAGGCGAGGCATACAAATATTGGAGAAGTGAAGGAAATTAAGTATATATTAAAGCCCAGAATAATTAGATTTTGAAAGGTAAAATGAATTGTTTATAAATATTGAAGATTATCTCACGAAAAAAATAGCAATTCGGTTAAAACATGAAAGAACTAAACTAGGTTTCAGTCAGCTAAGAATCTCTGATATTCCTAGCCAAATAAGTAATGTAGAAAACCAAGTAAATGATGTAACGAGCACAGTTCTCAAAAAGTATGCTACTGAATTATTACTTTCAGAAGAATATTTGTTTTGGGGTGATGATTCTGAAATAGAAGAGTTAGTTGAGTGGATTTTCTTTCAATATTTTAGTTTAGTAGTAATTCATCCTTTGGAAACAGATTTTATTTTATTATTAATTTAATAAAAAAGAAGCACACAAGTGCTTCCTACAAATTATATTTTAAAGAATAATTTTGCTCGAGTATTTTCATTAATACATCTAGCAATTTAATAACATCTTGAAATCTTTGGTAATCCTCAATCTCAAGTTTTTCTAATTTTATTAAATCGGTGTAAAAACTTTTATAAATATTATTGAATACTTCTTCAGTATTAACCTCATGTTGATAATTCTAATCAACTTAATTGTTAAAATACTAATTGAATATGAATATATTTTAAAACCATTTAGTGATATAAGGATAATAATGAATTGACAGATAAAAGACAAAGAAAAAAATCATACAAGGATCAATGTGGACATTCTTTTAGAACGGAAAAACAAGCATATGAAGAGTTGTGTAGAATAAGAGCTGAATTTATCAATAAACAGAATAGCTTTTCTGGTTATATGACGTTTAAAGAATACATGGAAACTGTTTATTTGCCTTATTATAAACAAACTGTTCAAAAAGTTACTTATAAAACAACTTCTTGTCAACATAAAATGTTTGTAAATGTTTTTGGAAAGAAGATTCTTAGTGATATAACTGTTAGAGATTGTGAAAAGTTTAGAATTTATTTAGTCGATACTTATAGCCTAAATTATGCTAAAGGAGTATGGATTCGTTTTAAACAGTGTTTAGGTTATGCTGAACGATTAGGTTATATAGAAACCTTTCCATGTAAAGCTTTAAATAATTCAAAAGGTAAACGTCCAGAAACAAAATTTTGGACTCTAGCAGAATTTCAGAAAGTAGTCCAATCCTTTAATTTAAATGATTACGAGGATATTCATAGGTTCACTGTTGTTTGGGTATATTTTATGACTGGAGTAAGGGTATCTGAAGGATTAAGCCTTAAGTGGTCAGATATAGATTTTAATTCCAAATTATTACATGTTCAATCCACACTTGAGTATGAAGGGAATGGAATTTATACTCGTAAAGACCAAACAAAGACTGCAGCAGGAATTAGGTATATTGAACTTGATGATGAAACTATATCTGTGCTTAAAAGATGGAGGGAAATCCAGATTCAAAGTTCAGAAGACGATTTTGTTTTAGCACGGTTTGGTAGTCCTTTAAACAAATCTACTTTAAGTAGAATTTTGAAAAGGCATGCTATAAAATCAGGTGTTCCTGTCATAACTGGAAAAGGACTCAGACATTCACACGACAGTTTTATGATTAACGTATTAAAAAAAGATGTATTATATGTTTCTCAGAGATCTGGAAGAGTTGATAAAGCAACTACGTTGAATACTTATTCTCATTTATATGATGGTCAGAACGCAACTGGTGGAGCGGAGATAACTCAAGCATTAAGAAAGTTTGGAGTAACATCAAATCCTGCCAAAACCCTGCTAAAATAATTAGAACTATCTACAAACCGTATAATGGGGTTGTTTGTAGTATGATGCAACTTATTACTCTTAAATAATAGAGTTTCCAATCATAGAAATCAACCAAGTCGAAAGACTTGGTTTTTTGTATTCAAAAATCATTTTTATGTTAAAACGCTAACAAAAAATAGGATTGTATGATATAATTTAGACAGATTATTGCGATTTAGGAGATATTATGAATAAGATAAAAGTTATATGAAATTGTTGATTAGGGAATTTTTGTTAGGGGGATTCAGATGAATGAATGCAATGGCTTACTGTTGCTCATTCTATGGTTTAAAGGATTTGTTATTCTTTTTAGAATAATTTGAAAGGGATTTTATGAAAAAGTTTTTTGGGGAGAAGCAAACTCGGTTTGCTTTTAGGAAATTAGCTGTCGGGCTTGTTTCGGCTGCTATTTCTAGTTTGTTTTTTGTGTCTATCTTTGGGGTTGACTCTGTTCAAGCGCAGGAAAAGGTGAATGTACACTATAAATACGTGACAGATACTGAAATAACTCCGCAAGAAAAGGAGTTGATTGTAAGTGGATTTCCTAAAATGTCAGAAAGCAACGAGGAGACTTACTATCTTGTCTACAGGTTAAACTCAAATTCTGGAGCAAAAACGTTACCGAATACAGGCGATGATAACAATTTCAATACTATGATGACGGCTAGTCTGTTAACGACGATAGGATTTGTTGTTTTTGTTGTGTCAAAAAGAAAGGTTCAAAACAAGTTCCTATTGACTGTTTTGGTGGGTGCTGGTGTCGGAGGAGGTTTGATACTATCCGTTGATGCGCTGGAAAATGGGATCTTGCTACAGTATAATGCGGAATATCAAGTGTCGGCTGGGGAAAGTCTGCCGTCACCAAGTGAAATCTCAGGTTATACCTATGTTGGCTATATAAAAGATGAATCGATTAAAAAATTATTAGGTAATAAGATTCTTGATAATCAGCAGAATGCTAATCTAGATAAAGAAACTTTAAACCAAAATAAGAAGCTTGATTATTCTCTTTCTTTAGATAAGAATGGGCTGAAAAATCAAACGGTTGGCGTCAATACAATTGAGCCTCAAGATGAAGTCTTGTCTGGCCGAGTAGTTAAACCAGAACTATTATACAAAGAAACGTCTATTGAAACTGAGATAGCCTTTGGAGAACAAATACAAGAGAATCCTGATTTAGCCGAGGGGACTGTAAGAGTAAAAAAAGAAGGCAAACCAGGCCGTAAAATCGAAGTCGTTCGGATTTTCACAGTAGATAATGCGGAAGTTTCTAGGGAAGTTCTTTCGACAAAAATAGAGGAAGCAACTCCTCAAATAGTGGAAAAAGGGACTAAAAAACTTGACGCGCCTAGCGACAAACCAGTAGCTTCTAACTTGGTTCAACCTGAGCAAGTCGCACCATTACCAGAATACACAGGCGTCCAATCCGGTGCAATCGTTGATCCTGAGCAGGCGGCTTCCTTACCTGAGTATAGAGGTACATTATCTGGAGCCATCGTTGAGCCTGAACAAATTGAACCGGAGATTGGAGGTGTCCAATCTGGGGCAATAGTAGAACCTGCGCAAGTTACTCCATTACCTGAATACACTGGTGTTCAAGCAGGAGCAATTGTTGAACCTGAACAGGTGTCTTCATTACCAGAATATACAGGAACTCAATCTGGTGCAGTAGTAGCCCCCGAACAAGTTACTCCATTGCCTGAATACACTGGTGTTCAAGCAGGTTCAGTAGTGTCACCTGAACAAGCTACACCCTTACCAGAGTATACGGGGACTCAAGCAGGTGCAGTAGTAGAACCTGAACAAGTCACCCCGTCGCCTGAATACACAGGAACGCAATCCGGTGCAGTAGTAGCACCCGAGCAAGTTACGCCATTGTCGGAGTATACAGAAGTGCAAGCAGGAGCAATCGTAGAACCTGAACAAGTGTCTTCATTACCTGAATATACAGGAACCCAAGCCGGAGCGGTAGTGGAACCTGAGCAGGTCGCTCCATTACCTGAGTATACAGATGTCCAAGCCGGAGCGATTGTTGAACCTGAACAGGTAGAACCTCCGCAAGAGTATACTGGAAACATCGAACCAGCGGCGTCAGAAGCGCAAAATCCTGCTGAAAAAGCTCAAGAGCCGAAAGAGCAGAAGCAAGAACCAGAAAAGAATATCGAGCTAAGAAATGTATCTGATGTAGAGCTGTATAGTCTAACTGATGGAAAATACAAGCAGCATGTTTCTCTGGATGCCATTCCAAGCAATCAAGAGAATTATTTCGTGAAAGTGAAATCATCTAAGTTTAAAGATGTCTTCTTGCCGATTTCTTCAATAGTCGATAGCACGAAAGATGGCCAGCCGGTTTATAAAATTACAGCAAGTGCGGAAAAATTAAAACAGGACGTTGACAATAAGTACGAGGACAATTTTACTTTCTATCTAGCTAAAAAGGCAGAGAGAGAAGTCACAAACTTCACTTCCTTTAGTAACTTGGTTCAAGCTATAAATAATGATCTCAATGGAACCTATTATTTAGGTGCTAGTCTGAATGCCAATGAGGTCGAACTAGAAAATGGCGCTAGCAGTTATATAAATGGTAGATTTACTGGTAAGCTATTTGGCAGCAAAGATGGAAAAAATTATGCTATTTATAATTTGAAGAAGCCTTTATTTGATACATTGAGTGCTGCTACCGTAGAAAATCTAGCTCTTAAAGATGTAAATATCTCAGGGAAAACTGATATTGGAGCCCTTGCAAATGAAGCCAATAATGCAACAAGGATTAACAATGTCCACGTAGACGGTGTTCTGGCTGGTGAACGTGGCATTGGTGGCTTGGTCTGGAAGGCAGATAATTCTAAGATTACCAATAGCAGTTTCAAGGGAAGAATTGTCAACTCCTATGAAACGAGGTCACCATACAATATCGGAGGATTAGTAGGTCAACTGACTGGCATCAATGCAGTAGTCGATAAGTCAAAAGCTACAATTACCATCTCGTCAAATGCGGATAGCACAAACCAAACTGTCGGCGGCCTTGCAGGTCTTGTCGAGAAAGATGCGCTTATCAGCAATAGTTACGCTGAGGGCCAAATTAATAATGTCAAGCGCTTTGGCAGCGTTGCTGGTGTGGCTGGCTACTTATGGGATAGAGATTCTAGCGAAGAGAGACACGCTGGAAGATTGCATAATGTTCTTAGCGATGTCAATGTTATGAACGGAAATGCGATTAGTGGCTATCACTATCGAGGAATGAGGATAACTGACTCATATAGCAACAAGGACAACAGAGTCTACAAAGTGACTCTTGAAAAGGATGAGGTCGTAACCAAGGAATCTCTTGAAGAGAGAGGGACGCTGGTTGATGCTTCTCAAATCGCAAGTAAGAAATCTGAAATCAACTCTCTTGCTGTACCGAAAGTCGAAAGCTTACTGACTAGCAGAAATATAGAAAGTGATTTCTCTAAGGTTAAAGACTATCAAGCCAGTCGAGCATTAGCATATAAGAATATTGAAAAATTACTGCCTTTTTATAATAAGGCAACCATTGTCAAATACGGTAATCTGGTAAAAGAAGATAGCGCTTTGCATGAAAAAGTAGTCCTATCTGCAGTCATGATGAAGGATAATGAAGTGATTACAGATATTGCTTCACATAAGGAGGCGGCTAATAAGCTCTTGCTGCACTATCAGGATCATTCATCTGAAATACTAGATCTCACCTACCAATCTGACTTTAGTAAGTTAGCAGAATATCGCGTGGGCGATACAGGACTCATCTATACGCCAAATCAATTCTTGCATAGTCATAGTTCGATCATCAATGAAGTTTTACCTGATTTGAAAGCGGTCGATTATCAGTCAGAGGCTATCAGAAACACCCTAGGTATTTCTTCAGACGTTTCATTAACGGAATTATACTTAGAAGAGCAGTTTGCCAAAACGAAGGAAAATCTAGCAAATACACTGGAAAAACTGTTGTCGGCTGATGCAGTTATTGCCAGCGAAAATCATACGATTAATGGTTACGTCGTTGATAAAATCAAACGCAATAAGGAAGCCTTGCTTTTAGGCTTGACCTATTTAGAGCGCTGGTACAACTTTAACTATGGTGACGTGAATGTCAAAGACATAGTCATGTACCACATGGATTTCTTTGGTAAGGGTAATGTATCATCGCTAGACACAATCATTGAATTAGGGAAATCTGGCTTTAACAATCTTCTAGCCAAGAACAACGTAGATGCCTATAGCATTAGCCTTGCAAATAATAATGCAACAAAAGATTTGTTTAGCACGCTTGCCAATTACCGAGAAGTATTTTTACCAAACAAAACGAATAATCAATGGTTCAAAGAGCAAAGCAAGGCTTATATCGTTGAAGAAAAATCAGCTATTGATGAGGTGAGGGTCAAACAAGAGCAGGCTGGCAGCAAGTATTCTATCGGGGTATATGATCGAATTACCAGCGACACTTGGAAATACCGAAATATGGTTCTACCTTTGCTGACAATGCCTGAAAGATCAGTCTTTGTCATATCGACTATATCCAGTCTTGGATTTGGCGCCTATGACAGATATAGAAATAATGAGCACAGAGCGGGAGCAGAACTCAATAAGTTTGTTGAGGATAATGCTCAGGAAACCGCAAAACGCCAACGCGACCATTATGATTATTGGTACAGAATATTAGACGAGCAGGGACGTGAAAAGCTCTATCGAAATATCTTGCTCTATGATGCCTATAAGTTTGGTGATGACACTACTGTTGGCAAGGCTACAGCAGAGGAGCAATTTGACAGTTCTAATCCAGCTATGAAGTATTTCTTTGGGCCGGTTGGAAACAAGGTCGTACACAATAAGCATGGAGCTTACGCTACAGGTGACGGTGTTTACTACATGGGTTATCGTATGCTTGACAAGGACGGAGCCATTACCTATACCCATGAAATGACGCATGATTCTGATAACGAGATCTATTTAGGCGGATATGGAAGGAGAAGCGGTCTTGGTCCTGAATTCTTCGCCAAGGGCTTGTTGCAAGCACCGGACCATCCAGATGATGCGACAATCACAGTCAACTCAATTCTCAAATATGACAAAAATGATGCGACTGAAAAATCTCGTTTGCAAGTCCTGGATCCAACTGAACGATTCAGAGATGCGGATGATTTGAAAAACTATGTTCACAACATGTTTGATGTCATTTATATGTTGGAGTACCTAGAAGGGATGTCAATCGTGAACCGTCTGTCCGATGTGCAGAAAGTGAACGTGCTGAGAAAAGTTGAGAATAAATATGCCCGAGATGCTGATGGAAATGATGTTTACGCAACGAATGTGATAAAAAATATTACAATGGCGGATGCGCAAAAATTAAACTCATTCGACAGCCTCATTGAAAATGATATTCTTTCAGCGCGTGAGTACAAAAATGGTGATGTAGAAAGAAATGGCTACCATACGATTAAACTCTTCTCTCCGATTTATTCGGCTTTAAGCAGTGAAAAAGGAACGCCTGGTGATCTTATGGGACGACGTATGGCTTATGAGCTTCTGGCAGCCAAAGGATTCAAAGATGGCATGGTCCCTTATATCTCTAATCAGTATGAAGATGATGCCAAGCAAAATGGAAAAACAATCAGTATCTATGGTAAGACCAGAGGTCTGGTAACAGATGAATTGGTTTTACGTAAGGTCTTCAATGGTCAATTTAATAATTGGACCGAGTTTAAGAAGGCTATGTATGAAGAACGTAAAAACAAGTTCGACAGCTTGAATAAGGTCACATTTGATGATACGAGACAACCATGGACAAGTTATGCTACCAAGACTATAAGTACCGTGGGAGAGTTGCAGGCATTGATGGATGAAGCCGTACTCAAAGATGCAAATGATAATTGGTATTCTTGGAGTGGCTATAAACCAGAACATGACAGTGCTGTCCATAAGCTTAAAAAAGCAGTCTTCAAAGCTTACCTTGATCAGACTAAAGATTTCAGAACATCAATCTTTGAAAACCAGAAGTGATGGATTTGAGCCGGCCAACCAGTCAGCAAAATGGCAAGTCTGACAAGTTTGTGCTGGGTAAGAACTTAAATTACTCTTAGATTCAGACCTTCTTGCAGATAAGAAATTACAAACCTAGTGAAAACTAGGTTTGTTTTTCTATATAAGTCAAGCAATTAAAACTGTAGCTAGTCTGCTTTCAGGCAGTTTGCTGCTGACAGTCATTTATGAGGCTGATACTAGGCGAGAAAAAAGTCTGAAATGACCTTTACCCTACTTCATATTTTTGTTATAATATTCATATTAAAGCGTGCATTTGCGCGCTCTTTTCTGTGTTTAGAAAGCACTTGGGTGCTTTAGAGTGAGTTATTTTTGAATAGATGGTGAAGGAGGAGTTATGTTATACATTTGGTCTTATTTGAAGAGATATCCTAAGTGGCTAGTCTTGGATTTTGTGGCGGCAATCTTTTTTGTAATCGTCAATCTAGGGTTGCCAACGGTACTGGCTCGAATGATTGATGAGGGAATCAATCCTAAGCAGACAGACTGGCTCTTTTTCTGGGCTTGGGTGATGTTTGGCGTTATTATCTTAGGAGTGCTGGGGCGAATCGTTCTGGCTTATGCGGCTGGGAAGCTAACGACGACCATGGTGCAGGACATGCGCAATGATCTCTATGCCAAGCTGCAAGAGTATTCTCATCATGAATATGAGCAGATTGGAGTGTCTTCTTTGGTCACGCGCTTGACTTCGGATGCTTTTGTACTCATGCAGTTTGCGGAGCAAACCCTTAAAATGGGTGTCATTACTCCTATGATGATGCTGTCCAGTATTCTCATGATTTTTCTGACTAGTCCATCTTTGGCCTGGATTGTAGCTGTTTCAGTGCCTTTCTTGGCAGTCGTGGTCATTTATGTAGCGGTTAAAACCAAGCCCCTGTCTGAAAAGCAGCAGAAGACCCTTGATAAGATTAATCAGTATGTAAGGGAAAATCTGACTGGTCTGCGTGTTATACGAGCTTTTGCGCGTGAGGAATTTCAAGAGAAGCGTTTTGCTGATGAAAATGAGGTCTATGCGCAAAACTCCAATAAGCTCTTTAAGCTGACTGGTCTGACAGAGCCACTCTTTGTGCAGATTATTATTGCGATGATTGTGGCCATTGTCTGGTTTGCCCTTGACCCCTTGCGGGACGGCAGTCTTGAAATCGGAAATCTTGTTGCCTTTATCGAATACAGCTTTCACGCCCTACTGTCCTTCCTCTTCTTGGCCAATCTCTTTACCATGTATCCACGGACAGCGGTATCGAGTCAACGCCTAAAAGAAGTTATGGATATGCCTATTTCAATCAATCCTAATGAAGATGGTATAACTGAGACAGATACGCAGGGGTATCTGGAGTTCGACAATGTAACCTTCGCTTATCCGGGTGAGACGGAGAGTCCTGTACTGCATAATATTTCCTTCAAGGCCAAGCCGGGTGAGACTATTGCCTTTATCGGTTCAACTGGTTCTGGGAAGTCAACACTGGTGCAGCTGATTCCGCGCTTTTACGATGTAACACTAGGTAAGATTTTAGTGGACGGTGTGGACATTCGTGAGTACAATCTGAAAGCTCTTCGTCAGAAGATTGGCTTTATTCCGCAGAAGGCTCTGCTATTTACCGGAACCATCGCAGCAAACCTACGCTATGGGAAGGAAGAAGCTAGCCAAGAGGAGCTGAGTCAGGCGGCTGAGGTTGCTCAAGCCAAGGACTTTATCGAGAGTCGGGAAGAGCGTTTTGAGACTCATCTGGCCGAAGGAGGCAGCAATCTATCTGGTGGGCAGAAGCAACGGCTCTCTATCGCCCGAGCGGTGGTCAAAAAGCCGGATATTTATATCTTTGATGACTCTTTTTCTGCTCTGGATTATAAGACAGATGCGGTGCTTCGTCGTCGCCTCAAGGAAGTGACAGGTCAGGCAACGGTGCTGATTGTAGCCCAGCGAGTGGGAACCATCATGGACGCTGACCAGATTATTGTCTTGGATCAGGGCGAAATCGTTGGACGCGGGAAGCATGAAGAACTAATGGAAACCAACGATATCTATCGTGAAATTGCGGATTCGCAGCTGAAAAATCAATCTTTGGCAGAGGAATAGAAAGGAGACTGATATGAAAAACACATCTAGTTTTGCTCGCCTGTGGAGCTATCTAAAAGTTTATAAGTTTGCAGTCGCCTTTGCGATCTTCCTCAAAATCCTCAGCGTCGTTATGAGTGTCGTCGAGCCCTTTGTCTTAGGTCTAGCCATTACTGAACTGACAAATAATTTGCTGGATATGGCTAAAGGTGTGGCTGGTGCCCAGATTAATGTGTCCTATGTTGGCTGGGTCATGGTCTTGTATTTTGTGCGGGCAATTTTTTATGAAATCGGTTCTTACTATTCAAATTACTTTATGACCAATGCAGTGCAGGCTACCATTCGTGACTTGCGCGATGAACTTAGTCATAAGATTAATCGCATCCCCGTTTCTTACTTTGATAAGCACCAGTTTGGTGACTTGCTGGGGCGTTTTACCAGTGATGTCGAAGCTGTTTCCAATGCCTTGCAGCAGTCCTTTCTGCAGGTTATCAACGCAGTCTTTACTCTAATCTTGGTCATTGCCATGGTATTGGTACTCAATCTGCAGTTGGGTATAATTGTGGTAATCTCGATTCCGATTACCTACCTTAGTGCCCGCTTTATCGTGAAGAAATCCCAGCCTTACTTTAAACAGCAGGCAGATGCACTAGGAGCTATGAATGGCTTTGTTCAGGAGAATTTGACAGGCTTTAATATTTTGAAGCTCTATATCAGAGAAGAAAGCTCCCAGGAGGATTTTCGTCAAATTACGCAAAATTTGCAGAAAGTGGGTTTTAAAGCCAGTTTTATCTCTGGTTTGATGATGCCTGTTTTGAATGTTATTTCAGATCTGACCTACCTCTTGCTGGCTCTGCTGGGCGGTCTTCAGGTTATCGCTGGGCGCTTGACAGTCGGAAATATGCAAGCCTTTGTTCAGTATGTCTGGCAGATTAACCAGCCCATTCAAAACCTAACTCAGTTAGCAGGTCAGCTGCAGAGTGCCAAGTCTTCTTTGGACCGGATTTTCCAAGTGCTGGACGAAGCAGATGAAGTCAATGATAAGACAGAAAAGCTGGATCAAGATCTGACAGGTCAGGTTAGCTTCAAGGATGTGGACTTCCAGTATGTGGCAGACAAGCCGCTCATTCGGAATTTCAATCTGGAAGTCAAACCAGGCGAAATGGTGGCTATTGTAGGTCCGACTGGTGCTGGTAAGACCACACTGATTAATCTTCTTATGCGTTTCTACGATGTGACCAAAGGCGCGATTACAGTTGATGGGCATGACATACGTCACCTTACCCGCCAGGACTACCGCAAACAGTTCGGTATGGTGCTGCAGGATGCCTGGCTTTATGAAGGGACTATCAAGGAAAATCTTCGCTTTGGCAATTTGCAAGCCACTGATGAAGAAATTGTAGAAGCGGCCAAGGCGGCTAATGTCGACCACTTTATCCGGACCTTGCCAGGCGGCTACAATATGGAAATGAACCAAGAATCCAGCAATATATCGCTGGGTCAAAAGCAGTTGCTTACGATTGCACGAGCGCTTTTAGCAGATCCTAAGATTCTGATTTTGGATGAAGCGACCTCATCTGTCGATACACGGCTGGAGCTCTTGATTCAGAAGGCTATGAAAACACTCATGCAGGGTCGGACCAGTTTTGTTATTGCTCACCGTCTGTCAACTATTCAAGAAGCAGATAAGATTTTGGTACTCAAGGATGGTCAGATTATCGAGCAAGGCAATCATGAGAGTCTCTTGGCAGATAAAGGATTCTATTATGACCTTTACCAGAGTCAATTTTCTAAAAAAGCGGAAGAAGTTTAAAAGGTTTGCTAAATCATTTGATAACTGCTAGAATATAAGCAAAGTGAGGTAGCAATGTCTTTAACGAGTCAAATTATTACAGCAGAATTTCCTGATTTGGATAAGGTTGAGGCCTTAAATCGCGAAGCTTTTCCTGTAGAGGAAAGGGTTCCTATCAGCGAATTTCTTCGTTATACAAACGATAAGCAGTCTAATTTCTTCGCCTTCTACAATGAGGAAGAATTTGTAGGTTTTGCTTTTGCAGTTTATAACGAAAAAATGTTCTATGTCAGCTTCTTTGCGATTATGCCGCACCTTCGCAGCCATGGCTATGGGGGAGAAATTATTCATAAACTGACAGAGTTTTATCAAAAAACCATGGTTCTAGAGGTAGAACGTGTCGATGAAGAATGTGATAATCTAGAGCAACGTCAAGCACGTATGGACTTCTATAAGCGTAACGGCTTTCGAACGACCAATGCCTTTCTGGAATATGAAGGCTTAAGTTTTGAAATCCTGTATTTGGGACATCATTTTGATGAGGAGGCTTATCGAGATATTTTCCATATGCTTCAAGAGAAGAACTTTTTTGAATTCGAAATTAAGCACAGAAGATTTAGCGATGTGTAAAGATTGCTAAATGATTTATAGCCGTTTTTAAAAGGTTGAGATAAGATTTCTCAACCTTTTTACTATGAAAAATCTCTTTTATTTTGTTTTGGATCGGGATGCACGATATTGTATTTCTCACGCATTAAGCGTCGGTAGCGCATACCGGTCTGCTGCATCAAAAAAGTCGAAATGACTAAGGACAGGCCTAGCAGAAAAAGGTTATGGCGCAGGATATAGAATAAGAAGCAAGAAATAAACAAGATAAGAGAGTACTGACCAATCAGCTTTTTATCAATCTGGTAGAAGTCGTGGTTGTACCAAGAAGTTGCTAAAGTCCCGATGAAAAAGGCCAGAATGGAAAAGATAAAAAAATAAGTTCCTAATTCATGATGGGCTTTATTGGCAATGAACTGGAGACCAAGAGTAAGAAACATGAGGCTCAGTATGATAATCAAATGCGCATAGTGGAGCAGAAATGGTGAAGCATTTTGATGGCGATTAACATTGATAAAGGTCTGGACAATATAAAAAACAAAGAGAAAACCTAAACCGAGAAAGAAGACAACACCTTCCAAAGGATATTGAGTGAGGGGATAGGTGCGGATAATGGTAACAACGGATTCGCCAAAAGTCAGAATTGTCAAAAGCTGCTTACGCTCCAGAAAGTGAGCGAAATTGAAGCGATCTGTGAAGAGTTCTTTTCTGAAAAAAAGGGGCAAAATCAGAGGAAGATAGTAGACTGGAAAAACAGAAAGGGAAAAAGGAATCAGAGTGGTTGCTAGCGGCAGAAGAGTGATAGAATAGATAAGCAAGAAGTTGATATGAAACTTCATGACCCGATTAAATCCTAGCTTTCGCCCCTTGAGATAATATTGGAGGGCAATGGTCAGGTAGGCAAGTATCAGAAAACAATTAAAGGCGATAACGGTAAGCTGGTTATTGGCAAGGACTTCTAAATCAAAATTGATATTGAGAGCCAGATTTCCTACCCAAAGCATAAGAAAAATCACTGAGTAAATGTCAATCATGCGCGAGTCGCCGTATTTGTTATAGTAATAAGCTTCGTTATTCCAAATGCTAATCATGACAATGTTGATTGTAATAAAAGCAAGAATTTGCTGCCAGTTCAAAGGTTCGATATGGATGGCAGAAGTCATCTGACTAATCGCTAAGACAAAGGATAAGTCAAAAAAGAGTTCGTAGTTGGATACGCGTTTCGAAACAATCTTGGACATAAATCCTCCTATAAATAAACAGGGAAAGGAAGCGAAGTCAACATAAAATAGACAAAGAGATAGGTAAGCTCTTTCTAATTTTTCTTCTCTTAGTATAACATAAAGGAGCCACTCAAGAAAGATAGGTAAAGAAGAGATTGATAAGGAAAGAGATTACGATTTAAAACAAAAAAAGTTATTTTGTTTTAAAAAATTCAAAATATCCAAAAAATCTGTGGATAAGTGAGGAATTTGCCAAAAATTTCGGATAGATAATTCGATTTAAATCAGATACGCCCTTTTGATTTGAATCAATATTCTGAAAAATTCAAAAGTCTTGCGGACCGGGATATTTCCGTATATAATGATAAAGCATAAAAAATTTAAAGGAGATTCCTGTGATTAAAAAAGGTGCCTTGACAGGCTTGCTCTTATTTGGAATATTTTTCGGTGCTGGGAACTTGATTTTCCCGCCTTCGCTTGGAACATTATCTGGTCAGCATTTTTGGCCGGCTATTGCAGGATTTGTCCTGTCTGGGGTTGGACTTGCTGTTCTGACTTTGATTATCGGGACACTCAATCCTAAGGGATATATCCACGAGATTTCTAAAAAGATTGCGCCTTGGTTCGCTATTGTCTATCTTGTATCCTTGTATCTGTCAATCGGGCCCTTTTTTGCTATTCCGCGGACTGCGACGGTGGCCTATGAAGTTGGTATCGCTCCAATGCTGTCTAAAAACATGACGGGTATCGGATTGATTGTTTTCACGGCCCTTTACTTTGCAGCGGCTTATCTGATTTCTTTGAATCCTTCAAAGATTTTGGATCGGATTGGACGTATTCTGACGCCTGTCTTTGCAGTTTTGATTATTATCTTAGTCATTCTAGGAGCTTTGAAATACGGAACAACGACACCTCAGCAGGCTTCGCAAGCTTATTCTGCGTCAGCTTTTGGACAGGGCTTCTTGGAAGGTTATAACACTTTGGATGCCTTGGCTTCCGTGGCCTTCAGCGTAATCGCAGTAACAACTCTTAACCAGCTAGGTTTCAAGAATAAAAAGGAATATGTTTCAACCATCTGGGTTGTTGGTTTGATGGTAGCGTTGGGTTTTAGCGCCATGTATATTGGTTTGGCTTTTCTGGGCAATCATTTTCCAGTTCCAGCTGAGATTATTGCCAAAGGCAATCCAGGTGTTTATGTCCTATCGCAGGCGACACAGGCTATCTTTGGACCTACAGCACAGATTTTCCTTGCAGCTATGGTTACTGTGACTTGCTTTACGACAACAGCAGGACTTATTGTATCGACTGGGGAATTCTTCCATAAAACTTTCCCAAAGGTGTCTTATAAAGTTTACGCAACCATCTTTACTTTGATTGGGTTTGCGATTGCTAATCTTGGCCTTAATGCTATTATTCAATATTCAGTTCCTGTACTGCAAATTCTTTATCCAATTACCATTGTTATCGTACTGATTGTCATTGTCAATAAATTCTTGCCACTGTCTAAAATCGGTATGCAATTGACGGTAGCAGCAGTGACACTGATTTCCTTTGCGGGTATTCTTGGGCAGCAGTTCCATATTACAAAAGTAAATGATATGGTAAATGCCCTTCCGTTTGCTCAGGCTTCCCTGCCTTGGTTGGTGCCAGCTCTAGTTGGAATCCTACTGTCGCTCTTTTTGCCAAACAAGCAGAAGAGTGAGCGTTTTGAGATGGAGAGCTAATAGATAACATCCGCCACAATGTGGTGGATGTTTTTGCTAAATCCAGAAATCTCAAGCAATATAACATCAAATTCAAGTTTTTTCAAATCTTTCTCTCTATTTTTAGAGGGATTTTTATTTTATACTAGAGTCAGAAATTGATAGTGAGGTTTTTGAAATGGCAACAAGTTTTTTGTTCTTTATTTCTGTTTTTCTGGCGGGGATTCTATCTTTTTTCTCGCCCTGTATTTTACCGCTTATGCCAGTCTATGTGGGGATTCTCCTGGATTCGGATCAGCCGAAAACGGTTCGGTTTATGGGAAAGGATTTTTCTTGGTACGGTCTAGCTAAGACGCTCAGCTTTATAGCTGGCTTATCAACTGTGTTTTTGGTTTTAGGTTATGGAGCTGGTGCTTTGGGGCAAGTCCTCTATGCCCCTTGGTTTCGCTACGTCCTGGGCGGGATTGTTATTCTACTGGGAATTCACCAGATGGGGATCATCAATATCCAGCAGCTACAAAAGCAAAAGAGCATCCAACTTAAAAAGAATAGCAAAAGAAGTGATTTTCTTAACGCTTTTCTCTTGGGGATTACCTTTAGCTTTGGTTGGACGCCTTGTGTGGGACCTGTTCTGAGTTCTGTTTTAGCAATTGCAGCTTCTGGAGGCAACGGCGCTCTTCAGGGAGGTTTGCTTATGTTGGTTTATACACTTGGATTAGCACTTCCTTTTCTAGCTATGGCTTTGGCTTCTGGCTGGGTATTACAGCGCTTTGCGAAACTCAAACCTTATATGGGAACTCTTAAAAAAATCGGCGGAGCACTCATCATTCTCATGGGAATTTTGCTAATGCTTGGAAATCTAAACGTTCTAGCATCATTATTTGGATAAAAATTATATAATTAAAGGAGACACATCATGAAAAAAATCACTACACTTACAATCGCTGCACTTAGTATCTTTGTCCTAGCTGCCTGCTCTAATCAAAAATCAGATTCTGATATGAAGAAGATGGATGACAGTAGTATGATGAAGAAAGATGATATGAAAAAAGACGACATGAAGAAGGAGGATATGAAAGACTCCAGCATGTCTGATGATAAAATGAAAAAGGATGATATGAAGGACTCTTCTATGATGTCCGACAGTAAGTCTGACATGAAAGATGATATGAAATCAAGCGATTCGAGCATGAAGGATGACATGAAAGATTCATCCGAAATGTCATCTGACAAATAAGAATTCCACCATAGGAAAGAAAGTCGTCAGTTTTGTCGGCTTTCTCCTTATTTTGAAAGGAAAGAAAACGATGAAGAAGTTATCGATATTGACTGTCAGTCTGCTTTGTGTCGGCTTTTTGGGAGCCTGTTCAAATCAGAAAATGAACTCGGAAGTTTCTAAAAGTGATAAAAGCAATATGCAAACAAAAGCTGATTCTGAGCAATCTACCAAGATGGCCAAGGACTTTAGTCTGAAAGGAGTAGACGGGAAGACCTACAAGTTGTCTGATTTCAAAGGCAAGAAAGTCTATCTAAAGTTTTGGGCTTCTTGGTGCTCTATCTGTCTATCCACTCTTGGAGATACTAATGATTTGGCTAAGGAGCAGTCAGGAAAAGATTATGTTGTCCTGTCAGTGGTGTCTCCGACTTTTAACGGAGAAAAGTCTGCCGATGATTTCAAGGAATGGTACAAATCTTTGGATTACAAAGACTTCCCTGTTCTCATGGATACAAAGGGAGAATTGCTGAAAGAATACGGTATTCGCTCTTATCCCTCTGCTCTTTTCGTAGGCAGCGATGGTTCTCTTGCCAAGACACATATTGGCTACATGAGCAAGGAAGATATTGAGAAAACATTGAAAGAAATCAAGTAGAAAGGAGCAATAAACATGGAAGGAAAATGGAAGATTCTTCTGGTTCTTCTTGGCTTGCTTGTCTGCTTTGGACTGGTCTATGTGATTGCAGGGAATGGTAAGCAATCATCTCCTGAACAGATTAAGAAAGCCTCTATGAGCAAGACAGAAGCTGTATCCCAACAAAAGCAAGAAGACGTCAAGGAAGAAGATAAGCGGGAGATTTATCTGGCTGGTGGCTGTTTCTGGGGAGTAGAAGAGTACTTTTCTCGCGTGCCAGGTGTACTTGATGCAGTGTCAGGTTACGCCAATGGTAAAAGTGATACAACCAAGTATGAATTGGTCTCCCAGACTGGTCACGCTGAGACTGTTCACATCACTTACAATGCCAAGAAGATCTCACTCAAAGAAATCCTGCTTCACTATTTCCGCATCATTGATCCAACTTCTAAAAACAAGCAGGGAAATGATCAGGGTACCCAGTATCGGACAGGCGTCTACTATACGGATGAAGCTGATCTTGATACTATTAACCAGGTCTTTGATGAAGTTGCAAAGAAATATGATAAACCTTTAGCTGTCGAAAAAGAAGCTCTGAAAAACTTTATCAAAGCAGAAGATTATCATCAGGATTACCTAAAAAAGAATCCTAACGGATATTGCCATATTGATGTCAATCAAGCTTCTTATCCTGTTATCGAAGCTAGTCGCTATCCTAAGCCTAGCGATGAAGAGATTAAGGCTAAGCTCTCGCCAGAAGAATACGCGGTCACACAAAAGAATGACACAGAGCGGGCCTTTTCTAACCGTTATTGGGATAAGTTCGATGCTGGTATCTATGTGGATGTGGTGACAGGCGAGCCTCTCTTTTCATCAAAGGATAAGTTTGACTCAGGCTGCGGTTGGCCCAGTTTCACACGTCCTATCAGTCCAGATGTTGCGACTTACAAAGAAGACAAGAGTTTCAATATGACACGGACAGAAGTTCGCAGCAGAGTTGGAAATTCACATCTGGGCCATGTTTTCACAGACGGTCCTAAGGACAAGGGCGGCTTGCGCTATTGCATCAATAGTCTGTCAATTAAGTTCATTCCAAAAGCTGAAATGGAAGAGAAGGGCTACGGCTATCTTTTGGATTATGTTTAAGAGCATTTTGATTGAAAATTTGCTATAATAAATCCAGTAAAAATAAGGAGTTGAATCTTGTGTATTCAATTATGATTGTAGAGGATGAGTATCTGGTAAGACAGGGAATTGCGTCCTTGGTAGACTATGAACAGTTTGGTATGCAAGTCATTGCCAAGGCTGAAAATGGAAGAGAAGCTTGGAAGAAATTTCAGGAAAATCCTGCTGACATCCTGCTAACCGATATCAATATGCCACAGATGAACGGCCTCGAACTGGCCAAGCTAGTCAGAGATCAGGTTCCTACTTGCCATATCGTTTTTCTGACGGGCTATGATGATTTTGACTATGCTCGGACTGCCATTAAGCTAGGTGCAGATGACTATCTTCTCAAGCCATTTTCCAAGGATGATATTGAGGAAATGTTGGCCAAGGTGCGGACCAAGCTCGATAAAGAACGTAAAAAAACACAGATTCAAAACTTGGTCGATCAGGGGCACCGTTCTGAGTTGGAAGAGGCTATTCACGCGCGTCTAGCAGATTCAGAATTAAGTCTGAAAAGTTTGGCTTTCCAATTAGGGTTTAGTCCGTCCTACCTAAGTGTTCTTATCAAAAAAGAATTAGGCTTGCCCTTTCAGGATTATCTGATCCAAGAGCGGATGAAAAAAGCAAAACTCTTACTCTTGACTACAGATTTGAAGATTTATGAAATAGCAGAGCAGGCAGGTTTTGAAGATATGAACTATTTTTCTCAGCGCTTCAAGCAGGTGGTCGGGCTGACACCTCGGCAGTTTAAAAAAGGAGAGGAGAAATGAAACGATATCCGCTTCTTATCCAGTTGATTGTTTATATTTTTCTGCTGGTTCTTTTACTCTTGGGATTTGTTGGGAGTCTTTACTATCAGACTAGCTCGGGAACTATTCGGCAGCTGACAGAGCGAACGACGCGTAATAGCATGGATCAAAGTGGGCAGTTCATTGCTTCCTATTTGCAAAAATTAAAACAAACTACATCCACACTGAGCAAGGAAGAAACGATTCGTAAGTTTGCTCAGAATCAAGAAAGCAGCGAAACATCAGTACAGGCTTTGATGAAAACCATCATTGAGACAGATCCGGATTTGGTGTCGGCAGTATTGGTTACCAAGGACGGGCGCGTGGTCTCGACAGATTCTCAAATCAGTATGCAGACATCCTCTGATATGATGAATGAAAAATGGTATCAGGAAGCTGTCCATACCAAAGCCATGCCTGTCTTGACTCCTGCTCGCAAGGAGTCTCTGTCATCTGAGAAGGAGAAGTGGGTTGTTTCCGTCACTCAGGAAGTAGTGGATGAAGCAGGGCAGAATCTCGGTGTTTTGCGTTTGGATATCGGCTATAACAGTCTCAAAGCCTATCTGGATCGGCTTCAGCTAGGGAAGAAGGGCTTTAGCTTTATTGTCAATAGCCAGCATGAATTTGTCTATCATCCCAAGAAAAGTGTTTATTCCTCCAGTCAGGAAATGAAAGCTATGCAGCCCTATATCTCGGTCAAGGATGGTTACGCAGACCAGAAACAGGCTTTTGTCTACCAGATTGATATTGCGGACAGCGACTGGACTTTAATTGGCGTCGCCTCATTAGAGCAATTGCAGATGCTTCAGTCACAGATGCTTTATTCTTTTGTTGGAATGGGCATTTTAGCACTCCTGATGTGCTTGACTGGTATTTGGTTTGTCCTGCGTTTGTGGATTAAGCCTCTGCAGAATCTACAAGCTGTCATTCTGAAGATTGGGGCAGGTAACTCAAATTTGCGAGCGGAAGCAAAGGGTTCTCCAGAGTTGGTTGACTTGGCTCAGCAGTTCAATAAAATGCTGGACCAAATTGAACAGCTGATGGAAGCTGTCAAGACTGAAGAACAAAATGTCCGACGCTATGAGCTCCGAGCTCTCTCAGCTCAAATCAACCCCCATTTCCTTTATAATACCTTGGATACCATTGTATGGATGGCTGAGTTTAATGACAGCAAGCGTGTTGTTGAGGTAACAAAGTCACTCGCTCAGTATTTCCGTTTGGCGCTTAATCAAGGGCATGAACAGATTTCTCTTAGAGATGAGATTGATCACGTTCGTCAGTATCTCTTCATCCAGAAGCAGCGCTATGGTGACAAGCTCCAGTATGAGATTGAAGAGGATGAATCCATAGCTGATTATAAACTGCCCAAGCTGGTACTTCAGCCTTTGGTTGAAAATGCCATCTACCATGGCATCAAGGAAATTGACCGGCGGGGCATAATCCGGGTGAAGTCGAAAGCAGAAGAGGGTCAGCTGATACTGTCTATCTATGATAATGGCCGAGGCTTTGATGTCAACGCCTCTATGGATGTGACTCTCCTTCGCTTAGGTGGGGTTGGTCTGAAAAATGTCGATCAACGCTTAAGATTGCAGTTCGGAGAAGACTACCATATGGAAATCAAGTCCGAACCAGATAAATTTACCCAGATTAGTCTTTATTTGCCACTAGTTACAGATGATTAGGTCTATTAAGTTTTAAAATATTCAAGCCGGTAGGATTTTCTCCGGCTTTTTACTGTTTAAAAAAAATGCACTAGATTTGCTGTTCATCAAGCGAAATTTTATCTCTTTCTACTCTCGACATGTTTGCAAGAAAATTACCGTAGCAAATTTGTGAAAAATCTATAAGATTCATTTATAATGATAAGTGAATGTATATTCTACGTAAGTAGTTAGAGGAGAGAAAATGGAATCACCTTTATTTTTTGTTTCAGTTTTTTTAGCTGGTATTTTGTCCTTCTTTTCCCCTTGTATTTTTCCTTTATTGCCAGTTTATATTGGTATTTTACTGGATGACAAGGAGGGCAAGACCCTGAAAGTATTCGGCCGGGAGTTTGCTTGGCAAGGCATGGTTAGAACGCTCTTTTTCATTGCAGGCATCTCAACGGTCTTCTTTTTGCTTGGCTTTGGGGCCGGATTTTTAGGAACTATTATTTACAGTTCGACCTTTCGTTATGTGATGGGCGGCCTCATTATTCTGCTAGGTCTGCATCAGATGGAGCTTATTAATATTCGCCAGTTACAGATTCAAAAGAGCTTGACTTTCAAAAAGAACGGCCAGAAACATCATTTTTGGTCTGCATTCTTATTAGGTATTACCTTTAGCTTTGGTTGGACTCCTTGCATTGGTCCGATTCTCAGCTCAGTCTTAGCCTTAGCAGCTTCGGGTGGGAATGGTGCTTTCCAGGGCGCAATTCTGACCTTGATTTACACTTTGGGAATGGCCCTGCCTTTCTTAATCTTAGCTTTGGCATCTAGCTTTGTTATGCAGTATTTTAATAAAATCAAGCCTTATATGGGTTTGATGAAGAAAATTGGCGGAGCCCTGATTATTCTGATGGGAATTTTGCTGATGTTCGGGCAGCTTAACGCCCTGTCTGGACTTTTTGGATAAAAGGAGAAAGAAAAATGAAAAAAATCGTTACGTTATTAGCAACTGTGTCAGCTGTAGCCTTTTTGGCAGCCTGCTCGGAGCAGGAGGAGAAGCCTATGACTATGCCCACAACCAGCAGTTCATCTAGTGAGACCCCTCAGACAAGCACAGTCACCCAAGCAGCTGTCGGTCAAGAGGCACCTGACTTTACTCTGCAGTCTATGGATGGAAAAACAGTCAAACTTTCTGACTATAAAGGCAAGAAAGTTTATCTAAAATTCTGGGCTTCTTGGTGCGGACCTTGTAAGAAGAGTATGCCAGAATTGGTAGAATTGGCTGGTAAAACAGATCGTGATTTTGAAATCTTGACAGTTGTAGCACCAGGTCTCCAAGGAGAGAAGTCAGTCGAGGAATTTCCAAAATGGTATCAAGAACAAGGTTATAAAGATGTACCAGTTTTATTTGACACTTCAGGAGAAATTTTCCAAGCCTATCAGATCCGCAGTATTCCGACTGAAATTCTCATTGACAGCCAAGGGAAAATCGGTAAAATCCAGTTTGGAGCTATCAGTAATGCTGATGCAGAAGCAGCTTTCAAAGAAATGAAATAAAGCAAAAAAGAATGGACTTTTAATCCATTCTTTTTTGTTTGTAATGTGATTAAACGCTAGCACCTGATGTCGCATCGGCTCCTCCGTCTCCATGACCTCCATCGCCTCCAGCATCAGAAGCACCAGAAGTAGCGTCTGCGTCTCCATGACCTCCGGCAGGAGCAAATGGTCCGCTGCCTCCAACCAAACGTTGACCAGTTTCTTTTAAGTACCAGTCGAGCCATGGTTGGAAATTAAAGACGATTTCATTGATACCTGCGTATGATCCGTCAGGATAGTACATTGCTTGGTAGTTGTGGGTATTGATAACGCCTGCAGGTGCACCTGGGACGATTGTACGTACGTATTCTTGGTTTCCGTTGCGAAGCGTTCCGATAACCCACTCTACATTCTTCATCCGAGCTGGTGGAAGAGAACCATGAACGGTTGACATGCGGCTACCTGATTGAGGTGGCACACGTTTAGCAAACATGGTGTCTGGGTCTTGGTGGGCGTTGTTGTAGTAGAGGAATTGGTTGTTATCGTCAGCGTATGTCAATTCAAATGGCATAGCTTTTAGGAACATATCAATTTGATTAACGGTCAAGATACCATGGTCGAGTTTGACATAAGTATCACCAGAAACAGCACCAGTGATTTCAGCGACTTTTTCTACCCATTCTGGATCATCTGGATCAACTTCTGTAATTGTCGTAGCGATTGGTTTCCCGCAGTCTAAGTCTTCAGGTTCGATTGGTTTTGGTTTTTTCAATTTTGAAACCACCTCTACATATTTGATAAAGTTATCTAAGCATGTTTCAAGGAAATTCACAGTTCCTTCGTTGGTGATATTGCCATCATTGTCAAAAGCTTCCTTGGCTTTGCCCAGCAGGAACTCATTGCCTGGAAGAGTGTAAGCATTGACACCAGGGGCGTCTAGGATTTTACGCAGGTGAACTTGAGCGCGAGATGTTCCTTGGTCGTAGTAAGAAGCACCAACAATCATGACAGGCTTGTTTTCGAAAGGATGAACCTCGTAAGAGAGCCATTCTAAGACACTCTTCAAAGGAGCGCTGATAGTATGATTGTGCTCAGGAGTTGCGATGATGACACCGTCTGCACGTGTAATTTTGTTATACAAATAACGCAACTGGAAGCTTTCATCCCATTTTTCATCCTGGTTAAACATTGGGACTTCATCGATTTCCAAGACTTCCAATTCAAATTTAATTTTGAACTGACGGCGGATGAATTCCAATAATTTTCGGTTATATGATTGTTCGTAGTTTGATCCTACAATTCCAACAAATTTCATTCTTTAGGTCTCCTATCTTACAATTTTTCCCAGTTAAATTCTTCAGCATCTTTGCGAAGCAATTCTTGAGCGTTGCGCAATTTGTCTGTGATTTTGACAAAGATACGGAAGTCATCAAAGATAGCATCCAATTTTTTGACAACATCAAGATCTACCAAATCTCCGCTTGGGTCAAAAGCTTGAAGAGAATGCGAAAGCAGGAACTCATCTGGAAGTACATTTGCCTTGATTTCTGGAGCATTCAATATTTGACGGAGCTGCAACTGGGCACGAGAGGAGCCAAGTGTACCATAAGAAGCACCAGTGATCATGACTGGCTTGTTCAGCAGTGGATAGATACCATAAGAAAGCCAAGCTAGAGCATTCATAAGCACAGCTGGAATAGAGTGGTCGTACTCAGGTGTACCAATAAGTACGCCATCCGCTGCATCGATTTTTTCTGCGATTTCTGATACCAACTCAGGGACGTTTCTGTCAGCAGGTTTATTAAACATTGGGATATCTTTAATCTCTACCAGCTCGATTTCAGCCTTGTCAGCAAAGTGCTTAGACATATATTGAAGAAGTTGCCGGTTTGTAGAACGTTTAGAATTTGTTCCAACAATTGCAATAAGTTTTAACATAAAATTTCCTTTCTGAAATGAAGATACAAATCCCTAGTAGGTGCATTTATTTTTCTTAAGGCAAGTAAAAACCTGAAGAAAAAGAGGGCGTTTTAAATGGGCATTGTTTATAAAAGCTAGAGCGATAGAGTTACCGCTTAGTGCTGTAGCGAATTCATCACTTTTGAATTAAGATGCAGGAATTATCTGCTCTAAAAGGCCTGAGCTACAGAAGAGCTGACTGTCCTGGGTGATTATCAAGACTTCAATCCCTGTTTGCTGTTCAATCTGGGACAGAATTGATGTCGGACTTTCACCAAATAGGCGAGTTGTCCAGATTTCGCCATCTACTGACTTGTCTGAAACAATAGTCAGACTAGCCAATTGATTTTCAATAGGATAACCTGTTTTACGATCCAGAATATGATGGTAGTTCTGCCCTTCAACTGTAAGGGTTCGCTCGTAGATTCCTGATGTGACCACTGACTGATTGGTGACCGCTAGTATAGCTGAGTGATTGCCGCGAGGCTGTTTGGGATTTTGGATGCCAATCCGCCAGGCGCGCTGGCTGACTGCATTTTGCCCAATGGTTAGTACATTGCCACCGAGATTGATAAGAGCAGAGGTCACTCCCTGACTCATCAAATAGTCTTTAATCTTATCAGCGATATAGCCTTTAGCCAAGGCACCTAAATCCAGCTTCATGCCTTTCTTAGTCAAAAAGACACCACAATCTTCTGGCTTCAACTCAAGCAAGTTTGGGTCAGTCAGACTTAGAGCTTGCTGAATCTCCTCCCTGCTTGGGAGACGGGCGTCTGAAAATCCTATCCGCCAGGTCTGGACGAGAGGGCCAATCGTGATATTTAAGTGGCTGCCTTCTGCTAGGCTGTGATATTTCCCCAACTCAATCAGCTCAAAAAGCTCTGGATGAACTGAGACGCTTTCAATTCCTGCCAGATGATTGATACTCATAAGTTCAGAGTCTTCATCATTGGCACTGAAGCGATTTTTATAGAGATAAAGCAGTTGAACCGCCTCATCTAAGAGTAATTCCGCTCGCTCATGACAGAGAGAGATGCAAATCGTACTCCCCATCAAATGGAGTGAGCGAGAAGCAAAGTCCACATTATCACAACCTTTCTAAAATTAACCTCTCTGACCTTATTATATCAAAAAGATACCGGTTTCACAATCTTAAAATTGTTATATTTTCAGAAAATTAACTTTCGCACAAAGCTGTATTTTCGAAGCGATAAGACAGTGGTGGTAAAGCTTTTTAGGCGGTATAAGAATTTTTGAAAATCTCGAGCAAATTTCTTGTAAACGCTCACAGGAGATGATATACTGTTCTAGTAAATTATAAATTAAGGTAGGACTATTCTTATGAGTAAAATCGTTGTAGTTGGTGCAAACCACGCAGGTACAGCGTGTATTAATACAATGTTGGACAATTATGGTGCAGAAAACGAAGTAGTTATTTTTGACCAAAACTCAAACATTTCATTCTTGGCATGCGGAATGGCCCTTTGGATTGGACAGCAAATCAGCAAGCCAGATGGACTTTTTTATGCAGATAAAGAAACTTTTGAAGCAAAAGGCGCAAAAGTTTATATGAATTCACCAGTTGAGTCAATTGATTATGATGCGAAAAAAGTTACAGCTATTGTTGATGGCAAAGAGCATGTAGAGTCATATGACAAATTGATTTTGGCAACAGGTTCTCAGCCAATTCTGCCTCCGATTAAAGGTGCTGAAATGGATCCTAACAGTCGGGAATTTAAGTCAACCTTGGAAAATCTGCAGTTTGTTAAATTGTATCAAAATGCTGCTGATGTTATTGAGAAATTGCAAGACAAGAGCAAACATATCGAACGTGTGGCAGTAGTAGGAGCTGGTTACATTGGGGTTGAATTAGCAGAAGCCTTCAAACGCCTTGGTAAAGAAGTGATTCTGATTGACGTTGTGGATACTTGTTTGGCAGGTTACTATGACCACGACTTGTCTGAAATGATGCGCCAAAATCTTGAAGATAACGGTGTTCAATTAGCCTTTGGTCAAACTGTTCAGGCTATTGAAGGTGAAAGCAAGGTAGAACGCATTGTAACAGATAAGGCTAGCTATGATGTAGATATGGTTGTTCTGGCGGTTGGTTTCCGTCCAAACACTGGTCTTGGCGCTGGCAAGTTGGAAACATTCCGCAATGGTGCTTTCTTGGTAGACAAGAAGCAAGAAACTAGCATCAAAGATGTTTATGCAATCGGTGACTGTGCGACTGTCTACGATAACTCTATCAATGATACAAACTACATCGCCTTGGCATCTAACGCCCTGCGCTCTGGTATCGTAGCAGCTCATAATGCTTGCGGTCATGAATTGGAGTCTAACGGTGTTCAAGGTTCTAACGGTATCGAAATCTTTGGTCTGAAGATGGTTTCAACTGGTCTGACAGAAGAAAAAGCAAAACGCTTTGGTTATAGCCCAGCTGTGGTTGAGTTTAAAGATACTCAAAAACCAACTTTCCTTGAAAAGGTTGAGCATCATGATGTTACAATTAAGATTGTCTATGATAAGGACACGCGTGTAGTTCTTGGAGCTCAGATGGTTTCTAGAGAAGATATGTCTATGGGTATTCACATGTTCTCATTGGCCATTCAGGAAAAGGTTACAATTGATAAATTGGCCTTGCTGGATCTTTTCTTCCTGCCACACTTCAACAAACCATACAACTACATTACTCAAGCAGCTTTGAAAGCAAAATAAGAAAGTAATTAAGTCTGGGACAAGTCCTAGACTTTTTTTGTAGAGTTTTTAAAAAGAAAATTGAAATAAGAAATTTATATTTCATCTGTTTATCAGGCCTGCTTTGTGCTAGAATATTGGTAAAGTAACTATTTAGAGGAGATTGGGAATGGCAAAAGAAGCTAGCTCACGTGAGGACGACATCAAGAGAGAATTTAATTTCGCAACTCATTCGATTATTTCCCAGGTTTTGCGAGGTGTTTTAGTTGGGATTTTTGCTGGTCTGATAGTGGGGATTTTTCGATTTCTGATTGAAAAAATCTTTCATTTAGTGCAGGATGTCTACCACAGAAGCCAGCAGTCTATACTTTGGCTTTTACCTTTGGTACTGCTTTATGCTATTATTGTTTTGCTCCATGCCCGCTTGGTAAAGTCAGAGAAAAACATTAAGGGGTCAGGGATTCCTCAGGTCGAAGCAGAGCTGAAAGGGTTGATGTCACTTTCTTGGTGGAGTATTCTCTGGAAGAAGTTTGTATTGGGGATTTTAGCCATTTCCAGCGGTCTGATGCTGGGGCGAGAAGGACCAAGTATTCAGCTAGGTGCTATGAGTGGCAAAGGCGTTTCTAAATTTCTGAATCTTAGTTCTGCTGAGGAGAGAGCGCTCATTGCTAGCGGTGCGGCGGCAGGATTAGCGGCAGCTTTTAATGCACCAATCGCAGGTTTGCTATTCGTAGTAGAAGAAGTTTACCGTCATTTTTCACGCTTTTTCTGGGTCTCTACGCTGGCGGCCAGTCTAGTTGCTAACTTTGTTTCACTCTCCATGTTTGGACTGACGCCAGTGCTGGATATGCCGGATAATATCCCGGTCATGAGGCTGGAGCAGTATTGGATCTACTTAGTCATGGGCTTGCTGCTGGGCTTGTCAGGCTATATTTATGAGAAAGTCATTTTGAATATTCAGCTGGTTTATCAGTTTTTGGTGCGAATATTTATGATGTCAGAAGCCTATTATCCTATTCTAGCCTTTGCTTTGATTCTTCCGGTAGGTTATTTCTTGCCTCACTTGTTGGGCGGGGGCAATCAATTGATTTTATCTTTGACTGCTAGTCATTACACTGTAGGAACTTTGCTCTTATTTTTTGCTCTGCGTTTTGTCTGGAGCATGATGAGTTATGGCAGTGGATTGCCAGGTGGTATTTTCCTGCCTATTTTAGCTCTGGGTTCATTGCTTGGCGCAGCAATGGGTTCGGTCTGTCTGCAGCTGGGTTTGATTTCTCAGGAGCAATTTCCAATTTTCATTATCCTAGGCATGAGTGGCTTTTTTGGCGCCATTTCCAAGGCTCCACTGACAGCTATGATTCTGGTCACAGAAATGGTTGGAGACATTAGTAATCTCATGCCTCTGGGAATGGTCACTCTGACTGCTTACATTATCATGGATTTACTAAAAGGAGCGCCCGTCTATGAAGCCATGCTGGAAAAAATGTTGCCAGACAGTATCGAGGACCAGGGAGATACGACTTTAATTGAAATCCCTGTTTCTGAAAAAATTGCTGGTCGGCAGGTGCATGAGCTGAACTTGCCTGATGGGGTCTTGATTACCATGAATGTCCACAAGGGAAAGACTCAAACGGTCAATGGCAGCACGCGCCTCTATCTGGGAGATACGATTTACTTAGTGCTGAAAAAGACAGAAATCGGGAAAGTTAAAGAAGCACTGCTTTAATGGTCTTAATATACAGTTTTTGATTAAATTGTCAGACAATTTCTTGAAATATAAGAGAAAAACTGGTATAATTTACAAGAATAATCTCTATCTAGGAGAGAAAGCAAAGGAGTCACCATGAAAAAACTTGGCATCGTCCTATTTTCAACGGCAATTTTACTGACTGGCTGTGCAGCCAACAATTCTACAAACAAGACTGGCTCAAGCAGTCAAGCATCCAGCAGCCAAACAGCTGTCAATCAGAAAGAATTGGACAAGGCAACAGCAGACTACAAAACGTTTGTCCAAGGACAAATCGATCAGCTCCTGACAGATACGGAGAAGTTTCGTGACACCCTTAAAGAAGGCAAGCTTGATGAGGCTAAAAAGCAATATCCGCTTATCCGGATGGCCTACGAGCGCTCGGAGCCGATTGCTGAGAGCTTTGGTGAATCAGATGTAAAAATTGACTTCCGCTTAGTCGACTATGTGGATGAAAACAAGACCGAAGAAGGCTGGTCTGGTTTCCACCGCATTGAAAAAATCATGTGGGAGCAAAATACGACCAAAGGAACTGAAAGCTATGCCGATCAGCTGGTCAACGATATCAAGGAGCTAAAAGCTAAAATCGCAACAGTTGAAGTGACTCCGGATATGATGTTAACGGGCGCTGTTGACTTGCTCAATGAAGTAGCGACCAGCAAGATTACAGGCGAGGAAGAGGTATTCTCCCATACAGATCTCTATGATTTCCGAGCAAATATTGAAGGAGCAGAAAAGATTTTTGAGCTCTTTAAGCCATTGATTAAGGACAAGGATGAGAAACTTGTCAAAACCTTGGAACTTGAGTTTAAAAATGTAAACAGTCTCCTAGACAAGCACATGACCGACTCTGAAAACTACAAGCTCTATACAGAATTGACAAAAGAAGACACCAAGGAGCTGGCAGAAGCAGTTACCAAACTGGGTGAGCCTCTTTCACAAATGGGAGTCATTCTAAACGGGGAGTAATCATATGACAAACGACGAAAAATGGTTTAATAAAAAAATGGATCGTCGTGAATTTCTTAAAAAAGCAGGGATTGGAGGCGCTGGTCTTGCACTGGGTGTCTCTGGTGCATCTGCTTTTTTCGCTAATCAGGCAAAGGGAGATAAGAAATTCGCTGACGGTGAGGAAGAAATCAGCTTTTACGGGGAGCATCAGGCGGGTATCACAACTCCGATGCAGAAGAATATCTACTTTGTTGTGTTGGATTTGCATACGACAGATAGGGAAGCCATTATCCAGCTCTTCAAGGACTGGACAGCCTATAGCGAGAAGCTGGTAGATGGAGAATTGGTCAAAAAAGATAATTCCAATGCTCTTTTGCCACCAACGGATACTGGAGAAACTGTCGGTCTCAACCCTTATCGACTGACCTTGACCTTCGGTGTCTCAGCCTCTTTTCTGAAAAAAATGGGCTTGTCAAACAAACGACCGAAGGCTTTTCGAGATTTACCTCCTTTTCCAAAGGAACAGCTCAAAGAAAAATATACGGGTGGCGATATTGTCATCCAGGCCTGCGCAGATGATGAGCAAGTAGCCTTTCATGCGGTCCGCAATCTGGTCCGCAAGGGCAGAAATGCCATCACTATGAAGTGGAGTCAGTCAGGCTTTGCAGCTATCGGAGACCGGATGTCAACGCCTCGTAATCTCTTTGGATTTAAGGATGGCACGGCCAATGTGACCAAGGAAAAAGATTTTGACAAGGTCATTTGGTGCGACAGCAAGGACTGGATGCAGGGCGGCTCTTACATGGCTGTCCGCCGAATCCAGATGTTCCTTGAGACCTGGGACCGGACCAATCTCCAGGAGCAGGAAAACACTTTTGGCCGCTATAAGGAGAGCGGAGCGCCTTTTGGCAAGAAAGACGAGTTTGACGAGGTTGACTTAGACTTCCTGCCGGAGGATTCACATGTCCGTCTGGCCAAGGAGGTTGATAAGCCCATATATCGCCGATCTTACTCGTACTCGGATGGGATTGATGAAATTACTGGCCAGTTTGACACAGGCCTGCTCTTTCTTTCCTTCCAGAAAGATCCAGACAGCTTTGTCAAAGTTCAGACCAATCTAGGCGCTCAAGATAAGATGAATGAGTACGTCACGCATGTCGGCAGTGGCTTGTTTGCTTGCTTTGGCGGAGTGAAAAAAGGAGAGTACCTTGGGCAAAAATTATTTGAATAAAAGTCTCTTGATATTGGGTTTCTTTCTGATTTTTCTGGTAAAACCGGTTTTTGCAGATGAGAACTACAGCAGTCTATTCGTCAAAATTACTGATGCTGGCACTGCCGTCAAGCAGAAGGATCAGGAAAAAGCCAAGGAGCTAGTTAGAGAGATCAAGACTGACTTTGAAAGGGTGGCTAATCACGACTCTGCAGCGGGACAAGAGGTAAGTAAGGCACTAGACTTATCGGGTCAGGTGACGGAGGAGAAGCTGACACAAATCTCTTCGGCCCTCTTGAAATTTGAGAAAGAGCAGAATCCAGTCGACTTAGAGGCCGAGAAAAAGAAGCTTCTCAGTAAGCTAGAGCCAAAATTTGAAAATCTACAAAAGGCCATTAGCGCTAAGGATTTAGAAGCGACAAGAGAAGCATACAAGAAGATGAATAGTACCTGGACTACCAATGAAAGCGTGGTGCGAGACAACAGCACAGCTCATTACGGCAAGGTAGAAACAGCTATTTCATTCCTGCGCAGTGCCATTGAGACGGAGCCTACTGACTTTGACATGATTCAGTCTTCTTTTGATGATTTGAAAACCGCCATTGATAATTTTGTCAAAGGTGAGAAAGTCCAAGAAGCTGCTGGCAATCTGACGTTGAAAGATGGGATTAAGCTCCTAGAGGAAGCCTTGAGTCTCTTTCAAAGCGGAGATGATAAAAAGGCTACTGCCAAGATGAAAGAGTTCATCACCATTTGGCCAACGATTGAAGGAGATGTCAGTGTCAATAACTCTTCGCTTTATACCAAGGTAGAGAGTCAGACGCCTGTTATTATGGTCAAGGGGAGCGAAGAGAAGTATCAAAAGCAGCTAGAATCCTTGATTAGTGAGCTGTCACAGATTGACACGACAGCTTCCTATCATTTCTTTGATGCTATGCTGATTTTGCTGCGTGAGGGTGTAGAAGCGCTCTTGATCGTCATGGCTTTGATAACGACTCTGAAAGCCTCCAAGATGAAAAAGGGGCTCAAATGGGTTTACGCAGGAGCAGCGAGTGGAGTTCTAGCCAGTGCTGTGATTGCAGCTTTGCTGCAGTTTCTATTCCCGGCAGTTGCTTCTGGATCCAATCGTGAGATTATCGAAGGTGCAGTGGGAATTTTCGCTGTCGCCATGATGATATTGGTTGGTATCTGGCTGCACAGCAAGGCATCTATCGAGAAATGGAATGACTTTATGGAAAGCCAAATGAAGGCTGTAACAGCCACAGGCAGTTTTCTTTCCATGTTTGCTCTTAGCTTTCTGGCAGTTTTCCGTGAAGGCGCTGAGACCATCCTCTTTTATGTAGGAATTCTGCCACGCATCACTATGACTGATTTCCTTTTGGGAATCGGCTTGGCTCTTCTGGTCTTGGTCTTGCTGGCCTTTATCATGAGCAAGGCGTCTGGCCTTCTCAAGCCACACAGCATTTTCTTCTGGCTGACTTGGCTCATATATGCCTTGGCCTTTAAAATGCTGGGCGTCAGCATCCATGCCCTTCAGTTGACCAATATCCTACCGGCTCACTTAATCAATGGCTTTGTGACAGTAGACTGGATGGGGATTTATCCAAGCCTGGAAGTTGTCGTCAGTCAGGCGCTCTTTATCCTGCTTGTGGTCTATGTTAGCTTTAAAAATCTGAAAAGCGAGCGGCAGCATGGATAAAAAAGAGCAGACAATTATTGAGCATTTGATTGAGTTCAGACGGCGTTTTTTAGCGGTATTGGCTTGCTTCTTCGTAGTTTTTCTGGTCAGCTTGCTTTTTTCGGCTGATATTTATCGATGGCTGACTAGTAATTTTGAGCAGAAGCTGCTGGTGCTGGGGCCGGATGATATCCTTTGGATTTATATCAGCCTGGCTAGTCTGGTCGCTTTTTCCCTGACCTTGCCTTTTTGGGTTTATCAGGTCTGGGAGTTTGTCCGACCAGCTTTGCGGGCCAATGAAGCTCGGGCTGTTTTCGCTTATATACCGGCTACCTTTATCTGTTTTGTTTTGGGGCTGGCTTTCGGCTTTTACTTTGTGACTCCAGCTATTTTACAGGTTTTGCTGTCGCTGGGGGAGGGTCTCTTTGAGACTCGACTGACTGCGCAGAATTATCTTGGTTTCGTCTTTCATACCACTATTCCGATTGCTTGCCTTTTTGAGTTGCCAGTTCTTGTGTCCTTTCTGACTTCTATCGGTTTGCTCAATCCGAAATTTTTGGTAAAATATAGACGATACGCTTACTTCATTTTGCTGGTTTTAGCTGTTGTCCTGACACCGGCCGACTTTATCAGCGACTTGTCTATGACAGTGCCTTTGATTTTGCTCTATGAAGTCAGCATCTTGCTCAGTAGCATCATTTATCAAAGAAAATCAACGAGGAGAAATTAATGGGACTTTTAAAAGACATCGGAGTACCTGGGGTAATCATTATTGTTCTGGGAGCTCTGCTTATTTTCGGACCAAAACGCCTGCCCGAACTGGGACAGTCTATCGGTAAAATGTTTTCAGAATTCAAAAAAGCAGTCAATCACGCTGGAGAAGAAGACAAGACCGAGAATAAAAATGAAAAAGAGTAAACGAAAAGCACGGATATCCGTGCTTTTCTGCTAGAATCAAGACGGTTCGTGAAAAGGAAGACAAATGAAAAAATTGGAAGAACGCATTTTCCAAGATGGCCAAGTCTTAGGTGAAAATATCTTGAAAGTTGACTCTTTTCTGACCCATCAGGTTGATTTTTCTCTGATGAAAGAGATTGGCCAGGTTTTTGCGGAGGCGGTAAAGGACGCAGGAATTACCAAGGTAGTGACCATTGAGGCTTCTGGTATTGCTCCGGCTGTCTACGTGGCTGAAGCTCTGAATGTTCCAATGATATTCGCCAAGAAAGCCAAAAACATCACCATGACAGAGGGGATTTTGACGGCTGAAGTATATTCTTTCACCAAGCAAGTGACTTCGACTGTCTCAATTGCAGGGAAATTTCTCACCTCTGACGATAAGGTGCTGATTATTGACGATTTTTTGGCTAATGGTCAGGCAGCTAAGGGCTTGATTACCATTATGGAGCAAGCGGGAGCACAGGTTGAAGCTGTTGGCATTATCATTGAAAAATCGTTTCAGGATGGCCGTCAACTTTTGGAAACTGCTGGTTATCGTGTCCTTTCTTTGGCGCGTATCGCAGGTTTTGAGAAGGGGCAAGTTATCTTTACTGAAGCAGATATATGATTTCCTTTTCCTTTTGACTATATGTCTGGCTTATAGTATAGTAAAGATAGTTGATATTCTAGAATTTAAGCTCATTGATTTTACTTGGCTAGAAAAAGTTTTTGAGGGATTTCTATGCACCAAACTCATAATTTACTGCAGCGGATGCGGCTCTTTATTTCTATTTTTTTGCCAATTTTGATCTACCAACTGGCCAATTTTTCAGCCTCTTTTGTCGATACGACTATGACTGGTCAGTATAACACTTTGCATCTGGCTGGTGTTTCCATGGCAACTAGTCTTTGGATTCCATTTTTCGACCTGCTGATAGGGATTGTTTCGGCCTTGGTACCCATAATTGGGCATCATTTAGGGCAGGGAAAAAAAGGAAAGATTGCTTCTGATTTTTATCAGTTTATTTATCTTTCTTTGGGGTTATCGCTAATTTTATTTGCTTTGGTATTTGTGGGCGCTCCTCTGGTTTTGTCTCACCTTAGCCTAGAGCCTTTAGTAGAAGAAGTAGCTAAGAACTATCTTTGGTATCTGGCGCTCGGCATTATTCCTCTTTTGCTCTTTAGCACCATCCGTTCTCTGTTTGATGCTCTTGGATTGACCAAACTTTCCATGTATCTTATGCTCTTACTCTTACCTTTGAATGGCTCTTTCAATTATGCCCTAATCTACGGAGCATTTGGATTTCCAGAAATGGGCGGAGCTGGAGCTGGACTTGGGACTCCTTTGGCTTATTGGGTTTTGCTCCTCATATCCTTGTTAGTAGCAGTCAAACATCCCAAAATCAGAGCCTATGAGCTGTGGAAGATTCGACCGCTAGATAAAAAGGGCTTAATCGAAGGCATTCGACTTGGTCTGCCTATCGGAGGAACGTTTTTTTGCTGAAGTCGTGATTTTCTCGGTTGTTGGCCTGGTCATGGCTAAGTTTTCGTCACTAATCATTGCCAGCCATCAGGCGGCCATGAATTTTTCAAACTTAATGTATGCCTTTCCTATGAGCATTTCAACCTCTATGTCCATCATTGTTTCTTATGAAATTGGAGCCAACCGTCCTGATGATGTTAAGAAATTCTGTAAACTCGGGCGGCTGACGGCCTTGGGAATTGCTGGATTTACCTTTCTCTTTCTCTATATCTTACGTGACCGTGTGGCTGCTCTCTATGGTTCGGATACCGTGTTTATCCGTACGACATCTGTTTTTCTAACCTACAGCCTTTTTTTTCAGTTAGCAGATACTTTTGCGGCTCCTTTGCAGGGCATTCTTCGGGGATACAAGGATACTCAGGTGCCATTTTACTTAGGTTTGATTGCTTATTGGGGAGTTTCTCTGCCACTCGGTCTCTTCTTAGATCATTTTACTAGCTTGGGCCCTTACGGATATTGGATTGGACTTATCGCTAGTTTGGTGACAAGTGGCATACTCTTTCAGTGGCGGCTTAATCGTTTGGCTAAAAATATTACAAATTAAAGAGTGTTGGTTTGTCCCTTTAGGATAAATTAGTGCTCTTTTTTTCACAATCTTTTGTTAAAATTAGATTAAAACATGAAAAACGCTTACATTTTTTCTAGTATATTGATTGTGAAAATGATATAATAAACATAAGATTATCAAGTTAAGTTTTTGTTAAAATAGGTTAATTTTTAAAATATTGTTTGCAGTTGACTTTGGTTTTCAGTAGAAAAGCGAGGAAACTATATGACCGAACACTATACCAATCTTTTGCAAGAAGTACTAAATGCTGCAAAGGAATTAGCTATTCAAAAACACAATTATCAAGTGGATATTCCGCATGTCTGGACAGTGCTGACCCAGCCTCAGGCTTTTGCTTTGGAATTCTATACCGGTCTGGACCTTGATATTAATGAATTTATCAGTGTCATCAATCAGGAACTAGCCAAGATTCCTGTATTTTCACATACAGACAAGAATCGCTACGGACGTCAGTATAGTCAACGTCTCAAGAATCTTTTGGATGATGCAGAGGCTGAGAGGGCGGAACTGAGGGACGAGGTAGTAACAGTAGAACACCTGATTCTCAGTCTATTTCACCAGCAGCGAAATCCGATAACTGTCTTTTTGAAGCAGGCAGGAATTGATAAGGAGCTAGTTGCGAAAAAGTTGAATAAGGTTCGCCAAGGCAAACGAGCAATCTCTTCAAACCAGGAAAGTCACTATCAGGCCCTGAACAAATATGCGACTAACTTTAATCAGTGGCTGGCTGACCAGACCGATAGACAGGTAATTGGTCGAAAAGACGAAATTGACGATATTATCCGTGTGCTGTGTAGGAAAGAGAAAAGCAATGCCATTCTCCTAGGTTTTCCAGGCGTTGGAAAATCCAAAGTGATAGAGGGGTTTGTTGGAAGATTACTTGCAGATGACGTTCCAGAACATTTACTGGGCAAGGAAGTTTTTAAGTTAAATCTAGGCGGATTGATTGCTGGGACTAAGTATAGAGGAGAGTTTGAAGAGCGCTTCAAGGCTGTTTTGGATGAGGTGCTGGCTGCTAAGGGAAAGATTATTCTTTATATTGAGGATATCCACCAAATCGTGACAGCAGGGCGGACGGAGGGGTCTCTTGATGCAGGAAATCTTTTAAAGCCACTCTTGGCTCAGGGACAGATTAATATCATTGGCACAACGACTTTTGTTGCTTATCGAGAAAGTTTCGAGCTGGATCAAGCTTTGGAAGGGCGTTTCCAGCGCATTCGCATTGAGGAGCCTGATCAAGATAAAGCATTGACAATTCTGCAAGGACTGCGAGAGAATTATCAGGGCTTTCACGGAGTTAGGCTGACGGACGAAGCCTTGCAGGCAGCAATCAGTCTTTCAATTCGTTATCTATCAGATCGTTATTTGCCTGATAAAGCACTGGACTTGATTGATGAGGCTTGTGCTGTCAAGAAAATCCAGCTAGCTCAAGCGGGAACTGAACGACCAGACGTCAGTCGTGAAGATATAGCCAGTATCGTAGAGCGTATAACAGGAATCAAAGTGCAGGGAATCATGGACAATGAACGCGAACACCTGCTAAATCTAGACAAGCTCCTGCGCCAGAGAATTGTAGGGCAAGACCAAGCTGTTCAAAAGGTTTCGGAGGCCATTTTACGCTCGAGAGCAGGAATTCAAAATCCAAAGCGTCCAATTGGGTCCTTTCTCTTTCTGGGGCCGACTGGAGTCGGGAAGACTGCTCTGGCAAAATCCCTTGCTGAGCGGCTGTTTGGTAATGAGCTGGAAATGGTCCGGCTGGATATGTCTGAGTACATGGAAAAACATGCCGTAGCTCGTTTAGTTGGTCCGCCACCAGGTTACGTCGGATTTGAAGAGGGAGGACAGCTGACAGAAGCTGTCCGTAGGAGGCTTTATTCGATTGTTTTGCTGGATGAGATTGAAAAAGCCCATCCAGATGTATTCAACACCCTGCTGCAAGTCTTGGACGAAGGACGCTTGACAGACTCTAAAGGGCGTACTATCGACTTTAAAAATACTATTTTGATTATGACAAGCAATATTGGCTCCCAGCAGATTTTGGAAAGTCTCAAAAGTGAACAGGGACTGACTGCTGAAACGCAGGAAGAAGTTCTGTCCTTGCTGCAACATAGCTTTAGACCAGAGTTTTTAAATCGGATTGACGATACGGTTATTTTCAACCCTCTAAGGGCAGAAGATATGATCAATATCGTAAAAATTATGGTCCAGCAACTTCAGGAAAGGTTGAAACATCAGAAGATTCAGCTTCATCTGAGCGAAGGAGTTTATGCTTTTTTAGCCCAGAAAGGTTACCAACCAGAATTTGGTGCCCGTCCTATTCAAAGAAGCATTATGCGCTATCTCGAAACGCCTTTGGCTCGTTATTTGGTAGAAAATAAGGAAACAACTGAAATGACAGTTCAAGTCAGTTTGAAGGATGGGCAACTGGAGTTTAATTATTTGGTATAAGCTTCTCATAAAAAGTAAGCGCTTACTATTTGTAGATAAATAAAAATACAGAAAGGAGGTTCATGGTTTCTGAGCAGACTCTATCCTGAGATTTTGAAATGAGTCTTAGGTATATGAATAAATAATGAGATACTTTTTGTATCTATAGCCGACAGCAATCATTTTGATTGTTGGAGCACCCTTTGCATTTTATGAAAGGAGGCCTGTTTTGTCTGTTTATGATGTTTTGATTATCGGTGCTGGACCGGGCGGTTATGTGGCTGCTGAAGAAGCAGCTCGGTTGGGTAAGAAAGTGGCTGTGGTAGAAAAGAAGTCTATCGGCGGAACCTGCCTGAATGTAGGATGTATACCGTCTAAGGCCTATCTCCAGCACGGTCATTGGTTGCTGACAATGGAGGAAGCTAGGCGTTATGGCATTGAGAGCAAGCTTGAAAGGATTGATTTTGAGAAATTGGTAGACCGAAAGAATCAGGTTGTTGCCAGTTTACAATCTGGAATTCATGCTAGCTTTAAGTCTTTAGGCATTGAGTATATAGAAGGTCAGGCCAAGTTTGTCAAAGACCGAACTTTCTCCGTCAATGGTAAAGAAATCAGTGGTAAAGATGTGATTTTGGCTACTGGCAGTTATCCTTTTGTGCCTCCTATCAAGGGATTGGAACAGGTTGACTATCTAACGACGGATACGTTTTTTGACTTGAGGGAGCTTCCTGAGAAATTAGTCATTATCGGAGGTGGCGTTATCGCAATTGAGCTAGCTTTCGCTATGGCTCCTCTGGGTGTCGCTGTCACTGTTATTGAGGTTGCGCCGGAAATTCTTTTGACTGAAGAAGGAGATGCGCGACATGTGATTCAAAAGAAACTAAAGAAAATGGGGGTGATGATTTATCAGGGAGCGCAGATAAAGGAAGTAACTGCTAATTCTGTCTTACTTGAGAACGAGCAGGTTGCTTTCGACCATCTTTTGGTTGCTACTGGCCGCAAACCAAATCTAGAGCTAGCAAAGGATATGGGATTAGCCTTGACAGAACGGAATTTTGTCAAGATAGATCAATACTACGAAACTTCCCAAGAGCATGTTTATGCTATCGGTGATCTCTTGGAATCTTATATGCTAGCTCACGTAGCTAGTGCAGAAGGGATAAAGGCTGTAAGAGCTATCTGCCGGAGAGCTGAAGAAGCAGTTGATCCGCTGGGTGTTCCCCGTTCACTCTACACCAATCCTGAAGTGGCTTCTTTTGGTCTCAGCAAGGAAGAGGCTGAGCAGGCCGGCTATGATGTTCTGGTCGAGCAGCTGCCTTTCTCTTATAATGGGCGGGCTATCGCAATAGGTGAGACAGAGGGCTATGTCAAGCTAATCTCAGAAAAGCAATACCATCTTCTGCTAGGTGCAGTCATCGTCGGTCCGAACGGTACAGATCTTCTGCAGAATTTGATTTTGCTGAGGCAGGCCGAAGCAACGCTGGATCAAGTTCTTGAAACGGTTTTTGCTCATCCTACCACATCAGAACTAATACAAGAAGTCGCTAAAAGACTCGTTCAGGACGATTAATGAGGAGGTAAAAATATGTCAAATTATAAAGATTTACCACAACGATTGACCAAAACAAGAAGCCAAGGGGCTGTATCGGAGCTAGTCGATTTAAAAGTCCATGATGCTACCGAAGTTGAGGTGGAGCAGATTTCCAAAGAAAAAGCCAAGATCATGTATAAAACCATGTGGGATATCCGTAATTTTGAGGAAAATACTCGGCGTTTCTTTGCTGCAGGACAGATTCCTGGCTTTGTTCACCTTTATGCTGGAGAGGAAGCGATTGCTACTGGTGTCTGTGCCAATCTGACAGACCAGGACTATATTACCAGTACTCACCGGGGACACGGTCACTGTGTTGCTAAGGGCGGTGATTTAAAGGGAATGATGGCAGAAATTTTTGGCAAGGAGACTGGACTTGGAAAAGGAAAAGGCGGATCTATGCACATCGCCGATTTGGATAAGGGGATTCTCGGTGCCAATGGTATGGTTGGTGGAGGCTTTGGTCTAGCAACTGGTGCTGCTATGCGCAACAAGTACTTGAAAACCGACAGTGTAGCTGTCTGCTTCTTCGGTGACGGTGCGGCCAATGAAGGGAATTTCCACGAATGTCTCAATATGGCATCAATTTGGAAACTGCCAGTTATCTTTGTCAATGAAAACAACTTCTTTGCAGAATCAACTCCGCAATGGTATTCTTCAGCGTCTGGCACCATTGCTGAGAGAGCGGCTGCTTATAATATGCCCGGCGTTCGGGTTAATGGTAAGGATTTATTCGCTGTCTACCAAGTAGCCAAGGAAGCTGTAGAGCGGGCTCGCAGAGGGGAAGGGCCTACCTTGATTGAAGCTGTAACATATCGCGACCATGGTCACTTTGAAGGGGATGAGCAGAAGTATAAGGCTTTGGAAGGTGAAGAAAAAGACTGGGCTGATGTGGATGCTCTAGATGTCTTCCGTGATTACGCTATCGAGCATGGCCTCTTGACTGAAGAGGAACTTGATGCCATATTAGAGGAGTCTAGAAAGGATGTGGAAGAAGCTATCAAATTTGCTCAAGACAGTCCGATTCCTCGTTCCGAGTCTCTGCTGGAAGATGTATTTGCTGATTGATAGAAGGAGGTTGATCAAATGGCTAGACAACTGTTATTTATGAAAGCAATCAATGAAGCGCTGGATCAGGCAATGGCAAAAGATGACACCGTAATCCTTCTGGGAGAAGATATTGCTGGCGGTGTAACAATCAAGCACTTGGAAGAAGAAAACGAAGATGCTTGGGGCGGTGTAATGGGTGTAACCAAAGGGCTTATGCCAAAATATGGCCGAGAGCGGGTGATTGATACTCCGATTTCAGAGCACGGATACGTGTCAGCTTCTGTTGGAATGGCTCTGACTGGCTTGCGTCCAGTACCGGAGCTGATGTTCAATGACTTTATCGGTTTCTGCTTTGACGCCATTCTGGGGCAAGGCTCAAAAATGCGCTATATGTTTGGCGGTAAGGCCAAGGTTCCGATGACAATGCGGACCATGCATGGGGCAGGAGCTTCGGCTGCAGCTCAACACTCGGGTTCATATTACGGTCTCTTTGGATCTATTCCTGGTATCAAGGTAGTTGTTCCAGCAACTCCGTATGATGCTAAAGGGTTACTGCTGGCTTCCATTGAAGACGACAATATCGTGATTTATTCAGAAGATAAGACTCTCTATGGTATCAAGGGAGAGGTGCCAGAAGAATATTATACAGTTCCAATTGGAAAGGCTGCTGTCCGCCGTGAAGGAACAGACCTTACTATCGTTACTATCGGTAAAATGCTTTATGTTGCTTATGAGGTAGCGGATCGCTTGGAAAAAGATGGTGTTTCGGTCGAAGTGATTGACTTGAGAACAGTAGCTCCTTGGGATGAGGAGACTGTCTTTGAATCAGTCAAGAAAACTGGACGACTGATTATCGTTGATGAATCCAACCCTCATAATAACACAGCGACGGATATTGCAGCTGTAGTGACTGATAAATGCTTTGACTATCTGGACGGCCCAGTGAAATGCGTCTGCGCGCCAAATGTGCCAGTACCATTTGCGGTGAATTTGGAACAGCTCTATATCCCTAATGCTGATAAGGTTCTGACTGTTGCTGCAGAATTGATTGACGATCTGAAGAGATAGAAGGGAGGCAAGTATGGCTACAGAAATTGTAATGCCTAAGCTAGGCTTAACAATGACCGAAGGTCTGATAAATAACTGGCTGGTCAAGGAAGGCGACACCGTAGCTGCTGGTCAGCCTGTCTTGGAAATCAGTTCTGAAAAATTGACCAGCGATGTAGAGGCTCCAAGCGCAGGAGTGATTTTAAAAATTATCAGTCAGGCGGGCGATACTGTCCCGTGCAAGAAAGTAATTGCATGGATTGGTGAAGCAGGAGAATCTATTCCAGGTATGGAGACGGAAGAAGTTTCTGCGAATAAATCAGAAAGTGATAAGGGAGCAGTTGATTCAGAGCCAGAGCTAGCTGAAAAAACTGTGGCAGCAAGTTCCAACACTGTCGGAAAAAATGAAAAAGGTCGTATTTTCATCACTCCGCTGGCTCGCAAGATTGCTAAGGAAAAAGGATATGATATTTCCATGATTTCAGGAACGGGAGGCAAGGGCCGCATTACCCGACGGGATGTAGAGAATCATAAACCAGAGGCACTCCCAACCCAAGCACCGGAAAGTAGTTTAGCAGTCCTTCAGCCAACTAGTCAGGCTGACTACGGTGCAGGATTGACAGGTATGCGTAAGACTATTGCAGAGCGGATGATGAATAGTCTCCAGACATCTGCTCAGGTCACCTTGCACCGTAAGGTGGATATTAGTCAGCTGATGGCCTTTAGACAGGATATGAAGGATAAGGTGGCTTCTCCACTAGAAAACGGAGAAATCAGCATCACGACTCTGCTGACAAAGGCAGTTGCCAAGGCGTTGAAAGATCACCCTCAACTCAACGCTTGGTATTTCAATGGTCAGTATCAGGAAGTAGAAGATATTCATATCGGTATTGCAACGGCACTTAGTGATGGTTTGGTGGTGCCAGTCATTCGTCACGTGGATAAGCTAACGCTGGCTGACTTGGGCCTGGCTATCAAAACAGAGGCCAATCAAGCTCGTAAAGGCGCTTTAGATCCAGCTCTTTACTCAGGTTCAACCTTCAGTATTACCAATCTCGGGGGAGCAGGGATTGAGTATTTCACTCCTATCCTAAATACTCCAGAAGTGGCGATTTTAGGAGTTGGTGCCCTGCAAACGGCGCTGGCTCTTGACAGCCAAGGACAGGTCTATGAGCATAAATTCCTGCCGCTCAGCCTGACTTTTGACCATCAAGTCGTAGATGGTCAGCCTGCTGCGGAGTTTCTAGCCAGTTTAGCGGACAAGTTGGAATCTCCTTACGACTTGGTTTTCTGATAAAAGAATGAATAAAGAATTTCATTCCTGAATGATAAAGAAAAAGGCTAGCTGTTTATATCACTTATTAACAGTTGGCTTTTATGTATTATATCATCCTCTTGCTTTAAATTTATAATGGTCAGATAAGGAAATGACAGGATGATAGGGAGTAAGTTCTAAGGCTCTAAGTGGATGGATAAAGCTGCGTTATAAGATAAATTGAATGACGATAATGGGAGAAAAATATCAGTGAGGTAGAATATGAAGGTTGCCAAAACACTAGTCTTAGAATATCTAGAGCAAGAATTACTAAAGAATAATAAGCAAGGCCTTGAAACGAAAGTAATTGCTGCTGCTTTAGGAATGCAACGCTCAAATGTGAGCACTATTTTGAATCAATTGGTAAAAGAAGGGATACTTGTTAAAGGAAATACACGGCCAGTTCAATACAAGTTAAAAGAGGTATTTGTAGAAAATCCTTTGGATTTTCCAAGCATTATAGGTGAAAATGGCAGTTTGCGAACAGCCATCCAGTTAGCACAAGCAGCTATTCTATACCCAAATTATGCCCTTCCAGTACTCATTTTATCCGAGGTCGGTGCTGGTAGAACTCACTTCGTTAATAAAATGATGGAGTTTGCTATTAAAAATCAAGCGATTAGTAAACCTCAGTTGTTTGAAAAAATTAACTGCTTAGACTATATTGATGTTCTGGATGATTTGCTGAAGTTGTTATTTGGCTCAGATGCGACGAAGTCTGTATTTGAGAAAGTGGCAGAAGGAATTTTATTTATAGATAACATACAGGTTCTATCTTCGGCGGATCAAAATAGATTGATTTCCTGGCTGAATCACAGAGAAGGAGAACAAAAGAGACGTCAGAAGAAAGGTTTGGTAATTATCGGAAGCAGGGCTAAGCTATCTGAACATTTATCCAATAAACTTCCTGTTGTAATCCAGCTGCCTTCTTATCCGAATCGACCGATTAGTGAAAAGCTAGAGTTACTAAATTACTTTTTAGCTATCGAATCAAAGAATTCTGCGCATGATATTCAAGTACCGCGTGATGTCATTCATTCCTTCATCCTATCAGCGAATATTAGCAATATAAAAGAATTAGAATATGCAGTTCGAACTGCTTGTGCCAATGCTTTTGTAAGAAGTCTGAGGTCGGAGCTAAAAGATTTAACACTTAGTAATGACGATTTGCCCATTCCTTATCAAGGAATTCGGCATTTAGGTAGTCATAATGTAGTTAAAATCGATGAATTGATTGGCAAACGTAAGGTGCTGATTTATGATAAGGAGTTGGGATTGCTGGATTTTCCAGAGCAAGAGTCGGATGATTTATATAACAAAATTAAATCAGAATATTCTCAGTTATCAGAAAGAGGCATTGAGCAGGATGATGTTTTTGAGGCAGTGAGAAATTATATTCAAAGCTATATTGAATACAAACCTTTTGTTAAAAAAGAAGATGGGTTGGAAAATCTTAATCAGCTTGAGACGATTGTTTCTGCTGAAGTAATCCAGTTGGTACAAGCCTTTGTTCTATCTGTTCAAAAAGAACTCAATATAGAGCTTAATTCGACGGCATATTACGGCATCAGCCTTCATGTCAATGCGATGATCAAGCAGAAAGGCTCGTTAAACCGGCAGTTGGATAATGATGCTATTGTGAAAGTGATTCGGGATTATCCAATAGAGTATGCACAATGTTCTAAATTTGCCAGGCAACTAGAAACAAGATTTCAACTAGCTGTTCCAATAGATGAAATCGTCATCCTAACCATGTTTATTATTGAATCCGAAAAGAAACAAGATAGTCTACGACCTATCTTGCTCTACGTTCTGCATGGTAAAGGGGTTGCCAAGTCCTTGGCTGAGTCAACCAAGATGCTGACTAAAAATAGCCAAGTGTATGGCTTTGATATTCTATTAGAAGAATCTCTAGAGGAAAGCTATCGTAAATTAAAAGAGCAAATTGAGGAGCTAGACCAAGGTTTAGGGGTCATCGTCCTCTATGATATGGGATCGATTAAGGAAATGCTGGATAAAATTCGAGAAGAAACTCTGATTAAAATCAGAGAATTTGAAATTCCCATTACTATGATTGGCATGGGGATTGCACGGCGCTGTTTGATAGAAAATGATATTGACAGTGTCTTTCATGCTTTTCATATGGAAATGAATCAGCTTTATAAAAATCGGGACCAAGAAAAAATCATCATTACACTCTGTTATACCAGCGAAGGCGGTTCTCTTCAGCTCAAGCACTATCTTGATCAGTATTCAAAGCTGGGTTACCGTGTCATTGCGTTGTCAGTTGCTAATAAGGAGATGTTGATTGAGGAAGTGATGGCCTTAAGGAAGACCTATCAAGTTCATGCTTTTGTTGGAACTTTCGACCCCAAAATTATGGGTATCCCTTTTATTTCCATTAAAGATGTTTTTGAGCAGCCCAAGGAGCACTTAGATAAATTATTGATGTTTGTACCGACCTCTGTCAATAGCTACGATTATGAGAAAGTTTACCAATTTTTAGAAGAGCAATTTGTCTATACTTCCTTAGCTAAGATTAAAAAGATTCTTCCTGCTATTTTAGATGAATTTGATTTTTATTATCAGCTCACAGAGGAGCAAACAATAGGTTTGTTTGTTCATATTGCGTGTCTAGTGGAGCGGACCCTTTCAGGAGAATGCTTGAAGAAGAGCAGTAAAGAAATTGCCGGTGTTATCGAAAAATTCCCTGATGACTATAAGCACGTTAGGAAAATCATCCGAACGGTGGAGAGAAGCTTTAAGATTCTTGTAGATGACGCAGAGGTCAGTGTTTTAATTCAGATGCTGCGCAAATTATAAAATTGTAAGTTGGAGTCGCAAACCAATAAAAAAGCACCTAACTCTCATTACCGTTTTAGTCGGGATATATATTTCCGATTTCTGTGGTAATGTTGTGATTTAGATGCTTTTTTACATGTGCTCTTGCACAAGATTATGCAGCCATTTTCCTGAGAAGACACGAGGGATTCCCCAGATTGGCTTGAGAATGTCTTCGCCATTTATCACAAGAAAGATTAGCCAAATGGGAGCCTGTAGACCAACCAGAGCATAGCCAAGTGGAATGCTGAAGAGCCAGACAGGTAAAATATCTAGCAGGCAGGCATAGTTGGTATCGCCTCCGCTACGTAAAATCCCGACGATTAAAACAACACTAAAAGCTTTTGGGATAAACAACAGGGCATTTAATTGAATCATCAAGATGGTTAGCTGCTCTGTCTGATTGCTTAAGTTGTAGAGTTTCAGGGCTAAGGGAATTGCCCAGATGAGTAGGACGCTGACGATGAGCCCGATGAGAGGTAGTAGAAGTAAGAAGCGCTTGGCTTCTTGTAAGGCTTTTTCTACTTGATTCTCTCCGATGGTATTGCCTAGTATAACAGCTACGGCATTTCCTGCACCACGCACAAAGACAAAACCAATTTGAGCAATGGCGCTAGCAATCTGGGTAGAGGCCACCACTTCAGTACCTAGTAGCCCGATGATGGCCAATCCAATTGATGTTCCAAGAGACCAAGCGCCTTCATTGAAGACGACTGGCAAGGTTTTTTTCAAAAATTGATAAATAAAGTCTTTGTGGAAGGCAAAGAGTTCAGCTATGCTAGCGGCTCCAGCCATCCTTGTTCGATAGACACCAAATACTAACAAGCAAAGCTCTAGCAATCGAGCAATAAAGGTGGCAATAGCAGCACCAACCAGTCCAAGTTTAGGAAATCCAATCAGTCCAAAAATAAGGACGGCATTGCCAATGATATTGGTCGCCATGGATAGTAGACTAGCAAGAGTTGGCAAGAAAACTTCGTTACTACAGCGACACATGGTGGCTAATGAGGTTGTGATAGCTGTCATCAGGTAGGTCCAGGAGACGATAGATAGGTACTGGGCACCCAACTGAATAGCTTCGGTATCATGAATATAAAAGCCAATCAGTTGCTTGGGAAAAAGTAAAGCGACTAAAGTAAAGGAAGCGGAGATGAGCCCGCTCAGCATATAGACCAATCCCAAGGTTTTTCTCATATCAGCAATTCGCTGGGCTCCCCAGTATTGGGCCATGAAGACAGAAGCTCCGCTACCAATACCAAATTGTACAATAGTCAAGAGGAAGAAAATCTGGTTGGCAGCGCCAGCAGCTGCGATTTGTTTTTCCCCTAGCTGGCCAATCATGACAACATCAGCTAGATTGACAGCGCTGGCCAGTAGAAATTGAAGAGAAAAGGGTAGGCTGAGACGTAAGAATTGTTTCAGAAATGTTTTCTTTTCACTCACTGTCTCACCTCCCTTCGTTTCAAATAGGATAAGCAATCAGTATGTCCAGTAAGCCGATGTCTAGAAATTTGATGTTCTTTTTGAATTGGATGCTTCTGATTCCTCATAAACTTCGATCTTTCTACCTGATAGCTTGAACTAAGCCTCAAGTTTAGTGATAATAGACAATTTGATCAACAAAAATTTGATAATCTTTGTCAGCTTCTGTTTGAACTGCTACATTCTTCAATTCCTTTTCAGGATAAGGGTTTTGAATAGGAAATGCGAAGAAAGTTTGCTGCTCTTTTTGATAAGGTTTGGTTCTAAGCGAGACTTCAAATAATTGCTCATCTACTTTATAGATAGGTTCACCAGGTAAAGGGTTGGTATTGGTAGTTCGATCCCATTCAACACTTGTTTTGCCAATGTTTTCTCCAAAGATAATGGGAACAGTGAACTCGGTTTGATCAGCATAGGTCAGTAGGATATTTCCGATTTGATAGGTTTCCATTTCAGGGAAGACACCGTCCACAAACCATTGGTATTCCACAAAATAGTCAGTAGCATAGCCAATTTCAATCCAGCTAGGCTGCGCGAGTGGTTCAAGGCTGCGCGAGTGGTTTTGCAGGTCAGGATAGTGGTAATGGAAGAGATATGATAAGGTTTTATCACGGATTGTCGCATAGTCTTCATCACGATAGTCATGATTCCAAAACATCTCGTAAGCATAGGCCAAGCCGAAGAAAATGACATTTCTCTGCAAGATTACCTCATTTAAGGTGCTCCAGTTGGAGATGATAGCCCCCTTGCTCCCCTTCTTCAAATGTTCAGCCCAATGCGGAAAGAGATAGCCTTCAAAATTACCATAACGGATGCTAAAGCCTTCTTCCAAAACTTCATCTTCCAGTTTTTCATCCAAACTCCAGAGCCAATGGAGAATCTCGACATCTTTGGGAATCTGATGAATAGCCTGCCAGGTTGCCGGCATGATGCCAACTTTTGTGCCTGTATCCTTTTTGAACTGGGGGGTGTACATGATGATTTCTGCTCCACCAAAAGGCCCTGCATCAGGAACGATAGCATTTTTCAGTAACTTGTCTCCCCAAATCATGGTTCGGACATTTTTCTGCTTGAGGTGGTCATAAATCTTGATAATGTCCTCTGCAAAGATGTCTGCTCCAGCCTTCCCTTTGCAGCGGTCACACATGGCAATTGAATAGTATTCATCATGCCCGATATTGATGACTTCAGGTTCAAAGACATCAATGATTTCATCCAGAACATCAAAGAGGAGTTCATAAGAGGCAGGATTTGATGGGCAGTAAGTGTCCGGATAAGGATCTTCAGGGATTTCTGCGATTTCAGGGTGGCCAAGCATCAGGTAGTCACAGTGGCCAAGAGAGGGTACCTCAGGAATCACTTCAAAAAATCGTTCCTTACAGTAGAGGACCAGATCTTTAACATCATTTTGACTTAGAAACTCCCCATCACCATTTTCCATGTGAATGGCATTCTTGTACCAAGGGAAGGTATAGTCTTGGATTTCTTTGGTCTTGCCAGAGTATTCAGCCATATCAGCACAATATTTAATCCACTCCTGGTTAATTTCAGGGTGTTTTTTATATTCCATAGCACCGCCGATTTCAATCATGAGAGTATTGTACTTGAAGAAAGCAAGCATGTCCACAAATTGCTTGAAGAAATCCATATTCTTACGAGACGGTAAAAAGACCTTGAGGCCCCGCTCAGAACAGACAGGTTCGTCATAGACCAAGCCATAAGGCAAGTAGCCATCCTGTAACATTTGAATAATTGAAATTGCCCCATAAAATAAGCCACGTTTGGACAAGGCATAAACGAAAATACCGTCTTCAGTAATCTTTACGATGTGCGCTTCAGTATTGGATGGATAGGGAAGTGAAAAGGACTGCATGACCTCTTGTCCGACTTCTCGGGAAATCCCTTCTATGAAATGAATGGCAGAGAAAGCTAGTTGTCCATTATTTCTTGCTCTTGGATGAGCCAGTAAGGTGTCGGTCAAAATAGGCAACGGGCTAAATATTTTAGTTTCTTTAGTGAAATAGCGACCGCTGTTTTCTTGTTTCCAATATTGAGGTGTGATGCCTTGTTTCATAATCTACTCCTTGAACTATCTGAATATCTGCTAGTCATAAAAAATCTGGGCGCAGAAAAGAAGGTATGGATCGGACTTGCCTTTTACTGAGTTTTCGCCTTTCTAGCCTTCTCGATTTCCCCTTGAATCTTATAAAGATTTTCCGAAAGGCGACCAAAGTAGAGAAGCTCTCCCATCCACTTGATGAGCTTGCTTTTTGAATTTTTTGTCAATTTATTTTGTTCTTGTTCTAGCGTAACCTCAAGCCCTTTTGAGCAAGGCTTGGTCTTGTAGGAAGTAATCGTTTTTTCACTGTGGGACGATATTTGAATGACGTAGGTTTCATGGCGACGATAGTCCAGAATCTCATAATCAGTCTTGGTATAGACATTGTCTGACAATTTTGAGTAACGAAGTCCTTTCTTTAACCTATCTATCTTTTTTGTTTGATCGTCAGCTTGATTGATTTGATTCAGAAACTCGTTTTCCAAGAAGTCATAAAATTCATCTGAAGTGACTTGGAGTTCTCTAATAATCTTCATAAATTAAGTATATAATAAGCCCTTGTGGAAAGTAACCCCTTTAGGGAAATGAGACGGTTTTTAGAGCTTTTTAATACTCTTTAGCTTTGTGTTATACATTATCATAAAAAACGATTATTTTTTATACACTAATTTTACGATAGGTTTTAAAATATATTAAGGGAACTATTTAAAAATAGCGAGTGCCAGTGGTAAAGCACGCAAGAAACTATTGCTGTAAATTTTTTATAACAAATTGAGTATGAATGGCATTTGAAAATGGATACACTAAGCTAGAAAACTGTATATTAAGAAAATATAAACGCTTTTGACAGTGGAATAGCGCTATAGTAAACTGTGGGTAAGAAGTCAAATTGAAAGGAGGAGTTTGTATGGAAGAATGGAATAGTTCAGCGGAGATTATTGCCATGTCCTTAATTGCCAATTCTGGTGAAGCCCGATCCTTAGCTTTTGAAGCACTTAAAAAAGCAAAACTTGCAGAATTTGATGCAGCTAAGGAATTAATGGATGAGGCAAATAGTGTAATTTTAAAGGCCCATCATTCCCAAACAGATTTATTGCAGGAAGAAGCACAAGGAAACGGTCATCAGTTGAGTATATTGCTTGTTCATGCACAAGATCATTTTATGACGAGTCTCTTGGCCATTGACCTTATCACCGAGATGATTGAGCTGTATTCCAATAGAGAAGGAGAAAGACAATGAAAATCTTATTAATATGTGCAGCCGGAATGTCCACGAGCATCCTGATGAAAAAAATGGAGCAATATGCAAATGACCAAGGTATTGACCTCGATATAAAAGCGGTCGGATTGATGGACTATCAAGATTATGCTCAGGACTATGACGTAATTTTATTAGGTCCTCAGGTTTCTTATAAACTTGATTCTGTCAAAGAGACAGTTTCAAAACCTGTTGCCACCATTCCAGCTATGGATTATGCAATGGGAGATTGTAAGAATATCTTTCAATTAATTAAAGCAATATCTTAAGGAGGTTTTTCTGATGGAAAAATTCTTTAACAGTAAATTCATGACCAAACTTCAGGAAATTGGTTATAAACTGGCCAACAATGTGTTTATACAGTCTTTACAAGCTGGATTGGGCTCTCTCTTGGGATTGATTACCGTAGGTTCCTTATTTCAAGTCTTAGCTGCAATTGGAAATGAAACTGCTCTAGGTTGGTTCAAAACAGGGGATGCAGTGTATAATACATTGACCTTGCCTTTCCGTTATTCAATGGATTTTATTTCTATCTGGGTTGCTATCTTCTTTGCTTATCATTATGCTAAGAATTTGAAATTGAAATCCCCTATTATGGCAGCTGTTGATACAGCCGTTACTTTCATGCTTGTGGCAGGAGCTTTTGTTGATACTGAAGAATTCTCCGGTCTGCAATTAGACTATCTCGGCTCACAAGGTATGTTTATCAGCTTCTTTATTGTCTTTGTTGTCGTACAGATTGAAAAATTCTGTTATGAAAAAGATATTAAAATAAAGATGCCAGATGTTGTGCCGCAGTTCCTGCAAGATAGTTTCGGCTCTATTCTGCCGGTATTCTTTTCCATCACTCTCTTCCTCTTGCTGAATGTTGGAATTGGAGCATTGACAGCAGGAGCTTATAATGTTCCGTCTGGTTTTATGTCTCTCTTGCGTGCACCGCTTGGCGCTGTATCATCTGTTCCAGGTATTGTGATGCTTTGTATGTTAGCGCTGATTCTTTGGTGCTTCGGTATTCATGGTACCCTCATCATTATTCCAATCATTTCTCCGCTTGGGATTCAAGCGGCAACAACCAATGCTGCTCTTCATGCGAACGGTCAGCCAATGCAATTCTTCCCAGTCTTACTCTACACTTCCATGGCTTTAGTTGGTGGCACAGGGAATACCTGGGCCCTGGTCCTGATGGGCTTACGATCAAAATCTAAACAAATCAGTGCCGTGTCTAAGATTTCTCTCATTCCTGGATGGTTTGGTATCAATGAGCCGGTAACATTTGGTATGCCAATTATGTTCAACCCTATTCTATGTATCCCTTATGTACTCAACGTGCCTATTATGATGATTTTGACTTATTTTGCTTATAAAACAGGCTTTATCATTCCAGCTTGGATTGTTGTCAGCGCTCAGTTGCCAATGGGCTTTAGTAACTATCTAACCACTCTTCGTTGGCAAAACTTTGTTTGGGACTATATCTTGATTTTACCAGCTATGTTGATCTACTATCCATTCTTCAAAAAATACGAAGAGCAATTGGTTAAGCAAGAAGCTGAAATGGAAGCTCTAGAAGCTAAAGGAGGTGCAGCAGCTTGATTGATGTGACAAAATTTTCCAGAGACTTTCTCTGGGGATCGGCTTCAGCAGCCTATCAAGTTGAAGGAGCTTGGGATGAAGATGGTAAGAGTCTGTCTATCTGGGACATCTTTGTTCGCCAGCCTAATAGGACCTTTAAAAACACTACAGGCGACGTGGCAGTGGACCATTACCATCACTATAAAGAAGATGTTGAACTGATGGCCGAAATGGGCCTAAAAGCTTATCGATTTTCTATTGCATGGACCCGTATTTTGCCCGAGGGACGAGGAGAGGTCAACCAGAAAGGGATTGAATTTTATTCAAATCTGATTGATGAGCTTCTCAAATATAATATTGAACCCATTATCACAATCTATCACTGGGATTTGCCTCAAGTACTGCAAGATGAGTACGGCGGTTGGGAATCCAGAAAGATAATCGACGATTTCCTGTATTATGCAGAGATTCTCTTCAAAAACTTTGGAGATCGAGTGAAATATTGGATTGGACTCAATGAGCAAAATGTCTTTGTTGGACTAGGTTATCGGGATGGTCGTTTTCCACCAGGAATCAAAAATATTCAGTTAATGCACCAGGTGAATCACATTGTCAACTTGGCTAATGCAACGATTATCAAACGATTCCATGATTTAAAAATAAAAGGTCAAATCGGTCCAAGCTTTGCTTTTCCTGTCCTCTATGCTCTGGATAATCAGCCAGAAAATGTTCTAGCCATGGAGAAATCTTTGGATGTCAATGTTTGGTACTGGATGGATGCTTATCTATTGGGACGTTATCCAAAGACAGCCTTAGCTTATCTGAAAAATCAATTCGATATAGAATTAGATATTCGAGAAGGGGATTTAGAGATTTTAAAAGCTGGTCGTCCAGATTTCGTAGGCGTCAACTATTACCAATCCCATACTTTTGCTGCTAATGTACCGAATGCTGAAGCTGGAGAGCCGGACCAGTTTAAGCATGTGCCAAACGAACACTTAGAGCGTACTAGCTGGGAGTGGGAAATAGATCCAATTGGTTTGCGAATTGCTTTACGGCGGATTACCAGTAGATATGACATTCCGATTATGATAACTGAAAATGGGCTAGGAGAGTATGATACCTTAACGGAAGATAGAAAGATACATGACCCATATCGGATTGAATATCTTGATAAGCATATTACAGCTGTACAAGACGCCATAGAAGATGGTTGCCAAGTCATCGGCTATTGTACATGGTCTTTCACAGATTTACTTTCATGGCTCAACGGCTATGGCAAGCGTTATGGATTTGTTTATGTAGACCGTGATGAGGAAGAAGGAGGCAGTCTAGAGCGGATTCGAAAAGATAGTTTTTATTGGTATCAAAAATTAATTAAAGAATTTGAGAGCAAAAGAGATAACAGTAGGACTCATTCATAGAAAAAAGCCAGCAGTTTATAGGGATATAAACTGCCGGCTTTTCTTTTTTATTTTTCCCGCATTTGACCTTGTGGGAAGTAGGTTCCTTCTGGCATGTCGTTAATGATGACATGGACAGCAGACTGAGGTGCGCCAGTATTTCTGACAACAGCTTCAGTTACTTCCTTGGCAAGAGCTTTTTTCTGCTCCAGAGTACGGCCTTCAAATAAATCAATTCGAACAAATGGCATATTTTCTGCCTCCTTTATTTCTTTATCATTATTTTATCATAAATGAGGTTTTAAAGAGTAGTGAATTATGGTAAAATAATGTGAAGTAAAAATGGAGATAGTGAATTAGCAAAGATTTAAATTATGGCTCAGTTATACTACAAATATGGCACGATGAATTCGGGCAAGACCATTGAAATTTTAAAAGTGGCTCACAATTATGAAGAACAAGGCAAGAGCGTAGTCATCATGACCTCAGCGGTTGATACCCGTGATGGTTTTGGTGTCGTTTCTAGTCGTATCGGCATGAAACGAAATGCCATAGCTATTGAAGACCAGACCGATATTTTTGGCTATATCCAGCAGCTGCCTGAAAAACCTTATTGCGTTTTGATTGATGAGGCTCAATTCTTGAAACGCCATCATGTCTATGATTTGGCTAGAGTGGTGGATGAGCTAGATGTTCCGGTTATGGCTTTTGGTCTGAAAAATGATTTTCGCAATGAACTCTTTGAAGGATCCAAGCATCTCTTGCTCTTGGCTGACAAGATTGAGGAGATTAAAACCATTTGCCAATATTGCTCTCGTAAGGCTACCATGGTTTTACGGACTGATAACGGAAAGCCGGTTTATGACGGAGAGCAAATCAAAATTGGTGGGCACGAGACCTATATCTCAGTCTGCCGCAAGCACTATTTTAACCCCGACATTAAGTAATCCGACGATAGAAAAAAGGAGATGATGAAAAATCTATGAACATCTATGAACAGTTACAAGCAGTTGAAGATCGCTATGAAGAACTTGGTGAACTCCTAAGCGACCCTGATGTAGTCAGCGATACCAAGCGTTTTATGGAGCTTTCTAAGGAAGAAGCCAGCACCCGCGATACAGTGACAGCTTACCGTGAGTATAAAAAAGTTCTGCAAAACATCACAGACGCTGAAGAAATGATAAAAGACTCCTCTGGTGATGCTGACTTGGAAGAAATGGCTAAGCAAGAGCTTAAAGATGCCAAGGTTGAAAAAGAGGAATACGAAGAAAAACTAAAAATCCTCCTTTTACCTAAGGATCCAAACGATGATAAGAATATCATTTTGGAAATCCGCGGAGCTGCAGGAGGAGACGAAGCGCAGTTGTTTGCAGGAGACCTCTTGCAGATGTATCAAAAATATGCTGAAAGCCAAGGCTGGCGCTTCGAAGTCATGGAGGCTTCTTATAATGGTGTAGGCGGGATCAAGGAAGTGGTCGCTATGGTCTCAGGTCAGTCGGTCTACTCAAAGCTTAAGTATGAATCTGGCGCTCACCGCGTACAGCGGGTTCCTGTAACCGAAAGCCAAGGACGCGTTCATACCTCGACGGCAACTGTCTTGGTGATGCCTGAAATCGAAGAAGTAGAATACGACATTGATCCTAAAGATCTGCGGGTGGACATCTACCATGCTTCAGGTGCCGGCGGTCAGAACGTCAATAAGGTTGCGACTGCTGTTCGAATCGTTCATCTGCCAACCAATATTAAGGTCGAAATGCAGGAAGAGCGTACTCAGCAGAAGAACCGGGATAAGGCTATGAAAATCATACGAGCTCGCGTAGCAGACCACTTTGCTCAAATCGCTCAAGATGAGCAAGATGCAGAGCGCAAGTCTACGATTGGTACTGGTGATCGCTCGGAGCGGATTCGCACCTATAACTTCCCGCAAAACCGGGTGACAGACCACCGTATCGGATTGACTCTGCAAAAGCTGGACACGATTTTAGCTGGCAAACTGGATGAAGTCGTTGACGCTCTGGTTCTCTATGACCAAACGCAAAAACTAGAAGAGCTGAATAAATAATGATACTAGCTCAATATTTGGCTGAGCTAGAGCAGGATCTGTTAGTAGCGGGAGAAGAGGCAGAAAGCCTTTCTTTCGCTTATCGGGCTCTCAATAAGCTTTCCTTTACCGACTTTGTTCTCAAACTTCGGACAGAAGTCAGCCAGAAAGACCGTAAACAGCTAAAAGCAATCCAAGAGCAGCTGCTTGCTCATAAGCCGGCTCAGTATATCATTGGCAGCAGTAACTTTCATGGCCTGGCTCTAAAGGTTGATGAGCGGGTTCTAATTCCTAGGCCTGAGACGGAGGAGCTGGTGGAGCTGATTTTGTCAGAAAATCCTGAAAGTTCTCTGTCTGTCTTGGATATCGGAACGGGTAGCGGAGCCATTGCTCTGGCACTGGCAAACAGCCGTCCAGACTGGCAGATTACTGCTTCTGACCTTTCGGAAGACGCTCTTTCCCTGGCAGCAGAAAACGCTCAGTCCTGCGGATTCAGCCTCACTTTTATCCAATCTGATTGCTTGGATGCAATTCAAGGAAAATTTGATATCATCGTTTCCAACCCGCCCTATATTTCAGAAGCGGATAAGGACGAAGTCGGACTTAACGTTCTGACCTCAGAGCCTCACATGGCCCTCTTCGCAGAAGAGGATGGCTATGCCGTCTATCGGAAAATAGCCGAGCAGGCAGGAGACTATCTGATAAAAAAAGGAAAAATCTATCTGGAAATTGGATACAAGCAAGGAGACGGTGTCAGGGAGTTGCTGGAAAAAAACTTCCCTCAAAAACGAATCCGAGTCCTGAAAGATCAATTTGGCAAAGATAGAATGGTGGCGGTTGACAATGGATAAGATAGAAAAGACTCTGGCAGCAGGCGGAGCAGTTGTCCTGCCCACCGAAACTGTTTATGGCCTCTTTGCCCAGGCTTTGAATGAAGAGGCGGTTGAGCGAGTCTATGAATTAAAACGAAGACCCCGTGACAAGGCTCTTAATCTCAATGTGGCTAGCTTGGAAGAGATTTATGCTTTTTCTAAGAATCAGCCCAGTTATCTGAATCAACTCTATCAAACCTTTCTGCCTGGACCGCTGACTATTATCCTTCAAGCCAATGACCGAGTGCCAACTTGGATAAACTCAGGTATGGAAACCGTGGGTTTTCGGATTCCTAAGCATCCAGTTACGCTGGACTTGATTCGGAAGTACGGTCCCTTGATTGGTCCATCCGCCAATCTTTCTGGAAAAGCTAGTGGAACTTCTTTCCAGCAGATTATGATGGATTTTCAAGAGGAGGTCTCGGGTGTAGAGGATGATGACTCTTTGACCGGTCAGGATTCAACTATTCTGGACTTGTCTGGAGAAAAGGCTCTTATTTTACGCCAAGGGGCAATCACTCGCGAGGATATTCTCGCCCAAGTAAATGATATAAAATTTTAACTTTTAGGACCTAAGGTCCTATTTTCGCAAAAGAAGGGAGACACCTTATGATTTTTGACCAAGAAGACTACAAAGCATTTGACCCAGAGATTTGGGAAGCAGTTGCTAAAGAAGAAGAACGTCAGCAGCATAATATTGAGCTGATTGCTTCAGAAAATGTCGTTTCTAAAGCTGTCATGGCTGCTCAAGGTTCTATTTTGACCAATAAGTACGCTGAAGGTTACCCAGGTCGCCGTTACTATGGTGGGACTGATGTAGTGGATGTGATTGAAAGTTTGGCAATTGAACGCGCCAAGGAAATCTTTGGTGCTAAGTTTGCCAATGTGCAACCTCACTCAGGCAGCCAGGCAAATTGTGCTGCTTATATGGCTTTGATTGAGCCAGGTGATACAGTTATGGGTATGGATTTGTCTGCGGGTGGTCACTTGACTCATGGTGCATCAGTCAGCTTCTCTGGTCAGACCTACAATTTTGTATCCTATAGCGTTGATCCTGAAACAGAATTACTGGATTTTGATGCTATCCTCCAGCAAGCCAAAGAGGTTCAGCCTAAGCTAATTGTGGCGGGGGCTTCAGCTTACTCTCATATCATTGACTTTTCAAAATTCCGTGAAATCGCTGATGCGGTAGGTGCCAAGCTTATGGTAGATATGGCTCACATCGCTGGATTGGTCGCGGCAGGTCTCCATCCTAGCCCAGTGCCTTATGCAGATATCACAACAACAACGACCCACAAGACCTTGCGTGGACCTCGAGGTGGCTTGATTTTGACCAATGATGAGGAATTGGCTAAGAAAATTAACTCAGCTATCTTCCCAGGCATTCAAGGCGGACCATTGGAGCATGTCATTGCAGCTAAGGCTGTGGCTTTTAAAGAAGTGCTTGACCCAGCTTTCAAGGTTTATGCTCAGCAGATTTTGGACAATGCCCAAGCCATGGCCCAAGTCTTCCGTCAGCATGATAAGTTCCGTGTGATTTCTGACCGTACTGAAAATCATCTTTTCTTGGTTGATGTCACTAAGGTTGTAGAAAATGGGAAAGTCGCTCAAAATCTCTTGGATGAAGTCAATATTACCCTTAATAAAAACTCCATCCCTTACGAAACTTTGTCACCATTTAAGACTAGCGGAATTCGTATCGGTACAGCAGCTATTGCAGCTCGAGGCTTTGGTGTAACAGAAAGTATCAAGGTAGCCGAGCTTATTATCAAGGCTCTGGAAAATGCTGAAAACGAAGCGGTGCTGAATCAAGTGCGAGCAGAAGTTCGCGAATTGACGGACGCTTTTCCACTCTATGAGGGCTTGAACTAAGATGGATATTTACGTAAAAAAAGCGATTATTCATCAATTCAGCCCAGCTGATACCGAACTGCTGCTAGCGGATAAATTTCTCAACATTACTCCCAAGATTGAAGAATACCTGCGCAAGAAGATTGAACGGGTCTATTCTGACGATGCTAAAACAGGTGTTTTCGATCCCGAAAACGTCTTTTTAGCCCAGCTTTCAGACGACTTACTGGAAACATCAGTGACAGTGGCCAAGCTTTGGCAGGAGGAGTTTTCAGTCAGTGAAAACCAGAAAACCAACGATCTGATTTTTGTCCAGTTTGACAAAGAAGGTGTGGAGCACTTCGCTTTTCTGCGGATTGCTCTGCGGGAAACCCTAACCCACTTGGGTGGTGAGGTGGACAATCCTATCAAGCTGACGCAGAACAATCTGCCTGGCTTTGGTACGGGTGCAGACGAGGCTTTGGTCATCAATCTCAAGTCTCGCAAGTACCATCTGATTGAAAAACGCATCAAGTATAACGGCGCCTTTCTCAATTATATGTCAGACAATCTCTTGCAGGTCAATCCGACAATCTCAGCCAAGAAATCAATCAAAGCGCTTGAGAAGACAGCTCAGAAGGTTGCCGAAAGTTTTAACAAAGACGATTTTCAGTTTCAGTCCAAGGTCAAATCCAGTATCTTCAAAAATCTGGAAGAAAATGACGAACTATCGCCTGAGAAGTTGGCCGATGATCTTTTTGACAGCAATTTGACTGCCCGACTTACCTTTATTGACCAAGTCAAGGAAGCCATTCCTGAGCCAGTTAAGTTTGATGAGATTGACAGCAGCCGCCAGAAGAAAAAGTTCGAAAATCAGAAACTCTCCCTTTCAAACGGAATCGAGCTCATCGTTCCCAATAATATCTATCAGGACGCAGAGTCGGTAGAATTTATCCAGAATGACAATGGGACCTATTCCATTTTGATTAAGAACATCGAGGATATCCAAAATAAATAATGTTTAAATTTCTAAGAAGACTGATTTTAGTCCTTTTCGTGCTCTTTGCTGGCTATAAGATTTATCAGGTTCATCATGATGTCAAGCAGGTCATGAAGTATCAGACTTTGGTCAGAGAAGTGCTTGATGAGCAGGACACAGCGGCCAATGAAGAATTGGTATTGGCCATGATTTATACAGAAACCAAGGGGAAAGATACTGATGTCATGCAGTCCAGTGAAAGTGCAACTGGTCAGACCAATGCCATTACGGACAACAAAGAAAGTATTCGCCAGGGAGTTCAAACCCTGTCTGATAACCTAGAGTTAGCCAGCGAGAAAAAGGTGGACGTTTGGACAGCAGTACAAGCCTATAATTTTGGTCAGGCCTATATCGACTACGTCGCTAAAAACGGTGGTGAAAATACGCTGGAGCTGGCTAAGAAATATTCAAAAGATGTAGTAGCGCCAAGCTTAGGAAATGTAACTGGCAAGACCTACGGCTACTATAACCTGATTTCAATTTTCCACGGGCCAGAACTCTATATCAACGGCGGTAATTATTATTATTCTCGTCAGGTCAAGATGAACATGCACATCATGCGCCTCTTAAAATGGTTTTAGAAAGAAGTTTTCAAGCTTCTTTCTTTTTTGATAGTGGAGTAATAATCCAGATATTTGTAACCACGATCGATACATGGTATAATTTTGTACATCTATCATAAAAAGGAATGAAAAATGAACAAGAAACTCGGTTTTAAGCTCCTCATTCTGGTTTTAGTGACAATTGCCGGTCTAACAGCTTTTTACAACCATAAAGAAGCCACTAGCCTCAATACAAAACAATATGTGCAGTCAACAACGCCGACCTTGTTTTTCCATGGTTTTGGATCCAGCTCTAACGCTGAAAATCATATGACAGAGGCAGCCAAAAAAGCTGGAGTTACTCAGACAATTATCACGGCAAATGTCAGTAAAAATGAGCAAGTAAGCTTATTAGGCGAGATACCGAAAGGTGCTATCAATCCCATTATTAAGGTAAACTATGAAGATAACCGCAATACTGACTACGCTCAAGACGGAAAATATGCAGCAGCTGTGATTCGCAAGCTACAAGAGACTTATGGCTTTGATAAGATGAATCTAGTAGGCCATTCGATGGGGAATATGTCCATCCTCTTTTATATGTTGGAGAACGGTCAGGATGAAAAGCTGCCCGAGCTGCAAAAGCAGGTCAATATTGCCAACCATGTTAATGGTCTGCAAGGAAGGGACTTGCCTGAAGATTTGACAATTCTAGACGACCAAACTGGCCAGCCTAGTGCTATGAGCCAGACTTATCAAAAACTACTGGGATTACGAGAAATCTATCCGCAAGAGCAAGTAGATGTTCTGAACATTTATGGTGATTTTAAAAATGAATCCGACGGTTCTGTCCTCAATATTTCTTCTCGCAGCCTCAAATATCTCCTGGTTGAGAATGCCAAATCTTACCAGGAAAAGAAAATCACAGGTCAGTTGGCTCAGCACAGCCAATTGCATGAGAATCCAGAAGTAGACGAATTACTGATTGACTTCCTTTGGAAAAAGTAGGAAAGAGCAGTTACTGGCAAGCAAATCCAGTGACTGTTTTTTCTTTGAACTTCTTTGAGAAATGTTGTAAAATGTATCTATTATCTCAAGCCCTCAATGGATGAGATAATAATAACTCCATCATTGCAGCAACTTAACTGAAGCACTCTAAACATCAAAAGGAGCGGAAATCACAAGCTCAAGAAACAGAAATTCGAGACAATCAGAAAGAAGTTTGCTCTATAAAAAGCTATAGAATTTGGGAAACTATAGCGGGAGGAAAAGAGGAAAGAATATGAAATTCAAAAAAACTTTAATGACAGCAGGAGCCTTGCTGGCTACTCTGTTTACTGTATCGACCGCAGCTGCCGATTCAAATGTTCAGAAAGTCATTGATGAGACTTACGTGCAGCCAGAGTATGTGCTGGGTTACTCCTTGGATGAGAGCCAAAAACAGCAGACCTTGCAGATGCTGGGCTACAATTCATCCAGCGACAGTAAGCCGCTTAAAACCATGACGCCTGAAGTCTATTCAAAAATCATGGATGTTGCTAACGACCCTAGCCTGCAGCTTTATTCTTCTGTAAAAATCCAGAAGTTAGGCAGCAATAAGCCATTAGAGGTCAAAATTGTCACTCCGCAAAACATCACTAAGGTTACTGAAGATATGTATCGCAATGCGGCTGTTACTCTGGGTGTCAAGCACGCGCAGATTACCGTTGCGGCACCGATTCCGGTAACAGGTGAGAGCGCTTTGGCAGGGATTTACTACTCTCTAGAGGATAACGGTGCGACTATTCCTCAGGAAAATAAAAACCTAGCGCAGGAAGAACTGGCTGCCCTTTCTGGTATCAATGCTGAAAATACAGGTAAGGAAGGCTATGACGCGGACAAGCTCAACGTGGCTCTGGCTGATATCAAAGCGGCTATCGCCAATGCTAAGAAGAACAACAGCAATCTGACAACAGATGATGTCCGTAAGATTGTTGAAGAAACCTTGAAAAACTATGGACTGACTCAGTCAGTAACTAGCGACCAAATCAACCTCATCGTGAATTTCGCTATCAATCTTTCAAACAGCGGAGTCATTACAGATTCTGACTTTACAAAGACACTTAGTGACTTGAAAGATAGCATTGTTTCAAAGGCAGGAGATACTTTTAACAATATTAACCTTAACTTTGATGCAAACGGCCTCCTTCAAGAAGGCGGTAATTTCTTTTCTAATATCTGGAATGCCATTGTCAACTTCTTTAAAGGATTATTTGGCGGTTAATTTCAAGATTATGTAAAACAAGGCTGGGACATTTTAGTCCTAGCCTTGTTTGTTTTTAATAAGATTTGCTTTTTACTCCCATTCTACAGTTGCAGGTGGTTTGCTGGTGATATCATAGACGATGCGGTTGACATGGTCTACTTCATTAACGATACGAACAGAAATCTTTTGCAGAATATCCCAAGGAATCTTGGCAAAGTCAGCTGTCATACCATCGATAGAAGTGATAGCGCGAATCGCAATTGTGTAGTCGTAAGTCCGGCCGTCTCCCATGACCCCAACAGATCGGACGCCAGTATTAACAGTAAAGTATTGCCAGATGTCGCGGTCAAGACCAGCTTTTGCAATTTCTTCGCGGAGAATAGCATCGGATTCGCGGACGGTTTCCAATTTTTCTTCGGTAATTTCTCCCATGACACGAATGGCGAGTCCTGGTCCTGGGAATGGCTGTCGCCAGACAATTTCATCAGGCATACCAAGCTCTGTACCCAAAGCACGAACTTCGTCCTTATAAAGTGTGTTCAACGGCTCAATCAGCTCAAACTGCATGTCTTCCGGCAGACCACCAACGTTATGGTGAGACTTGATAGTCTGAGCGGTGTCAGTTCCGGACTCGATAACGTCTGTATAGAGAGTCCCTTGAGCCAAAAATTTCACATCTTTCAGTTTGCTGGCTTCGTCGTCAAAGACATAGACAAACTCGTTTCCGATGATTTTACGTTTTTGCTCTGGATCAGAAACACCAGCTAGTTTATCAAGGAAACGTTTAGCTGCGTCTGCCTTGACGATATTCAAACCAAATTTGCCGCCAAGCATATCCATGACCTGGTCAGCTTCACCTTTACGCAAAAGACCATGATCCACAAAGATACAGATTAGTTGATCACCGATTGCTTTCTGCAAGAGAACACCGACAACAGAAGAGTCTACACCACCAGAAAGTCCCAACAGCACCTTTTTGTCACCAACGGTTTGGCGGATTTTTTGAATTTCCATGTCAATGAAGTTATCCATAGACCAGTCGCCTTTGGCTCCACAAATATTCAGAGCAAAGTTGCGCAGGATATCGTAGCCAAACTCCGAATGACGAACCTCAGGGTGGAACTGAATGCCGTAGATTTTCTTAGCAGGATTTTCAATCGCCGCAAAAGGACAGTCAGCAGAAGTACCAGTACGGACAAAGTCAGCAGGAATCTCTGTTACTGCATCTCCGTGGCTCATAAGAACTAGCTGGCTTTCAGGTGTTCCCTTGAAAAGGCTGGAGTTAGCGGTATGTGACAGAGTTGACTGACCATATTCACGATTTCCAGCATGACCAGCAGGGACAACCTTGCCGCCCAGCTTGTGAGTCAAAAGCTGCATACCATAGCAGATCCCCAAAATCGGGATGCTCAACTCGAAAATTTCTGGGTCAATATCAAAGGAGCCGTCTTCATATACAGAATTTGGACCGCCGGAAAGGATAATCCCGACAGGCTGGATAGCACGGACTTCGTCAGCGGTAATCTTGTGGCTCTTGAGCTCAGAAAAAACACCGATTTCACGAATGCGGCGTGAAATCAGCTGGTTGTACTGGCTTCCGTAATCAAGCACGATGATCTTTTCGACATCTTGCAATTCAGTTCTAGTAGTCATCTGTTCCCTTTCTTAAAAGAAGTAATCTTTTCCCCTCATTTTATCACAAAAAAGGAATTTTTCCAAGGTAATAAGGAGTAAGTGTGATGAAAAAACGAATATGAGACTTTAGTTTGCTATTATCGTTTGTTTAGACCGACTTGTCATGGACGCCAATGCTATCTCTGACTAAAATTAAATAAACAAGCTCTTAAAATGTTGATCTTTTTTGACAAAACAACTGAATTCGTGAGAAAAGCCTCCGCTCTTCAATATTTAGTTTGACATTTGAAGTATTTGGTACTAAAATAAAGGGAGGTACCAAATAAGAAAGAAGAGCCGACATGTTACCCGCATATATTAAAATTCATGATCAGATTAAGAAAGACATCGACGATGCCGTTTGGGAGATTGGGGAGCGCCTGCCCAGCGAGCGAGATCTAGCCGAAACTTTTAAAGTTAGTCGTATGACCCTGCGTCAGGCTATTACACTCTTGGTTGAGGAGGGAGTGCTGGAGCGTCGAGTCGGTAGCGGAACCTTCGTAGCCAGCACACGTGTTCAGGAAAAAATGCGCGGCACTACCAGCTTCACAGAAATCATGAAAGCACAAGGTAAAACACCATCCAGCCAGCTCATTTCTTATCGACGTACTCTGCCAAGTGAGCAGGAAGTGGTGAAGCTAGGCATCCACAAGACGGAAAATGTCATTCGGATGGAGCGGGTTCGCTACGCTGACGATTTGCCGGTGGTTTACGAGGTGGCTTCAATTCCAGAGAAGTTCATTAAGAATTTTAAAAAAGAAGAGGTGACCAGTCATTTCTTCCAGACCTTGCAGGAACATGGCTATAAGATCGGCAAGTCTCAGCAGACTATTTATGCTCGGTTGGCTAAGGAAAAAATCGCCAATTACCTTGATATTCCCCGCGGCCATGCCATCTTAGGACTGACTCAGATTTCTTACTTTGATGACGGAACAGCTTTTGAATATGTAAAAAGCCAATATGTTGGCGATCGTTTTGAATTTTATTTGGAAAACAATTAATTATTGCAAAACTCTTAGTTATCACTAAGAGTTTTTAACTTGTCTTTTACTCAGCAGAAAAAGTTGATTGAAGTTTTGCAATCTCATATTTCGAGTGTTTATTTCCCTTGTCAGACTAGAGTTTATCATGCTTTTCTGGTATAATGTTTCTTATGGAAATTGAAAAAACAAACCGAATGAATGCTCTCTTTGAGTTTTATGCGGCGCTTTTGACTGACAAGCAGATGAACTATATTGAACTCTACTATGCAGATGATTACAGTCTGGCGGAGATTGCCGAGGAGTTTGGTGTTAGCCGTCAGGCCGTTTATGATAATATCAAACGGACAGAGAAGATTCTGGAAGACTATGAGAAAAAGCTGCACATGTACTCGGACTACATTGTCAGAAGTCAGATATTTGACCAGATTACAGAGAAATACCCTGACGACAGCTATCTTCAGGAGCAGATCGGGATTCTGTCTGGTATTGACAACCGAGAGTGACCATGGCTAAACAAGTTATCTACAAGGGAATGTCTTGCTGGCTGTTAGAGTTGGAAGAACCTTTTCCTGCTAGGGTACAACTCATCTCCCCTGACGATCTTTCTAAGGCAATGCAAGAAGGCTTCAGCTGCTGGGGCTACCCTAATGAGATTATGAAAGAAGTCTCTGCCGAGGAATTTGCTTGTTTAACACGTTTTGGAAAATTTCCACTGAATTGATTGAAATAGAAACTAGGAGAAATAAAAAATGGCATTTGAAAGTTTAACGGAACGTTTGCAGAACGTCTTTAAAAATCTGCGCAGAAAAGGAAAAATCTCAGAGAGTGATGTCCAGGAAGCAACCAAAGAGATTCGTCTGGCTCTTTTAGAAGCCGACGTTGCCCTGCCAGTTGTCAAAGACTTTATAAAGAAAGTCCGTGAGCGCGCTGTCGGCCATGAGGTTATCGATACCCTCAATCCAGCGCAACAGATTATCAAGATTGTTGACGAAGAGCTAACAACTATCCTGGGTTCTGATACTGCTGAGATTATCAAGTCACCAAAGATTCCGACTATTATCATGATGGTTGGTCTGCAAGGGGCTGGTAAGACTACCTTTGCCGGAAAGCTTGCTAATAAGCTCAAGAAAGAAGAAAAAGCTCGTCCGCTCATGATTGCGGCGGATATTTACCGTCCAGCGGCAATTGATCAGCTGAAAACACTTGGACAGCAAATTGATGTACCTGTCTTTGCTTTGGGTACAGAAGTTCCAGCTGTTGAGATTGTCCGTCAAGGTTTGGAGCAGGCAAAAGCCAACCACAATGACTATGTCCTGATTGATACGGCTGGGCGTCTTCAGATTGACGAAAAGCTCATGCAGGAGCTGTCAGATGTCAAAGCGCTGGCTAATCCGAATGAAATCCTCTTGGTTGTCGATGCCATGATTGGTCAGGAAGCGGCTAATGTCGCTCGAGAATTTAACAGTCAACTGGAGGTGACCGGGGTTATCCTGACTAAGATTGATGGTGATACTCGTGGTGGTGCAGCCCTGTCTGTCCGTCAGATTACTGGGAAGCCTATTAAATTTACTGGTACCGGTGAAAAAATCACTGACATCGAAACCTTCCACCCAGACCGCATGTCTAGCCGGATTCTAGGCATGGGGGACATGCTGACTCTGATAGAAAAAGCCTCTCAAGAATACGATGAGAAAAAATCGCTTGAAATGGCTGAAAAGATGCGGGAAAACACCTTTGATTTCAATGATTTCATTGATCAGCTGGATCAGGTACAAGGCATGGGACCTATGGAAGATTTGCTCAAGCTGATCCCAGGTATGGCCAATAATCCTGCCCTCAAGAATATCAAAGTGGATGAGAAAGAAATTGCCCGCAAGCGCGCCATCGTATCCTCTATGACACCAGCTGAGCGGGAAAATCCTGACTTGCTGAGTCCTAGCCGTCGCCGTCGGATTGCCAATGGTTCAGGTAACAGTTTCGTTGATGTCAATAAATTTATCAAAGACTTCAATCAAGCTAAGCAGATGATGCAGGGCGTTCTGTCAGGCGATATGAGCAAGATGATGAAGCAAATGGGGCTCAATCCAAACAATATGCCTAAGAACATGCCTGGTGGCGGAGGAATGCCCGACATGTCAGCTCTGGAAGGCATGATGGGCCAAGGCGGTATGCCAGATATGTCAGGCTTAGGAGGAGCCGGCATGCCGGATATGAGCCAAATGTTTGGTGGCGGTCTTAAGGGTAAGGCTGGAGAGTTCCTGATGCGCCGCAGCATGAACAAGATGGCCAAGCAAATGAAGAAAAACAAGAAGAAGCGGAAGTAATAACAAAAAAACAAGTCGCATAACTAAGTTCTATGTGGCTTGTTTTTGGAAACATCAGATTCAGATACGGAGACTAGAATGAAGCCTTTTTTGACTCGATTGATTCATCGACTTGCTAAAACCTTTCAAAAATTATTGAATAAGCTGCCTTCCCACCCTATTTCTCATCTACCTGCCAGCAAGGTCAAAATACGTCCTATTATCATGATTCCAGGTAGTTCGGCGACTGAGAATCGTTTTAATCGAATGGTTAAAAAACTCAATCGCAATCAACATCCGCGTCATAGTCTGGTCCGTATTAAAGTCTGGAATGACGGACATATGACTTATCGTGGGCATTTGAAGCGCAAGGACAAAAATCCTATTTTTGTGGTTGGCTTTCAAAATAATCGCGATGGTTATGAAAATATCAAGCAGCAGGCGGCCATGTTTGACGCTGCCTTGACTGTCTTGCGAGAGAAGTACTCTTTTAACAGCTTCAAGGCGTTGGGGCATTCTAACGGTGGTCTGATTTATACAGTATTCCTACAGCAATACCTTGCAAACCATTCTGAGCTAGAAATGGAAAAGCTCCTGACTATTGGCAGTCCTTATAATCTGAACAAGAAAAATCTCAATCATCGAGTTGCGATGTTAGATGACTTTGTAGCCAACCAGGAAAAACTGCCTAAGAAGCTTCAGCATTTGTCGATTTTGGGAATCTTTTTCCGAGATGGAGACGGAATTGTCCATAAAAGCAGTGTAGCAGCTGGAAGTTTGATTTATAAAGGAAAGATTGCTTCACACAGAGAGATCGTCATCGTAGGCAAGGATGCTCATCATTCCTCTCTGCCACAAAATGAACAGGTAGTTGATTTGATTAGGGAGTTTTTATTCTAGTAATTATTTTACATAATTTAATTTTAGTAAAAATTAGAAAGGCAATAAAACAACAATGAAAATGACAGACATTCTTAGATGTTATGGCGACTTCGATCTGATAAATGAAAAATGGAATGAAGACTATGAAAGCATTTTAATTAAGCCAAAGGATAATCAAGAATATAAAAGATGCCGTTTGGCAAAGAAAACACCCAAAAAAGAAGGCTACTTTACAGTCTTTTGAAAAAAAGACCAAGACAACAAGAATATTCCTTATACTGATAGAGACTTGGGTGATGAACTGGTTATTGTCGTTATCGACGACTGTCATTGCGGTTTATTTATTATTCCCAAAGAGGTAGCTATCAGTAACAAAATTCTTTCTACAAAGGATTGTAAAGGAAAAATGGCTATGCGGTTTTATCCGTCCTGGTGCACAAATTTAAATAAAACAGCTAGGGCAACACAAAAATGGCAACTGGATTATTTTCAAAAAATCGAATTAGAAGAATAAGTTTTAGGTAAAACAAGACAGAGTTTAGCTTCTCAATTCTGTCTTGTTTTTATTATTTGTTTTGTAGTAAAGTCAGATTTCTTACTTCCCTCTATAATCTTTCCGAAAAACTATAATTTTCTTGAAAAATATATCTAGATATGCTATACTACTATTAAAGAAAAAACGGAGAAATATGATGAGACGTGAACTGTTGTTAGAAAGAATTGATAAACTCAAGGCTACTATGCCCTGGTACATTTTAGAATATTACCAGTCTAAGCTGGCGGTGCCTTATAGTTTTACAACCTTATACGAATATCTCAAAGAATATGATCGCTTTTTTAACTGGGTGCTAGAATCTGGTATCACAGATGCTTCGCATATTGCTGAGATCCCTCTCTCGGTCTTGGAAAATATGACCAAGAAAGACATGGAGGCTTTCATTCTGTATCTGCGGGAGCGTCCGCTTCTAAACGCTAATACGACCCAAAACGGTGTTTCCCAGACAACCATCAACCGGACTCTTTCAGCTTTGTCCAGCTTATACAAATATTTAACGGAGGAAGTGGAAAACGAGCAGGGTGAGCCCTACTTCTATCGAAATGTGATGAAGAAGGTTGCTACTAAGAAGAAAAAGGAAACTCTGGCTGCTCGTGCAGAGAATATTAAGCAGAAGCTCTTTTTAGGAGATGAGACAGAAGAATTCCTCCAGTATATTGATACGGAGTACCCTAAGAAGCTCTCTAATCGCGCTCTGTCTTCTTTTAACAAGAACAAAGAACGTGATCTAGCCATCATTGCCTTGCTGCTAGCCTCTGGTATTCGTCTATCTGAAGCCGTTAATTTGGACCTGAAAGACATCAATCTCAAAATTATGGTCATTGAAGTGACAAGAAAAGGTGGTAAAAGAGACTCTGTCAATGTTGCTGCTTTTGCTAAGCCCTATTTAGAAGACTATCTGAGTATTCGAAGCAAACGATACAAGGCAGAAAAGACTGATACAGCCTTCTTTTTAACTGAATATCGTGGCATCCCTAATCGAATCGATGCTTCCAGTGTCGAAAAAATGGTAGCTAAGTATTCTGAGGACTTCAAGGTGCGAGTTACTCCTCACAAACTCCGCCACACTCTTGCCACACGTTTATACGATGCAACCAAATCTCAAGTTCTTGTCAGTCATCAGCTAGGGCATGCTAGCACTCAGGTAACAGACCTCTACACCCACATTGTCAATGATGAGCAAAAGAATGCTTTAGATAAATTATAAAATTACATAATTTAAGATATGTTTAAGATATGTATTGAATGATAACAATAAAATAGCGAAACAACACTGATAGATGTTTCGCTATTTTATCTTATAAAAATTCAATCCAGTAATTCCGATGCGGTTCAACAATTAGCGATTTGCCCCAGAAGTGCTTGAGATGTTCTAGATTTGCTGCTGTGACAGGTCGATTTTTAGAGTTGTACTTTTCAGCGCTTTCTCTAGTTAGGAAGCATTTGACCGCTTCGTAGGATCCTTCTGCTGTCTCTCTATTCAATCCTTCGAAGCTAATTTCATCTCCTTGATGAGGATTATCCATGAAGAGTTTTCCGATAAAATAGACCGTTTTACTCTTCATCAGATCGTAAGCCTTGATATTCTCTATTCGATTATTAGCTGCTGCAAACATGATACAAAAGCTGTCTACAAGATCCTTCAAGGGCATCAGGTCTTCTTTGGGAACGAGGATATCTACCATGTAGAGTCCGCCAATGACAAGGTTTTGGAAAGAAGGTTGCTGAATAACATTATCTAACGCCATGCCAAGCGGCAATTCCACGGCTTGATAGCCTGATTTTTCAAATTCTTCTTTCTTTTTCTCATAATCTTCTGAAGATATGCTAACATAAAAATTGTCTGGATTAGGAGATGGTTTTTTCTTCAGAAAAGCTACAACTGTGCGGTCCAACTGCTCAAATAGACCAAGGCTTTCTACTGGGACTTTCTGCATCAAGACACCTCTTTCTCTGATTACCTATCATTTTATCATATCTGGTAGATAAAGCCTAGAGAAAACTAGCTGGTCAAGGAAACGTAAGAATGTTGTTGATTTGAAATATACTGTTTACATGAAAAACCAAACTCTTCGAGAGCTTGGTTTTCTTTATGTCATATTTTAACCGACGATAGCTTCGGCAATCTCTTCTCTGCTGATTCCAGCAAAGTAGCGGCTAATATCAATCGTTTCAAGGGCCTTGAGCACATCTTCGCGTTCGTATTTAACGCCGCGTAGCACATCTTCTACTGCTGCTACGTCTTCAATGCCAAAGAAGTCTCCATAGATTTTAATATCCTGAATCTTGGATTCAACAACATTGGCAAAGATTTCTACCTTACCGCTGGTAAACTTGGTGCCACGGCGCACGTTGTATTCAGGTGATTTACCGTAGTTCCAGTCCCAAGTTCCAAACTTGCTATCTCTGATTTGCTTGATTTCTTCCAGTTCTTTCTCAGAGAAGACATATTCTGTCATTTCTGGATATTCTTTCTTCATATAGTCCAGAAGCAAGTCACGGAATTCTTCGACAGTAATCTTTTCTGGCAATTCATTGACAATATTTGTCACGCGTGCACGGACAGATTTAACTCCTTTTGATTCGAACTTGTCTTTAGAAACCTTAAGCGCATTGGCTAAGACAGACAAATCAACATCAAAGAGTAGGCAGCCATGGTGCATGATACGGCCATTGATATAGGCCTGCGCATTGCCACAGAACTTCTTGCCATCAATCTCTAGGTCATTACGGCCAGTGAATTCAGCCTTTACACCAAGCTCTGCCAGGGTATTGATAACCGGGGTAGAAAAACTCTTAAAGTCAAAAGCTCTATCTTCGCTTTCCTTGGAGATGATGGTGTAGTTGAGGTTGTTTAAATCGTGATAAACAGCTCCACCACCACTGATGCGACGCACGACCTCAATGCCATGCTCACGAACATAATCACGGTTGATCTCTTCAATAGTGTTTTGGTGGCGGCCCACGATGATAGAGGGTTTGTTAATCCAGAGCAGAAAAATTTCATCCTCGTCTAAGAGGTGTTTGAAAGCATATTCTTCCAGGGCAATATTAAAAGCTGTATCATTTGAGTAGTTAACAATGTATTTCATAAGCTTCCTCTTTATACGATAGAGACTGGAACAATGATTTATGCCCAGTCTAATCTATCTTTTAAATTATTTTTTCTTAGGTGAGTGAACTGCCAATCCCAGTACGTCCGCAAATGCTTCGTACATGACTTCTGAGAAGGTTGGGTGACCGTGGATGGTCTTAAGCATTTCTTCTACGGTGATTTCCATTTCGATGATGGTTGATGCTTCATTGATCAATTCTGCGGCTGCAGGACCGATGATATGAACACCGAGCACTTCACCATACTTCTTGTCAGCAATGACTTTAACGAAGCCTTGAGCTGCATCTGAAGCGATAGCACGGCCATTAGCAGCAAAGTTGAACTTACCAATCGCTACATCGTATTTATCACGAGCTTGCTCTTCTGTCAAACCAACTGCTGCTACTTCTGGCAGGGTGTAAATAGCTGCAGGAGTTAGGTTGAGTTTAGCAACGTGATGATTTCCTTTCAGAGCATTTTCAGCAGCAACTTCACCCATACGGAAGGCTGCATGAGCCAGCATCTTAGTACCATTGATATCACCTGGTGCGTAAATACCTGGAACAGAAGTTTCCATATACTCATTGACCTTGATACGACCACGATCCAGTTCGAATTCAACCTCACCGATGCCTTCTAGGTCTGGCACGCGTCCGATAGAAAGAAGGGCCTTATCTGCTAGAATATCTTCTTTTCCTTCAACCTTGATACGGAGTTTGCCGTTTTCTTCGATGATTTCTTCCAACTTGGTTTCAGTCAGAATTGTCATGCCCTTGCGCTCCAAGATGAGGCGAAGGTTTTTAGAAACTTCCGCATCCATAGCTGGTACGATGCGGTCCATCATTTCGATAACAGTGACTTTTGAGCCAAATGTCATAAAGGCTTGGCCAAGCTCAATACCTACAACACCACCGCCTATAATTACAAGATTTTCAGGCACTTCGTTCATTTCCAGAATATCATCACTAGTCATAACGAGAGATGATTCCATACCAGGAACATTGATCTTGCTGACTTTGGAACCACCAGCCAAGATAATCTTCTTCGTTTCTAGCAGCTCGCTGCCGTTTACAAGAACATTCTTGTCTTTAGTAATGGTACCAATTCCCTTATGAACATCTACGCCATAGCTGCGGAGAAGGCCTGCAACACCGCCGACAAGCGCATTAACAACCTTATTTTTAGTTTCAAGGACCTTGTGCATGTCTACTGTGAAACTTGGATTTTCGATGATGATACCGCGATTAGCAGCGTGACCAAGGTTTTCAATGATTTCAGCATTGTGCAGGTAAGTCTTAGTAGGGATACAACCACGGTTCAAGCAGGTTCCGCCTAGCTCAGACTTCTCAACCAAGGCAATCTTGCCACCTAGCTGGGCTGCTTTGATAGCCGCTACATAACCAGCAGGTCCGCCACCGATAACAACGATATCGTAAGCATCATCGCTCTTATCATCATCTGTGTTTGCTGCCGCTGGTGCAGGAGCTGGTGCTTCCGCAGGAACAGAGCCGCCAGCAGTTGGGATATTTTCTCCTTCTTCTCCCAAGTAACCGATGACTTCTGTTACTGGGACGGTTTCACCGTCTCCTTTGAGAATGGCAATCAGATAGCCGTCTTCTTCAGCTTCCAATTCCATGCTGACCTTGTCAGTCATGATTTCCAGAAGGATTTCTCCTTCTTTGACAAATTCGCCGACTTTCTTATTCCATTGGACAATTTGCCCTTCGGTCATATCCACGCCGGCTTTTGGCATAATTACTTCTAAAGACATTTTTCTTTCCTTTTCTAACTAGTTTTTCATTTGCTAAGGACTCTTTGCTTTTTAGAATAGCAAAGAAAATCTTATACCAACATTGAAATTGGGTCTTCAATCAAAGCCTTCAAGTCCTTCATAAACTTAGCTCCAGCCATTCCGTCAACTACACGGTGGTCAATGGTCAAGCCAAGACTCATAATTGGACGGATAACAATTTCGCCATTGACAACGACAGGTTTCTCTACCGTTGAGCTCACACCCAAGATAGCAGAGTTAGGCTGGTTGATGATGGGCCCAAAGGACTGAACGCCAAACATTCCTAAGTTACTGATTGTGAAGGTTGAGTTTTGCAGCTCGCTTGGAGCTAACTTGCCTTCCAAGGTACGTCCGATTACATCTTTAAAGGCTACCACAAGCTCTGATAGGCTCATTTTTTCTGCATTGTAGACAACTGGTGTCATCAGGCCATTATCCATACCGACTGCCATTGAAAGGTTGACATAGTTGTGTGTGATAATGGTCTTGCCATCCTCTGTCAAGGTCGAGTTGAGGTACGGATGCTTCATCAGTGTCTTCACAACAGCTAGCGAAAGCAGATCTGTGACAGTTACTTTCTTGCCAGTTGCTTCCATGATTGGATCTAGCACTTTTTTACGCAAGGCCAGCATTTCTGTCATATCAACATCATAGTTAAGGGTGAATGTTGGCGCCGTCAGGTAAGATTCTACCATCCGCTGAGCTATAACCTTCCGCATTGGCGTCATTGGAATACGCTCAATTTCACCGTAAGGAGTGACATTATCAGGCACTTCTTCCACTTTTTCGATTTGAGCAGGAGATTTGATTGTGTCGCTCTCAACATTCTCAGGCAAGAAGGCAAGAACATCCTTCTTCATAATCTTGCCACGATGGCCAGTTCCTTGAATCTCTTGCCAAGCAATATTGTGTTCTTGGGCAATTCGTTTTGCCAGTGGTGAAATGCGCACCACATTTGTATCTTTATAAGTTTCCACGTCTTCTTTGTGGACACGACCGTTTGCACCTGAACCAGAAACATCATAGAGGTTGATTCCCAAATCATCCGCTAACTTTCTAGCTGCAGGAGTCGCTCTTAGCTTATCATCAGCCATGACCTCTCCAATTCTATTATAAGATATTAAGGACGCAGAGGACAATGAAAAAATAGGAGATTGACTTTGTGTTCGATGAACACAAGGAAATCTATCTTTTTTTCACAGACCTCCGTCCGAATTCAATTACATGAAACTAAGGACTTGAAAAATAGGAAATCGACGCTGGCTTCGATGAAGCCAAGAAGATTTATCTTTTTTCCGAACTTTTAGCCCTTGTTCAGCTCTACAAGTAACTTGGATACGAAACGTATCTCAAGTTACTAACGTTTGTCTGTAATTAGTAAAATTTTAGCTACTTTGACCCTCTACACAAGATTAGATTACATAAAATAATTTATGTAATCTAATTCATAAGAAAGCCTTTTCTTTATTATACCTTATTCTTTATGATATGTCTTCCGAATAGCGTCTTTAATGCTTTCAACGGTCGGAATCATCGCGTTTTCCAAGTTTTGCGCATAAGGCATTGGCACATCTTCACCTGCACAACGGCGGATTGGAGCATCTAGATAGTCAAATGCTTCAGACTCAGAAATAATCGCTGAAATCTCTCCGATATAGCCACTTGTTTTGTGGGCATCATTAACCAGAACAACCTTGCCAGTCTTCTTAACGGAATTAATGATAATATCCTTATCAAGCGGCACCAATGTACGTGGGTCGACCACTTCTACAGAGATGCCTTCTTCTGCCAATTCTTCCGCTGCCTGCATGACACGGCGAAGCATTTTTCCGTAGGTAACAACTGTTACATCGGTACCTTCTTTTTTGATTTCACCAACACCAAGTGGGATTACATACTCAGGATCCAGTGGCACTTCGCCTTTTTGGTTAAATTCAGACTTGTATTCCAGGATAATGACCGGGTTGTTGTCTCGGATAGAAGCCTTGAGAAGCCCCTTCATATCAGCCGGAGTTCCTGGAGCGACTACCTTAAGACCTGGAATGTGGGTAAACCAAGATTCCAAAGACTGAGAGTGCTGAGCCGCTGACCCAACTCCATTACCTGCCGCACAACGGACAGTCATTGGGACTTGTCCTTTTCCGCCAAACATATAGCGCGTTTTAGCGGCTTGGTTGACAATAGCATCCATAGCGATTACAGAGAAGTCCATAAAGGTCATGTCTACGATTGGACGCAGCCCCGTCATAGCTGCTCCAGCTGCTGCGCCAGAGATAGCTGCTTCCGAAATTGGACAGTCACGTACACGCTCTGGTCCGAACTCTTCCAGCATACCAACAGATGTTCCGAAATCTCCACCAAAGACTCCGACATCTTCTCCCATCAAGAGTACATTTTCATCGCGACGCATTTCCTCAGACATAGCGAGGATAATGGTGTCACGAAAAGACATAGTTTTAGTTTCCATTTTCTTTTTCTCCTCTCTTTAGTCTGCGTAAATATCTTCAAAGGCAGATTCAAGCGGCGGGAACGGGCTTTCTTCTGCGAACTTCACAGATGCTTCTACTGCTTCTTTGACTCCGGCTTGGATAGCTTCCAGCTCTTCCTCGCTTGCAATCTTGTTTTCCAGCAAGTATTTACGAAGATTTTCGATTGGATCTTTTTTCTTCCATTCTTCTACTTCTTCACGAGTACGGTATTTACCTGGGTCAGAAGACGAGTGTCCCAACCAACGATAGGTCACACTCTCAATTAAGACAGGTCCTTTACCACTGCGAACATGCTCCACAGCCTTTTGGAATCCTTCATAGACATCCAGAACATTATTGCCATCTTCGATGAACATACCTGGGATACCATAAGCTGCGCTGCGCTCGTGGATGTGCTCTACATTGGTCATTTTCTTGATGTCAGCAGAAATACCATAGCCGTTATTGATACAATAGAAAATAACGGGTAGATTCCAGATGGAAGCCATATTGACCGCTTCGTGGAAGACGCCTTCGTTAGTAGCACCGTCACCAAAGAAGCAGACAACAATCTTGCCTGTCTTCTGCATTTGCTGGGTCAGAGCTGCTCCAACAGCAATTCCCATTCCGCCACCTACGATACCATTAGCACCAAGGTTTCCAGCATCTAGGTCCGCAATGTGCATAGAACCGCCTTTTCCTTTACAGGTCCCGGTGTATTTCCCTAGGATTTCAGCCATCATTTCGTTGAGGTTGATTCCTTTGGCGATAGCTTGACCGTGTCCCCGGTGGTTAGAAGTCAGTAAATCATCCTCATTTAAGGCCAGCATAGCACCGACATTGGCTGCTTCCTCACCTACTGAGAAGTGAGTCATTCCAGGAACCTTTCCTTTTTTTACAAGTTGAGCAATTTTTAAGTCCATACGACGGATTTCTTCCATCTTACGGAACATCTCTAACAAAAGATCTTTATCTAAAGTTGCCATTTTTTTGCCTTTCTAAGCATAATTCTTCTATTTAATTCTATCTAAAGCTGTAAGCACTGTCAAAACTTTTGCTCATTTATATTTCACAAAGAAAAACCAGTCAATCCATTGGATAAACTGGTTTTAGGCACCAAAACAGAAATTTCACGAACTTTTTGTGCTAGAGTAGTTTTTACTATTTTGAAACTGTTATACGAAAATAATAGCAGAGCATGCTTCTGATTAATCTGCCTGTTTAGCAAAATCTGCAATCATCTGCTCCATCTGCTCGCGGCTTGGTGTTGTCAGCATATAAAGGTAGTCACCTTGCAGCTCCGCAAATGCAGCTGGCATGTCTTTTTTAACCTTGAAGTTATCTCGGTATTTCTCCAGCAAGTCAGCTTCAGGGTAAGCATAGTTCGTTGATGCACGGCGTGAGGTTGCCAGACAGAACAAGGGCTCCATGTGGGCAGCTGGGAAAGGCTCTCCTGCTACAATCGCTGCATAGCCTCTGTAAAGATCGATTGAGTGAGCGAAATTATAGACATCAATGGTAAAGCCACCGGCTGGACGGTTATTGTACTCAATGGCTACATAATCATCACCTTCACGGAAGAACTCAATATGGAAAAAACGTTCTTTCATGCCGAAGATTTTGACAATCGCTTCTCCATAAGCACGCAGTTTTGGATCCATATCCTTGAGAACGTAGTAGGAATTGTCCATCTTATACATCATCAAATCCAGCGGTGTATGCGCATAGTCAAAGGTGGTTGCAAAGACGATCTGACCGTCCTTATCTACCAAACCATCAAAAGTACAGATTTCGCCAGACTGGACAAACTTTTCAAAGAAATAAGCTGTCTGATGATCCCATTCTTGCTTGAATCGTTCGATATCTTCTGCTGTTTCAAGCTTAAAGGTCGCAGCTGCTCCCACTCCATTATCAGGCTTGGCAATCAAAGGAAGACCAAGTTTCTTGACAGCCAAATCTGCCCCAGCTTCTGTATTGACAATCTGACCGGGTACGACTGGAACACCTGCTTTTTTAAAGAGCTTCTTCATCTCAGATTTGAACTTGGTCTTTTTCAAGTCTTTTGGTTTTGCTCCAAAAACATTGAATTGCTCACGCAACTCAGCGTCCAGTTCCAGCCAGTATTCGTTATGAGACTCAATCCGATCAATATGCCCATGCTTATAGAAGAGAAAGGCCACCGCTCTTTTGACTTCGTCAAGATTTTCAAGATTTTCTACTCTGAAATATTCGGTCAATGAATCCTTCAAAGGCTGATCTAGCTGGTCATAAGGCTCCTGACCGATTCCCAGAACAGTGATTCCTTTGTTAGCCAGCTCCACGGTAAACTGCTGAAAATTTTGAGGATAGTAGGGAGAAATAACGATATAATTCATAGGAAACCTCCTTTAAAGTTGAGTTCATTAAGGAAATAAGGCATTTGCTTACGCCACCAAATCCAGTCATGGGAAACATCATGCCCCCATTCAGCAAACCAAGCTGGAATATTCTTATGCTCAAAAGCCTCTTTCAGCGTGTAGAAGGAAGGCAGGCCATCCTGCTCCCAGTCGCCCAAGCCAGTACAAATGATAATATCCGCCTGTCGATAGCGGTCAATAAACCAGCCATCATTTTGGTTCCAGATATAGTCAGCTGGCGAGTTTTGATAAATGACTTCGTCATTCAAATTGTCACCGACAAAGAAACGTGCATCATAGACACCACTGAGGGCAATCACTTTATTGAAAACATCTGGATGCTGGAGGAAGAAATTTACCGCATGATAAGCCCCCATAGAGCATCCTGTCGTCATCATAGGGTCAAACCAGCCCGTCTTATGTTTGACGAAAGGAATTGCCTCTTCAATGACATAACGCTCATAGGCACAATGCATTTCTGCTCGGTCGTGAGGATGCTTCCAGTCAGCCAGCCAACTCTCGCTATCAACGCTGCTGAGAGTGAAAAACTGGACTTTACCAGCTTCGATAAAACCTGCACAGGCCTCAATCATACCAAAGTCAGCATACTCATTGTGGCTGCCGCCTGATGATGCAAAGACTATAATCGGGAGCCCAGCGTGGCCATAGCGATTGACATACATTTCACGGCCTAGATTGCCACTCCAATGACTTAAAAATTCTACATGCATAGTTTATACCTCTTTCTCACTGTTTGACTAAATTACCATTTTTCGCCGATAAAACGGAAACAGTCCGGCAAGTGCTCCGCCCAAGCGATCTCGTTGTGAATAGCTCCAGACTGGATTTTAATCTGGATATTGGACAAATCTACCCCAGACACAAGTAGCTGTCGGAAATAGCTGAGCGATGAATCAATATAGGCCTGCTTGATATTGCCCGCCATCAATGTCTTATCTGTATCATCAGCCTCTTCCGTCCCAACATAAATGAAAACTCGCTGGTCTACCTGAAGTTTCTTTCTCTCAATATAACGGTCAAAAGCTTCCTGATGCAACCAATTAGCTGATGAAAAAATGCCCAGACAGCCAATTTGATCTTGGTATTCAACACCAATAAACTGGCTGATATTCCCCCCAAGAGAAGAGCCAATCATAGCCGTATGCAGCCGATCTGACTTGGTCCGATAATGCTGATCAATAAAAGGCTTGACAACTTCCATGACAAACTCCGCATACTCTGTCCCCTTGCCGCCAAACTGAATGCCGGGAATATTGGACTCTTGGAACTTCCAAGCTGCGTATTCATTCATCCGGCGTTGGCCATCGTTATCAATAGCCACGACAATCATTTTTTCAATATCTGGATTGCGTTTGATTGTCGGAATGACTTTCCACGAATGGCCGCTGAAAGACTCCTTGCTATAGAGAACGTTTTGTCCGTCATGAAAATAAACGACGGGATACGTCTTATTTGTGTCCTGGCTATAGTTCTTTGGAAGCAAGACGCGGACACGGCGTTTTTGCTTGGTATAAGGAACGACTAATTCATGCGTTTTCATTTCAAGATAAAAATAGGATTTATTCATTTTCAGAAAACTTTCTATTTTCAAAATTTTTATTTATTATATCACAAATTAAGCAAAAAAGTTAGGAATTTCCTAACTTTTTGATGATTTTTATTAGATAATGATAGAAAATGGATTATTTATCCAAATAAGGCTGTAAATCCTGCAAGGCGCGCTCAGCAATTTTCTCATAGCGCTCTTTCTTGTCACGAATCCGAGGGCCGTCCAGCTCTTTGATAATGCCAAAATTGACATTCATAGGTTGGAAATGCTTGCTGTCAGCATGGGTAACATAATGAGGCAGGCTGCCGATTGCTGTTGTTTCTGGAAAGACAAGCGCTTCTTCTCCCTTGAAGAGTCGAGTGGCATTGATACCAGCAACCAAACCAGAAGCTGCTGACTCGACATAGCCTTCAACTCCAGTCATTTGACCAGCAAAGAAAAGATTTGGCTGTTTCTTAGAGCGGAAAGTCTGTTCAAGCAGATTTGGAGAGTCCATGTAAGAGTTTCGATGCATAACTCCATAGCGGACAAATTCTGCATTCTCAAGGCCAGGAATCATCTGAAAGACCCGCTTTTGCTCTCCCCACTTGAGATGAGTTTGGAAGCCGACGATGTTGTAAAGACTACCTGCTGCATTGTCCTGACGAAGCTGCACCACAGCGTATGGCGTCTTATATTCACCATCTCGAGGGCCTTGATAGTCATCTGGATATTCTAAACCAACTGGCTTCATCGGTCCATAAAGCATTGTTTTAATGCCCCGCTTAGCCATAACTTCAATAGGCATACAGCCTTCAAAGTATTTTTCTTTCTCAAAGGAATTGAGCGGTGCTTCCTCAGCATTGACCAAAGCATCATGGAAATTCATAAATTCTTGCTTAGTCATAGGTGCATTGAGATAAGCTGCTTCCCCCTTATCATAGCGGGATTTGAGATAGATTTTAGTCATATCAATGGTATTGACATCAACAATCGGCGCAGCTGCGTCGTAGAAATAAAAACCATCGCCTCCATTGAGCTCGTGTATTTTTTCTGCTAAAACATCGCTGGTCAATGGTCCTGTCGCAATGACTGTGATGTCATCCTCTGGAATTTCGGTGATTTCTTCACGAATGACCTCAATCAATGGATGATTGGTCACTAGCTCCGTCACCATCTGCGAAAACCCTTCTCTATCAACCGCTAGAGCACCACCCGCTGGCACCCGAGTCGCTTCTGCTGACTTTAAGATGACCGAGTCCAACCGTCGCATTTCTTCCTTGAGCAGACCGACTGCATTGGTCAGCGCATCTCCTCGCAAAGAGTTGGAGCAGACCAGTTCTGCAAAGTCCGCAGTTTTGTGTTGAGGCGTCGACTTGACACCCCGCATTTCATAAAGTTTAACTGAAATGCCACGCTTAGCAATCTGGTAAGCTGCTTCACTGCCAGCTAGACCAGCACCGATAACATTGATATAGGATGATGACATGATACTCTCCCTTGGATATTTCTAGATTTTCACTCTGACCATTATAACAAAAAGATAGTAAAAAAGACAGACAGGAGGATTCCGTCCGTCTATCATTTTGTCATTTTTTCCAAATAAGTAATCTTAGCAAAATCCTTATGATTGTTATTTTCATTTCGATAAGAATCTTGGGAAGAAGCACGGTAGATAGCTAAAAATTGCTCTGCTGTCGGCAGTAGAAACTCAACACCTTCAACTTCTTTTCGAGATAGCTCCGCTATTGACACACCTGAAAATGCCTCCAAGGTTTCCATGCCTCCAAATTCAATTGATAAGCCTTCTTTTTGAAATTCATGCTCGTGCAGATCGACTAAGCGATAGCCCAAGCGCTCCATCATAGGCTCAATCTTATCCATATCATAAATACGTTCTTCATCTGGTGCTTCCCAGCCACGCTCATCACCATGAACATGAATATCAATATCCCGCGCCTGCCAGTCCTGACCAGTAACCTGCTCCAGCCCCAAGGAACCCATCAGCAGTGGAACAATTTCCATCTTGTTTAGTTGAGACGCGATTTTTAGAAATTCTGCAAATTTATCTGTCATAAAACTGCACCTCTTCTTCAAAAAAATGTTTTACGTAATATAAATTATGTAAAAAACAACTATTTCACTTTTTCTTCTTCGTAATCGCCATTGCTGCAGACCACTTGCTTGCCGCCACCACGAACTTTCTTTTCAATCAGATAATGGTCACATTTTGGACAGTTCCGACCGACTGGCTTGTCCCAAGATGTGAAATCACAGTCTGGATAACGATCACAGCCATAGAAAATGCGATTTCGCTTAGTCTTACGCTCGATAACTTGACCTTTCTGGCACTGTGGACAGGTCACGCCGATTTCCTTGACGATAGCCTGAGTGTGACGACAGTCTGGGAAATTGCTGCAGGCGTAGAACTTGCCAAATCTACCCAACTTGATGACCATGGGACTGCCACAGACCTCACAGTCAAAACCAGCTGGTTCGTCCTTGATTTGGATTTTCTCCATTTCGGTCTCGGCTTTAGCGACTTCCTTTTCAAAAGGTCGATAAAACTCATCAATGACTTTCTGCCACTGCTCTTTTCCAACTTCTACATCATCCAGTTTTGCTTCCATTTCGGCTGTAAATTTCACATTTACAATGCCTGGGAAGAATTCGACAATCAGAGCATTGACAATCTCACCTAGTTCCGTCGGCTCAAAGCGCTTGGAAACCAGTTTAACGTAGTAGCGTTTCTGAATGGTCTCAATGGTCGGTGCATAGGTAGACGGTCGGCCAACACCATTTTCTTCTAAAGTCTTGATAAGAGTCGCTTCAGAATAACGTGCAGGTGGCTGGGTAAAGTGCTGTTCTGGGTTGGTATTAACACGTTTGACGGTATCACCCTTTTCCATGTCTGGCAGCATTTTATTCTTGTCAGAGTCGTTGTAAATAGCCAGATAGCCATCAAACTTGACCTGACTGCCGTTGGCAGCAAATTGGACCCCATTTTGCCCCAACTTAACATTCATAGTATCAAAGACTGCTGCTGTCATTTGGCTGGCTACAAAACGGTTCCAAATCAGCGTATAGAGCTTAAGTTGATCCTTGTCCAGATACTTTGCGATGCTTTCTGGTGTATTGAAAACGCTGGAAGGACGAATAGCCTCGTGGGCATCTTGAGCGCTAGAAGCGTTCTTAGCCTTGCTGCCATGTTTAGAATATTTAGCGCCAAATTTATCCGTGATAAAGCTTGCTGCTTCATTTTGCGCCACAGGGCTGATGCGAGTCGAGTCGGTACGCATATACGTAATCAGACCTTGTACGCCAGAACCGATATTAATCCCCTCATAGAGCTGCTGAGCCACCATCATGGTCTTACGAGTCCGGAAATTAATCTTATTAGCAGCATCCTGCTGCATAGAGGAAGTCGTGTAGGGCAGCGGAGCATTGCGTCGACGCTCTTTCTTTTCGACACTGTCGACTGTAAAGTCATCACCCTTGAGGTGAGACAGAACTTCTTTGACCTCGTCATTGTTGGTCAGCTTCATCTTTTTACCGTTCATACCGTAAAAGCTGGCCTGAAACTGACGGGTTCCTTTCTTGAAGGTTCCGTCAATCGTCCAGTATTCTTCTGGTTTGAAGGCATTGATTTCATTCTCCCGGTCGATAATCAGCTTGAGAGCGACAGACTGCACCCGACCAGCTGACAAACCTTTTTTGACTTTCTTCCAGAGAATAGGAGAAATGGAATAACCAACCAAGCGGTCCAGAACTCGGCGAGCCTGCTGTGCATCGACCAGATCCATATCAATCTGGCGAGGCTCTTTAAAAGCATTCTTGACCGCATCTTTGGTGATTTCATTGAAGACGACACGGTTTTTCTCTTTCTCATCCAAATTAAGAATGTGAGCCAGATGCCAAGAAATAGCTTCTCCTTCGCGGTCCGGGTCGCTTGCCAGAAAGACTTGCTTAGCTTTCTTGGCTTCTTTTTTCAAGTCATTAATTAATGGACCTTTACCACGAATATTAATATATTGCGGCTCATAGTTGTTCTCAAAATCAATGGACATCGTAGACTTTTTCAGATCACGAATATGCCCGACACTGGCCAGAACCTTGTAGTTTCGTCCCAGATATTTTTCTATTGTCTTTGCCTTAGCAGGCGACTCTACGATGACAAGATTTTTCTTGGTCGTAGACTTTTTCTTTGTTTTTGTTACCAATTTAGACACCTTCTATAAGAAATAAATCTCATAGAGTTTAAACTATTTTTTGATAGATGTCAACTGCCAACTTTTCTTATAGGAAAACTTGTTTTAAAAATCAAACTCAGAAAGAACGTCAGAGCCTGATGTAATGCACTTTGCACCCTCTTGGATCAAATGATGGCAACCGTCAGATTTTCCATCTAAAATGGACCCCGGAATAGCAAAGACATCACGCCCTTCTTCCATGGCTCGCTCACAGGTAATCAGACTGCCGGATCGCATCTTGGCTTCTACCACGATGACGCCTCGACAGAGACCGGCGATGATACGATTCCGCGCTGGAAAATGAAATTTCAAGGGCTGTTCACCCGGACCATACTCTGTCAGCAATAAATGATTTTTGCCAATGTAAGCTTGTAATTTTTTGTTGGCCTTAGGATAAAAGACATCTAATCCCGTCCCGATGACAGCAATGGTCTGACCTCCGTTTTGCAGGGTAGCCATATGAGCCGCTGTATCAATCCCTCGAGCCAGCCCGCTGACGATAACTAATTCATTATTTAGCTCTTTGATAATCTTTTGTACAGAGGCGTTTCCTTGCTTACTGCTGTCTCGACTGCCAACGACTGCAGCCTTGGGCAATTCTAGTAGATTTAGATTTCCCTGATAAAATAATAAAGTCGGGGCATCATAAATCTCGCATAAATCCCAAGGGTAAATATCATCTAAGATAGAAAAGGACGGGAAAAGTTCAAATTCTTCCTTCAAAGCTGGTAAATCAAGCCGTTTATACTTCTCTATAAAGAGAGCGGGATTGCGGCACTCAGATACGACAGCCTTATCTCGCAGAGAAAGCTTGCCATCTCTACTCTCAGCGTATCTCAAAACATTTAAAACCTGATGATTGGTCAAGCCAGCTTTTTTCATTTTATAAATCTCAAAATTATTCATTTTTTCACCTCACTTTCTTATTCGTAAAAAAGTTCAAAAAAAGAACTGCAGTACAGTTCCTTCTTTACGATTTTATTGAATTTGATGTTGTCAATAGCTGGTTTTCTTGGATATTGCCTTTAACACATCTTTTATTCTTTATGAATAGAAATTTTCTTAATAATTTTAGCAGGATTGCCAGCCAAGACTACATTGTCGCCAAAAGACTTGGTCACAACCGCTCCTGCTCCGACTACCACATTATCTCCTAGTGTCACGCCTGGCAGAATCGTCACACCGCCGCCAGCCCAGAAATTATCACCAATAGTGATTGGTGCTCCGTACTCAATACCGGAATTTCTTTCCACTGGATCAAGTGGATGAAGAGGTGTCAGAAACTGGCAATTTGGACCAAGCATAGCATTGTCTCCGATGCGAATCGGGCAAACGTCCAGCATAGTTAGGTTCCAGTTAGAACAAAAATTTTCTCCTAAATGAATGTTAATTCCGTAGTCGCAAACCAAATCTGGCTTCATAGCAAGATTCTCCCCTGTGCTGCCAAACCATTCTTTGATAATAGCACTTCTCTTGTCGCTGTCTTGCTCTTGGTTAAAACGATATTGAAATTCTTTGGATCGGGCTCTAATTTTTCTTAAATCTTCATCTTGTGGTCGGTAAATCTCTCCAGCAATCATTTTTTCGTATTCGCTTTGCATGGCATCCTCCTTTTCATGTTTATTCACACATTGATTTTACGGGTTCAAATGTCTTGCGATGGATAGGGGTTACGCCCTTTCTTTCCAATCCCTGCAAATGGCTCTTAGTGCCATAACCGGCATTTTGCGCAAAATCATAGCCCAGATATTCCTTGTCGTAGTCTGCCATCAGCTTATCCCGAGTAACCTTAGCTATAATACTAGCTGCTGCGATAGACAGAGAATTGGCATCGCCTTTGATGATGGACTCTTGCGGGATATCAACATCCAGTTTCATGGCATCAATCAGCAGATAATCGGGCTTGAGAGAAAGCTTAGACAAAGCCTCTTTCATAGCAAGCTTGGTCGCTTCGTAGATATTGACTTGATCAATGATCTCACTGTCCATCAGGCCAACACCGACTGCCAAAGCTTTATCAAGAACTGCCTGATAGATTTCTTGATGTTTTTTCTTGGGAATTTTTTTACTATCGTTGAGCCCCTTAATTTTACATTCTGGTGGTAAGATGACAGCTGCAGCGACAACTGGTCCAGCTAGAGGCCCACGACCGACTTCATCAATCCCAGCAATTGCCTGGTAGTCAGCTTTATAAAGCTCTTTTTCATACCGTAACATCTGCTCCAGACGTAAATCCTCGTCTAACTCCGCCTGAATGGCTCTTTTACGTTTTTCAATCGCCTTTTGAACTCCGCTCCGCTGGTCATTAGCCGCTTCTGCCAGAAAAGGATCAGCCAAATCAGTCACTAACTCTAAACGTTGCTGGATTTCTTTAATCGTTGCCATCTAGTTCTCCAACCGTGTCCAAGCAATAACGACCTAACTTGCCATCGCGGACATCTTTGACAAAAAGGCTGTAAAAACGGTCATAGTCATCGCGGAAACCGAGTTTTTGAGTCATATCCATAATCATATCAGGTGCTTCCTGACTTAGATCCAGCTGCTTGAAGCGTGCTATCAGCTCCTCAGGATAATGTTTCTTAAAGTAATTGAGACCAAAAATCGTCACCTCATCCATAGGCAACAGATTATCCTTAATAGCACCAGTCAGAGCAAGCTTGAGAGCAACCGTCTCATCTTCAAACTTTGGCCAGAGAATCCCTGGTGTATCCAAGATTTCCAAGTCTTTATTTGATTTGAGCCATTGCTGACCCTTGGTCACACCTGGCTTATTCCCTACAACAGCGATTTTCTTACCAGCTAAGCGATTCATGAGGGTTGATTTGCCAGCATTGGGAATACCGATTATCATGGTACGCAGGGTTTCGATGCGAATTCCTCTCTCTTTCTGACGCGCCAATTTGTCAGCCATAAGCTTTTTAGCTGCATCTGTCACTTTTTTTACAGCAGATTGCTCTTTGGAATTAATAGATAAAGTCGGAATCTCCTGGCTTTCAAAATAGCTCTGCCATTCCTTGATACGAACAGGGTCTGCCAAATCAGCCTTGTTTAAAATCAAAAGCTTGGGCTTATCCCCCACAATCTTAGTCAGCATAGGATTCTGACTAGATAAAGGAAGTCTCGCATCAACCAATATCGTCACAAAATCAACAAACTTAATATTTTCCTGTACCTGTCTCCGTGCCTTAGACATATGACCCGGAAACCATTGAATCGTTGCCATAATTTATCCTTTCAACGAATATCATTGATAAAATTTTATATCTTTAACTATTTTAACATATTTCTAAAATTTAAGCGGATGAATGCTAAAGTGATACTCTCTACCTCAATAGCAAAAAAAGCCCTAGCAGGCTTTTTAACTTTATCTCACTTGTTCAAAATGCAGATGCACAGCGATATGATCTCCATAGCCGTTGCGCTCTAAATCGCGCTGCAAGCGATAGGAGATATAATGCTCAGCAATGGTAATATAACCTGCACCCAAGAGGCGGCTTTCAACCATGGACTGAATCATGCTAATCGTCGCACGCTCAACCTTAGCTTCTTCCAAATCCAGAACCACTTTCTTTGTAACCTGCGCTAAATTCTGACGCAAATCATCTGTCAACACATAGACAGTCTGTGCTGCCTTTAAAACTGCTTGATAAATTTTATCTGGGTCAAATTCTACAACCTCACCACTCCGTTTAATAACTTGCATAAAAAACTCCTTTTATATTATATATTTCTAATCTAATGTAAGTCTCTAACATGACTGCTGTCAGTCCAGTTGTCTATAGACTGCTCAAAAAGAAATCTCAAAGTCAGACCATACCTTAACATTATATAATTTTTTCCAATATTTTTCAAAGGATGCTTCCTTTTTTCTTTAGCATTAAAAGAGCATATAAAAAAGGACTGCTCCGGGCAATCCTTTCTAGAAATATTTCTTTCAATTTTATCAATCAATAATCTGGTCTCAGGACACCTTTAACCGTCTCTCTGGTTGCTTGGTAGTCGCCATCAACCACGACCTTGATAATGCGTTTGGCATCTTCTTCAGGTGCAGGCACAAGAGGTAAGCGGGTTGGACCAGCTGCAAATCCTAAGTAATTAAGGACTGCCTTGACAGGGGCAGGGCTTGGGTAAGAGAAAAGGGCATTGACTTTAGGGATGAATTTTCGTTGAATAGCTGCTGCTTTTTTGATGTCATTGTGCTCAATAGCATCCAGCATTTCAAACATTTCATCACCGTTTGTGTGAGAAGCAACTGAGATAACTCCATCAGCCCCCAGATTCATAGCATGAAAGGCATCGCCATCCTCACCAGTGTAAATCAGAAACTCCTCTGGACGATGCTCAATCAGATAGGCCATATTTGCCAGACTGGTACATTCTTTAACGCCGATAATATTTGGATGTTCAGCCAACCTCAGCATAGTCTCAGGCGTCATCTCAACAACAACCCGGCCAGGTATATTGTAGATAATGATCGGCAGGTTTGAAGCATCCGCAATGGCTTTAAAATGCTGATACATGCCTTCTTGAGAAGGTTTATTGTAATAGGGTACAATGGCTAAACCAGCAGCAAACCCACCAAATTCATCTACTTCTTTGACGAATTCGATGGAGTCGCGCGTTTCATTGGTACCAACACCAGCTATCAAAGGGACACGTCCTTTAACAACCTTTTGAACTGCCGCAAATAACTCCAACTCTTCATCGTGAGTCAGAGTTGGACTTTCAGCAGTTGTTCCAGCCAGCAAAATCCCATCCGTATGATGCGCCAAAAGGTGCTCAATCAAATCTGGAATAGCTTCAAAATTGATGGAGCCATCTTCATGAAAAGGAGTAATAAAAGCTGTGATGATTTTACAGTTTTTCAGATCCGCATACGCCATAAACTTACCTCTCTTTATTATACGAAAAGAGGGTTGAAAGAACGATTATTCAACCCTGTGCTGTCAAGTTTCCTTGGTCACTTTATTTTAATTCAAAAACAACTTCTGCTGTCGGACGAACTAAACCACGCTCATGCAGTGTCTCTGCGATTTGAACAGAATTCCAAGCTGCTCCCTTAAGAAGATTGTCTGAAACCACCCACATATGGATTCCTTTTTCTGCATCAAGATCCTTACGAATCCGGCCAACAAAGGTTTCTTTCTTGCCAACCGCATTGATTGCTTGCGGATAAACCTGATGAGCTACATCATCCTCCAAAATAGCACCTGGGAAAGCTGCGATTGCTGCTTTTACCTGGTCAATAGGTGCTACTTCCTTAGTCTCGATGTAAACAGACTCTGAGTGAGCAGACAAGATTGGAAGACGGACACAAGTCGCAGAAACAGCAATAGAATCATCTTCCATGATTTTCTTAGTTTCCTTAGTCATCTTCATCTCTTCATAAGTGTAGTCGTTATCTGTAAAGACATCAATCTGAGGTAAGGCATTAAAGGCAATAGGATAATGCTTCTTATCACCGCCACACGGCAGGATATTGGCTTCCGCGTCCTTAGGATTTACACCATCATTGAGAACAGAACGTAATTGAGCTTGGGTTTCAAGAATGGCTCCCATACCTGCACCAGAAACAGCTTGATAAGTAGACACAATGATACGCTCCAGCCCCCATTGCTGACGAACAGGCTCCAAAGCCACCATCATCTGAATTGTCGAGCAGTTAGGGCAAGCGATAATTCCCTTGTGCTGATCTAAGGCATGGGCGTTGACTTCTGGAACAACCAGAGGAACATCAGGATTTTGACGGAAATAAGAGGTGTTATCGACCACTACTGCTCCAGCTTTGACTGCGTAAGGAGCGAATTTTGCTGAGGTAGAACCACCAGCTGAAAAGAGAGCAATATCTACACCTTCAAAAGCTGTCTCAGTCGTCTCTTCAATAGTAATATCTTGCCCTTTGAACTGGAGAACTTTACCAGCTGAACGAGCAGACGCCAGATAGCGTATTTTATCAATTGGAAGGCTAGATTCTTCCAGCATTTTAATCATTTGAGATCCAACGGCACCAGTGGCACCTACTACAGCAACTGTATATCCCATGCGATAACCTCTCTGAATTTTCAAAAAATTTTGTATTGTTAGTATTATACTATTTTTAGGGAAAAATGCAAATAGTTCTGAAGAACATAAGTGCGATATTTTGATAAAATACACACCATTACTCTACGACTCAACTTCTTCCTGTGGACTCGTTTCGTCAAGAGCAATAGCACTCACGACACCAACCGTCTCAGCATCAATGTCTCTAAGCTCGGCTGAGACAAACAATCTTGCCTATCTAAGAGAAGTTTCAAGGTTTACAGATTTTGTTCTCACGAACAAAACTGCATCCATTGCTCTACGACTCAACTTCCTTCTGCGAAATTGTTTCATCAAGAGCAATAGCACTCACGACGCCAACCGTCTCAGCATCAATGTCTCTAAGCTCGGCTGAGACAAACAATCTCGCCTCTCTAAGAGACATAGAAAAATCCCCAATCCGTAGACTGGGGATAAGGGCACTTTCGTGTGATCAGCAGGTTCACACAACTGATCAAAGTCCGCTCCTGCGTTATGACCTCCCATGCTTCAATTTGCAGAAAATCTGCATATCGACTCATCGCACAAAAAACATTCTAACACGTTCTTTTGCTTGATGTCAAGTCATTAATCCGATTCCTCTATTGCTTTAGCAAACTCAATAGCCTTTTCCGTATCAAAAATATAGAGCCCATTGCTTTCCCTAAGTAGGTCTTTCCAAAACCTTGACGGCAAATGATTATATATTTTGTCTTTAGAAATTTGATTTAGAACACTAAATTCTGAAAGCGGGGATCTTTTCTTCACTTTTAAATAAAAGAGGTTTTGTTTGTCTAAGCTGTAAAACAAGAAAAGTGACTTATTAATATAAGATTTTTCGATTAAAGAGTGAGATGAATTTTTCACTGTTCCTATATCGACTGGCTCATACAAGGACAATTCTGCATAATTAACCAGTTTTTCTGTTTCAATATCAAGGTATAAATCTCGACTATATTCATTTAGAATATGTTTAACATTGAAAACAACAATGGTATGCCCTGTCTTTTTATCAGTATTTAATGATAATGGTCTAGAGTGATTAATTTCCGTTCTATAATAAGGGTTCTTTTGACTAGCGATTTGAATCAGATCAAATGTTTTATATATTCTATAGGGATTATCAATAGAAAATATTCTTAAAATATCTTTATTCTTTTGAATATCTTCTTTTGTTTTCAGAGGATAATCAACTTTACCATAATTGTATTCTCGATCAGCTACATATTCCTGATTCAAATAGCTTGCATCTGTCATCACCATATCTTTAGAGACTCGTCTTACATAACTATGTCCTGTTGAAAATATCTCGTTTTCATTAACATCAATATTAACAGAAAAATATATGGAACTTCCGCAGTATGTACCTGTGGTGACAACAAAAAACCATTTGTACAATACAAGCATATTCTTGTTGAAAAATTTATTGACTAGAATTTTTCGGATTTTCTTCACAAATGCAGTCTCCTTATCGATGATTTATTCGTTTTTTTGATTCTTATAAATTTTGTATTCTTCGTAACTATTGATTTTACTTCTTTCACCGTCATGTTTCACAAACTCAGCATCTTGAAAAAAAGAGGCTTTTCCAGATTCTATCAGCTCATTATAAAATTTTATAGTCTTTTCTTCTGAATAAGACACTTCAGGGTAAGGATAGAAAATAAGATAATTACTAGAAATTTTGTTTTTGAAAACTGATAAATCAGGATATTCAGAAAACAACTTTATATTCTCATTTTTATCAATCTCTAACTTTGTTGCAGAAACAATATCATCCAAATTTTCTTGTGTTGTTTCTTCCTTACTGGTGATAAAGTTCATTATAATATTGTTGCTTATATCTTCCGCATAATTTACTGAAGGATTAAAAACAAAATGTTCATCAGAGTCCATTTTCTCGAATATTTTATTTGAAGATAAATCAAAAAATATAAAATCAGATTGAGTATCTGCTTGACTATGAACGAATAGTTTTAAATAGTATTTCTTTTTACCAGATTTTTTACTGGTATAGATTAAATTATCAATAATTCTTAATTCCATATTAGAATTAAAGTCCTTGACCTTCTTTCTTAAATCAACTTTTGAGTGATTGTCTTTCTGTTTATCTATATCAATTTTATTAATATAAAAATAATATTTTGAATTGCTATTATCTATTAAAGAGGTATTAAAATTTACTGGCATTTTATAATCAAAAGTAACAAGATATTTATCAGAGACTAAGACTAAACCATCTCCATCAACTGCAACTCCAAAAGTTCCTAGCTTCTGATAAGAATAAACTCTTGATTCGTAACTCTCGTTAGAATCATAGTTTTTATTTTGTTTTGGATAACTAAACATAACTATTAAAGATATAATGACAGAGAAAATAAAGACATAAAATATTTTAAAGTAATTCCTGTAATTTTTATTCATTTAAAACTCCTATTTTATTATAAATACTTACTTCCCTCTCGAATACTAAGTGCAGCCATTTCTGTCTGATGCCGTTCGATAAAAGCTCTGACCCAGTCTGGATTGGTCTTGGAATAATCTCTCAGCGCCCAGCCAATGGCCTTGTTAATAAAGAATTCAGTTTGGCCTAGATTATTCACTAAAATCTTCTCCAGCAGTTCTGTGTCAGTTTCTTCTTTTCGCAGCAGCTGATGATCGATGGCCAAGCGCCGCAGCCAGATATCCTCATCACAACTCCAAGCTAAAATAATCTCTTTGGTTTCTGGAAATCGAGCAATGATTGATCCGACCAAGCGATCCAAAAAGTCAATGGTATCCCACCAAGATTTTGTTTGGGCCAGCTTTTTCAAACGTGGAAAGTCAGATGGTGTCAATAGTTTCTTGCGACTTTCCAGATAATCTAGCGCAGTGTACTGCAGTTCCCGATAAGGATTGTCCCAAGCTTCATTTATAAAATACCAGTCAATAACGGAGTCAGTCTGCTGTTTGAAAAAAGCCTTTGTGAGCTTCCGTCTGGCTAGAGTCTTGACTCCTAGAAACTCAAATTTATTTTTCATATAGGCTTTCATAGCCACCGCATCATCTGGGTTAGCTAAAGCTTTTAACTCTTTTACCAATTCCTCTACATTCATATCTTACTCCAGCAATTCACGGTCATAAATAGTGTAGTCACAGCGGTAAATCACTAGACGCTTACCATCAATCAGCAATTCAGAAGTTTTAGGAGCATCGGATTTATCTAGAGAGACCCGGTCGCCAGCATAGGCTGCCAGAGGAGTCCCGTTTTGAGAGCGAATCAGAATAACCTTTTTCTTTCCAGTAAAGTCGTTTTTAAAAGCTGAAATCATACGATTTAAAACAGGAATAGAGTGGCTATTTTCCTCAACATCTGCAGTCTTTTGATACTGAGCAAAGACATCTTTCAAGCCTTTTTCTTCTGCAATCAAGGAAGAGCCCACATGGTCAATCTCATACTTACCCAAGGTGATTTTGAGCACAGAAGAATCTTCTCTAGAATTTCCTTCCTCATCAACTGAGTCAAATTCCTCGTTACGCGAGATGGATAGAGACTTGCCCGACATCTGGTCGATGAGCTGGGAATTTTCATCATAGGTGCGAACCGTCATCTCCAACCCCAACCATTCCTCTTTGGCATTTTTGAACCAATTTTCAACGGACTGACAGCCGGTCAAGGTCAAAAGGGTAATGCTTAGAAGAGTTATTAATAAATGTTTCTTTTTCATCATTTCCACTCCATTTCTTTTAAAAGTTTAATTGGTCCAGCTTGCTTGTCTAAGGATTTTTGCAACCAAACAATGTCATGCCAACGCTCGAATTTATAGCCAATTTTGGGGAAATGTGCCACCTGCTGGTAACCTCTTTTTAGATGCAAAGCCAGGCTAGCTTCATTTGGCAGAGAAATACAGGCTAGAAAATGCATATATCCCATCTGATCTAACAGGTCTTCAAGTTCATCATAAAGCTTACTGCCGACTCCTTTTCCTCTAGCACCTTGACTGACATAGACGGACAATTCCACCGCCCAATCATAGGCAGCACGCGCATAATAAGTCGAAGCATAGGCATAACCTAAAATTAAACTATCTTCTTCCGCTACCAAATAAGGATATTTTTCTAATGTTTTCTCAATCCTAGTTGCAAAATCCTCGATGGTCGGGACTTCATACTCAAAAGTAATGGCTGTATTTTCCACATAAGGCGCGTAAATAGCAAGCAAGGTCGCAGCGTCTGATGGTGTTGCAAATCTAATGTTCATGTTGTTTCCATATTTTATTCTCATTATTTTCACTATTATACCAAAAAAGGCTCGTAAAGAGCCTTTTAAACCAAGATCAAAATAGTCCAATCGCTGTGCCGTCTGCTGCAACATCCATATTAAGTGCCGCAGGACGTTTTGGCAATCCTGGCATGGTCATGACATCTCCTGTCAAAGCCACGATAAAGCCTGCTCCAAGTTTTGGTACCAGTTCACGAATGGTAATTTCAAAGTTTTCTGGCGCCCCCAGAGCAGCAGGATTGTCAGAGAAGCTATACTGTGTTTTGGCCATACAGATTGGTAGCTTGTCCCAGCCGTTTTTGACAATTTCGCGAATCTGAGTCTGCGCTTTTTTCTCAAAGTTCACCTTCGAACCACGATAGATTTCTGTGACAATTTTTTCTATTTTTTCTTCAATAGAGAGATCATTGTCATAGAGGCGAGTGTAATGAGCAGGTTCTTTATTAATGGTTTTGACTACAGTCTCAGCTAGAGACACACCGCCTTCAGCGCCATCAGCCCAGACACTAGCAAGCTCAACCGCTACTCCGATTTCTGCACAAAGTTCCTTAAGCGTAGCAATTTCAGCCTCTGTATCTGAAACAAATTCATTGATGGCTACTACCGCTGGAATACCGAACTTACGGATATTTTCAACGTGACGTTTAAGGTTAGCAAAACCAGCTCGGACTGCCTCAACATTTTCTTCTGTCAGTGCATCCTTAGCTACGCCGCCATTCATCTTAAGAGCACGAAGGGTTGCAACAATGACTACTGCATCTGGAGAGGTTGGCAAGTTTGGCGTCTTAATGTCCAAGAATTTTTCAGCACCAAGGTCCGCACCAAACCCTGCCTCAGTCACTGTATAATCAGCCAAGCGCAGCGCAGTGCTAGTCGCCAAAACAGAGTTACAGCCATGAGCGATATTGGCAAACGGTCCGCCATGAACAAAAGCTGGTGTCCCGTAAATAGTCTGAACTAGATTTGGCTTAATCGCATCTTTCAATACCAAAGCCAAGGCACCTTCGACTTCAAGATCACGGACATAGACTGGTGTACGGTCATAGCGATAACCGATGACAATGTTAGCCAAGCGCTTTTTCAAATCTTCAATATCAGTGGCTAGGCAAAGAATCGCCATAATTTCAGAAGCAACCGTAATATCAAAACCATCTTCGCGTGGAATACCGTTAACTGGACTTCCTAAGCCAACAGTCACATGGCGCAGAGCTCGGTCATTCAGGTCAACAACCCGCTTCCAGATAATGCGGCGCTGATCGATTCCCAGGGCATTTCCTTGATGTAAATGATTATCAATAAGAGCTGACAGGGCATTATTAGCAGTCGTGATGGCATGCATGTCACCAGTGAAATGCAAGTTGATATCTTCCATAGGTAGAACCTGCGCGTGGCCGCCGCCAGCTGCTCCTCCTTTAATCCCCATCACTGGACCCAGAGATGGTTCGCGGATAGCAATCATAGTTTTCTTGCCAATTTTGTTGAGCGCATCAGCTAGTCCAATAGTAATAGTAGACTTACCTTCTCCAGCTGGTGTCGGATTAATCGCTGTTACCAAAATCAGCTTGCCAACAGGATTTTTTTCAACTTCACGAATCTTATCAAAGCTGAGCTTGGCCTTATACTTACCATATAGTTCTAAGTCATCATCATAGTCGATGCCGACTTTTTTCACCACATCAACAATAGGCTGCAATTCAACACTTTGAGCAATTTCAATATCTGTTTTCATCAAGAACTCCTCTATCAATTAATATAAAGATTATAACAAAAAATAGCAAAATCTACATGATTAAGCTCTAAATAGATTTTAATGTTCGGGAAAAACAAAAAACTTGGAAATTTTTGTTCTCTAAACTATAAGATTTTAGAGTCACTTCTCCGCTGTGACACTCTGCAATTAGAATTACTTTACTAAATTTCTTTTTTCTTGTAAAATAGTGCTATGAACATATTGATTACTTCTGGCGGGACCAGCGAGAAAATCGACCGTGTCCGCTCTATTACCAATCATTCGACAGGCAGGCTAGGGAAAATCATAGCTGAAACATTCCTAAATAAGGGTGATCAGGTGACTCTGGTGACGACTTCTAAAGCTGTTCGCCCTGCAGCTCATCCCAACCTTACCATTGTCCAGATTGAAAATGTTGCAGAATTGCTTGAAACCCTAGAGCCGCTCGTTCACACACATGATGTACTGATTCATACAATGGCTGTCTCAGACTACACTCCCGTCTACATGACTGGTTTGGAAACTGTAGCAGCTAGCTCTGATTTGACTGAATTTCTGAATAAGAATAACTCAGAAAGTAAGATTTCTTCTCAGGATGATGTTCAAATTCTTTTTCTCAAAAAGACACCGAAAATCATCAGTCTGATAAAAAAATGGAATCCGCACATTCGCTTGATTGGCTTTAAACTCTTGGTCGATGTTTCTAAGGAAGAGCTACTCAAGACCGCGCGAGCCAGTCTCATAAAAAATCAGGCAGAAATCATTGTCGCCAATGATTTGACAGATATTTCTAACCATGAGCACAAAGCCTATCTTGTCGGAAATGATACTGTAACCCAGGCTCAATCCAAAGAAGAAATTGCTCAGCTCCTCTACCTGCATATCCATAGTCCATAAGGAGGTAAATGATGACACAGATTACCTTAGCCGTCAGTGGCAGCATATCAGCTTACAAGGCTGCTGACATCACCAGTCGTCTAAAGAAAGAGAACTTTGAAGTTGCTGTCCTCATGACAGAGGCAGCGACAGAATTTATCACACCGCTGACTCTACAAGTCTTGTCACAAAGGTCAGTTGCAATTGATATTATGCAAGAACCTGACCCTAGCAAGGTCAATCACATTGACATCGCTAAAGAGTCTGACCTCTTTCTGCTTGCGCCTGCAACAGCTAATACCATCGCTAAACTAGCCAATGGTTTAGCTGATAATATGGTGACTGCTACTGCCCTGGCTCTGCCGCCTCATACGAAGAAAGTTTTGGCTCCAGCTATGAACACTAAGATGTTTGAAAATCCACTAACTCAGCACAATTTGGAGCGTCTACAGCGTTTTGGATGGAAGATTATCCAACCGCGCGAAGCTGTTCTAGCCTGTGGCGATCAGGGGACAGGTGCTCTAGCTGAAATTGATACAATTATTGATACAGTAAAGGAACTTATTTATGAAAAAACAGTCTAAAATTGCTCAAATTGCTATTTTCTTTGCCATTATGTTGGTACTGCACCTGCTCAGCTCAGTCATTTTCAACTTACTTCCAGTACCGATTAAACCTACGATTATTCACATTCCAGTGATTATCGCCAGTATCCTCTATGGCCCTAAAGTCGGAGCTGTTCTAGGTGGCCTTATGGGATGTATCAGCGTTGTCACCAATACCTTGGTATTGCTGCCAACTAGCTATCTCTTTAGCCCTTTTGTACCAAATGGAAGCCTCTCTTCGCTTCTTGTTGCCATGGTGCCTCGCATTCTCATCGGTATCACTCCTTATTTCGTATATAAAGCAATGAAAAATAAGGCTGGCTTGATTGTAGCAGGTTCCGTTGGTTCTGCTACCAATACCATCTTCGTCTTGGGCGGTATTTTCTTTCTCTTTGCAAATGTATACCAAGGTGATATCAAAGCACTTCTGGCTGTGATTTTATCAGCTAATTCCATTGCCGAGTTAATCATTTCTGCGATTTTGACAGCAACTATCATTCCTGCACTTGAAAAAGCCCAAAAATGATGATGATTTAGTTTTCTGGACCAAGCAATGCTTTGGTCTTTTTTTAAGATCGCAATTCAGCTCTACCATCTTGAAATCCTTGAAACAATGCCTTGAAAAGTATTTCATCGTTTTCTAGGTAACCTCTTTCAAAATTAATGAAAATATGCTACAATGAAAGCGATTAAGAAAATTTAAGAGCAGGATTTTTTACTAAAATTTTCCACTCTTCATTTCAAAAATAAAGGAGACTCAACCTATGACTTATCAAGATAACTTCAAAAAATGGCTTGATTATGCTGAACTTCCTGACTATCTTCGCGAAGACTTGAATAGTATGGACGAAAAAACTAAGGAAGATGCCTTTTACACCAATCTTGAGTTTGGTACTGCTGGTATGCGTGGTTTGATTGGCGCTGGTACCAACCGTATTAATATTTATGTTGTCCGTCAGGCAACCGAAGGTTTGGCTCGCTTGATTGAAGAAAAAGGTGATGAGTTCAAAAAACGCGGTGTTGCGATTGCTTACGACTCCCGTCATTTCTCACCAGAATTTGCCTTTGAATCTGCTGCTGTTTTAGCTAAACACGGCATCAAGTCCTATGTCTTTGAAAGTCTGCGCCCAACTCCGGAACTTTCATTTGCGGTACGTCATTTAGGAACTTTTGCTGGTATTATGATTACAGCCAGCCACAACCCTGCTCCATTTAACGGCTACAAGGTATATGGTGAAGACGGCGGACAAATGCCTCCGCATGATGCAGATGCATTGACAGGCTACATCCGTGCCATTGAAAATCCTTTTGCTATTGAGGTCGCTGATGTTGAAGCTGAAAAAGCGTCTGGTCTGATTGAGGTTATTGGTGATGCAATTGACGCTGAATACCTCAAGGAAGTTAAAGATGTCAATATCAATCAAAAACTGATTGATGAATACGGCAAGGACATGAAGATTATCTATACTCCTCTGCATGGTACTGGTGAAATGTTGGCTCGTCGCGCTTTGGCTCAAGCTGGATTTGATTCTGTAGAAGTTGTTGAAGCTCAAGCTGTAGCTGATCCAGACTTCTCTACTGTTAAGTCTCCAAACCCTGAAAGCCAAGCAGCCTTTGCCTTAGCTGAAGAATTAGGCCGCAAGGTTGGTGCAGATGTCTTGGTTGCAACTGACCCAGATGCTGACCGTGTCGGTGTAGAAGTTCTGCAAAAAGACGGCAGCTATCTCAACCTTTCAGGTAACCAAATCGGAGCCATTATGGCTAAATACATCTTGGAAGCTCATAAGAGTGCTGGAACTCTGCCAGCTAACGCAGCTCTCTGCAAGTCTATCGTTTCTACTGATTTGGTGACTAAGATTGCTGAAAGTTATGGCGCAACCATGTTCAATGTCTTGACTGGTTTCAAATTTATCGCTGAAAAGATTCAAGAATTCGAAGAAAAACACAATCACACCTACATGATGGGATTTGAAGAAAGCTTCGGCTATCTGATTAAGCCATTTGTACGTGATAAAGATGCTATCCAAGCTGTTTTGGTCGTGGCTGAGCTTGCTGCCTACTACCGCTCACGTGGCTTGACTCTGGCTGACGGTATTGAAGAAATCTACAAAGAGTATGGTTACTTTGCTGAAAAGACTATCTCTGTGACCTTGTCTGGTGTTGATGGAGCTGAGCAAATCAAGGCTATCATGGCTAAGTTCCGTGACAATGGTCCAAAAGATTTCAACGCTACTGCTATTTCTGTTACTGAAGACTTCAAGGCTCAGACTTCTACTGCCTCAGATGGTACTGTTACAGCTCTGACAACTCCTCCAAGTGATGTGCTGAAATACACCTTGGCTGATGGTTCATGGATTGCTGTCCGTCCATCCGGAACAGAACCAAAAATCAAGTTCTACATTGCTGTTGTCGGTGAAAGCAATGAGGATGCTCAAGCAAAAATTGCTGCTATTGAAGCAGAGATTAATGCCTTTATCAAGTAAAATAATACTATCACCCAATCAACCAGAGAAAGAAATTCACATTCTCTGGTTTTTCGTTTCCGAATCAAGCATTTTTCTGCTTTTTATGGCATACTAGTTTTATCAAAAGAAATGAGGATTATTTATGGAACAATTTGCTCAAAATATTAAAGACTTGGAAGTTACAACTGTTGACCGTGCTCGTCAAGCGATTGCTGACAAAGGGACAGCAACTTTCTTCGTCGGTCGCAAAACTTGCCCCTACTGTCGTAAATTCGCTGCTACTCTCGCTGGCGTGGTCGCTGATACCAAGGCGCATATTTTCTTTATCAACAGTGAAGAAGCTAGCGAATTAGAGAAACTGCAAGCCTTCCGCTCTGAATACAGCATTCCGACGGTTCCTGGTTTCGTTCATGTTCAAGACGGACAAGTATCTGTTCGTTGTGATTCTTCTATGACAGCGGATGAAATTAAAGCTTTTGCAAACTTGTAAAATTGATTCAAAAAAATCTGAGACCAGATGAGTCTCAGATTTTTTATTTATTTCTAGCTTCCTGAAAAGCCTCCCACATCTTCTGCTGGGGTTTGGCAAAGGGGTAATTGCCAAAATCTTCTGGATGAAGCCACATGACCTCCCCATCAGCTGCATGCTGGCTATCTTTAACTCGGCCATAAGCCAGCTGGATATGCCACTTGCGATGACTGAAAACATGCTGCACTTTTGAAAAGGACTGCTGCTGCCAATCAACAATCAAATCATAATCCTGCTCAAAGCTTTCTTGAGGAGACAGATCCAGACTTGGCTGATTTTCAGCCACCTCAAACAAGGACATCTGATTTTCAGTTTGAAATTCCTCGATTTCAATCAAGGGAAAATGCCAAAAACCTGATAACAAGCCAGCAGCCTCATTCTTTTCAAGTAAGAACTGTCCCTGTTCGTTTTCGATAATCAAGCCTTGCAGATAGACCGGAACTGGCTTCTTTTTAGGTGCTTTGATTGGATATTTATCCATTGTTCCGTGCAAATAAGCTGCGCTGAACTCTTTTACAGGACTGTCTTCTGGATGAGGATTAACAGGTGCTTCGATATCTGACCCCAAATCCATCAGTGCCTGATTGAAATCTCCGGGTCTGTCTGGATCAATCAGAATCTCCATCATGGCTTGAAAGACCTTACGATTGCTAGGTTGGCCAATATCTAAATCAACTTCAAACAAGCGACTAAGCACCCGCATGACATTGCCATCTACCGCAGGCTCAGCTAGGCTAAAGGCGATACTAGCAATGGCACCAGCTGTATAAGGTCCAATCCCTTTGAGGCTTGCAATTTCTTCATAGCTATCAGGAAATTTTCCAGCAAAATCCGTCATTATCTGCTGGGCTGCTTTTTGCATATTTCGCACCCGCGAATAATAGCCTAACCCTTCCCAAGCCTTGAGGAGTCTATCTTCTGGCGCCTGCGCTAAGTCAGCTACAGTCGGGAACCAGTCTAGAAAACGCTCGTAGTAAGGAATCACTGTATCAACCCGAGTCTGTTGCAACATAATCTCAGAAACCCATATATGATAAGGATTATTTGTTCTACGCCAAGGCAGATCACGTTTATTTTCATCATACCAAGTCAATAATTTTTCGCGAAAAGAGGCGACTTTATATGCCTCCCACATCTCAATTCCGTATTCTTTCAAATCTAACATAAATCTAGTATAGCATAAGGCAAGAAAAATAGGAGAGCTTATGCCCTCCAATCATTTCCTATCGTTTAATAATGACCTACTGCCTGACTAGCTGTAATCAAAGTCAGCTTATAAACATCATCCGCATTACAGCCTCGAGAAAGGTCATTAACTGGGTGGTTAAGTCCCTGCAGGATAGGTCCTACCGCTGAAAAGCCACCTAAACGCTCTGCCATTTTGTAACTGATATTCCCAGCTTCGATACTTGGGAAGACAAAGACGGTCGCTTGACCAGCCACCGGGCTGCCAGGTGCTTTCAGCTCTGCTGTTGCAGGAACGAAAGCTGCATCAAACTGCAATTCACCATCGATAACCAAGTCTGGACGCATTTCCCGAGCTAGCTTAGTTGCCTCTACTACCTTATCAACCTTCTCTCCGAAACCAGAGCCCTTGGTCGAATAGCTGAGCATAGCAACTTTTGGATCGATACCGAAAATCTGCGCTGTTAAGGCTGAGTTAACAGCAATCTCTGCCAAAATATTGGCATCTGGATCGATATTAATAGCACAGTCACTGAAAATATAGCGTTCGTCATCACGCACCATAAGGAAAGCTCCTGAAGTGCGAGAAACCCAAGGCAGAGTCTTGATGATTTGAAGAGCCGGCCGAACAGTCGCTGCAGTGGAGTGAATCGCACCAGATACCATTCCTTGGACTTTACCAAGATAAACCAACATAACACCAAAGTAGTTGACGTCTTCCTTGAGCAACCGGCGTGCTTCATCAGCTGTGATTTTCCCTTTACGACGCTCAACGAAAGCTTCTACCATTTCCTCAAAGCAGGAACAGTTTGAAGGATCAATAACCTGATACCCTTCTTTTATTCCTTCAATTTCTAGATAAATACGGATTTTATCAGGATTACCCAAAAGAACTGGTGTAATACTGGTTTCTTTCACCAATAGCTTAGTCGCCTGCAGAATACGTGGTTCTTCCCCCTCCGGCAAGACAATCTTTACTTCCTTATCCTTCAAGGCTTCACGAATTGAGTCAAAAATTTTCATGGTTCTTAACACTCCTTTATCTATTTAGCTTTTAATTTCTCGATAACTTGTTTAAAATCTTCCGGCAAAGGACTGGCACGCTCAACTTCCTGTCCGTTAAAAGGATTATAAAATTTCAAAGAATGACAATGTAAAGCCTGACGCTCTATTCCGTGCTCTAAACTCCCTCCATAAAGGTCATCACCCAAAAGCGGAAAGCCAATATGTGAAAAGTGAACGCGGATTTGATGAGTCCGCCCAGTATGAAGATGGATATCCACCAGATAGACATCTCCGAACTGCTCTATGACCTTGTAGCTGGTATGAGCATACTTGCCATCCTTTGTCACGAGTCTCGTAATGATACTCTCAGGGTTGCGCCCAATCGGAGCAATAATCTCACTTTGCTCTTCTAAGTCACCACTCCCCCTAACCAGAGCGTAATAGCGCTTTTCTATCAGCTTCTTCTGCAGCTGCTTGTCCAATCTGGCATGAGCATAGCCATGCTTGGCAAAGAGCATGAGACCACTTGTATCCTTATCAAGACGCGTCACGATATGCACCTGCTGGTTTTCATAGGCCTGACGAATATAGTAAGCCTTGACGAAATTAGCCATAGTGTTGGAATGATTAACACTAGGAATACTGGCTACCCCTGCCGGCTTATCCAAAACCAAGAAATGCTCATCTTCATAGATGATAGACAAATCCTTATCAACAGCCATCAGACTCTCAAATCCCTTTTCAGACGGGATATCAATCGTCACCCTATCGCCAATATCCAAGAGATAAATAGCGTTCTGAGGTTGATGGTTGACAAGAATGTTTCCGCCGGAAAATTTTATCTTTGCCAAGAGGCCTTTGGAAATTTCGTGCCGTTTTAAAAAGGTCTTCACCTTGACATGCTCATCGGCAATAAACTCAAACCTCATTCCTTGCACTCTCCAATAAAGGAGTCTCTGACACGATTCCAAAAGCTGGTATGACTTGGCGATGCCACAAAATGTATCTTATGATTGTCAATCTGATACTCAATACGGACAATATTTTTGAAAGAGAAAGTCTGATTATCAACCGCAATAGTGTGATAATCACTGCGGGTTGGCACCAGCTCAATCTTATCCTTTTTGGGAACAATGACAGACGAACCCAACGTCCGATAAACCCGATTGTTGAGACTGGCAATTTCTGTTACTTGCAAGGCTTCAATCGTCGGATGCAATACCGCTCCGCCCAAAGATTTGTTATAGGCTGTACTGCCCGTAGGAGTAGAAACGGAAATCCCATCTCCTCGGAAACGCTCGAAATGAACCCGATTGATAATGACATCGGCTACCATAGTCCGATCCGAGCGCTTGATTGTTGCTTCGTTCAAAGCACGAATGATGCGTGTATCACCATTTTCAAAAGTAATTTTGACATTTAAAATTGGATATGAAACCTGAGCACCAGAGTCTAATTTGAGATTTTCTACCAGCTTATCCAATTCAAAATCACGGTAGTCCGTATAGAAGCCGAGATGGCCTGTATGCACACCAACAAAGCGAACCCGGTCTAGCCGTTCTTCATACATATGAAAAGCCGATAGCAACATGCCGTCACCACCCACCGAAATCACGATGTCGGGATTCTTAGGAGTTAAAATAAAGCCGTTCTGTTTCAGCTTCTGATTCAAATCTTGATAAACTTGTTCACTCTGTCTTTTCCGATTGCGGATAATCGCTATTTTTTTATCTGTATTCTTCATCTGTATCATCACTATTTCCCACACCGTCATTTAACTTGCGGTGAAGAGGGTCAAAGAGGGCCTGCGCCTCCTGGATAGCGTCACGGATAGCACCCATCTCCTCATCCAGCTGATAGGCTAGGTTAGCTGTGGTTTCCAAGCGGCATTTGATTTCCTCGGGAAATTCTCCTTTATACTTGTAATTCAAAGAATGCTCAATCGTAGCCCAAAAATTCATCGAAAGGGTGCGAATCTGAATTTCAGCCAGAATAAGCCTATGACCATTAATCGTATCAACTGGATACTCTACAATCACATGGTAGCTCCGATAGCCACTGGCTTTTTTGTTTTTGATGTAGTCTCGCTCCTGGACAATACGCATATCGGTCCGGTTTCGCAAGACTTCTAAAACTTCATCCACATCATCGACAAACTGGACCATGACCCGTAAGCCAGCGATATCCTGCATCTCCTGCTCGATATTTTCCTCGCGAATGCCTCGCAGAACCATCTTTTCTTTAATGCTCTCAATCGGCTTGACACGCCCGGTCACAAACTCAATCGGAGAATGACGCTGCTGCTTGCGGTATTGCTTTCGCACCCCACGTAACTTAATTTTCAGCTCTCCAACCGCTTGAATATAGGGGTCTAGAAAATCTTCCCATTCTATTGTCATACACTTACCTTGTCATATCATTATTTTTTGTATAAAATAAACACAACTGTTATTATAACATAAATCGCTTTCAAACAAAAGCAAAGAAAAGGACTTGAAAATGACTCACTTAGAAATTGAATTCAAAACCATGCTGACAAAAGAAGAGCACGACCGTTTGCTCCAGTTGTTTGCTGACATCACTGCCGTTAGCCAGACCAACTACTACATCGAGTCAGACCAGAAAAGTATTCGTCATGCTCACATGGCTTTTCGAGTACGAACTTTTAAGCATCGCGAAGCTGAGCTGACGCTTAAGATTCCTCAAGAAGTCGGAGCCTTGGAACTTAATCAGAACCTGACACCAGCAGAAACTGAAAATATTTTGCAAAATAATATCTTTCCTGCTGGTGAGATTTTAGATACCCTGATTCAAAAAGGACTTCCCATTCAAGACTTAAAAGTTTTAGGTTCTCTAGAGACTATCCGCTATGAAAAGGAAGACGAAATCGGCCTTCTCGCTCTGGATGAGAGCCACTATTTTGGGAAAACAGACTTTGAACTTGAAGTCGAAGTTGAAGATTTCGAAAAAGGAAAAGAAAATTTCCTTGACTTCCTAAAGCAGCACAAGATCGACTACAAGCCTGGCAAGAGCAAAATAGCAAGATTTTCTGAAAACTTGTAAATCCTAAACTACAAAATAGCTGAAATAATCTATTTTTTTTGGTAAAATAAAAGGTAGCAATCTAAAGCCTATTGAAAAATAAATTTCATGGAGCATTAGATATAGAAATGAGACAAAAAGAGGACGGTCCAACTCATGTCAGATAAAAAAAATATGAAGCTTTTTTCCCTCAACTCCAATCATTCCATAGCTGAAAAAATCGCTGAGGCTGCTGGGGTTCCTTTGGGAAAACTATCTTCCCGCCAATTCTCTGATGGCGAGATTCAGATTAATATCGAAGAAAGTGTTCGCGGCTATGATATTTATATCATTCAGTCGACCAGTTTCCCTGTCAACAATCACTTGATGGAGCTCTTGATTATGGTGGATGCCTGCAAGCGTGCCAGTGCTAATACAGTCAATGTTGTTATGCCTTATTTTGGTTACGCTCGTCAGGATCGGACAGCTGCTCCACGTGAGCCAATCACAGCTAAGTTGGTTGCCAACATGCTGGTCGGTGCTGGAGTAGATCGCGTAATTTCTCTGGATCTTCATGCAGTGCAAGTCCAAGGTTTCTTTGATATCCCTGTCGACAACCTTTTCACTATCCCACTCTTTGCCAAACACTACTGCAATAAGGGATTAACTGGTGAAAATGTCGTTGTCGTCAGTCCTAAAAACTCTGGCGTCAAACGCGCCCGCAATCTTGCTGAGTATTTGGATTCCCCGATTGCAATCATTGATTATGGCGAAGACGAGGCAGGTCGCTCTGAGGGCTATATCATTGGAGATGTTGAAGGCAAGAAAGCAATTCTGATTGACGATATTTTAAATACCGGCAGGACTTTCTCTGAAGCGTCTAAAATTGTCAGCCGCGAAGGCGCAGTCGAAATTTATGCCGTATCCAGTCATGGTCTCTTTGCAGATAAAGCTGCAGAATTACTGGATAATTCTCCTATCAGGGAAATTCTTGTGACAGACTCTGTTGATACCAAAGAAAAAACACCTAAAAACCTCCACTACATTACAGCAAGTGAACTGATTGGTGATGCCATTGTCCGCATCCAAGAAAGAAGACCAGTCAGCCCGCTCTTTGCCTATCAAAAGAAATAAGGTAACCGGAGTGATTTATTTAGATAATGCTGCTACAACTGCTTTGTCGCTCGCTGCAATTCAAGCAATGACCAAAACTATGACTGTCTTCGGAAATCCTTCCAGTACGCATAGCCATGGTCGAGAAGCTAGTAAACTCCTTAGGCAGGCGCGTGAAGATATTGCTCAAGCCCTGCATACTCAAAGCAATAAGATTCTTTTTACTTCAGGCGGCACTGAAAGCAATAATACTGCTATCAAAGGCTATGCCCTTCGTCACCAGAACCGAGGAAAGCATATTGTGACCACTGCTATTGAACACCATGCTGTCTTAGAAGTGGTGGAGTACCTAGTAGATAAATTCGGCTTCGAAGCTACTTTTGTTCAGCCGGTAGATGGTCAGATTCGAGCGGAGGATATTAAGAAGGCTCTTAGACCTGACACTATTCTTGTGTCCGTCATGGCAGTTAATAACGAGACGGGTGCCATGCTCCCCATTAAGGAAATTGGTGAATTACTACAAGAACATCCTGCTGCTTTTCACGTTGATGCTGTCCAAGCAATTGGTAAACTTCCCATCTACCCTGACGAGCTAGGGATTGACTTTCTATCTGCTTCAGCGCATAAGTTTCATGGTCCCAAAGGCGTTGGCTTCCTTTATGCCAAGAAGATGGATTTTGACAATTTCATGCACGGTGGCGACCAGGAAGAAAAACACCGGGCCGGAACTGAAAATCTAATCTCTATCACAGGTATGGCGGCGGCTCTGTCAGATAGCACGGAACATCTTGAGGAGAATTTAGCGCATGCGCAAGACTTAAAAAACAGCTTACTTGCTGACTTATCGGACATTGACTTTTACTTAAATGAAAGCCAACCAAGCTTGCCTTACGTCATCAATTTGGGATTTCCCAATCAAAAGAATGACCTGCTTCTGCTTCAAATGGATTTAAATGGCTTTTCCATTTCAACAGGATCAGCCTGCACAGCCGGAGCTATACAACCCAGTCATGTCCTGCAGGCTATGTATGGCAAAGATTCCAACCGCTTGCATGAGTCTATTCGGCTCAGCACTTCGGACCAAACAACTCTGCAAGAGATTCAATCATTTACAAAGAAATTAAAAGAAATTTTAGGAGGATAAGATGGCCTTTCAAACATCTGTTAGCTTAGCAAACTGTGAATATACCTATTCACTTCACCCAAATGTCAAGAAATTTACCTTGCGCGACAATACATTCGCTGAAAGCAAGGTTGGCAACTATGAACTCTCTCGTCTGCTGGAATCTGTTCCCAACAGCGGAAATGGTTTTCTGCTGAAAATCATCGTCAATAAAGATTTGAATGGTTTCAAAATCAATATCACTGACAAATCAGGCCTGCGCTTGGTCAATATTTTCAAATCAGAAGACCATCACATTATCCAGCAAAAATTTTATTTCTTGATGGATAGCTTGGTTGAAAGAAATATTTTTGAAAAGACACCACAATAAGCAAGATTCTCGCAATTTTGCTTTTTTGATTTAGACTCTTTAAAAAACCAAACAAGCTTGACTTCTGCTTAGAACTCTTGAAAATATCAAATGACTAATCGAACCAAAGGAAAGGATTAACGATGGTTGAACTGACCTATTTGGACTCATATAAGGTAAAACGAACACTTACCTATGAAGATTTCGATGAATTTCTTCTAGCCTTCTCTGGCTGCGTTACGGTTCCTGACTCGCTCAAGGTGCTTTCTGTTACGTATAAGGGACACCAGCTGCCTTTTGCAGGGCTAATTGGAGACTTGTACCGCCAGATGTACCAGTTAGACTTAACTCCCTATCAGGACTAATCTCTTCGCAACTGCAACATAACTTAAACGTTAACTCTTTTCTTTTTTAATGATCAAACACTCTTAATTAGTTGATTTTTTCACAAACTTTCTATAAAATAGAATTAGAAAGGTTGTGATTTTGTGAAAACTGAAAAAAATACTACAATTCCCCGAGCTACTGCTAAAAGGCTATCGCTCTACTATCGTATTTTTAAACGTTTTAATGCTGAGAAGATTGAAAAAGCCAACTCCAAACAAATTGCAGAAGCCATTGGTATTGACTCTGCTACTGTCAGACGAGATTTTTCTTATTTCGGTGAACTCGGCCGCAGAGGATTTGGTTACGATGTCAAGAAATTAATGAACTTTTTTGCTGACCTCTTAAACGACAATGCTATTACCAATGTCATGATTGTTGGCGTTGGTAATATGGGACGTGCTCTGCTGCACTATCGTTTTCATGAGCGCAATAAAATGAAGGTTGTAATGGCTTTTGACACAGATGACCATCCAGAAGTTGGCAGCACAACCAGCGATGGGATTCCTATCTATGGAATTTCCCAAATCAAAGAAAAAATACAGTCAGGAAATGTGCAAACTGCTATCCTAACTGTACCTAGCGTAAAAGCTCAAGAAGTCGCATCTATCTTAGTTCAGGCTGGTGTAAAGGGTATTCTCTGTTTCTCACCTGTAAACCTATCCCTGCCTAAGGATGTGGTCGTCCAGTATGTTGACCTGACTAGCGAACTGCAGACTCTGCTCTACTTCATGAGAAAAAATGACAATTAATTTGAAAGAGGTATTAAACAATCTATGGGTAAACCTATTATTGGAATAACCGGAAATGAAAGAGAAATCCCAGACGATCACTTCATCCATATGAGCTATACAGCGACAGGATTCGTTGAGGGTGTCAAAGAAGTTGGCGGAATTCCAATGATTTTGCCAATCGGTGATGAAGAAATGGCGAAACAGTATGTTTCCATTATCGATAAATTAATCATCACAGGCGGTCAGAATGTATGCCCTCAATTCTATGGTGAAGAGAAAACCATTGACAGCGATGATTATCTACTCAAACGGGACATTTTTGAATTAGCTTTAATTAAGGAAGCTCGCCGTCAAAATAAACCAATTTTCACCGTCTGCCGCGGAACCCAACTTTATAATGTCGCTCTAGGTGGTACTCTTCATCAAGACATTGAAGATCATTGGCAAGATAGCTCTGCTGAGTACACAACTCAAAGCATGGTGACCAAGAATGGCTCTATTCTGCATGAAATCTATGGCCCTGCATCTGAAATCAACTCCTTCCACCACCAAAGTATCAAGGATTTGGCTACTGGCCTAGAAGTCATCGCCTATGATCCTCGCGATAAGATTATTGAAGCCATCACTTCTACTGACGGTAGTCCTTTCCTTGGCGTCCAATGGCACCCAGAGTTCTTGTTTGGCTCCAGAGAAGGAGACTTAGCTCTGTTTGATTATGTTGTCAATATTCTTTAGAAGCCTCTATTCCTAGATAAACTTCTGTTCTACACGAATAGAAGTTTTTTATATTCAAGTAAATCAAATTATATCATATCTGTCTCCTCTCGGTAGCTATAGTAGTTGGACTTAGACACAATCAAATGATCCAAAAGAACTAAACCCATCATCTCACAAGCTTCTTTCATATGCTGGGTCACCTCATCGTCGTTTCTGCTGGGAATGACTGAGCCTGATGGATGATTGTGTACCAGTATGATAGATGTCGCTAGATGCTTGAGAGCGTAGTGGAGAATCTCTCTCGGCTCAGCAATGCTTCTGCTTACCGTCCCCATGAAAATTGTCTGCTGGTGAAGAATTTGATTTTGACTATTAAGATAAATGGCAACCAAGCACTCCTGCCTCTTGTCTCCCAATTCCTGCTGCATCTTCTGGGCTAATTTTTGACTGCCCATAATCTGCTCTTTCTGCAGAACCTCTGCTCGATTAATCCGACGACCTAATTCGATAATGGCCTGCAGCTCCACAGCCTTAATCGGACCGATTCCAGAAATAGTCTGCAATTCCTGCAAAGTTAAATACTTAAGATCGTTCAAACTGGAAATCGATGATAAAATTCTTTGAGAAACTTGAAAAACAGTTTCTTTTTTGTTGCCTGTTCTGAGAAAGATCGATAGAAGCTCCTGGTTACTGAGTTTTTCAGCCCCTTCTCTCATCAAACGCTCCCGTGGCATCATGCTAATATCATCTTGAAATGAAATGCTATACATAGAAACCTCCTTACCTTATTATTCGGAAAAAGAGTCAAAATCAGCAAGAATTGATATAAAAAAACTTTTGCTCAGAACAAAATTTTAGATAAAAAAACTCCAAAAATTAGAGTTCTTCCTAACCTTTGGAGTGAAATTTTTTTAGTTTTTTGTCTTTAAATCTGCATTTGATTGTAGGACTTACTGAAAGATTCAAGAACTTCCTTAGGAGCCTTTTCATACTCAACAGAGCCTTCTAACGTTCCCTTGACAATAGTCCGGTTGGTTGCCGCAGCATCCTCACAGGTAACCAAAGTAATCTCTGTAACGCCTTCGGTATCCTCAATTAAATCCGTTCGATCCGGAGTTACCGTTTCAACACTAGTGATTACATAAGTATAGACATGCTCTTTATCAGTGATATAGATCTTCATGCCAGTCTTAGCACGATCCAGTGGGGAAAAGAGCATGTTGCTAGCCCCTGTGATGCCAAAGACATGGTGGCTAGCCAAGGCATAATTTCCCTGCCCCATCTGCTGGGTCTCTTTCATCGTACCAGCACCATAATACAATCCGGCATTATCCAGTCCTTTGAAGATCGGCAAATTCATGGAAACTTCCGGAATAGAGATGCCTCCTATAACAGGCAGTTGCTGAGCTTTCCACTGAGCATTGATAACTGCTTCTGTAGAAAGTGACTCTACCTTATTAAAATCAAAGCTAGTCTCAACATTTTTATTTTTATTAATAGAGTCTTTGGAAACCTTGCTGACCTGATATTGGTTGGTATGCCAAACCATAATCATGTTTCGGATTTGCGCATTAAAGATTAAGCCAAGAGCCACAATAATTAATAATGTCGCAACAATATTGATAAAAATATTTCTTTTGCTTTTTTGTTTTCTTTTTCGACTTCTTTTTCCTTGTACCATATAGAGGTCCTCTTTTACGATTCGTTTTCTTCCTCTGCTACATCTTCTTTATCGTCTGCTTCGACGCTTGTAAAGGTGACAATCTGTGCATTTTGGTCCAGACGCATGACCTTAACTCCCATGGTCGAGCGACCGGTCTGAGAAATATTAGCCACACTGGTCCGAATGATGACGCCTGTATTAGTGATAATCATCAAATCTTCTTCGCCAGTAACTGTCATCAGACCAGCAAGAGGCCCGTTCTTATCAGTGATATTGGCTGTTTTAATCCCTTTACCACCACGACCCTTGGTTGGGTACTCGCTAGCAAGAGTTCGCTTACCATAGCCTTTTTCGGTAATGACAAGCACTTCGTCTCCCTCAGCAATCACTCCAGCCCCAACAACCTGGTCGCCCTCTCGAAGATTAACCCCGCGAACACCAGTCGCTATACGACTCATGCTCCGGACAGCTGTCTCATTGAAACGGACAGAATAACCAAACTTAGTACCAATGATAACGTCTGCAGCACCGTCCGTCAGAAAGACATTGATTAACTCGTCTTCATCCTTCAAATTCAAAGCCTTGAGACCGTTCTGACGAATATTAGCAAATTCTGTCACACTTGTCCGTTTGACCACCCCATGACGGGTAGTAAAGAAGAGATAGGAATCATCACTTCGGTCTTGCTGGACATTAATAATAGTCTGAATAGTCTCTCCTTCATCCAGCTTCAAAAGATTGACTACTGGCAAGCCCTTGGCTGTCCGGCCATACTCAGGGATTTCATATCCTTTGAGACGATAGACCCGGCCTTTGTTAGTAAAGAAGAGCAGTCTATCGTGGGTACTCGTTGAAACCAGCTCTTTGACGAAGTCATCGTCCTTGACACCTGTTCCTTGAACACCACGGCCTCCGCGTTTCTGAGCGGTAAATTCAGCCTGATTCAGACGTTTTATATAGCCTTTATTAGACAGGGTAATCAAAACATCCGCTTCCTCAATCAAATCTTCATCTTCAAGAGAAAGAACTTCTCCCACCATCAGCTCAGTCCGGCGGTCATCCGCAAATTTACGCTTGACCTCGTCTAACTCCTCCTTGATAATAGCGATAACGCGCTCTGGCTTAGCCAAAATATCAGCCAAGTCCGCAATCAAAGCAATTAGCTCATCATACTCTGACTGAATCTTATCACGTTCCAAACCAGTCAGACGACGCAGACGCATGTCAAGGATAGCCTGACTCTGGCGCTCAGACAGCTCAAACTTAGCTATCAATTCAGCTTGGGCTTCTGCGTCCGTCTCGCTATTACGGATAATGCGAATCACTTCATCAATGTGATCCAACGCAATCAGCAAACCAGCCAAGATGTGAGCTCGAGCTTCCGCCTTTTCTTTATCAAAAGCCGTCCGTCGAGTCACTACTTCTTTTTGGTGCTCAATGTAAGCCAACAAAATCTCACGTAGAGACAGAATCTTCGGAACACCATTTTGAATAGCCAGCATATTGAAGCTGAAATTGGTCTGCATCTGAGTCAGCTTGAAAAGGTTATTTAGAATGACATGTGCAGAGGCATCACGACGAACCTCAATGACAAAACGGACCCCTTCACGGTTGGACTCATCACGAACAGCTGTGATACCGTCAATGCGTTTTTCCTGCACCAGACGAACAATATGTTCATGGACCTTAGTCTTATTAACCATGTAAGGAAACTCAGTTACGACAATTCGCTCACGACCATTTTTCATCTCTTCGATTTCAGTGCGAGAACGAAGAACAATCGAACCCTTCCCTGTTTCATAAGCCCGGTGAATACCAGACTTACCCATAACCAGTGCACCTGTAGGAAAATCTGGTCCAGGCAGGACTTCCATGATATCGCGAGTTGTTGCTTCCGGATTATCCATGACAAGTTTTACTGCATCAATAGACTCACCGAGATTATGTGTAGGGATATTAGTCGCCATCCCAACTGCAATCCCTGTCGCTCCATTTACAAGCAAGTTAGGGAAACGAGCAGGAAGAACTACAGGCTCTCTCTCACTGGCATCATAGTTGTCAATATAATCAACAGTATTTTTATTAATATCGCGAAGCATCTCAAGAGCAATCTTGCTCATACGTGCTTCTGTATAACGTTGAGCAGCAGCTCCGTCTCCGTCCATAGAACCGAAGTTTCCATGGCCATCTACGAGCATATAGCGATAACTCCACCATTGAGCCATCCGCACCATCGCTTCATAAATAGAGGAGTCACCATGCGGGTGATACTTACCCATGACATCCCCTGTGATACGAGCTGATTTCTTGTGAGGCTTCTCAGGCGTCACGCCCAGCTCATTCATACCATAGAGAATCCGACGGTGAACTGGTTTGAGACCATCACGAACATCTGGAAGTGCCCGAGCCACGATAACACTCATAGCGTAATCGATGAAACTAGTCTTCATTTCACTAGTCAGATTAACATTTACTAAGTTTCTGTCTTGCATTAAAAAATGCCTTTCTTTCATATTAAACTATCCTATATTATACCACATTTTCTTTGATTTTTCAGTATTTTGAACCATTTGTAAAAACGTTTACATCGCTAGATATACAAGTTGACCGTGACAAAATATGTCAAAAGTGGTAGAATGAATGTGTATGGGAAATCTTTCCTAAAAAAATAAGGAGATGTTTAGAAATGACTGCTACTAAACAACATAAAAAAGTCATCCTTGTCGGTGACGGTGCTGTAGGTTCATCTTACGCATTTGCTCTTGTAAACCAAGGTATAGCTCAAGAACTTGGTATTATTGAAATCCCTCAATTATTTGAAAAGGCTGTCGGTGATGCTGAAGACCTTAGTCATGCCCTTGCCTTCACTTCACCTAAGAAAATCTACGCAGCTACTTATGCAGACTGTGCGGATGCAGACCTGGTTGTTATCACTGCAGGTGCACCTCAAAAACCAGGCGAAACTCGTCTTGACCTTGTTGGTAAAAACTTGGCTATCAACAAATCTATCGTTACTCAAGTCGTAGAATCAGGCTTTAACGGTATCTTCCTCGTTGCTGCTAACCCAGTGGATGTTTTGACATACTCTACATGGAAATTCTCTGGTTTCCCTAAAGAGCGCGTTATCGGTTCAGGTACTTCACTTGACTCAGCTCGCTTCCGTCAAGCTCTTGCTGAAAAGATTGGTATCGATGCTCGTTCTGTCCATGCCTACATCATGGGTGAGCACGGTGACTCTGAGTTTGCCGTTTGGTCACACGCTAACGTTGCAGGTGTGAAATTGGAGCAATGGTTGCAAGCTAACCGTGACTTGAACGAACAAGACTTGGTTGATCTTTTCATCTCCGTTCGTGACGCAGCATACTCAATCATCAACAAAAAAGGTGCTACTTACTACGGTATCGCGGTTGCCTTGGCTCGTATCACAAAAGCTATCCTTGACGATGAAAATGCTGTATTGCCATTGTCAGTCTTCCAAGAAGGCCAATATGGCGTTGAAAATGTCTTCATTGGTCAACCTGCTATCGTTGGTGCTCACGGTATCGTACGTCCAGTAAACATCCCACTTAACGATGCTGAGACTCAAAAAATGCAAGCTTCTGCTAAAGAATTGCAAGCAATTATTGATGAAGCATGGAAGAATCCTGAATTCCAAGAAGCGTCTAAAAACTAATTATAAAAAAACATCTCCTGATAAAAAAGGGGGTGTTTTTTAGTTGTTTTATATAGGTTTGTCGGCAAAAATATCTATTAAATAAGGCACGATGAGCTCGCTCTCTATGTCTTTCAAAGAAGAAATCCAGATAAAGTCTGTGTGCTCTTCTGGATCTAATATAATATCACGCTCTTCCAAAATTCTACCCGCATAAACTAAGCGTGTGAAAACAGTATCTTTGCTAGCATCAAACTGACTATCTTCATGGATAATCTTATCAATCCGAATCTTTTGATTAACCTCCTCCATAGCCTCACGTAGAGCTGCCTCTCTAGGCAGTTCATTCTCTTCTACACCTCCGCCTGGAATATCCCAATAAGATGGATAAACATTAGGAAGGCCTCGCTTTATCTTAGAGCGTTTGATAAGCAAATACTTCCCCTCTTTCTCGATTAAGGTATGAGCAATTAATTTTACTGTCATTGCATGTGTTCCTCCAAGAAAGAGCAAAAAAAGACTCCTAAGAGTCCAATTTTAAGTCATCCACCCTGAGAGAATCGAACTCCCATCTCAAGAACCGGAATCTTGCGTGATATCCATTACACTAAGGGTGGCAACTAATTCATTATAACTGATTTTCTCTGAAAATACAAGTGAAAATCAGAAAAAGAAGCTGAGAAAACTCAACTTCTTTTATCTAATTACAATTCAATATCGCCAAACAAATCAGCCATTGAGAATCCAGTTTGAGTTTCTGGAAGTTCAAAGTCACGTTTTTCTTGACGTTTTGGACGACGAGGACGTGATTGACGTTTCTCATCTTTTGGCCCTTCTTCTTGAGCCGGACGTTCTTCAAGAGCCTTAATAGAAAGTGATACACGCTCATCAGCAGCATTCACTTCAAGAACCTTAACAGTCACTTCTTGACCAACCTTAAGGGCATCCTTAGGGCTTTCAACACGCTTGTGAGAAATTTGTGAAATGTGAACCAGTCCATCAATTCCTGGCAATACTTCAACGAAAGCACCGAAATCAGTCAAACGTTTTACAGTTCCTTCAATCACATCGCCAGCAGCAAGTTTTTGCTCAACGCCATCCCATGGTCCAGGTGTTGTTGCTTTAAGAGAGAGAGACACACGTCCTTCTTCTTCGTTCAAGTCAAGAACTTTAACTTCAATTTCATCACCAACTGATACGACAGACTTAGGTGATACGTTGCGTTCATGTGACAATTCAGTCAAGTGAACCAATCCGTCAACTCCGCCAAGGTCAATGAAAGCACCGAAGCTAGTGATGCGAGCAACTTTACCAGTTACAATATCACCAACATTCAACTTACCAAAGACTTCAGCACGTGCTGCTGCAGCTTCAGCTTCTACAACTTCACGACGTGAAAGGATGAAGCGGTTTTCTTTTGGATCTACTTCTTTGATCTTAGCATCAAACTCTTGACCTACAAAACGCTCAGTGTTGCGAACGAAACGAGTATCAAGCATTGAAGCAGGGATAAATCCACGAAGTCCTTCAAACTCAACTGAAAGACCACCTTTAACAGCACGAGTGCCCTTAACAGTGACAACTTCTTCTTCACGACCAACCAATTTGTCCCAAGCTTTGCGAGCTTCCAAACGTTTTTTAGATACCAGGTAAGTTACGGTGTCTGTATCTTTACCCACTACTTGACGAAGAACAAGCAATTCAAGTGTTTCACCTGGTTTTACAAGATCGTTGATATCAGCGTCGCGGTCGTTTGTCAACTCACGAAGAGTCAAAACACCTTCAACACCAGTTCCAGCGATTGCAACATTAGCTTGGTTAGCGTCAACAGTCAATACTTCAGCAGTAACGACGTCACCTGGCTCAACTTGGCTAACACTATTTAGCAAATCTTCAAATTCATTCATCTAAAAAAATCCTCCAACAATCAAGCTTTCGCTTGACATACTACTTATTTATTTTCCTAAGCACCCGCAAATGACATTGATCTATCGTTAACGATTTCCATCCTATAAAGAAATAAAACACCAGAAGACATTTTATTATTTTATCAGATCTATTACCTAAGAACTGGGGTAGCTGGATTCGAACCAACGCATGAGGGAGTCAAAGTCCCTTGCCTTACCGCTTGGCTATACCCCATTAATATAAAGAATGGAGAGAGAGGGATTCGAACCCCCGAACCCGAAGGAGCGGATTTACAGTCCGCCGCGTTTAGCCTCTTCGCTATCTCTCCGACAATCAACGCTATCTATTATAACATTGATACAATGAAAATGCAAGCCCTTATTTGCTTAAATTATAGGTTTCAATCAAAGTTTCCACGGCTCTTTCAAATTTTTTATAAAAACTTTCAGCATTTCCATTTTTGATAATTGCAAACTGGCCATCTAGTTCGGCAATCTCGCCAATAACCTTCTTACCTATAGCAAGACTATAACCGTCAAATTGGTCTGATCCGACCTTCACTTTGCTATCTGTGATTTGAATTTCAATTTTTTTGTCTTTTTTACTCATAACTTACCTCTTTCAAATTTCTATTGTACACGAAAAAGACTGAGTACGCAAGCTATCTTAAGCTAGAATTACAGAAAAACTGCCCAATCAAGGACAGTTTTTAGATTATACATTCACAATCCAATCTTCTGGTGCTTCAACATCACCGAATTGGATACCAGTCAATTCGTCATATAGCTTCCGAGTGACTGGACCGACTTCTGTCTCGCTATAAAAGACATGAAAATCATCGCCGTGCTGGATACCTCCGATAGGAGAGATAACTGCAGCAGTTCCGCAAGCTCCAGCTTCAGTAAATTTACCCAAGTCTGCCAGAGGAACATCTCCTTCAATCGGTTTGAGCCCTAGTCTATGCTCTGCCAGATAAAGCAAAGAGTACTTGGTGATGGATGGCAAGATAGACGGACTGAGCGGTGTTACAAACTCATTATCCTTGGTGATACCAAAGAAATTGGCAGAACCTACTTCTTCAATCTTGGTATGGGTTGCCGGATCTAGATAAATCACATCAGAGAAATGCTTATCCTTAGCAATCTTTCCTGGTAATAAGCTAGCAGCGTAATTGCCACCCACTTTTGCCGCACCAGTTCCGTGCGGTGCCGCGCGATCATAGTCATCTGACACAATGAAGTTAGTCGGAGTCAGACCGCCTTTGAAGTAATTGCCGACAGGCATTACAAAGATAGTGAAAATGTATTCTTCAGCTGGTTTTACGCCGATAATATCGCCGACTCCAATCAAGAGAGGTCGAATATAAAGGGTTCCGCCTGTTCCATAAGGTGGCACATATTCTTCATTAGCTCGGACAACCTGCTTGACTGCTTCCACGAACATTTCCGTAGGAACTTGCGGCATGAGCAAGCGGTCAGCTGTCCGCTGCAGACGATCCGCATTTTTATCCGGACGGAAGAGTTGAATGCTGCCGTCCTTAGTTCGATAAGCCTTCAGACCCTCAAAAGCCTGCTGACCGTAGTGAAGGCAAGGAGACGACTCAGAAATATGGAGCGTAGCGTCCTCAGTTAGGGTTCCTTCTTCCCACTGGCCATTGCGATAGTAAGCTAAATAGCGATAAGGTAGTTTCATATATGAGAATCCTAGATTTTCCCAGTCAAGATTTACAGTCATGGTCTTTCTCCTCTTCTTCCAAACTTCATTTTTAGATACTCCCTATTTTACACCTTTTTAAGATATTTTCAAGTATTATTTTCAATTTTCTGAAAATTTTGTTATTCAGTCTTTTGTTCCGCTATCAAACTTATAGAAATTGAAAAAAACCAGCTCCTGCGAACTGGTTTGATGATTACTTGATATAAGCTGAGAAGACTTCTTCGTCTGAAATGGTATCAGAAATAAAGCTGCCGTTACTAGTTCTCTCAGACAGACTAAGATCAGCTAGATTGATCTCATAGGCAGTTCCTTTATTAGAAAGCACCTGCAAAATCTGCTCCTCGCTGGCTTCTGCTTCTGTTGTGAAAAGGTCGAAGTCCACTGCTTCGCCATAGACTGGTCCAGCTGCAAAGACACGATGTGGCTTGGTCTTAAGCTCTCTCAGAACTTGAAGACCGCGATTTGCCCGACTGGTAACAGGAATATCTGCGACTGCCATACGCTTGATCGAACCGCGCTGGGTCAGGAGGTAAAGTGAGTCTGTATTGGCGATAAAGGCTGCCGCTAGGACATCGTCTTTCTTGAGATTGATGGCTTTAACCCCAGCAGCCTTAGCTCCGATGACAGGAACTTCCTCAATATTGAAGCGAAGGGCATAGCCATTCCTAGTCACGAGCATAACATCATCCAGCTTAATCGGCGCCAGAGCAATAACCTGGTCGTCTTCATTTTTCAGCTTGGCAAATTTAATCGACTTAGACTTGTAGGTCCGCCAAGGACTGAATTCCTTGCGCTCTACACGCTTGATTTGACCTAACTTGGTCGCTGCAAAGTAAGTGCCTTCCTCAAAGCTATCCAGCAATTCTGTATAGATAACCTCTTCCTTGGTATCAAAGTTGCTGATGGTCTGGCTGAGGTGTTCTCCTATTTCTTTCCAGCGGATGTCTGACAGCTCATGAACAGGCCGGTAAATAACATTTCCCAGGCTGGTGAAAATCAATAAATGCTGAGTCGTCTTGGCTGGGCTGAGGAAAATCAGGCGGTCATCATCACGCTTGCCCATCTCCTCTAAGGTCGAAGCTGAGAAGGAACGCGGACTGGTCCGCTTGATATAACCAGAACGAGTCACGCTGACATAGGTTTCTTCCTCAACAATCAGACTAGCTGTATCAATCTCAATGGCATTTGCTGTATCTTGCAACTCACTGAGACGCGGATTGCCAAACTTCTTCTTGACATCGCGGAGCTCCCGCTTCATAAGATTATACATGGTGCGCTCATCACCGATAATGGCAGCCAGCATGGCAATCTTCTCGCGGAGCTCTGCTTCTTCCTCTTCCAGAACCACTACGTCTGTATTGGTCAAACGGTAGAGTTGGAGAGTGACGATAGCCTCAGCCTGCTCCTCAGTGAAATCATAGCTGACCTTAAGATTTTCCTTGGCGTCTGCTTTGTTTTCAGAAGCACGAATCAGGGCAATCACCTCATCCAAGATGGAAAGCACCCGAATCAATCCTTCTACAATATGCAGTCGTTTCTCAGCCTTGGCCTTGTCAAAACGGCTACGAGCCAGAATAATCTCCTTGCGGTGGGCAATATAACTAGTCAAGATTGGTACAATTCCCACCAAACGAGGCGTGAAATTGTCAATAGCCACCATGTTGAAGTTATAATTCACCTGTAAGTCAGTGTACTTAAAGAGATAATTGAGAATCAGTTCAGTATTGGCGTCTTTCTTGAGCTCAATAGCAATGCGCAGACCGTCACGGTCGGATTCGTCCCGAACCTCAGCAATGCCAGTCACCTTATTGTTGACCCGCACATCGTCGATTTTCTTGACCAAGACCGCCTTATTAATCTCGTAAGGAATCTCGGTGATGACGATTTGCTCTTTTCCGCCCTTCAACTTTTCAATCTCAGTTCTAGAGCGCACCACGACGCGACCTTTACCAGTCTCATAGGCTTTCTTGATCTCATCACGGCCTTGGACAATAGCTCCTGTCGGGAAGTCTGGACCAGGCAGAAACTCCATGAGTTTGTCCACCTTGGCAGACGGATGGTCAATCATATAGATAACCGCGTCAATGACTTCGGCTAGATTATGAGGTGGAATATCAGTCGCATAACCGGCGGAAATCCCAGTTGCACCATTGACCAAAAGGTTAGGAAAGGCTGCTGGCAGAACAGTCGGCTCCTTCTCAGTATCGTCAAAGTTCCAAGCAAAAGGAACGGTATCTTTCTCGATATCCTGCAAAAGATAGCCAGCCATTTCAGACAAGCGCGCCTCGGTATAACGCATAGCCGCTGGTGGATCACCGTCCATAGAACCGTTGTTACCGTGCATCTCAACGAGAATCTCACGGTTTTTCCAGTCCTGAGACATGCGGACCATGGCATCGTAGATGGAGCTGTCACCATGGGGGTGAAAATTCCCCATGATGTTCCCGACAGACTTGGCAGATTTGCGGTAGCCCTTGTCAAAGGTGTTGCCGTCCTTGTTCATCGAATAAAGAATACGACGTTGCACAGGCTTCAAGCCATCGCGAATGTCCGGCAAGGCCCGCTCTTGAATGATGTATTTGGAGTAGCGACCAAAGCGCTCTCCCATGATGTCCTCAAGGGACATGTTTTGAATGTTGGACATAATAATTCTCTTTTTAAAAATTTTTTTAATAGTTTCCTTAGGTAGCATGGGACACCAGCAAACCTACGGTTTCATGGCTAATCTGAGAGCCAGAGTCTCTCAGATTGCGATAGACGGCCCTGAGGACTGTCAGAATCACTACGACAGCGATACAGACTCCTTCAAGATCAGTTTTGTGTTAGGACAATAATTTATTCAATTCCATATCAAATTCTTTTAGTTTAGGATAAATGTTTTCAAAATATTCGTCATAATTTTGTGCTCTTTTAAAATCTATTTTTTGTAGAAATTCTTTTAATTTTAAAAAATCATCAAAAACAATTGGTGGAATATTTTCTTCATCTAAAAATAGGAATCCATAGATTTTATAATCCCCGATCGAATTTCGGAGAGCTTTGTATTTATTTTTTACTTCAGGTGGCATTGAACCAGAATCAGAACATTTTTGTTGGTACAACTCATAAAATTCTTCAATTCTCATCAAAGCTTTTTTAAAACTTTTATGTTTTTCAAAAAATACTTTATAATGAACCTGCATGGTCAACTGATTTAACTTCCTAGATTGCTGTGCTAATTCTTTTAGCTCTCTTAGGTTTTCTTCAACTTTTTCTTGGGTTTTGGAGAGTTGATTCTGTTGTTTTGTCAGTTCTGAAATATTTTCGGCGATTGTAGTTTGAATAGTTTCTAACTTTTGTTGCCGTTCATCCAATATTCTGTTCTGATTTTCAACATCTACTTTTAATCTCTTTGAATCTCTCCAAGAAATCCAGAGGGCAAAGATAATAGGTACTATTATTCCTCCGAACTGCAATCCGTGATCAATCCAATCTGTTGAATTAATCGCTCTGATTAATCTCTCAAACATTTCTGGTGTCATTGTTACTCCTCTTATTCACTCTCCTACCTCACAAACTCCCGTTTATACTTGATATGACTGGCGATATTGCCAGTCACATCTTTTTTGTCCCAGAGTTGGAGCTCCCATGGGTAGTAAAAGTTGCTTTTGTTTTTGAAGTAGATATGGATGCCAACATAGCCGTCTTTGTCCCGCAGGTACTATTTTTTCAGGCTGTAGGCGATCTGCCAGTCGTCGAGTCGCTCCATGACTTGGGTAATTTCCTCCGAGCTTAAGATCATGCGGGCACTGAAAATGTCATTGAGGACAGAGTTGGCCGGATAGACCTCCTGTGTTCAGAAAAGCGTGCGACTTTATCCAGGATAGACTCGGAGGTTTTGACACGGTAAACCAGAATGACCTCAATTAGTACCTTCGCAAAGATGTGCTTAAGATTTATTTTCTCTACCTTGTCAGTCTCAATGTAATCCTTTGAACATCCCTCTCGAAGAATGCGGTTGATTTCCGGAATGAAGCGTTCAACTTTTTCTAACATGATATGATTACTATCTATTGCGAGCTAACACTCATTCCCCCACTCCTAGCTTTTCCTTGGCATAGGTCAGCATCTTCTCTGCGCTTTCTTTGTCATAGTGGAAGCCGGTTTTGAGAGAGAAGGCTTGTGCCTCTTTGTGGAAAAAGTCCATGGTAGCTAAGAGAGACTTGGTGAGGCTTTTCTGGTTAGAAAAGTCAAGCAAGGCTGTAAATTCTTTCTCTTTTTCAGCAGGCAAATACTGAAAGAGGTACTTGTAGTTCTTGCCAATATCGACAGTCCCCTTATCTGCTGCCACTTGCCAAGCTAAAAGCTTGAGCAATTCTTGCTGGCAGATTCCATACAGATGATCCGTCGCATAGACCAGATGGTTCCGACGAATGCCCTTGACTACATAAGCTGAGACCCACCAGAATTCATTGCAGGATTTGTCAAAGTCAGTCGCACTAGCTGTTGTCGTCCAATAGCGCTTGGGGGCCGGTGCATAAGGAGCAAACAGCCCCTGCGCGTCATCCAGCACCGTGAAATCTGCTTCGCTATCCACCCACTCTTTAATGTGCTCCTTAGAACAAAGGGTCAAATCTATCCGATTGCCATCCTCAAAAAGCATGAGATAGAGGTGGCGATGGTCTAGTAGGACATGCTGCTCAATCATGCGCTTGCCAAACTGGTCCAACCAAGCAAGGTCAGCCACCATACCATCCAAATCCTCCACAACGTAGACCACATCATAGTCTTGGAACTCGTCTTTGGGAGCCTTTGGATTTGTCCGCGAGCCGGACATAGCGACAGCGTCAACCTGTAGCACTTTTGCAGTTTGCAAAATCACATTAAACATCTCGGTTTCAGTTCTCATGGGAATACCTGCCTTTTTAGTGAAAACACTTGATTCTGTAGAGGACATGTCTATAAAGGGGGACTGTCTGCTGGAACTTTTTCATTATCAAATTCTTTGACAAATTCCATGCCTAGTTTTTGCATGACTTTTTGCGAAGGGAGATTGAGTAAGGATGTAAAAGAGTAAACTTCTGACAAGCTAGCTAGCTGGAAAGCGAAGTCTAGACAGGCTTGGGCAGCCTCTGTCGCATAACCATCTTGGCTAGTTCAAGCGAATCCGTCAGACCCAGTTTATTGTCAAGCGTCATTGGCTGTCTCCTTTCGTCAGAAGTAGCTAGTTCGCCTCCGCCACTTCTTCTTTCACTTTCTTAGCTGGTTTGCGTTTTTTGTAGCGGCTGCGGATGGTATTGAGGTGGTCGCGGAGATTGACCACGTGAGTTCTTTCAGGATAAGCGTAGGCAATGATCGCAGTGAAATCGACTAGAAAATCATAGATTTCTTGCAGCTTGAGGCGGACGTTCTTATTCTGGCTCGGTGTCTTGCCCTTGAGCTCAGTCAGTCGCTCCTTGTAGACCTTTTCAAAGGCCTTCTGAGCAGCAGCCAGACTGTCGACATGGGCTTCCAGATGAAGCTTAGCCAGCGCTGTCTGGTAGGTTGGTTTTTTCAGCTCTTGGAGCAAGTGGTTGATGCCCTCGGTCTCCTTTTCCAAGCTAGTCGCAGCTAGGCCAATGTAGTTTTTCAGGATCTGAGACAGGGTCTCATAAGCTTCCTTGGTCGCTGCATCCTTGACCCGTGCAAAGGCCCGAACCAAAGACTGGAGCGTACCCAAAGCATCATCACGCTCGCGGTCAGCCTGATCTAGACTAGCCACCAGCTTGCTGGACTTGGTCTGATGAAGCCCGCCCTGCAGCTGTTCCAGAAGTTTGTCCATCTCATCCAGCTTGGTCGTGTAAATGCCGTCCACCTTATTTTCCTTGATAAAAGTTGCAATCTCGCTCCGACTCTCAGACATGAGCTGGAAAAATTCGTTGTTTTCCAAAGTCTGAACATCTACACTAGTAATTCCATAAATTTTTTTCATTTTTATAATCTCCTAAATTTTTTATTTATTTTAACTTTAATTCCCTTTTTACCTTTCCTGATTTTCAGAAAAAGTTTTTTGCTTAAAAACTACTTGCCAGAAAAACAAACGTTCGTCTTTTACTCAAAAAATACTCGCCAGATTTTCTGCCAAACAGAATTTGCTAAAAAATGCCTTATCAGAAAATCGGACGGTCTCACTTAAGCTCTGGCGAGCTTGACAGAAAATCGGACGAATGGAATTATTTATTTTGCCACAATTTCTTTTGCTGCCGCAATTTTCTTATCTGTCCACTGCACTAAGTCTTTGATGACAATTTTCTCAACGACTTTAATAAAATCAGACATGAATTGATAATCAATTTGACCATTTTGAGTAGGAAGTTGAATACTTTCTTTTTGAACTTTTGACCATACAGCTTTATTTTCCCAACCAAATCTTTGTTTAATTGACTTTTGAATTGATGTTGCCATAAATTTCAACTGTGATTCCGTAACATTTAACTTAGATTTGATTAAATAAGCATCCCAAAGAACTCCTACTCTGTGAACTTGTGGATACACAGTCCCAGTTGCAACAGCACCGTTACTAATAATATCGATAGTCATCTCTGCGCTATCAAAATCCTCAGTTCTACCATAAAACATTATACCATTTCCACCAATTTTCGCATTAACAAGCGGAAGATCGAATTCTTTGGTGGGTTTTTGTGATGTATCTCTTAATTTATCAAAATTAGCTCTATGACATTTCAACTCTAATTTCGTAAATAATTTGTTAATGACACAGTATTCCCACTCCTCTACTCTACTCTTAGTATCGTTGAGTTTGTCAAATCTGTCAAGGATTTTCTCATCATTTTTTGTGAGGTGATAATCCTTGAGATTTGTTACTGTTAGATAAGCCTCGAGCGTCTCGATGCGTTCAGCCTCGAGCGCTTTGATGTAGTCTTCCATATATTTAAATGCCGGTTTATTATTGTGGTAAGGTACGGTAACTAAAATCTCTTTTGCCTTATCTCGATTAAATTTGTTTCCATAGTCAAATTTCCCTTTTGTAGCCGTTCTAAAACATATTACAAAATATAGCAAACTGTACTTATCCCACTCTTCATATGGAAACATTCCCTGTACATGCGAGTAACCTATAAAATCATTTGGTTGATAAAAAATACTATCCGATGTAGTTGTATCAGAAAAAGTAATTATATTTCCCTGCTCTGTAGGTTCTAAATCAACAAAACCCCCAATTCCATTATTTTGGCTGGAATTAACTACAACTGGTACTGAACCAGAATTAGCAAACAGTTTCTGATTTGTTAGACCATAATTTTTAGTGGGACGAATATGAAACAATTTTCCCACTTTGACTTCTCTCCACTCGCCCCCGCTAGCTTCAAATTCTTCATTTAATTTCTGAAGACGAGGGCTTAAGCTTTTTTTGAGTCATCATCTCCCTTGTTTTTTAGAAGTTGGTCAACTTCCCAAGCTAGGTAGTCGGCAACAGTCTTTTTAAAATCGTCCAAGGTTGGTTTGGTATCAATTACTTGATGCTGCTCAAAATTCCAGTCATTACCTTTATCAGTGATAAAATCTTCAAAATAGACTTGTTCTAAATTCCAGAGCTCTTGATCAACTTTTGCACGAGTTCCAGCTTTGTAAATCTTGATAATATCCTGGTAACGCTGAACAGGACTATCTATTTCTGAAATTCCTCGTTTTGCACGTTTATATCCATCATTTCTGAAATCAATAAATTTAACCGTCTGCTCATAGTCATGTTTTTTATGAGCTTCAAAAATATAAATAGAGGTTTGTACTCCTGCCATGGGAACGAATAGATCAACTGGCATTTTGATTGAAGCTAACAATGTATGTTTCTTCAAGATAGCCTTAGCAGTCTCTGTCGCCTTACCTGAGCCAGCACTATCTTGGATAATAATAGCACCAAGTCCGCCTTTCTCCATTTTATCCAGACCGTAGGCAATGAATGGCAGACCATTTTCTTTGTAAGAAAATGGAGGATTTAGCAAGACACGATCTGCTTTAAAGTCTGCAAAAAGACTTTCAGGACGATTAAAAGCAGAACCTTTTTCAATACGACTAGAACCGTCTCCACGCAAAATCATATTAGTTGTCGCCAAGGTATACATCTCTGCATTGAGTTCAATCCCTAAAAGATTATTTCGTTTAATGTGTCTAATTGTTTTTTCTGCTCTAGTTGTTCCTTTACCATACTTTTCATTAGCACTATCTGTCATTAATTCCATAGCAGAAATCAAGAATCCAGCAGAACCGGTTGCCAAGTCCATCACCTTGTTATTCATATCAATATCAAGAATTTGAGACATCATTTTGGTCACATAAGGAGGAGTCAATACGATTCCGATTTCCTTCCCATCACCAAGAGCATATTTAAGAAACTCAGAGTACATCTCGCCCATAATATCAATATGACCACCTAAACCATCAATTGATTTAAAGATATATTCAAAAATGAAAGTGAAAATTTGCTTTGTCACTGATGATGAGCCATCAATAAACTTAGCAACTTCTTTATCCGTCTCATGTAATTCATCTCGTTGACTATCCTTGGAAATTTCACCAAAAGATGCCATCATCAATTTCAATTTTTCAGAATTAATATTTCTTTCATCTAAAAAAGATTTAATTTGATCAACAACTTTTTTACCATCTCGTTTAGATGCCGATTGGATACCTTTAAGATCATCAGGAGTTAAACCATCATCTACATGTTTTCCATCGCTATCAACTACTTCCTGCATAGCTAAAAGCATACCAGACACATACAAAACTCGCTGTGGAGCAGTAATATTATGATTGTGCATAAGCTTATTTAACTTTTTAGCATAATTTTGCAACGTTGCCTGGCTATCAATAAGAATTTGATGTTTGTCTTCTTCACTAAGTTTTGCTTCATTATAAAAATCAGCAAAAGTTTTTTCGTTTTCGAGAAAGTCTAAAGTTGTAACAGTTGTAACTTCTTTATGGGCATTTTCTGCAGAACCAAAAACATAATAGACTTTAATAGCAACATTTTCGGCATTATCACCGGCAATTCCAATCGCAATAACTTCATTGTATTTCCCACTATCAATTACCTTACGAGAATAATGAATAGCACCATTTACAGCAAAAGAATTAACTGAGTTATAGTCAAATTTCAATCCATCTTTTGTTTGAACTACCAATTTATTCAGTTTAAGCTTGTCCTCAATGATAACAGGCACTTTGTATCTATCAACATATTTTTCAACATGAAAGTCTGGCGTACCAGTCTTCGTCTTCATTTTAGTCTTAGCAGCTCCTTTCAGAGCTGATTTAAGCTTAGGACTCATTGCCGATTCTTCGTTAAAATCTACAAGTTTGACTAATCCTAAACCCTCTAACTGTCGTTTTACCCAATCGTTCACATCTGATTCTAATTTCCAATTTACTGTCATGTTTTATCTTTCTTATTAAAATGCTGTTACTTCCTCAAGCGTAAACTTGACGTTATCCTCAATCCACTTGCGGCGTGGTTCAACCTTGTCGCCCATGAGGACATTGACACGGCGTTCGGCCCGGGCCAGGTCTTCGATGGTAACACGGATGAGGGTGCGGGTGTCGGGATTCATGGTGGTCTCCCAGAGTTGGTCAGCGTTCATTTCACCGAGCCCCTTATAGCGCTGAAGCATGGCACCCTTGCCAAACTTGCGGCGCAGGTCATCCAGCTCGCCATCGGTCCAGGCATACTCGACGACTTCGCTCTTGCCCTTGCCCTTGGACATCTTATAGAGAGGCGGCAGGGCGATATAGACGCGACCGGCCTCGACCAGCGGGCGCATATAGCGATAGAAAAAGGTCAGCAGCAAGGTCTGGATATGGGCACCGTCGGTGTCCGCATCGGTCATGATGATGATCTTGTCATAGTTGGCATCCTCAAGGGTAAAGTCTGTCCCAACACCCGCTCCAATCGTGTAGATCATGGTGTTGATTTCCTCGTTCTTGAGAATGTCAGCCATCTTAGCCTTGGCAGTATTGATAACCTTACCGCGCAGGGGCAGGATGGCTTGGAACTTACGGTCACGGCCTTGCTTGGCAGAGCCACCGGCAGAGTCTCCCTCGACCAGATAGAGTTCGTTCTTGGCTGGATTCTTGGACTGGGCCGGGGTCAGCTTACCAGACAGCAAACCCTTGTCTTTCTTATTCTTCTTGCCGTTCCGGCTTTCGTCACGCGCCTTGCGGGCTGCTTCCCTAGCATCTCTGGCCTTGATAGCCTTGCGGATGAGATTAGATGCCAGCTCACCATTTTCCAAGAGGAAGAAAGTCAGCTTGTCAGAGACAATGGAGTCCACGGCCGGACGAGCCAAAGGGCTGCCCAGCTTGTCCTTGGTCTGGCCTTCAAACTGCAGGTGTGCCTCAGGGACGAGGATGGACAGGACAGCTGCCAGACCCTCACGGTAGTCTGAGCCTTCCAGATTCTTATCCTTTTCCTTTAGCAAGCCAGTCTTTCTGGCATAGTCGTTCATGGCCTTGGTAATAGCGGTCTTGAGCCCCGTCTCATGGGTACCACCGTCCTTGGTACGGACGTTATTGACAAAGGACAGGATATTATCGGCGTAGCCGTCGTTGTACTGGAGAGCCACCTGAACTTGGAAGCCACTCTCCTCGCCCTCGAAATAGAGGACAGGAGTCAGGGTTTCCTTGTCTTCATTGAGATAGCTGACAAAGTCTTCAACCCCGTTCTCATAATGAAACTCTACTTCTTCGCCAGTCCGTGCATCGGTCAGCGACAGGCGGACATTCTTGAGCAAGAAGGCTGATTCTTTAAGCCGCTCCGCAATAGTGTTGTACTTGAAGTCCGTCGTTGAAAAAATCGTATCGTCTGGCATGAAGGTCACTTTGGTCCCAGATTTGGACTTAGGTGCCGTGCCGATTTTCTTGAGCGTAGTGACTGGTTTTCCACCATTTTCAAAGCGCTGCTTGTAAACAGTCCCATCCCGTGTGATTTCCACTTCCAGCCAGCTAGACAGGGCATTGACAACAGAGGACCCTACACCGTGAAGACCGCCCGAGGTCTTATAGCCACCTTGGCCAAACTTACCGCCAGCGTGGAGAACGGTGAAGATGACCTCAACCGTGGGAATGCCCATAGCGTGCTTGCCGACTGGCATCCCGCGTCCGTGGTCTGCGACAGTCAGGCTGCCGTCCTTGTTAATCGTCACATCGATCCGGTCACCGAAGCCTGACAGGGCTTCATCAACAGCATTGTCCACAATCTCCCAGACCAGATGGTGGAGTCCCGCTCCGTCGGTCGATCCGATATACATCCCTGGACGTTTGCGGACCGCATCCAACCCTTCTAATACCTGAATGGCATCGTCATTGTAATTGTTAATATTGATTTCCTTTTTTGCCACAAGAACCTCCTAATGATTCATCTTTTCTATCTTACAAGTTTTTGGCAAATATTGCAAAGATTTTTTTGAAAAAAATGCTGATGAGGACTGATTTTACACGAAGAACAATCCACTATCCGAGTAGACATTTCCTGCTATAAATTCTATCCTTTTCTATTGTAAGAAAGCGAAATAATGGTATAATAAAATCATGATGAACACGATAATTGGATTAATACTAGCATACTTACTGGGCTCTATTCCGACTGGACTTTGGATTGGGCAAATTTTCTTTAAAAAGAACCTGAGAGAATACGGCAGCGGCAATACTGGAACGACCAATACTTTCCGTATTTTGGGAAAGACTGCTGGGACGGCTACTTTTGCTATCGACTTTCTCAAAGGAACTGCAGCGACCCTGCTGCCTTTCTTTTTGCATATTGAGGGAGTTTCGCCGCTTGTCTTTGGCCTCTTGGCCGTAATTGGCCATACTTTTCCCATCTTTGCTGGCTTTAAGGGCGGCAAGGCAGTGGCAACCAGTGCAGGGGTTGTTCTGGGCTTCTCACCAGCCTTCTTTGTCTATCTGATTATCATCTTTGCCAGCATCCTCTATCTGGGAAGTATGATTTCTCTGGCAAGTGTGCTCTCAGCAGTCATCGCTATCCTGTCGGCTCTGCTCTTTCCTCTAGTTGGCTTTATCCTGCCCAGCTATGACCTCTTCTTTACTCTGATTATCATTGTGCTAGCTTTGATTATTATCTTCCGGCACAAGGACAATATCCAACGTATCAAACAGAAAAAAGAAAATTTAATTCCTTGGGGCTTGAATATCACCCATCAAAATCCTGAGGCTAAGAAATAAAACGGAAGTGAACAACTTCCGTTTTATTGTGTCTTCTAACTAGTCTTCTTTATGACTTTTCTTGATTCCTGCCAATCCAAAGAATCCTAAAACCATACCAACTAGGCTCAAGGTAACTGCTGATTCGCTGCCTGTTTGTGGTAGTTCTTTAGCTGCAGGGTCCTTAGTGAAGGTCTTGGCAACATGCACAGGCACTTGCTTAGTTTGATTTGGCGTGTTGGCCATTGGAGCTGCCTGTTTTGCAGGATCAGCTGCTTTAGCACCAGCTGGGTAGGAAGCCGCATTAGCCGGATCCGTTCCTTGCTTGATTTCTTCAATATCAGTGTAGCCATCACCATCTGTATCCTTAGTGGATGAAATAGAGATAGCACGTGAGTTTGGATTGATAACTGCATAGGTTGTCAAATCAGCTTTTGCAAGATAGTCTGCGAAAGCCACATCCATAGATGGTCCTTCCTCGCGAGGGCCGCCTAGCATGGTATAGCCGTCACCACCAGCAGCCAAGAAGTCATTAGTCGTCAGATAATAAGTCTTATTTGGATCAAGAGGCTCATAAACACCAGTTTCTTTGTTCTTAATCTCAATGTGAAGGACACGCTGATCAGCCGGCAGAGTAGTATCGTTGTAGACTTTAGCTCCAGATATTTGCAGGTAGCCACCGCTTGGTTCTAGCAAGGGTTGTCCGTTCTCATCCAGCACAGGCTTGCCATCTTTTTCCTGAAGAATAGAGCCCAGAGATTTGGCAAACATATCTGCAATATTTTGACCAGTTACCTTGATTTGAGAAATAGTATTCCCAAAAGGTAATACGGCGATAACATTTCCCTTGGTGATTGGCTTGTCTTTGGCAATAGTTTCGCGCAGGCCGCCTCCGTTAGTAACAGCTAAGTCTGTTTTATTGGCAAAGCCAGTTTGACCATAATCGTAGAGAGCATCGGCTACGACATTACCCAGATTGGTTTCGCGAACGCGGACATTTTCACGATCGCCATTAAGCTCTACAGGGCTGTTTGCAACGATAACTTTGGCATTATCTGCGTCGTATCTGGCTTTAATCTTGCTGACCATGTCTGCTACAACTGGGTCTGGAGCGACTTTCTTAGCTATTTCAGCAGGGATTTGCTGAGGATTGCCTAGCAGTTGATTGGCCTTGAAAGTCACTTTTCCGATATTGTGTAGGTAGCTACCGGTCTGGTTGTAGGTTACATTATCGCCATAAGTTGTAGAAGCTACTGTGTGGGAGTGGCCGTCAATAACGGTTACACGTTTGCCCTTGAGCTTAGGATTTTTGGAAAGGGCCTCAGATAAGGTTGAGCCGCGCCACTCAGTTGGAGTGGTCGTATCAATACCTAAGTGAGCCAGGACAACATAGTTTTTGTAGTTCTTTCCTTCTGCTGCTGCGCGTGCTTCAATTTCGTCAATAACCCGATTAACCTCTGTAATTGGATCAGTGAAGGTCACACCTTGGACGTTTTTAGGGTGAGTTTTTGTAGCAGTTTCTGGTGTTGTCACACCTATTACCACAAACTCATCTCCCTCAACCGCTGGGTCCTTGTCCACAATGGTAGATGCTTGGAAGACTCGAGCATTATTGGCGTAGGTGTTAGAACTGAGGAGTGGGAATTTAAGAATTTCCTTGTATTTCTTTGCCTCATCCAGACCAAAGTCAAACTCATGGTTACCAACTGCCATAGCATCGTAACCAATTTCATTAAGGATTTTCGCCCGTTCTTCCCCTTTTGAGCTATTGGAAATTGGCAACCCTTGGAAGGCATCACCCGCATCCACGACTAGAACCTTAGGATTTTTAGCACGTTCTTCCTTGATAACAGTAGCTAGCTTGGCATCACCGATAACGCCTTTTTCTTCTACGATGCGGCCGTGCACATCGTTGGTATGGAGAATCGTAGCCTCTGGCAGATTTTCAGACTGGGCTGGTGCTGCAGCGGCTTCTGTCGCAGCTGGAGGAACCTGAGCAACTGCATCCTGACTAGTTGCTGCTGGTTTTTCTTCTTCTGAAGCTGCTGGAGCAGTTGGTTGCGCTTCAGAAGCTGTCTCAGCAGCTGGCTGATTGGTCAACTCCGTCGTTGCAGGTTCAGGACTAGCCTGAGCCTCTTCCGCAGAGACTTGATGCGCCAAAAAAGCAGGTGCCAAAAGCACTGTTGATAGAACAGGTAAGATGAAAAATTTCTTCTTCATATTAACGAACACTCCTCTTTAGTATTTTGTTATATTATACATCTTTTCGGTTCAAAAAGGAACTAAACTACTACTATTTCAACAAACATTCGTATTTTCAGAAAATTCCCAGAAAGTTTTCTGTGTTAAAAAAGACCCTGAAATTCATCAGAGTCTTATTAGTATTATCCTTCAAAGACAACTTCCCCATCACAGATGGTAAACTTCACTTGGCCTTTAAGTTTTTCACCAACGAAAGGTGAATTGGCAGCCTTGGAGGCAAAATGGTCAGTCACAAGTATATCTGCTTCTGGGTCAAATATTGTCAAATCGGCTGGACCATCCTGAGCGATGAAGCCAGCATCAAAGCCATACAATTGAGCCGGATTAAGAGTCATTTTTTCCAAAAGTTCCATCAAACTCAGATGACCAGCCTCAACAAGGTAGGTCAGACCTAGAGAAAGCGAAGTCTCAAGACCAGTCATACCAGAAGGCGCCTGCGTGATATCGGCTACATTTTTCTCGTCAGCATGATGTGGAGCATGGTCCGTCGCAATGACAGAAATGACACCAGACTTGAGCCCCTCGATAACCGCCAGACGGTCCGATTCTAAGCGCAGAGGTGGATTCATCTTAGCATTGCTGCCCTTGGTCAATAGCAGAGCTTCTGTCTTAGAGAAGTGCTGAGGTGCTGCTTCAGCAGTGACTTGAGCACCTAGCTTCTGAGCGAATTCCACAACCTTTACACTCTCAGCCTTGGACAAATGCTGGATATGCACATGAGCCTTTGCATCATAAGCAATCATGACATCGCGGGAAATCATGCTGTATTCTGCCACACCTGTCGCGCCGCAGATATGAAAATGCTCTTTGGCAATATGCTCATTGAAACCAAGGATTCCGTTGAGATTGGGATCTTCCTCATGCAAGCTGATAAAGGTGTCATTTTTACGCGCTTCTACAAGGGCTTGGCGGACAATGCCAGCGTTGGTCAACGGAATACCGTCATCAGAAAAACCTACTGCTCCTGCTGCCAAGAGACCTTGAAAATCTGTCAGATGCTGCCCGTCAAAATTCTCTGTAATCGTTGCGACCGACTTAATATGGATATTTTCACGACTAGCCGAGTCCAGTACTTCTTTCAGGGTTTCAACCGTAGAGATGGTCGGATTGGTATTGGCCATCATAACAACAGTCGTAAAGCCTCCTGCTGCTGCTGCCAAGGCCCCCGTATGAATATCTTCCTTATGAGTCTGGCCAGGCTCTCTAAAATGAACATGTATATCCACCAAACCAGGAGCCACAACCAAACCATTGGCATCAATAACTTTTGCATTTTCTTCCTGCAAATCTTGACCGATTTTGACAATTTTCTTCCCCTCGACCAAGAGGTCAGTAATTTGGTCAAAACCAGTCTTAGGATCCATAACTCGTCCGTTTTTGATTAATAGCATCATCTTATCTCCTTATTCGTAAAAGTCCACCTGCGTATCCAACAGTTTATCACCGTCATAAACAAACTTTGCAGAAAAGAAAGGCTTGTCTTCTAGAAGCCACTCAACAAAGGTATGATCGCCTTCCCAGGTTGGTTTAGATAAAACCTGGTCATAGGGCACCCATTCCAAAGTCCCTTCGTTGCATTCAATCAGTTCACCCTCGAACTCAGTCACCATGAAGACATAGGTGTACCAGTCCAAGTCGGGAGTAAACTCTGGAAAAGTGATAACTCCTTTGAGAACAGGTTTAGCTTTTAGACCTGTTTCCTCTAGAATCTCACGTGCAGCACATTCTTGCGGAGTTTCTCCTCGCTCTAGCTTGCCACCGACACCAATCCACTTCCCAGCATGAACATCGTTGGGCTTTTTGTTGCGGTGCAGCATGAGAAACTCTTGACCATTATCGATATAACAAATCGTTGCTAACTGAACCATACTACCTCCTAAGCTAACCAATTGATAGGCTCCAAGCCCTTAGCCACTAAAAAATCATTGGTACGTGAAAAAGGTTTGCTGCCAAAGAAACCACGATACGCAGACAGCGGACTTGGGTGAGCTGACTCGATAATCAAATGTTGGGAATTGCTAATCAGGGCTTTTTTCTTGCGGGCGTAAGAACCCCAAAGGATAAAGACAACTGGAACAGTCTTTTCATTGACTACCTTGATAATTGCATCTGTGAATGGCTCCCAGATTAAGCCGGCATGCGCATTGGCCTGACCAGCAGGCACTGTCAGACCAGCATTGAGCAAGAGAACACCTTGCTGAGCCCAGGAAGTCAAATCATGCGACTCCTTCACTCCGATATCGTCAGCCAGTTCTTTGAGAATATTCTGCAAAGAAGGCGGAGCTGGAATGTCATCAGGTACAGAAAAACTCAAGCCTTGTGCCTGTCTCGGTCCGTGGTAGGGATCCTGCCCCAAAATAACCACCTTAACATCCGCTAAATCTGTCGTCTGAATCGCATTAAACACCTTTTCCCGAGGTGGGTAAATGGTCCCTGAAGCATACACTTCGTCTAAAAAATGATTGATTTTTGCAAAATAACCTTCCGGCAGCTGCTCCTTAATCAAAGCATGCCAAGCTGAATGCTTCATACATGTCTCCTCTCATTTCCTACGATAAAATTCTCTTACCTAATCCACCTAAGCGCTCTTCTTAATTCTGCTGTGCCATTTTCCAGAAAACAAGAACCGTGGGCTAGGATGATTTTCTCCGGTTGCCAAGCCAGCATCTGCTTCAAACACTCTCTGGCTTCTTTTTGATGACCGATAAAAGTCATACGGTAGTCAATAGGTGTCTGACCGTCCGGAGCTGCAACTCGAACTAATTTATAAAACTTGCTGCGAAGCGGACTTGGAAAACGGTCTGTTTGAAAATTCTCAATCAAATCTGTCAAAATCAAGGTTCGACTGTCCTTGTGAAAAAAGACCACTTCCTCAATATAAGTACTTCCCTTGAAAACCAACTGATCTATCTGGTCTGCCCAAACTTCAGGAGCCTCATTCGTCAGCTTTTCATCAAAAGAGACTGGGATTTTCTGCTTGGCCGCTCTCTCCTCAACTCCTGGGCTAGACCAAGCAATTGCCTCCGGATAGCGCTTCTTCCAGTCAGCAATATAAGCATAGTGAATCTTATTAGGAGAAACAAGATGCGAAACCGGACCCAAAGCGTCTAACTGGTCAAACAAAACTTGATTTGGCTGGATTGGTGAATGACACCAGAGCTGGCCGTTTGCTAACTTAATAACAGTCATGCGGGTAGAAAAAGGCAACTTTGTCAGCACCGCATCCATTTCAATCAAATCACCGTCGGCAATCCAGATATTCTCAGCAATGGGCTTCAAGCTATAAAGCGGTTCATAGATAGGAACAGGTCTTTTCATTCTAAAGACTCCTTCTTTCTAGTCCAAAAGCGAAACTTCCCTAGAGATTGAGGGTACTGGGCTAATCCTAGTGCGGACAGAATTAGAATCTGTGGCAAAAACTGAATCAGATAACGCGTCTTTCCTCCCTCAAAAATTTGCAGAAAAAGCAGGCCGCCAAAAACAGCTAAGGTTAGAAAATTCAGTTCGTCACTGGATCGATATTTCCAAAGAGCAAAGACAAGTCCTGCCGCCATGACAATCCAAACCACCTGCTTGGACAGCGAGAAATAGACAAATTCTGACTTGTCAGTGTTCAGTAAGAAGTCACGGACAAACTGAGTTAAAGGATTATCTTTCGTATCTTGGTAAAAAGGCGATATATAAGGCGTCTTTTCATTTTCGACACTGCGGTAGAGCCAGCCCAAATCTCCTTCTGCTACAGTCAGAGACTGCTTGTGGAAGAGATGATGAGCTAAAGTCAAAGGATTATAATCGCTCAAGCGCCGCTTGATTTCCTTGATAACATATTCCTTAGCAAACATGCCATTGTTATAATCATATTGCTTATCGGGCTCAATATACTGCAAGAGCCCTTCTTTCATATCTTCCTGATTGTGGCCATTGAAGGTCAGACCTAGATTGATAAAGAGCAGGGGACCTTTTGCCAATCCCTCTCCCTCCATAATCGGCACTTCATTCTGATGCTTGGAGCAGTAATGCAGCGGAGCATAGCTAATCGCAAAACTGCAAGCAAAAACGACTAGTGTCAGAAAGAACTTCTTCCAGTTCTTTTTGAAAAAGAGAACTCCGAAGACAGCTATCAGCAGAATCATTACTGTTGGTCTAAAGAAGAAAGCCAGACTAGTCATCAGCCCAAGCAAAATACTGCGCCAAACCAGCTGTCGGCTTGATTCCTCTCCCTTCAGCAATCCCAGAACTAGGAAAATCTGCAAACTGATGAAAGGCAGAGGCGGAATATCGGTATACATTGAAAAGAAATAAGGAGAAAAGCCCAGTAAAAGCACATATAAACTAAAGACAACATCTGCAGTCTTTTGGGAAAAATACTTTTGGCAGCCCTTATAGAGAATCAAGGCCGTTACGTTAGTATAAACAATATTCAAGGCCTGCATGACCCATAGACCAGATTCCCCAAATACATTAAAGAAAAAACGCTCGTAAAGAAAGAGTGAGACATTGTTAGGGTTGCGGGTCAAATAGCTGGAAATGGAACTTTCTTTCAGAGTTTTGAAAGCCCCTGTAAAGACAACTGCTGCATCCCGCCTAATCAAAAGCTCTGCTGAAAAGAGCATAATCAGCTGAAAAATAAAGGCGGCTAGCATAATAAGAAGTTTATGCTTCATCAGCCAATGATAAGCTTTTCCTAGCAAATGCCGATAGCGATAGCCTAGATACGCTAACCCAGCAAAAGCAATAATAGCTATACTATTCAGCTCTGAAACATGCCATATGGCAATCAGAAACCAGTGAACAGCCGTAATCAGCATAACTTTCTGTAATATTGAAAAGGATAGATGATAAATCTTAGACATAGCTCTATTATACCAAACACCGAGACTTTAAGCCATTTTTAAAGGCAATACAAGGACGTTTTACTGAAAAATGACCTGAATAAAGGTCAGATCATTTTATTTGTATTCGGTCTAATCTTGCCAATTTTCTTGGTCATGCTTAAATTTCTCAAGCAAGGCCAAGCCTTCAGGACTGACATACCCTTCTGCTTCAGCCAGAGTGATTAGCTCAGTGTAGTTAGAAAGGGTTATTAATTTCACACCCGCTTCATTGAAGTTCTTTTCTGCCTTTGGCAGCTCATAGGTAAAGATAGCCGCCGCACCAATCACATCCGCACCTTCACGTTTAGCGGCAGCAATCGCATCCAAGACCGAACCACCCGTCGAGATTAAGTCTTCAATGACAACCATCTTCTGTCCAGGCACTACGCGACCTTCGATTTGATTGCCCGCTCCGTGATCTTTTGGTTTGCTGCGGATATAGGCAAATGGCAGGTTCATTTTATCTGCAATAATAGCTCCGTGAGGAATACCTGCTGTCGCAGTTCCAGCAATGACTTCTACATCTGGAAATTCCGCTCGAATCTTTTCGACAAAACCATCTTCAATCAAGGTCCGAGTTTCTGGATAAGCCAAGGTCACTCGGTTGTCCGTATATATAGGTGACTTGATGCCCGACGCCCATGTAAAAGGTTCTTCTGGCTTCAAATACACAGCTTTGATGTTCAATAAATCACGCGCAATCTCTTTTGCTAAAGTCATTTTTTGCTCCTTATAAATTTGAATGTTTATGATGCTGTCAATTTCGTATAACGATTTAAATCGTATCTCTTGTTCTTACTTAGCTATTCCACTGCTTCTTGATCTCATGGTAAGCATCCCAAGGATTTTCAGCTTGGATAATCGGACGGCCGACTACAATATAATCACTTCCGATTTGATGGGCTTCCTGCGGAGTCATGACCCGCTTTTGGTCACCGATTTCTGATCCAGCTGGCCGAATACCCGGCGTCACACAGAGAAAGTCATTTGCAGTAGCCGCCTTAATCAGTTCAACTTCTTGAGCCGAACAAACGACGCCATCCAAGCCAGCTTCTTTAGCCTTCCGAGCGTAATTGACAACTGACTCCTGAACCGTAGTCTGGATATTTTGGCAATCACGCATATCTTCCTCACTGGTCGAGGTCAGCTGAGTCACCGCAACCAACTTAGCATTATCTCCCAAAACCTTCTTGGCTTCGCTCATCATCTCCACACCGCCTGCCGCATGGACCGTGACCATGTCGATGCCAAATGTTCCTAAGACAGACATGGCTGAGCGCACCGTATTGGGAATGTCGTGCAGTTTCAGATCCAAGAAAATGCTGTGTCCAAGACCTTTCAAATAATGAACGATTTCTGGACCAATGGCATAGAAGAATTCCATGCCGATTTTGACATAAAGCTTTTCATCTTCCGGAAAATGCTCCAAGAACTCTTTGACATCGTCAAAAGATGGAAAGTCGAGGGCGATAATAGGCCGTTCTTCACGCATGAGGGGAAAATCTCCTTTTAAATTATTATCTTCAAAAAAGTCCATTAGGCATTTATATCTCAAAACCAACCTTCACATTAGGCTTAGAGACATAGAAAAAACCTTGCCCGAGAGCAAGGTTACACGAAAATGTGGCAGTATCTGCCATTCAAACGTATGTACCTTAGTAGCCTCTCTGGACTTCTTTAAAGGTTATATTTAGTTCATTCTATAATTTCACGGCAGGATTGTCAAGTAAAAATGTAACTTTAAAGCAAATTCTCTCGAACTTCTTTTCGTAAGCTTTCAAGACTTTCGATGCCGTATCTATCCATAGCCTTAGGCAAATCTTCAATGATGGTCGGACAGGCATATGGATCCGTGAAATTGGCAGTTCCCACTCCAATAGCTGAAGCGCCCGCTATAAACATCTCCAGAGCAGCCTCCGCAGAATCAACTCCCCCCATACCAATAATGGGAAGTTTACTTGCTTGCGCCACTTGACGAATCAGTTTGAGCGCTACCGGAAAGACAGCCGGACCTGACATACCTCCAGTGCCATTAGCGATAATAGGCTTGCGCGATTTCAAGTCAAATCGCATACCTACTAAGGTGTTAATCATGGTAAAACCAACAGCACCAGCGTCTTCAACTGCCTTGGCTACCTGAGTGATGTCTGCTACGCTCGGAGTCAATTTGATATAGACAGGTACAGTGGAGGCATCTACTGCTGCCTTGGTTGCTTCGTAAGCCAACTCCGGAACTTGACCAATCAACAGTCCAGCATTTCCATGATCAACATTAGGACAGGAGATATTGAGCTCAATAGCCTTGACATTGGGGGCTTGAGAAATTTTCCCAGCAACTGTGGCATACTCTTGATTAGAAAAGCCTGCTACATTGGCGATGATTGGTAGGTCGGGATAATGTTTTTCCAGCCAGGGCAGTTTTTCAGCTAGAACAACCTCAACACCTGGATTTTGTAGGCCAATGGCATTGAGCATACCAGCTGGCGTTTCTGCCACACGTGGAGTGGGATTGCCAAAGCGGGGGTCCAAAGTCGTAGCCTTTATCATTATAGAGCCCAGCAAGTCTAGTCCATAGTACTTGGCATATTCTTGACCGAAGCCAAAGCAGCCAGATGCTGGAATAATTGGATTTTTCAGGTCCAAGCCTGGCAAGGAAACTCTTAAACGTTGGTCACTCATTCTTTCCCCTCCTAGACAATAATCGTGCCCGTCTCAAAGACCGGCCCGTCTTCACAAACTCGCTTATTGACCGACTCGTCCTGACCTGCCACATGAACTACGCAGGCATAGCAGGCGCCCATACCACATGCCATTCGGGATTCCATGGAAAGATAAGCATGCGGATGGTCCAGAAACTTACGATCCACATACTGAAGCATAGCTGGCGCACCACAGGAATAAACAGCCGCATAGTCTTGGGAGAACTCATCCACAACAGCTGATACATAGCCCTGACGACCATAAGAACCGTTATCTGTCGTGACAATGACCTCAGCGTATTTTTTCATTTCTGCTTCCAAAATGACAGCAGATTTATCAGAAAACCCCAGAACAGCTGTCACTTGAGCTCCCTTGGCATACAAGTCTTTAGCAACCTCAAGCAGGGGAGGGACACCAATCCCACCACCGATAATCAAAGCGTGGTCACCTGCACTTACAGGACTCAAATCAAAGCCATTGCCCTGAGGCCCCATAACATCAAGAAAAGTTCCAACTGAAAGTTGAGAAAAAATAGCCGTCCCGCCACCTTCTATCCGATAAATGATGCGACAAGTCAGATTGTCTCGGTCAATCTCTGCGATTGAGATAGGCCGGCGCAAAAGCTTGCTGTCATCTGGTACCCGAATATGTAAAAACTGCCCAGCCTGCATCTGGCTGACCATTTGACCCTTTAGGAGCATAGAAAAAATATTAGGCGCAATCTCTACTTGCTCCAGCAGCTCCATCTGCTCCAGCATAATCTTGCCAAATCTCTTTTTGCAACTGTCACTAACCATGACAACCTCACTTTCTACAAGAAAAAACCTCGCCGCAGCAAGGTTTCGCAAAAAACAAGGCAGCCAACTGCCTCTTATACCGTTTTTCCTACCTTGCAGCCTCACTGGACTTGATTAAAGGTTAAATTGTAAACATTATATCGTTAGAGATGAGGAATGTCAAGGCATAAAAATATCAGAATTTTCACATTTCCGACTTACCTCAGCTTTACCAGTCCTTGTCAAATTCGCTACTTACATCTGCTAGACAAAAGCTTCCATCCTCCTGTCTTCTGAAAACCAAGGCTACTCTATCACTTTTTCGTTCAGTATCTGATTATTATTCGGAATAACATGTCTGCATGTTTTTGTGTTGAAAGAGAGCCATTATTCGTTTTATCTTTCTGTTCTCTCAATGTGGCTATCTGCTATCGTTAAACGGTAAATTCCGTCTTCTTCACGATGTAAAGTTAGATGAACCCATTCATTTTTATAAACTTCATCTGATGTTACGTATCTAAGGTCTAAGCCAATATAATGACTACTTTCTGAATCTAAGTGAGAAATGAAGACTTCTGATTCCTGAGGAAGTCCAAACAATTGAATGATTTCTTCATAAGACATACCGGGTTTGCCTGTACTCTCGTCACGAACTTGTAAGCTGGAAATTTCATCCTTTGTCCAGAGATGGGAACTATCTTCCTTTGGTAAACTTGGATATAGTTCATCAATAATATGCGCACTCTTCCTAATAAGATGATAGTTTGACCCATTTTTTTCAAATGTCAAACTTAAATTGCTTCTATGATAGTCTTGCTTAGCTTCGCTAAAATAAGTTAATTCAATATTGTCATCTATTTCACTATAAAAAAAGCTAGTAGCTTTGCCATGTTTTTCCAGCACTTCATCCAAAGAAACTCCAGCTTGGCCAGTAGAAGTATCCTTAATTTGCAGATTGATTATTTCGTCAGTTGACCACTTGAAGCTATAGTTTCCTTTATCTAAGACTTTATCTTCTAACTGAAGCTCGTCTGACGATTTTTGAGGAAGAGATGAGGTATTACTGTTTTGCCCAAGACTCTCATAAGCAGACTTAATCCCCCACATAAATAACACATTCCCAAATGCAATCATTATGCAAATTATCATAAATACTATAAAAATTGCAATTGGTAAAACCACTGAACGATTCTTGTAATCATCATCTTTATCCATATCGCCCTCCTTATTTCCTTCATTTTAGCACAGGGAACCATAGCAAGCAAACATTTTCTAATCTTCAGATTTATCGGGAAAAAATCCCCAGTTTGTGATAAAATAGTCCTATGAGAATTCAACAGTTACACTATATTATCAAAATTGTCGAGACTGGCAGTATGAACGAAGCTGCCAAGCAGCTTTTCATTACCCAGCCTAGCTTATCCAATGCTGTACGGGATTTGGAAAATGAAATGGGCATCGAGATTTTTATTCGCAATCCCAAAGGAATTACCTTGACCAAGGACGGCATGGAGTTTCTTTCCTATGCTCGGCAGGTAGTTGAGCAGACGCAGCTTCTAGAGGAGCGATACAAGAACCCTGTCGCCCACCGCGAGCTTTTCAGCGTTTCTGCCCAGCACTATGCCTTTGTGGTCAATGCCTTTGTCTCCCTGCTTAAAAAAAGCGATATGGAGAAATACGAGCTCTTTTTGCGGGAAACTCGGACTTGGGAAATTATTGACGACGTAAAAAACTTCCGCAGCGAAATCGGCGTTCTCTTTCTCAATAGCTACAACCGCGATGTCCTATCCAAGATGCTGGATGACAATCACCTGATTGCTACTCATCTATTCACAGCTCAACCCCATATCTTTGTCAGCAAGTCCAATCCGCTGGCCAAGAAAAAGCTGGTTCAATTATCTGACTTAGAAAACTTCCCCTACCTCAGCTACGACCAAGGAACTCACAACTCCTTCTACTTTTCCGAGGAAATTCTCTCTCAGGAACACCATAAAAAATCCATCGTTGTCAGCGACCGCGCGACCCTTTTTAACCTTTTGATTGGTCTGGATGGCTACACAATTGCAACAGGTATTCTCAATAGCAACCTCAATGGAGATAATATCGTCTCCATTCCACTGGACATCGATGATCCGATTGAGCTGGTCTACATCCATCACGAAAAAGCCAGCCTATCCAAAATGGGAGAACGATTCATTGAGTATCTGATTGAGGAAGTACAATTTGATAAATAAACTGCAAAAAACACCTGAAAAAGCTATCTCAGGTGTTTTTTCTATTGTTTTAATTTCCCCAAGACTTCCCCTATCTTGCCCTCAATCACTAAGTCTGCTTGGCTGTCTTGAGGGATGCTGGTCTTGTTGATGACGACCAGATGCTTACCTGAAAAGTACTGGATGAGGCTGGCTGCGGGATAGACGACTAAGGATGTACCGCCGATTATCAGTAGATCAGCTTGCTGGATAGCTTGGGCTGCCTGCTGGAAAACTTCCATATCTAGCGGTTCTTCATAAAGGGTCACATCTGGCTTGACAATACCGCCACAGTCAAGGCAGCGAGGAATGGTACTCTGCAGAGCCAGAAAGGCATCCAAATCATAGAATTGCTGACAATTCAGACAGTAATTTCTATCCGCACTGCCATGTAGCTTGAGAACCTTTTTTGAATCAGCTATTTCATGCAAGCTATCGATATTTTGAGTCACAACAGCCTTGAGCTTACCCATTTTCTCTAAGGCTGCCAAGTAGACATGTGCTGCATTGGGCTTAGCCTCTGGATAGAGCAGGTACTTCTTGTAAAAGTCAAAAAACTCCTGCGGATAGCGCTCAAACATAGTATGAGAAACCAGCTGCTCTGCTGTAAAATGCCGACCCAGCTCGACGCTGTATATCCCATCTGAGCTGCGGAAGTCCGGAATATTGGACTCAGTCGAAACACCTGCCCCACCGAAAAAGACGATATTTTGACTTTGGTCTATCAATTCTTGCAGCCTTGCAATTTTATCCATCCTGCTACTCCTTATAAGAGACTTTCTATAACCTCATTAGCTAGGTCGAAGTAAAAAGGTTCCCTCTGGTAGACAATGCCTGTCTCCTGCGCCAAATCAACCAGAAGCTCCATAAAATGCTGAGATGAGAAACCTGTCGTCCGGTGCAATTCTTCCTCATCAAAAGGCTTGATAAGATGAGCCAGTGGATTGCGGACTGACTTTTCTAACTCTCTTAGTTGCCGTGCTGATTCTTTGACAGATTCGGGCAAATGCAACTGCAAAATCATCTCCGTCAAACTAGAAGAATTGACCGTGCTTTCCGCATGAAAATTTTGCAGGTCAGGATTATCAGAATTTCGCATCTTTTCAAACTTCCAACGGTCGTAACTAGCCCCTCGCGAATTATGAATATAGCTCTCAATATCTGGTATTTGCATGCGAATCAGCCGCATAAAAATCCGATAAATAGCTGGACTTACAGCTCGGATAAAGTCAATCAGCTGCTCATTTCTCAGCTTGGCTTCCAGATCATAAAGGTAATTAACTAGCTGCTCATCCACTTCATTTTCATGGTAAAAAAGTTGAAAATCAGCTAGGTTAGCCCCAGTGATTTCCAACTTTAGATTCATCATAGATTGGATGTTAAGCTCTCTTCGCTCCGCTAAAGCCTCAAGAAGAAGGACCAAATCAGACTGGATACTGCTTCCTGCTCGCACAGCCAGCTTATGAGCATAAGCATAGTCATAGCGGGAAATAGCAAAGAGAATGGCTTCTTTGACATCTACTTTCATGCTTCTGCAATCAAGGTTTCCAAACCAACCTTCATCATATCGGTAAAGGTATTTTGACGCTCTTCAGCTGTCGTATCCTCTTCAGGATTGACCAAGCTATCAGAAATGGTCATGATAGCAAGAGCATCCACATGGTGTTGAGCTGCCAAGTAGTAAAGAGCTGCCGCTTCCATTTCAACAGCTTTAACTCCCCATTTACCAAGCTCAATGTTCTTTTCAAAGTAGTTTGAATAAAAGACATCTGACGACAAGACATTCCCAACATGCGTTGTCATACCGAGATCTTTGGCGATATGATAGGCCTTATCTAGTAAATCAAAGCTAGCGATTTGTGGGAAATCATACTGTGGCCAGTCATTGCGGATGATATTGGAGTTAGTCGCAGCCGCCTGAGCCAGTACTAATTCACGGACATGGACATCAGCATTCAGCGAACCAGCTGTTCCCACACGAATCAGCTTTTTCACACCGTAATCAACAATCAGCTCTCGCGCGTAGATAGAGATTGAGGGCATTCCCATTCCAGTCCCCATAACTGAAACACGTTGTCCTTTATAAGTACCAGTGTAGCCGAACATATTGCGGATTTCATTGAAGCAAACAGCATCCTCAAGGAAATTCTCCGCAATAAATTTGGCACGAAGCGGATCCCCCGGAAGAAGGATTTTATCAGCAATTTCACCCTGCTTAGCAGAAATATGAATAGACATAGTTAAGATACCAAACCCGTCAAAAGCAAAGGGAAAATAGGAGATGGTCGCAGTGAGCGATGCTCGCAAGACCAACTATCTTTTTCCCACCGCTTTTAGGGTGGGTTCAATTCCTTTCTTTCTTAATTTTAATATTCCATAGAAAGACTAGTTCGGATTCAATTACAAACCCAGACACTCCGCCTTTCAACATTTTTTTACAATTCAGCAAGTGTTTCTTTAAGCAGTCGTTTAAAATCACCCTTGACACGTTCTGTTACTTCAACCACTTCCTCATGATTAAGCTCTTCTTGGAACCCAGCAGCAAAGTTTGTAATGCATGAAATTCCAAGGACTTTCAAACCAGAATGTGCTGCTACAATCACTTCAGGCACAGTAGACATGCCGACTGCATCCGCTCCAAGTGTCTTATAAGCTCGGATTTCTGCTGGCGTTTCATAAGTTGGTCCAGTTACACCGATATAGACACCCTCATCCAGCTTGATACCAAGCTTATCAGCAACTTTGTGAGCAATGGCACGGTATTCTGGAGTGTAAGATTTAGACATATCAGGGAAACGCAGACCAAATTCATCCAAGTTTTCACCGATCAAAGGATTTCGACCAGTCATATTGATGTGGTCAGTGATCGCCATAAGCGTACCGGGGCCATAGCCGATACCACCAGCTGCATTTGTCACAATAACACCTGTCGCACCAAGAGCCTTCATCACACGCACTGGGAAAGTAACGATTTCTAAAGGATTTCCTTCATAGAAATGGAAACGGCCTTGCAGTGCCAAGACTTTACGTCCAGCCAAGTCTCCATAGACTAATTTACCAGCGTGGCCAACAACAGTTGAGCGGCCCCAGTTTGGAATATCCGCATAGTCAAGACTAACGGCATTTTCGATTGCTTCAGCCAATTCTCCCAAACCAGATCCCAAGATTAGACCAAATTCAGGTTCTGTCATACCTTTTTCTTTTAAGAAGGCTGCTGTTGCTTTGATTTTTTCAGATAATGCTGTCATAAATATTTTCCTCACTCTCTTATCACGCTTATAACAATTTGTCCAAGAAGCTTTCGCCAATCATCGCCTTATCCACTCCGAAGTTTTCAGCAACGGTAGCTGAGATATCTGCAAAGTGTCCGATAGGAATATGACCATGACCGCTCAGCGATTTTCCGAAGACCAAGAGCGGAATGTACTCACGAGTGTGGTCAGTTCCGGCATAGGTAGGGTCATTACCATGGTCTGCAGTAATCATGAGCAAGTCATCTTCACGCATATTTTCAATGATTTCTGGGATGCGCGCATCAAACTCTTCCAGGCAGTCACGGTAGCCATGTGGATCACGGCGGTGACCATAAAGAGCATCAAAGTCTACTAGGTTGGTAAATGAGAAACCTTCTTTGAAGTTTTCGTCTTTGAGGGCTTTGACCAAAGTATCTACACCATGATTGTTAGACTTATTGTGTCCCATATCATGATTGATTCCAGCGCCGTTGAAGATATCATTAATCTTACCAACAGAATAAGTGGCAATTCCAGCTTCATTGAGCCTATCAAGAACAGTTGGCTCAAACGGAGAAACGGCATAGTCGTGACGGTTGGCTGTACGAGTAAAGTTACCAGGCTCACCTACATAAGGACGAGCGATAATACGTCCCAGAAGCGCAGGGCGTTCCAAGGTAATAGAGCGGGCGAATTCACAGATACGATAGAGCTCTTCCAAAGGAATCACTTCTTCGTGTGCTGCAATTTGCAATACTGGGTCTGCAGAGGTGTAGATAATCAGCTCGCCTGTTTCCATCTGACGAGGACCAAAGTCATCAATAACTGCTGTACCAGAGTATGGCTTGTTAGCCTCACGAATGACCTTGCGACCAGAAAACTCTTCAATCTGAGTCAGGATTTCTTCTGGGAAGCCATTCCAGAAAGTATCAAAAGGCTCAGTAATATTGAGACCCATGATTTCCCAGTGTCCTGTCATCGTGTCTTTTCCAAGAGACACTTCTTCCAGCTTGGTATAGTAACCGCTAGGATTTTCTTCTTGAGGAACGGTCTTCAAAGGAGCAGGACGCTCGATATTTCCCAGGCCGATTTTAGCCATATTTGGCACACTCAGTCCTACCGTTTTGGAAATATGTCCCAGAGTATCTGAAGCACCATCTGGTACCCCTGCATTGACAAAGTTATTAGCATCTGGTGCAGCACCGATACCAACTGAGTCCATGACTACCAAGTGAATACGATTAAATTTTGGCATAAAACACCTCTTTCTATTTATTGGCCTCTAAAATTTTAAGACCTGATTTTCCAGCAACAATGACCTTGTCTACCATTTGATTAAACAGTCCATGCTCCACTACGCCCACAACATGATCAAGTTCTTGCGCAAACTCAACTGGATTTTCAATCACACCAAGGTCTAGGTCGATAATGAAATTCTGCATGTCCGTGATAAAACGCTGACCCACCTGCTGACGAAAGGCCGGCTTATAGCCCGCACGCTCAAAGCGACGAAAGAGCTGTTCAGCACCATACTGAACAACTTCTACTGGCAGCTTGAAGACACCTAACTTCTCTACCATCTTGCTCTCATCGACTACCCAGATATAGTGCTTGGTGGGCACCGCTACGACTTTCTCCATGAGAAGTGCGCCGCCACCACCCTTGATACCGTTAAAAGTGGCGTCAACCTCATCAGCTCCATCAACTGTCACATCAACAAAGTCAACTTCATCAATGGATTTGAGCGGAATACCTAAACCTTCTGCCTGTTTGCTAGTGACACTGGAAGTCGTAACAGCTGTAATCTGTAGTCCTTCCTCTTTTATACGCCGACCAATCTCTTCGACAAAATAATAAGCGGTCGAACCCGTCCCGAGACCAACTATCATCCCGCTTTGGACAAATTCAGCAGCCTTGATTCCTGCCAGTTTCTTTAGATTTTCCATAGCACCTCCTCAAATCACACTACTTTTATTATATCATGATTTTCACTAACATGAAAGTGTTTTCTTTACCAGACTTAAATTTCATTCCTTTGGCTTGATAATCGAAAGCCTTGCTCCTCCTTGATTTTTGCGTTACAATTAAGGTAATTGATTTTAAACACAAGGAAAAATACTGTATGATTACCAGAGAATTTGATACAATCGCTGCAATTTCTACGCCTCTTGGCGAAGGGGCCATCGGCATTGTTAGACTAAGCGGGACTGACAGCTTTGCTATTGCCCAAAAAATCTTCAAAGGGAAAAATCTAAGCAAAGTGGAAAGTCACACGCTCAACTACGGTCATATCGTCGACCCTCAAAATCAGGAAATTCTGGATGAGGTTATGGTTGGTGCCATGCGCTCTCCCAAGACCTTCACGCGCGAGGATATCATCGAGATTAATACCCACGGCGGGATTGCAGTCACGAATGAAATTTTGCAGCTGGCTATCCGCGAGGGCGCGAGAATGGCTGAGCCTGGCGAGTTTACCAAGCGGGCCTTTCTCAATGGGCGAGTGGATTTGACTCAGGCCGAGGCTGTCATGGACATAATCCGCGCCAAGACCGATAAAGCCATGAACAACGCTGTCAAGCAGCTGGATGGCTCCCTCTCCAACCTTATCAACAATACCCGTCAGGAAATTCTCAACACTTTAGCTCAGGTCGAGGTCAACATCGACTATCCTGAGTACGACGATGTAGAAGAGATGACGACCCAACTTATGCGAGAAAAAACGGCTGAGTTCGAGACATTGCTGAGCAATCTCCTTAATACTGCACGACGAGGTAAGATTTTACGCGAAGGTATTTCCACTGCTATCATCGGACGGCCTAATGTTGGCAAGTCCAGCCTGCTCAACAATCTATTGCGCGAGGACAAGGCCATTGTGACTGATATTGAGGGGACGACTCGAGATGTGATCGAGGAGTATGTTAATATCAAGGGTGTCCCCCTCAAACTCATCGATACCGCAGGGATTCGAGAAACCGATGACCTTGTGGAGCAGATTGGAGTTGAGCGCTCTAAAAAAGCCCTGCAGGAAGCTGACTTGGTCCTCTTAGTTCTTAATGCCAGCGAGCCTCTGACGGATCAGGACAGACAATTGCTCGAAATCAGTCAAGATAGCAATCGTATCGTCCTGCTTAACAAGACTGACCTTGAGGAAAAGATTGAGCTGGATCAGCTGCCAGCAGATGCTATCAGGATTTCTGTCCTTCACAATCAAAATATCGATAAAATTGAAGAATGCATCAATCAACTCTTCTTTGAAAATGCTGGTATCGTTGAGCAAGACGCCACCTACCTGTCCAACGCCCGCCACATCTCCTTGATTGAAAAAGCCTTGGAAAGCCTGCAAGCTGTCAACCAAGGCTTGGAAATGGGTATGCCGGTAGATCTTCTCCAAGTCGATATGACCCGCACCTGGGAAATCCTCGGCGAAATCACTGGTGACGCCGCACCAGACGAACTCATCACCCAACTCTTCAGCCAATTCTGCTTGGGGAAATAGAGAACAATAAATACCTGTCATTTCCAAACTTACACTTGTTCTACTGTCCTTAGTTCTATCAAGTTCCATTGCCCTCTAATAAAACTATTGCTAAAATCTTCAAATTCATATAAAATAATCCTATCATATCAAAAAGGAGATTCTCCATGAAAAAAACCTTTCAAGTATTCTTACTAGCAGCTAGTCTATTAAGTTTGGCCGCTTGTGCCCAATCTCAATCAAAAAAGCCAGCTCAATCAAGTGATAAGGCTAAAACTTCCAAAAAATCATCCTCTAGCAGTAAAGCCAGTTCTAAATCATCTAGTAAATCTGATAGCTCTTCGTCATCCAGTTCATCTTCTGACTCCAGCAGCATTCCAAGCACTAACAGCAGCTCAGGCTCTACTATAGTAGATGGCAAGGAAGTTTCTATTACTTCCGAAGGTGCTTTTATCACTTTTCCTGAAATCGGTAAAGTCGTGAAGAAAGATGATGGCTATCTATTCGCTTCGCAAGGCCTTTGGGTAATGATTAGAACTGATGGACAATATATGTCTATCACATCAGAGGGTAGAAATATCAATAGCATTGATGTCGATCCTGGTCCAGTTAATGACGTCTATGCAAAATTTGGAGTTTCTGGAACTGCTGATATTGACGCGATTATAGAAAAAGCAAAATCATCAAACAACTAGAGTAAAAATAAAGCATATCTAACCAATTTTGCTTAGGGAAATAGAGAACGAGAGACCTAAAATTTAGGTCTCTTTTCAAATGCAGTAATTTATTCACTATACTCATTAAGTATCCTTTTAAATTAAGAACAGCATTTTAAAATTTCAGTCCAAAACTGACGTTATCGACTCAGTCAGGCCCAAGAGAAAATGACAACCCATCTCTTTTCCTCCTGAGAGTATTGAAAAAAGCCTTAGTCAGGCTTTTAGAATGTCCCCTGCCGGAATCGAACCAGCAACTACTCCTTAGGAGGGAGTTGTTATATCCATTGAACTAAGGGGACTTAGAGAAAAACTCTGCCCAACGACAGAGTCTTTCTAAGATTAACGGCGAATTTCTTTGATACGTGCTGCCTTACCTTGCAATGCACGAAGGTAGTACAATTTAGCACGACGGACTTTACCGTAACGAACGACTTCAATCTTGTCAACACGTGGAGTGTGGATTGGGAAAGTACGTTCAACACCGATACCGTTAGAGATTTTACGAACGGTGTAAGTTTCTGAGATACCAGCACCTTTACGAGCGATAACCACACCTTCAAAGATCTGGATACGTTCGCGAGTTCCTTCGACAACTTTCGCGTGAACGCGGACAGTGTCACCAGGACGGAATGCAGGGATGTCAGTACGAAGTTGACCTTCAGTCAAACTTTGGATTAATGGATTCATTTTTTTCTACTCCTATCTTACTAATCTTAAGGTTCAAGACCGCAGCGGATTAGCCGTTTTTTGTGCTTCCATTAGGCACAAAATATATTATATCAAAATTTCTAAAAATGTAAAGATGTTTAAATGAAAATTCCCAAAAGAATCGCTAAAAATCCGAGGATATAGGTCAAAGCCAAATAGAGAGCAAATTTCTTTCGATCCGAAAAGAGATCTGCCAACTCAGCATTCAAGGTGGAAAAGGTCGTCAGGCCACCACAGAAGCCTGTTGCCAAAATCACATAAAGCTGCTTGTCTTCTATATGATTATAAAAATATCCAATGAGAAAAGCACCTAGCAAATTTGCCAATAAAGTCCCAATCGGCAGATATGCTCTGCTATTGACCTTGGAGAAAACATAACGCACAAGAGAACCAGCGCCGCAACAGATTAACATCGCCCACATCATGGCTTCACCTGCTTTCCAGCCCATAGGGCGATTGCAAGGCCACCACCTACACTTAAAACTAGATAGATAAGAAGCTCCGTATAGCGCCCTGAATCTGCTAGTTTGATACTGTCTAGCAGAAGACCAGAAAAAGTCGTCAAACCTCCGCAAAAACCGGTCGAAAGCGCTAAAAGCAGACGCTGGGACTTAACTTTACTGCTAAGATATCCCTTGATAATATAGACTAGCAAAAAAGTTCCCAAATAATTGACCAGTAAGGTAGCCAGCGGAAATGAATCATCAAAAACTGATATGAGCGCTACTTGGTAACGTAGCCAACCGCCTGCCATTGCAAATAAAGCCACAGCAATAGAGTTCTGTACTTCTTTCATTAGATATTTTTATTCTGAAATTCACGCGAACGTTTTAAAATGTCAGAAAAGGTCGCAACAACAGTTTCCTTGTAGTCCTTGTTTTCAACCTTATCCGCCACTCTGGCAAAAATCACATCTTCTCTCTTGCTATCCAAGACTGCTGTGCCCGTTAATTTTTTTAAAGCCACGACTTGGCCAACCAGATTCATGCGTTGCTCCAGTAAGGTAACGATTGCATCATCCACTTGATCGATTTCCTGTCTGATTTCTTCTAACGTCATCTCATTCCTCCTTATATTCTATCTATCATATCAAAAAATAGTAAAATTTTCTAGTTAATTCTAAATAAAAAGGTCCAATGGACCTTGATTAAAGGAAACTCGCAAGGGCGAGTCTTTATCTGCCACCTAAAACAGCTCCTATCTATAGATTAAAAAGGTTCCCCGAACCTTTTTAAAGAGCACTCGCTTAACCGAGTGCTTATCAGCAACCTAAAACAGTCTCCCGAACCTTGGATTAAAGATAACTCGCAAAAGCGAGCTTTTATCCACAGATTAAAAAGGTCCACTGGATCTTATTAAAGAGAACTCGCAAAGGCAAGTTTTTATCCGTAACCTAAAACAGTCCCCCGGACTGTTTTAGCCAACTGAGCCTTCCATACTCATGTTGATGAGTTGGTTGAGTTCGACGGCGTATTCCATTGGTAGTTCTTTGGTAATGGGTTCCATAAATCCGTTGATAATCATAGCTGTGGCTTCTTCTTCGCTGATGCCGCGACTCATCAGATAGTAGAGCTGATCCTCAGACACTTTGGAAACCTTGGCTTCATGCTCTAGAGCGACATTGGAATTATGAATTTCATTAAAGGGAATGGTGTCAGAACTGGACTCACCATCCATCAGAATGGTATCACACTCGATATGAGATTTGGAGCCTGCACTATTCTTGCCAAAGCGAACCTGACCACGATAGTCCGTCTTACCACCATCCTTGGCCACTGATTTAGAAATTAAGGTACTGGAAGTCTTAGGTGCATTATGAAAGACCTTACAGCCCGCATCTAAGTGCTGACCATAGTTGGCAAAGGACATAGAGAGGACAGAAGTTCTTGCATTGCGGCCATTAAGAATGCTACAAGGATATTTCATATTGACCTTGCTGCCTAAGTTCCCATCAATCCACTCTAAGGTGCCGCCCTCTTCAACAACCCCGCGCTCCGTTACGAGGTTATAGACATTGTCTGACCAGTTTTGAATGGTTGTATAGCGGAAAAAGGCATCCTTTTTGACAATGATTTCGACATTTGCGGCATGAAGACTATTGCTTGTGTAAGTCGGTGCTGTACAACCCTCAATATACTGGATAGAGCCACCCTCCTCGATAATCATCAAGGAGCGCTCAAACTGGCCGGCATTTTCACCATTGATACGAAAATAGGTCTGGACAGGAACTTGGCACTGGACGTTCTTGGGCACATAGATAAAGGTTCCACCGGACCAAACTGCACTATTAAGCGCAGAAAATTTATGCTCAGCATTTGAAATCACAGTACCAAAATACTGCTTGACCAAGTCTGGATATTCCTGAACAGCCGTATCCGTATCAGTGAAGATAATCCCCAGCTTGGCAAACTCTTCCTTCATATTATGATAAACCACTTCAGATTCATACTGTGCAACAGCTCCAGATAAAAACTGCTTCTCAGCTTCTGGAATTCCCAGGCGGTCAAAGGTTTTCTTAATCTCTTCTGGGACTTCATCCCAACTGCGAGCCCGATCTCCGCTTAGCTTCTGATAATAGATAACATCATCAAAGTGAATCCCTGACAAATCAGGGCCAAAGTCGGGCATAGGTAACTTATGAAAGAGTTCCAAGGAGCGCAGACGATAGTCCAGCATCCACTGGGGCTCATTCTTGATTTCTGAGATTTCTCGAACAACTTCTTCTGTCAGGCCTTTACCAGTCGAAAAGAGCGGCTTGACATCATCATGAAAGCCAAAAGCATAGTCGCGTTCTTTCATAGGAACTCCTCCTTTATCTGATGGATAGCGCTTACTTACATTATACTCCTAATCATGAGAATTGTCAGAAAATAACACTTTTCGCACAAAAAAAACGGCCGCAGCCGCTTTCTCTATTTATCGCTTTAAACTTTATTAACCATGCCTTCCGCAAAAGCTTCCAAGCGTGCAATATCATCATCTTCCGCAGATAGATCCACTTTAACGCTTTCTGCACCCTTCACTGCTCCTGTAGCAGCAAAAGCAGCATCAAAGTCATCGACAGCCTTGCAGAATTCATCATAGAAAGTATCGCCCGAACCGACCACTCCGTAGACCTTGCCAGACAAATCCAGACCAGACAAGTCTTCGTAGAAGTCCATCATTTCATCCGGCAGCTCACCATCACCATAGGTATAGGTCGCCACAATTGCAATATCTGCTTCCAAGAAATCTTCTGCATCGACAGTGGTGCACTCGTCCACTTCAACTTCTACATCCAGGTCTCTTAGCTTATCCGCCACAATATCAGCAATTTCCTCGGTGTTTCCAGTCATGCTGGCAAATACAATTTTCGCTAAGGTCATAGTTTCCTCCAAATTCTAATCTGCTCTCATTATATCATATCTTTTTTATTTTAAAAATAAAAACTCTTATGCTACAATGGGTGAAGAAAGTTGACGAGGTTATTTATGACTCTTTATCATGATATTTTAAGTAAGATCAAAGAATACGATACTATTATTATCCATCGCCATATGCGGCCAGATCCTGATGCTCTTGGCAGTCAGGTCGGACTGCAAAAGCTGCTTCAGTACCACTTCCCAGAAAAGACAATCAAAGCGACAGGCTACGATGAGCCCAATCTCATGTGGTTGGCGCAAATGGACCAAGTTACAGACGAAGAATACCAAGAGGCCCTAGTCATCGTCTGTGACACTGCTAATACACCCCGCATTGACGACCAACGCTACACGACAGGCGACTTCCTCATCAAAATCGATCATCATCCTGATGATGAGGTTTACGGAGATATTTCTCTGGTGGATACAAGCTCCAGCAGTGCCAGTGAGATGATTGCTCTCTTTGCCTTTGAAAATGACTTAGGCTTGAGCAAGGAAGCTGCAGAACTCCTCTATGCTGGCATCATCGGCGACACTGGCCGCTTCCTTTATCCTTCTACTAGCGCCCGCACATTCGAAGTAGCTGCCAAGCTGCGCCAGTACGATTTCGACTTATCAACCTTATCTCGTAAGATGGACTCTATCAGCCGCCAAGTAGCTAAACTGCAGGGCTATGTCTATGAGCAGTTGGAAATAGATGAAAATGGGACTGCGCGGGTCATTTTGCCTCAGGAAGTTTTACAAGCCTATCAACTGACCGATGCTGATACAGCAGCCATTGTCGGGGCACCTGGACGAATTGAAGAAGTCGGTCTGTGGGCTATCTTTGTTGAGCAGCCTGAAGGTCACTACCGTGTCCGCATGCGCAGCAAGGTTATTCCTATCAACGGTATTGCGAAAAATCATCACGGCGGAGGACACCCCTTAGCCAGCGGAGCCAATGCATTTTCTAAAGAAGAAATTGAGCAAATCTACACCGAGATGAAAGAATTGGCAAAAAAGTAAGAAATTAGTCTAAAAGTCTTGTCAAATCAATCAGAATTTGATAAACTATCAAAGTAACTAATCTATGGCTCGCAAAGAGACCATGGCAGAAAGGAAATTTTTGTAAAATGAGAAAAGATATTCATCCAGAATACCGCCCAGTTGTCTTCATGGACACTTCTACCGGCTACCAGTTCCTTAGTGGTTCAACTAAGCGTTCAAACGAAACAGTTGAGTTCGAAGGGGAAACTTACCCATTGATCCGTGTAGAAATTTCATCAGACTCACACCCATTCTACACTGGACGTCAAAAGTTCACTCAAGCAGATGGACGTGTGGATCGTTTCAACAAAAAATACGGTCTCAAATAATCATAAGCACCAATCGGTGCTTTTTTTGTACCTTCTTTTTTTCTTATATGCTAAGTTTTAAAAACTTGATAGCAAAAGAACTGGGCGAATTACCCAGTTCTTTTTTGAAGAGTTTTTATAAGGGAGAGTTTAATGATGAAGATTATTTATAATTAAATATCCAATAATAGGTTCCATCTCCTGCCAGTACGCAAGCTACAGCGCCCTCTTTAGCATCTGGGCTGAGCAATAGCTCACGATTGCCGCTTTTAAGCCATTTAGAGGCTACTACTGACGCGTCATCTTCTCGACGGAAGGTAATCCCTGCATCGCTGTCATAGCTAACAGCTAATTTATTGGCTGTTGGGAGAGATTGGTTATTGTAGATGTCATCAGACCAGGTTAATTCAGGTAGATTTTGCTCCTTACGAGCAGCATTAATAGCTGCAAAAGCTGCCTTGGCCTTATCTATATCTGGGAAATTAGAATCTTCTGTTTTCTCAACTCGATAGATAAATTTGATAGAGCCGAATTCTGTTTTTTCATAACCTTTAACGCTGCTGGTTAGATTAGCAGTCAGAACATAATCTCTAGCCCAAGCATGTTCCACTGCCTGTTTGAAGACATCTTCTTCTTCGATTTCATAAGTTACTTTACATTCGTAACCTGCATTATCCAGCATTTTTGGTGCCAACTGCTTCTGAACATAATCGATAAATTCTTCTTTATTCTTAAACGGCAGCGCTTCTCCTGCTTTACCAGTTCCAACCACATTTTCAGAATAAAGTTTAACACTAGATGCATTATCATCATAATTGTATTCATCGTCTTTTGGATTCGAATGATTATTTGGATCAAGAGCCGGATCGTCTAAATCTGTTCCATTAAAGAGTTTCCAGCGGTCGCCCATCCACTTGTAATATCCATCAATACCATCAGGATTTTCGTCTCCTAGATGGACTCGGTAATAATAGGCGCCGTTATCATCTACAAAGCGAGGGTCACTCTTCATCCGAGGATCGTCAGGTCTGTAGAGAGGTTTTGGCAGCTTGCTATAGTCGATATTCGGTTTCGGTGCCCAGTCAGGCGTTTCTGGCTTATCCGGCTCAGGCTTAGGTTCTGGTTGTGGTTGTGGATCTGGACTTGGTTCTGGATCCGGAGTTGGTGTTGGAGATGGTTCCTCTGCCTTCTTCACATAAATCCACTGACCGTTCTGGTAATAATAGTAAGAGCCATCATCCAGTACATAATAGTGATAGCCATTTTCATAACGGTAATGCGGATCATTTTTTAGCTTGTTAAAGCCATCTTGATAGTAGAGTTCCCACTTGCCATTCCTATAGATATAGTAGTCACCGTCTTTATCCTTATAGAAATAAGAGCCGTTCCAATAAAAAATATCAGAACGATACCAAGGATTGAAATATCCCGGATAACGGCCGTAGCCATACCCATAATCATAACCGCGCCTGTTATAATAACGATAGCCCGGTTGATAATAATGGGATGGACTCCTACTATATTCGGCGGCCTTAGCCTGTTCAGTGGTTACAAACGTTAAGAGCGCAGCAGCTCCAATAAGAATAAGTGTTGAAAAATGCTTTCTTTTTAACTTCATGATTATTCACTCCTTTTAGTCATAAAAAGCAATTATTCCTTACCCTCCCTTTATCTTCCATATTAATCAGTTTTATCCAAAGAGTCAAACGATAACACAAATATTATCCTATAATTATACACTCTTTCATTATATGTATAAATTAGACTAATTTTTATCTATTTTTATTAAAAAATGCGATTTTTTTAAGCTTTACAACAACCACTGAGCGATTTCATAAATAAGCTTAAACTTGTTTAAAAACACTGAATTTTGGAATGAGAACAGATTCCAAATTCATTATGATGTTCGATTGAATATGTACATTAATACACACAAAAACCCCTGAGGCAAATCAAGTCTGCTCTCAGAGGTTAAGGGTACTTTGTTTAGGAAGATACTTCCTTATTATTTGTAGCTGTAAGCCCAGTAGTATACGCCATTTCCGTCTACAACTGTCGCTACTGCACCTTCAGTTACGTTAGGATCAAGAAGCAAGTCTCTCAGACCGCTGTTAGCCCATTTCTTAACGACAACAGAGGCATCCTCATCACGACGTCCAACAAAGCCTGAGCTATCGTATTGACGTGAGATTTCATTTACTTTTGGAAGTGCTTGATTTTGATAAATGTCTTCTGACCAAGTCAACTCTTTCAAGCCTTGAGCTTTACGCTCTTCATTGATTTTAGCGAAAGCTTCTTTAGCTTTTGAAACATAGTCATAGTTTGTATCGTTTGTTGCTTCAACACGGTAAACAAACTTAACATAACCAAATTCTACATCACTGTATTTCTTATCCTCAACACCACTCTTAAGGTTTGCAATCAAGACATAATCCTTAGCATATGGGTTTTCTTTGGTTTTTTCAAAGATTTCTGGATCTTCGATTTCCCATTCAACTTTGGCATCCCATCCTGCGTTATCAAGGAACTTAGGATTCATCTTTTCGATAACGTAGTTCTTGAACTCTTCAACGTTCTTGAATGGCAGCGGCTGACCAGCTTTAGCCGTTGTCACTAGGTTAGTTGAGTACAATTTCACGCTAGAGTCTTTATCACTGTACATGTATTCATCATCAGCAGTGTTTTCGTGAAGTTTTGGATCAAGAGCTGGATCGTTTGGATCAGTCATACCTTGCAGTTTCCATTTGTCACCAAACCATTTCCAATACGCTGAGTATCCTGTACGTTCTGAATCAGAAGGCACGTAGTAGTAATGAGTGCTTCCGTCGTAGTAGTAGTTTGGATCTTTCTCAAGAGCTTTGTCACCTGGTTTTCCAGACGGGTAAATCAATTTTGGAACTCGTCCATTTGGTGCCCATGTCAAGTGTTCAAGACCTTCTGCTGGTTTTTCAACATATGGAGGAATTTGATCTTCACTTGGTTTATCAGTCGTTACCAAACCAGGAGTCTCTGGCACAGCAGGTGTTGTTGGAGTTTCTGGTTTTGGTTCTGCTGGTTGCTCTGGTTTCGGAGCAAATGGATCAAACTCACCTTCTGCACCGCCAATTGGAGGATTTTCTGGCAAATCAACACTTGGTACCTCAGGTTTTGGTTCTGCTGGAGCTGTTGGTTGTTCCGGTCTATCATTTGGAGCTGGAGTTGGTTGCTCTGGTTCCGCTGGTGTCGGAGTTGGAACTTCTGGTTTTGGTTCTTCCGGCTGGCTTGGAGTTGTTGGATTAGTTGAGTTATCAGCAGAATCCTTAACAAACACCCACTTGCCATTTTTATAGTAGTAATAGTCACCATTATCCAACACATAGTAATGATAACCATTTTCATAACGATAATGCGGATCGTTTTCCAAGTTGTTATTGGATGTGCTGTTATTGTTAGTATTTGTCAATGGTTTCCACTCACCATCACGATAGATGCGGTAAGAACCATCCGTCATACGGTAGTAATGGTTACCATTCCAGTAAATGTAGTTTTCATCATTTGCGAGATTGTTGTAATTATTCCAACCATTATATCCGTAGTTGTTGCTATAGTTGTAATTCCAGTTGTTATAGCCTGGATAATAGTTATTATAACCATAGTTGTAATTATAGCCATTGTAGCCATAGTTATAGCCTGGATAATAGTTATTGTAACCATAGTTGTAATTATAGCCATTGTAGCCGTAGTTATAGCCATAATTGTAGTTATTGTAACCATAATTATAATTGTTATAGCCGCCATTCCAGTAATTATAGCCTGGTTGATAGTAATTATAACCATAACCATAATCTTGCGCCTCAACATTATTCACAGCAGCGATTGCTGGAATAAGAGCTGCAGCTGCTACAACAGATCTTGATAAGAGTCTGAAACGATTGTTCATATTAATTAAACCTCCAAAGTGACCAACATCACTTCATATTTTTGTGGGGGGAATTTATCTTTTGTGCACAACTTCATAAAAAAGAATTTCACGAAAATACTGCCAGCTGACAGTTGACTACTCCATCATTATCAAACGCAAAAACGAATCACTAGTTAGTGAATCTACCTGATTAAAGGTTGCACATAAATGTTTTTATAGCATTTGATTTAGAAAGAAAGAAGTCAATATGCTTGAAAATACTTTTTTATGCATATCTCACCCTCGAGATGAATTATAGCACAAGAAATTTTTGAATGCAAGCATTTTGGTTAACAAGGTGTAAATTATTTTTATGGGTAATTTTTTATAGTTCGTATTTTTGTTTGTTTGTTATTATTAAATGCTGATAAATAATTACATTCTGCTTTTTATCCGAACTAAAAGTTCGTAATAATGTTTATAATTTGGTTTACATACTGTAAATTATTTTTGTTTTTTCTTTATAAAAACATTTTTCAGAGAGAAATTCTATTTTCCTTATTTTTGCTTTAAGTTTATTTTAAGCTTATATTAAGCCTTTTTTAAGTTTTTCTTAAGTTTGGTTTAAGAATCAAAGAATCTGTTGCCAACTTTCTTCGTTATGGGTTTTTATTTATATTAATGAATAACTAATGCTGAATAGTAAAAAATACTAGAAGCATTTATTCCGGCTTCTAGTATTTTTGTATTTATTAATATTTGAGTTGTTTGATAACCAAGAGGTGGCTATCTTCTTCTCCAACCAAGCTGTGTGACTCATTGGGTTCCATCGTTAGAAAGGAACCTGCCACCAGCCGTACAGTATGCTCTCCAGCAGAAAAGCTTACATTTCCTGATAAACAAACGACTGTTACTAGTGCATCAGCACTGTGCTCTGGTACTTCTTTTCCTTTAGCAAGATGCAGATGATGGATGATCCTGCCTTCTTCCTGCACAGGTGTTTCTGCAAAATCATTATTGGGATTGGTAACAAAAAATTTCATTTTCTTCCTCCTTGTAACGGATAATAGGATGATTATTCTTCGTAATCACCGCCAGTAATGCCGAAATATTCTTCTAAAGATTTGCCTGATTGAGCAATTTCCTTGGCTTCTTGACCAATATAGCGTAGATGCCAGCTTTCAGGCATGTAGCCAGTTGAATCTTCCTTGCCTTCTAGATAGCGAATGATAAAACCGTATTTATAAGCGTTGTCTAAGAGCCACTGACTGGCTCCTACTTCTTGCACAAGGTTACCACTCTTATCAATCAAGTCAAAAGCTAAGCCAGTCTGGTGCTCACTGTAGCCTGGTCGAGCCGAATAGCGATCTGCTGCTGATTTACCGTCCTGATTGACATAGTTTTGATAGAGCTCGGTCTGAGTATCATAGCTGCGAAAGCCACTGTATTGGTCGCTGATGGCATAACCTTGTGCCTTCATGTCAGCAATCAGTTTGAGCAATTCTGCTTTAGCAATCGCATTCTCACCTGGGTTATAGGAAGCAGACAAAGGGTAGTGTTTGTTGACAACAAGAATCTCATCATATTTCCCTTTGACACTGTAGTAGCTGCCGTTATAAGAAACATTTTGATCAAGAGTTTTGGCCTCGTGATTTTGCTCCTTTTTAGTATCAGTGTTATCTGAAGATGTTGTCGTATCTTGGCTAGAGTTTTTGTCTTTTTCAGCATCTTGTTTTTTAACCGTACTAGTTGAGCTAGCCGCTTGTTTATTAGAGCTATCTCCAGTAGTGTCTTTACCAGACGAACACGCGCCTAGAACAAGAACAGATGCTGCAAGAAAAATTAGTTTACTGTATTTCATTGTCATAATATCAACCTTCTGAAACTTCAAGATTATAGATTACAAAAGAATCCCCGCTAGGTTTCAAGTAATAAGTCTTATTTTTACGATTTACACTATTTGGAGTGCTATCAACATAGTGGACTGTATAGTCCTCATATGTTGTCACGATATAGGAACCATTTTCTTCCTTGATTTCGCGGATATCCAAAGCTCCTGGCTCATAATAGTTAATTTTCGCTTTCTTAACACCACCACCAGTGGTCCACTCAACCATTTCTCGATATACTGCACTAGAGGTATCGTAGTATTGAGAATAGTTGTTGCTCCTGTTAGAAACTGAGCTGAAAACAGCACTGCGGTAGTCATTAAGGAAAGTAGAGACTTTTGCCTTTTGAGCCTCAACCTTTTTCGCTTCTTCGTTCTTTTCTCTAATCTTAGAAACCACTTCCTTAGGAAGAGATAATTTCACATTCGTGGTATCATCTTCCACAATCACTGTCTCTTTATTGGTAGTAAAGGTAGTATCAGAGATAGTAAACTTGGCATAAATTTCAAGTTCTTGATAAGGAACAAGCTGCAACTCAGGGGTCAAACTGCTACCACTTTCTTTACCATTAACAACGATTTTAATATCTGTTGCTTTTGAAGTTTCAGAAGGCATAGTAATTTTTAGCTGTTTCTTTTCAGACTTGAGATCCAGTTTGATCTCATTATCTTTAGCCGTAGCTAAATCAAGCTGAACCTTACTCTCTACATCTCCAACATCCGTCTTACCTTTGAGAGTAAAGTCTTGTTTGATGAAGTGATATTCACCCAATTCAGTGTCTGTGTTTTTCTTAAGGGTAATAGTTTTTTTCTCACTAGGTTTAATGGTAGCATTATCTAAATTAGTATTGACTTTAACTTTAACTGGATAGGAAACCATCTGATATTCCTGGAAAATACCAAATTTCTTACTCTTTTCAGTAACACCTAAAATCTTATTATTATTGTCATCAATATAAGCAGATTTGCCATTTGACTCAACAATGTTATCTAGCTCAGTTTCGAGATTGATTTTTTGGCTCTCTAGGTGCTCAACCAGTGCTCTTGCTTCAGCACGTGTCCACCTATCGGATTGAGTAGAGAGAAGACTTGCCACTTCATCAAAGTCTTTACTAGAGACTGCTTTTGCAAAATGGTCTGTAACTACTTTAACTCCGGTTATAGAGTTTAGATAGAAGAAAGCTCCAATCAAAGCGGCAACTAGAAGGGTTGGACCTCCAATCATGATTGCTTGCTTCTTTGATATTCTCTTTTTAGCCTTTTTTACCGGTTTCTGTGGTAATTGCGAATCGAGCAGTTCAGATCGGATAGGTAGGTTAGAGAATCCTTGGCTCTTAGCTTCTGCAAATTCTTCTTTGGTAGGTTTTCGACCAATATTATTTTCAAAAGCTTGCAGCCAATTCTGGCGGAGTTCTTCATATTGGCTAGACTCAGAAGAACCTTGCTTCTCATCTTGGGAAGATGGTTGAATTGATTCTTCTGTGACAGAATCTTCAGAAGGCTTCTCCTGAACAATATTTTGATTCTCAGAAGCTTCATCAGTAGTATTTTCTACTGACGGAGTTTCTGTGGTTGCTTCCTCTGCTTCGCCTGCAATCTCCTTAATTTTTTTTGGATCAAAGTTAGATTGTTTGCCGGCTAGAAACTCACTTGCAGTTGGTTTTCGACCAATTACTTTTTCAAAGAGATCAACCCATTTTTCTTTTGTTGCCATAAATCTCCTCCAATTATTACATCATTGCGATACTAGTTAGTAGAGAAAAAGCGATGAAAGAGAAGAAAAGTGTAATCACACCATTGACAATAATGGCCAATAGGTATTTATAAAAAGGATCCATAGAGTTGTTTGTCTTGGAATAAATCAAAGCAAAGGTCGCTCCAACTCCGACTAACAAAAGACCAATCCATGTGAAGAACAGAGATAAATGAATAATACCCAACAGAGCAAACAGAGCTGAAACAGCAATAAATGGAAGAACAATGGCATACAGTCGACCGTACCAATCAAAAGCCTTATTAAAGGTAAAACTTCTATCCTGGTAGACCAAACGCTTCACAACAAAACCACCTAAAATAATAGAAAAAAGGAAGAGAGCCGCTGCTATCAGTGAAACAAAGAAGATTTTGAAATTAAAAGTCGGTCCATTATACATACCAAAACTCATGATACCAATAGTACTGAAAATGTTGTAGTTGGCGACAATAGCAAAAAAGAACACTGTCAAACCTAAAGATAGGTAGCCATTCACCTTACTGCTCTCAATTTCAGATGTCGGTGATTTCCAAGCTGAAACAAGCCAAGTCCAGAAACCTTTCATTGTTTTAGAAAACTCGTTGGGCTGAGGAGGCTGCTGACTGTAATAAGCCTGCGGTCCTTGTTGAGGTACTTGTGAATTGAACTGTCCTTGCTGTGGGTTGTTCTGATAAGCTTGCGGTCCAGAAGACTGAGGCTGGCCAGCAAAAGGGCTCGCTTGCTGAAATCCTTGTTGCTTATATGCTTGTCCCTGATTCGCAAATTGATTTTGATTCGCTTGTTGCTGTGGAGCTTCTTGATATTGTTGAGAAGCCGGCTGAGCAAAAGGTTGTTGGAATTTTTGCGGCTGAGCAAAGTTTTGTGGATGACCTTGTGTTTCAACTGTTTGAGCTTCTTGTTGAGGCTGTTCAAAGCTTGATGAAGCTGGGCTAGCTTCACTAGACACTTGCTCAGCACTTAACTGTTCAGCTTCAACAAATTCCCCGGCAGCCAATGCTTGGGCAATTTCTTCTTCTGTAGCTGAGCGTCCGTTAACGGCCTCAAAATATTCAAGCCAATCTTCTTTTGACATAGATATTCTCCTATCCTCAATTTATTATACTACTATAGTATACAAAAAAAGGGCCGGAAATTCAATCTATTCCGGCATTTGCACTTCTTAATCGCTTGTCACAACGTCAATTTAGCAGGAAAAGCTTCCACTCCTCCTTCGACATTGGTTACTTGGTAACCCTTGGCTTCCAAAAATTCGCAGGCACGCGCTGAGCGGCCGCCTTTTTGGCAGATGATATGGTAGGGGATTTGTTTATCTAATTGCCCATAATTCTCCGGCAAGCTGCTGAGAGGCAGATTCAGAGCTCCAGAGACATGTCCAGCTGTAAATTCGTCCACCTCACGGACATCAATCAACTGCAGTTCTTCTGCCTGCAATTTGTCATATAAATCTTTCGCACTAATTTTTTGCATTCTTTTTCTCCTATTCATTCATAATCACGATTTTTCCAAAACCTGCTGTTCCCTCTATAAAAGCATGAGCTTTGGGCACTTGCTCTAGGGGAAAGACACGCCTTGGTGTAACATTGACCTGGTAGCGGTCAATGTAGTCAAATAATTCATCTATCAAATCTTGGCTCACATGAGCAGAGTGGAAACTTGTCAGAAAACTGTTATTTTTAATTTCTTCAATTGGGTTGAAATCATCCAGTTCCCATTGGCCGCCCAAGAGGCCGGTCACACAGATAATCCCGCCCTCTGCGATATGGTCAAATGAATCCTTGACAGTAGCTGGGCCGACCAATTCAAGGATTTTACCAAACTTCTCCTCTGTTTCCAGTCGACCATCCTGGTCTATGATGATATCGTCGTAGGCTTGGTGCTTGAGCAGAAACTGTTTGGAACCGCTATTGACCGAGCCCACGATATGTGTGTCTGGAAACTGTGCCTTGACCAGACGAGCAAAGGCCAAACCGACACCGCTAGTAGCAGCTCGGACTAAAATCTTGTCATTGGGCTCAATACACAGATTTTTCATAGAGCCTAGAGCAGTATAATAGGTCTCTGGCACTGCAGCCAGCTCCGTCCAGGTCAGGTTGGTCTCGACTGTATAAATTTGGTCGTTCGGCAGGAGGACATACTCAGCATAAGAACCGTCAAAAGCTCGCCCCATTTCACCCATAATGGAAACCACTTTTTGACCGACCTCTAAATCAGGCCGAGTCGTCTCAGCCACTTGACCAACACACTCAATGCCTAAAATTCGAGGAAAGGTGACACTAGGCGATAAACCCTCACGAGTAAAAATCTCCGATCGGTTAATCCCAAACCCTCTGACCCTGACCAAGGTCCAGCCTTCTTGAAGTTGTGGAATCGGTCTTTCTTCCAGCAGAAGCTTTTCTGGGCCACCTGCTTCGTAAATGACTATAGCTTTCATCGTTTCCATAGAATCACCTCGCTTTCTACAAAGTTTAGCATTCTAAGCTTAGACTTTTCAAAAAAATCAGTCAGCTACTCCTGCAAGGTATAATAGTTCTTTGACAAAATCATTGGCTGGCTGTTGGAGAATCTCCTGAGAGGAAGCAAGTTGCTGGATACGTCCTTCATCCAAGTTCAAGACGCTAGCAAATGAGTGATACCAATCCACTCGGTTTGACAACCTGAGAGAGCAGCTGGATAGTACTACTCTATCTCAGCAAAACAGTTAGTTAAAGCTCCAGCACTTGGTAAGAGTAGCCTAAATCTTGCAAGAATTTAAACAAATCTTTTGTAGAGACAAAGATAGTCTTTTCATTGGTATTAGGATGGAAACTCATGCGTTCTTCGTTGATAATCTCTTTATCAAAATAAACTTGAATATCCTTTTCCTCATTGTTTAGCAGACCAAAAGGCGATACAGTTCCTGGTGGCAGCTGCATTTTTTCGAAGAGAGAATCTGCTGAAGCCATGCGAATACGGTTGGCTGAAACCAGCTCTTTAAACAAATCCATGTCCAGACTCTTCTTGTCATCCATAATCAGCAGGTAATACTGGGTTTTCTTCTTATTGGTCAAAAACATGGTCTTGGTCCGAACACCTTCGATTCCTTCGATAAAGGTGTCTGCTTGCTCTGTGGTCAGCGCTGGCTTATGCTCTACCAACTCGAACGGAATGTCTAATTCCTTTAGTTTTTCTACTACTTTTTCAAATGCATCCATCCTTCTTACCTCATTTCTTCATGATATTCTTTACAATTTTTTGCAAGTCTGGCACAACCTGCTCTGCAAACCAAGGATTTTTAGCCATCCAAATTTGGTTGCGGGGCGATGGGTGGACCAAAGGAAAAAAGTCAGGCAGGTAGTCTTGATAACGTTGAACCGTCTCGGTCAGCTTGATATTTCCTTTTTGATGAAGATAGTATTTTTGCGCATACTGACCAATCAAAATTGTCAGCTCAATATCTGGCAAAAGCTCTAAAATTGGCTGATGCCATTTGTCCGCAAAGCCCTTACGAGGTGGTAAATCTCCAGACTTCCCATGCCCCGGAAAATAAAAATCCATGGGCAAAACCGCAAAGTAGCCAGAATTATAAAAAGTCTCTTCATCGACACCCAGCCATTTTCTCAGCCGCTCACCACTCTTGTCCTTCCAGTAAAGTCCTGCCTGCTGAGTTTTCAGCCCCGGCGCTTGACCAACAATGTTAATCCGAGCATTCTTAGGTGCCGCAAAAAGCGGCTTGATTCCCTGCTCTGTAAATTCTTGATTTTCTGGATCAGACATGATGGCCTTGGCAATATCCTCTATTGTTTGCATGATAGCTCCTTGCAAAGAAACTCATCCAGCAAGGCCAAACGAGTTCTTCTTTTTTATTTGATTAGCTCGTAGATAGCCTCCGCGTAAATGGCCGCAGCACGGAAAAGGTCTTCTACGTCTGTAAATTCATTGGCTTGATGCATAGTGTTGACATAGTCTGGGAACATAGCTCCAAAAGCCACACCGCGCTTCAAAAGACGGCCAAAGGTTCCACCACCAATGACTTGCTCATGTCCTTTGAGACCCGTTTGTTTTTCGTAAACACTCAAAAGAGTTGCTACCAATTCATCATCTACTGGGACATAGTGCGGAGTGTGTCCGTGTTCAGACAAACTCACAGACACAACACCAGTAACTTTTTCAAGACCGGCCTGAATTGTTTTCGGATCAGTTCCTTGCGGGTAACGGATATTCAGAGCAATGGTATTGTCAGCATTGGCACTGTCAAAATGGAAGACACCAGCATTCATACTGAGAACACCCATTTTAGCATCTGTATAAGCAATTCCTAACTTCTCACCAGCAAAGTCTTCGTGCAGAACTTGAGCCGCAACTTCCAGATAAGCCTTGGCGTCACCAGCAAAGTCGAATTGGTTGAGGAAGAGAGCCAGATAGGTTGCGCCGTTGATACCGTCCTCTGGTGTAGAACCATGAGCTGATTTCCCAATGACTGTCACTTCAAGAGCGTCGCCATTTTCTTTTAGACTAGCTGAAACCTTGTGGGCAGCAGCAAAGTCTTGTAATTTCTTATCCAACTCCTCTGCATCAACTGCTGCAGTAAAAATAGCTGTCGCTGATTCTGGCACCATATTCTCACGAAGTCCGCCAGTGAAGCTCTTAAGTTTAAAGCTGCCATCATTACTATTACCAAAGTGGAGATATTCTGAGATATTTCCTTTTTCACCGTTAATGATTGGAAATTCCGCATCTGGTGAGAAACCAAAGTCTGGCTCAGGTAGGCCAACATGCTTGAAATAATAGTCCATGTCTTGCCAACCGGATTCCTCGTCTGTCCCCACCACAAAGCGCACGCGCTTAGATACTGGCAATCCCAAGTCTTTGATGATTTTCAAACCGTAGTAACAAGCCATGGTTGGCCCTTTATCATCAGACGAACCACGCGCATAAAGCTTACCATCAATAATTTCAGGTTTGTAAGGATCTGTATTCCAGCCACTCCCGGCAGGAACCACATCCATGTGGGCAAAAATTCCAAGTTCTTCCGTACCCTCACCAAAAGTAAAGTGTCCAGCATAATTGTCCACATTCTTCGTTTCATAACCATCGCGTTCAGCAATTTCTAAAAACTTATGCAGAGCTTGAACAGGTCCAGGTCCAAAAGGATGCTCCTTGTCTGCCTTGGAATCATCCCGCTCTGAGTTGATTTCCAAAAGACTAAACAGGTCAGCTAAGAGAGCTTCTCTGCGTTTTTCAACTTCCGCTTTAAAATCAATTGTCATTATTTCACCCCAAATTTCTAATTCGATTTAAATCAATAGAATGTCGAATTAAATCATAAACGCAACTATATCAACGTTTCTCAATGATTTCATCAACCGGCAAACGATAACTAGGCTCTAGTTTTTCATCTGTATAGCCAACAGTAATCAAGAGTTCCGGACGAAAACGCTCATCAATTTCCAAAACCTCATTAACCTTAGATTTATCGAAACCTAAGATGATGTTAGAGCCGATACCTTGGTCAGTCAGAGCCAAAACAAGATTCATGGTTACCAGACCAGCATTGAGAGATAAATAATCGCTCTTTTGCTGTTCACTATAGCGAGCAAACTCAGCTGGCAGATTTTGCATGTAAAATTGGAGCTGCTCATCAGAGAAATTCTTAACTCCAGCTACCCGCGCAATCTTACGAGCCCGCTTGGTCAAATCTGTATCCGTAAAGAGGGCAATGGTCACTGGTGCTTCCTTAATCTGGTCCACATTTCCACCGAAAGCTGTCTCTGCCAGAGCCTGATTACGCTCCCGCACCACAACGAACTTCCATGGCTGGCTATTGTGAGCACTGGGTGCCAACGTTGCAATTTCAATGGCAGTGCGAACATCCTTTGGATCCACAGGCTTGTCATTAAAATGCTTGGTCGCATGACGCTTTTTATTGAGTTCTAGAAATTTCATAAGTCGCATCCTTTTCTAAATATATTAGCTTCATTTTATCATATTTTGTAAGAGTTTGCAGGAGTTTTTTCACTGGGAGAAACTTTACACCGTAACTGTTATGAATATTTTAGGCTTTCTCTCAAATACTCTTTCTTCGATTGATTTTAAATTTTAGGAATAAAAAAAGCAGGTGGTTCTTACCTGCTTTGTTAATATTATTGTCCAGATTTAAGCTGACCAAGAGCTTTATAAGCCCCTTCAATAGCCTTCTTCATAGCATCACGTCCTGTTTTCAATTGCTGAGCAAATAGAGCACGATTTTGTTCCGGAATTTCTGTATCATCTGAACCAGCACTTGAGAGCGTTTCATTAAAAGTTTCTCTTGAAGTTTCCATAGATTGAATAGCTGGTTCTACTTGTTGATTGTATGCTTCTTTCCCAGCCTCAGGTACTTTGTTCCCAATTTCATCAATGTACTTTTTATAATTATCAATCAACTTACTAAAGAGAGCTTTCATGTCACCAATTGTTTTAGCATTGTCGATTTCTTCATCTGTCAAAAGAACAATTTCTGGGATTTCTACATCTGAACTAGCTGTTTTTGATGAAGTTTCAGAGCTACTTGATTTACTCTTTGAAGTAGATGTTTTTTCTACAGAACTTGAAGCTTTTTCAGAAGAATCTGATGTTGTTTTTCCAGAACATGCTGCTAAAGTTATAACAGATAAAAGCGCTACACTAGCTGTAATAATTTTTCTCATTATAGGAAAAATTCAGCATACACAGTCCTCATATGAGATTTGTCTATTTTAAATCCACCTGTGGCTCTGCTACTTCTGGCAATGTTGCTTTCTGCTGGTCTACTGGATTCAACTTCTCCCGCACCGCTTCTGCCACTGCTCGTGGTACACCGACTTCGACGATTTGGTCGACACTGGCTTCTTTAATCTTGGTTAGAGATTTGAAGTGTTTCATAAGATTTTGCTTGCGTTTTGGTCCCAAGCCTTCAATGCCATCCAGCTGCGATGAGAAGGAATTTTTAGACCGGAGCTGGCGGTGGAAGCTAATGGCGAAGCGGTGGACCTCATCTTGGATACGCTGAAGCAGGAAAAATTCCTGCGAATTCCGGGATAATTCTACAACCTGCAGAGGGTCACCAAAGAGCAGTTCATGGGTCTGGTGCTTGTCATTTTTTTGCAGTCCAGCGATGGGAATATCCAATCCCAACTGCTCCTGAATAACTTCTTTAGCGACATTGACCTGACCCTGTCCACCGTCAATGACAATCAAATCAGGCGGAGTCAGTCCATCTCGAATCACCCGACTATAGCGCCGCTTGATGACCTCACGCATACTTGCGTAGTCATCGGGTCCTACCACAGTCTTAATCTTATACTTGCGATAGTCCTTCTTGCTTGGTTTACCATTGACAAAGACCACCATAGCTGATACAGGACTGGTCCCCATGATGTTGGAGTTATCAAAAGACTCAATGCGAACAGGTGTCGGAATGTTAAGAAGCTGCCCTAGATTCTCAATAGCACCTTGGGTCTTTTCAATAGATTTCTCCAAAAGGTCAAATTTCTGCCGGAGACTGACTCGGGCGTTTTTGATAGCCAGATTGACCAACTGCTTCTTCTCGCCTCGCTGGGGCTTTAGCACCTTGGTATCCACCATGGCCCGTACAGCTTCTTCGTCAATATCTGCCGGAATCAAAATTTCATTGGGCTTGAGGTGGGATTTTTCCTGATAGAACTGGCCAACATAGGTCAAAAAATCTTCGTCAGGATCATTGTAATAAGGAAAAAGATTGACATCGCGCTCGATTAACTTGCCCTGGCGGACAAAGAAGACCTGTACGCACATCCAGCCCTTATCTACATAGTAACCAAAGACATCCCGATTCTGCAAATCCTTGGCCATGACCCGCTGCTTGGTTCGCAGGGTGCCAATGGACTGAATCAAGTCGCGGTACTCTGCCGCTTTTTCAAACTCCATAGCTTGCGCTGCGCCAGCCATTTTCCCCCGTAAATCCTCAATAATCTGGTCATCCTGACCCTTGAGAAAGGCCGCCACCTCCTGAGCCAGCTCTTTGAAATACTGGCTGTCTACTTGGCAAATAGTGTGAGCCTTGCACTGCCCCAGATGGTAGTAAAAGCAGACCTTTTCAGGCGGATTTGTACACTTGCGGAAAGGAAAGAGTCGATCCAAAAGACGCTTAATTTCATTGGCCGCACCGACATCCGGATAAGGACCAAAATAAAGTCCACCGTCCTTTTTGACTTGGCGCGTGATGATTAGGCGTGGATAGGTTTCGTTAGTAATCTTGATAAATGGATAGGACTTATCGTCCTTGAGCATGATATTGTACTTGGGCTGGTTTTCCTTGATTAGATTGATTTCCAGAAGCAAAGCCTCAATGTTAGACTCGGTGACAATAAACTCAAAATCCTCAATCTCAGAAACAAGAGCCTCCGTCTTGGTATCATGACTACCACGGAAATAAGAACGAACCCGGTTGCGCAGATTCTTGGCTTTGCCAACATAAATAATAGTATCGTTTTTGTCTTTGTGAATGTAACAGCCGGGACTGGTCGGCAACAGTTCCAGCTTTGATTGGATTAGCTTGTTCATAGGTCTATTATAGCAGAAAAGAATAGCATACAACAGAAAGACGTTAGAATGTTAGAAAATCATAAGTTTGATTCTTTTCATAGGTAATACTGAACTTTAACTTGTCTTTATATCTTCTTGCAAGTATCAAAAATCAATCTCAAAAGAAACATGATTTTCTTTATAACAATGCGTTTTCTAAGTAAAAATCAAGCAAGCGATTGCACAGCCATTTTAATAGGCTTTGATTAAATAAACAGAGATAAAATAGAAAAATTTTAGAAAAATTAATATATTTTTAAAAAATTTTTCAAAAAAGACTTGACAAAAATTGCAAACGGTTGCATAATAGGATTGTAAATAAAAATTCCGGGAGGAAATAGGAATGAAAACATGGAAAAAAGTAGTATTGGGCAGTGTCAGCTTGCTGGCTGCAGGAACACTGTTAGCAGCTTGTAGCTCGAACAGTAGCAAGGAGAGTTCTTCTTCTAAAGCTGATAGCAAGACCTTGAAACTTTGGGTACCAACTGGTGCTAAAGATTCTTACTCTGATACAGTTAGCAAGTTCGAGAAAGAATCAGGCTACAAGGTTGATGTAGTCGAAATGGAAGATCCAAACGCTCAGGAAAATCTGACAAAAGATGCTAGTACTGCTGCTGATGTTTTCTCTCTGCCACACGACCAACTTGGTAAATTAGTTGAAGCTGGAGCTATTCAAGAAGTTCCTTCTAAAATGGCAGAAGAAGTCAAGAAAAACGATACTGAACAAGCAGCAGTTGGTGCTCAATACAAAGGCAAAACTTATGCTTTCCCATACGGTATCGAATCACAAGTAACCTACTATAACAAATCAAGGCTTTCCGCTGATGATGTTAAGTCTTATGAAACCATCACTTCTAAAGCTAAATTTGGTGGAAACTTGAAAGAGGCTAATGGATACATCACTGCTCCACTCTTCCTTTCTGTTGGCGACACTCTCTTTGGTAAAGATGGTGAGCAAGTAGACGGAACAAACTGGGGTAACGAAGCCGGTGTGAACGTTCTGAAGTTCATCGCAGCTCAAAAGAATAACAGCGGTTTTGTAAACGTAGATGCTTCTAACCTTCTTGCTAAATTTGAAGATGGTTCAGTTGACGCTTTCCAATCAGGTCCATGGGACTACGCAGCTGCTGAAAAAGCTGTCGGCAAAGACAACCTTGGTATCTCTGTTTACCCAACTGTTAACATCGGTGGACAAGACGTTCAACAAAAAGCCTTCCTCGGTGTAAAACTTTACGCAGTTAACCAAACACCTTCAAACGGCGACACTGACCGTATCGCAGCAAGCTACAAACTGGCTCAAGTGCTTACTAGCAAAGAAAGCCAAGAAAACCAATTCAAGTTTGAAGGACGTCACATCATCCCTGCTAACAAAGAAGTGCAAGAGTCTGAAGATGTTAAGAAAGATGCCTTGGCACAAGCTGTTATCACAATGGGATCTTCTGATACCTACACAACAGTTATGCCTAAACTTAGCCAAATGTCTGTCTTCTGGACTGAAAGTGCTGCAATCCTCAGCGATGCTTACAACGGTAAATTTGGTGAAGATCAATACCTCGCAAAATTACAACAGTTTGATAAAGATTTAGCAGCAGCTAAATAATACTCAAGCAAATTTAAATAAGCATTGAAGTGAGGGGGCAACCTCCTCACTTCTTTCTTTGTAAATATAAGGAGAATACTATGACTCAGTCATCCTATGACAATGCATCCATGGTTCAGATCTTTAAAGAGGGAACATGGGATGTCAAACTCTCTTTTCTGGTAATGGGACTGAGCAACCTTGTAAACAAACAATTTATCAAGGGGCTGCTCTTCCTCTTCTCAGAAATTGCTTTCCTGATTGCTTTTGCAGTCCAAATCATACCAGCTATTGGCGGCATGATTACATTGGGGACTCAAGAGCAAGGAGAGGCTATCAAAAAAGTTAACGGCTTGGAAATCACTGTTCAAGTAGCGGGTGATAACTCTATGCTGATGCTGATTTTTGGACTTGCTTCTCTCATCTTCTGTGCAGTCTTCGCCTACATCTACTGGTGTAATCTGAAAAGTGCTCGTCACTTGATGGCTCTCAAGCAGTCAGGCCAGAAGATTCCCAACTTCGTTGAGGACTTTAAGACGTTGGCTGACGGCCGCTTTCACATGGGCCTAATGAGCATCCCTCTTATCGGAGTACTGCTCTTTACCATCTTGCCTCTGATCTATATGATCTGTTTGGCCTTTACTAACTTTGACCATAAGCATCCAGCTCCTAAATCACTCTTTGACTGGGTTGGCTTCTCTAGCTTTGGTGATGTTTTCTCAGGTCGTATGGCTAGCACCTTCTTCCCACTTTTAAGCTGGACCTTGATTTGGGCGGTTGCTGCGACAGCTACTACTTTCTTCTTCGGAATCGTTTTAGCTCTCTTGCTCAATACAAAAGGCCTCAAGTACAAGAAAGTTTGGCGCACACTCTTCGTTATCACTATTGCTGTGCCTCAATTCGTGTCCCTGCTCTTGATGCGTAATTTCCTGAATGACAATGGACCTTTGAACGGACTATTGCAAAGCCTCCATCTCATTCAGAATCCAATTCCATTCTTGAGTGACCCTGTTTGGGCTAAGTTCTCCATCATCCTTGTCAATATGTGGATTGGTATTCCATTTACCATGCTGGTAGCGACCGGGATTATCATGAACCTGCCTAGTGAGCAAATCGAAGCCGCTGAGATTGATGGAGCTAGCAAGCTTCAAATCTTCAAGAGCATTACTTTCCCTCAAATTCTCTTGATTATGGCGCCATCACTCATTCAGCAGTTTATCGGAAACATTAACAACTTCAACGTTATCTACTTCCTGACAGGCGGTGGACCTACTAACTCTTCCTACTATCAGGCAGGCTCAACTGACCTCTTGGTTACCTGGCTCTATAAACTGACCGTTTCTGCCAAGGACTACAATCTGGCATCTGTTATCGGTATCCTGATCTTTGCAATCTCTGCAGCCTTCAGTCTCTTAGCCTATACTAGATCCGCATCATTCAAGGAAGGAACTGCTAAATAATGAAAAATAGAAAAAAACTCAGTTTATTAGGGATTTATGTCTTACTGGCTGTTTTAGCACTCATCTGGCTAACGCCGATTATCTGGATTTTTCTGACCAGCTTCCGTGGTGAAGGTTCTAATGCAGTCCCTTACTTCTTCCCTAAGACTTATACTCTTGACAACTATATCAGACTGTTTAATAACAACACTTATCCTTTTCTTCAGTGGTTTATGAATACCCTGATTGTTGCGACAGCAACCTGTATCCTGTCTACTTTGATTACTGTGGGTATGGCTTACTCACTCAGCCGTATCAAATTCAAGCATAAAAACCGTTTCCTCAAGCTGGCTTTGGTTCTTAACATGTTCCCAGGCTTCATGTCTATGATTGCGGTTTACTACATCTTGAAAGCACTCAATTTGACACAAACCCTGACCTCACTGATTCTGGTTTATTCAGCTGGAGCAGCTCTAGGCTTCTATATCGCTAAAGGCTTCTTTGATACTATCCCATATTCTTTGGACGAATCCGCTATGATCGACGGAGCTACCCGCTTCCAAATCTTCCGGACTATCACACTGCCGCTGTCAAAACCGATTATCGTTTACACAGCACTTATGGCTTTCATGGGACCTTGGGTCGACTTCATCTTTGCCTCTGTCATCCTAGGCGATGTCAAGGAAAAATACACAGTCGCTTTAGGACTTTTCCAAATGCTTAATAAGGACGCCATCAATAAATGGTTCCTACCTTTTACATCTGGAGCGATTATCATCGCTATCCCAATCACTCTTCTCTTCATCTTCATGCAGAAATACTACGTAGAAGGTGTAACAGGCGGAGCAGTCAAATAGAAACTAATATGTATATTGAAAACTTCCGACAGTTAATATCGGAAGTTTTTTCTTAGAAAATGCAGAACTTAGCCTCTCTTTCCTTTCTATATGCGATTGCTTATCAGCTATAGACAAAAAATGAGGCTGAAAATTATTCCAGTCTCATTTTGTATTTCTTTAATTATAATCTTCGTCTCTGCGACGGCGCTTGTTGGTTCCCAAAAAGGCAGCTGCACCAAGTGCCATACCAAAAATCGCAAGGCGTTCTGCTTCTGAACCAGTATTTGGCAGAATAGCAGGTACCGTTGGAGCCTTATCGGCTGTCGTAGCCACACTTGCTAGCTGAGCTGCAGGATTTACAACAAAATCAGTAAATGCACCACCACCTGCCGCTTGAACGGCACCCGTAGTTGCTCCTTTGACTTCACGAGTGTTCGCATGAACTTCTGCAGTCTTAGCATCTGAATCTTTCTTAGATTCATCCTCTGTACCTGGACCAGCTGCTCCACCTTTTACAGCTGTTAGAGTCTGTTTATCTTCACCTGAGCGGTAGTTGCTATTCAGAGCATTTCCATAAAGGAGAGATGCTTGGTTCAAGATATTCAAGAGAGTTTCATAAGTCGCTTGAAGACTGTTGTAGGATTCCTCAAGGACAGCTAAAGTTGCAGTCTCTTGATTTAAGATTGCTTGTTTAGCTTCAAAATCAAGCTGTGCTTCTGCCAACTCTCGCTCAGCTTCTGCTAGTAACTGAGGAGCATTTTTTAGATCAATAACTTTCTTTTTAGCTGCTGCTAATGTCTTTTGAGCAGCCAAGAAATCCTCTTGAGCAGTTGTCAAATTAGCTTTCGCAGCTTCTTGAGCAGACTGAAGTTCTGCCAACTTATCCTTAGCTGCCGCTAGAACAGCCTGAGCATTGCTCAAGTTAGTCTGATAAGGTGCTAGGTTTGCTGCAATCTTAGCTGTCGCTCTGTCGAGAGCTTCCTGCTTAAGGGCAACATTTTGCTTGGTCAATGCCAGATTATTTTCAGCAGTTGCTACCTTCTGACGAGCTGCTTCAACTGCTGCAATTTGATCTGCCGCTGCCTTTTGAGCATCAGCTAATTGAGCATTGAGGATATTGATAGCTGATTCCTGACCGACTTTTTGAGCCTTAAGTTCAGCTATTTGTTTCTTAAGTGCTGTAACATTAGCGTTAGAACCTGCAGAACGACCGCCACCAGCACGCAACAACTGCTCCATAGCCGCAACAGTCAATAGAGTACCGTTATTAACACGTTGGTCAAAGTTGCTAATATGATGGAAACCAACTTCGGATGTACCATGAGGTGTGCCCCATTGGTTTGGATGCTTATCATAAGCTGCTGAGATAGCATTGGCTTTATTATCCATCATCTGAACATAGTGACCAATCTTAGCAAACACATCTGCTCCAACTCTCATGTAGATAGCATTAGCATCAATCTGAGTTTCATCAGTAGGCAGTCCATATTGCGCTGCAATCTCTTGGTAGAGTGCTTTTTCTTCATTATGCCAGAAATTAACTGCACCCTGAGGGTCAAAACTAATCGCCACATTCTCGTTACGAATCAGCTTGCCCATGTGCCTGTTATTGCGCTCAAAGTAGATAGTCTGAATCTGGCTGGCCACATTCGCATACGGGTCAACCAACAACTCTTGTAAGCCAGCATTACGACGGTAAGCATTAATCGCCTTAACCAACTCCAAAGCTTGAAGGTTATTTTCTAGACTAGCTGGACTTGTTGGGTCAGAATTAACTGAGATACCAAATTCATTTTGTCCACGTTGATAAACTGCAAGAGCATTATTGGCAGCATCACGAATCTCCTGATTAGCCGCATTGTTACGAACATTTTCTAAAAATTGAGAATAAGTCGTATTGCGAAGGTCAACAGGAGCTGTTGCTGCTGCTTTCTCGGCAGCCGGAATCTGTCCTTCAAGAGAGCTGATAGCTTGATTGGTTTGACCCAAAGATTCCTTTGCCTGATTGATTTTATTCTGGATTTCAGCCTGCACCTGTGGAGCAGAAGACGCTGCTTGTTCTGCCTTTGTCAGTTCAGACTTTGCATTGTCTAAAGCAGTCTGTGCTTGACTTTGCTGACTCTTAGCAGTTGCTACAGCTTGCTCTTCTGAGTTAAGTGGTGTTTTAGCTTGTTTCAATTCAGTCTCTGCAACATCTACCAGAGATTGACTCGCTTTAATAGTATTTGCTTGATCTTTAACAGCTTGGTCAGCCTTGGCAGCTTTAGCCGCTGCTTCTCGAACAGCAACGTCTTTCGTGCTAACCTCTTGCTCTGCTGTTTTTGCTTCTGTCTCCGCTTTAGCAACATTTTCTTCTGTTGCTTCTGCCTGTATTTCTTTAGCATTCTCAACAGCGGCTTCAGCCACTTTCACGCTAGTTTTTGCATCTTCAGCTTCTGTTTTAGCAGTATCTACTATCGATCTTTGCTCATCGAGTTTAGCTTTAGCAGCTTCAGCATTTTCTTGGACAACAGCTACATCTGCTGCTGTCACCGGTTTTCCAGTTACTTCAGTCGCTTGTGGAGCTGTTACAGTTGATTCAACCAACTCATCCGCGTGCACTTGATGGGTCAGTCCACCAGAAATAATAGTTGTAGCTGCGATACCAGTCGCTACAACAGACTTGCCTATTTTCTTTTCCATAATCAATCTCCTTTTTATAATCTCACATACTATAATTACCCTGGGTATAGCAGCCCGCATAGTAATATACTATCACAAAACGCTAGTATTAACTAGTAGCAAACGTATAGTTTTAATAGTTTTTTTATTACAATTTGGTTACAAAAATGTTTTATTAGAAAAATAAGATGGTTTTTCCAACAAAAATGAGCATTTCTGTATTGAGTAAAGCAAAAACTCCTAGATCCTTTCTAAGAGTTAACTTTGCTTGTCAGTTCGATTGAGCTTGTCGAATTTCTTCTAACATTGCTTCTTCTTCGGCCGTCATTTCATAGTGTTCCAGCAAGTCTGGACGTCTTAGGTAGGTCTTTTTCAGACTTTCATAGAGACGCCACTTACGGATCTTTTCATGATGGCCACTCATAAGGACTTCAGGAACGACCATGCCGCGATAATCATAGGGGCGAGTGTACTGAGGATACTCCAAGAGTCCAGACGAAAAACTGTCATCTGTATGACTGGCTTCCTTGCCAATAACCTCTGGAATCAAGCGAACTGTAGCATCAATCATAGTCATAGCTGCCAATTCTCCCCCAGTAAGGACATAGTCACCAAGCGAGATCTCATCTGTCACTAAAGTCTTAATCCGCTCATCATAGCCTTCGTAATGGCCACAGATGAAAATGAGTTCTTCTTCTTTAGCCAGCTCCTCAGCATAGGCTTGGTCAAAAGTCCGGCCAGCAGGATCCAGCAAAATCACACGAGGTTCCTTCTTTTCAATGGCATCATAGGCATCAAAAATAGGTTGTGCCCGTAGCAGCATCCCCTGACCTCCGCCGTAAGGCTCGTCGTCTACATGACGGGATTTTTCTGCCTTCTCTCTGAAATTGTGGTAGTTGATTTCCAAGAGGCCTTTTTCCCGAGCTTTACCGACGATAGAGTGTTCCAAGGGCGCAAACATCTCCGGAAAGAGAGTCAAAATATCAATTTTCATCGTCCAGTCCTTCCGGTATCTCTACATCAACCCGACCTTGGTCAATGTCAATTCCCAGCACCACTGGCGGAATGTAAGGCAGCAGCAAATCACGCTTACCTTTACGCTTGACCACCCAGACATCATTGGCTCCTGGCTGCAGAATTTCCTTAATCGTACCAAGAAGAATGTCATTTTCATAGACTTCAAGGCCGATGATTTCATGATAGTAAAATTCCCCGTCTTCCAAGTCCGTCAAGTCTTCCTCTCGGACCTTCAGAGTAAAATCACGAAATTTCTCAATGTCATTGATGTGGTACATCCCCTTAAACTTGATAATATCAAAGTTCTTGACCTTGCGATGGCTGGCAATCTCCACGTCCATGACAAACTGATCTTTCTTGTCAAACAGGGCAAGAGTATTGCCTTTTTTAAAACGCTCTTCTGCAAAATCCGTCACTGACAAAACCCGCATCTCACCTTGCAGACCTTGCGTATTGACGATTTTTCCAACATTAAAATAATTCATCTCGACTCCAACATATTATACTCTGCCTAGTATTTTATCATGATATAGGGGAATGTACAAGGGAGATAAGAGGGAATTCCCTTGCCTATATTTATTTGATTAAAATTGCTATTTAACGTATAATTATACATATAGAGTCACAACACTATAAACACCCAAGTGTGTTTACGCAAAACTAGAAAGAAGTTGGTGATACCTATGGGAAAAAAGTTAAGCAAACTCCTTCTCTCTACTGCTATTCTAGCTACCACAGCCGCCAGTTTGACTGCTTTGACACAGGTCAAAAAAGGCCAAGCAATGGAAAATGAAACGAAAGAAACTAGAAATGTCTCAGCCCTTGACGAAAAAATTGCTCAAATTGATAACCTAACCATCAAGGCTTTCCTAGAATACTATGCTAGTCAGAATATGACCTCCGCATCGTCTCTTCCAATGATAGATGATTTAGAGGCCAATACGCGCATCATCGTTATTGATATAGACTATGCAGATACGAGCATCCCCCCTGCCATTGGAACATCAGTCGATGGATCCGAAGGGCCTGTCGGGGGAACTGTTGATGATGATGGTCAATATATCGAGTTTGATACCAGTGACCATAGCAAATCCGCAACCGTTCAGGAAATTCGAGATGCTATTGCTGAGATTCTTGGGTAGACTCTCATAAATACGTACTAAATAGCTGAGATTAAAATCTCAGCTATTTTACATGTATCTTCACACCCACTTTCAATATACCATTTAAAGCTTGTATACCTCTCGTTCATCACACTTCAAAAGAAGCTCCGCTATCTTTTCTGACTGACTCCAATGTAAATAGTGATGGTTTCCTCCTAAAATAATCTGAGTATTTTGTGAAGCAAATTCGGAATATTTATATTCTTGTTCTCGATAGGCCTGACTCAGGATAAAAATTGGGAATTGAAAAGAGATATCTAAGTTTTGAAAATCGCTTTTTGCGATACTGCAATAATGTTGAAATCCTTCTTGTACAGATTTTAATCTATCAGAACTCCTTTCTGCCTTAGCCCATAAGATTTTAAAATCAGCTACTGAAAAACTCTCTTGTCCTATTTTTTCAGATATTCATATCCTCCACCGAGCGTCTGAACTTTCTCCTGTAAGGATAAAAATTCGGGATAAGGATTCTGAGCTAATTCGCCATATAGAACAGAATAAGTGGTCGGCTCAATTAAGATTAGTCCCTGACAAAACGTCTCTGACTCAGCAATTTTAACTGCCACAAGGCCACTAATACTGTGCGCGCAAACAGCATACTGGATTACTTTAAAATGCGATAAAACCTCCATAATAGATTGAACCAAATCGTCCAAAACAAAATTTTCTTGATTTTCCAGTGGGCTTTGCCCAGCATTAGGGTAATCTATTGTTAAATAGCCCCAATTTTTAGGTAACTTCCGAATGACTGGCAAAAAATTTTCATAGGTCGGCAGACTCCCTGCACCGCTTAAAAATACAGCAATCTTTTCCGCAGGTTGATAGGACACAAATAGCTGTCCTACTTTCGTTTTGATTATTTTTTCTTTCATAATGTTTACAATCAATTCTTAACAATATTATCTGGGCACACACTACTATCTGAGAGATAGCTATTTTACTAGTGGAATAAGGACACCCCAATACCAAAAATTTTTTATATTCAATAAAGCTCCGTGTTACAAGAGGCAGTTGTTTGCACTGTGAATGAAGACTAATCTCAAGGCTTGTTTTTCCTAAAAATCTATGCTAAGGTAAAAGCAGAATGCGAAAAGGAAGGGCTACTATGATGAGAAGCGGCCATCTGATTTACAAGGTAAAAGACTTACAGGAAGTGGTCAAGGAATGGGAAGCAAAGGGTTTTGTCGTCGAATACGGCAGAAGGGAAAAACCAAACAACGCCTTAATATACTTTAGTCAAGGCCCCTATATTGAGCTCCTGGAAAATACAGGCATTCCTGTAATAGCTAAAATCATAGCTAAACTATTTGGCAGACCTAAAAATCTGGAGCGCTTTTTCTACTGGGATGAGTGCGAGGAAGGCTGGCAGGGACTTTGTATTGAAAAAGATTATGGTGACTTGGATGAAGAAATGAATTTTCTTGCTAAGAGAGGCATCAAGGGCTTGCTTCTCAACAATCTCAAACGGATAGATACAAAAAATCGTGAGCTACGGTACCGCTGCTTCTTTCCACATGGAACAAGCTTTCCTTTTCTTATGACTTATTTCAGTATTGACCCCAAACCTCAGAATTTCACCCACCCAAATGGCATTCAGGGAATTAAGAAAATTGTATTTAAGATTTCCCCAGCTCAGGCTAAGATACTAAAAGAGCTGGTTCAGGACCAGACTCTTGAGATTCTTGAAGACGAAAACGAAAATGGCATCGTAGAGGTTATTTTCAATCGACAGGATTAGAGGTATCGGCGTTATCTTCGAAAACCTGTTTAGCAAATTCCTCCACCAGAGCATTAAACTTGGCTGGTTGGCATAGATTCGACGGATCAAACGAATCAGCAATGACAACATTTTGAACATGACTAAGATGTTCCTTAGTTGTTTTCATCATTTGGACTAATTTTCCTGAAAAATCCCCCGCCAGCAAAAGTGTAGGAATCTTGCACTTATCCAAGGCAGCACGATAATCAATGGCTTCAATTGCCCTGCGCTGCAAAACAGACTCCTCAGGTCGTATCCGGTCGAATAAATCAACAAAATAGGAGCGAGCTAAAGGCCATCGTTTATAAATTGGCAAGGTTGATAGCTTCATAAACCATGAGTATTTCACCAAAGGAGCCGTAAGTTGAGCCAGAGAGTTCATCATTGGCGACAAATCCGTCGCACAAAAAGTATCGCACAAGAAAGCTCCCTTAAAGATTTGCGGATTTTGAGTCATGAGGTGCATGGTTAAGATACCGCCATAGGAAGTCCCTCCGATAATGGCTTGGCTGATACCTTCTTTTTCCAAAATCGCCAACACATCTTCTGCCTGTATATCTAGAACCTGATCCGCCTGACAAGTCAGCTGGCTTGATTGTCCATTTCCTCGTAAATCAGGCGCAATAACCTGATAGCAACCTTTAAAAAAATCTATCTGAGGCTGAAACATGCCCGAGTCAGCACTCAGACCATGCAGGAGCACGAGCGTTTCTTTGTGACCTCGCCCTTCTATCCGATAGAATATCTTAGCATCAGTTCTTTCGATATGATCCATCCTATTGCCTCCATTCTACATCTTATTTATACTTTTTTGCCATTCTTTGGCCAATTCAATCTGTTGCTTTCTTTCTCTGACAACTGCTTGCATATCATCTGGACTCTGCAGATTCATTACTTTGACAGCATAATCCGCTGAGACAATGGCATGACCTCGCATATGAGCTGTTGCGACCGCTTGGGCAAAGACACGCGCAGCATACTTGCTAACTGGTGATTTGGCTTGCTGCGGCAGCTTTTGAGCCAAGAAACCAGCCTTCCTCAGCTCATAGGCAGAAACCTTGCCCGCAAGTCGGGCGTCAAACACTTCCTGAACTTGAGTCAAGATTTGCTGTTTTTTAAAATCGTCACCAATATCTATCAAAGCTATAAAGCGAGTAGCATGTTCCATTGCCCATTGGGCAAGCTGCTTCTGAGGAAGCTGGACCAAGATTTGTTCCAGTTCCAATCTTTTCTGACCGTCATCAAGAATCTTTAGCTTGTAAGGACTGGGTAGACTCACTTGTCCATTCTCATAACACTCTCGTTCATGGGTGTTCCAAGCATAATCTTCTGACTTCATATTTCCTCCGTTTCCACGCTTCTCGCTTATTTCATTAAAAAATAAGGTAGATAGTTCTCGCATAGACTCGAACTGCATCAATTCCCCTAAATTCAACTGCGCCTAACGGCTTGTTTCATTAAGGGCTTTGTACCCACGCTTTGCTGGGCATCAATTTCGCTAAGCTCACTTGAGAGCTGCGCACTCAGTTCGCTAAGAGAAATAGAAAAAAAACGGGACATACTGGTCCCGTTCTTCTTATTTCTCATCAATAACGATGCGAACTTTTTTGTATTCAGTTGGGACAGAGTAAACAATCGTCCTTATAGCGGAGATAGTACGACCTTTACGACCGATTACACGTCCAACATCACTCTGATCAAGATCCAGGTGATATTCTAAAAATTCAGGTGTATCCTCAATCTTGATAGTTAAGGCATCTGGCTGTGAAATCAAAGGTTTCACTATCGCAATAATTAGATTTTCAATCGTGTCCATATGTCAACCTACGCTTCTATTATTTAGAGTATTTTGAATCGTGGAATTTCTTCAATACGCCTTCTTTTGAAAGGATGTTGCGTACAGTATCAGAAGGTTGTGCACCATTACCCAACCACTCAAGGATACGATCTTCCTTCAAAGTCACTTGGTTTTCAGCTACAAGTGGGTTGTAAGTACCAACTGTTTCGATGAAACGTCCGTCACGAGGTGAACGTGAGTCTGCAACATTGATACGGTAGAAAGGTTTTTTCTTAGAACCCATACGAGTCAAACGGATTTTTACTGCCATTATTAAGGTCTCTTTTCTTTATTTTTTTCTTTTGGTGAAATAGCAAAGCTATTAAGCACATGTTCTATTATAGCAGATTAAAAATAGCTGTCAAGTTTTTTTCTTGACAGAGTTAAAAATTTTTTAGATTAGTCTCTCTTGTTTAAAAGAACAATAGTTTTTCATTTGCAGTCTCCTTATGGAACCAATAGTCTGATAATGTCGTCATAAGAATAAGCGGTATAGGTCGGTTGAAAAAGACTTTCATTTTCTAGCTGTTTGGGATTGTACCAGAGAGAGTCTAGTCCGGCATTATTAGCACCAGCAATATCTGCTGTCAAGGAGTCTCCAATCATCAAAGTCTGGGACAGATCAAAATCTGGTATCTGCTCTGCTATTTTTTCATAAAATAAAGCTTCAGGCTTCTGAGTCCCCATCTTTTCCGAGATAAAAATATGATTAAAATAAGGAGAAATGTCGGAATGGGCCATGCGGCCGCTCTGAATAGCCGTGATGCCATTGGTCGCTCCGTAAATCTCATAATCAGCTGCGGTCAGACTGTCCAAAAGCTCGCTTGCACCAGCGTATGTTTGTCCTTGCTGAGCAATATGCTGCTGATAGAGAAGAGCCAACTCGGCCCCATCCTTCACAATGCCAAAATGGGCAAAAAGACGAGAAAAGCGAGTATTGACCAGCTCTGGCTTGGTGATTTTCCCCTGCTCCAGTTCCCGCCAAAGCCCCTTGTTCATGGGAATATAATAATCTTTGTAAGTCTGAATCTCCGTCACGCCCTGTTCCTTCAAAAACTGAGTCAGCGCAATATCTTCTGCCGTATCAAAATCCAGCAACGTATGGTCAAGGTCGAAAAGTAGAAATTTGTATGACAAGGTAGAAATCCTTTCTGCAACTGTAGTAGCTTCATTATACCACAATGCATAAAAAACCAGCCGCTCAAAAATAAACGGCTGATTCTCATTCTATTTCACTACTGGAATCCAGACTTTCATTTGATAGTTTGGTGGCTCTTGTTTTGATTCTGCTGCATTCCCAAATCTTCGTTTTTCTCACTTCTTCTACTCTTCTTTATAGTGAATACACAAATCTCTAAATTTACTATCTAGCGCAGCAATATCATACAAGACTTCTGACAGTTTCTGATAATCTTCCTTGATACAAAATAGATGAGCTTGGCCGAACAACTTTGCTAAATTTGCTTTTAGTTCAGATCTGACCGTATCGTGGTCTTTTAAGAAGTTACTCATGTATAGATTTCTGATAGAAGCTAATTTGAAACTAAAGTATTGGTGAAGATGCTTTTGTTCTTCATTCAAGCCATTCTCCGCTACCGACTTAGCATATCTTGCAATCACATTCTCCTCGCCGTGCTCATATCGTTGCTTCATCAGTATAGATGTTTTCTGGTAAATCTCTTTGGAAGTTGGAGATTTGATTTTTTGGAAGTTTCCCCACATGGAGAAAGAACCTCTTTTATAGTCGATATTTTTAGCTTCCCAAGCTTTCGAAAATTCTGAGAAACTCATTTTCATATAAGCAAAGCCTGCTGGATCATGGAAATAGATAAACTCATCATCTAGATCATAAACTGAAACAAAATGGTCCACCCCATACAAATGGATATGATTGGGATTATAAGTCAGATAACCCATGTCCAAAGGGCCAAGAACAACTGGCCCGCTGAGCAAGAACTTACTTAAGATCTCTCTGATAGAGAGAAGATTCACCGCATTTGGATCCTTTATATAGTATTCATCATATGTAAAACCCAGAATATCTAAAGAATGACTGATAGAACTGTCTGGCATCCCATTATCAAAGAAGACTAAGGGGTGTTTTTCATCTTCCTTTATAATACTAGCACCATTTCCCATCACCATAATGGCTTCCAAAAACTCAGGGCGAACATCATAACCATACGAATGCAGCGCCATCGCAAGTGAATATGTATAACAAAGAGAAACATCCCCAAAATAAATCTGCATAGCATCATCCTCCTCTGTAATCGACACCTAAAAAATGACTTGCAATCACCATTCTATTTCACCACTGGTATCCAGAGTTCCATTTGATAGTCTGGGGAGGACATATCACCCTCGGTGTAGACTTCAAAATCTGGTGCTCCTGAGTGACGATAGCCAGTTTCTGGAAAAAAGACTTCCAAGACATATTTCCAAGCATGGTGGATGCTGGCTGGTATAGCCCCTTTGACTGGTACGATGGCATATTCAGCTTCTGCGATTTCTTTGATTAACAGACCTAGTTCTTCTGCTTTGGCTTTATCCGTCACATCATAAGCGGCCATATAATTGATGATTTCGCCTTCTTTAACATCCGAGCAGACACCAAAGGATTGGCCACTGCCCATACTTTCCAGGATTTCAAAGCTGTAATTGGCATAGAGCTTCTCCCATGCAGACGGGCACTGGCTATTATCAATAGCTTCCAATAGGACGCCTGCTACGGTAAAAGCAGGTTTCTTTTGAATCTTGATATCCATGTTCTTTCCTCCTGTAATCTTTAAGGATAATTGAAGTCTAGGAAAGACGCGATAAGGTTTTCCATTTCGAACTTCTGAGGGAGTCGCACCATGGAATTTCTTGAAGGCTGCGCTGAAAGCATCCGCAGAGTCATAGCCGTATTTCATCGCTATGTCAATGACTTTCTCAGAGCTTTCCTGCAAGTCTGTCACAGCTTCTGACAACCTGCGATTGCGTAAGTATTCTGCTAAAGTAATATCTGCCAAGATAGAAAAGAGCCTGCTAAAGAGAGCATAAGAATAGCCAGATAGCTGCTGAAATTTCTGCAAATCCACTTCTGCGTCCAACTTACTTTCCAGATATTCCATGGTTCGATTGAATTGATGCATCATATTCTTTTTCACCTCACAAAAGATACTAAGGCCCTTAAAAGCAAAGTGAAAATAGGAAAATGACGGAGGGGCTCCTGCTCCGAGAAAATTTTGTCTTTTTCACACAGCTTCTAGGCCATGTTCAATTCTAACTATAGTCTAACAGATCTAAGATACTTCCGCCCTAGAATTTTTGTACAAGATTTAGAGGGGGATTCTACAACCTATCCCGCAGCTTCTCCACAAAGAGATAAGCCGCAGGACAGGTCAGGGTATTTTTGATTGTCAGATGATTAATCTGATGAATCTTCTTGCGGTCTGTATGGGGAAATTCTCGGCAAGCCTTAGGACGGACATCGTAGATCGAACAGAGATTGTCTCCACCTAAAAAAGGACAAGGCATGGCCTTGAAAACCTTGTCACCGTCTTCGTCTACCTGTAGAAATTCCTCTTCAAAAGCTGGCAGCTTCATCTTGAAATACTTGGCAATTCGGACTATATCGGCTTCCTTAAAGTCTGGTCCCAGTGTCTTACAGCAATTGGCACAGGCTATACAGTCAATCTCTTCAAAAACCTCATCATGAATTTGCTGGGCAATTTTATCTAGGTTTTTTGGTGGCTTTTTCTTGAGACTGGCTAAAAATTTTCGATGCTCTTTCTGCTTTTGCAGGGCTAGCTGATGGTATTTTTCAAGGTCAATTTCTTGAGTCATATATTTTTCTTTCTGTATTCAAATTGTTTTAATTATATCATAAAATGAGCGCTCTTAAATGTCATCAAAACCCAAAAATATGACATATTCCACCTCACAAAAAAATCTGAGAACCAGTCCCAGATTTGCTTTTTATAAACTTAGAGAGTTATCATCAAATGCTATCGCTAAATGCTTTTTCCGCCGTCTTTGCTAGCGCTCCAAGTTTCTTCGATATAGGGGATAAACTCATACAGAGTATCTTCATCGCCTTCAAAGGACATCATATAGACCTTATCGCCTTGTTTGAAGACCCAAACCGTTAGGTTTTGAGTGGATTTTAAAACAACATTAATCTGAAAAGCTTCATTGCCGGCTACAGTACTCTTTGCACCCCAAAAGTCATCGACTTCCTTATTATCCTTCCAATGGTAAGCAATACGTTGGGCAATGGTTTCAGCGTTGAATTCTTCACCTTCTCCAATGTTAGCTTTTTCTTTTGTATAAGCGTTCATCGTGACAATGTTATAGCCACTTCCATCCGTATACTGGACGCTGTCGCCACCATCTACGTCTGTAAACTTAATCCAATTATCAGGAATACTGATATAGCCATAATCATCAGAGCCGACGCGCATAGTACCAGTTGTCTTTGACGAATCTTTTTCTCTACGACTGCTGCTGCTTGTATCGCTGTCATCTCTCAGGGAAACCCGACTGGAAGAATCAGATGGTTTCCGACTGCTATAGCTCTTGATAAGGCTACAGGAAGACAGAGAAAGGCCGGCTAAGATTATCAGGGAGAGCAGAAAGTACTTCTTTTTCATGGCGGAACTCCTTTTACAGGCTAGATTGAATGATATCTATATTCTACCACATTTTTTAGTTTACTAAAAATCTTTACCGTGAGATTTGATACAAAAAATAGTAAGCAGTAGACCACTATTCCTCATCCATACTCAGGACGCTGAGGAAGGCTTCTTGTGGGACTTCGACAGAGCCGATAGCTTTCATCCGTTTTTTACCGGCTTTTTGTTTTTCCAGGAGTTTGCGCTTCCGAGAAACGTCACCACCATAACACTTGGCCAAGACATTTTTACGCAGAGCCTTGATGTCTGTCCGAGCCAAGATTTTCTGACCGATAGCAGCCTGAATGGGTACTTCAAACTGCTGACGAGGAATGATTTTCTTGAGCTTGTCTACAATCAGCTTACCACGCTCATAGGCAAATTCCTTATGAACGATAAAGCTAAGGGCATCAACCTTGTCGCCATTGAGGAGAATATCCATCTTAACCAGCTTGGACGAGCGATACTCAGAAATTTCGTAGTCAAAGCTCGCATAGCCACGAGTAGAGGACTTGAGCTTGTCAAAAAAGTCAAAGACAATTTCAGCAAGCGGGATTTGATAGATGACATTGACCCGATTATCATCGATATAATCCATGGTCACAAAGTCACCACGCTTGCGCTGAGCTAACTCCATCACTGCTCCGACAAATTCCTGAGGCACCATAATCTGCGCCTTGACATAAGGCTCTTCAATAGAATCAATCTTAGTCGGGTCTGGAAATTCGCTCGGATTGGACACATCAATTGAAGCACCATCTGTCATATTGACCTTATAGATAACTGACGGCGCCGTCATAATCAGATCAATATTAAACTCGCGCTCCAAACGCTCCTGAATAACATCCATGTGCAGCAAGCCCAGGAATCCACAACGGAATCCAAAACCAAGAGCTTGTGATGTTTCTGGTTCAAACTGCAGACTGGCGTCGTTTAGCTGGAGCTTTTCCAGCGCCTCACGCAGGTCATTGTATTTATTGGACTCAATCGGATATAGACCAGCGAAGACCATAGGATTCATCTGCTTGTAGCCAGCTAGTGGCTCTGCAGCTGGATTGTCGGCCAAGGTCACTGTATCCCCGACCCGAGTATCCTGTACAGTCTTGATAGATGCTGCGATATAGCCAACATCCCCTGTCGCTAGGAAATCGCGGCCAATGGCTTTCGGAGTAAAGATGCCGACCTCAGTCACATCAAAGGTCTTGCCATTGCTCATGAGCTGAATGGTATCTCCAGGCTTGACCACACCGTCCATAACCCGCACTTGCAGGATTACCCCACGATAGGCGTCATAGACCGAGTCAAAAATCAAGGCTTTGAGCGGTGCTTTAACATTTCCAGTCGGAGCTGGAACTTTTTCTACTATCTGTTCGAGGATTTCTTCAATTCCAATGCCAGCTTTGGCAGAAGCTAACACAGCTTCGCTAGCATCCAGTCCGATCACGTCTTCAATTTCTGCCCGCACCCGCTCTGGGTCCGCAGCTGGCAGATCAATCTTATTGATAACTGGCAGGATTTCCAAGTCATTGTCCAGCGCTAGATAGACATTAGCCAAGGTCTGAGCCTCAATCCCCTGAGCTGCATCCACGACTAGAATAGCCCCTTCACAGGCCGCTAACGAGCGCGATACTTCATAGGTAAAGTCCACGTGCCCCGGTGTGTCTATCAAGTGAAAAATATAAGTTTCCCCATCTTTTGCAGTATAATTCAGCTCGATAGCATTGAGCTTAATGGTGATACCGCGCTCCCGCTCCAAGTCCATGCTGTCCAAGAGTTGGGCCTGCATTTCCCGGCTGGAGACCGTCTCAGTCGCCTCCAAAATCCGGTCAGCCAAGGTTGATTTTCCGTGGTCGATGTGGGCAATGATGGAGAAATTGCGAATCTTCTCCTGACGTTTTTTCAAATCTTCTAAATTCATTTTTCTCATCCTTTTAGGGTATTCTATTTATTATAACACAAGACCAGTGATTTTTCCTATAGACTCGGACTTTCTCTGTAAATTATGCTATACTAGTCAGAGAATAATTTTGGAGACACTTTATGATTAAAATTCTTGCACTTGATATGGACGGCACCTTGCTCAACAGCAAAAAAGAAATTCCCCAGGCTCACATCGAAGCTCTGCACCGAGCTATTGAAAAAGGAGTCAAATTGGTTCTCTGCACAGGCCGTCCCTTGGTTGGTGTCAAGCCCTATTATGACAAGCTGGGCCTTGCACAAGAAAACGAATATGTCATCGTGGACAATGGCTGCGCTACACACCAGACCAGCGACTGGAGTCTGGTAGACTGGCAAGAGCTGAGCGGTCAGGATATTCGCTATCTCTACAGCCTGTCTGAAAATAGCCCTGTCCAGCTGACTCTCTTTGATGAAGAGCATTATTTCGTTGTCGGAGAAAAAGCCAGTTCCTATGTCGTGAATGATGCTAGCTTAGTATTCACCACTCCAACCGAGATTAGTCTAGAAGAGGCTTGCAGCGGTCAACACAGAATGTTTCAAGCTATGTTTTTAGGCAGCCAAGAACAGGTAGATGCTTTTGAAGCTGACTTTGGCCAAGAAATCTGCCAGCGTTTCAGCGGCGTTCGCTCCCAGCCAGTTATTTACGAGGCCATGCCGGCTGGTGTGACCAAAGCCTTTGCCCTAGAGCGACTGGCTAAACAATTGGACATCAAGCCTCAGGAAATCATGGCAATCGGTGATGCTAACAACGATATCGAAATGCTGGAATATGCAGGCCTCGGTGTAGCCATGGGCAATGCTTCAGACTATGTCAAAAGCATTGCCCATGCTGTCACAGACAGCTGCGAGGAAAATGGGGTCGCTACAGCTATTGAAAAGTTTATTTTGAACTCATAAAAGTCAAAAAGGAAGAGCACTGTCTCTTCCTTTTTGTTCTATAACCTTAATACTATGCCGTCTTGGCACTTGGAAATCAGGCAATATCTATCCCCTTCTCTTTCAGATTTTCCAAACATTCTTGCAGATAGGCCTCATCATGCTCTGGATAAATGGGATGTTCTAGCTCATCAGCTGGCAACTGCTGGTAAGGTGGACAGGTCTTGCCACGATAGTCCCTATCCAGCCAAAGGGTATCCGGCTGATAGCCCCGTCGTTGCATCTCCTCCATAATCAGCAGGTGATAAGCATACAGGCGATAAGGGCTGTGCTCAAAAACATAGTTGACCGTCGCATGCGGCTTGCCCCACCCTCGTCCACGCAAGGCTGCACACTCTCGGTGCTGGCCTAAAAGCTGCTGGCGCGGAAGTTTTTCAATCAAATCTTGGTGCCAAAGTCTCACGGTTTTCTCCTTCTAGAATAATCTTATAAAGTCATCAACGAATATGAACAATCAACTCTTGGGCAGCTTTCCTGCTTTCTCCAGCATTTTCTTGACAAAATACGGCATCTTAACATTCTCACGCCCCTTTTTCTCAATTAGCTTCTTGACGAAATCTGGCATTTTCAGCTCTGCATCCTCTGCAAGAATCTGGCTGCTCTCCTCCGATGGCTGTAATTCATCGAAGGTTTCTTCTTCTGGAAAACACTCTTTGAAGGGTTCATGCTCATGGCGGCGGATACTTTGAATCAGGGCATCAATTAGACGGTCATCTGCATTGGGCATAGGCGGTCTATGATAGGCAACACCCAAATCTTCGCAAAGTTCCTTGCACTCCACGTCATTGTCAAAAAGAACCTCTATATGCTCACTGATAAAGCTAATCGGCACAAAAATATAATGCTGCGGATGTGTTTCTTGCTGGCGCATGTAGTCCAGTACATCAGGTTTGATCCAAGGGAGCCCAATGTCACTCTCGCTCTGCCAAACATTGAGATAATCCTCTTCTGTCAGACCTAACCTTTCAGCAATCAAACGGGCATTGTCATAGATCTGATCAATGTAAGGATCTCCGAAATCCAAGGCCAGAATAGGCACACTGTGGGCTGAGAAGAAAATCTTGAAGGTCTCTTCTCCAACCTCTTCTGTAAGAATCTTTCTCAGCTCCTCTGACCAATAATCAAGAATAGCTTCTTCCTGATACCATTCCTTAATGATATTAAAGCGGATGGTATCACTCTGGATAAACTTCTCATAGCCCATGACAGAATAGTAAGAAAAATGCGGCTCTAGAATCAAACAGATACAATCCTCAATACCATCCTCCTCCATCTGCTCAATCACATCTGGAATAAAAGGACATGAAAATTTATTGGCAAAATAAACCGCATACTCGCCAGACAAACGCTGGCGGACCTTTTCTACTTCTTCTAGACTGATACGCTGCAGAGGCGTTCCACCGATGAGGACATAGTTATTATAGAGGGTCTGAATCTCATGGTCTTGCGGCCTGACACCGCGGCGAATATTGGTAAAAAATTCAGCCACTCCCTCAAAGCTAATCTCCTCTGGCGAGCCAAAAGTCATCATTAGAATTGCTTTCTTCATCATCTTTCCTCTTCAGTCACTCCGAGAAAGCCAAGCTGGCTTTCCAACGACTTTCTTGTAATCACTTTCATTTTAACATCTTAAAAAAGACTTGATTAGATCAAAAATCTATTCCTTAAAAAGAATAGGGAAATTTAATAATTCAGATATTTTAATATTGGAAGTATGCTTTAATGGTTTGTTGAATTCTCCAGTTATAAATCAAGCTTGAGCAGGCGCCCCAGCTCTTGATAGAGAATCTCTGTAGGCTGATATTCTTTGCTTTGCTGGGCAAAAGTTTTCAACCGAGACCAGTCCGTGCGATTTGTCAATTCCTTAAAAAGGCGCAGCACTTCTGCATCGGTCTTTCTGCGAGCAACTAGCCCCACCTGAGCTAGCTCAGCACGAACGGCATTGTCAAACTGGTCATAATCCTGCGGCAAAATGAGACTGGGAATCTCATGCTCAATACAGGCCATCATGATACCTGTCCCTGCATGGTGAATGGCAAAATCTATCTTATCCAGAACATCTGTATAAGGCAGATAGTCAAAGAGCAGCAGGTTTTCCGCAAGTCTCTTAGGAGGATTCTCCAAGCCGCTAGCTTCTCCCAAGGTGACGTAAAAGAGGTAGTCTGGATAGAGCTGACTCAGCTTTTTCGATCGCTCCACCATACGCTCCTTCTCCCATTTCAAATGCGTACCGCAAGTCACTAAAACCCGCTTCTTATCGGTCTCAAAATAAGACTCATGGGCTGCAGGCAGGCGATCAAAGGACAGGCATTTGTAGCCAACCCAGCGAAGCTGCTCCGGAAAATCATCTCGAAACTCCAGCTCTTTCATGCCCAAAGCCAAGATAGAGTAAGGCGAATAAATAGCTTCTGTGCCGTCTTCCCTATAGAGTTTAAAATCTTGATAGTCTCCCAAACTCTTCCGAACTAAGGCAAAGGCCATTTTCTTTCCACAGCGAATAACTTGCCTGCCTAAAGCATCTCTGAATTTGTATAAGACGCCTTGATGAGGTTTCCAGCCCCCTAAATAGGTCGGAGTTGTCGTCCGGCACTCAATCGCAACCGGACTCGGAATCGTGGTTATCCAGGGGATGTCAAAGCGATCAGAAATCAGGCCTGCCGGCGAAGCAACAAAATCCGCTATGACCAAATCCGGTTTACCGCCCTCTCGCCAAATTCGATTTAATTCGTCTATAACTTCTGGAATTAGTCTAGAATTGGCCCGAAACTGCTGATAGGTAATTAAAGGGTTGCTTTGCTGCGGTGTATTGGCGATGTCTTCCATCACGGTCGGTCTTTCTGGAAAGAGGGCCAGACAATCAAAACCGATTTCCTCTACTAACTCTTTCTTTTGGCAGCCAGTGATAACCCGAATCCGAAAACGCGGATCCGTCAGCAGAGGCTTGACTAAGGTCAAAGTAGGCAGCAGGTGGCCACTAAATGGCACACTAATCACATCAATCTTTATCACTTTTTCTAATCCAGTCATAAACTAATCCTTTCACATCTTCCCTGTATTCATAATCAAAATGGTTGCTATCCACTATCACATCAGCTAGATGGCCATCTAGACATCTGCTGTAAATATCCTTCCTGCCCTTGATGACCAGCGAGTCAATATCCTTGCGATTTAGGAGTCTCCGTGAAACAGGCCCCAGCGCAATCACTCTCAGTCTGATCGGCAGATTTTTCTCACCCAAGCCCTCCAGCCACTGGGTCAGCATATTGAGCCCCGAGCTTTTGCAGATAATGACAGTTTCCTCAACATCCAGTAAAGGAGACAAGTGCCACTGCAAAGCCTCCTGAAAGCGAGAATTGTAGAGAGTATGCCAATAGTAACGGATATTGGAAATGGAAGCTGTAAGCAAGGAAACTTGGGTTTGTCTCCCGTGCTCAAATCCCTGGTTAAACGGAAAATTGCTTGGCACCACTGAGAAATCTGGTGGACAAATCTGCTCAAGAAACTCAAGTTGTCCTGAAGTCAGACTAGCGCTCTCCAAATGACTGCTGCCACTGAGAAAAAGCAAGACTTTGCTAGATTTTAACAAGGTTTGGTCTGGCGACAAAGCATCCAACTTATCCAAGTACTGCTTCATCTTACTCATAGCGGATTTTCCCATCCGTCACTCGAATCTTTCTTCCCCGCCAGTTAATCACTCGCGGACTGAGCAAGACATAGAGGAAAAGCCAAGGCAAGAGTAAGTCATTCAGTACCTCGTAAAACACCTCATCAGGATGCGGCCGAGCAGTTAGGATAAGGCGACGATAAGCCAGCATCCAAACCGCTTTGATCAAGAGCAAAAGCAAAGCCAGCAGTACAAAAGGCCAGCCAAAAAAGAAACTAATGAGCAAGGCAGGAAGGGGCAGAAAACTAGGCAGAGTAATTAAAATAATAACCTTCCAGTCCAAGTGCTCCTTCAGATAGATAGAGCTAAAAAGCAGCCAACGCTTCATCTGCAGCAAATATTGTTTGGCATCCTTGATAGTAGTCCGAACATTGCATGTCACCCGCGTCTGGATAATCTCCACTCCCTTGCTGCGCAGAAAATCCGCTACAGCCAAATCATCACATAGGTAGTCTTTTATAGCACTGAAGAGCTTCTGCTCTCTAGCTAGTTCAAGTGGTAGGATGTAGAACATTCCATTAATCGAGTGGTTAGCTTTAACTTCTGCCATTGTAAAATAGGTAATAAAAGAATTCCCATTGACAAAAGCCGCCACTAGCTTAGACCAGAAATTGCTTCGCTCTTGATTATAGGGAATGCCGGTCAAAATAACATTCTCACCCAAATAATCTGTCAACTCTCCCATTTTTGAAAAATCAATGACACTGTCGTCATCGAGAACAATCAGATATGGCCGGGTCAGCTCATCTATAATCTGCTCAATCTTATAACTCTTAGGATTAATCCCCTGAGGGACATCCTCCATGAGAAAAACGCGAATGCGCTGGGCATAAGAGGGATTTTGACAAATCTTGTCAGCCACTCGCTGCGCCTCAGGGTCAGACTGATCAATCAGCCAGTAAAACTCAACCGCTTCTGTCTGCTGGAGATTGGCTAATAAGTCATTTTCCAAACGAGGGTCACCAGATAGGATGGGCTGAACCACCGTATAAAGCTCCTCTTGAAAGTCCGATGAAGAGCTCTGCCCTTTTTTCAAATAAGCCAAAGACAAGAGCCAACGCAAGATAAAAATAAGCAGGTAAGCAGCAGCCAGCAGGAAAAAAATAAGTTTCATGATTAAAGCCCCTTTCGTAGATAAGCACCAATAAAACGGATAATCCATCTTTGCGGAAGTAGCTTCATGAGCCAAGCCAGTAATCGATATCTCTTGCCCACTATCGCATAAGAACTGCCTTGCTGAAGAAGTCTAATGATGCGCCGTGCCGCTATCTCCGGACTCATTTGCAACTGACTTCCACCTAAAGCATTCTGTAACTCTGGAGGAAAGATGGCAGTCCGAACCGGTCCTAAAACGTAAAGACAAACCGTCACCTCAGAGCCTTTTAACCGCAGCTCTTCTTGCAAGGCTAGACAGTAGGTCTGTAAAGCGACCTTGCTGGCGCTGTAAGCTGCCAAATAAGGATGGGGACAAAGTGCCGCTAGTGATGAAAGCTGGACAAGTCTTATCTTGCAATTGCGCTCCGCAACTTGCTTGATCAGTCGAACCGCCGCTTGGTAATTAACCTGCCAGAGGTCATTTTCATCTGCTTCCGAAAGAGATAGCGCTGGACCAAAGTTCGCCAGACCGCAGCAATTAATCACTAGATCTGCCTCTAGCTGCTGAGCAAAATCGTCTACCGCAGCCGCATCCAGCAAATCCAAAACTCTGCAGGAAAGCTTAGCTCTAACTCCAGACAAGTCCTCTTGCAACTGAGTGAGCTTAGCTTCATCTCTGCCAACCAAGACTAGCTGGTCTGTCCTTTGAGCCAGTTCTCTAGCCAACTGACGACCTATACCTCCCGAAGCCCCCAAAATCACCGCTTTGCTGATTGTTTTTTCCATTTGCATAGATATAGTTTACCAGATTTTGACAAGATATAAAACTAATTGCTAGATTTTACCTTTGCCTTCAAGAAACTAAAAACATTTCTCACTCTCTCCTGAATATGCTAAAATAGACTTATATGAAATGAAAAAAGGAGCATTTATGAAATATTCTAATCTTTTAGAGCGTTTCTTGACTTATGTCAAGGTCAATACGCGCTCAGACGAGACATCTTCTACTACACCCAGCACCCAGAGTCAGGTGGATTTTGCTAATAATGTCCTCATCCCTGAAATGAAGCGGGTTGGCTTGGAAAATGTCTACTACCTGCCCAACGGTTTTGCGATTGGAACTCTGCCAGGCAACGACCCTAGCTTTACCCGCAAGATTGGCTTTATTTCTCACATGGATACAGCAGACTTCAACGCAGAAAACATCCAGCCGCAGGTCATCGAGAATTATGATGGCGGTGTGATTCCGCTGGGGCAATCCGGCTTTAACTTAGATCCGGCAGACTTCGCCAGTCTCCATAAATACAAGGGCCAAACCTTAATTACGACTGATGGAACAACTCTTTTGGGAGCAGATGACAAGTCAGGTATTGCTGAAATCATGACTGCTATTGAATATCTGTCTGCCCATCCAGAAATCAAGCACGGAGAAATCCGAGTGGGCTTTGGTCCAGATGAGGAAATCGGTATCGGGGCTGATAAGTTTGACGCTGAAGACTTTGATGTGGACTTTGCCTACACAGTAGACGGCGGACCTTTAGGCGAGCTCCAGTACGAAACCTTTAGCGCTGCTGGAGCAGAACTGACCTTCCAAGGCCGCAATGTCCATCCGGGAACTGCTAAAGACCAGATGGTCAATGCTCTCCAGCTGGCTATTGATTTCCACAACCAGCTGCCAGAAGCCGATCGGCCAGAGAAGACCGAGGGCTACCAAGGCTTCTACCACCTGATGAACCTGACCGGTACTGTCGAAGAAGCTCATGCTAGCTACATTGTTCGTGACTTTGAGACAGAGGCTTTTGAAAATCGCAAAGCTGCTATGCAGGCCATTGCTGAAAAGATGAACCAAGAGCTAGGCAGCGAGCGCGTTATCCTGACTCTCAAGGACCAGTATTACAACATGAAGCAGGTCATTGAAAAGGACATGACACCTATCCATATCGCCAAAGCAGTCATGGAAAGTCTGGACATCCAGCCTATTATCGAGCCTATCCGTGGCGGAACTGATGGCTCTAAAATTTCCTTTATGGGCATCCCGACACCTAACCTCTTTGCCGGCGGCGAAAACATGCATGGCCGCTTCGAATATGTCAGCCTAGAAACCATGGAACGCGCTGTCGATACCATCATCGGCATTGTTTCCTATCAAGAGTAAAAAACGAAACCACAGTAATTCATGAGGAATTTCTGTGGTTTTTTCTCACTCTGGCAATTCTACTTTCAAACTCATATCTGTGTTCTGTAATGTCTTCTGTACAGCTGCTAAAAAGGCTAGTCCATTATCCGATGGAGAATACTGTAATGTGATATGGATGACTTTTTTATTAAAGCTATCGCCGTATCGTGCCACATACTGCTTGCTTTCGAGGAAGTAGATATAATTGTTAATTTTTTCCTGCAGAATTTCCAGATGGACTGCTTCTATCTCCTCTTGCCAGTCAACTGGATCCACTAGGAGAAGCTCCAAATGATTATCAACTGTACCAATAGCGTCAAGTTCAGTTGGCTTTAGTTCTGAAGAGATGGCTTTTTGTAAGAGTTCTTCAAATTCTTGATTGGAAAACAACCGTTTAATAGACGACGGATTTACTAAAATACGAGTAGGTGAATCCCTAAAATAATTTTGCCTAGCTGCTTCGTTGCTTTCCTTAGTCACCCATTCTCCGGTTTCTAAAAACAGTTCAACTTCATAAGCATCCTGTTCGGACTTTAAAGCTTTGTCTACTAATTCCTTGCTTACTGGATAACTTACTTCTTTATCTTGAAAACCTCCTGACATCCAGGACATAGTATAATTTCCGTCTTCTTCAGTTATGATAAATCCATTTGCTTTTATTTGATTCATTTGGTAATACACCTTTTCCCCTTCATATAAGTATGCCCAATGAAAAATATATCACTGTTTCTAATCAATCGATTTCTGAATCATCTAACAGAATTGGAGTTTCTTTTATCCAAAATTTTGTTTTTATCAAACGATAAAGTCGATTTATTGCATCACTTTCATTTTTAAATTCATCTCTAATCCAGATATCTTGGCGCTCATTAACCTCATATACTTTATATTGTTTAGACTTCTCATCGTAATAGTATCCCAAAGTAAATTGGCCTTCAAATTGTTTATCAAGCGCAATATGAAATTTCCCTATCATATCCCTATGTTTATTAATGAAAATTACTAGTTCTTGTTTCGTCATTTAAAATTCTCCACAACTCTCACGCTTGCTATTGTTCTACTACCTTAGGTGGATTGTAGTATTTTTCCTTGAATTCCTTAAGAATCTTCTCTACCTTTTCTTCATCACACTGTCTGTATAATGGACTACGGTCTAATACATTACATAGTCTTTCATAGGTATAAGTACGTTTCTGCTCATCTGATAATTTTGAAATACTTTCTATAATATTTCTTACCAACTCATCTGTTTCAATAACAAAGGGAAGGCTTGTATATCTTCTTAAACGACTGCCTTGCATAGAAATATAATCTGTTACCTTATCTAATTTGACTAGGTCAACCGATAAGCTAAAATCTTTCAAGATTTCAAAAGTTCTTCTCGCTATATCCCTATCACCTTCTGCATACAAAGGATATAAGCAATACTCCATCAATACGCCAATATCTGTGCTCTCCACTTCATAAGAATCTCGTTGCCGAAAACAATATTTAGCTTCCGTCCCTAGAAAAACTTCAGCTTCTTTCCCTTCTTTCATTATTTCACGATAGTCTTTTACAAAATTTTGATAATTTTCTTTATTTTTCAATTTATATGTCTTCATTTATATACTCCATTGATTAATTCTGAAAATTTCCAAACTTGGCTGATTTTTCAGCCTGATAGAACATATTTGTCGGAATGTAAAATCATATCAAAGAAGATTTCTCAAAAGATATTTTTATCCGACTTTTTAAATTTTGGCTAGTATCTGCTGCAAAGTATCAGGTGAAATCGGGTCAACAAGAACATATTTGGCATCCAGCATATAGATGCCTTCAGTCAATGACTCCAAGTACTGACGATAAGGAACTTCAGCTAGTTTTTCCCCATTGGCTGTCATAACAAATAGTCGTGCAACTGCAACCTTACTTCCTCGGTACTGTTGCAAATATTGAGGTTCTAGCTCTGGATGAGATGGTAAGATTGTTCGTCCTTCACTATTTAGATAGTTGACAGGAATGATGATATCCTCACCATCCTGCTCTACTTTAAAAACTTGCTGCTCAGAGTAATAAGCATTCATCTGTTGGGTAAAGCGCAAACGCTGGTCATAGCTATTCAAAAGTTGTTCGTCCGGAACATGGATGATCTGCCCTAGGTAGAGTTCATTGATGTAAATGGGACGTTTCACTCCCATAATTTCCACGATGGGATGGACTTTTACTTCCTTGGTCAATTCTGAAAGAGCTGATAAGAAAGTATCCGTGAAATGGAAATCAAGAATGGATTCTTTATCATACTCCACGCCATCGTGTTCGCAAACATTTACATCTAAGAGAATGAGCAAGGATTTCAAGAATAACAAAGCGCCAGTCCAATCAGAAACAGTCGCCAAATCTGGAACAGATACTTGATAAACTTGAGCATCAAAGGATAAACGGAAACCTAAACTAGACTTCTCTTTGACTCCAAACTGGACCGAATGGAAATCTGAAATAAGAGAGTCTGCAGAGGGTTTTAAGCCCGCATCCTTAGCGGAAACGCTGTAACATTCAAAAGTTTCAGCTTGAAGCACCTCACCAATCCTTAGTGATTGGTTGCTTTTTATTGTAAAATTAACTGATTTCATATTTTTCTCCTTCGGTCTACTGGCAAATCCTTTCTACGACGTAGAATCGTTACTTCGCTGACAGGGATTTTTCCTGATGCATACATGGTCTGGCCATATTTCTCATCCAATAATTCCGCATCATCAGCTAAATTGTTTTCAATTAGAAATTCTTTATCAAAAACCAGGAGTCGCACATAAGAATCGGGTGCTGTAAAATCATCATCCCCATGCTTGTGACCAGCAATTGTAAATTCATGTTCTTTATACAAAACACGATCATAAACCGAATACCTCTGACTAACCTCACTATAAGAAATAAGCTTCCCATATACCCCTTCTTCGACTTCATCTTCAAAATTACTATAGGGAACGTAGCCTTCTTCCAACATCGCTGGATCTTCTGAAAGAAGAATATAGTCATTTACATAATTCACAAAATTAGAGTATACTTTGTTTTGGTAAACTAGAAATTCTTTACGCATACTAACCCTCCATATATTCCATTATACCACACAAAAATTTATTGACAGAATGATGTACAAAATGAATAAAAAAAGAAGACAAATGCCTCCTCTATATTTCGCTAGTTTTTTCACTCCGGCAATTCTACCTTCAAACTCATATCCGTATTCTGCAATGTCTTCTGAGCAGCTGCTAGAAATGCTAATCCATTGTCAGAGGGAGAATACTGGAATGTGATATGGATGACAGTTTTATCAAAGCTATCGCCGTATCGTGCCACATACTGCTTGCTTTCGAGGAAGTAGATATAGTTGTTGAGTTTTTCTTGAAGTTTCAAGAGATGCTCTTCTTCTAATGACTCTATCCATTTGTTTTCATCAATCAATAACAACTCAAGATGGTCTTCTGAAACACCCATCGCATCTATACTTGTAACATCTAATACAATTGGCCATACTTCTGCAACTGATTTAATTTTTCTTCTATTCTTATTTTCCTCTTTCTTTTGCTCATTAACAATATATTCTACTTTGTCTTTATCACAGTTTTTGAAAAGCTCCATAGAATCAATTAAAATACAAATATTACGGTAATAATCAACCTTTTTCTCATTAGGAAGATTATAAATACTTTCAAGAACTATAGGTACTATGTTCTCCACATCAACGATAAAAGGTAAAGTACCATATTCTTCCAGTAAATCTTCTTGTTTTTTTATAAATGATACAACTTGATATAAATGTATAATATCCTGACTAGAAGCTAAATCCTTTAAAATATTAAAAGTTCGATCTGGAATATCAAAATCTCCCTCTACATAAATTGGATAAAGGCTGTATTCTATCAAAATATGGGTATCCGTAATATCTTGATAATATGAATCGCGGTGACCAATTCTATACTCGGGATCAATACCTAAGAAAGCATCTACTTCTCTGTGATTTTCAATGGCTTTTTTATACCTCGTAATATCCCACTCAGTATCTGTTTTTAGTCTATATGTCTGCATTTATTTACTCCATTGATTTATTCTAAAAATTCCCAAACTTGTCTGATTTTTCAGGCTGATAGAACATATTTGTCGGAATGTAAAATCATATCAAAGAAGATTTCTCAAAAGATATTTTTATACGACTTTTTAAATTCTGGCTAGTATCTGCTGTAAAGTTTCAGGAGAAATTGGATCCACAAGAACATATTTGGCATCCAGCATATAGATGCCTTCAGTCAATGACTCCAAGTACTGACGATAAGGAACTTCGGCTAGTTTTTCCCCATCGGCTGTCATGATAAATAGTCGTGCAACTGCAACCTTACTTCCTCGGTACTGTTGCAAATATTGAGGTTCTAGCTCTGGATGAGATGGTAAGATTGTTCGTCCGGAACATGGATAATCTGCCCTAGGTAGAGTTCATTGATGTAAATGGGACGTTTCACTCCCATAATTTCCACGATGGGATGAACTTTTACTTCCTTAGTCAATTCTGAAAGAGCTGATAAGAAAATATCTGTGAAATGAAATTCTAGAATAGAATCTTTATCATACGCCACACCATCATGTTCACATACAGTTACATCTAAGAAAATGAGCAAGGTTTTCAAGAACATCAAGGCCCCAGTCCAGTCAGAAGCTGTTGCCAAATCTGGAACAGATACCTGATAAACTTGACCATCAAAAGATAGACGGAACCCTAAACTAGACTTCTCTTTGACCTCAAACTGAACAGAATGGAAATCCGAAATAAGAGAGTCTGCAGATGGCTTTAATCCTGCATCCTTAGCGGAAACGCTGTAACATTCAAAAAGTTCTGCTTGGAGCACCTCACCAATTCTTAGTGATTGGTTGCTTTTTATTGTAAAATTAACTGATTTCATAATAAACTACTTTCTTACTATCTTGACTATATAGGGAGATTTTTTCGAGTTCGAATTAGAGAAAACTTTTCTGCCTCGATTGGTAAAGAACAATAATACAAATGTCCATACCTACTTTCAACTAAATTCTCCTTCTTCCATAGCCCATTTCTTTTTAAAAATTGTATATCATCAGAAACGATCGTTACCCATGAATTAGGCTTATCTAAATTATCATCACTTCGTTGAAAAATATCCCATTTTTGTTCATTAAACCAAATATGATCTATAATTTTATATTTTTTTCAACCTGTTTTTCTGTCAAGTATTTTCTATATTGTTTCAACTCTGAATCAAATAATTTATAGCCATTATTCTCTGATAAAGGATTATAAGAAATCAAATAATATCCTGTACTATCACGATCAAAGTATTGGTGTTCAATTCCATCAACCACTATGTATAATTTATCCATCATCCCTCCATGTATTCAATATATAACAGTCATTTTCTACTTTATTGGTGATACATAATCATCTGGAAGTTTGCCCATTGATTCTATCCATTGTTGTTCGGCTTGGGGAATAAGTATTTCAAGTTCTTTATTACTAAAAAGCAACTGATTTTTGCGGTTGGAAATCAGCACAATTGGCTTTTCTCTAGCTCTATCTTTTCTTATTTCGTTCTTTTCTTCTTCCGTCAGTGGCCAACAATTGTTCCTTGCTCTATAAGATACTTCTCGTATCGTTCTCTCCCCACTCTCCAGTAAGGTAAATAGCTCATTTGGTAATTCATAAACAACACGCTGAGGGGCAATTCCTCCCTCCTCAGTAACGTAATAAAGATGATTACCATCTCTCCAGATATGCTGACCATAACCTTTTACCTCTTCAAATTGGATAACATCTTCCCATTGTAGTCTTGTTGGTTTCATTTATACATTCCTTACTTAAGTGGTGATACATAATCATCTGGAAGTTTGCCTCTCCAGTCAATCCACATTTGCTCAGCAATTGGAATTAATTTTTCAAGTTCTTCCTGAGTAAATAATTCCCAACTCTTAGGACTAGCTATTAAAGGAGTTAAGCCTTTTAATACAAATTGTTTCTCACTAGCTTTCTTTTCTTCTTCCGTCGGTGGCCAACAATCGTTCTTTACTCTATAAGACACTTCTCGTATCGTTCTCTCTCCACTCTCTAGTAAGGTAAATAATTCTTGTGGTAGTTCATAGACAACTAACCAAGAAGCTACGGTTCCCTCTTCTGAAACTAAATAATACTTGTTATCATTTCTCCAGATGGATTTTCCGTATCCTTTTACCTCTTCAAATTGGATAACATCTTCCCATTGTAGTTTTGTTGGTTTCATTTGTATTCTCCTAGTGCAAGTTCTACTCTCATCATTAAATATCATAAAAATCAGCCTTCTATTTCTCTTCCTCAATAGGCTAGACCGTCTTTTATCCATTCTATAGTTTCTAAATCTAAATTAAAACAGAAATCTGTTTGACGTTTCCGACACATCAAAAAGTATTAATCGGAAATTTTACCTTTGCTTATTATAACATATTGAGACTTAGGTGGTGCTGAAAAAACAAAGTGCTCTAAAAAAAGAGAAGATGATTATCTCCTCTATATTTCGCTAGTTTTTTCACTCCGGTAATTCTACCTTCAAACTCATATCTGTATTCTGTAATGTCTTCTGTACAGCTGCTAGGAAAGCTAAAACATTGTCTGATGGTGAATACTGGAATGTAATATGGATGACTGTTTTATCAAAGCTATCGCCGTATCGTGCCACATACTGCTTGCTTTCGAGGAAGTAGATATAGTTGTTAATTTTTTCCTGCAAAATTTCCAGATGGACTGCTTCTATTTCTTCCTCCCAGCCAACTGAATCCACCAGAAGAAGCTCTAAATGACTATCAACTATACCAATAGCGTCAAGCTCGCTAGGTTCCAGTTCTGAAACAATGGCTTGGGTGACACTTTGTGTAAATTCCTCTGCTGTGAAAAGACGACGGCTATTTTTAGGATTCTTCAAAATAAAGGAAGGATGATCTTCGATGAAGAGCTTACCAGATTCTTCTCGTGTATACTGTTTTTTAGATTCCCAAAAACCATATTGCGCATAAGTCATCAACTCTTTGCCAGTATGTTCTCCCGACATGTAACTATCTGCAGCTTCTTTGGGAATTTCTCTAATCACTTCTGGGCAGGTAATATTAAAAGTTGGATAACGCAAGAAATACTTATCACCATCTTGACAAATTTCCAACATATCTTTTTGACTTACATAAATTGATTCCATTCTTATCTCCTTTGTCTTTTACCAAATATCTACTGATTATTTATTCCCTAATGCAAAAGAACTAACTGTTGATACTTCACCCAATTTTTTTGGCTGTCCTTATGGTGTAATCCACTTTACTATAAAGGCCAGTGCCCTGTTTCAGCATAAATCATAACTTCATATGCTCCTCTAAAGGATTCAAATGCTTTATCCATCAGTTCTTTAGTAATAGGATAGCGAACTTCTGGACCTATTGCACCGCCAATTTCTTTAAAGAAGCTAATTTCGTAATAGTCGTCTGTCTCATATACAATAAATCCATCGCCTCGATGTACAATTGTATCCGATTGATTATAATCTTCTAGCTCATCTTTCTCTGGCCAACGATGATTTTCACAATAAAACATTACTTCTAAAGAATCTTTTTCTGATTTTGAAACACATTCTGCTAATTCCTGGCTAATGGAAAAGTTAAGCACTTCTTTCCCTCTACTCCACAGAATCTGATAATCATTATTGTTTTTTAATATCGTACAATTTTTGTATTGTTGAATTTCTGTTATCATATAAACACCTATTCAAATACCTTTATTATTGGTTAAATTAAAATACTCTAAACTTCAGCCCTTTCCGCAACTAATTCATAAGGAAAATACGGAATCTCTTCCAATTCCTTGTAATTCAAACCTTTAATTTTGCAAATAGCCCCTGATTCAAAAGACCAATAACCCACATGATTTTTTACATTCTGCTTATGCAAATCATGCCATCCTGCATCTCTGCTCCCTTGATACCATTTCTTAGTCAAATATTCTTGCAACAGTTTAAGTGCTTGTTCAGAATTCTCTTCTTCAATAATTTTCCTAGTAAAGCCATAGGGTCTTGGAAAATTATAATTAATCCGAATCTTCCAAGCTGGATTACGATATTGAATCAGGTAGTCAATCAAATAATCCTCTGGATCATCTTTTTTGACCAAGTCTACCAGCTGTTTAAAAATCTCCTCATCAATCTCTAACAGAATACCAATAGAAAGCGCCCATACCATTTGTTCATATCCCCATTCCTTATGCCATACCGGAACTAAACAAGCCACAAATGAGATGTATTCCTCTTTAAAAACTAACAAAGAAGCCCCACTAGAATAAGTTGCAAATAAAATATCTCTCTGATAAGACAATATAGTAGCTAAAGTTGAATGATACACGTCTATTGTTGGCTTCTTATAGTTTTCGATTCCATTATCTAAATCAATTTGAAGTTTTATTAATTTCTCTTGAAAATACTGCAATGCCTCTTTATTTGACATTAGGCCATCTTTATAATTCTTTTCTGTACTTAAAGTATCTCGTATTGCCATTTTATATCTCCTTTATTAAGGCCAAACAACCTTTATCTCTCTAACCTTCCTCAGTTGGAAGATGATCTAGATTTATTGGTTTAAGATTTAAACGTTTCAATACTAATTCATAGAAAAAATTATTATTTAACCTATCAGGTGAACTTACAGTAAAGTTATTCATAATTAATAACGGAATAAATTCTGAACCAATTGTATTATAACCCGTCAAATACTCTAACCCATAATTTAAGTTTTTCGGATTTTCAGTACCAACTGTCCAGTAGGATCCTTTGGCTTGTAAGCGAAAAACCTCACCAAGATAAACCCAACTATTAAAGAAATCGTCAATATTTTCAGGATCATTTTTGACATCATTCTCTCGAACGAATTGCGCCAAATACTTCAAGCTTTCTAAACTCATATCTAGATGATAACCTTGCTTATTAGCTTTTTGCTTTATTGCATCCAAGGTATCATCAATGTAAAACATAAATTCCTCAAAATTTTCCTGAATTTTTTCTTTATTTAATACCATGTGGCCTACCTTTTTTACTTTCGATTAATTATGAGATTGCGAATAAATTTATCAAAAAGAATGTTATTTGAAGTAGCAAAATCGCTCCAATCATTCTTATCTCCTCTGAAAGTCTTCCAGCAAGGGAAGTAGATCTGCCCTCCAAGGAAAAATTTTTGTCAACTCTAAACAAGAAGGTACACCAAAGCGTTCATCTACATATGCTCCAGCGTTTAAAAGAACTTTGTATAAAGGAAGTAACTCCTCAGATGAAGCTTTTAATGTCGCAATTGCATATGATAGAGGCGTTCCACCGTGAGAATCCTTCAAATTCACATCTGCTCCATTCTTTATAAGTAATTCTGCTTCCTGTAAGAGGTATTGGGGATCAGCAGACCAATTTGCTTTTGCAGATCCTAATAGTAAATGAAGGGCAGTGCTCTTAGTTTTTGATTGATGGTTCACATCAATTCCTTGATGAATCAGATGTTCTGCGATTTGGATTCTATCAAAAAGATCACTAGATTCCGTAAATAGCAACTCTAACATGGAAAGATTAATTATTTTTCTCTCAAAATACTTTCTAAGCCGACAAACACTATATCTCTCAAGACTTCGTTATAATTACTATAATCTTTTTTCGTTTTAATTGCATCAAATCCAGTCTTAATTTGTCCATCTAAAATTAAAGTTAAGCCTTCGACTTTCTCATCTGAGCCTTCCTTACCAAATGTCTCGTTTAAAATAATTAATTATCTGACGTTATATTTACCTTCCTTTACTATCCAATAGCGTTCGTTTTCAGGAATCAACTTTTCAAAATTTTGACGGTAAGCTTGCCAACCATTCGGCATATAAGATTCGTAACGAGTGAATCCCCAATAATTAGAGTAAAATATTTCACAATCAAAATCTATCAATAAATCTGGTAAAAGAAGTTCATTTTCTAATTTGAATTCTGAGGGCATAGTTTCACAAACAGATTGTGAATACAAGATTTCTTCTTTTAATTGACTAACAGAAACTTTCTCATACTCGCCAGTATACATAGCAAGATAATCTTTCAAATTGGCTTTAGATACCACACGAATATTATGTTGAACCTCTGGCAAAAACGAAAAGTCAAAATTCCACCCAGCATCTTCATAGGATTTTATTAATTTATTGACATCCATAATCCACATATCTTTGGAACAAATATACCAATTAAAAGTTTTATTTACAATTACTGCTACAATATTTACTTCTGGTTTTTCAATTATCATTATCTAATACCTTCTTAATCATCTCGTCATCAGCTCTGGAGATATGATAATGAGTGTTACTATTATCATTACTGGAGCTTTCCATTTGAACACCTTCTTCAACAAAAGCTAAAGAATTAGACATGGAAGATGATGCTGAGCTTGATGTTCCTTCATTTACCTCAGCAACCAAATCATAAGGGAAATACGGGACACCTTCCAATTCCTTGTAATCCAAGCCCTTGATTTTGCAAATAGCGCCTGATTCAAAGGACCAATAGCCATAATAATTATCAATATTCCGCTTATGCAAATCATACCAGCCTTCATCTCTGCTTCCCTGATACCATTTTTTCTCCAGATATTCTTTCAGAAGAGCTACGGCATTTTCAGAATTTTCTTCCTCAATGATCTTTCGAGTAAAGCCATAGGGTCTTGGAAAATTATAGTTTATCCGAATCTTCCAATCTGGATGACGTGATTGAATCAAGTAATCAATCAAATAGTCCTCCGGATCATCCTTTTTGACTAAATCCACCAATTTATCAAAAGTCACTCCGTCAATCTCTAAAAGAATCCCAATGGAAAGGGCACAGATCATTTCATCATATCCTGAATTACTAAACCAAACAGGGAGAAGGCTATCAACAAATTTAAGGTACTCTTCTCTGAATTTCTCAATAGAGTAGCCTGCAGTGTAGGTGGCTATCATATTCTCTTTTTGGCAAACAGAATGATCAAGTTGTACTGATCTGATAACTTTTTCTATCGGACGCTTGTAGGGATTTATACCTTGCTTTAATTTTTCCAATTCTTCAACCAACTCATCAATTGATAAGTTGTTAATTTTAATTAATTCATTAATTTTTTCTTCTATAAATATATTATCTCTTTTCACTATTTTATCCTCTTATAGTCATATAGCAACTAATTTTAAGTTAATGAATTTTTAACTTATTCCCAGCCTTATTGATTATTATTCTGATTTTCTTCCTCACGTTGTTTATGAAGGTCCTCAAGAAATTCCTTCTGAACTTGCTTTAACATACTACTGTTCTCCGTTTATTTTAACACAATATCAATCGAATAAGTATAGGGGTGTGAAAATCAAAAACGAATGATGGTCTTAGACTTGGCTTGGTCTTCATCATTCGTTTTATTGTTGTTTTACATCAAAATGTAGTATTAACTAACCTGAACAATTTTCAGTTGGCCGTCAGCTCCTGTAAAGCTGATGCTTCTGCTTGCTGGATTGTAGTTGAAAGTCTCTGGACTGGCACCGTAGATCTGAGAAAGTTCCCGCAATTTCTGGTTAAACGTTTCCTCTGTCATACCAAAACTGGCTGCTAAGCTCGATTGACCAGCTGGATTTGCAGTTGTCGAAGCTTCTGCTGGCTTATCAGATTGGTTTTGAACTGTTTCTCCAGTAGCAGATTCGGAAGGTTGTTTGCCATTTTGCGCCGTTTCAGGAGTACTGCTGCTGGCTGGCTGACCAGAAGTAGGTTGTTGAGCCGGTGCTTTGAGGAAGCCTTTTTGCACCGCATAGGCATCTGCTGCTTGGCGCTCGGCTTCTGACAAGTCTTTCTTGTAAATATAATGCTCGTGGTCCAGATGGGCTACCCGATAGCCTTGCTCGTCCGCTCCGACCATATCCTGCAGATTAAAGCGATAGCCATCATCGTCCCTATGCTGAGAATCAGACTCGTTTGTTCCCTCAGGATGGACGAGTGACTGCTGGAAGGCCAGGATTTCCTTGAGTAGCTCTTTCTTGTCAGTAGCTCTCTGTCCAAGCTTATCAAAAAGCTGGTCCAGCTGCTGGTATTGCTGCTCACTTCCTTGATTCTTTTCCAAATACTGATGGATAGACATGAGCAAATTATAAAGCTGTTGGTAAACTTCCTGATTTTCCGTATTAGACGGCTCTTCCTTTTGCCCAGCAATGGCCCTGCTCATCTGATCCAAAAGCTTCTGACTTGCTGCCAGCAGAGCTTGCTTATCTGAGCTGCTGCTCTTTAACTCCTTGCCTAGTTCTAAGATTTTAGCTGCATAGTCTGCCCGGCTGTTTTGGTCCTTTACTTCTCCAAGCAGTTCCTGCGCTTTTCCAAGGAAGACAAGGGCTTGAGCGCTCTTTTCGCTATCATCTGTTGTTCCAAAATCGTCATAAATGCCCCTCAAAAAGTCATAAATCATGGCCTTATAGGTCGGCTGATCAGGCTCACCCTGATCCAGGTCTGTCTTTTCAGAGGACGCAGAAGGCTGACCGCTAGCAAGGGCTGCTGCAATCTCTTTCTTAGTCTGATAGAGAGCAGGGAAAAGCTGCTGGAGATTGGTCGCTTCTATAAAGGCTTGAGACTTATAGAGAGTCAAAGTCAGCCCTGCCGCTTTTCTGCGCAGCTCAGGACTCAAGCGCCCATCCTCTAATGCTTGGTAGAAATAACGAATATAATCAACTGCTGTGACGCCTGTCCGATCATGATAATCTTCTAAAGCAGATAGTAATTGTCCTAGCTCTGCCATTTCAGCTTGATTCTGGCCAGCATAAGCATTTTGCAGACGCTGCAGCAAGTCAGCTTTCTTCAGCCCATAGCTATCCGTATCTAGTCGATTCATTCTCTCCAAAAGTCCTTGATAACTCTTGTCTAGCTCGGTCTCTTGGATTGGCTTGACCGTCTGATCCACATGGATAAACTGCTTATCAAAGTTATCCAGACTGTTCAGATAACCAGTTGTTGAGTTGCTAGGCAGCTTCTTCATGGTTTCCACAAACTGCCCCAAAGCCAGCTCAATCCGCCGCTGCATAAGAGGATCATCGGCATAGAGACGCTGACTGTCCGCTTTTAGGCTTTCTACTTTTTGCAAAATAGCGGCCTCATCATAATCACCCTGCTCATACTTAGATTGAATCTGAGGCAGACGATTTTTCAAGGCTTCTGCTGCGCCCTTGGACTGGATCTTGATATAGTGATTGTGGTCGCCATGAGGAATGACAAACTGACCATCTTCCACCTGCAGACTGTAAGGCGAAAGACCTGAGCGCAAGGCTGTTGTGTAGAGCTCATTCATGAAGTCCAGCTCTGCATTGCCCGTTACCAGCGGAATGCGAACATGCTCCTTGCGAACAGCATAGGGGTGGATATGAGTCGGATCGTAGGCTTGATCAGGATTATTAAAGACAAAGAAACCGTTTGAGATGCGAACCGCCTCCTTGGGAACCCCATAGGTTTGGCAGATATAAGCAATCTTTTCCTCATCGCTGGCATCGCGTGAATAGCGCTCAGCGTCATTGACTGCTGCTGATGGTTTTGCTGGTTGCTGCTTGGCCAAGACTTGCTCCGCTGCTTGAATCTGTTCAGCAGTCAAGTCTTTCTTGTAAAAGTAATGAGCATGATCTCCATGCGATACCATGTAGCCTTGATCGTCCTTGCCAATGACAGACCCCGCATGAAAACCATGGTCGTGATCAGGCTGTGACGGTAACTGAGGCTTCAAAGCTTGTAGAGGATCTCCTAGTGGCTCATAAGTATATCCAATAGGAATCAAGCGGGCAATCTTCGCTTCCAAGTCTGATAGCTTGTCATAAGGAATGAAATGATGATGGTCTCCGTGGGGGATAACGATCCCATTTTCTGTCCGACGGCTGATTTTCAGCGGGTCAAACACGACACCGTCCCCTTCATGATAGCGCTGAGACTGAGGCAGGGCATAGAGTTGCTGCAGCAGACTTGGCAAGGATGGCTGAGATGGTTGAGACGGCTGAAGCGGATTGGGCGAACTTGGCTGAGTAACCGCTACGCCAGGACTTAGCTGCTCAATCTTTGAATGATTTGGTAGCTGTGGAGACGGATTTGAGACTACTGGTCCACCCTGATTGATAGCACTATTCTGATTCCATGTGTTGGAAGATACTATCGGCCTACCGTAGTTAGGCGGATTCACCCTTCCGCCAGCCCGCCTGCTATTCCAGTAGCTCTGAGCCGCAGCCAATTCTGCCGGCGACAGGTCGCTCTTGGGAATGTAGTGAAAATGCCCGCCATGCGGCACGATAAAAGCATCGCCAGTATCCTCGATGACGTCAGAGGGACTGAACGTATAACCATCATCCGTCCTATATCCCCCTTGGCCTTGATAAGAAACTCCTGCAAGATCTGCGGCTGTCTTTCCCGCAGCTAAGGACTTGCTAGGCTGGCTGAAATCGCGGGTCTTGCTTGATTTTGTAGTGGAAGATTTGCCACTATCGCCTTCTTCCTTGGTCTTATGCAGCTTCTTCTGCCGAGCAATCTCATCCACCGAGCGGACATTGCTGGTATGTTTGGCATCCTTGAGGTAGAGATAATACTTCCCCTCCACCTTGATGATATAACCATCTTTGACCTCATTGACAATATCTGCTTCCTGCAGCGTGTAGTTAGGATCTCGGATAATCAGCTCTTCGCTAATAATGGCATCAAAAGGCACCTTTCCATCAAAGTAATGATAATGGTCTCCATGGGAAGTGACATAGCCCTGATCTGTGATTTTCACGACAATCTGTTCTGCTTCAATACCTTCCTCATCATTGATTTGGTCAGGCGTCAAATTTTTATCCAACTTGTCACCCGAAGTCTTGTCCTCAATATAGGCTACTTTGTTATCTTTGGTCTGAGTTCGAGGCTGAGCTTGCCATTGGATAAGCCCGTAAGTTCCGAGACCAAGAGCTAATACAGCTGCTGAAGCAAGGAAATATTTCTTTTTCATAGTTGTCTTTTATCCTTTCAAATCTTTAGCTAAAACAGCTAGATTTTTTTCTAAATTTTCTAAATAAGATAGTTGGTTGGCTGGGTCTGCTTCCAGAGGATTCAGCTCCTTGATTTGTACACCGGTCGCCTTGACCAAGGTTTGAGCCACTTTGGAAGAAGCATTGCTTTCCACAAAAATGGTCTTCACCTTGTGCTCCTTGACAAAGTCTTCTATCTCTGTCAGCTGGCGCGGACTAGGCTCCTGCTCCGGTGAAATACCAGCAATGCCCAGCTGGATCAGCCCGAACCGCTTGGCCAGATAAGAAAAAGCTGTATGCTGGGTGACAAAGGTCTTGTTGGGCACTTTATCAAAAATATTCTGATAGCGTTCTGTCAGCTCCTTGGCCCCTTCTTGAAATTTTCGGGCATTGGTCTGATAAATATCCCGATGGTCGCTATCCAGCTCCGACAGCCTGTCGGCGATAATCTGAGCTTCCTCCGCAGCCTTCTGAGGATCCAACCAGGTATGGGGGTCATAGAGCGTCTTCTCATCCACTCCCTCTCCCGCTTGGACATCTTCCAAGCCTGCAACCCGATCCAGCTCCATTCCCTGGGAAGCCTCAAGGACTTGAACCTTGGAATTCTTGAGACTGGGATTCAGCTCTCCAGCCCAGGACTCCAAAGTCCGTGAGTGATAGACAAAGACATCTGCATCATAGATGGCTGCCACATCATTGGCTGAAGGCTCAAAATCATGAATACCGCTGCTAGACTGAATCATGCGCACATCATTCAGATCCCCCGATATAGCCTTAACCATGGAGTAAATAGGATAAAAGCTGGTTACAATCCTCAATCCTTGCGACGGACTGGATGGACTGGATTCCTTTTGAGACTGACAAGCCCAGAGACACAAGGCCAGGGCCAGCAGGCTAAGGCATGCTGAGATTTTTAAAGTTCGTTTCATAATATCTCCTTAACTCATTGTTAACCGGTTTATTAACTGGTTAATATCATACACTTTGTCAACTTCTTTGTCAAGTTTTTTAAGAAAATAAAGAAAAAAGGAAGTAGGATTCTTTCCCACTTCCTTTGTTTGCTTTTAATTCATTATATTTGAAAGGTTATTTATTATGACTATTCAAGGACAGAATAAGCTTTGACAGATGCATTTTTCAAGCTTAACTGTATGAGATTACTTTTCAGACTTTCAGACTGTCAAATGACAATCTGAAAATGAAAACTCCATCTTTAAATCGCCTCTGTAGTGAAACTGCGGCTTTCCAGCACTTTCAGCATGGCATCAGCTGTGTCCAAGGCTGTGAAGAGGGGCACTCCATGCTCAATAGCTGAGCTACGGATAATTTGACCATGCTTGTCAGCTGTCCGCTTGGTTCCGACTGTGTTAATAATAGCCTGAACCTTGCTCTTGCGGATATAGGCTGGGATGTCCTTGTTATCATCACTGCCGATTTTTTCCACCAGACGAACATGGAGACCATGATTTTCAAAATAAGAGGCTGTCCCCTTGGTTGCCCAGATTCCATAGCCAATATTGGCAAAACGCTGAGCCAACTGCAGGGCTTCTTCCTTGCTGTCATCTGCAATAGTAAAGACGACATTACCAAAGTTTGGCAGATGGAGATAGGAAGCCTCAAAAGCCTTATAGAGTGCTTTCTCGAGTGTGCGGTCGCTGCCCATGACTTCGCCGGTAGACTTCATTTCAGGCCCCAAAAGACTGTCAACCTTCGCCAGCTTGGTAAAGGAGAAGACTGGCGCCTTGATATGAACCATGGAACTCTCTGGATGAAGGCCGTCTTCATAGTCCTGATCTACCAGACTTTCTCCAAGGATCAAACGAGTCGCTACTTGCGCCATCGGAATATCAGTCACCTTGGACAAGAAGGGAACGGTCCGGCTGGCCCGTGGATTGACCTCAATGACATAGACCTGCTCATCCTTGATGACGAACTGAATATTCATCATGCCAATACAGTTCAGTCCCAGAGCCAAGCGTTTGGTATAGTCTGCAATGGTATCCTTGACTTTCTGCGATAGGGTTTGTGGCGGATAGGCCGCCATGGAATCTCCTGAGTGGACTCCTGCCCGCTCGATATGCTCCATAATCCCTGGAATCAAGACCTGACAGCCATCAGAAATGGCATCCACTTCGCACTCATCACCGACAATGTAAGAATCCACCAAAACCGGATGGTCTGGACTGGCCTTAACCGCTGTCCGCATATAAGAGCGTAGATCCGCTTCGTTTTCTACGATTTCCATGGCACGGCCACCCAAGACATAGGAAGGTCGCACCAGGACTGGGAAGCCAATCTTACGAGCTGCTTCTACTGCTTCCTCTTCATTAGTAGCCGTCTGGCCTGGCGGCTGCGGAATATCCAGCTCCTTCAGAGCTTGCTCAAAGAGATCCCGATCCTCAGCTCGATCCAAGTCCGCTACTTGGGTACCTAAAATCTTCACACCAGCCTTGGACAGAGGCTCTGCCAGATTAATGGCTGTCTGTCCGCCAAACTGAACGATAACACCTTTAGGCTGTTCCAGCTCAATGACATTCATGACATCTTCAAAGGTCAGCGGCTCATAATAGAGCTTGTCAGAGACAGAAAAGTCAGTCGATACAGTCTCTGGATTGCTGTTCATGATAATCGCTTCGTAGCCAGCTGCCTGAATAGCCTTTACAGAATGAACAGTCGCATAGTCAAACTCGACCCCTTGCCCGATTCGGATAGGACCTGAGCCCAGCACCAGAACTGATTCCTTGCTGGATTTGACAGATTCATTTTCAAAGCCATAGGTAGAGTAGAAATAAGGCGTCGCAGACTCGAACTCAGCAGCACAGGTATCTACCATCTTGTAAACCGGAACAATCTTCTGCTCCTGCCGGATGTGACGCACCTGCTCAGCTGTCATGTCCCACAAGGCAGCAATCTTAGTATCCGCAAAGCCATTCTGTTTGGCTTTCTTGAGCACATAGCTATCTCCGATATGACTGACCAGCTCCTGCTCGATTTCGTAAATATGGAGCAGCTTATCCAGGAAAAAGACATCAATCTTGGTCAGCTCGGCAATTTCATCTGGACTGTAACCACGGCGAATAGCCTCTGAGATGTAGAAAAGTCGGTCATCTTGCGCTTTGACAATCTTCCTCATCAGCTCATCATCGCTTACTTGGCTGAGAGCAGGCAGCTCATTGTGGTCCACACCAACTTCCAGAGAGCGGCAGGCCTTGAGCAGACTCTCCTCAATATTGCGGCCAATAGCCATGACTTCCCCTGTCGCCTTCATCTGGGTTCCCAGACGGCGCTCACCCTGCTCAAATTTATCAAATGGAAAGCGTGGAATCTTAGCGACCACATAGTCCAGAGCCGGCTCAAACATAGCATAGGTAGAGCCTGTCACTGGGTTGATGATTTCATCCAATGTAAGCCCGACTGCGATTTTCGCCGCCAGCTTGGCAATCGGATAGCCAGTCGCCTTAGAGGCTAGGGCTGATGAGCGGGAAACCCGTGGATTGACCTCGATGACATAGTATTTGAAACTATGCGGATCCAGAGCCAGCTGCACATTACAGCCACCTTCAATCTTCAGCGCACGGATAATCTTGAGACTGGCATCCCGCAGCATCTGGTATTCATAATCTGAGATGGTCTGACTAGGTGCAAAAACGATAGAATCCCCTGTGTGGATGCCGACTGGGTCAAAGTTTTCCATGTTACAGACGACCAGCGCATTGTCAGCACCATCCCGCATGACTTCGTATTCGATTTCTTTAAAGCCAGCTATGGAGCGCTCGATCAGACACTGGGTAACCGGAGAGAGTTTGAGGCCATTTTCTGCGATTTCTTGCAGCTCTTCTTCATTGCTACAGATACCGCCGCCAGTTCCTCCCAGTGTAAATGCCGGACGGACAATGACTGGATAGCCGATGCCAGCCGCAAATTCCAGTGCTTCATCAACTGTATTGACAATCTCTGACTCAGGGATGGGCTGGCCTAACTCTTCCATCAGCTGCTTGAAAAGGTCTCGATCTTCTGCTTGGTCAATGGCTGACAGCTTTGTCCCCAAGAGTTCCACTCCCAGCTCTTCTAAAAGCCCTGACTTTGATAATTCCATGGCCATATTGAGTCCGGTCTGGCCGCCCAAAGTAGGCAGAAGAGCATCCGGCCGCTCCTTACGCAAAATCCGCGCAACAAACTCCAGCGTGATTGGCTCGATATAAACCCGGTCCGCAATTTCCTTGTCCGTCATGATGGTCGCTGGGTTAGAATTAACTAAGACAACACTGTAACCCTCTTCTTTCAAGGACAGGCATGCCTGAGTCCCTGCATAGTCAAACTCCGCAGCCTGACCAATAACAATAGGACCAGAACCGATGACCATAATTTTCTGAATATCTTTACGTTTTGGCATAGTGTACCTCTCAATCTTGCTTCCTAGTAAGCCTGATGGGCATCCATCATTTCCATAAACTCGTCAAAGAGATAGTCTGCATCATGCGGTCCCGGCGCAGCATCTGGGTGGAACTGAACAGAAAAGGCAGGATAATCCCGATGGCGCACACCTTCGACAGACTTATCATTGATTTCTTCATGAGTCACAATCAGGCATTCCGGCAAATCCTCACGACTGACTGCATAGCCGTGATTTTGACTGGTAAAGTCAACTCGGCCGGTCGCAATCTCGCGTACCGCATGGTTGAAACCACGGTGGCCGAACTTCATCTTATGCGTCTTAGCACCGTTAGCCATGGAGAAGAGCTGATGTCCCATACAGATGCCGAAAATTGGAATCTTGCCCTGAATACCACGAATCATGTCCAAAGCCTCCGGCACATCTTCCGGATTGCCCGGTCCATTGGACAGCATGACTCCATCAGGATTGAGCTGGAGAATTTCCTCAGCACTGGTATCATAAGGCACCACTGTCACGCTGCAGTTGCGCTTGGATAACTCCCGCAGGATAGAATGTTTGAGGCCAAAGTCCACCAATACTACACTGCGACCCGTTCCCGGAGCTGGATAGGACTGCTTGGTAGACACCTGCTTGATGTTATCAGTCGGCAGAACAGTCGCCTGCAGCTGGTCTTGCAGATGCTCGATGCTATCCTCTGCATTGGCAATGGTCGCCCGCATGGTTCCATGCTGGCGGATAATCTTGGTTAGTGCCCTTGTATCAATTCCCGAAATTCCTGGTATTTTCTTGACTTTGAGGAACTCATCCAAAGACAATTGCTGGCGCCAATTGCTGGCCCGACGTGCATACTCATAGACCACCACTCCCTTACAGGTCGGTAAAATGGACTCATAGTCGTCCCGGTTGATACCATAATTTCCCACCAAGGGATAGGTAAAGGTCAAAATCTGTCCGTTATAAGACTGGTCCGTAATCGATTCCTGATAGCCAGTCATGCCTGTGTTAAAGACGATTTCACCTGTCACAAAAAGATCCGCTCCAAAAGCTTCCCCTTCGAAAATCATGCCGTTTTCTAATATTAAAAGTCTCTTTGTCATTCTTCCCTCCTGTCCAGGATGCAGACTGCCTGTCGACCCTCCACATCAAAATATAATAATAGGGAGTGGGATTGCTTCACATAGCTTCACCCACTCCCGGCCTACTGTCCGAGATTATTGACGACCTTTCAGAACTGCTTCGATAATAGCCATTCTGACAAAGACGCCGTTGGTCATTTGTTCAACGATACGTGATTTTGGTGCTTCGACCAGATGATCCGCAATTTCTACATCGCGGTTAACTGGAGCTGGATGCATCAGAATCGCCGTATCTTTCATGCGGTCATAACGCTCTTGAGTCAGCCCATGCAGTCTGTGGTAATTTTCTTTAGAAAAGATGGACTCGTAGTCATGGCGCTCATGCTGCACGCGCAGGAACATCATGACATCCACTTCTTCAATCACCTCATCAATGGTGACAAATTTACCATAGTCCGCAAACTCCTGGCTCCGCCATTCTTCCGGACCAGCAAAGTAGAGTTCTGCTCCCAAGCGCCTGAGAATTTGCATATTTGACTTAGCCACGCGCGAATGATCCAAGTCACCAGCAATCGCAACCTTGAGTCCTTCAAAGCGCCCAAACTCTTGGTAAATGGTCATCAGGTCCAGCAAGCTCTGGCTAGGATGCTGACCAGAACCGTCTCCACCGTTAACGATGGAAGTCGTAATTGTTGGACTTTCAACTAGCTCTTTGTAATAATCTACTTCTGGGTGGCGAATGACACAGACATCAACGCCTAGGGCAGACATGGTCAAGATAGTGTCATACAAGGTTTCTCCTTTATTGACCGAGCTGGTCTTGACATCAAAGTCCAGAAGATCGCAGCCTAACTTCAACTCCGCTACCTCAAAGGCCTTGTGGGTCCGAGTCGAAGGCTCAAAGAAAAGGTTAGACACGATATGCTGTTCATCATAATGGACTTTAGCGCCATTTTTAAATTCGATTCCGCGTTTAATCAAGGCCATAACTTCTTCATTTGACAGATTTTCCATAGAAACAAGGTTCTTAAGAGCGATTTGATTGGATGACATGATGTAATTCTCCTTTATGAAAGAATGAGGGCTTCCAGAGTGCTGCAAGTAAAGTCGCTCTGAGAGCAAGCTATTTTTGAACGAAATTTAATGATTTAGCGCCTAGCTCAATCCTTGGGCTCAGGCAGGACAAGATAGAGGACAATTCCCAGAATAGTTGACAAGGCAACTCCTGAGATTTGCAGACCCGACAGCTGCAAGGTCAGACCACCGATACCGGATACCAAGATGACACTAGCAATCAAGAGATTCTTTTTATTGTCAAAGTTGGTCTGTGCTTCAATCAGAATCTTGAGACCGCTCGAAGCAATTACCCCAAAGAGGGCGATGGAAATACCACCCAGCACAGGACTCGGGATGGATTGGAGCAGGGCTGAGACCTTCCCCACAAAGCTCATGACAATAGCTAGCACTGCTGCACCTGCAATGACATAAACGCTGTAGATTTTATTGAGCGCCATGACTCCGATATTCTCTCCGTAGCTAGTCACTGGTGGTGCTCCGAAAAGCCCTGCAATAATCTGAGCCAGACCATCACCAGTCAAGGTCTTGTCCAGTCCTGGATCCTTGAAGAAATCCTTGCCTGTCAAGCTATTCAGCACCATGACATGCCCGAAGTGTTCTGTCATGGTTACAAAGGCGATAGGCGCCATGGTTAGGATTGCGCTTGGGTAAAATTTCACATCATAGTCTAAGAATGGCAAACTCATTGGCGGAAGGTGGAACCAAGAAGCTTGCCCAACCTTGGCAAAAGAAACGATTTCCTGCCCTGTCACAGCCCCTAGAATCAAGCTAAAGATGTAGCCGACTATCAAGCCTAGCAAGACAGGGATGATTCCCACAATCTTCTTACCATAGATATTAAAGAGGATGACTGCCAAGAGAGTGACCATACCGATAATGAAGTAGGTCAAATCATAAACCTTTTCTCCATTAGTCAAAGTCTTGTTCATCACATCGCTAACAGCTGTTCCAGCCAAGCTCAGACCGATGACCATGATAATGGGGCCAACTACTACTGGCGGCAGCACCTTGTCAATCCAAGCATTGCCGGCAAACTTGACAATTAGGGCTACGATGAAATAAACCAAACCACCAGTGATAGCTCCCTGTGCAACTGCTCCGATACCATCAGTCTTCATCAGCATCTGCATAGCTGCGATATAGGCAAAGCTGGATCCCATGTAGGCTGGAATCTTGTACTTGGTAACAGTCAGATGGGCCAGTGTCCCCAGACCGCTTGAGAAGAGGGCCACCGCTGGGTCAATTCCCACCAGAATCGGTACCAAGACTGTCGCCCCAAACATGGCGAACAAGTGCTGAAAGGATAGTCCTAAAAGCAGACCTGGCTTTGGCATATCATGCACATCATACTTAACATCTTGATTCATTTAGCTAATTACTCCCCCATAATCAAAACGCGATCTTGACCGTCTGTCTCAGTCACCTCAACAACAATCTCCTCAGTTTGGCTAGTCGGAATATTCTTGCCGACATAGTCTGCCCGTATCGGCAGCTCGCGGTGACCACGGTCAACCAAGACAGCCAAACCAACCCGAGAAGGCCGTCCATGACTGACTAGATTGTCGATAGCCGCTCGGATAGTTCTTCCTGTGTAGAGGACATCATCGATCAGGATTACTTGACGGTCGGTAATATCCACTGGAATCACTGTCGTATCTTCCTCAACCTTGATATCATCTCGGAAAGGCTTAGTATCAACTTCTGCGACCGGAATATCGATATTCTCCAACTGAACCAGTCGCTTCTGAATGCGGTGAGCCAAGTGAACCCCGCGGGTCTTAATGCCAGCCAAGACCACTTGGTTTAAGTCCTTGTTGCGCTCGATGATTTCATAGGTAATCCGCGTAATCGCGCGATTCATGGTGATGTCATCGACAACTTCTTTTGTTTTCATTCTTTCCTCCTCAAACAAGAAAAAGTCTCCTTATTACAAGGAGACTTCAGAAAAATCTAGTCAGGCAAGCTAAAACAAGACGCACTTGCTTACACTCCACCCATCTTTTTACTTGCTCCTTGTCTATCTCTCTGGATAGAATTAAAGGATTATTTAATTTTTTATACTATATCACAATTTCAAAACTATTTCAAGAAAAAATTGTATTTTTTCTGCTTGACTGGATATGGATTAATGATTAGCTTCTTTCTCTTCTTTTTCCTTATCTTTTGAATTCTTTGGATTTTCTTTGTCTTCTGCTTGAGCTGGCTCGTCTTTTAATTCAGGATTTTCAGCAGTTGGCACTTCTTCTGGTAATGGCTTAGAAGAGTTTTCTAGATTCTCAGCTTGATTGTTTAACTCTGCTTCAGCAGATCCAGCTGGATGCTCGCTATCATTTGAAGCTACTTGGCTGCTGGCTTCAGATAAGGCTGGCTTATCGGATGCTGGCTTCCCTTGGACATCTGCCTTATTAGGCTCACTTTCCTTAGGCGCTTCCTTATTTTCTTCTTTTGGATCAGCCGGCTTATTATTGTCAATGCTGCCACCCTGAACATCTGGAAAATGCTGCGCCAAGGCTTTCGGAATTTTATTTTCATTCAATTCAAGCTCTTCTTTAGGGATGTGATTGTCGCTGACATTTATATAAGTCACCGTCTTATTTGGTTCCTGCAACGCTAAGGTTGTGATTTTATTCTTGTTGACAGCCAGATTGTCTAAAGACCTAAACTGATTAATTCCTTCCAAGTTTTTCAGCTCATTCTCACCCAAGTTTAAATTCTTCAAGGAAGACTGAGCAGCTGGAATGTCCAAAGATGTAATCTTGTTTTGACTTGCGGACAAAGTTACTAAATTCTTAGCATCTTCAACTCCCGCCAGAGAAGTCAGACGATTGCCATTTAGGCTTAGAGTTGTCAGATTTGGATTAGACTTCAGGAAGTTCAAGCTCTCAACATTGGAATTATCAGCTGTTAATTCTTCCAGATGGGAAGCCTTAAGGGTATTGATATTTAAGTTTGGGTTGTTGGATAAGAAAAGCCTTGTTAAATCTTCTTTTTGGCTCAGAGCAGAAACATCTTGCAGTTGATTGTGCTCTAAACTTACAGCTTTTAATTTTGAAAGCTTGGTCAAAGCAGAAATATCTGAGATATTGTTGTAGTCAAGGTTCAATGACTCCAGATTTTTCAGCTTAGCTAAAGGTGTAATATCGGTAAGGTCATTTCCCGCTGCTGCCACTGTTTTGAGGTTCGGATAATCCTTCAAGAAAGATAAATCAGTGATGCCATTCTGGGAAATGTCCAAGCCTTCCAAGGTCGGAATTTCTTTTAAGAAATCATAGTTGGTAACGCCTGTCTTTGTCATCCACAGCTGTTTTAAATGCTTAAATTGCAGCACTGGTCTGATGTCCTTTATCGGAGTAAAGCCAATCCCCAGAACTTCAATATTTGGCATCAGTTCCAAGCCTTTTCTTTCCAGCGGATCTTTGCGCTGGCCAATATTTAGATACTTCACAGTTGCCAGCCAGGCTTTCATCTTTTCCGTATCCGTCTCACCTGATGGGAATGGGGTGTCTGCCGTAGCATGTAAAATATCTTCAATGATTTCATCATCAAATCCTAGAGTTTTCAAGGTTGCCATACCGACTGCGTCATGAGCGTGCGGATTTCCATGAGGGTCAAAAGGCTTGGTCGTATCAATCTCACTGACCAAGGTCGAATGACTATGATCACCATGCGGATAGATAAATACCTTTCCTTTATCTGTATCACTCACTTGAATCAAGCTTTCATCGATTCCTAATTGCTGAGCCAAATAGGCTTTTTTCTTGGCAATTTCTTCTTCCTCGTCTGATGGACTAGGCGTAGGCTCAGGTGTAGGAGCTGGCGCTGGCGACGGTTCTGGTGAAGGCTGTGCTTGCTCTTGACGGCCATAGTAGGCATCTTCAGCAGCTTTCTTATGTTCTGCTGGAATCAATGACTCCCAAGGCGAAGCAATCAACTGCTCATAGGGGATGAAATGAGTATGACCATTATGATCTGCCAGCAAGCCTATAGCAAGTTTGCCTGTTACCCCTGTGCCTCTAAATAAGAATCCATCACTTGTAGGATAATCAATCCCAGCAAAATGGCGTTTTGTTGTCCCTTGCTGCTGGGGAACAGACGGCCTAAGAGTTGGCTGATAAATATGTCCCGTAGGATTGCTAGACGGCGTTGGACGATAGCTCGGTGCTTGTGCAAGATTACCCACTGACTGTTTCAAAATGTAATGGAAATGATCCCCGTGACGCACAACATAGCCGTATTGGTCTTCTGAAACAATGTCTCTAGGATTAAAAACATAGCCATCATCAGCAGTGCTCATTTGATTTGCCAGCTGAGGCGATCCTGCAGGCACTTGCCCATCTTTTGGTATCAGATAGGCCCATTTACTATTCTTTAGATCAGAATAAAAAATAAAGTGCGTATGGCCATCATGCTCTAAAATCAAACCTTCACTAGTTCTAGCTTTAATTTGAGACTCGCTTTTGAAGAGAAAACCATCATCCGTCGGCTTATCAACTCCAGGAACCTGTCCTTTTTTGGTCGCCTTGCTTTTCTTCTTCACTTCTTGCTTGGTCTTAACCTTATCCTTACTGTTTTCCTGTTGAGATGTCTGAGATTGACAAGCAGCCAAGCAAAGATTACAAGCTAGAATGATTCCTGCTAGACCTAACAGTTTCTGATTATGTTTCATTCTTTCCTCCTTTTTTGTTTAACCGGTTAATCATTAACTAGTTAACTATATCATACAAATCTGATATTGGCAAGAAAAAATCGAAGCAAAATAAAAAAACAGATAAAATCTGTTTTTCATCTAAAATTAACATGTCTCTAAGAAGTCTTCTTCTTTGAGAAAGAGATGGATTTTATCCCGTAAAAGACAAAACCAAAGATCAGGTAGGCTGCAAAGATAATCAGAGACATCTGGATGACATAAGGCCAGCCTTTCTTAAAGACATTGAGGAAAAAGTAAGGAAATGGATTGTCCTTGGATCTTGGAATGTTTATTTTCAAGAAGAAGCCATTAAAGAGAGCAAAGGCCATATAGACCAAAGGCACACTCGTCCAAGAAATCGGATCAAACCAACGGTACTGGCGCGATTTGTCAAAGATTACTGTATCCAGAAGAAACGCCAAGGGTACTATATAATGACACAAAAAATTCTCTAGACGGTAAAAATCTGTCGCAATTGGGGCCAACAAGAGGTGATAAACGACACAAGTAATCATGATGGACATGGTCACCCCGCCCTTGATTCTCAAGATTTTCGGAGCCTTCCAAGCATCGCCAGGTCTCATCATCAGATAGACAAGATAGCCCGTAAAGAGCAGGACCAAGAGATTGGACAAAACCGTATAGTACATGAGCATGCCCACGCCATACTTAGTGATTTCCAGATACACACCCAAAAAGGCGAGAATAAAAAGAATAATTCGATAAATTAAGATAAAACGACGATTCATAGAGACCTCAAATTTTCTTAACAAACTCTGACTTGAGCTTCATCGCACCGAAGCCGTCAATCTTACAGTCAATATTATGGTCGCCTTCCACAATGCGGATGTTTTTCACGCGCGTTCCCTGCTTGAGATCCTTAGGTGCGCCTTTGACCTTCAGGTCCTTAATCAAGGTAACTGTGTCGCCATCAGCCAGTTTATTGCCATTAGCATCAATTGCAACTGGTCCTTCTTCTGCTTCTTGGACCTCAGCTGGATTCCACTCATAGGCGCACTCTGGGCAGACCAAGAGCGTTCCATCTTCGTAGACATACTCTGAATTACATTTGGGGCAGTTTGGTAAGTTGTTCATTTTTTCTCCATTTCTAGTCAAGACTGCTAAATTTCCATACCAGCCTTCTATATATGATTAAGTTCTTCTTTCATTTTTCAAGTCCAGCAGAACACTAATCGATGTGAAGGTCAATTAAACTCTAAAAATCTAGTTTACTCCTATTTCCACACCTTTCTAGTATAAGCTATTTTAAGGATTTTGACAAATCTCTTTTAGGATTTCCTACAGGTCTTGACCTTTCTGCAAAAACAGTGTACTATACTAGTGTATATACAGATAAAAAGGAGTCGCTATGAAACCAAAATCTAAAAATCAGTTTATGACACTGACCGCTTTTTTGACTGCACTAGCTATTGTTATCCCACTGGTTATGCCGATTAAAATTGTCATTCCGCCCGCTTCCTTCACCTTAGCCAGTCATGTCGCTATCTTTCTGGCTATGTTTATCTCCCCTCTCATGACGGTGATTGTCGTGATTGGTTCTACTATTGGATTTGGAATGTCCGGACTTCCTTTTATCATCACGCTTAGGGCCCTGTCCCACTTGCTCTTCGCTAGCATAGGCGCTCTTTATCTTCAAAAGCACCCTGACACACTGGACAGCCAGAAGAAGACTTGGATATTTAATTTCCTGCTAGCCTTGATTCATGCCTTTGGCGAAGTGGTCGTCTGCATCCTCTTTTACACAACGTCTGCCTATCCTGCTAATGCTTTCTATATCTTATTTGGTCTGGTTGGACTTGGTACGGTCATTCATAGCATGGTCGACTTTGTCATTGCTAAGTTCATCTATAAAGCGCTGAAAAAGATTCGCTAGAGCTTGAAGATTCCTGACTTTTGGTTTACAATGAAGCTATGACCAAGCAAAGACGAGAAGAACTATTAGACCTTTTGAAAACATCATCTGCTGCCCTCAATGGCCAGTCACTGGCGGAGCATTTCCATGTGACCAGACAGATTATCGTGCAAGATATTGCCCTCTTGCGGGCTGATGGTGCCCCCATCCTCTCAACCAATCGTGGCTATCTTTATAAAGACCGCCAAGAAAATGCTGCTGTCCATCAGCTCTTCAAGGTTCAGCATGGGGCTGAGGATATGGAGGCCGAGCTGCTGGCTATCGTGGATAATGGCGGCCGCGTGCAGACTATTTTGATTGAGCACCCGGTTTACGGCGAAATTCAGACTTACCTGAAGCTGACCTGCCGCCGAGATGTCCAGCATTTTCTCCAACAGGTCGCATCCTGTGCCTTTCGCCCCTTATCTGAGCTGACAGATGGAGTCCACTATCACCTAGTACAAGCCGACTCCCAGCAGGATTTGGACTATGTAGAAGCCGCCTTGAGAGACCTAGGATTTTTACAGGAATAAATAACAAGAAAAAAAGACTGATTAGGCCCCAACCTAGTCAGTCTTTTTAGTACATACTCTTGCGCCAGCCGCCTTCGATGCGCTCGTGATAGTAATATTCCGACAGTTCCTCATCTTCCATCATACGCAGAAGTTCTAACATATCGTAGGCCAAGTCTAGCTGTGGCAGGGTTTCCTTGTCTACCCAAGAGATCTCGCCCTCTTCAGTCGAGTGAATCTGACCAGAAAATTCGGTCGCTTTGTAACAAAAGACAATGTAGCGAACCCCTTCATCCGTATGCCAGTTCTTTACCCCAACCAGTTTTGGATGAGCAATAGTCAAACCTGTTTCCTCTAAAATCTCTCGGACAACCGCATCATGGAGAGACTCACCCTTCTCAATATGCCCACCAGGAAAAGCATATCCAGACCAGTGATTTCGTTCAGGAGAACGGTATTGGACCAGGACTTTACCTCGCGACACATCTTCAACAAGGCAGATGTTTGTTAGGATTGTTTCTTGGGAACGGGACATGGGTTCTCTCGCTTTCTAAGTTATTAAAACATATCTTCGTTATATTTCACTTCTGACTTCATGACAAAGGGATTGATCAATTCATGATGCTCATAGGTACTATGAACCACAAAACCTCTGACAATGATGATTTCTTTATCTTGTATATGATAGTCTATATTGATGGGCATTGCTGGATCTGAGACGATTGACAAAGCAAAGAATGCCGAAAACCAAAGATAAAGTGCCACCAATCCACTGAATAATTGAAAAATAAGGTGATACCAGTGAAAATCTCTTGTCCTAAAAAAGACTATCCAAGGATGGATAAAGAAGGTCAAACAAAGAATAAAAAACCAGCTATTCCAAAAAACTGGAGTAAAGGATAGACCAAAAGGTAACAAAATCAAATGAAGAATGACAAAGGTTAGCAAGGCCAGATAGAGTGTTATAAATGAAAATAACTTAGATAGATTTTCTTTGGTCATGTTTTTTCCTCTTTTTTTCATTATATTTTAAAATCAACATCGTTAACGCTGGAATGAAGAAAAAGATTAGATAGGTGGCAATTGGAAACCAAACATAGCGAGGATTCAAGTTCCACAATGGTGGCAGAAATCCCTCTCCATCTTCTAATTCTATTCCTATAAAATAATGCAAAAGAAAAAGTAGACCATTAAGATAAAGAAAAACTTCTGAGATATCTTTCAGCGAGTTGCTCCCCTCTCCTCTCAGACTTCCAAACCAAGAATTGAATGGAAAAGTGATCAAAAGAAACAAATTTAAATACAAGGGGCTAATATAACTAAACTCACGAAGCGGAGCAGGAATACTCTCATTACCAAATGTTAAATATCCCACGCCAAGACCAACCATTATAAAGAATATATAACCTAAAAGAGCTTCTACTATCCAATGCTTTTCCAACCAAAGGATAAACCTGTTCCCCTGAACTTTTACTTTTACTTTTCTTTTGTTTTTATTTTTCTTTTTGGTTTTACTTCTCATTCACCAACTCCACAATCTTCTGGAAAGTCTTGCCGTTTCGGATAGTCAGTTGTTTGTAGAAACTGGACTTGAGCAGTTTCTTATGGTAGTTGGACTTGAGATAGTCCGCTTGGTCAGCATTCCTATAAAAGAAAGCCGTCTGCCCGAAATGCAGTTGTTCCTTGTCATTTGCCCAGCTGCCTGCCAGCTCTTGAACACTCTCCCTATCTGTCTCGGGCAGATAAAAGAGAACATCTCGCCGAAAGGCTGTCTCATCCTGCCACCAAGTAGGCAGATTGGCTGTTTCTTTTTCAAGAATGGCAGAGCTGACAAGGACAAAAGGCAGAGGAAAATCGTAAGACCGGCTGAAATAAACCGACAAGATCTCCCGAATCCTCTCCTCCTGCTCCTCGCTATCAAAGAAAAGATTGCCGCTATTGATGTAGGAAACTGGATTTTCAAAACCCAACCCAGCCAAATCCTTCTTCAAATCAGCCATAACAACCTTGTTTTTCCCGCCGACATTAATGCCACGGAGTAAAAGTGCATAACGCATATAGTGCTCCTTAAAAATATATCTATTATTTCCAAACTAACTATTAGAGTTTTTCGAGTAGATCATCCGTTTTTCTTTCACGGCTTTTCCTAGGTCAATGACCTTTTCCTCGCCGTCAAAAACAAAACCCATTTTTTCATAAAAGGCGATGGCACGTTTGTTATCTTCTAAAACCCATAACATAATCTCTTGATAACCATCCAAGGCAGCAAAAGCAGCCTTCATTAACTGCTGTCCTATACCCTTGCCATAATAATCTTTTAAGACATACAAGGCGAAAATTTCACCAGCTATCCTAGCTGAATCTCGAAAATCACCGTAGCTAACAAAGCCGACCACTTTAGCACCATCCAAAGCAATCAAGGTATTTTCAGGATACTTTTGACTATAAAACCGACACTTATCCAAAGTCATCTGCTCTTGAAATTCTGCAGGCAAAATCTCATCATAAGCTTCACGCCATGTCTGCCAATGAACTCGGGATTTCCCTTCTATCTCCTCAGCTGTTTCCATTGCTTTGATAGTGATAACCATTTGTTTTTCTCCTTGAATAAAACTATCTAAATTATTCCGCCTGAAAACCATTGCTATCTAATTTCCCATTTTCTCCCCAAACAACTACATAAACATTTTTGGGTAAGCTAGTAAAATCAATATAGTCACTTAAACTCGCACCTTCAGGAACATCTCCTTCCAGATATAGATCGAAAAACAACAGAACCTCATAATTTTCCGATAAACGAATGAAATCTTTTCTCAAATTCTTTATTTCTTCTGCCGATGCTTCATACTTCTCTGTCTTAGGATTATACTTTAATTTCTTTTTTATTTGAACCAAATCTCGATAAAATTCCTTTTTGGCGTCTGTTACATCATAATCTAAATCTGTACTCAGCTTCTTAAATTTCACTGGCTTTAGAACAGACTCTTTATCAAAATATAAGGCATTCAGCATAGGGTGTGAATTTGTATCTAAGACAGAAGAAAAGGTAAGATCTGTTAATAACGAAGATGGTTCATCATCATTATTAGCATAATAGGAATAAGTCCCATCTTCTAATTCATCTGTTAAAATTTTTTCTGCATCTTCTGCTACTTGAACTTTGACATCATATTCATAAGTAACATGACTAACCCAAGTTGGAATCTCTATGTTCTTAACCTCCAATCCTAAATTATCTTCAAAAGCTGTATGTACTACATATTCAATACGCTGTTTTTCTTCTTTAGAAACTAATTTAGTTGGTAAGTATGCCCAAACAAATTGAACTATCGGTATCATGCCTATCACAAAAATTGAAATAAAGAAAATAAATATTAGTTTAATTAGTTCTTTTTTCACTTCAATTCCCCCTCTTAAACTTCTCTAACTTATTTTTTTACATAGTGACTCATTGACTAGAGATATAATTAAGAGCTTAGCTTGCAACTTTGGTACTAACTGTATTTTCTAATCCATCGCCTTTATTTCCAGAATCATATCGCGAATCTGTGCAGCCAGTTCAAAGTCGAGGAGTCCGGCAGCTTCTTGCATCTGAGCTTCCAGTTTCTTGATCATGTCCTTGCGTTCTTGCTTGTTGAGGCTTTCGATTTCGACTGTTTCTTCCTTGTCTGGTAGGGAAGCCTTGGTCACGCTGATCAGGTCTCGGATTTCTTTCTTGATGGTCTGGGGTACAATGCCATGCTCTTCATTATAAGCCATCTGGATTGCCCGACGGCGGGCAGTTTCATCAATAGCGCGCTGCATGGACTGGGTCATGGTATCTGCATACATAATCACATGACCCTCACTGTTGCGGGCTGCCCGGCCGATGGTCTGGATAAGACCGCGTTCGTTGCGGAGAAAACCTTCCTTGTCCGCATCAAGGATTGCCACCAGACTAACCTCGGGAACGTCGATTCCCTCACGCAGCAAGTTAATCCCAACCAAAACGTCAAAGACACCCAAGCGTAAGTCGCGGATAATCTCAGTCCGTTCCAAGGTCTTGATGTCTGAGTGCATGTACTTGACCTTGACGCCCATTTCCTTGAAATAGTCGGTCAGATCTTCTGCCATCTTCTTGGTCAGGGTGGTGATAAAGGTTCGCTCATTCTTCTCTGCACGCGCAGTGATTTCGCCCAAAAGGTCATCAATCTGTCCCATAGTCGGGCGGACTTCCACCTCTGGATCCAGAAGCCCGGTTGGCCGGATAATTTGCTCAATAACAGTATCCGTCTGTTCATTTTCATAGTCGCCCGGCGTAGCCGATACATAGACAATCTGGTGAACATGGCTTTCAAATTCTTCTCGGCGCAGCGGACGATTGTCCAAGGCAGACGGCAAGCGGAAACCATAATTAACCAGCATCTCCTTACGAGAGCGGTCGCCATTGTACATACCGCGAATCTGCCCCATGGTCATGTGACTCTCGTCAATCATAATCAAGAAATCATCAGGGAAAAAGTCCAGAAGGGTATAAGGCGGCTCTCCTTCGCTCCGACCATCCATGTGGCGAGAATAGTTCTCAACACCGTTTGTATAGCCCATTTCACGCAGCATTTCGATATCGTACTCTGTGCGTTGCTTCAAGCGCTGAGCTTCCAGAAGCTTGCCTTCCTTCTCAAAGATAGCCAGTTGCTCCTCCAGCTCGGCCTGAATCTTAGCAATCGCTACTTCCATGTGGTCTTCATTGGTTACGAAGTGAGTGGCTGGGAAGATGGCCAAATGGTCCACTTCACCCAAGACTCGACCTGTCAAGGCTTCGACCTCACGAATCCGGTCGATTTCGTCTCCGAAAAACTCTATCCGAAAGGCATGCTCATCCCGAGAAGCTGGGAAAATCTCTACCACATCACCACGAACCCGGAATTTCCCCCGCTGAAAGTCAATGTCATTACGCTCAAACTGGATATCAACCAAATCATTAAGCAGCTTGTCACGGGAAATCTCTAATCCAGGACGCAGGCTAACCACGCTATCGGAGTATTCCTTTGGTGATCCCAGACCATAGATACAAGAGACTGAAGCCACGACAATCACATCATTGCGCTCCAAGAGAGCTGATGTCGCTGAGTGACGGAGCTTGTCAATCTCGTCATTGACCGAGCTATCCTTTTCGATATAAGTATCACTGGAAGGCACATAGGCCTCAGGCTGGTAGTAATCATAGTAGGAAACGAAGTATTCCACGGCGTTATTAGGGAAGAACTCCTTGAACTCGCCATAAAGCTGGCCTGCCAGCGTTTTATTATGGGCAATAACCAGAGTCGGCTTGTTGACCTGAGCGATAACCTGACTCATGGTATAGGTCTTACCAGTACCAGTCGCTCCCATGAGAATCTGGGCCTTCTCGCCCCCTTCGATATTATCCACTAGCTGCTCGATAGCCTGGGGCTGATCTCCTGAAGGCTCGTACTTGGAAACCAATTCAAATTTATTATCTGTTATTCTGTTAATCATCTTTTATTCCTTAAATTGTGCTTCTATTATTTTACCATATTTGACCTATTTTCTCTGGATTTGGGTGTAGGTAGAATGGCCATACTTCTACCATCTTATATACCTTGTCACACATCTCGTTAAAAGACATAAAAAATGCCCAGCTCAACTGGGCGAAATGGTTATTTATTAAATATCAGCGCTTGCGGCAGACGATTTTCTTTTTTGAGTGACCAGTAAAGAAAGGCAATGCAGCCAATCAGGACGATACTGGCAAAAATAGATCCTTCAGCACCAAAAGCCCCACCGGATAGCAAATCCACAGATGATTGTGAGCTATAGTTCAAGATTGAGGTAGATGCTCCTTGACCACTGACCTGAATACCATAGATATTTCCTTGCACAAAATTCCAAGCGCCGTGCATACCAGCCAGCACCCACATATTGTCATACTTGAGCATAAGGAAACAAGCAAAGATACCGTCTAGTATGATATTGACAATGGAAAGAATGGTCACACCAGGGTTAAAGAGGTGCAATGCCCCAAATAGAGCACTGGAAATCAAGATACCAATGAAGATATTTGACTTAGCGCTAACTGCTGGAAAGAGCCAACCACGCGTCACTAGCTCTTCTGTCCCACCTTGGAGAATCCAGAAAGGAATGATAGCTAAGACAAAAACCAAAGACTGCAAGTTAACCTGACCAAATTTCAGACTGCCTGTCCCCGTGACCAAGAGCAAAACCACAACGATTGAAAACTGAACTGCTCCGATAAGGAAGCCTTTAAGGAGATTTTTGAACCAGTCTTGTTTATAGAATCCCAAACTAGAAAAAGGACGCTTCTCACGATATCGAACCCAGAGGAAGACTGCTAGGGCGATAAAGAAGAAACCAGCTAACTGAAAAAAGACTGTATAGGGAGCAAGCACCGCCATTGCTTCTGCTCGATTAACTGTAGGATCTGCAAAACCAATCAAGAGTCCGACAACTATTCCAATTGGTAACAACCCGACAAAACTTAAAATTCCTCCTCCATAAACAAAACCAATAGCGATTAAAATAGCTAACCAAACTGGTGGGATATAGCGCGATTGCTTGATAGCATCCAACATACGAGATTTAAACATATACACATTCCTTTCCTTGTTTGAATTTATTATAGCATATTATTTTAGTGCGGGCAAAAGCGGACGGTATGAACTATTTTAGTTTTCTTATCAACTTCAATACCCTAGCCCTTTTCAGTTCCTTACCCATTGACTCTATATCATTAAATAATAAACTAGAAAAATCTATCAATCCCCTTCATTTTCTCTAGCAATCTCTTCAATATTTGCTATTTCTTCGTCTAACCGTTTATCAAACTCTGCCTTGTTCTTGAAAGGATAAGAATAAGTCCGCCAAGTGTACCATTTAAGACCTTCCTCGCCTTTATAATACCACTCTATCTTGGTTGGTAGAAACTCTTTGTTATATGTGATGCGAATTTTGGAAAATTCTTGTTCCTTTAAAGCATACTTGAGTTCTAATTCTGGCACAAATTTACTTTCAAACAAGGACTTATCTACTACCGATTCCGTGCTTAATACTACTTGGTATTTTGATTTCTTTATTTCATCAGTTGTGATATGTGAATTTAAGAGAGCAGAAGAGAACTCGTTGTAGTGGATTTCTTCGAAAGTCTGCTTTGCGTTTTCTGGATTACCATATCCTCCGAATACAGTATCATTTCTTATAGCAGTATGAAAAGGGAAAAAGAATAGTTTATTCTGTAAATCGAATCCAATACCATATTCATTATTATGCATTTTTGAATATTTTGGCTTTTGAACAAATACAAAGCGTTTCTGCTCCAGAATCTCCTGAGTCTTATTGGTGGTCCCAAACATAGACATCACTATTAGTATAATCCCTATAACCAGGATTAACCCTAAACTTAGTAGTGTAGTTTTTAAACTTATGATATTCTTCCACTTTCTCTTTTTCAGACATATCCTTTGTTCTTTCTTGCCAAGCTTCATAATCTTTGTGTCCTCCTCCTTTTACAATATCTGCATACTGACCGCCCTTTTTACCCAAATCATCTTCAGATTTGAAGATACTCTTGGCCTTTTGTCTAAGTTCAGAATCAGACGGCTGTGTAACATCCAATCTATCATGCTGGCCAGCATAAATTCCTTTGTTTGGTTCATTATGCCCTTTGGATGGACCATAGTTAAAGGACTCTGTATTAGCAATTTCATGCAATTCATCATGAGTATAATGTTCTGGATTTGAATCATATCTACCATTAGGCAGCTTATGCTGATCATAGGCATCCCACTGTGTCTCAAATTCTCCTGTTTCTAGATTTACAATAAACTCAACCATTCGAGCATTATTGAAATCATTTTCTTGATCAAAAGTGTTTTCTTGAGGAACTTGAACTTTCATATTGTAAGGACGTCTAAAAACATCTGTATCTTTATCATAACGATTATGATAGTTAGCTCCCGTAGTATAATCAAAAGTAAGCCCTTGCTCTTCACCGTACGCCAAAAGCTTTTCATAATCACTAGCTCCCTCATAGTTATTTCGAATATAATAAATTGCTTGACGATCAAGATAATAGCGAAACAGGTGAATTTGTTGACCTAAGCCAGATTTATCTTCCTTAAGCGATTTATCCTTAAAAGTCAAAATTACATCTTTTCTAAAATACATCAAAAAATCTCCATGAGGTGGCATTTTATCAGAAAATTTATGAGTAGCACTGGTTAAATGCATGAAATTATGTTCATCTACTTCAGCGCCTAAATGTTTGAGAACTAATTCTAATTTTTCTCTGGAACTCATCTTACTTGCTGCATACATGCCTGTGTAGACGTCAGATCCTACTTCCTTTGTTTGAGCATATAGTTCGTCACGTTTATTGTAGAACTCTTGGCCTGTCTGAAGTTTTGCTGTGCTTGATTTAACCTGATTGATATAATTCTTTACAGCCTCATCATCCCAGCCATCAACTTTCTTCAACTCTTCGGCCTGTTGGCGCAGTCCCGTGATATAAGAATTGTATTCCTTCCATGAAAGATTTTGTGGTCGCTCAATCTGATATTTCTTAGCAAAATCACGATTTGCTTTTAGTTCTCCCGCTACTGTTGTCCACGATAAATCTGCAGGAATACTATAGGTCCATGTATTAGCATCCCAAGAGCTAGCTAGCTGCCCCAAACCAGTATCAATTGCTTGCGCCAAAGCGTCAATATCTCCAAATATTTCAGGAGAACTCGCATTAAAAGCTCTAAGTTTATCTAATTTTTCTTGAAGTTTATCTCGAGCTGAAGAATAGGTATCTCCAAGTTTCTGCAGACTCTGTAGACGCTGTAGATTCTGAAAGTTTCCCGAACTAGTTGACTTGTTAACTTCAATGGCATCTATTGAAGCTTGATTGGCTGCAATAAGCTGGTCATAATGCTGAATATCCTCTATTAGCTTATCCTCTTGTAAATCCTCATCTGCAACTTGTGCACGATACTCCTTTGGAAGAGACTTAACATCTTCCTGAATCGCCTCAGCTAATGCTATCCCTGTTTCTTTTAATGGAATAATGACACTTGTGATAAAAGCTCTAAAGGAATCATAAGCTTTACCAGATAAGTCCGAGACCGAATTTTCCACTTGTTCAAGAGAATTTCCTAATTCTTTATAGCTATCCAACTGGCTTTTCGTCATAGCTGTAGTACTCTCAACTTGCGAATCTAAACTTCCGCAATAAACTTCAATTCCCATCTACTTTATCCTCCGTTTGATTGATTCTGATACGTTCATGATAAATGTCATTCAAATCATCTTCTAGCTTACGCTTTTGAAGGTTAATCTCATCCAAATCATCTAAAAAACTCTCAGAAACAATATTCGATTCATGAAACGCTTCTGAATATAACTGTTCAAAAAAAATTCTGGAAGAGGGATAAGACTCGAATGAATCCCAAAGTTGAGTTTGCGCTTCTGAACTACAACATTCGAAATCATCTATTTGATTCTCCAATAACCTTTTTCCCCTCAGCAGTTTTTCTTTCTGCAGAGACAGGGCTTCTTCCTTTTTTCTAAGTTCATCAAGTTTCTTCTCTTTATTCACGATTCTGTCCTTCAATTAAACGAAACCTTCCAACACTATCTTCATCAACTGCTTGAAATTGCTCAGCCACACTTTGAATATTGGTGCAAGCTGATTGAATAGCCTCCGAAATATCCTTGGCTTTACTTTGAGAAAGATCAATTGCATGATGTGCAGAATCATTTCCCAAAAGTTTAGTCTTTTCATCCTTAGAAGCATTTGAAACACTAGCTAGGGTATCTCCTCCAGCCTTCAAAGCTGACGCTAATTGTTGAGCAATCAAAATATCACTTTTAATTTCTACCATTTATCTTTCCCTCAAATTAATATTTCTATATCAATTCTAGCATATTATTAAAGCAATAACAAAAGGACACTATTTCCTCTATTTCCCACCCATTCTCACAAGCACTGTCAAACTACCATCTTTTTTCATCTTAAAAAGCAAGTAAAACACGGCCAACAAGAGAATGAGCGAACTGAAAATAGAAGCTTCAGCGCCGAAAGCTCCACCAGTCAGCCAGCTCCATTCTGACTTAGGGATAAAATTCAGGACTGCTGCATCAACACCAGTACCACTAACACTGAAACCGTAGATATTGCCTTGGCTAAAGTTCCAAGCAGCATGAAGTCCTATAATCCCCCAGACATTGTCCGTCCAGAGCAGATAGAGACTTGCAAAAAGGCCAAATAAGGCAATGTTAAGAATGGGAAGAATACCAATATCTGGATTGCCAAGGTGCAAAAGTGCAAAGAGCAGGCTCGAAGTCAGCAAACCGATGGGGAGGTTGGTCTTTTTGACAGCAACTGGCAGCAGCCAAGCCCTTGTCACTAGCTCTTCTGCTCCACCCTGAATCATCCAAAGCGGAAGCAAAATCAAGATATAGAGGAAAGGTTCCAGCGTCAGCTGTCCCCATTCGAAAGAGCCAGCTCCGCTCAACAGCATAAGCAGAGCGACTAGACTAAAGAGGAGAAAACCTACTGCTAATCCTTTGACTAGCTCCACCAAGCTTCCTTTTTTGACAAAGCCTAGAGTCGCGAGCGGTCGTCCTTCAGCCCAGCGCACCCAAAGAAAGAGAGCTAGTATCATAAATACAAAGCCGAACAAGAGAAAAGGCAGGGCAAAATTGAAGAAGATTTCAAAGAATCCGCCTTGCCCTAAGAAACCTAGCATAAGACTGAGGACAGCCGAAATTGGCTCCAAAGCCAGATAGGCCAATTGTTGTCCTCCTTGCACGAAAACAACTGCCAGTAAAAGAGACAAAATATAAGGAGGGACAAAGCGAGCTTGATTGACTCCGTCCAAGATACGTGATTTTTTCATAAGAACCTCATTCTATCCTTGTTTTCATTTATTTCCAGTATAGCAAACTTTGCTTTAAGTACAAAGAAAAGTTGCGGCTATTTTTGCGAGAAATTCAGAGTTTATATGTCAGAAAACCTAACATAAAAATAGGAGAAATTTGCCTAATCAGTGATTTTTTGCTATAATGCTAGAATGCTAAAAAGGAGGAAGAAAATGAAGAAAAAATTCTTAGCAGTCTTGCTAACATTATTTCCATTTTTTGCGTTAGGGGCGACAGCCCAGGCAGATACGATCAAAATCGTATCCGATACTGCTTACGCACCATTTGAATTTAAAGATTCTGATCAGACTTACAAGGGGATTGACGTTGATATCATCAACAAGGTTGCAGAAATCAAAGGCTGGGACATTGACATGAGCTTCCCAGGCTTCGATGCAGCCGTCAATGCGGTCCAAGCCGGCCAGGCGGATGCCATCATGGCTGGTATGACCAAGACAAGCGAGCGCGAAAAAGTCTTTACCATGTCTGATACCTACTATGACACTAAGGTCGTTATCGCGACACGAAAAGAAAACACCATCAGCAAATATGAACAGCTAAAAGGGAAAAAAGTCGGTGTCAAAACCGGTACAGCTGCCCAGCGTTTCCTTGAGAAGAACAAGGATAAGTACGGCTTCACTCTCAAAACCTTTGACACGGGTGACTTGATGTATAACAGCCTTTCTGCTGGTGATGTCGATGCAGTGATGGACGATCAGCCTGTCATTGAGTACGCCATCAATCAAGGCCAAAACCTGAAAATTTCTATGAAGGGTGAGGCTGTTGGAAGCTTTGCTTTCGGTGTCAAAAAAGGTAGCAAGCACGAGCACCTAGTTACTGAGTTTAACGAGGCTTTGGCACAGATGAAGGAAGACGGCAGTCTGGATGAAATCATTAATAAATGGACGGCTTCTAAAGGCAGCGCTGACTCCGCCGTTCCAGAGACTTCTACTCCTGCCGGTCAAAAAGCTACTCCGACAAAAGACAAATACATCATTGCCAGCGACTCATCTTTTGCCCCTTTTGTCTTCCAAGATGACAGCAACCAATACACTGGGATTGACATGGAGCTGATTAAGGCTATTGCCAAAGATCAAGGCTTTACTGTGGAAGTAACCAACCCTGGCTTTGATGCAGCTATCAATAGCGTTCAGACCGGTCAGGCTGACGGAATTATCGCCGGCATGTCTGTCACTGATGCTCGCAAGAAAACTTTTGACTATTCTGACCCTTACTATACAGCCAACTCTATCTTGGCAGTCAAGGACAGCAGCAATATCAAGTCCTACGAGGAACTCAAGGGCAAAACCGTCGGTGTCAAAACTGGTACCGCTTCTCAGACTTTCCTTGAAGAAAACAAGAGCAAGTATGGCTACTCTATTAAAACATTCTCAGATGCAGCTTCCATGTATGACAGCCTAAATACTGGCTCTGTCGCAGCTGTGATGGATGATGAACCCGTTGTCAAATACGCTATCAAACAAGGCAAGAAGCTTAAAACACCTATTGAAGGCACACCAAGCGGCCAAGTCGCTTTCGCAGTCAAAAAAGGCAGCAATCCTGAGCTGATTGAGATGTTTAACAATGGACTGGCCAACCTCAAAGAAAGTGGCAAGTACCAAGAGATTTTAGACAAGTATCTGGCTAGCGAAGAAAAGGAATCCAATGTAGATGAGTCCACTATTTGGGGCTTGCTGCAAAACAACTACCAAGAACTTCTTAAAGGTCTGGGAGTGACGATTGCTTTGGCACTGATTTCATTTGCAATTGCTATGGTCATCGGGATTATCTTTGGTATGTTCAGCGTCAGCCCTTATAAACCGCTGCGCTGGATTGCAGAAATCTTTGTTGATGTCATTCGTGGTATTCCACTGATGATTGTGGCAGCCTTTATCTTCTGGGGAATTCCTAATCTAATCGAATCCATGACTGGTCAACAAAGCCCAATCAATGCTTTCGTCGCAGGAACCATCGCCCTCTCTCTTAACGCGGGTGCCTATATCGCCGAAATTGTCCGTGGAGGTATTCAAGCCGTTCCTGTTGGACAGATGGAAGCCAGCCGCAGCTTGGGGATTTCCTACTCAAAGACCATGCGCAAGATTATCCTGCCACAAGCAACCAAGATTATGCTGCCAAACTTTGTCAATCAGTTTGTCATCGCACTCAAGGATACAACCATAGTCTCAGCTATTGGACTGGCCGAGCTCTTCAAAACGGGTAAGGACATCATCGCCCGCAACTATCAGAGTTTCCGCATGTATGCTATCCTAGCCGTGCTTTATCTCATCATTATCACGCTCTTGACCCGCTTGGCAAAACGTTTAGAAAAGAGGATTAAGTAATGGCAAAATTAAAAATCGATGTGAACGATCTTCATAAATATTACGGGGAAAACGAAGTCCTAAAGGGTATTACTGCTAAATTCTACGAGGGAGATGTGGTCTGCATCATCGGTCCTTCTGGATCTGGTAAGTCAACCTTCCTGCGCAGTCTCAACTTACTTGAGGAAGTGACCAGCGGAACCATCACGGTTGATGGCTTTGATCTGACGGACAAGAAGACTGACGTGGATCTGGTCCGTGAAAATATCGGTATGGTCTTCCAGCACTTCAACCTCTTCCCGCACATGACCGTTCTGGAAAATATCACCTTTGCTCCTGTTGAGCACAAGCGCTTGACCCAAGACGAGGCAAATAAGCTGGGTATGGAGCTCTTGGAAAAGGTCGGCTTGGCTGATAAGGCTGATGCTAGTCCAGACAGTCTGTCTGGCGGTCAAAAGCAACGGGTGGCAATTGCTCGCGGTCTGGCCATGAATCCAGACATCATGCTCTTTGACGAGCCTACTTCTGCCCTTGACCCTGAAATGGTCGGCGATGTTCTCAACGTTATGAAGGATCTGGCACAGCAAGGTATGACCATGCTGATTGTGACCCATGAGATGGGCTTTGCCCGTCAGGTGGCTAACCGCGTTATCTTTACCGCTGATGGTGAATTCCTAGAAGACGGCAAGCCTGACCAAATCTTTGACAATCCACAGCATCCACGTCTTAAAGACTTCTTGGACAAGGTGCTGAATGTATAAACACAAACGAAGAGCCAGCTTATATGCCGGCTCTTTTCTTGTTTCAAAATTTTTAAACTACATCACCCACCACTGGTAAAGCGACCAATAGAGAATATTAGCTACTATGGCGAGGGCGGATAGACTAGTCAGAACCGTCAGGAAGAGGCGACCTTTTCCGAGTCCCTTTTTCGCCTTGCTAAAGAGCGGATAAACCGCACATCCTGCTAAGAATAGACCCAGTCCTGCAAAGACCATATAACGCCAAGATTGAACAATTGAGTAATCCTGGTTCATGGCAGCCAGTAAAAGCAGAATGAGATTGCCAGCAAACAGCAGCATCCCTAGAGAAGTCAGGTAATTCCAAACCTTCCAAGAGCGAGGAGCCGAACTTTTTGCTTTACGCAGGATAAGACGGAAACCGCCAATCAAAGAAATAATCAAGACATTTCCCAGAGCAAACACGAGTGCCAAACCTCCGAGAAATACGACTAGATAATGCCTAAAGAGAACTGAATCGGAAATCCTTTCTGCATTAAGGACACCAAATTCGAGGCGGTCAGCACCTTGGCTCTTGTCAATGGTCCAGAAAGTGCTCAGCAAATCAGGCTGATCAGAGACTTTGTTGATCTTTTGGATGGCCCCGGGAATCATGAGCATGATGGACAGCGGACCACTATTATAGCTTCTCAGATAGTGGTAGGATCCGGGCTTGAACTGCTTTTTAGTAGCTTCGCTGACAGTCTGCATCTTGCCAAATGTCAGCTCCGGCATTTGAACATTGTAAACTTGTTCATACAGTTGATTGGTTAAGATGACTTGACCGATGCCATTTTTCAGATCTAAGTAGAGATTGCTAGAAAAGCCATCTGCATTACCACTGTGTCCCAGCAAGGTAACACCGTAGTGACTGGCCCAAAAGCCATGAGCATTACGAACAATATCCGTACCAGGATAGGTAGAGGTTGTTGAGTAAAGCTCGGTCCAAGTTTCTGGACGATGAAAGAGCGTCTTACGTTCCAGCAAGGCCTGGGCGAATTTCTGCAGGTCTCCTAGAGTCCCCACTGTCCCACCGACTGGGTACATCCAAAGCTTAAATGGTGTATCTCCCAAGAGCTTACCTTGGTCATCATAGCCCTTATCCTCCTTGCGCTTTTCCTGTACATAAGCGTTGTCCGATAAGTCAGGCAAGATAGCAGTCCGATCCATGTCCAGCGGCTCAAAAACATGCTCATGGACATAGTCTGCATACTTCTGCCCAGATATCCGCTCCACGATATAAGATGCCAAAGCCGTGCTGAAGTTAGAGTATGATGTCGTCGTACCCGGCTCAAAGGATTGAATAGGCTGGTAATCGCGGAACTGCTCTTCCAAGTCGCTCTTGTCTCCCTTTTTGTAGAGTGGCATTTCATCAAAGCCAGCCTGATGGTTCATCAGATCCAGCATGGTGATAGGCTTATCGTAGCGAAGATTGCGGAGAAAGCCTTCTGGCAGATAAGTTTTGATGTCTGCTTCCAGGTCGATTTTGCCCTCTTCCCAGAGCTGCATGACCGACACCCAGACCGTCAGTTTAGTGATTGAAGCCCATTCAAAAACACTGTCATCGTCAACTTTGACTTTGTTTTCCTTGTCCACATAGCCAAAATTCCCCTTGTAGATGGTTCCGTTTTTATCAAAGACAGCGGTCGTCATTCCGACAGTTGTCTTTTCATGTTCCTTGACAAAGTCTTGGATTTTCTGACCGATTTGGCTGCGGTCCGTGCCAGACGGCAGCTTCTGCGAGTCAGCTAAAGCAGCTGTCGGCCGGAAGATTCCTAGCGTCAAAATGGTTAAAAAAATGATTAGAATAGATTTTTTCATGAGATACCCTTTCACAAGATTGTCCATTCCCCAAAAGAAAGCGGAAAAAGGATCACAATGCCCACCACTGATAAAGTGACCAATAGAGGATATTGACAACGACGGCCAGCGCAGATAGGCTAGTCATGACTGTCAGGAAGAGGCGACCTTTTCCGATGCCTTTTCCAACCTTAGCCAGAAGTGGATAAACCGCACAAATTACCAAGATTAACCCTAGACCGGCAAATGTCATGAAACGCCAGCTAGCCAAAAAACTCAGATCGCTGACAGCCAAAGCACTGAAGAAGAGAGTGAAGTTGACAGCCACAGCTACTCCTGCTATGGAAGTCACATAAGTCCAGATGCGAAGATGTTTCGGTGTTTTGGACGGACCTTTTTTGAAGACCAGGCGGAAGAGATCAAGTCCACCCCGTACCAAGAAGACAACAAAACTAAAGACAATTCCAATCACTGCTAAAATCAGGATGGTCCAATCTCTTATTACATCCGAATCCTTTACCTTGACGCTGTCACCATAAGCTGCTGTTACTTTTTCCGTTCCAGCTTGATTGCTGACAACCGCATAGTTCTGAGTCAAAAGCTGGTTGTCCGCAGATTTCTTGACAAAATTTGTATAGAGCAAACTTCTGGTAACGGAGAGAGGTCCTGCCGCAAAATGACGTGCCGGTCTGTAATAGCCAGGTTGAAATGCATCAAAAGTCTCTTGACTCGTCTTTTTCTTAGGTCCAAAGACCAAGGCAGGCATCTCAAAGTTATAAACGGACTCGTGCTCTTGATTGGTCATAACGGTCATACCAATGCCATTTTTCAAATCCATAAGCAGATAAGATGAATAACCTATGGAATTACCACCATGACCGACAACCGTCGTCCCATATTCCTGAGTCCAAAAGCCGTGCATATTGAGCGGCATATCTGTTCCTGGATAGGTAGAGCTAGCAGTGAAAAGCGTCTCCCAAGTTTCCGATTTTTTGAAAAGTTTGTCTCTCTTCAAAAGCGCTTGGGCGAACTTCTGGAAATCTCCCATCGTACTGACTGTATTTCCAGCTGGATAGAGACCGACCTGAAAGTAGACATTTCCCATCGAGGTCTGACCGTCTGCTTGATAGGACAAGGCCTCCATCCGCTTCTTATAAACCTTGAGATTATCCTTCAAATCTGAAGACATAGCTGTATCATTCATCCCAAGAGGCTGAAAGATATGCTCATGAATATAAGCAGATAAATCTTGACCAGAAACTCGCTCTACGATGTAGCCAGCTAGCCCCGCAGAGAAGTTTGAATAGCTCGTTATGGTTCCAGGTTCATAAGTCTGTTCTGGCTGGTTAGTAGCTACGATTTCACCGATTGTCAGTCCAATATCCTCCTTATAAGCATGAGTCGACTCGCCAAATCCCGCCTGATGGTTCATCAGATCTAGCATAGTGATAGGCTTATCATAGCGGAGAGTCTTGAAAAATCCCTCTGGCAGGTAGGTACGAATGTCTTCCTTCAGATCGATTTTGCCCTCTTCGTATAGCTGCATGACAGAGACCCAGACTGTTAGTTTCCCAACAGAACCCCAGTCAAAGACACTGCTATCATCGGCCTTGAGTCCTTTATCCTTGTTCATATAGCCAAAGTTTCCTTTGTAAATAGTCCCGTCCTTATCAAAGACCGCCGTCTCCATACCTGCCGTTGTCTTTTCATGTTCCTTGACAAAGTCTTGGATTTTCTGACCGATTTTGTCACGACCCGTACCTGATGGCAGCTTCTGCGAGTCAGCCAAGGCTGTAACCGGCTGGAAGAGCCCTAGAGTTATAATCGTTAGAAGCGTTAGAATAAATGATTTTTTCATGATATTTCCTTTCTATTTAGCTTCAACAATCGCATAGGCGATACTTCTGTATACCATTCGGATAAAAATTCTTAACATAGCTTTCTCCTTTCTTATGCAATGATTTGCCTCATCTAATCAAAGGCCGCTGCTTCTACAGCCACCCTTGTCGCTTCATCTTGCTTGACATGTTCCTGAATCTTTTGGGCAATCTCAATGGCCTCTGCGTTAGATTTCAAGGATTGCTCCACCGTCTTAGCTTGAGGCGTTTTTACAAGTCCCAAGCTTAGGACTGTCAAAAGCCAGAGAAATAAAGTTTTTGGCATGGTTTCTTACTCCTTAGATACAATTTAAAATGACGACTGGAATCTATCCCATTGCAGCTCTTCTTATCTTTTACAAATTTTAGGCCTATTTGTATAATCATTTTATATATAATATTTTTATATACAAGACGATTATATATAATTTTCTGGTATATGTCAAATTTTTATATAATCTAAAAATTATATATCAAAATCAGCTTAAAAGCCTTGAAATCAATATTCTTAGAGAGTTTATAAAAATTGGCTCCAAAAATTTTTTAAAAATTTTTATTTTTTTGAAAGCGCTTGACGAATCTACTATCTTTTGCTAGACTTAAGACAGAACTATTTCGGAGGTACACGGAGACATGAAAAATTAAGTCTATTTTTTAAAGGAAACTTTATTTAGTAGATTTTGTCATGTTTCTGCATATCCGCGGGATGTTCATTTTTTTGTGCTTTCTAGCTTCTATTTGCTTATCTTTAGATCAATCCTGTCATTTCTTTGACAATACAAGCTGGAACCCTATAGATGAATTATCCTACTGGGACACTCCTGTGTCTGCTTTGTGCAATCTCAACAGCTCTGCTAAATAAAGCAGGGCTGTATTTTGCGTTATAAAACAAAGGAGACATCAATGCTTCAAATAAGAAATCTAACCATCACCCACCTAAAAGACCTGAAGGAGCTAGTCAAAGATTTGTCACTGACTGTCAATCAAGAAGACAAGGTCGCTATTATCGGTGAGGAGGGCAATGGCAAGTCCACCCTACTCAAGCTCTTGCTAGACGAGCGACTTGTCAGTTCCTATGTCAGCTACAGCGGACAGATTGATAAGTCCTATACTGCTGCAGTCTACTTACCCCAGCAGCTTCCTTCAGAGGATGCCCAACTGACGCTCAACGACTATTTCTTTGCTGATTTTGAGACTGAGCTGGACTACGCTAAGCTCTACCGCTATGCTGGAGAGCTCAACTTTGACAGTCAGCGTTTTGCCAGTCAGCAGCAGCTCTCTAGCCTATCTGGAGGAGAAAAACTTAAAGTTCAGCTTATCAAGAAACTAGCCAGTGATTGGGACATTCTCTTTCTTGACGAGCCCTCTAATGACCTTGATCTCGAAACTCTGACTTGGCTGGAAAACTTTATCAGCCACAGCCAGAGAACGGTCCTTTTCGTCTCTCACGACGAGCACTTTCTCGCTCAAGCTGCGACCAAGATTGTTCATCTGGAGCGAATCAAAAAGAAACAGGAGGCCAGAACCAGCGTCAAGAGTCTGGACTATGAAAATTACCGCCATCAGCGTCAGGAGGCTTTTGAAAAACAAGGGCAACTAGCACGAAAAGAGCGAGAAGAACACGCCAAGACCATGGAAAAACATCGACGGGTTAAGCAGAGTGTGGAGCATACTTTACGAAACACCCATGACGCTACTGCAGGTCGACTGGTGGCTAAGAAAATGAAAAACGTCCTCTCGCAGGGCAAACGATTTGAAAAGGCAGGCGCTGAAATGACAGAAATTCCGACACAGGAAGATGCCATCAGCCTTCACTTCTCAGATATAGAAGCTCTGCCATTGACCAAAAGAATCCTCAAATTAGAAGGAATGAAACTGGAAACAAACGAACGACAACTGGCGGAGAACCTTACTCTGGAGGTCTGTGGCCAGGAAAAAATCGGGCTGATTGGTGCTAATGGTGCAGGCAAATCCACTTTGCTTAAGGAAATATGGAAGATTCTGCGCGAGCGGACAGATATGCAGGTCGGCTACATGCCCCAGCATTATGGCGACTTGCTGGCTGATGAGAGTAGCCCTTTGGACTTTCTGGCTCCCTCTAGCGACAAGTCCCAGGAGGAGAAAATCCTGACGCATCTAGCCAGTCTCCAGTTCACGCGCGATGAGGCCAGCCACTCGATTGGGCAGCTTTCCGGAGGTCAAAAAGCCAAGCTCCTCCTGCTCAAACTTGTCCTAGATCGCCCTAATGTTCTTATATTGGACGAGCCCACCCGCAACTTCTCTCCCACCTCTCAGCCTCAGATTCGCCAGCTTTTGGCGACCTATCCGGGCGCCATTATCGCTGTCTCCCACGACCGAATCTTTCTCAAAGAAGTCTGCCAGAAGATTTATAAACTGACAGAAACAGGGTTGGAGGAAGTTGGACTTGAAAAGTGATTCCAAAATTTTCTTCACTATCTTTATTGACTACTTATGGTCACTTCCTTTATAATGAAGATAGTTTCATAGAAAGTTCAGGTTTTAAACATGGGAGATATCATAAATATTGCTGCTGAAAACACACTTAACAAAAAAGAGATTTTTAACGAACAAGCCCAATTCGTTGAACTCACAGATCAGATACTTTTACAAACTCGTTCTGAAATTGAACAACCAACTACAATGAAGTTACCAATTATTGAATTATCAGAATTAGGAACTACTGTAGCTTCTCTAATCCCTAATTTGACAAAAGTTGTCCAAGGAAATAATGGCGAAAAAGCCTATCGCATTGTTAATAAAGCTGCTGGTGATACCTTAAAAAAGGCAAAAAATGGTAACTACTGGGGAGCTCTGCGAAAAGCGGATGGAGGCTCGAAATTTGTCCAACTTCAAGAAATAAGTGAACTTGCAAATGAAGGATTGATGATTCAACCACAAGTTATCATTGTCGCTGCACTCTTATATTCTGTTGAGAAAAGATTAGACAATATTGTTGAAATTGAGAAACAAATTTTATCATTTTTAGAAACCGAAAAAGAGTCCTCAATTGAAGCCGATGTCGAGACATTGATGGATTTAATTAGGAAATATAAGCATAATTGGGACAATAGCCACTTCGTCTCCAGCAGCCATAAAATGGTAATGGATATTCAGAGAAGTGCGAGACAGCAAATGACTTCCTACCAAAAAAAATTAGAAGAAGATTTAAAGTCTAACCCTCTTCTTATCATCCAATCAGAAGTTTCATCAGCTAAGAAAAAAATTAGTAAGAAATTTAAATACTACAGCTTATCTCTATACACCTATTCACTGGCATCTTATATCGAAATTATGCTCAGTGGAAATTTAGCTGAAAAAAATATATTATCTATCAAAGAAGAAATCGAAAAACTTTCTTCTGCCTATTCTGCCATGTTTACAAAATGTCTAAATTATTTAGAAAAAATGAGCGAATCCTCTATTGAATCCAATGTATTGAAAGGTGTAGGAGAAGCAAGCAAAGCAATAGGCGGTTTCTTAGGAAATATTCCTTTTATCAAGGACAGCCCTGTAGATGAATTTCTCCAAGACGGCGGAGAAGAGCTAAATAAAAGCGCAAAGAAAATGGAAAAAGATATAATTAAATCATTCAAAAAATTAGAAAATGCTAAAACATCTGTTTTTATTGATAGGCTCAATGAACTGAACCAAATCTACAACCATACATCAGATGTATGTATAGACAATGAGAATATTTATTTTATTGTTTCATAGTACTATAGTCTATAAGCAAAAAGAGTTGGAAATTCCAACTCTTTTAATTCTGTTTAGCATCAATCTGTGAACTTTAATAAAGCTCCCCTTCTACTCCTGCGCCGTCTGCATTTGGTAATAAATACCTCTGGCTGTCATGAGCTCCTGATGATTCCCATGTTCGACGATATCACCATCTACCATGACGAGGATGATGTCAGCATTTTGAATAGTGGACAGGCGGTGGGCAATGATAAAGCTAGTCCGTCCCACCATGAGCTTGCTGAAAGCCTCCTGAATCAAGACTTCTGTCCGGGTATCGATGGAGGAAGTCGCCTCATCCAAGATTAGGATTTTAGGCACAGCCAGGAAGACACGGGCAATGGTCAGAAGCTGCCGCTGGCCTTGAGAAAGGGAGTCCCCAGCATCCGCCAGATAGGTGTCATAGCCCTGAGGCAGCTGCTGGATAAAGAAATGCGCGTTGGCCGCCTTGGCAGCTGCAGTGACCTCTTCTCGGCTGGCGTCTGGCCGACCAAAAGCTATGTTATCATGAATGGTCGCCGTCTTAAGCCAAGTCTCTTGCAGTACCATACCAAACTGCTGACGATAAGAGGCTCTAGTGTAATGTGTGATGGAAACATCATCTAGAGAAATAAGACCACTATCAACATTGTAAAAGCGCATGAGGAGATTGATCAAGGTAGACTTGCCAGCACCAGTTGGCCCGACAATGGCGACCTTGCTAGCTGCTGGAATCCTCATATTCAAATCCTGAATCAGCTCTTTTCCAGGCTCATAGCCAAAAGCCACATGCTCAAAGCTAATCTGTCCTCTGACATCTTCCGACTGGAGGATTTCCTGACCAGACTCTGCTATTTCTTCTTGGTCCAAAACGCTGTAAATCCTCTCCGCACAAGATAAAGCGCTCTGCAATTCCGACATGACTGACGATATATCATTGAAAGGCTTAGTGTACTGGTTGACGTAGTTGAGAAAGGTTACCAGCTGCCCAACCGTAAAACCTGTTCCCTGAATGATTCGGACAGCCCCAAAGCCTACAATCAAAGCATAGATCAGGGCATTGATAAAACGAGTTGAAGGATTAACCGTCGAAGAATAGAAAATGGCCGCCTGCGAATAGTCAGCATAAGTTTGATTACTGCGAGTAAAAGCTGTATCAAACTGCTCCTGAGCATTAAAAGCCTGTATCAGACTTTCCTGGGTCAGACTTTCCTCAATCAGCTGGGTCTGGGCCCCTCTCGCCTGCGTCTGCTGTTGGAAAAAGCTAAAACTCTTTCTAGCAATAAAGCGAGCTAAGAAGAGAGAAAGGGGCGTCAAAAGCAGAACCAAAAGCAAGAGGAAAAAGTCCAATCTGGCCATGCTAATGATAGTCACTAAAATTGTCAGCAAACCCACAAAAAATTGATTAAAAACCATGAGTAGGCCATTGCTGAGTTGCTCCAAGTCCGTCGTCACCCGACTAACCAAGTCGCCAGTTCCCTGCCAATCCAGATAAGCCAAAGGCAGATAGTGTACTTTCTTGATAACGTCTTGACGGAGCTGCTGGCTATAGCGATAAACCAGCTGATTATAGAGCAAGGGATTGAGCCATTGAATCAGCGTATTGGCTAAGATAACCAACAGCATCTGACCCAAAATCGGCATCAAATGCTGCTCCGATTGAGGGAGAAGAACACTATCAACCGCATTCCCGATTAAAACTGGAAGAAGAACAGTCAGAGCCACTTGAGCCACCGTTCCCAGACTAGCTAGGAGAAAGAGCCAGCGCGCCTGCAGCAAATCTCGAGTCAAACGCCTCAAGCTGCTAGGTGATGTCTTATGCTTCATGCTTTCCCTCCTCTCCTTGACTATGCTGTGAGTGATGGATTTCTCGGTAAATGGCAGAGCTGACTAAGAGTTCCTCGTGGCGACCAAGAGCCACCTGTTCTCCCTTATCTAGGACTAAAATTTGATCCGCTGAGCGCAAGCTATTGGTCCGCTGGGAAATCAAGACCAGACTGGTCTGAGTCAATTCATTCTTAATAGCCTGCAAAAGTCTAGCCTCTGTCAAATAGTCCAGAGCTGAGGTCGCATCATCTAAAACCAAGAAAGGTGTCCTCCGCAAGACAGCTCTGGCAATGGTTAAACGCTGACGCTGACCGCCAGAAAAATTCCGACCAAAGGCCTCTACAGTCGCATCCAAGCCACCTTCCTTCTGAGAGACAAAGTTTACCGCCTGAGCAATCTCTAAAGCCTGCCACAAGTCTGCGTCTGTTGGCTTGCTTGACATACCCAAGGTCAGATTGGAACGAACAGTTCCTTGGAAAAGCTCCGCCTTCTGAGGCACCAGACTGATCCAAGACCGCCATTCTCTGAGATTTTTAGGACTGCGTCCTTGGGAAAAGATGGTCAACTGACCAGCAGCCACAGGATAGAGATGGGCCAGTAGCTGAACCAGAGTAGACTTCCCTGACCCTGTCCCGCCAATAACCCCCAAAGTCTGACCTCTTTTCAAATCAAAAGTCAGACCAGTCAGGGCTGGACTAGCTGCATTTGGATAAGAAAAGCTGACCTGCTGAACTTTAATAGCTTGATTCGGCAGAGCTGTTTCCTGCACTAATTCCTGCAGGACATCTTCTTCTGCTTGCTCGAAGACTTGATTGATGCGACCTGCACTGATATAGCTTTGATTAAGAGAATTGACCAGCATCGCTAGCTTGAGCAATTCCACCAAAATCTGCAATAAATAATTGACCAAAGCCACTAGCATCCCCTGGGTCAGCAAGCCCTTGCCGATAAAGCTATTCCCCTGCCAAATCACAGCAATCAGGGTACCATTGACCGTAAGAAAGGTCAGAGGACTAATCAGACTAGCCAGAGCTCCCGTCCTGATTTGCCAGGTTTTATAGAGCTCATTGCGATTGCGAAAACTCTGAACCTCGCGTTGGGTCTGACCGAAAGCTCGTATAACCCGCATACCCTGCAGTTGCTCACGCGTCAGATTGACCAGTTGGTCTGTCAGCTGGCGAATTTTGGCATAGAGAGGATTCATCAGACGAGACATGAAAACGATAATAGCCGTTAAAATTGCCACCATGAGCAAGAACCACAAGGTAATGACCGGACTGATAGTAAAGGCCATGATGATTGAGCCAAAAACGATGATAGGCGCCCGCAGAAAGAGACGAAGGAATTGATTGATGCCCGTCTGGATCTGATAGGTGTCGCTCGTCAGCCGAGTCACCAGGCTAGAGGTCGTCAGCTCATCCCGACTAACCTTGGGCAAGCGCAGAATCTTTTGATAGAGGTCACCTGTCATCTGACGAGTAAAGCCCACTGCCGCCTTAGACGAATAATACTGGGCTACCACTGCTACCACCACGCCCAGTGCAGCCAAGCTCATCAAAAGAAAAACCATCCAGTAGAGATGGGAGCTGTCCTGTCTAGGAATGGTCTCGTCCACAATTTCCGCAATCAAAAGCGGAACTAACAGTTCAAAACTGGCTTCCAAAAGCTTGAACAAGGGTCCCAGCAGAGACTCCCTGATATAGCCCTTAAAATATTTCAATAAATCTTTCATACCGCCTACTTCTCCATTAAACTGTATTTATTTTACCATAATTTTCAAAGGGTAAAAAATATTCTCCTTCTGACCAGCAGAAAGAGAACATTGATATTAGACTTCTTGTAAGTTCTGGCTTATTTTCTTTAGACCCATATACAAAAAAGGTGTCGATGCTAATAAAAAGCTGCCCCAAGCTATAAAAGTCCAGTCGAAGCCAAAGTAATCAATCAACCAGCCTGTCAGAGGGAAGATGACAATCATACTCAGGCTGAACATCATAGAATAAACACTGAGCATGGTCGCCCGTACTTCACTTGGCAGCTGCTTTTGTAAATCGTTGTCAAAAATCGGCTGAAAAAGAGCATACAAGGCGTTGCTGATTAGATAAATCAAAATATAGATGATCGGTGTGCCAAAATAGGACAGCAGGTAGCTTGCTCCAGTTAGAAGGACTACTGAAGGAAAAAGTTTCAAGGCAGAATATTTCTTTCCAATCATACTCGCCAGATATACCGCTAAGATATTCAAAGCACTGCCAATCAGCATGACCGCTGAAATTTGCCAAGCTTTTAAGTCAGGCAATTGATTTTGGTAGTAAAAATAAAACATGCACATGAGTGTTCCGATGATTTGGGACAGAATCATCCAGATGAAAAGGCTAGGATTCCTCTGCAACTCCTCTTTGACAGCCCAGATAATCTTTTTCATAGTCAGGCGCTCCGCTTTCTCTGCCTTGACACTTGGCTCTTTCAGCATCCAAGTCAAGAAAAGAACGATGATAGAGGTGCCAATCATGATGTAGTAGGTCAGGTGCAGTTGTCCATGGACAAAAAATCCAGCCCAGACCGTTCCCAAAGACCTGGTCGCTTCAGCCACTCCAGACATAAAGCTGGAGATGGATAGGTAACGTTCCTTGAGTCCGGCTTCCACAGATGAATCATAGACCATGGCTGCACTTGTCCCTGAATCAAAATTATAGGACCAAGCACTAATCACCATAGCCAATGCATAAACCCAAAAGTTCCCCTGCCCGGCCAACATGAGAACAGAAGACACAATCCCAGCTATCCGGCTCAGATAAAGATTGGTCTTGTAGGAAAAGCGATCCGCCAACATCCCAGAAGGAATTTCACAAATAACGCTAGTCGCATGAAAAATACTTTCCAAAAGCCCAATCTGCCAGAGGGACATACCATTTTGAATTAGAAATAAAATCCAAAAACTAGTAATGCCTAGAAAGGCAAAAAATTCTACTCCGGCCATAAGACCGATATTTTTCCGATAACTTCTTTTAAACATACTTTCTCCTTTAACAAGTGTTTTTTCATTTCTATCCTTTGTCACTTGTTAATCCTCTCGTTACATGATCTCCACCTCTTCTTTCTAGTGCTTTGAAAAAACGCCCCATGGGCGTTTGATTTGTTTTATGGTTTAATACGGTGCAACATACGTGGGAATGGAATGGCTTCACGGATATGCTTAGTCCCTGCTACAAAGGTTACCATACGCTCGATACCGATACCAAATCCACCGTGAGGGACTGTTCCATACTTACGAAGATCCAAGTAGAATTCATATTCTGAAGTATCCATACCAAGTTCATTCATCTTAGCAACGAGCGCATCGTAGTCTTCTTCACGCATAGAACCACCTATGATTTCACCGTAGCCTTCTGGTGCCAGTAGGTCCGCACAAAGGACACGGTCTGGATTTCCAGGAACTGGTTTCATGTAGAAAGCCTTGATGGCTGCCGGATAATTCACGACAAAGGTTGGTACTCCAAAGTGGTTTGAAATCCATGTTTCATGTGGTGAACCAAAGTCATCTCCATGTTCCAGATGCTCATAGTCCGAATCCTCATCATTTTCATGAGCTTGCAAGAGGTCAATCGCTTCATCATAGCTAACACGCTTGAAAGGCTCAGCAATATAGCGTTTCAAGAGTTCTACATCACGTTCCAGTGTTTCCAAAGCTTGAGGAGCACGGTCAAGAACACCTTGGATCAAGGCTTTAACATAAGCTTCTTGCAAGTCAAGTGACTCATCATGCGTCAAGTATGAATACTCTGCATCCATCATCCAGAACTCCGTCAAATGACGACGAGTTTTTGATTTTTCGGCACGGAATACAGGACCGAAGTCAAAGACACGACCAAGAGCCATGGCACCAGCTTCCAGATAAAGCTGACCTGACTGACTCAAGTATGCTGGAGTTCCGAAGTAGTCTGTTTCAAAGAGCTCAGTTGAGTCTTCTGCTGCATTTCCTGACAAGATTGGGCTGTCAAACTTCATAAAGCCATTCTTGTCAAAGAATTCATAGGTAGCGTAGATAATGGCATTGCGGATTTGCATCATAGCCACTTGCTTACGAGAACGCAGCCACAGGTGACGGTTGTCCATGAGGAAGTCCGTTCCATGTTCTTTAGGCGTGATTGGATAGTCATTTGACTCGCCGATGATTTCGATGTCTGTAATATCCAGCTCGTAGCCAAATTTTGAGCGCTCGTCTTCCTTGACAACCCCTGTCACATAGACAGAAGTTTCTTGGCTAAGCTTTTTAATCGTATCAAACCTCGCCAATCCTTCTTCTTCGCCAAATTTCTCAATGAAGTTAGGCTTGAAGGCCACCCCTTGGAAAAAAGCAGAACCATCGCGCAGCTGCAAGAAAGCAATCTTACCCTTACCGGACTTATTGGCAACCCAAGCACCGATGGTCACTTCTTGACCAACATAATTTTTCACATCAATAATTGTTACGATTTTCTTTGACACGTTTTTTCTCTTTTCTATTTTTTTATTCTTTATGACAGACTGCCTCGACATTATTACCATCCGGATCCAAGACAAAGGCTGCATAATAAGGCTGGTGATATTGGGGACGAATACCCGGAGCACCATTATCTTGACCACCCGCTGCTAGACCCGCTTGATAAAAAGCATCCACCTGCTCCCTAGTCTCCGTACGAAAGGCAAAATGAGATGCATCTGATTGCCCATGACTTAACCAAAAATCTCCAGCTGGAGCTGTCCGAGGTTCTGCAAAACTTACTGCCTGAGGAATTTCAAAGGCAATCTTGTAGCCCAATGGCTCTAAAGCTTTCTGATAAAAGAGCTTACTGGTTTCCAAATCCTTGACTGTAATCCCAAAATGATCAATCATATCTGCCTCCTAGATTGGTTGCTAAATGTCACTTTATTTCAAGACAAATCTTTTGGACATCTGTTCTATATTTTACCATAAAGCGATTGCAATAGCTATCCTTGAAGAGGCTAAATCTCAGAAAAATTAAAAAACCAGCCTCCTAAAGGCTGGCGGATAACTCTCTCTAAATAAGAGGACTAATTTTTCGTTCCATAAAGCAGTCGATCAACCATATCATCATCATAGTTCAAGACTTTTTTCAAAGCCATCTTAAAGCGCTGATCACTGAGAATCTGACCTCCAGGACTCTGATCGATCGTCGCATAATTCCCCTCCCCATCCTGAGTAAAGGCTACAGTGAGCTCTTGGTCAGGATCTTCACAAACATTTCTCTGAGGATCTTTGGAACTGGTAGACGGTCGAAAATCCATTCTTTGCAGACGAAACGACAGTTCTTTATGAAAAGCCGCAATGTCCTTCTGACGATTGGCCACAGGCTCATGTTTGTCCAGCCAAGTCAAAACATCTTCTCTTGTAATATATATCATCTTCCCCTCCTAAACCAAATCAAAGTTCGCCCTGTAAATGACCGTATCATAGCTTGGGCTAGCTGCTGAGAGAGCTGCTTGAATGATATGGAGCACGCGCTGCTGTTGACCTTCGAAAGCCAAAGGCAGCAGCATATTGGAGACATTTTTGACAATCACTCCCTTGGTGAATTCCCCATCTTCATAAGAAAAATCCTGCTGATGAAAAATGGTCTTAGTCTTAAATTCAATCACCTGTCCTTGCAAGATTAGCTTATAAGTCTTCTTCCAGTTGGTTCTGCCACCAAAGCGATAAAGGACCAGATAAATCCCCAAATCATAATCTGCAACCCAATCGCCCGTCTCAAAGATTAGCTCGTCATCAATACCAGCCTTCTTTAAAAGCTCAATCCCTTCTTCAGAAATCATCTCATGCACGAATTTCCAACTTCCTTCTTGAGGAAGAGTCGCTGTTCCCTCAGTCTCCTTCTGAGGGCTACTACTGACTGCTTTATGATGAACTCTTTTAGGGGTAAATTCTTCCTCCCAGCTCATATCTTCTTCTATGTCACTGACAGCCCGCCTAGTCGGTAAAAAATCCAGACACTTTTCTAATAATCCCATATCTTATCTCCTCTTTATCTGTACTCCACGTGGTTTACTTCCCTTATCTTTGTATCATAATAAGGGTTAATTTGCGACAGGGCATGTTGAATCACTGTTACGATCTTGTCCTCTCGTCCTTTTAAAACCTTGGGAATCACAAGCTGGGAGATTGTTTCTGTTGATAGACCTTTTACACTTTGATCTTCCTCATTGCGAACTGGATATCTATCGGCCCGCTCTTCTTCTAGGCGAAATTCAAGCAAATGGCCACCGAGCATCATGGCTAAGACTTGATATTTCCCTTCCCCAATACGAAATTGCTTGACGCAGAGAAAAATTCCTCTCTTCTCATCCTCTAGTAAAAATGGCAGAGCCAGTTCTTTTTCTTCAATAGAAAAATCCTCAAGAAGCTTCTTCTCTCTTTCCCCTATTTCCTTTCTGATAAAACCCATTTTATCTCCTTTTGTACAAAATAATCTTCATCCCTATTATTACTTAAGTAAAAAGACCATGAGGAACACACTGCAAGTCAATAGAATGCAGGGCTAGACCAAATGGACTTCTTTTATTATACACCGAAACACCGTCGTCTTCAACTAAATACTCCTCAAATTTATAAGTCGTGTGGTGATTTCTATCAGAAAGTTACTTCTACTAACTAAATCTAGCATTGATAGCTGCTATTTAATCAATAGGCGGATCATCCTTTACCTCTTCTTTCGTCTTCCAGTAGGTCATACCGCTCTTCTCAGTATCTATTTCCATCTTTTTATTAAGTCTAATATCAACCTTATAATAGGCACGTTTAATTAAAAACTTTTGACTGTTCTCTGCAGAACCCCAAGTTCTACAAACCATCAAAAAGCGTGCAGAACCCAGTCCAGATATCTCCTCCTTAGTGTAAGAACCAGGTGCAGTTGGACGTTCTAAGATTCTCATATTCAAATTTAATTCTGGCTGGTAATTGTTCAAATACCAGTCTATTCGGGCCGAATCATTCTCATAGTATTGGATACGATAGCGATGACCTTTGACTTGCAGACTATAGCCATTGGATTCGGAAATAGTGGTCCAACCCACCTCTGAATTAAAGAAAACATAAGCTCCTAGCAAGACTAGACCGCCTAGCAATAATAAGAAAATCAAACGACCTTTCATATTGTTCTCCTTCCACTATTGTTTAAATCCGTCATCAGCTGAATTCTAAGCGAAGCCAATTAACATTTATCCTTGCTAAAACTTGCTGATTGTGACTAGAGTGAAAAACGCTTCCATATCTTTCTATATTATTTTACCATTTTATTTAACTCATTGCCAGTACAGTCAAAAATAAATTGAAAAGGACGAACGCTGAGTTCATCCTCTCTTTTTATTAGTAGCTGCTCTTCGCTTTTATTCTTGTTTTATATCAACCTTTTCAGTTTTATCAAAGGTCATGCTGCTTTCCTTAGTATCTACATCTTTCTTATCATTGACTTCAATATGTACTTTAAAATAGGTTCGCTCAATCTGCGGTTTGTAACTAGTCTCATAAACCATCGTAAAGTCCGCATATCCCTTCCCAGAAAGCTCCTGCTTTGCAGATCCACCAACAGTATTTTTCAAATGTTTACTATTTAAAGTTCGCATCTTTAAATTTAAACCTGGCTGATAATTATTTAAGTACCAGTCCATACGAGTCGAGGCATTCTCCTCAAAAAGAATCCGGTACCTATTATCTTTTGCTTGTAGGCTGTAACTTGGTTCACCCGGCTTAGACTGGGAAATTGTGGTCCACCCTTGCTCTGAATCAACAACAGAACAAGCAGCCAATAAAACCAAACTGACTGCCATGAATAAGAAAAATAAATGTCGTTTCATATCCTTCTCCTTTCACTCCTGTTTGCAAGCCCTAGCAGCTATAATATAACTGCTCCCAGCTTTTATTTTCTGAACAAAATTTTCTCAATTCGACCAGAAAACTTGAAAACGTTTTTATAAATTCTATATTATTTTACCATTTTGTCAAACTATTTGCCAATGCAGTTTAGAGAGACTGAAAAGGACGAACTCTGAGTCCGTCCTTATTTATCGTTTATAAATCTTCGAAAGCAGTGTAAGATTATGAGCTCTATTTACTCTCCATGAATTGCTGCAGGCGCTGAACAGCTTCTTTGAGCGTATCCAAGTCCGTCGCATAGCTAAGACGGACATTTTCTGGAGCACCGAAGCCTGCTCCGGTCACCAGAGCCACGCCAACCTCTTCTAAAATAGCTGTCGTAAACTCGGTCACATCGGTACATCCTTTCATTTCCATGGCTTTCTTGACATTTGGAAAGAGATAGAAGGCCCCTTGTGGCTTGACTACTTCAAATCCTGGCACCTGAGCCAAGAGCGGATAGATGGTATTCAGACGCTCTTCAAAGGCCTGACGCATCGTCTCAACCGTATCTTGACTGCCAGTCAGAGCTTCGATAGCTGCATATTGAGCCACTGCTGTCGGGTTAGAAGTCGTCTGACCTGCAATCTTACTCATAGCTGCTATAATCTCTGGCTCACCAACTGCGTAGCCAATCCGCCAGCCTGTCATGGAGTAGCTCTTAGAGACACCATTGATAACCACCGTCTGCTTGCGAATATCCTCAGACAGACTGGAAATTGGAGTAAATGTATTACCGTTATAAACCAGACGTCCATAAATGTCATCTGCCAAAATCAGAATATCATGCTCTACAGCCCAGTTTCCAATCGCCAGCAGCTCCTCTGCTGTATAAATCATACCCGTCGGATTGGACGGCGAGTTCAAAACTAAGACCTTCGTCTTTTCAGTACGAGCAGCTTCTAGCTGTTCCACCGTCACCTTGAAATTGTTTTCCTCTGTGGCTTGGACAAAAACAGGAGTCCCCTCGGCCATCTTAATCTGGTCGCCATAGCTTACCCAATAAGGCGTCGGAATGATAGCTTCATCACCTGGGTCAAGCACACTCATAAAGAAGGTGTAGAGGGAGAATTTAGCTCCGGTTGCCACAGTCACTTGATTAGGCTGGATTGTGTAGCCGTAATAGTTGGCAAAATACTCCACCACTGCTTCTTTTAGCTCTGGCAGACCGCTGGTCACTGTGTAAAAACTAGCACGCCCATCCTCAATGGCAGCCACAGCCGCATCTCGGATATTCTTAGGCGTTGGAAAATCCGGCTCTCCCAAAGTCAGAGACAGAATATCCCGCCCCTGCGCTTTCAAAGCCTTAGCTCGTGCTGCTGTTGCCAAAGTCACGCTTTCTTCCATCTTTAAGACACGATTTGATAATTTCATAGTCCCTCCTTGCTGACCAACTGTCCGCTTTCAAAACCAATCAGGTAGTAGGTGCCTCCCGACTTGACTTCCCAGATGGGCTGATCCTGAAAATAGCCCATGGTCACCTTATCAATAGTTCCTGCTCCATTTTCCTTGGCAATGCTCTTTGCCTCAGCCTGACTGACACCTTGGTCCAGTCGATAGACCCGAATCTCATTGGAATCTTTGGCAATCAAAACAGCTTTTTTGACACCCTTACTTGTCTTGCCAAGCAGACTGTAGTAGGATTCCTGCCCATTGTAGATGGCAAAAGAATCCACTTTTTCAAGATCTGCATATTCCTTGGCCAAGCGGCTGCTTGCTTCCTTAGCCGACTGTCTCGGCTGCATAGATACTTGCAAAACTGCAAAAAATGAAAATACAAGAACACTGAGAACGATAAAAATACCGATAAGGTACTGCCAAATTGGAAAACTGGCTTTATTTCTATTTTTATATTTCACTCCGTCATTATACTACAAATACTCCTATTTTTCTATCTTTTTTTTATGAGAATATTCTCAAAATTCTAAAGCAATATCCTTGCATAAGATACTATTTATTGGTAAAATATTGTTATGAAGATTACAGACGATTTAAGCAAAGAAACTCTGCTTGATTTGAAAACCATGATTGTCTTTCACAAGGCAGCAAGAACTATCCGTGCCATTGAAGCCCAAATTTTTAAAAAGCATGATTTGACTCCTACTCAGTTTTCCGTCTTAGAAACCCTATACAGCAAAGGAGAGCTGCGCATTCAGGACTTGATTGACCGTATACTGGCTACTTCTGGCAACATGACTGTCGTCATCAAAAATATGGAACGCGACGGCTGGATTGTCCGCACCTGCGACCCCAATGACCGTCGGGCTTTTTTGATTGGCTTGACGGAACAAGGCAGAGCTAAAATTGAAGCCGCACTGCCTGATCATATCAAAAATATTCAGCAAGCTCTTTCCATTCTCGAAGAAGTCGATAAACAAGATTTGATTCGCATTCTAAAAAATTTCAAAAAAATGAGCTAAATAATTGCTAACTAGTGATTAATGTTGTAACATATATTGTAACAAGAGAAATATCTCTTTATATTATAAAAAAGGAGACAATGCAATGTCTAAAGTATTATTCATCGTCGGCTCGCTTCGTCAAGGTTCTTTCAATCACCAATTGGCTGAGCAAGCTGAAAAAGCTTTGACTGGCAAGGCAGAAGTTTCATATCTTGATTACAAAGATGTACCATTCTTCAACCAAGACATCGAAAGTCCTGCTCCAGCTGCTGTTGCTAAGGTTCGTGAAGAAATTTTGGCCGCTGATGCCATCTGGATTTTCTCACCTGTTTACAACTGGGCTATTCCAGGAGTAGTGAAAAACCTTTTGGACTGGGCTTCACGCGCTCTGGATTTGTCAGACCCAACTGGCCCATCTGCTCTGAATGCTAAGGTTGTTACTGTTTCATCTGTAGCTAACGGCACATCACCAGATGAAGTATTCAAGCACTACCGCAGCCTGCTGCCTTTCATCCGTATGAATGTGGTAGAGCCATTCACAGGTGTTGGTATCAACCCAGAAGCATGGGGAACTGGTCAACTGACTGTCGCAGAAGACAAACTTGCTGAACTCTCAGCACAGGCTGATGCTCTTTTAGCAGCCCTTAACTAAAAAGAGAAGATTATAAAAAGAAAAGAAAACTTATAAGACACTAACCCCCGCAAATAATTGCGAGGGGTTTTTAGAATGCATTATTGACAAGAGCAAGTAGACAGCCTTAACCATACAAAGTTTGATACATTTTTTTCACAAAACCATCAATCTCATCTTGAACAATTTTCAACAAGCGGGCTTCTTCGGATTGTGAGATGCTCACTTGCTCATTTATATTTTGTTTATTTATTTGAGAATAGTAACTGCGAACTATGTTCAGATTGTCGTTTAAAATATATTGACAATTTATTATTGTCCCATCAAACTCAGTTTCAAAAAAAACTATTACTTCGTTCCCGCCTGGGTACGCAATCTTCAAATGTAAATCCCCTTCTATTTCTAAGGGATTGATTCCCCCATCCAGGCGAATAGCTCCATCTGGCTGGATAATATAGCCTGCTTTGCGAATGTCAGTTGCATACTTTTCTGATGCCATTAGCTGCTCTAAAACTGTGATTTTATCATCCCGTTTAAAATCTTCTTTCAGCTGAAGAAATTCTTTGTGACTTTGATCATTGAAATAGAGTTTAATTCCAACAACTAGAAAAACAACAAAACAAATAAAAATTAGCATATTTTTAAATCTCAGCATTTTTTCTCCTAAGAAAGATTAGAACTTATCTATCAGATGAATATCTTTTCTATTTCAAATCATTTAAAGAATATTTAGGATAAGGAATTTGAGATAATTTATCTTCTATTTTTGCTAGCATTTTCTCTTCTGATCCATCTATATACCCCTCAAACCAAATTTTTTCAATATCTTCTTGGTTAAAGAAGCAAGCTTGATTATCCGTCATACCAAAAGGATATACACAACCGGAATAGTCTAAATACCCAATTTCACCCTTGCTATCATAAAGAGGATAACGGTTAATAATCATAATTTTTACTTGTCCATTTTTAAGCTGAACTGATGTTAGTATGATGCAAAAGGAATATTAGAGTTGCAATAAAAATTACTGAAGTTATCATTCTTTATTTCCTTTATAGACCCCATATCATATTAGGACTCTATCCATTCTGCAAGATTTCATCTTCTTTCCGTTTTCTCTGCTGACCCGACCACCTGATACATAGTAACAGTACTATCATACGAAGAATCAAATAGATCAAACGAAGGATTTTCATCTTTCCAAGAGCTGACAAGAAGTTTTTCCTTGCATACCCTATCTCATGAGTTAATTCCTCAATAGTCTTACCCGTCTTTTGCTCCACAATAGCAGCATTCTTTGGTATGAGATAGTATCTAGTGTCTAATGTCGAAAAATTTGATTTGGACAACGATCCGTCTAAAGGAAATGAAATCGCGTAATTTTCCTTATTAGGAATATGATTGTATTGAGCGGAGACCTGATCATCATATTTACTAGGGTAACAGGTCATTTTTATATTTTCATAGTCTAGATGCATAATGCCATCCAAAATGTTACTAGTCCATTCTTCCGCATAGTGATAAAGAGTTGCCTTCTTATCTACCATTGGCCAAACCATAACGTACCGACTATGCATGAATTCCTTGGCCAAGGCCGAATTGCTAGCCAGACTGGTCGCACCAATCTCGTATATTGACCAAATAAGAACTATGAGCATTAAGAAAGCTTGAGTTGGTTTGTTTTTATAATAGTTTTTCATTTTTTAACATTTTACTCTTTGATTGCATGCCTGACGGCCTGCTTCCATCCCAGCAACATCAGTAGTATAGCTAAACTCTACCTGCCGATTTTGCCTGTCGCTTGTATCTACTCCAACCAATTCACTGATAGCATTCTGAGCATAGATAGTACTTGACTTGATTTTTATTTTCACACTTCCTTAACATAAACCAATTCTTGTTCACTAGACAGATCAGGTCGGTAGCTAAATCCTGCAAAGTTTAATTTCTTCATCCGTTCAACTTCTGTCACTTGGTTAGTTATTAGAGCTGTTAAAAACTCACCTCGCGCTTTTTTAGAAATAGTCGAATGGACTTTCAGCTTGCCGCCTCGGTCTTCCAGAAACTTGAAACCTATCATGCGCTGGCGGATTTTCTTAGAAAAGACTATTTCAAACTCGCTGGACAGGAGGGAGAGAATCACCTCATCTTCTGCCAGAGCTTGGTCATAAGCTTCTTTCCAAAAAGCCTTGAGGCTCTTCCCATCTAACTTAAGCGGCATCATAAAGTCCAAGCGATGGGGCGCTATGGGCTCCAGGGCCGGGATGACACCGTAAAGGGCTGATGTGATAGCAAGATGCTTCTCGATATACCGACTCTCTTCTTCAGTATAACCCTCTCTCTTGATATGGCGGTACATGAGGCCGTCAAAAAGATAAAGTGCTGGAGCATGCTGCGCAGTTCCTTCTCGCAAAGCCTGAATGGCTTGCCACTCTACCTCCGCTCTTTCTGGGGAAATTTTATAAAATGATGCCAAGTCAGCTACTGACATGGCTGCCAACTCATCCAACACAGCCTGAGTTTGTGCTGAAGGTAGATTCGGGATTGCAGATGGCGCAGTTAGATTCAACTCTTTCGCAGTTGGGATAAGAATTTTCATAGTTTCCTTCTTTCATTTAGTGAATATGGCGGACAACCCATTTTCCCAAGGCTGTCTCTAGCAGATAGCTGCCGATGATGAAGCCTAGCAGATTGGTCAAGACATCACCCAAGTCAAAAATACCAAGGTGAAAGAGATATTGGCTCCCCTCAACCATACTAATAGCCAAGGTAAAATAAGCCACATGTTTCCAAGAGATTTTATAGAGAAATCCCAGCGGAATGAACATAATGATATTCATAGTGGGTAGCAGCTTATCTCCATAAATCCAATTATAGGTAAAAGACTGCAGGTCTAGACTGAAGCCTTGCCTGCCGATATTTTTCAAAAAGAGGGCATAGAATAGAATGAGAAAATAGAGGGTGTAACTAGCTAGCACCAGCCAACGAGGAATGTGCCGACTATAGAGGCCACGAATAAAAAGTGAGCTGATAGCTGTAAAAGTCAGGATGATAGAAGCTGGTATCAGCAGATTCCATTCTGGCTGATTCTTGTAAAAGACGACGGCTACGTAGACATAAAAAAAGCGCATATAGAGCCAAGACCAAAAAATCAGACTGACTAGGAAGGCTGCCATATCAAAGATTGTTTGTTTTTTCATCTGAAACCTCCCTTTCTTCTTTTTAAAATTATATCAAATTTCAAAGGGACATTCTATTTTTTGCTTGACTTTGATTTACAGAGATGTTATCATCTAGTTATAAAGACTAGATAAGAAAGTGATAAAGATTTGAACGCTCAACAAGTTTTTCCCAAGTGGGACGAATTACCAGAACTGGACCTATATTTAGACCAAGTTCTGCTCTATGTGAACAATGTCTGTGGCTCTTCCATTTCAGCTGCTGACAAGGGACTGACCGCTTCTATGATTAACAACTACGTCAAGCATGGCTATATTGCCAAGCCGGTCAAGAAAAAATACCAACGTCGTCAGGTAGCACGCTTGATTGCCATTACGACCTTAAAAACGGTCTTTTCTATCCAGGAAATTTCAGCTACTTTAAATATGCTGCATAAATTAGCAGATTCGCGAGAACTTTATGATGACTTCGTTGACTATATGAACGGTAGCAAGCCAGAGGTAGCACCCATCATTTCCACTGCCTGCCAGACAGTCAAACTCTATCAAAAGACCTTATCCCTAATCCAAGTACCAAATGAGGAGGAAGAAAACCTTGAACTACGCGCTTAAACTCAGTAAAAAACTATCCTTTGGAGAGGAAATTGCTAACGCCGTTACCCATGCAGTTGGGGCTGTTCTCATGCTGATTCTGTTGCCTATCTCAGCTATTTATAGCTATGAAGGACACGGGTTAGTGGCTGCGGTCGGGACTTCTATCTTTGTCATCAGCCTCTTTCTCATGTTCCTGTCTTCGACTGTCTACCATTCTATGTCTTATGGCTCGACCCACAAGTATATCCTGCGGATTATCGACCACTCCATGATTTACATCGCCATCGCTGGCAGCTACACGCCAGTCGTGCTGTCACTGATGAATAACTGGTTTGGCTATCTCATCATTGCCATCCAGTGGGGCACGACCATCTTTGGCATTCTCTACAAGATTTTCGCTAAGAAGGTCAATGAAAAATTCAGCTTGGCTCTCTATTTGATTATGGGCTGGTTGGTGGTCTTTATCATTCCGCAGATTATCGGTCAAACTGGACCTGTCTTCTGGGGACTCATGCTGGCTGGTGGCCTCTGCTATACTGTAGGAGCCGGCTTCTATGCTCAAAAGAAGCCCTACTTCCACATGATTTGGCACCTTTTCATTCTAGCGGCCTCTGCCCTGCAATACCTTGCTATCGTTTACTTTATGTAAGTGAAAAACACAAAAACCATCTGAAGATTTTCAGACGGTTTCTTTTTTTATGTTGATTATTGATTCATCCTTGCTTTTCAGTGGTCTTCTTTGCTTGTGCGCTTTTCTGACTTGCTTAAAGATTGGATATAAGATTGGGACAGCAATGACTGTCGCTAGACTAGAGCCAAATGTACCAGTAATCTCAGCTACTGCCAGTAAAAAGGCTGCTGGTAAACTACTCCCGCCAAACAGTGTTCCTGTCAGTGTGTACTTGAAGATATTGAGCACAATTTTCACCAAAGCAGCAGCTACTGCTGTCACAAGAATATTTCTTAGTTTATCCTTTCTCTGAAAAAGTTCTTCATACAGAAAATGAATCACCACAGCCACCGCAAGTGCTTCTAACAAGATGACTGGGATTTCCGCTGCATAACCATTTAACAAGTCAAATATTCCCAATCCGATGGCAGCCGCTAAAAAACCGAGTTTACTGCCAAAAATCAGACAGCCCACTACCACCAGTGCATTTCCGAAGTGAATAAACTGAGCTCCCACAGGAATTTTAAAAAACTGAATGCTCAAAAATATCAAAGCAGCAAATAAACTTATCATGGTTAAGGTTTGCAAATCAAGTGTTTGTTTCTTCATATTTTTCCTCCATTAAGGCTTGAAAATCAGCGAAAAGCTCTCCTAGATAGGGCTGGTAAAAAACGCCCTTCTTTGGATCTATTTGCTCTTTAAAGCTAAGTGCCAAACTCTTTTCAATAAATTTCAAAATCACCGGCAGGGCTTGCTTGATGTCAACCCCCTGAACAAAAGCCGCAGCCACAAGTGTCGTCAATATATCACCCGTTCCAAAAAATTGCTGGGGCAGAGATGGACTAGAAAAGAGGTTAAACTCTTCTATTGCTTCATCAAAATAGGCCACACCAATCTGATTCTCTTTCATGGGCAAGCCAGTTAGCAAGACCTTGCTCGGTCCTAACTCAGCCAAACGTTTGCAGTAGTCCTCCCATCTATCTTCTGATAAACTCTCTTCGTAGGATTCTTCTAACAACAAACAGGCTTCCGTCAAATTGGGCAGAACCAAATCGGCATGTTGGCAGAGGCGACGCATATGGTCTAGATGGGCATCTGAAAATCCCTTATAAAAAGTCCCCTTGTCCCCCATGATAGGATCCACGATAAGGGGCAAACCTTTTTCCTCTTTAAAGCGTAGCAAATGTTCCACCTGAATATCAGACTTCAAATACCCTGTTACCAGAGCTGAAAAATCGAACTCCAAGCTCTGCCATTGTTTCAAAAAAGCAAGCAGTCCAGGCGTATAATCATCTATATAAATGTCTGAAAAACCGCCTGTATGAGACGACAAAATCATGGTTGGCAACAAGGCCACCTCTAGCTGGCAAATTGAAAAAAGCGGCAGGGCAGCTGTTGCGGCAACCTTACCTAAGCCAGAAATATCTGTGGCCAGAATGACTGTTTTTGTTTTCATGACTCCTCCTACTTGCTCTCTATTGTAAAATATCTGAAAATGAGTTACAATATGAAAAAATCAAATCTGTATGGGGACAGTTTTATGACCAAGGCAAAATACCAACGCATCGTTGATAAGATTACTAAGGATATTAAAGAGGGAAAACTGGCTACTGGTCAGAAAATCCCTTCTGTGCGCAAGCTGGCAGAGCGTTATCACTGCAGTAAGGATACTGCGCAGAAGGCTCTGATTGAGCTCAAATATCAGAAGTACATCTATGCCGTTCCCAAAAGCGGCTACTATGTGCTGGAAAATGCTCAGGAAGAAAAGCAGGATTTGGAGCTGACTGTGAGGGATGACCGCCACCAAGCCTACGAGGATTTTCGCCTCTGTGTAAATGAAACTCTGATTGGTCGGGAAAATTATCTCTTCAACTATTACTCTCAGCAGGAAGGACTGGAGGATCTGCGCCAGTCTGTGCAAAAGCTAATGCTGGACTCTGCTGTCTATGCTTCTAGGAATCAGTTGGTACTGACTTCCGGCACCCAGCAAGCTCTCTATATCCTTTCACAGATTGAATTTCCCAACCAAAAAGATCATATACTGGTGGAGCAGCCGACCTACCATCGGATTAATGATCTTCTGCTAGCGCAAAAACTTCCTTATGAAACCATTGAAAGGACACCGCAGGGGATTAATCTGCAAGAACTTGAGAGGATTTTTCAAAGCGGAAAGATCAAGTTTTTCTATACTATTCCGCGTTTTCACTATCCCTTGGGCCACTCCTACAGCCGCCAAGAAAAGGAAGAGATTCTTCGGCTGGCACAGCTTTATGATGTCTATATCGTAGAAGATGACTACCTATCAGACTTTGATAGCCGACGAGAACTAACCTTTCACTATCTAGATAATAGTCAGCGGGTCATCTACATCAAGTCCTTTTCTACCAGCCTTTTCCCAGCCCTGAGGATTACCGCCCTGCTCCTTCCGCCCCAGATTCAAAAGACCTTCATCGCTTACAAAAGCGCCGTGGACTATGACAGCAACCTCATCATGCAGAAGGCCCTATCGCTCTATATCGACAGTCTAATGTTTGAAAAAAATAGGCTGGCACTGCTGCAGCTTCAAGAAGAGGAAGCAAGAAAGGCGCAGATACTACTGGAGCAAGCTCAGCTGCCGCTAGCCAGCTATCTGACAAAGGACGGCATTCTGCTAGACTTGAGGTCACTTTCTTCCGTCAGTGCTCTCAAACACAGCAGCCTGCCGCTTGACTTCTTTGAACAGAGCTACCTTGCTAGCTGCCCTTACCAGTATGCTAAGCTTCCTTATGATAACTTAGAAGAAAATGTAGAGAAATTAAAAGCCTATTTAAAATAGGTGTAGAATTCCAAATGAATTCTGCACCTTTTATTTATAATCAGGCTTTCTTCAAGACTCCATCATTCCAGCCTGCAGTTGGTACATTTTCTTATAGGTTCCATCTTGGGCTAACAATTCTTCGTGGCTGCCGGATTCGATAATGCGACCCTTATCTAAGACATAGATGCAGTCGGCATCCTGAATAGTAGACAGACGGTGGGCAATGGCAATGGTTGTACGTCCCTGTCGCATTTTTCTCAGTGAGGCTTGAATCAACTCTTCTGTCTCCGAATCAATATTGGCTGTCGCCTCATCCAAAATTAAGATTTTAGGCTTGGTGGCGATGGTTCTGGCAAAGGCTAGAAGCTGCCGTTGACCGCTGGAAAAAGTCGCTCCCCGCTCAGTCACAGGGGAATCATAGCTTTGAGGCAGCTGACTGATAAAGCCATGAGCGTCTACAAACTTAGCCGCTTCTATAATTTCTCCTCGCGTCAGCTGCTCTTGGTAAAGCTTGATATTGGAAGCAACTGTACCGTGATAAAGGAAGGGATCCTGCAAAACAAGGCCAATCTTTCGCCGCAGCTCCGCCTGACTATAGTCTTTAATATCACGGCCATCAATCAAAATCTGCCCCCGCTCAAACTCATAAAAACGCAGGAAGAGATTGATAATAGATGACTTGCCAGAGCCAGTCGATCCCACAAAGGCAATCGTCTGACCTTTTTTGACCGAAAAGGAGATATCCTGTAAAACATCACGCTTCCCATCATAAGAAAAGGAAACATGTTTGAATTCGATGTCGCCATCTTGGATTTGCAAGTCTTGGTTAGCCTGCTCAGGCTCGTAGTCAGTGCGGTCCATGATTTCAAAAACCCGCTCCGCAGCAACCATAGATGTCTGTAAAACAGAGTAATTCTGCATGACATCAATCAAAGGATTAAAAAGCTGATTAACATACTGGATAAAGGCATACATAATACCAGCCGTAATTCCCGCCACTTGCCAAGTCAAGCCAAAGTAAGTCATAATCACTCCATAAGCCAAGATTTTCAGCAGAGACATGGCCGGCCTCAGAAAGAGACTGTTGATATTGAGATAGCGATTGGTAAAGCCTAAATGCTGACCGTTGATTTCTTCAAATTCCCGTAGCAAGCGCTTCTCTTGCCCAAACGCCTGAATAATCCGCATCCCTTCAATACTTTCAGATAGCTTGACATTCAAATCGCTGAGCTTATTCCGGACCTGCTTCAGCTGACGATTGGATAGATGCTGATAGAGCAAGATAGAGGCTGCCATCAGAGGCAAAAAGAGAGCGATCATGAAGGTCAATTGCCAGTTGAGGGCAAACATAGCGCTCAAAGTAACAACTAGAATCAGCAAAGAGCTCAAAAAATTAGAAAAAATCTCACTGAACATATCTGCGACTGCCTGAGTATCATTAGTCAGGCGGGAAACGATAGCACCAGCTGGCGTCCTATCAAAATAAGCCATTTGCAGACGCTGGATATTGGCAAAGCTTTCCTGTCGCAAATCCCGAACCACGCTTTGAGCCACACGCGCAAAGAAATACTTTCCCAAGAAAGTAAAAAGTACCCGCAAGAGGAAAAGACCATAGTAAAGAGCCAGCAAAGGCAGGCCAGCCCAGGCTTGGTTACGGCCGATAAACTGATCAATAAAATAGCGGGCTAGGAGCGGCAATGCCGTTGTGAACAGAGTCGTCAGCAGGATGAAGGTCAAGGCCATGCTGCTTACTAACCTGTAGCGCCACATATAGCCTAGGAGGCGATGAAAAGTCGCTTTCTTTTTCATGTTAATCTTCCTCCTTCAAGCTTTCTGCCAGCTGCTGATTATGATAGGTCTGGGCATACCAGCCCTCTTGCTCCAATAGCTCTTGGTGAGTTCCCCGCTCCTTTATTCGACCCTTTTCCATGACCAAAATCAGGTCTGCATGCACCAAGGCTGACAGCCGATGAGCTGTGATAATGGTTGTCTTGCCAGCACGCTCTGACTTTAGATTTTCTAAAATCAGATGCTCTGTCTTAGCATCAACAGCCGACAAGGAATCATCTAAAATCAGAATTTCAGGATTGGTAATAATAGCCCGACTCATCGCCAAGCGCTGCTTCTGCCCACCAGATAGGGACAAGCCCCGCTCACCCACAACCGTATCCAGCCCCTCTGGCATAGCCTGAATATCCTCATACACACCGCATAGTTTAGCGGCAGCTAGAACCTGGCTATTTGTCAGCTGGGGATTAGCAAAACGGATATTGTCCCGAATGGACAGAGCAAAGAGCATCTGTTCCTGTGGTACATAGCCGATGAGACGACGCAAGTCTTTGAGGCGGTACTCTCGGATATCATGGCCATTCAGATAGATAGCCCCCTCCTGAATATCCTGCTCCCGCAGCAGCAAGCGCAGAAGAGTGGTCTTCCCTGAGCCCGTCTGACCGACAATTCCCAGTGTCTGTCCCTGCTCAATGGAAAAATGAATATCCGATAAACTAGTCTCCTCTGCATAAGCAAACTTCCGAATGTCATAATCCAATCGACCATTTTCCGCATGAGAAAGGGGTTGTTCAGCTTCCTTGACCTCTGACTCCTGAGCCAACAGTTTCTCAATTCGCTCATAAGAAACAGCCCCTCGCTGGCCGATGTTAAAAAGATAGCCTGTAGCCTGCAGCGGCCAAACCAGCATATCCAGATAGGTGATAAAGGTAACCAACTCTCCTATGGTAAACTGCCCCTGGGAGATAAAAATTCCACCGAAAATCAAGGTCAAAACATAAGAAAGACCGATAAAAAGCAAAACCAAGGGGTCAAAAAGAGAATCGTACTTGGCAGCCAAAACATTTTTTTCGTAGACTTCCTGATTTGTCTTGGCAAAAGACTGAGTCTCCGCCTCCTGATAGCCAAAGGACTTGGTCACTCGAATCCCTGAAACGCTCTCCTGAACCTTATTGTTCAAATCTGAAAATGCCTCTTGAGCAGCCTTAAAACTTTCATGATTTTTTCGGCCAATCAAACCCGTGCCCCACGACAAGAAAGGCATGGGCACAATGGCAATCAAGGTCAGCCGCCAGTCCAAAACGAAAAACATAGTCAGCAGGGTCACCAGGGCTGTAATAGAAGCATCCACAGCTGACATGACTCCGCCACCAGCCAGACTGACAACTGCATTGATATCGTTAGTCGCATGAGCCATCAAGTCCCCTGTACGGTATTTCTGATAAAAAGAGGGAGACATGTGAGTAAAGTGCTCGAACAATCGAGAGCGCAGAATTCGTCCCAGATTATTAGACGTCCCTAAGATATAAAGGCGCCAGACATAACGGAGGCCGTACATGATAAAAGCTGAAGCAATCAGCAACAGCAAATTAAAGAGCAGCTCTTGAGAAGTCAGATGTTTGCTAGCAATTCGGTCAATAACCTGACCGATGACTCTGGGCGGTATCAGATTGAAGACACTGACCAAGGATAAGGCCAAGATACCGATGATATAGCGCCGCTTTTCCAACTTAAAAAACCAGGCTAATTTTCTAATGAGGTTCATAATTTCTCCTATTCTTACTAGTCTTTTTATTATACTGTTTTTTGAGGAAAAATGAAACACAGCGGATTGGAGCGCTGTGCTTCGATTCTATTTTTTACTGGTCAGCTGGTAACTAACAGCCAGTAAATCAAAGATTTCCTGATCGCTCAGTCTATCATCCAAGGGCAGACTGAGCCAATATTTCTTATTCATGTGAAAGGCCGGGTAAATCCCCTTTTTCTGAATCAGTTCAGCCACATGATCATTCTTAACATTCAGCACCTCAATAGCGCCGCTTCGCTCTGCTTCAAACTTAGACCAGTCTGTGGTCAGAAAGGCTCCGTACCATTTTTTACTGTCCTGGTGGCGGAAAACTCCAGCCTTGGTCGAGCTCTTTCTGGACGACTTCTCCCAGAGGTACTCTATTTGCCCCTGATAAACCTCAGCCGCATGATCCCGCAGTCGCTTACTCTGCTCATAGAGAAAGCCAACCTCGTCAAAACAGTGCTGACGGATAGCCAAAAGAGCTGCCTGACAAGCTTCACGAACCTGACCGACAAACTCCCCCATCACCTGCTCCATCTTGACCTGCAGATAGGCGTCATCAGTATCACAATCAAAGACCTGATAGTCCAGCTTCCCATCTCTGATAGTCACCTCCAAGCGAAAGTCACCCTTCATAATCTTCTGCGAGAAATGGTAAACTCCATCAGACTCCTTAAAACCGTAAGTCTGAAGCTTATCTGGATTAGCCTTATATTTTTCAAATAGTTCCAACATCTACTTAGCCGCTGCTAGCGCAGCTTACTCCTCCTTAAAACACAATTTTAGTTCCATGCAGCTGTTCTACTGCCAGACTGTCTATAATTTTCTGACGATTTCCCAGATGAATGCCACCACCCGGCATGATATCAATCCGATCAGCGGCATGCTCGATTAATTCGTCCAGCCAAGCAAAATGCTCCTCAATCGGCTCATTAGCAGGTCCTCCGTGGGTCAAAATTCGCTGGACACCGTTTTCAATCAGCCAGTCCATTTCGCCAAACTGGTATTCAGCTGGGATTGAGTCAAAAGCCATGTGGAAGACTACTTCCAGTCCCTTGCATGCCTCCAGCAGGCGCTGCATCTTCGAAACATCTATTTCGTTCTTCTCCGTCAAGACACCAAAAACCACTCCCTGACTGCCGGCTTCCTTGGCTTTTTGTATATCTGCCAGCATAATCTCAATTTCAAGATCAGTGTAAACAAAATCACCGCCCCGAGGCCGAATCATGGTCATCACAGTCGCACCATAAAGCTTGGCTAAGTCAACTGCTGCTTGAATCACGCCATAGCTGGGCGTCGTACCACCGACAGCCAGGTTATCACAGAGCTCAATCCGCTGAGCTCCCGCCTTCATAGCCTTTTCTAACAAGGCTACATTTTCTGCACAAAATTCATAAAGCATTATCTTACCTCTGATTTAATATATTGATTTCCTTTATCTATTATAACACAAGAACTTCGCGATATCAGCTCTTATCAAATTTTCTAGCTTCTCTCTTACACCAATCAAGCCATTTGGTCTGATAGTCTTCCTTGGACAAAATGCGGTTCTGTAAATCAGCTATCGAGAAGATGCCTCTTTCTTGACAAGCCTGAACACAGTATTGATAAAAATCCCAGTTAAGCTCGTCCCTATCATAATAGATGGGGATATGAGAGAGGCCAGCCTGATAAGCCTTAAAGGCTCTGCTATGTCCATCAGTAAAGAAAATTTTGCCATCCATGCGCTTGACAGGTAAAGGTTCAAGTTCTTGTTGGTCAAAATCAATACAAATCCTGTCCAGCTTTTCCCGTGAAAGGTAGAACTGACTGGGCTGAATCTGTGCCAAGGGCAAGGTCAAATCAAGTGTATAAGATTTGCCTTTCTCCCTAGCAAGAGTTGGATAGAAACCAAGCGACTCAAACAAACTGCGAGAGGGCTGATTGAAATCATAAATTTCTTGAACTGCTAGTTTCTGATAGCCTAGATTGCGTGCGCGCTGTATCAAAGCAGAAAGAACTTTTTTGCCAATGCCTTTCCCGCGGTAGTCCGCTTTTCCAATGACAATGGGCAAATCATCTTGCCAAAAGGACACATCTCCAATGAGTAGCCAATGCTCCGTCTCCCATACTTCAATAAAATACACTTCACCTTGCCTAGCAAGAGATTCATACATTCTTTGAACTCGCTCCGGCGGATAGGGGTCTCTTCTGCCATCAATCATATAAATCGTATCTGGATCTTGGTACCAATCTAAGGCCAACTCAAACTGGCCATCATAGGCCCGCAAACGCAGATTGTCATCAATAACAATCAGCTCCTCTTGCTGGATATTAGGAATAGGCATCTTTTCTCCCTCACAATGCTATTGCTCAAATAATAGTATAAAAACTCCATTTGATTCGGAAGACTTCTTCCTCAAATGAAGTTTTCTTTTTTAGATTCCATAACCCATGCTGAACTGGATTTTAGCAGCTCCGTTCTGGAAGCTGATTTTATTAATGCTGTATTGACTCTGCGGCAGAGCGAGAAGGAAACTATCTCCCTCCGTCGTGATAGATGAATTAGAGGCCTGCATTTGTTGCTTCAGCATGCCTGTCACCCAAGATTTAGGGATAGGAAGGGAGCCCAGCTTGGCATTATCGATTGTGATGTGCAAGACATTATCTCTCACCGTCACATCCACCTCTAGGTCCAGCTTACTGTCAATAAAGACCAGCTTAACCGGATACTGAATGCGCAGCTTATTGCCTTCAATACTGTAAACACTGTTCAGCAGCTCCTGATTCTCAGAGTCAGCCAGAGAAGACTTGAGCACCTGATTAAGCTGGACGCTATTGAGAGAAACCTCCGTGCTCACTCCCTGTGCCGTCACATTGGCATTGCTCAAAGCCGGCTCAATAATACTCATCCACGAAGCACTACCTTGAACATTTTTTAATTGTTCACTTTGATTCACAGATGCAGGAACCAGAAATAGCACCGCTGCAAGCAACAGCACCAAAGCAATTCCCACTACTCTTTTTACCATTTTCATGTTTGTATTCCTTTAATTTGAGAAAATCCCTCTAGCTAAAAACACAGAAAGGATTTATCTTATTTTACACTATTTTTGCATAATTTTCTGTAACAAACATATTAAAAAGCTAACAATCCTGTGAGAAAAGGCTGGGACAGTTAATCCCAGCCTCTCAATCACATAGCGCTAGTTTTACAAGGCTCATCATAGATAGCCTATCCTTACTTAATAACTTCCTGAGTCTTAGCGTAGTTCGCTTCGACTGCTTCTTTTTCAGATTTCCACCAGTCTTGGTTGTCCGTGTACCACTTGATTGTCTCTTTGAGTCCAGCTTCAAAGTTGGTGAACTCTGGCTTCCAACCTAGCTCATCACGGAGCTTGCTAGCATCAATAGCATAGCGGAGATCGTGACCCGCACGGTCTGTCACATGGTCATAAGCATCAGCTGGCTGTCCCATTTCCTTGAGAATCAGCTCCAGAACTTCCTTATTGTTCTTCTCACCGTCAGCACCAATCAAGTAAGTTTCACCGATTTGACCCTTGGTCAGAATTGTCCAAACACCTGATGAATGGTCATTAGTATGAATCCAGTCACGGACGTTTTTACCTTCGCCGTAGAGTTTTGGCTTGATACCGCTCAAGATATTGGTGATTTGGCGCGGAATGAACTTCTCAATGTGCTGGTAAGGACCATAGTTGTTTGAACAGTTAGAAATAGTCGCTTTGACACCAAAAGAGCGCACCCAAGCTTTGACAATCAAGTCTGAAGCCGCCTTGGTTGATGAGTAAGGCGAGCTTGGATTGTACTTGGTTTCAGCTGTAAACTTCTCACCTGGTCCTTCGCCATGACCTGGCAAATCTTCACGCAGAGGCAGGTCACCATAGACTTCGTCAGTCGATACATGGTGGAAACGAATGTCGTATTTACGAGCTGCTTCCAAGAGTGTGTAAGTTCCGATGAAGTTGGTGTGGATAAATGGACTCGGGTCATTGAGCGAGTTGTCATTGTGGCTTTCTGCCGCATAGTGAACAATAGCATCAGCTTCAGCTGCCAGCTTATCTACCAAGGCTGCATCAGCAATATCTCCAACAACCAACTCAACGCGGTCGCCTAAAATTTCTTCAATATTAGCACGATTACCCGCGTAAGTCAGCTTGTCCAGCACTGTAACATGGACATCTGGAAAGTTATTGTAAACATAGTGGACAAAGTTAGAACCAATAAAACCAGCTCCACCTGTCACGATAATTTTTTTGTATTCAGTCATTTTTATTCCTTAACTTTTTTATAATTGCCTTAAGTGATGGGAACACAAGCAAACCTCCGGTTTCATTGCTTATTTTTGAGCCTAATGTCTCAAAAATCCCCTGTCATGTAACAAACTAAACAATTTGTTACATGACTTACACCACAGTGGCAATCATTTCTTCCACTCGCTTCGCTCGAATAGGAGCTGAGCTAAATCATATATTTCAATATAAATTAATGCGTCAGAAAAGAATTCTTTTTACAAATCTTCTTTTCTTAGAGGTTTGACATCCTTAAGTAGCGGATGGTTCTTGTCTGCTTCTGAGACTTCTGCTGCTTCTAAGTTTTCCCACTGGATGCCTAAAGCTGGGTCTTCATAGTTGACAAAGGCATACTTAGGTTTGAGTTCCAGAGCCCAGTAGTCATTCACCAGATAGCTATAGGAAACGGTGTCAGAAAGGACTTGGAAGCCGTTAGCGACGCCGCGTGGCACAAAAATTCCCTTGCTGGCATCGATCACTGTCTGGTAGGTATTGCCAAAGGTCTCGCCTTCACGCAGGTCTACCCAAGATCCCAGCACCTTGCCATCATCTGCAACAGAGATGTACTTGTCCCAGGGCTCTGCATGAAGACCACGCAGGACATTTTCACGAGAAAAGCTGACATTATTTTGCAGTTTTCCTTCTGCAAAGAAACTTTCAGGGAAGCCTAGCGGCAGCATTTTTTCCTTTTGGAAATTCTCCTTAAACCAGCCTCGGTTGTCCCCCCGCACAGGGATATCAAACTCCAGCATACCTGGGATTCCGGGAATCTCACGCGCTGCTAATTCCTTATCAAAAAATTGTTCCGTCATCTTCTTATTCTTCTCCAATCAAGCGCAAGAGATAGTGGCCATATTCATTCTTTTTCAATGGCTGCGCCAATTCATGCACTTGCTCTTTGCTGATATAGCCCATACGATAGGCAATTTCTTCCAGATTCGCCACCTGAACGTTCTGCATACGCTGAACCGTTTCGATATATTGAGCGGCTTCTAAAAGACTTTCGTGGGTTCCTGTATCCAACCAAGCGAAACCGCGTCCCATAAGCTCTACAGACAAATCACCACGATCCAAGTAAGCCTTGTTGACATCTGTAATTTCCAATTCTCCGCGAGGACTTGGTTTGATGTTCTTGGCAATTTCTACAACATCGTTATCATAGAAATACAGTCCTGTCACTGCATAGTTAGAGCGCGGCTGTTCTGGTTTTTCTTCGATGGAGATAGCATTCATATTCTCATCAAATTCTACAACACCAAAACGTTCTGGGTCCTTGACATGGTATCCAAAAACAGTTGCTCCTTTTTCCTTAGCAGCAGCATTTTGGAGCATTTTACTCAGACCTGGTCCATGGTAAATATTATCCCCAAGAATCAGCGCCACGCGGTCATCTCCAATAAAATCAGCCCCAATGATAAAGGCTTGTGCCAGCCCGTCCGGACTTGGCTGCTCAGCATAAGAGAGCTTGATACCAAACTCAGAGCCATCACCCAGCAGATCCTCAAAACGAGGCAGGTCCGTTGGAGTGGAGATAATCAAAATGTCCTTGATACCAGCCAGCATAAGAGTTGACAGTGGATAATAAATCATGGGTTTGTCATAAACCGGCATGAGCTGTTTTGACGCAGCGCGGGTCAATGGATAGAGACGTGTACCAGAACCACCTGCAAGAATAATACCTTTCATATGAGTTTCCTCTCTTAATGTATTCTCCTTATTCTACCATTTTTGAAAGCGGATGTCATCCTTTTCACTACCCTTAAATAAAAGAAAAAGAGGGGAAATTCCGCTTTCTTCCGCTCTTTGATTCCAAGTTGGTATCAACCCAAAGCCACATCCAAAACCATCATGAGAACAAAGCCCACCATGAGACCTAAGGTCGCCACATCAGTATTGCCATTGGTCTGCAAATCCGGTATCAGCTCCTCTACCACTACGAAAATCATAGGTCCTGCCGCAAAGGAAAGGGCATAGGGCAGAATCGCCGTCATGGCCATAACGGCAACTGATCCTAGAACAGCCCCGATGGCTCAACAATAGCAGACATGGAGCCCCAGTAAAAGGCTTTAAGCCGAGACTTGCCGTCCGTCCGAATCGGAATGGACAGAGCAGCCCCCTCCGGGACGTTTTGCAGGCCAATTCCCAAAGCTAGGCCAATCGCGCCAACAAAGGCTTCTGGACTAGGATTAGCGGACAAAGCACCAAAGGCTACTCCGACTGCCAAACCTTCTGGAAAATTGTGAATGATAATGGCTAAGAAAAGCAGAGCTGTCTTGGACAGCTTCTTGCGGCTATGCTCAGGAACACTCTCTGCCTCCGAAATATCCTTGCTCAAGTGCAAGTGAGGCACCACAGCATCAATCAGCCGCAGGAAAAAACCTCCCACTAAAAAACCAATCGCTGCAGGCAACCAGGATAGCTTGCCATAAGAACTTTGCGCATACTCAATCGATGGTGCCAAAAGCGACTAAAAGGAAGCCGCAATCATGACGCCTGCCGCAAAGCCCATCATAATATCCAGCAGCTTGCGACTGACCTGTTTAAAGAAAAATACAACAGCCGAGCCTACAATGGTACATCCCCATGTAAAAAGCCCAGCCAAGAATGCCTGCATAACCACAGGCTGCGATTGTAACCAATCCATAACTTCTCCTTATCCTCTGAAATCAATCATACAAAATCGTCTTGGTTTCTTCGATACAGTGTTTTTCCTCATTCCAGTAATGAATCCGCTCAAAAGAGCCTTTCCGCCAGTAGAGAGGCAAACGTTCACGTATGTCGTCCTGCATATCTATTTGGTCAAGTTCCGAAATCTTCCACCATTTGGGCTCCCCTTCATGATCGTTTCCCCTGACTTGCCCCTCAAAGGCAGTACAAAGAAAATCGTAATACACATACCGTTCTTTTTTACTCGGATTAGTGAAACCTGAAATCCCTTTCAATTCCAAGTTTAGAGCAGTCAGCCCTGTTTCTTCTTTTAATTCGCGCCTTGCAGCTTCGAAAAAAGATTCTGGAAACTCTTACGAAGGTAAAAAGCTAAGCTTTTTCTATCCCCAACCTTCACCAGTCTATCCCCAGACTGGTGAAGCCGCCTGGTTGTATCCACCCTTTAAAGTTATCATGCCGGCGATTAAGCAGTAGGATTTCTTCATCTTTTTTTACACAAATATTGACCCAATTCAAAATAGTTTCTGTCATATCAAACCTTCTCCACATACCGCTCAATAGGATAGTCAGCTGGATTCAGCAGCCCCGCTTCTCCCATAGCCATCTGAGCCAATTGGCGTCCAATAAGCGGGCCAGTTGTCAGACCAGAAGAGCCTAATCCGCTGGCAGCGTAGACATGCGGTAAGTCTGGCACAGCTCCAAAGAAAGGAGCAAAGTCGCTGGTATAAGCCCGTATTCCCACGCGCTCGCCTAGAATCTCTGCTTTAGACAGCCTTGGCAAGTAAGTTTCCGCTTCTCGCTGCAACTGATTCAATACCGTCTTATCGACCGTCAAATCAAATCCCTGATTATTTTCATGGCTGGCCCCGACACCAACCTTGCCTGCCAGAAAGGGAATGATATCCAGCTCGCCCTCAGGCATAACAACAGGGTAGTCATCTGTCTGCTCAGCCAGCTTAAAATCACGTAGCTGTCCTTTTTGCGGCCGAACATCTGTCTTATAGCCCAGTGGCTGCAAGATTTCTCCCAGCCAAGCCCCCACAGCCAAGACAACACAGTCAAAGCTACAACCATCCACCAGAAGTTGCTCTCTTTCTACTGTCAAGTTTACCTTTTTCTCAACCAACTCTGCCTTGCTGGCTTTCAGAAGCCTCTCCGTCAAGAGTGCTCCCTCCACACGAGCACCGCCGGAAGCATAGAGAAGTCGCTCAAAGCCTAGTAAGTCTGGAAATTTCTCCTGGGCTTCCTGACGGCTAAGAAGACTCAAGTCCCCTATTAAGGGCGACTCTTCCCGACGATTAGAAGCCAAATCATAAAGCTCCTGCAGCTTGCTCTCATCCTTTTTCAGCAGATAAACACCTGTCTGTTGGTAAAAGTCTGTCTGGATTCCAGCCGCTTTCAGATCCGCAATCAAGACCTGATAAAAATCAGCGCCCAAACGCGCCATCCTATACCAAACCTTGTTGCGACGCTTGGAAAACCAAGGACTGATAATGCCAGCGGCTGCCTTGGTTGCCTGCCCCTTACCGTCATCAAAGACAGTCACTTCCACATCTGGGGATTTTGAAAGATAGTAAGCGGCTGTTGATCCGACAATTCCAGCACCAATTACTGCTACTTTTTTCATGTCGCTCCCTCTCAAATATGTCGGAAAGGATTGGTCCAAGCCTGACTAGCCAGAATCTCGATCTCCCAGCCTTCTTCTGCCTTCCAAGTATCAAGCTTTTCTTTTAATTTTTCCGCAAATAGAACCTCGATATGATGTCCAGGATCCAGCGCTAAAAGACCTTCTGTCAGCATCTCCTGAGCTGTATGATAGTAAATATCACCTGTTATGTAGACCTGCGCTCCCTTGGCAATGGCCTCTGGATAAAAGGACTGACCGCTGCCACCACAAATAGCCACACGCTCAATCACGCGTTCAAAATCCGCTTCTTCATAAGTGACCAGACGCAAACAATCTAGTCCAAAACTTGCCTTGACCTTAGCCGCAAAGTCCCCAAAGGTCTGAGGAGCAATCTTCCCTATACGACCAATGCCCTGCTCTGGACCGGTCTGACTAAGGAAACTTGTTTCCTCAATCTCCAGAAGCTGGCAGAACCAATCATTGAGCCCGTCCTCCACAACATCAATATTGGTATGACTGACATAGACAGCAATATCATGCTTGATGAGGTCTAAAATCATCTGATTTCGCGCCTTATCTGCCACTAGGTCCTTGAGCGGGCGAAAAATAGGCGCATGCTTAACGATAATCAATCCAGCACCTGCCTCAATAGCCTCCGCCACCGTCTGCTCGCGAATATCTAGCGCTACTAGGACCTTGTCCACTTCTTTGTCCAAAGTTCCGATTTGCAAGCCTGAAATGTCACCCTCCATGGACAGTTCTTGCGGGCAGTAGGCTTCATAACGAGCGATGATTTCACTTGCTAGCATGGAGTACCTCCTTGATACTTTCAATTTTTTGAGACATAGCAGAGCGTTCTAGCTGATTCTTTTCTGGGATATGGGCTAGAGCTCCTTCAAGTTTCTTCAGTTCTTTTTGCCATCTTAACTGAAAAGCAGGTGACTGTTGCTTCATCAGAAAAGGCCCAAAGCGCTTTTCTTGCTCTGTCAAAGTTTGCTGGCCTGCTTCTGCAACCAGGATTTCGTAAAACTTACCAGCCTCTTCTAGGATATCCTCAGCTAGCAAGCGAAAGCCCTTAGACACCAGCCAGCTGCGGAGCTCATCCTCTCGGTTATTGGGTTGCAAAATCAAACGGGAAATAGACCCCAGCTTAGCTCTGCCATTTTCCAAAATCTCTGAAATCAAGCGACCACCCATGCCAGCTATAACGATGGTGTCAATCTGATCTTCCGCTTCAAAAGCCTCCAGACCATTGGCCAATCGAACCTCAATCTGCTCCGTCAGTCCATGCTCTGCCACATTTTTCTGGGCAGACCGAAAAGGCCCCTCTACCACTTCTCCGGCCAGAGCCTTCTCAATCCGTCCTTGCTGAATCAGGTAAATAGGCAGATAGGCGTGATCGCTCCCAACATCCAGCAACTTTGCCCCATTCGGCACAAAAGCAGCTACTCGCTCCAAGCGTTGGGAAATAGTCTTTTTTTGCATTGCTTACTCTTTTCTAAACATTCTTCTATTCAGTATATCATTTTTAAGGGTTTAAAAAAAGCAGCGGAGGAAAAATCAGCCTGTTGATAAACTGATTTTGTCTCGCCACTTGATGATGGGAAGTTCCTCCCCATCAAATGTTTATTTGATTTCCTGATACTCGGCAGCTAAACCTCGCTGGACTGCCGGACGAGCCACAATCTTCTCCGCCCAAGCAGATAGGTGTTTGTAGGAGGTGGCATCCAAGAACTCAGCTGCGCCTGGATAGAGCTTATCCTGCACTAACTGCCCATACCAAGACCAGATAGCAATATCAGCAATACTGTAGTCATCTCCTGCGATATAAGCTTTCTTGGCTAATTCTTTATCTAATAAATCCAGCTGTCGCTTGGCTTCCATCGTAAAGCGATTAATCGGGTATTCTAGCTTTTCGGGAGCGTAGTTAAAGAAATGACCAAATCCGCCACCCAAGAAGGGCGCCGCGCCTGTCTGCCAGAAGAGCCAGTTGAGCACCTCAGTTCGACCAGCCAAATCTGACGGAATCAGCTTTCCGAACTTCTCTGCTAGATAGAGTAGGATATTTGCTGATTCAAATACAGGAATCGGCTTATGACCTGACTGATCCAACAAGGCCGGAATCTTAGAGTTGGGATTGATTTTCACAAAATCTGAGCCAAACTGGTCGCCATCCATGATGCTGATCTTATAGAGGTCATAGGCTGACTCTGTCACCCCTGCTGCCAGCAGTTCCTCCAGCATAATCGTCACCTTGACCCCATTTGGAGTTCCAAGCGAATACAGCTGAAAAGGCTCTTTCCCGACAGGAAGCTTCTGCTCAAAGCGAGCGCCAGCAGTAGGCTGATTGATACCTGAAAATTTTCCTTGATCGCTGTCCGCAGCAGACCAGACTTTTGGTAATTGATAGGTCATACTTTTCTCCTTTTTTATAAAACCAAGGGCCTGTCATATCTAACAGGCCACTGCAAATCTAATAAAGTCAGTCCTTCCACAAATTCATGGCATTGAGGAAATCATCTGAAACTGTCACATTTTGAGGATTGGCTGCTTCACGTTCTTCCCGTTTGGCTTCTACCTGAGCAAGCGTAGTGATGCCTTCTTTACGCCAATTGCGCAAGATAGCCTGAATATACTTCCAGTTGGCCTTGCCATTAAACACAGCCTCACGAAGGGCAGCCTTGACCAAGTCAGGATTGGTTTTATCGTCTTGAACAGTCTTAGTCAAGTCCTCAATTTCAAAAGGTGTCAAGAGACGGCCCAGCTCCTGCTGGAAGGTCTCCACCAAGTCTTTTAAAACATTCTGTGGCGCCTTTGCCACAGTCTGCGGACCACTTTTGGCTGCCAGCAGTTCATCCAGCTTTTCCAAAGCCGGTGAAGCATCAAAGATAACCTCTGTCTCTCCATTGAGCTCAATGGTTTTATACTGCAAGAGACCTTTCTCCGTCAGATGGGACATAGAGCGATTGACTTCTGACAGGGTCTTACCAATATGCTCCGCAATCTGACTAGGCGCCAGCTCTTCCAGAGAAGTTGTATTTTGCAGATAGAAAAACTGCCAGACCAAAAAATCATCGCTGGAATCAAAGATATCTTTAAAATGTAAAAGAAGGGCACTCGGGATTACAAGATTACCCGATTTAAAAGCTGATAAATAAGTCATGTCACCTCTTATAGATAAGCAAAAAACGATATATCATTTTCAGGACTTTCCCAGTCAAAAGGCGTCTCCTGATAGACAGCATAATTGACCCAATTGCTGAAAAAGAGTGCTGCGGCCGAACTCCAACGCAAGGCCGGTGTCGCATGGACATCATCGTTTTTGAAATAATTCTCTGGAATGTGTGGGTTCTTCCCTGCCTTCAAATCGCGGAAATATTCCTTAGATAAAGTATCGCGGTCGTATTCCATGTGACCGAAGCTATATACTTCTCGCAAGTCTCGGCTAGCCAACACAGAGAGGCCCGTATCCTCTCCATACGAAAGAATTTCCAGATTGGTCAGATTGACAATATCTTCCTTCAGAACTTCGGTATGACGGGAATGCGGCGTATAAAACTCATCGTCAAAGCCACGGAAAAGTAGATTACTGCTGTCAGCTGACTGGCTATAGACACCCGATAATTTGCGCGTCATCTGCTGCTTGTCCACGCCGTAGCGAGCATAAAGTCCAGCCTGAGCTCCCCAACAGATATGCAGAGTCGAAAAGACATGGGTCTTGGACCATTCAATCACCTGCTGGAACTCTTCCCAGTAGTCGACCGCTTCAAAAGGCAGATGCTCTACCGGTGCACCAGTGATAATCAAGCCATCAAAATAGCGATTTTCAACCTCATCAAAAGTCTTATAGAAAGTCTCCATATGCTCTGCACGTGTCGTTTTAGACTGATGAGAGCTCATGTAGAGGAAGTCAATAGTCAACTGCAGCGGAGTATTAGCCAAGTGGCGCAGTATCTGAGTCTCCGTTACCATTTTCTGGGGCATGAGATTGAGTACCAAAATATTCAGAGGTCGGATATCCTGATGGTCCGCCCTGTCGTCATCCATGACAAAGATATTCTCAGAATTTAAAATGTCAACAGCTGGCAGTTTCTTATCAATCTTAATTGGCATAAAAATATCTCCTTCAATCGTTAGAAAGGCTTGGAAATACTTTTCCAGCCTATCATTTGTTTATCCAATGTACTTTCATTATACTGAAAGGAGATATAGTTTTCAATTATACTTTTTCTCTAACTAGATATAGCTAGAAACTATGTATTAATAGTGCATCAGAACCTTATAGTCGTAATCGCCGATAACTTCGCGACCCTTGAGCTCATCCAGCTCAATAAGGAAGGCACAGCCGGCTACCACACCGCCAAGGCGCTCAATCATCTCAATCGTCGCCTTCACTGTTCCACCAGTCGCAAGGAGATCATCTACGATTAGAACGCGCTGACCTGGCTTGATAGCATCGGCATGCATAGTCAAAGTATCTACACCGTACTCTTTTTCATAGTCAGCTGAGATAACCTCACGAGGAAGCTTACCAGGCTTACGGACTGGAGCAAAGCCGATTCCTAACTCAAAGGCAACTGGACAGCCCACGATAAAGCCACGAGCTTCCGGTCCAACAATCATGTCAATCTTCTTGTCTGTCGCATACTGAACAATCTCACGAACAGCGTAGCTATAAGCATTTCCATCTGCCATCAATGGGCTGATATCACGGAATGTCACGCCCTCCTTTGGATAATTTTCGATTGTTGCAATATAGTCTTTTAAATTCATTATATACTTTCTTTCAAAAAAATTTTTTACTCTCTATTATATCACTTTTTCATCCAAATGGTAACAGAAAACTTACTTTTTAAGGGGATAGATTATTTAATTTAAAAGAGTATGTCTCATTCATTTATAGACCACCGTATTGAGGCTGGGATTGAGTTGGTTATTCTTTATAATCACGTCTTCTACTAGCTCCAAGAACGAAACTTATTTTTCCCTAAAAGGCTGAGCCATAGGTCCAAGCCATTCACTTTTTAACGGGATTACCTGCACAATTTTCAGTCCGATGACATCAAATAATCATAAATCTCCTGCACGGTGCCCAGTGCCATGAGTTCTTGTTCTTTTACTAGACGCTTGAGGTCTTGGTAAATGTGACTGCTGTCAATTTCTTTCTTTTCAGCTTCCTTATTGACCGTCATGACGCCTTCTGTGATGCTGACAAAGCCCAGTTCTTCAAAAATCTGAATCATTTTGACCAAGAGAATCGGGTCAATCTTCAGGTAAGCTGCCAGATCCTTGAGCTTATAGCGTACATCAAACTCGGGGAACTGATAGATAGTCTTGTAGAGTTTGGCAAATTGCTCACGGTTGCCAAAACCTGTCAGATAGTAAGGTTTAGCAATCTCATTCTTAAAGTAAATCGCTTCGAAATCCTGAGACTGAAGAACCTTCTTCAAGACCTGCAAATCATCAGGCAGGTCATAAACTACAACTGCTCTGCTATTTGTCAAATCCGGCAATTCCTCTGTGAAACGCAAGACAGGAACCTTGTCAGGCAGCGCCGCATTTTTGCTGCGGATATTGAAAAGCTGAACGCCGTCCACACGGGCATCTACCAGCATGAGCTGGAGACTGGTCTGTCCATTCCATTTATTGACAGAGAGGCTGACAGCTAGCTCTAGATTCTTGGTCTGGGCAAACTCTGTCGCCAGGCTTCCTTGCCCAAAAGCTACTACTTCAAAAGTAGCATCTCCCTGAGAAATTTTCAGCTTGAGATGGCTATTGCCAGCCCCCATAGTCCGAGCATTGTCCACTTTAAAGTCCTTGAGGTAAAAAAGCGGCTTCTTATTGTCCATACCAAAAGGCGCAAGTTTTTCAAAGCTTTTGAGCGTATCCAGGGTCAGTTCCGGCAGATGCAGCTCCTCATCTAAATACAGGGCTGTTTTGCCAGTCAAATCCAAATCATTGTCTAAGATGTAAGCTGTCAAGATGTCAGCAAGTTCTGCCAGCTTGTCTGCTTCGAGAGTCATTCCAGCTGCTCCAGCATGGCCGCCAAAGGCTACAAAGAGATCACGATGACTGTCCAAGGCCTCAAAAATATTGACTGCTTCAATACTGCGGGCGCTGCCCTTAGCAATGCCATCCTCAATATTAAGCACTATGACTGGCTGGTGCAGCTCTTCCAGCAAGCGCCCAGCGACAATCCCTAGCACACCGGGATTCCAACCTTCCTTAGCCAAGACCTGCACTGGTCTCTTAGGGTCCAGCATGGTTTGTGCTTCTTCATAAATCTGCTGGACGATTTCCTTGCGCTCGTCATTTTTCTGGTTGATCATAAGCGCAATGTCACGAGCTTCTTCGTCGTCAAAGCCTGTCAAAAGCTCAACCGCTGGATTTGGATCATCCAGCCGTCCTAAAGCATTGAGTCGGGGAGCAAGCTGGAAGCCAACTGTTTCTTCGTCCAGTTCGTCAGGCTGAATACCAGCGATTTTGAAGAGTTCCTGAAGTCCTACTCGCTGGGTATTTTTGAGGACGGAAAGGCCATATTTGATCAAAATCCGATTTTCTCCCGTCAGACTGACCATATCGGCAATGGTACCAATAGCAACTAAGTCCAAAAGTTCGACTTGGACTTCTTCCAGCAGTGCTGTTGCCAACTTAAAAGCCACTCCACAACCAGCTAGATGCTTGAAAGGATAATCCGCTCCGCTATGTTCCGGATGGACAATCGCATAGGCGTCTGGCAGCTCCTCAGGCATAGAGTGGTGATCCGTCACGATGACATCCACGCCCAAAGACTGGGCCAGCTCGATAGCTTCAAGTCCCGCCACTCCATTATCCACTGTAATAATGAGCGAGATGCCTTGATTTTCAATAAAATACTTGTAAACACTGCTATTAGGACCATAGCCGTCCGTAAAGCGATTGGGCAGATAAACCTGACACTCAGCCCCCAGTTGCTCCAAGGCTTCCTTGACAATAGATGCCGAGGTCATCCCATCAGCATCATAATCACCATAGATCAAAATCTGTTCGTAATCCTCAATCGCTGAGCGAATGCGCTCCACTGCCCGCTCCATATCATGCAGATCATAAGGGTCGTGAAGCTGGTCTAAACTAGGCTCCAAAAATTCCTGTAAAGCCTCCTCAGTCTGCACACCTCTTTGGTAAAGGAGACTAGCAGCAGTTGGTTCTAATCCCGCCTTTTTTAAAAATTTTTCGTCTGTAAAATTAGTGGCAAACTGCCAATCATATTTTGAGCTAATCATGATAAGTGAAACACTTTCTCCGTTCAATCTTGTCTGAATATTATAACATGAAAAGACTGGTTCAACCAGTCTCAAACTTCTTATCTTCGAGCAAGGTTCTCAGCCTCACTCATCTAGGTAAAGCCCCTTAGCAACGCTTTGGTCAATAACTTCCTGAGCTAATCCCCAAAGACTTTCAGAGGTTTCTTGAATAAAGGATTTCTTTGCGATGACCTGCGACTTGGTCAGGCCATGAGGGTTGTCATGGGGCTGAGCAACTTCCAAGTGATTGAGCAAGGGAACCAGAGCGTCCAGCACTCGTGCATATTTAGCCTCTATGCTAATCCCAGTCTCAAATTCCTGCCAAAGCTTTAGAAAGGAATCCTGCTGATCTGACGGTAGCTTGTTCAAACTGATTTTCAAGGACTCCAACTCTCTATCGTATGAATCGCTCTTACCCACGTCGTCAAAGATAAAGGTATCACCAGCATATATTTCGCCCAAATCATGAATCAGTAACATAGACATGACCTTTTCCAGATTAACTTCTTCAGGGATATATTCTTGAAAGACTAGCGCCATGAGCGCACCCTGCCAACTATGTTCAGCAGAATTCTCAAAACGATAGGCATCCAAGGTACGATTATTGCGATGAGTGGCTTTCAGCTTTTCCAGCTCATTGGTAAAAGCCAACTGCTGCTGTAGACGTTCAAGCATGTGAAACTCCTTTGAAATGTTTTTATTATTATACCATAATTACTCCAATAAAATTGTTGTAAGTTGTTTGAAGTATTAAAGTGACAGTTGAGCTAATTAGTGCTATACTAAGACAATAAAGGTTAATTAATCGTAAACTTTGAAAGGAATTAAGTAATGACCTATCTTTTAAAAGTAGAAGATTTCATTGATATAGAAGAAAATAAGAGTTCTTTCGATATCAATGATATGGTTGCTATTTGTAAACGGAGAAATAATCCCAATCGAGACTATTTATTTGTTAATAAATATCAAGCTAAACATTATCCTGTTAAAGCCCATAACACGCTACAGCTATTTTCCGAACTCTATCAAGAAATAAAAAGACAAATTCCTTCTGACAAGCGTATTTTAGTTGTTGGTTTTTCTGAGACGGCTACTGGAATCGCCCAGGCAATCATGCATATGGCCTTGGAAAATAAAGATTTGAAAACTGTCTTTTATTTACAGACTACTCGAGAAAGCATTAATACAGATATCCAAAATATCTCTTTCGAAGAAGAGCATTCACATGCAAGCACACAAAAATTATATTACCGTTCAGATATTCCTAACTATGATACTGTCTTATTTATCGAAGATGAAATAACAACAGGAAATACAATTGTTAACTTTATTGAAAAATTTCAAAAAATTAAAGATGGTATTTCTTTTGCAGCTGCTTCTATATTAAACTGGCAAAATACAAAGAATCGTAAGATTTTTCAAGAAAAAGGAATCAAAAGAATATGCCTAGTCAGTGGTCAAATGAGAGCTAATACTCCTCTCATAGATCTGAAAGAAACAACACTGGAAAAACCAAAACTAACTTCAGACGTTCACTATCATTTAGCTGACAACCTCAATCCTCGAACAGGTCTCACTAAAGAAGAGTTTTTAGTCTTCCAAGAAACTGCTCTAAATCGATTGACTTCGCAAGTCTCTCGGAAATCTAAAGAAGAAACAATAGCTGTCATTGGAACTGAGGAAAACATGTGGTTACCAATTAGACTAGCCCAAGAACTTGACGCAGAGGTTCGCTCCACTACAAGAAGTCCTATTTCCCTCTCCAGTGAAGACAACTATCTTTTCCATAACGGCTTAGCTTTGGCCAGTGCTTACGAAACTAATAGAATGACTTTCCTTTACGATATTGAACGTCATTATGACCAAATTATCATCGTCTATGAGGTTATGACTGATGCATTTCGAGCAACTCTTCAAAATAAACTGCAGCCCTTTAGTAAGCAAACACTAATTTTTGTTAAACAATAAGAAAGGCTTTTATGAATTTAGTAAAAACTAGTTACCCTGAATCCGATGTAACCATCCTCTTACAAGATGTGCGTGGAAAGGTTCCTGTATTAGACACTGCCGAAAGAGAAAAGTTAAATCAACAGGGCGTTCATTATTCCGAAATGCTACCTCTAGAATATGCCCCAACAGAGCGCTATATGAAAATCTATCAAGAAAGCCTCGCAACTCTTTCTTTTGAGACTGCTAACGCTATAGCAAGTCTTTCTGAAAAGATTTTTAATAAAAAAGGAGAAAATCTTGTTTTAGTTTCCTTAGCAAGGGCAGGGACTCCTATAGGTATTCTAATAAAAAGGTACCTTCACTATAAATATCAGCTTGATGTGCCGCATTATAGTATTTCTATCATTCGAGGTAAAGGGATTGACATAGCTGCCATGAATATTATAGCCAACAAGCACCATCCTAAAGATATTCAATTTGTGGATGGTTGGGTTGGAAAAGGAGCAATAAATACCGTCCTGGAAGAAGCCTGCCAGAGGTTAGCAGAGGAAAACAAACTCTTTTCCGAACTAGATCCTACTCTAGCTGTACTCAGTGATCCAGCTTCGGTAACACCGCTTTATGGTACACGTCAGGACTTTTTAATCCCTAGCGCTTGCTTAAATGCTACTGTCAGCGGCCTCGTCAGCAGGACAGTCAAATTAAAAGAAATGAGCGATGACGAGCTTCACGGAGCTGTTTATTATGCAGAAAACGAAGCTTACGACCATTCATTGGAATTCTTAGATAAAGTGCAATCCTATTTTGACCAAGTTCAATTAGATTATTTCAATCCTTCACAAGAAGAGCTCAATGAGGATTTCAAAGGATTGGACGAAGTTAAGAAAATCGCCCAATACTACAACATTAGTGATATCAATAAAATAAAACCAGGAGTTGGTGAGACAACTAGAGTTCTGCTTAGGCGCCTTCCAGACAGGGTGTTAATTAGAGAAAAGGCTAATCAAAAATACCTTAAACATATCCTTCAATTGTGTGAAGAAAAACAGATCCCAATCGAATATGTCAACCTACAGAAATATAATGTTTGTGGCATTATAAAGGAAGTCGCTGATTTATAGTTTATCTCTTGACAAAGACCATTTTATAAATATACAATGGTATCTATAAAGTAGGGGAGAGCAGACTTTAATAAGCTATCTCCAGTGATTTAGGAGGTACAAAGCAAACCATCTGCACTCTTCGTTTAACTTTTATACAAAGAAGACAAAAGATGTGACATTATAATCGTAGAAAGCAGGTATATTTCATGTCGACCAGTCTGCAAAATCTGCCCTTTGAACTTTGGCGTTCAATCACAGAACGAAAAGGAATACAAGCCACTTTCGCTCCTGTTTTTACACGATATATCGGGGTTGAAAATCAAAGTAAATATGATAGTGTATTAAAAACTATTTTGGTAAAAGCTCAAGAGGATTCAACTCACACTATTTACTTTGATGGCCAAATCCCAATGGATGCAGATTTTGATTTCATTAACAGCATAAAAAACGAGCTTGCTTCAATGGAAGTTAGTCAAATAGCCAGTCAGGATATTACACTCTTTGAAGATGCAGAGCTCAATCATCAATTTCTGATTGCTCTTGAATATATAACAAACCTTGCTATTCGTCAGGAAAATTTCCTGAATAACAGCGTGAGAAATAATTTTATATGTAAAATGCTACTCTATGCATACTTACATATTTTTAGCTTATCCTATCAAGATAGAGATTACCTTACAAACAAGTGCATCTACTATGGTAGTATTTCAAAACACGATATATATTTCCTGCTGTTACTTAATCGCTTTGGATTTGATGTCATTTATATCAATCCACTAAAAGATGATGAAAATTTTGCTCAAGTTGACTCTGATCAAATCAGTACTGTCCATAAAAACACTCAAATCCTACCTATCCAAAGTTGGGCAGAAAGAGCTAAAAATGGACAAATTATAGAGGAAAATCGTTCAATTACACTGGATATAGAAACACAAATTGAAGAACAGTTATTTACAAATTCTGGCATTTATAGGCCTTGGCAGTTCCGAAATGGAACGACAAGCCCCATTTTTTTCAATTCAACTTTAATTGATGTAGAACAAAATTGGAACGCACCCGCAAAAGTTCGGAACGGATTTAAGACTGTTGAGAAAACAGTCTATGTCCCACATTTCTTTTTTGAAATAGAGGGAGAATATAATCCAATTGACAAGTACGCCCATTTGGTCAATATCTGTTCTTCGTCTGACAGTACGCTCGTTTTAACATCCAATGGTGATGAACTGATTACTCATGAAATAAATGATTCCGATAAGTATCAGCTTATGTTTTGTCAACTCAGTAATGGAAGTTTTGATATTGAGGAGATTATGAAGCTCCCATTCTATCGCTATGCTCCTTATAACGATGAAACAGAAAAATTCATTCTCAATAAGATTAACGAAACCATTGCTGATACTCGACTGTTCAAACAGCCATTGACAGTATCCAAAGAAGAAATATTAAACTTTGCACTGTTGATTTTACAGTTGGATAAAAGAGTAATACGACTCATAGATAGCTTTGATTTTACTGGCTTTATACCCAAGATTGTCTTTTTCTTGGAAGGCGAAACTCAGTTATCAAAAAATACGTGCTATGTCCTTGCCTATCTTGGAAAAATTGGTTTTGACATCATCATTTTTTCACCTGCTGGCTTATCTGATCTGAACTCTTACATTAATGCAGAGTACTTTAACACTGTCAGGTTAGATGTTATAAACTATGAGCAAAGTTTTCAAGCTATTCAACGAAAGCTGAAAAAACAAAATTTCTTCAGTAAACTTTTTAATTAAAGAAAGGAAAACAATATGCCTATCAACACAGGAAGTTTTGATTCAACTCCACAAGAGATTGAATCAACTGAACTTGAACTTGCTAAACCAGAAGTCCTAGCTGACAACTTAGCCTATAAGCAGAAGCTAAGATCACTGCCTGAGGTTCAGAACCTCACCAATGAGATTGATATTACTAATGTCAACTCAATTATGGCTTTCGGTCAAAAACCGAGTGAAGGGATTTCTCAAATGTCTGATGCTCTATTATCTTCCATGCGAAGGGTAGATGCAGAGGAAGCTTCTCGAATGCTCGTTCAACTTACTAAAATCATGGATAAATTCGATATTAAAGAAATTGAAAATCCAGAAAAAGCATCTGCTCTGCAAAAATTATTTGGCAAAATAAAGAATAGTATTGATAAACTTTTTGCTAAATATGAAGATATGGGTAAAGAGGTTGATCAGATTTATACCATATTGAAGCAATATGAAGTTCAAATTCACCAAACTCAAGAAAATCTGGAAAAACAATATAAAACTAATGTAGCCTACTATGAAGAATTAGAAAAATATATTGTTGCTGGTGAGATTGCTCAAGAAGAAATCGAAGAATACAGTAATCAGATCGCTGCTCGTACGGATATAACAGAGCAAGAAAAACAAACTCAACAGCAAAAGCTAAGCATGATTAAAGATATGCTCGCACAGCGAACATATGACTTGCAAATTGCTGAAAACGTGGCCATGCAAACCTGTCCTATGATTCAGACCATGCAAATGTCTAACTTTAATCTGATGCGGAAAATCAATTCTTCCTTTATTATCACATTGCCAATCTTCAAGCAATGTTTGGTTCAAGCTATTCAATTAAAAAGACAGGAAATTCAAGCTAAGTCTATCAAACAATTGGATGAAAAAACCAATGAACTTCTAATTCGTAATGCACAAAACACTGCTAATCAATCTGTTAATATTGCTCGTATGGCTGGTGGAAGCTCTATTCAAATGGAGACTCTTCGTACAACTTATGAGACAATCAAAAAAGGAATTGAAGAAACCAAGCAAATCAATAATCAAATTGCTGAAAAACGAAAAAGTGATTCTATTGAGTTAGAACATATGAAATCTGACATGGCTGAAAAAGGTTTTATAAGCGGTCATTAATATCACTTAAAATAAGGTACCGATAACTCTTACTTAGCCTTCCTTAAGCTAAAAAGTTTTAAAAATATTATGATTCAGAAAGGAATATCTATATGGATTTCACTAATTTAAACTCTGGCAGCTCTGCTGCTCCTCTTAATCTCTCTAAAGGGAGCGTTTTAGATTTAACAAAGCAGGCTCCTGCATTAAAAAATTGTATTCTAGGTGGCGGCTGGGATATGGCTGTTGCAGGACCTACTGCTGACCTAGACTTAGCTGCCTTCCTAGTTGAAGAAAGCGGTCGTGTTGCACAAGTACCGAATGATGTTATTTTCTTTAATAATATGTCTGCAGCTGGAATTCGTCTTGAAGGTGATAATCGTACTGGAGAAGGCGAAGGCGACGATGAACGAATCCAAATTAATCTTGATGCAATCGAACCTCGAATTAAGAAAATTGTCTTCTTCATTACTATTTTTGACGCAGTCACTAAACGTCAGACTTTTGGCATGATTAAAAATGCTTTTGTCCGACTTCTAGATGCCGATAATAACGAACAGGAAATCTGCCGCTATGAATTGAGTGACAGTTATTCTGCTGATACTTCTGTAACAGCTTGTTCCCTTAGTCGGACAGCTAATGGCTGGGCTTTTGAAGCAATCGGTGAGGGAGCTATCGCTGACCTCAACCAACTCTTGTCTCGCTATATGTAATTAGGAAAATAGAAAGGAAAATATTATGGGACTTTTTGGTAAATTATTTGGTGGAGATGAGCAACAAACTCAAGCTCCTGCTGCTAACACACCTATTCAAACTGCTAGTACGGAAGGGCGCGAAGTTACACTTGATTTAAATAAAGGAGGCATGCTTAACCTTGCAAAAAATGACTTCCTTAATCTTTCTAAAACAGATTTCTCTTTAGAAAATATTCGCGTATCAGCAGGATGGGATGTTAAGACAAGTCTCTTTGGCTCTGACTTTGACCTTGATCTTTGTGCCTTCCTTCTTGATTCTTCTGGCCATCTGACTCGTTCAGTTAATAATCTTGTCTATTTCAGCAAGAAGAAATCTCAAGGTATTCAATTAGATCATGATAACCTCACCGGTGCTGGTGACGGTGATGATGAAAACATGTTTGTGAATTTCAATAATATTCATCCAGACGTGGCTCAAATCGTTGTAGCAGTTGTTATCTATTCTGGTCAAAATCGCAAACAATATTTTGGCCAAGTAAAGAATGCCTACGTTCGTTTAGTTGATCAGGCACAACGTCCTGAAAAAGAAATCGCCCGTTTCAATCTATCAGAAGATGGTGGCAAAGCAACGGCCGTTAAATTTGCTGAACTTACACGTACTGTCAATGGGTGGACCTTCAAAGCAGTTGGAGAATACCTAAACGCTTCAATCCAAGACATTGAAAAATCTTACCGTTAATTAGAAAGGAATCTCTAATGGCTATTAATTTCACTTCACTTGGCGGACCTGCCAATCCTACTCCAACACCCACTGAAGTTGCTCCTGCAATAGGAGGTGTATCTCTTGATTTAGAAAAAAATACTATTCTGGACTTAGCTAAAGCGGCTCCAGGCCTTACAAAAGTTGACTTATGCGCTGGTTGGGATATCTCTGCTGGTGGTGCAGATTTTGACCTTGATATTTCTGCATTCCTATTGAATGAGGCAGGTAAAATTACTTCTGCTAATGATGTTATTTTTTATAATAACAAAACTGCTCCTGGTATTCACTTAAATGGTGATAACCGTACTGGTGCAGGTGATGGTGATGATGAAGTTATCAATTTGGATTTAGCTGCTCTCTCACCAAGTACCCATAAGGTCATTTGCGCTGTTACCATCGATCAGGCTATCGCTCGTCGTCAAACATTTGGCATGGTTAATAATTCCTATGTTCGCTTAGTTAATGCAGAGAACAATTCTGAACTTTGCAAATTCCAGCTTAAAGATGATTATTCTACCGATACAGCTGTTGTTTTTGCAGAACTTGTAAAAGATGGTTCAACTTGGGCTTTCCACACCATTGGTGAAGGTAAGCAGGCTGATTTAAATGGTATAGCTGCACTCTTTAGCTAAAGACAAACAGTTGCCATATCAAGTTTTATTGACATACAATAAAGAGACTGAACACTATTGTCTCAGCCTCTTTATTTTTAGAAAGGACAAATAAACCAAATGAATAACTTTAAAGGGCTAAGCTCAGCTGAGGTTGCAGCAAGCAAATCTGCCCATGGAGATAATAAACTTTCCAGTAAAGAAGCCAACTCACTTCTTTCAATATTTATTGAGGCTTTCAAGGATCAGTGGATTTTGATTCTGCTGGCGGCCTTAGGTCTCAAAATTATTTTCAACTTTATCGGCATGATTTTCCCAGGTATTGGTGAGGCAAATTGGTATGAAGCAATCTCCTTGATTTTTGCCATTCTCCTGTCAACAGGATTTTCTGCTATCTCACAATATCAAAATGAGCAAAAGTTTAATACATTACAAGAAGAAGCTAGCAAAACTAATGCTAAAGTCTATCGTGACGGTAAACTTAAAGAGATTTTAGTAGATGATATTGTCAAAGGAGACCAAATTCTTCTTCAAACTGGTGATAAAATTCCTGTTGATGGTATTATTCTTGCTGGAGAATTAAAGGTAAATCAAGCTATCTTGAATGGGGAAAGTGAAGATGCTACAAAAATCGCTTTAGGTGATAATGCAGAACCAGATAGTCAGGACCTCTTTACAGAATTAAAAATCTTCCGTGGGACTGTGGTAACATCTGGTGAAGCTGTTATGGAAGCAACTGATATTGGTGACCATACTGTTCTTGGAAGCATCAATACCTCTCTCCAAGAGGATGGGAAAGATTCTCCATCAAAAGAGAAATTGAACAAACTGGCAGAAAATATTGGCGTTCTTGGATACAGTGCTGGTGCGGCTTACTCTGTCATCAACCTTGTTCTTGGTTTTCTTGCTTTAAATGCTGCAAACAATTTGAATCTTTCATCTATTTTCTTATTAGTCATTGAAACAATTCTCTTTGCAGTGACTATCATTATCATGGCAGTTCCAGAAGGATTGCCTATGATGCTGGCTCTTGTGTCTTCAATGAACTCAGGCCGCTTATTAGCTCAGAATATTCTGGTTCGCCATCCAGATACTATTGAAACAGCAGGTTATATGAATATCCTTTTCAGCGATAAAACTGGAACAATTACAGAAGGGAAACTATCTGTTGTTGATTTCTTCCTTGGCAATGGAATTCTTTATGAGACAACTGATGAGAGTTCTGCTGCTGATTTCTCGAGTATGTCTGAAAAGTTACTCAAGCAAGTTATTCATGGCATTGGTTTAAATAATGACGCTAATGTAGCAGATGGTATAGCTGTTGGAAGTAACGCAACTGACCGTGCTCTTTTAGATTTTCTAATCAACCGCAATCTCTTAGATTTTGATACAAACACTATTGCTGAAAAAGAACAGTTTAACTCTGCTAAAAAATATGCTAGTGTTACAACTAAGTCAGGCGAAATTTACATCAAAGGAGCACCAGAATTTATTTTAGATGATTGTCATTTCTATCTTGATAAAGACGGAAATAAGACTGCTTTTACTACTCCTGATAAAGATAAATTCTCTGCACTCTCTTTGGAACAGGCTAATCGTTCTATGCGTCTTCTTGCTATTCTTAAAAAAGAAGGCTCAGATAAAATCTTGATTGCTATTGTATGTATTCGAGACAATGTACGGGATTCTATTAAACAAACTGTTGAAACAATGAACAAAGCTGGAGTTCAAGTAGTTATGGTTACAGGAGACCGTAAAGAAACAGCTATTGCCATTGCTAAAGAAGCTGGAATCGTTACCAGTGATACAGATTTAATCCTAACTCATGATGAGCTAGAAAACCTCTCTGACGAAGAATTAAAAGCGCAACTTCCTAATATGAAAGTAGTAAGCCGCGCCTTACCTATGGATAAGAAGCGCTTAATTGAAGCAGCACAAGACCTTGATATGGTTTGTGGTATGACTGGTGATGGAGTAAACGACTCACCTGCTCTTAAAGCTGCTGACGTTGGTTTCTCTATGGGAGATGGAACTGAAGTTGCCCGTGAAGCCTCTGATATTGTAATTTTAAACAATAGTTTGACGTCTATCGAAAAAGCTGTGCTTTACGGCCGGACAATGAGCAAATCAGTTAGCAAATTCATTATTTTCCAGCTGACAGTAAATGTAACTACTATTGCTATGTCTCTTCTCTCTCCTCTTTTTGGTCTGAAAGAGCCATTTACAATCATTCAAATCCTTTGGATTAACCTTATCATGGATACACTAGCTGCTTTGGCATTTGGTGAAGAACCTACCTTAGATCGTTACATGAATGAAAAACCAGTGGCTAAAAAAGCTAATATCCTAACAAAGTATATGAAGTCTGCTATTGGAGTTGCTAGCATTTTCATTACTATTGTTTGTCTTGCTATTCTTAAAAATGTAGCTGGTATTCAAGATTTTATTACTAATGGAAGCGGAAACTTTGAAATGGTAACTACCTTCACTTTTACTGTATTTATCTATGCGATTATCTTCAATTCCCTCAATACTCGCAGTACCGGACTTAATGTTTTTGAACATATTTCAGAAAACAAAAAGTTCTCTATTGTTATGATTTCTATTGCTATCGTCCAATCTTTAATCATTCAGTTTGGTGGGCAGGTCTTCAACACAGTTCCTATGGATATTGAACACTATATTGTAGCTCTTGCTATTGCTGTTCTGATTATTCCTATAGACTTTATTCGAAAAGCTCTTACAAAATAAATGTTAGTTATGAAAAGGCTGAGACAATAGTGTTTCGGCCTTTTACTTATCATTTTTTACATAAGTGTGTATGAATGTTTAATAAATAGGAAAAATTGCTCATTCTAATTATACATTCCAATAATCTTCTAGAATTTTTTTATAAAATACTTGAAGACTAGACTTATTAGCTCATTTATAGTAAGATTGGTATAGTTTGATGAATTGCACTCTTTGAAAACTAAAATTTATTCTCTTAAGACATTTGAGATTAAACTATTCTGTCATTTTAGTTTAACCAAAAATTTAAGACAATCAATCTAACTGTAATAACTATTAAATATAACTGCTTAAAATTTTAAAAATTTTGTTTTCAATTAAACCTTTACAAATATCAGTTCCAATAAAGAGAGGAATATTATGCTTTTTGCTACTGATTTAGATAGAACCATTATTTATTCTAATAAATTTGTCGAAAATTATCAGACTGTATCTTGTGTAGAACATCTAGACGGACGAGAAATTTCCTATATGAGTCATAAAGCATTGGAATTACTAGAAAAAGTTAAAACCCGCTCCAATATCCATTTACTTCCAATTACAACTCGCTCGCTAGCGCAATTCTCCCGTATTATACCCCTACAGGACTGCCCTTATGCTGTTGTTGCTAATGGTGGAATCATTTTACATAACGGCCAACCTTTAAAAGTCTGGCAGGAATACATTGAAAGAACTCGACAAATACAAGCTTTGGATTATCCTAAAATCTTAGATATTTTAACTAAATATCAAAAATACTTAACTAGAACTCCTTCTTTGGTTGACAATCTATTCTTCTTTACCAAAGTTACCGAAAATCAAGATGTCGTTCAAGAGTTTATCTTGCCAAGGCTCGAAAAAGATTTAAAAAACTTAGAATGGACTTTCACTCTTCAAGGACTTAAACTTTACATCATACCTAAAGAAATTTCTAAAGAAAACGCTCTTTCTTTTTTAAAAGACTATCTCAAAGAAGAATTTCTAATTACTTCGGGTGACGGAAAATTAGATGCTGGATTCTTATCTTTGGGCGATATTAAAATGATACCAAAGAACAGTGAAGTTTACCAGCTTATCGATAATAAAGATGACTATATGATAGTTAATCAAGGAATAGAAGGCGCTGAGGATATTCTTTCAGTAGTCCTCGAACAAAAAACTTAAAAGTGTTGAATGGAAGATTTGAATGAAATTTACTTATGATTCTATACCCCTATTTAAAGAAGGATGCCAATTTAATCAAAATTCCCCAAAAGATTTATTGCAATATGCAATATCTGGACTTCTTTATATGCCCGCTCATCGAACTCAGATAGTTGATGAAATCATTGCCGGCCTCCATCCTTGCTGTAGCTCAATCTGTCTAGATCTAGAAGATTCTATCGGAGATGGAACTGTTCACCAAGCTGAATTACAACTCTTTGAGACTTTAGACAAACTTAATCAAGCCTTGGAAACTGGCCAGTTAGATTTTGATTCTCTTCCTTTAATTTTTATCCGAGTCCGTTCTTCCAAACAATTTAATCAGATGCTCGACCACTCTTCTCCTGATATCTTTAGATTAGTTTCTGGATTTAATTTTCCTAAATTTGATTCCACTACTGCTGCTGCCTACCTTCAAGTTTTTGACAAATTTTGCAAAAGAACGAATCAAACATTTTACATAATGCCAATTCTTGAGAGCGAAAGCATCATGAAAAAGAATACCCGAATGGAAGAACTTCTTTTTATATCAGAGTTATTGAAACCCTATAAAGAGAAAGTTTTAAATATTCGTGTGGGAGCAACTGATTTTAGTAATATTTTCGGTATTCGTCGTAATGTTCGCCAGACTATCTACGATGTTAAACTTATTGCTGACTGTCTAACAGATATATTAAATATTTTTTCCGCTGATTATATCTGTTCAGGACCAGTATGGGAATACTTTAATAGCCGTTTTCAAGACGGTAATTGGGCTCATGGATTGAAAAAAGAGCTAGAGTTAGACAGACTTAATGGATTCGTTGGAAAAACTTGCATCCATCCCTCTCAGCTAAGTCTTATTGCTGAGAATAACATTGTTAGTTTAGAAGACTACCAAGACGCTCTGACCATTCTTAATTCGAATCAACAACAGATTGGTGTATCAAAAGGATATAAAGAAAACAGAATGAATGAAATGAAGCCCCATAGCAAATGGGCAAAGAAAATTATCCAGTTAGCTACAGTCTACGGAATAGCTGAAGACGATGTTCCAAAGGATAATTAACTGAGATAATAGAGGAATATATAACTAATGCTCAGCCTAACTATTTTTCTTTAACTAAAAAGACACGTATTAAAAAGTCGTGTCTTTTTAGTTAAAGAAATAGCGATCTATTCATTTTTTTTAAAATGTTTTGGTAAACAACTTAACCTTTCCCTCGCCATCGAATCACCAACTCTGACGTCAGGTGGGTCAGGATAATCGTCAGAAGGAAGACCCAACGGCCAGTTTCCCACTTGGTCAGCTGCTGGGATTTGAGCAGAAAGAAAGATAACTCAATAAAGATAGGATGGAGGAAGAAATAAAGGATACTTAGATCTTTTAAATGTCGCCAATTTTTTTCACGCTTCCACCGTGTTTTTAACAGCCAATTGAATAAGAAAAGTGTAAAGGGAATGAGAGCAAAGAAAAAATTTTTATCCAGTCCCTGCCTGATGTAAACCAGTACTCCTTCGCCTGCTAGGAAAAGACTTCCCAACAAAAGAGACAGCCAGCGTTTTTTCTGAAATAAGGCTATCTGCCCGTAATCAGCTAGAAAGTAGCCTAAATAGATAAAAATGGGCGTATAGAAGAGGCCATTCCTGCTAGTGAAAAAGAGCTTGGCATAAGCATCATACCAGTCTGTCAGCAGACTAGGCGACAGATAGGCGTGATAAGTCTCAATAGCACCTAAGGCGTAGAGAATTAGCAAAAGGGCAAATGTTTTCTTGGGACCCAACTTCCTATACAAAAAATGGACCAGCAGCAAACCTAAGAGAAAGGCGGGGATATACCAGAGCTGGTAGCTCATTCCGATGTAGAAGAGCGCTGCTAGAATAGCCAGCAGAGCTAGGCAGAGAGGCAAGTGCAGAGATTGGAAGTAAGTCAAAGCATAGGGAAGATAGACCAAGCTCCAGAAGCCATAGACCTTTAAAATACCTTTGATATACAGAGTTAGTTTCGTAGAATCGTGCTCTCGCTTCCATCGTACTCGGAAAAAATAGGCTGAAGAAATTAAAAAGAAAGGGACCGCCATGCGGCCAAACATACTCTTCTGAATAAAATGTAGAGCTTCATGTTCAAAAAGCCTCTGGCAGTGAACCAGAATTACCAAAACAGAAGCAATATATTGAAAAAGGCTGAGCAGGGCATAATTGACTGGCTGCCCTGGCCCTATGACTTCTCTCCTCTGCATCAAGCTTTCTCCTTACGAGGTTTGTTTAAGATGTAAATGAGCACTTCTTCCCTTTAACCTAGGACTTGACTAGCCAAACATGCTGAAAGGCGACAATCTACCTTTCTTGCTACTTTCTATTAAACATTTAGATCTGTAAACTAGATTATTTTAAAAATATAGGATAGTAAACTTGATAAGCTAAAAGAAAAACTAGTAAAAAATTAATAACTTGGGAAAGATATAGAATTTTATTGCTTTTCTTACCTTTTCTCCCATACTGGCAATAGAGATAAAGAGAAAATGTCAACACAGAGTAAAGTTGACCTAGGAATATTTCTGATCTGTACTGACTAAGTAAGTTAAACCCCTTGCAGATAAGAATAAAAACAGGCAGCTGACATATCATTGTCATTATTAAACTAATTGGAGCTGCAAAAAAAGATGATTTTCCCGTTTTCAACGAGTTTCTTAGTGATTTAAACCACATTACAAGGTAAAAAATCCCATAAATACCAATCAAAACTAAAAAAAGAAAACCTAATAGTATACCCGACTCTAAAGAAGAAGTTTGGCCTGTACTAAATGCTTGGCCAAAACCGAAAGCAAGTAGAATTAAAGCAAAAAAACTCAAGGGAGGACCTATTAGTAAAACCAACCAATTATAAATGTAACATAGAGCAAAATAATCCTTTTGTTTCTTTAAAAATTTCATGTAAATCCTCTTATTTTAAATCTCTCTGTCCTTCCTTAGCCAAACATGCTGAAAAGCAGCGATGTCTCGATAAGGTGATTGGTTGCAGACTGCTAGCTCCATCTTAAGCATCTTTTGAGCCCAGTCAGGGGCAGTTTTGTAGTCATTGGATTGCAGCCCGTAAAAAATCCGTAGTCCTTGATAATCTTCAACTTCTAATGAGAGACCTGAAATCACTTCTTGGATCTGATAGACCTTTGCAGCTCCCATGCTGTGAGTTTGATATTCCTGACCCGCCAAAAGCTGCTGGGCCTTTTCTAGGCCATTTTCAAAAACCACCGTATGCATAATGCGTCCAACCTCGTGATGCTTGACCAGAGAAATTTTGCCGTCCTTTTTTAAGAGGCGGGAAAATTCTGTCAAATAGAGATCAGGGTCTGATACATACTCTAAGACATTATGACAGATGATGATATCAAAAGACTGGTCTGGCAATTTCTGCAGAAGGTCCAAACTGCCTTGCAATTGCTCATAGAAAAAGTTCTGCTTGCGCTCAGCAATCATTTCTGAACTAGGCTCGATTGCGGTCACTTGGTTCTTTTCCGCTAGAAAATCAGCCACAATTCCAAAACCGCTGCCGAAATCAAGAATTTTCTGGCCCTTCAGCGACTCTAGAAAGGCAAAAACAATATCATACTGAAGCTTGCCCCAAGGCGCCTGCAGATGAGCTTTGTAGGCTTGTAGATTAGCTGTCATAAAACCTCACTTATAGTTAAACATATTGGCTGCCATCTTGTCGGCAATTCTTGGAAAAAGGGTATAAAGCTTGTGAGCTAGATTGAGAATCCCTGGAAGATTAATTTCCCGCTTCTTTTTGCCAAAGGAGCTGACAATTTTGCTCGCTACAAAGTCAGGCTCAAGGATATACTTGTCGACTGCTTTTACATAGGAACCATCAGGGTCTGCCTGATCGAAAAAGGCTGTTTTGATAGGACCTGGATTAACCGTCGTGACATAAACACCAAAAGGCAGGAGTTCTAAACGCAGGGCGTTGGAAAAACCAATAGCTGCAAACTTGGTCGCTGAGTAAAGACTGGACTTGCTACTTGCAATGAGGCCGGCCATACTAACAATATTGACGATATGTCCTTGACCTGCCTGCTTCATGCGAGATCCAAAGATACGGGACAGGTTCATGAGGGCAAAGGTATTGACTTCAAACATGGTCTCGATATCGCTGGAGCTGATTTTGTCAAATTCTTCAAAAATCCCATAGCCAGCATTATTGACTAGGACATCTACGTGGCCATACTGGCTGTCAATCCGCTTAGCAAATCTTTCCAAAGCTGAGCTGTCTGTGATATCCAGCTCCACTAGGTCAATATTTTCCCTTTCTCCATATAGTTTTTCCAGCTTAGCCTTGCTCCGACCGACCAAAATCAGTCGGTCATGGGGCAAGATCTCAACCATTTCCTGGGCCAGTCCACCGCTAGCTCCTGTGATGATGATATTTCTCACAACTCCACCTCTTCCAAGTCCTTGACCACATGGACCTTTTCAAAGACAGCGCTAGCATCGCGGCGCATTTGGCTGATGTCCTTGGCCAAAAAGCGAGCACTGATATGATTTAGCAGGAGGCGCTTGGCACCAGCTTCCTTGGCTACTTCTGCTGCTTGCATATTGGTCGAATGACCGTGATTGCGGGCCAATTTTTCGTCTCCCTTGCCATAGGTTGCTTCATGGACCAGCACATCTGCTGATACAGCCAAGCGAACGCTGGCGGCAGTCTTCCGAGTATCACCCAGAATAGCAATGGTCTTGCCCGGACGAGGAGCTGAGATATAATCGGCTGCAATGATTTTGGTACCATCTTCTAGGACGATATCCTGACCGTTCTTGACTTTACCAAAGAGGGGACCAAAAGGTACGCCCGCCTCTCTTAGCTTATCTGCATCCAGCGTTCCTTCCAAATCTTTCTGCATCACCCGATAACCCACACAGAAAATCGTGTGGTCCAGCTTATCTGCATAAACAGTGAACTTGTCCGTTTCCAGAATCTTACCCAGACTATTTTCATCAAACTCATGAAAATCAATTCGATAAGGCAGACGAGAGCCAGACACGCGCAGGCTAGACAGGACAAAGTTTTTAATGCCTTTGGGACCATAAATCTCTAGGTCCGTCTGTTCTTCGTTAGCCTGAAAAGAACGACTAGATAAAAAACCCGGCAGACCGAAAATATGGTCTCCATGCAGATGGGTGATAAAAATCTTGCTGATTTTGCGCGGTTTAATCGTTGTCTCCAAAATCTGGTGCTGGGTCCCCTCACCGCAGTCAAACATCCAGACCTCATTGATTTCCTCCAAAAGCTTGAGGACAAGGCTGGACACATTGCGAGCCTTGGAGGGCTGACCGGCTCCGGTTCCTAAAAATTGTAATTGCATGTTTTTCTTTCTAAATGATATAAATCATGGCAGAGCGATTCTGCGAGTGATAGTATTTCCTGCCAGCATAGGACCGAGCCAGCTGACTGACTTCATCTTGATTATAGCCCAGAACTCTCTGGCTGCCATCCGCCAGCTGCTGCCAATCGGTCAAAGCAGTCAGCGCCTGACTATCCACGACTTGAGACTCAGCTTTGAGAGGTGCCATTTTTATTCTCCCAGCTTCTTCGTAAACCAAGTACTGTGGAAAGATTTGAGCGATTTCAAAGAGCAAGTCAGCTGTTACCGGTTCTGGCTTTTCAGGGAAGACCAAGCCGACTTTCTCGCTCTCATAGCAAAATCCATAGGACTTGCCAGAAAGATTAAGCCGGACAAAAGGTTTATTTTCTAAAAAACTGGGATTCGCATTCCACAAGTCCAGCGCCTGACTAATCTCTAAAAAATAGGCTGTCGCGGCTTCCGGACTTTTCTTCTGATAAAGCTCAGCAAAGTAAGCATTGATAACGCTGGGCGGAGGTGTGATGAAGCTCCGCTTCTGCTCTTCTGTCAGGCCAGCCAATACTTGCTCTAAGTAGACCCTGTCTAGGCTTGTAAAACCACCGTATTTGAGGGCCAAGTCAATATAATCAGTCATAAAATTCTTCCAGTTTCCATTTGTTTTTCTCGGCAATCCAGCCTGAAATGGTTTCGATATCGTCTATGTATTCTCGATTCCCCATAATCGCGACTTTCTCTAAATCATGAATCTTGTAGGCTTTAGCAGGCGCTACCTTGATGGTAAAAGGCAAAAAGAGCTCTTTCATCCGCTCCAGCAGGACTTGCTGCAAAACAGCTCTACTATTGTCCGCCTTAGCCGAAATCAAAGAATAAGGAGTCAGGGTCGGAGTGAAATGCTCAGCCTTGTCCGCTTTGTTATAGAGAGTCAGCCGAGGAATATCCAGCATGTCGAGCTCTTTCATGATGTCGAGGACAGTCTTTTCATGCTCCTCATGATGAGGGTCGCTGGCGTCAATAACATGGATCAGCAAATCGACATTTTTACTCTCTTCTAGTGTGGATTTAAAGCTGGATACCAGCTCTGTCGGCAAATCCTGAATGAAGCCAACTGTGTCTGTCAGAGTGACATTGAGCTGCCCACTGAGGTTGATGTTCTTGGTCGTAGCGTCTAGCGTCGCAAAGAGTTCGTCTGCCTCATACTGGCTCTTGCTGGTCAAGCAGTTCATGATCGTAGACTTGCCAGCATTGGTATAACCGATGAGACCGATTTTGAAAACACTGGATTCCAGCCGTTTTTCACGAACGGTCGCCCGATTTTTCTCGACAGCCTTGAGCTGGCGCTCAATATCATGAATCTGATTGCGGACACTGCGTCGATTGAGCTCCAGCTGGCTTTCACCAGGCCCACGAGAGCCAATGCCACCTGCCTGACGGCTAAGCATAATCCCCTGGCCAACCAAGCGAGGAAGCAGGTACTTGAGCTGGGCCAGATGAACTTGCAGCTTGCCCTCATGACTCCTAGCTCTCATGGCAAAAATATCCAAAATCAGCTGCATACGGTCAATGACCTTAACGCCCAAGCTTTCCTCCAGATTGACATTTTGGCGAGGTGTCAAGCGATTATTGACAATGACGGTCGAAATCTCTTCGGCACCAACCATTTGCCGGATTTCTTCTAACTTGCCAGATCCGACAAAGGTCTTGCTGTCATACTTTTCCCGTTTCTGGCTATAGGAGCCGACTACCTCAGCTCCTGCCGTCTTAGCTAGACTTTGTAGCTCCTCCATGGATAGGTCAAAATTCTCCGTGTCTGCTAGTTCCACACCGACCAAAAAGACACGCTCTGTTTTTTTCTCTGTTTCTATCATCTCATATCCTTACTAAGACTTGGTCAGCCAGTTACTTGTCCAAAAACTTCCTGATGTCTTCCATGACCTGATTTTTATAGTCTGGATTTCCCACTTGATAAAAGGTTACGGACATCCGGTTGCGAAACCAAGTCAGCTGGCGCTTGGCGAAACGGCGAGTATTCTGCTTGAGCTTGTCCACGGCCTCTTCTAGGCTCATCTGACCTTCAAAGTAGGGGAAAAGTTCCTTGTAGCCAATACCCTTGCTGGCTTGACTGGTCGGAGCTTTCTCAAACAGCCAGCGAGCTTCTTCTAAAAGTCCGGCTTCTAGCATCAGATCTACTCGCTGATTGATTCGCTCATAAAGTTTTTGTCGCTCATCATCTAGGCAAATCAGCAGGGCTTCATAGTCTGGTTGATTGTTTTCTAGTTGACCACCTAACTGAGCAATCTCCAGCGCCCTCATAGCCCTGCGTCGATTCAGTTGGGGAATCTCGATACTCAGCTCTGCTATTTTCCCAAACAAAGCTTCATCTGACCAACTATCCAGCTGCGTCCGATAGTTCAGAATCTCCTCGTGAGGGACGGAGCCGCCCAGATGATAGCCCTCGAGCAAGCCCTGGATATAGAGCCCTGTGCCACCGCAAATGATGGGAAGCTGACCTTGAGCCGCAATCTCACGAATAGCCTGAGCTGCCTCAGTCACAAAATCATAGGCCGAGTAGCTCTCGCCAACCTCCCGCACATCCAGCAGATGATGAGGAATGCCCTCTTGCTCTTCAGGACGAATCTTAGCCGTGCCAATATCTAAGCCACGATAGACCTGCTGGCTGTCACCGCTGATGATTTGCCCATTGAAGCGCTTGGCTACCTCGATACTCAAAGCCGTTTTTCCGACCGCCGTAGGCCCCACTATCACAATTATTTTGGTTTTCATCGTTTTTCCTTGAAAAAATTTTGATTTTTCGTTACTATTAATTATAACATAAATAATAAAAGTTCAGAAAAGGAGAAATCATATGGCTAAAGGATTTGGAAAAGGCGTTCTTACAGGTGTTGCTGGTACTGTTGCTGCTGTTGCTGGAGCAGTCTATGCCTTTAAGAAAAAAGTCATCGAACCTGAAGAACAAAAAGCGGCTTTCATCGAAGAAAACCGTAAAAAAGCAGCTCGCAAACGTGTAGCACACTAAGCCTGCACATTTCACTAAAAAGCCTGGATTTTTTCCAGGTTTTTTTCTTTTGAAGGAGAAAACTTAGTCAAAATTGAGTTTCCACCTAGAACAAACGATAATACGAAAAGACCGCTCGTTTGGGTGGTCTTTCCTCTTGCTACAATCGACACAGCATCAAATAATCATCTTCCCTCTCTTCAACCGTGACAAAGCCCAGTCTTTGATAAAAGCCAACGGCGGGATTGTCTTTGGAAACGGATAGGGAGACACTTGGGTAGCCTTTGGCCTTGAGCAAGTCCAGCGTGGCCGTCATCAACTGCTGGCCTAGTCCTTGCCCTCTGAACTCAGGCAGGAATGAAATGGATAGAGAGGGTGTCTGGTCGTCAAAATAGCCGTAGTCTTTCATGATGCGAACCCAAACAGCTCCGACCAGCTGGCCGTCCACTTCTGCCGCTAAAGCCCAATCATCTGGCTGCTGACCAAAGTCCTTGATATACATCTCTAGTTCTGGTTCCTTTAAGATGCTTCTGGGCAGTGGCTCTAGACCTTGAGGGATAAAAATAGCTTGGTAAAGAAATTCCTCTAAGAGTGGGATTTCCTCTGATTTTAAGGGCCTAATCTCGGTCATGATTTCTCCTTCTAGATCAACTGCTCCTCAGCTATTCCGGCCTCCTCTAAGATTTTGGCAACTCGGTCAAACTGCAAGCGGAAATGCTCCAGCTTATGGCCGTCTGATCCCACTGAAAAGCGCTGGCCACCCAGCTCCTTGACTAGCGAAAGAGCATAGATATAGAGTTCCTCGTGTTCATAGAGGTACATGGACTTGCAGTTAAGCTCAAAGGCCAGACCATGGTCAATCATCTTTTGAAAAAGCTGTCGCAGCTCTGGTTCAAAAGTTTTTAACTCCTCTACGGTAAGCGCAAATTTTCGGAAACCATAGTCAAAGTGAGCTAGCACATCTGCCGGTACAGCCTCAATAGCCTCCTCTAACTCTCTCAGGTAGGAGGGAATTAACTCCATCTTATCCAGCTCCAAGACTGGATCTTCCAGATAGTCAAAGCTGCCATTGTGGTGGACAGACAGGAGCTTGAGGTCATAATCCTTGTCCGCTAGGAAAGCTAGGATATCATCCTTACGCGGAGCGTAATAGCCAATTTCAATGCCCTTTTTGATGCGGTTGCCATATTGCTGGTTCAGCTCTGCTATTTTTGCTGAATAGGCCTCATAGTCAGGCACATCATCGTGGGGCGAGGCAGCTTCGTAAGGGTAGGGGTTAGACAAATCATAGTGCTCAGTGGTGACAATCTCGCCCTCGTAATGGTCCAGATAGTCACAGAAATCTGCATCAGAATCATAGGAAAAATAGGTGTGAAGATGGTTGTCGCGCATGCTGGACCGCCTTTCTGCAAATCTTATATCCGTTTAGTATTGGTCAATTTCAGTTCGGTCATGAATCCGGCTCTGCTTGCCCTGACGGGCCTGGAGGACGGCCTCTACCTGATCCAGACTGACGCCAGTCTCAACGAGAGCGACCGCCAGATGGTAGAGCAGATCAGCTGTCTCATTGGCCATCTCGTCCTTGTCAGCATTTTTAGCCGCAATGACCACTTCTGTCGCTTCTTCACCGACTTTTTTGAGAATCTTGTCCAGCCCCTTGTCATAGAGATAGCTGGTATAGGAGCCTTCCTTGGGCTCTTTTTTGCGTTTGAGGGCTTCTTGATAGAGGGTTTCTAGCATAGTATCTCCTTGTTACTGTCTTTATTTTACTATAAAAAGCAATTCTTTCCAATGGCGGGCCGGAGGCTCGATACTGACTTCTTAGTTTTATTCTTGCATTAACCAAGTACTAAAGTAAGTGAGCTTTTAGTCAGTTTTTCCGTTTTTTTCATCCCAGATTGTATGGAAAAAGCAGGATTTAGCACCGGTGTGGCAGGCTGCTCCCAGCTGGTCTACCTCGATCAGCAGGGTATCTAGGTCGCAGTCAGCTGTGATTTTTTTGACAGTCTGGTAGTGGCCGCTGGTGACTCCCTTATGCCAAAGCTCCTGACGTGACCGGCTCCAGTACCACATCTGACCGCTGGTGCGAGTCAGATGGTAGGCTTCTTCATTGAGATAGGCTAGCATGAGGACTTCTTTGCTGGTGTGGTCTAGAATAATGGCAGGTATAAGACCGCCTTGCTTTTGAAAATCTAACTTCACTTCTGTCATTAGATGCGCACCTCCAACCCGGCTTCCAGCATGACTTTTTTGGTTTCTGCGATGGAGACCTGACCATAATGGAAAATAGAAGCGGCCAAAGCACCTGTCGCTGCAGTCTTTTCAAAAACTTCTAGGATATGCTGACTACTGCCAGCACCACCAGAGGCGATGATAGGAACGGAAACCACTTGAGAGACGGCTTCCAGCATAGGCAAGTCAAAACCGGACTTGGTCCCGTCCTTGTCCATACTGGTCAGAAGAATTTCCCCCGCTCCAAGACTGACAGCTTCTTGGACCCAGTCTAACAGGTCACGACCGCTGTCCTTGCGGCCACCAGCCAGATAGACATGCCAGCTGCCATCCGCTTCTTTCTTAGCATCCACGGCCAGCACCACGCATTGGCTGCCGAATTTCTCAGCGCAGTCAGCTAAAAGCTGAGGATTTGCCAGCGCCGAGGAATTAACTGCAACCTTATCCGCACCAGCCTGCAGCATCCGCTTCATATCCTCAACCGTGCGAATGCCGCCCCCGACGGTAAAGGGAATGAAAACCTGCTCCGCCACGCGCCGGACCATCTCGACCGTCGTGTCCCGCTCCTCATGAGTGGCTGTAATGTCCAGAAAGACCAACTCATCGCAGCCTGCTTCATAGTAGGCCTTGGCAGCATCAACTGGATCACCCACATCAGTCAGATTGACAAAGTTGATGCCCTTGACCACCCGGCCGTCCTTGACATCCAGACAGGGAATGATTCGTTTTTTCAGCATGCCTAGCCCCTTTCTGCTTCCTTGATCTGCTCTAGGCTAATTCGTCCACTATAATAGGCCTTACCCACAATGGCACCAGCCAAGCCCAGTTTTTTCAGCTCTTCTAAGTCATCCGCTGACTGGATGCCGCCAGAGGCAATGACTTGAGCATCTTTGAGTGCTGCCAGCAATTTTTTATAATGCTGGATATTGGGACCAGTCAGAGTCCCGTCTCGGTCCACATCTGTATAGACAAAGAGACGGACGCCGATTTTTTCCATGGCAAGCGCTAGGCTAATATAGTCCTGACTGCTGGTTTCCAGCCAACCCTCAGTCGCAACCAGACCCTCTTTCGCATCAATGCCAATTACGATTTTGCTGCTTCCAAAGCGCTCCAGCGCAGCCTCGACAAATTCAGGATTCTTAACAGCCATAGAGCCAATAATGACACGGTCAATGCCAACTGCCAGGTAATCTTCAATCTGCTCCAGACTGCGGATGCCGCCCCCGACTTGGATGGCTAGGCCTGTTTCCACTTTAATCTGAGCAATCAAATCTCGATTAGCCGCCCGACCTTCTAAAGCTCCGTCCAAGTCAACCACATGAATCATGGTAACCCCGGCTTCTTTGAAAACTCGAGCTTGCTCCAAGACATCGGGATTGACTACTGTCTTCTGACTAAAATCCCCTTTAAAAAGGCGGACGGCCTGACCGTCTTTGATATCAATAGCGGGCAGTATTTTCATAGACATACTCCTTAAACTTCTCTAGGATACCGAGGCCAACAGCACCAGACTTTTCTGGGTGGAACTGGCAGCCAAAGACAGAGCCTCGGTGGATCATGGCTGGAATAGGCAGCCCATAATCAGCCGTCACATCCAAGTACTCCTCCGGAACATCCGTATAGTAGCTATGGACGAAATAGACTGACTGGCCATCAAGATCAGCTGTCAAAGAAGACGACTGCTGGATTTGTAAGTCATTCCAGCCCATGTGGGGCACAGGCAGACCAGCCTGGTCCGGAATCCGGCGGCAAACACCCGGAATCAAGCCCAGTCCAGAGCTTTGACCATTCTCTAATCCAGACTCCAGCAGGAGCTGCATGCCTAAGCAAATGCCCAAGAGAGGCTTGCCATCGGCCACAGCCTGCTGAATAACTGAAACCAGCCCTCGCTTTTCCAACTCCTGCATGGCAGTAGGAAAAGCACCGACACCAGGTAAAACCAAACCATCAGCGTCCAAAATTTCCTGCGGGTCAGCTGACAGGCGCGCTTCTACTCCGACCTGAGCTAGAGCACGGAGAACATTGGCAGTATTTCCCGCGTCATAATCAATAACAATCATCATCTCTACATCAACTCCTTTCACTCAGAAGGACAAGCTAGAGCAAGCCCTTGGTGGAGTTGACTCCATGAATCTCTGGATTTATCGTAATAGCCTCCCGCAGAGCTCGTCCAGTCGCTTTAAAGAGACTTTCCGCCTTGTGGTGGCTGTTCTTGCCATGAAGGATTTTCAGGTGCAGATTCATCTGCAGATTAAAGGCTAGGGCTTGGAAAAATTCCTCCACCAGTTCGGTGTCAAAATTCCCAAGTTTGGGATTGTCAAAATCAGCCTCAAAAACCAGATAGGAGCGACCGGATAGGTCCAGACTGGCCATGCCCAGCGTTTCATCCATAGGCACAAAGCTAGTACCGTAGCGGTTGATGCCGGTCTTGTCTCCCAAGGCCTGACGCAGAGCCTGTCCTAATACGATACCCACATCCTCGACCGTATGATGGCTGTCTACCCAAAGGTCGCCTTCAGCCTTGACCGTCAGAGAAATCCGACTGTGGCGGGCAAAAAGGGTCAGCATGTGGTCAAAGAATCCGACACCAGTCTCGATAGCTACCGGCTCCTGTTGGTCCAGATTGACAGCCAGCTCAATATCGGTCTCCTGTGTTTTACGCTTAATTTCAGCTTGTCTCATGGCAACTCCTTCTATTTCTCCTGTCTGCGGGCTTCGATGGCCTTGGCATGTCCCTGCAGGCCTTCTGCATAGGCCAGACTGGTAATATCCTTGTCAGCCGCCCCTACAGCAGCACGGCTGTACTGGGTGTACTGAATGCGCTTGATGAAGTCATAGACTCCCAGAGCTGATGAAAAGCGGCTGGTGCTGGTTGTCGGCAAAACGTGATTGGCTCCCGCATAGTAGTCACCAATTGGCTCACTGGTATAATGCCCCAGAAAGACAGAGCCGGCATTTTCAACCTGATCTAGATAGCTGTAAGCATCATCCATGGCAATTTCCAAATGCTCCGGTGCCACCTGATTCATGAGCTCAAACATAGCTTCCTTAGAAGGCGCAAGGATAATGCGGCCGTTATTCTCAATCGAAGCACGTGCAATTTCCTCTCGCGGCAGCTCTTCCAGCTGTCTGTCCAGTTCTGCTTCGACTTGGTCTGCCAGCTCCTCCGAGTCGGTTACTAGAATAGCTCGAGCCAGCTTGTCGTGCTCGGCTTGCGACAGGAGGTCAGCTGCCACATAGACTGGACTGGCTGAACGATCTGCAATGACTCCAATCTCCGAAGGACCAGCAATCATGTCAATTCCCACGACACCATAGACCATCTTTTTGGCCGTAGCCACAAAGATATTGCCCGGCCCAGTTATCTTATCCACCTTGGGAATGGTCTCAGTTCCATAAGCCAGAGCTGCTACACCTTGGGCTCCGCCAATTTGGAAAATCCGATCCACACCAGCCAGCTTGGCTGCAACCAAAATCGCTGGAGTAAAGTGCTCTTGGGGCGGTGTAATCATGATGATTTCTTTGACACCGGCAATCTTGGCTGGAATAACATTCATGAGGACGGAAGACGGATATGCTGCGGTGCCGCCAGGTACATAGGTGCCGACCCGCTCAATCGGTCGAATCAACTGACCACGGACAACGCCCTTACTGGGACTGTCCTCAAAACCAGTCTCCAACTGCTGGCGGTGGTAGGATTCGATATTAGCTTGGGCATTTTTCAATGCGGCCAAGACCCCTGGGTCAATCTCCTCAAAGGCCTTGTCAATTAGCTCCTGCCCAATCTCAAAGTCTGTCACCTCAACCTTGTCAAAAAGCATGGTATAGTCTCTTAAAGCTTGGTCACCGTCTTGTTTGACTCTTTCAATAATCTCAGCCACCGCTTCTTCCACATCTAAGTTTTGTTGACTAAGCTGCAGCTGCTCTTCGTATAAAATCCGTGAAATTTCTTCGTTACTTCCGCTTAAACGTTTGATAATTGTCATTTAAAAGCCACCTCTCTTCTTCCTACTAGGGATTCAATCTTTGCCACAAAAGGCATGATATCCGGGTTATTTTTCAGGGAAGCCTGATTAGCAATGAGCCGGGCTGACACCCGACAAATGTCTTCAAAAACCAGCAGGCCGTTAGCTGACAGGGTATGCCCCGTCTCCACAATATCAACAATGGCATCCGCCAGACCCAGCACTGGTGAAATCTCCACACTTCCTTGGATGGAGATGATTTCCACATCTTCCCCTTTTTGATTGAAATAATCAGTCGCCACCGTTGGGTACTTGGTCGCAATCCGCTTGCGCTTGTGATCATGAGGGTCATAGCTGGGCACCGAGGCCAGTGAGAATTTACAAAGCCCAAAGTTCAGATCCAGCAGCTCCAGATAGCCAGTCGGATGCTCAAAGAGAATGTCCTTTCCGACAATGCCTAGTTCAGCGACTCCATGGCGTACATAGGTCGTCACATCAGGCCCCTTGACCAAGAGAAAGCGAAAGCGACTGTCTGGACTTTCAAAAATCAAGCTGCGCCCCTTGTCTGCCATGAAGGACATATCAAAACCAGCCTGGGTCAAGAGCTTGACCGTATCTTCCTCAATCCGCCCCTTGGTCAGGGCAATGGTAATCTGACTCATCTGCTATCACCTTCCTTTCCGCCCTCGTCCGGTAGGTCATCATGAATAGCTTGATAGACGCTATCAATATCTAAAGACCAGCCGATAGCTGTCAGTTCTGCTGCCCCGAAGCGCTTGAAAAGCTGGTCATAGCGACCACCTGACAGAAAAGCATCTGGCACTCGGTCGCCAAAGACCTTGAAGGTCAATCCAGTATAGTAAGGCATGGCCGCTACCTGCCCCAAGTCCATAATTGTCTGCTCCAGCAAGCCTGATAGGCTCTGCAGAACCTGCTCTATATCATCTAGAGCTGTCAATATTCTCTCGTTATCAACCAGCTCTCTGGCCCTAGCTAAAACCTGTTGGCTAGGACCAAACAAATAGGGCAGCTCCTGCAAAAAATCATCAAATTCACTAGATCTGGTCTGGGTGAATTCAAAGATCCCCGTCCTATTTTTCTTGCGAATATAATCTAGCAGCTGGGCCTCCTCCTGCGAATCCAAGGCCAAACTCGCTAGGATGGTCTGCAGGATCGCCGCATGGGAAAACTCGAACTGATAAGACTTAACCTGCGCTAAATCCAGCGACTGCTTGGCTGTCTTGATAGCCTCAAGCACCGCCTCGCGAGCTGGATAGCCAATAATCTCAATACCAGCTTGGCTGAGCTCGTTGGCAAGACCACGCAGCTCTTCTTGATAGTGAAAAACCTTGCCTGAATAGGAAAACTTGGTCGGCGTATGCACCCTGGTCGAAGCAATAACCCGACCAATCTGGCTGGTCACATCAGGCCGCAGCACCAATAGCTCACCTTTTTTATCAAAAAGATGATAATGATGGGGCTCCACATGGTCACTGAAGACCTCAAAGTGCTCCAAAGTCGGCGTGTCAATCCGATTGAAACCTTGAGCCATCAGAAAATCACTGATGTCCCGCTCAATCTCGTAGGTCACACGTGCCCTCTTGAAAAGCTTGTCATGCATGCCAATCGGAAGGGTGATTTTATTCATAGGCTGCTTTCCTTTCTTGCTCTATTCTTACACTAGCTGGCTCTGAGTCAAACCCTCAGCTGCTGCAAATTTCCTTGATAGCTGCCAGGACTGCTTCCATCTCCTCTCGCTGTCCGATAGAGATGCGCAGAAAGTCTTTGATTCGTTCTGCTTTTGGAAAATACCGCACATAAATCTGACGCTCCTCTAACTGCTGAAAAAGCTCTGCTGCAGAGATTCTAGTTGGCTGAGCTAGGACAAAGTTGGTCTGACTGGGCAGGACTTGGAAATCCAGCGCAGCCAATTCCCCAGCAAACCAATCTCGGGTATCTTGAATGGCTCTACCGGTCTCGAGATAATAATCCCAATCTTCCACTGCCGCAAGAGCTAAGCGCTCTGCTAACATATCCACTGAGTAAGGATTGATGGAGTCCTTGACAGCTTTCATGACAGCTATTAAGTCCGGATGGCCAATGCCGTAGCCCACCCGCAGACCAGCCAAGGCTGCGTCCTTGGAAAAAGTCCGTGTGATAAAGAGGTTGGGATAGTTGTCTAGCAGAGACAGGGCAGATTGACCGCCAAAGTGAATATAGGCCTCATCCACCACCACTACCACATCCTGATTGGACGCCAGAATTTCCTCCAACTGATCTAGCGGCAGATAAATCCCCGTCGGGGCATTGGGATTGGCTAGGATAATGCCGCCATTGTCTCCAAAATAATCTGACGGATGGACCTCAAAACCATCTGTCAGTGGGATTTCTCGAAAAGGCACATGGTAGAGGTCGGCCCAGACCTTGTAAAAACCATAGGTCAAGTCCGGAAATAAGACCGACTCGCCACTGTTAAAGAAAGCCAGGAAAGCCATGGACAAGATGTCGTCACTGCCGTTACCAATAATGAGCTGGTCGGGTGATACACCCAAATTTGCCGCCAAAACCTGACAGAGCTCCGCCTGATCCAAACTGGAATATTTGCGCAAGTCCTGGGCATCAAAATTCTGCAGGGCCTCTGCCACCTTAGGACTTGGCCCATAAGCATTTTCATTGGTATTGATCTTAATCATGTCTGGCTCATTGGGCTGCTGCCCCGCTACATAGGGATTGATTTGCCTGAGACCTTTTAGCTTAACCATCTTGCCACCTCTTATCTTTTAGAACTTCTAATAAATGAAAGACGAAATTTACCGCTTTGCTAAAGGAAAATAGGGGGAACCTTCTGATTTAAATATAATAAAAAGCCCTCGCAAAAAAACTTTGCAAGGACGTTGACACGCGGTTCCACCTTTATTCGGACCCCAGTCGCCTGAGGACCCTCTGGGAGTACGGGACTCCAGATTAATAACGGCAATCAGCCGTCGGACACTAGTCTCAGACTGCTAACTGATTTCGCATCCGCACTCAAGAATGTGTCGTCTAAGGATTGCATGCCGTCTCACCATCAGGCACTCTCTGTTTCTTGTCTTAGACTTTTTCTCTCATCGCTTTCAATTTATTGTTGAATATTCTACATGAATTTTTATTAAAAAGCAAGAGGAAAATTGAAAAAAATTAAATATTTTTTTCTTTCTAAATGTATTAACGCTCTTTCAGCATGACACTAGACAAATCCAACAGATTAATTGCTGTTTCAAAATGCTCCCCCATCAGATCATAGACAGCATCTTCACTTAAGACGCCGCAAGCTATATTTTCAGGGAAATCCGGTCCATTCGAGAACTCTAAATCATCAAAAAATTTCTGATCAGTATAGTAGTCCCTCAGCTGGATATAATCTAACTGGCAGCGCTCCAGCTCAGCTAAAGCTTCCTGAGCACTTGCCAATACCTGAGAATATTTATTCAGGTGCTTTTCCATTCTTTGAATGCGTTCTAACTGTTCCACAGCTTTCCTTCCTTTCTGGACATGACAAACTAATCAATCTACCCTAACCACCTGCATCTGCTCACCGCCTAGCAAAATCAAATATTTTTCAATCTGAGAAATACCATAAGAACGGCTGAGAGCTTGAGCATATAAGTCTAGCTGGCCATGGTAGCGAGCAATCAACTCAGATGGCTCCTTATATTTATCCGTCTTGTAGTCAAAAAGGATAATCCGGTCTTCAAAGAGCAGGTAACCATCCAAAATCCCCCGCAAAACAAATTCCTGACCGCTGGCCTCATCTCTCTTGAGCATGGCAAACGGTGCTTCTCGACGAAGTCTGTCACTGTTCTCAATCAAGAGGAGCCCCAAATCAGTCTCAAAGAAAGATGCAATCTTAGACAGCTGAATCTGCTTTTTGACTGCGTCATCAGCCTGAACCTGAGCCAAGGCAGAACGAAGTACAGCCATGCTGGGACGGCTATCCAAAGGAATCCGCTGCATGAACTCATGAACGGCACTACCGACTTGAGCCCCAGTCACTTTGGCTTTCTTGCCAAAATCAGGCAACTCAAAGCTGGGCTGAGGCCGAAAAGCTGCTCGCTCATCCATGATATCCAGACCGTCCGTATCCATGATTGGCTCATAAAACTTCTTAATCTGGCTTGGAGTTCGCACACTAGGCAGCTCAATAGCAGAACGGTACTGGCTATTCAGTCGATCCACGCTTTCTAAAATATCCAGAGCCCGACGGATATCGTCCGACTGACGATTATCTGCCAAATCATCCGCTGGAAAGAGCACAGGCTCATTAATCTGCCCTATCTCTTGAGCAGTTAGCTCCTCATCAGTAACAAAACGGGTCTCGTAGGCAAGATTCTCATCAGAAAAAACAGCCTGAATGGCATAGAGCCAGTCTTGGAAATTACTGAGCTGGCTGCGCAGACTGGCAGACAAACGCCCTTGCTGGCTCTTGCCCCACTTACGCTTATCCAAGGTCTCTTGACTGCCCTTGCCGACCAGATAAAGCTTGGTTTCAGCCCGCGTCATGGCCACATAAAGCAAACGCATTTGCTCAGACAAACTGGCCAACTGCAGCTCCGCTAGATTCTGCTGATAAGGCAGCGTATCCATGGAAATGCGCAACTGATTTGGCGCATAAGGATCTTCCACAGACACCGATACATCCGCCACATACTTGATGCCGACTCCCTTGGTTCGGCTGAGGATAATAGCAGAGCTGCTATCCTGACGGTTGAAGGCCTTGTCCATATTGAGCAGGAAGACATACTTGAACTCCAGCCCCTTACTCTTATGAATGGTCATGAGACGAACGGCGTCCTTAGGCGCCGCCACTGGCACACTGGCTAGATCGTGCTGATTTTCCAAGATACGGTCTATCATTCCGATAAAGCGAGACAAGCCTTTAAAGCTGGACTTTTCATACTCATTGGCCCGCAAAGAGAGAGCATAGAGATTGGCCTGTCTCTGGGCACCATTGGCTAGAGTTCCCACCATGTCATAGTAGAAACGGTCCTGATAAATCTTCCAAATCAAATCATACAGGGAATGCGTCTTGGAATAGGTCCTCCAGCTTTGCAGGGTTTCATGGAAATGCTGCAATTTTTTCTGCAGTTCCTGGGTGACTAAAGCAGGGTGCAAACCTCTACCTTCAAGGGCATTGAGCAATTTTTCATAGAGATTTTCCTGAGAACGCTCTTGACTGGCCTGCAGGGACAGCCGAGCCAGCTCGTCCTCACCAAAGTCAAACATAGGAGACTTAAGAAGGGCGGTCAAGGCATAGTCATTCAGCGGATTATTGATAGTCCGAAGGGTATCCAGCATGACTAAGACCTCAACCGACTGCAGATAGTTTGCTGAACCATCATCTGGTACCAGCGGAATCTGGTGCTGCTCAAAGGCAGCTAAAATCAAATCATTTCGGGTTCTGGATGCCGTCAGCAGCGTGATATCTTTAAAAGCCACTCCTTCTTCATTGTGCAGGCGAATGATTTCCTTGATGACTAGATCCACTTCCCCAGCTGATACTGCCTGTGGCAAGCCCTCATCAGTCTCCTCTTCCGGACTCTCCTTAGAGCCTTCATAGATTAAGAAAGAAGCGCGGTTAGCTGGATTAGGCTCACGTTTGGCTGGATTTCCCGCCACCAAATAGTGGGTTTCATTGTAGTCAATTTCCCCAACTTCTTCATCCATCAGGCGTTTGAAAACATCATTGGTCGCTTCCAGTACCTCAAGATGACTACGGAAATTTTCCTTAAGGACGATTAGCTTGCCCTGACTGCTATCCTCTTGATAGGCCTTAAACTTATCACTGAAAATCTGCGGGTCAGCTTGACGGAAACGGTAGATAGACTGCTTGATATCACCCACCATAAAGCGATTTTGCCCTCTGGCAAGCAAGTCCAGCATGCGCTCCTGCGTGTGGTTGGTATCCTGATACTCATCCACCATGACCTCGTGGTAGCGTTCCTGATAAAAGCGACGCACCTCTGGGAATGTCTCTAAAATCTCAATAGCAAAATGGCTGATGTCACCAAATTCAAAGGCATTTTCCGCTTTCTTTCGCTCCAAGTAAGCCTGTGCAAAGTCCGCCACAAAGCCCCGCAGAAGCTCAACCAGAGGCAGGCATTCATCCTGATGCTGCTCGATAAAGTCCAGTTGATAAAGCTGCTGGTCAAAGCTACGCAGCCGTTCAATCATAGGCTTTCTGGCTTCATTGTAGTCCTTGGCCATTTCTTTTTTGAGCTCGTCTGCATTCTTGCCAACCCGAGCTGTAAAGGCTTGACCATTGGACAGTTGGGAAAGTGCCACGATCTGCTTGAGAATCTGAGCCGTGTCCTCTATCGATGACAATTCATTCAGGCCTGCTAAGACGGTCAGAGCATCTTGGACATTTTCCTGATACTTGGCGCCCGCAAACTCTCTCCCTTCATGCTCCAAATGGGCGGAAAAGAAAGCTTCCAGCTCCCAAAGGGCTGATTTGATTTGACCGAATATCCTCTCTCTCTCTGCTGCAAAGTCGCTGTGCTCATAGCCATAGAGGAAGGTTTCTTCCAGCCAGCGCTGAGGGCTGCTGGTTGACTGCAGAAAACTGTAAATCCGATAAACTTGCTCCCGGAAACCTGATAAATCCTTGCGCTTACCAGTAAAGTTCTTAACCAAACGGCTAAACAAAGCCTGACGCTCGCTGTCATAGTAACGGTCAAACACTTGGCTGAAAACTTCATTTTGCAGAATCAGCTGCTCACTGGCAGACTGGAGAATTCGAAAATTCGGTGCCAAACCAAGCAGGTAACCATAGCGACTAAGCACTTTCTGGGTAAAGGCGTCCATGGTGCCAATGTCAGCATTGGGCAGGTCAGCTAATTGCTGGGCCAAATGTTGCTTGAGTTCAGGACTTTCAGCCTCTTTCAAGGCCTGACCCAGTTCCTTCTCCAGCCTCTCTTTTAGCTCGCCTGCCGCCTTGACAGTAAAGGTCGAGATAAAGAGCTGGCTGACAGCAACACCTCTAAGAATCTGGTCGATAATCCGCTGGACCATGACAAAAGTCTTACCCGATCCGGCCGAAGCGGAGACCAGAATATTCTGGCCAGAGGAGTAGATGGCCTCAATCTGCTCTGCCGTCTTTTTCTGCGGCTTGTCCGAAGCAGCTTCTTGGGCTTGCTTAAGAGCAATTTCTTCTGCAGTTAAAAAAGGAATTCTCTTCATTTTTCCAGCTCCTCCCTCATCTTTTCTAGCCAGGCCTGGCGCAACTTCTCACCAGTCGGCCGCCTATCAAACTTACTTGCATCCAGCTTTTCTAGCTGGCGTGCCTGTCCTAGGTGGAGATTGGCTTCAAAGCCAGTAATGGCCTTAAACTGCTCTACATAAGGAGCAATGCTTCGCCCATTCTCTGTATAAGGATTGACTGCAAAATGGCCTGATAGAATGCCTTCTGCAGCTTTTTTGTAGAGATAAGCATTGTAGGCCAGCAGCAAGTCCAAGTCTTCCTGACTTAGCAAGTTGGTCTTATTTTTTTCATAGAGCGGACCAAGCTCCTTGACAGCATCAGCCACAAAAAGTCCCTTGTACTGGAGTGGCTTCATAGACTGATTGACTGCATCCGCCAAGGTCTTGGTATCTTTAAGCGCCACAATCGGATCGGTCATCTGCAAATACATGGCGCCAAAAGTTCCCTTATCCTCTTGATAGTCTGCTAACTCCTCAATCGCCGCCAGATAGGTCGGCAGCTGAGAATTAAGCCCATTAAAGAACTTTTCAAAGCTGAACTTAATATCGCCAGACTTATAGTCCACCACTCCCAGACTCTCGGTCTTGGTCAGACGGTCAATCCGGTCCACCTTACCGCTCACGGTCACTGCTCTGCCATTTTCCAAAGTCAGGAAAGGCTTAGAAGCTGACCCAAAGCCAGTCTCCTCGCCAATGGTCTCAATCCCGCTTGGATAAGCCAGCACGCGGCCGGTCGCCCTCGCCGTATCTAGCAAGAGCTGGCAGGCAAAACGGGTCTGTCCTGACTCACTGTAGATGCTCTCAAACTCGGCCTCTCGGCTGGTCTCTTCCATAGCTTGTGCTAAACGCCGGTCAAAATCAGCCGACGAATCATCCTGTAGGACCCTTTCAAAGATCCGGTGGAGGAAAATCCCGTGACTTCGAGCATCTGGATGAATGGTCCACTCTTCCTGCAGGCGCAGAACATACTTGAGAAAATAAGCATACTGATGCCGGAAATATTCGTTTAGAGCTGACGCTGAAAGTCGGAGGGGCTGATCTTTTGGATAAAGAGCTTGCAGAGTTTCAGGTTGCAAAGACTCCGTTTTCAGTTCCTTGCTGATTTGCGGAATGCTGATGCCTTGTGCTGCCAATTTCTTGCGGAGAACCCGCACAGCCACTGCCCAAAAAGTCTGCTCCTCTGCTGTCCACTCTCGATCAATCTCCTCTTGGTGAAGCTCGATGATTTGAGACAGGAGAGCTCGGTAGCTGCCAATATCGTCACTGGAAGCTTGAGGCTTTTTGACAATGATGGGCAAGGAAATCGGTGCTGCAGTCAATTCCAGCAGATAGGTCGACATGCTGTCCTCTACTTCATTGACCAAGGCTGGCGCAGACAAGACCAGCTCTTTGGTCGCAGAATTAATCAGCGACAGGGCTGTATAGCGATTCTTCTTGAGATTTTCTGAGCTGGCAATCTGCAGTTCTGCCTGAGAATCCGTTGTGTCATTGAGTCGAGCCCGGTCTTCATCACTGAGCAGACTCTTGTTTTGCGCGATTTTCGGGAAACGCTCTTGGGTCAGTCCAATCGCGTAGACGTAAGGAGCTGCTAAAGGCTCTATCAGATCATAAGACTGGACCTTGACCACATCTACCGTTGCTGGCACCGTCCGATAGTTAGACAAAAGCATGCCTGATAAGACCAAAGCCAGAAAATCGTCTAGTTTGACCTTACTATCTGCAAAGACCTGAGCAAATTGCTCTAGAACATGGCTGAAAGACTTCCAGACTTCCTCATGACGTTCCTGCTCCTGCTGACTTGCTCCCTGCAGCAGAGCCTTCAAATTGTCAGACAAACTAGCTGCTTTGACAAACTCCGTAAACTTAACTAAGAGCCCTGACGCCGTCTGACTGCGGGATTTGAAAAAGTCTTGCAATGGAGACATAACCCGACGACGAATATGATTGAGACTGTCTAGGTCAAATTTCCCTTGGCTATTAGCCGTGAAATCCTTGGCTAGCTTGCCTGCCCCCTTAATGTCCGCAAAGCGCAAATATTGCTCAAAATGATCCAGCTCCTCCTGAGTCAAATCTCCGTAGAGCCCTGTCTTTAAGAGATTGAGCAGGTCTTCCAGTTGGAAGTTATAGCGCTTGAGCCGCTCCAAGGACTCGACAAACTGAACCAGCGGATGCTGGGCCATCGACTCGCTCCGCCCCAGATAATAGGGAATCTGATAGTGGTCAAAAATGGTCTTGAGCTGAAGCTGGTAAGCTTCCACATCTCCCAAAAGCAGACGAATATCCTTATAGCGCACACCATCATGAACCCGCTGCCGAATGGACTTAGCCACATACTCCAGCTCTTCTTTCTGGTTCATAGTAGCCCAAATCTGAAGCCGCGAGCGGTCTGTCTCACTAAGACTAACCGTTGATTCTGAAAAGTCATAGCGACTCTCCAAAATCTTAGAAATCCGTCCAAAGGCATCTTCTGCTCCCGCATGAGGGATATAGTCAGGCTTGACCTGATAGTCCTCGGCCAGTTTTCGCAGAAAATCCACGCTGGCCTGATAGAGATTGCCCTCACGAAAGGCTGCTCGATAGGCTTTTTGACTGGCATAGGTCCCGATAACAATCTCCACACCTTTTCGATGGAGAAGACCGACTAGGTATTCCTCTTCAGCAGAAAAACGAGTAAAACCATCGATGACCAGGGCTAAATTCTCCAATTCCTCATCTGTATCACCTGACAGAATATGCTGGGCAAAAGCAGCAAGCTGAGAAGACGAATCAAAATCCCCCTTATTCAGAGCAGCAGTCACCGCTGTAAAAATCTTGACCAGATCCTCCCGCTTCTCAGGCTCCTCAAGAAATTCCAAATCCGCAAAGGACATCTGGGCGGTCTGCAGTTCATGGTAAAGATCCATCAGCTGCTGGATAAACTGGGGATCCTTCTTAATCCGGCCATAGACCTTAAGCTCTCCATCATCCAGCTCTGTCAAGGTTCGATAAATCAGCATTCCCAGACCAATATCGTCCAAACTCTGCCCTTGCCGAACATCATTAAGGACAAAATACCGGGCCATCTGGGCAAAGCGCGTCACCGTAATGGCAAAGGAAGCTTTGTTCTTCAGACACTCCAAAACCGCCCGCTCCTTCTCAAAAGATAGCGAATTTGGCGCAATATAAAAGACTCGCTTACCAGCCGCCACCAAGCTCTCAGCCTCAGCCACTAAAACCTTGGTCAAAGAATGGCGAATATCTGTATAAAGTAATTTCATAGCCTGCCTTTTCCTCTAGAAAATATAGGAACATTATACCATTTTTGCCAATAATTCTCATGGAGAATAGTCCCAAAGCCCGATTAAAACCCATCATCTAAAGACAGTCTTAGTGACCATCCTCATCATATCCATAAAAAACGAAAAAGCCACTGCTTCCAGTGACTTCCTATGGCTCTCACTTCTTTCAAAGTAAGTACTCATTTAATCTTATGCTTATTCATCTTTTCTTCAAAAATGCTTGTCATAATCACGCGCAATTCTTCTCTTTCCTTGTCAGGAAGTTCGCCTTGCTGCTTGGCTACAGCATAAAGTTCAGGATATTGCTTAGCAACTCGCTCAACGGTCTTGGTCGTCGCATGCCCTCTCACGAAGAAAGGAATCCTCTTAATCCACTCTTGGGGCACAAGTGCTAAAATCTTTTTAGCAGCTTCCTTATCGGAAATTTCTGCAGTGCTGAGCCCTTGATTGATCTGCTCCTGTTCCTTTTCTGTAAAATCTTTTAATTCCATACGCTTAATCTCCCAGTTCTATTTTCTTAATGCTAACTAAAGCACATTACTTACCCTCTACCCACTTATCATTGTCCATGATAAAAGGTTTGGCCAGACCTTCCCCTGTGTAGTCCTTATATTTTGTCTGCAAGTATTTGTAGACATCTTCCTTGGTCGCAAACTTGATTGCTTGGTATGGCTCTTCAAAGGTCAGCTTTTCGATAAATAAATATCCGTCTTTGTCTGGAACTAAGACACCGACATGGCCTACAAAGAGAGAATCACCGTCAAGATTGTCATGAACAATGACTGAAAGCATCCTTGCTTTTTCACTAAACTTGAACTGCTTGAAGTATTCCTCCATCTTCTTAGCATGGACTTTTACATCTTGAGTCGCTTCAGTCTTGACTCTAGAAAATAAGATATTAAATTCTTCCTTATCCTTGGCATCAAAAAGCTTGCCCTTGTCAATCGAATCATTATCTATGAACAAGAGTTCGTCATCTTTTTCTATTTGAGGGATGTCGATGCTATTTTTCAACAAAGTATAGGTATTAATCCGACAATTTGTCCCGATAAAATCGCCCTTCTTTGCCTGCCACAGAGGATTGATTTTTTCCACATCATATTCGGTTTTGGTAAATTTAGTGAAATCGCCCGTTAATCCAGTAGAGCCAACAAGTCCATTGTAGTCATTGACTAGATTGACAAAGTTATCGACACTGTCTTTATCCAAGTCGGCTGCCAACAAATTCTTAACTTCTTCGACACTCTTTTTACTGTTTAGATTTGAATAAGTCGATGTAGTTTGACTTGTTTCTTTATTTTTCTGCGAACTAGCACATGCCACCAGCCCCAAAGCCAAAGCTAAGCAGGCGCAGGACATGATTATTTTGCTGTATTTCTTCATTCTTATTTCTCTCCACTATTTGTATTCAATTGACTATTTTGCTTTACAATTTTTCTGATGAGCCTTCAACTTTTTTATAGCCCAATCATAATGGCTGGAAGTAGCACTTACAAAATAGGAACCTAGTACAGTCCCTCCGACCCATTTATAGACTTTTTTTGAAAATAATTCTTCGTTTGTAAATGTGTCTGCCAACTTCAAAACATCTTGATGGGACTGATGAAAGATCTCAGTTGCCTCTTTTAGAGAAGTATTTTGATGCTTCTTCCAAAATTCCAGATTCAGCTCTCCATAAGTCTTCCAGTTGTAGGGCGCAGGAAGAAAGGGTTGATCTTGACCCTTTTGATTGGAATGCACCCAATTCAACAAGAGCTGATGCCATTCATAGAGGTGAATCAAAACATCTCTTACATTTTTATCTCGTCTCCAATGGGCCTCTTTCTTCTTTTCATCCCGAGAAAAATCAAAAGGCGTATTTAACTCTTGATCAGACAATTTGGAAATGAGAGTTTGTAACTTCTCATAGTTTTCCTTAGCAGCTAACAGCAAATCTTCTTTAGTTTTCGGTCTAGGCATAAGATTGCACTCCTTTGCATAGTTAAAGCTTAATCGTTATCATTACGAAACGAATGTTCAGAAACCCATTTTGAGTAGTTTTTTAAATTTTGCTCCGACAGGGATTCAACCGCTATTCTTACACACATTTCAACCGCTTCTTCAAGCGTAACAGAAAAATGATAATCGTTTAATCGTAAAAATTTTACTAAAACATAAAAAGCCGTTCGTTTATTAGCACTAGCAAAAACATGCTTTTTTATCAATTGGACAAATAAAATTGTCGCCTTATCAAAGATTGATGGATAAAGAGGTTTCCCAAAAACAAATTGTTCAGGTAAGTTCACAATCATATTTAGTGCTGATGGACTAATCGTCTTGATTTGTTCTTTCGGAGAATAGCGCTGAATAACTAAAGTATTAATCTTTGCAATTTGCTTTTCTGTTAAATAGACTGTCATTTTTCCACCAAAGCTTTAAAAATATCATCGTATTCATCAAAAATATTATCTAAATCCAATTCAAAAGATTCGTCAGAAATATAAGTAACCTGATTTTCAGTCTTTTCTGGAGTAAAGACAATTTCGCCACTCGGTAACAATTTAGCATCGTAATGCACGCCACTCGGAATATTAAATTCACTTGGAATTGTTATTGTTATAGAATTCCCTTGTTTTCTAGTTTTTACTGCCATCTTGCTTCCTCCTTAGGAATATTATAACAGATAATTACAGTAATTACAAAAATAGAATAATCTTTCGACTTCTCTTATCTTATTTAGAATACATCATAGAATTAAGATATTAGCTAAACACATCTCAAATGCAAGACTCATCACAATAAACTACAAATCCCTTTGGTAAGATGACAAGTTTCTCATCATCAGTTTGGCAATGACTCACTAAATCAGCTGAATCTCTGTCTAAGAGATAATTCTCTTTGGACTGATTAAAAATGGCCCGGATTACTTGATGATCATCTTCCCACTCTAAAGCCAGCACATCAGGAGTGATTTCTTCTAGAATATATCTCCCATGCTGAATAATTTCCGCAACATCCTTGCGAAGCTGAATTAAGTTCTTCATAAAATTGAGCATGTCATTGTCATTGGAAACCCGGTCCCAAGGCATGACCCGTCTACAATCCGGATCCATACCTCCGCCCAATTCTAGCTCAGTCCCATAATAAATACAAGGCGCCCCTCTTTGTAAAAAGAGAAAGGCGAGTGCTAATTTGACCAGCTGGATATCACCCTTAGCTGTCGTCAAGATGCGTTCCGTATCATGCGAATCCAAGAGATTAAACATTACTTCAGAAATCTGTTGCTTGTAGTACATGGACTGGCAGTTAATTTCAGATATGAATTGACTGGTCTTCTTGCTCCTGCTCAAAAAGTAGTCCTTGATACTATCGGATAGAGGATAGTTCATAACAGCATGAAATTCATCACCATTTAGCCAAGGCTTAGAGGTATGCCAAACTTCTCCAAGAATATAAAGGTCAGGCTTTTTGGACAAAACGGCCTTGCGGAAATCTCGCCAGAATTGGTGATCAACCTCATTGGCTACATCCAGTCGCCAAGCATCAATATCAAAATATTCAATCCAATAGGTCGCAACGCTTAAGAGATAGTCTTTCACCTCAGGATTTGCCGTATTTAACTTAGGCATATAGCTGGCAAAAGCAAATGTATGATAAGGGAGTTCTTTGTGATTCACAAGCTTGTCATTCATCACTGGGAACTCTTGAATGTGGAACCAGTCTTTGTAAGCTGAATTTTCACCATGCTTGAGAACATCCTGCCATTGAGCGGATTGATCGCCCATATGATTAAAAACCGCATCCAGCATGACCTTCATGCCACGCTGATGAGCTTGGTCCACCAGTTGACGGAAGGTTTCCTTGTCCCCAAAGTGTCGATCAATTTCAAAGTAATCCGTCGTATTGTACTTGTGATTGCTTGGAGATTCAAAGATGGGGCAAAGGTAAAGCCCTGTAATGCCCAAGTCTTGCAAATAATCCAGATGTTCAATAATCCCTTGTAAATCCCCACCAAAGAAATCCGTAGTCTTAGGGCTGATAGCAGCATTCCAATATAACGCTCCCTCTGGAGAAAGGTCAGGATTTCCATTGGCAAATCGTTCTGGGAAAATCTGATACCAGACCGTTTTGGAGACCCATTCAGGAACCTGGCAACCATCAATTTCGTGAATATAAGGCAGTTTAAAACCATTGCCCTCCAAAGCAAGGTTTTCTGGACTATTGTCAGTGAAACCTTTATCTCCATACAAGACACTTTGCCCCTCTTTATCCCTCAGCTCAAAGAGATACTGGAGCCGACCAAAATCAACCGACACTGCTACTTGCCAATAATCAAATAAGGCATCAGAGGTCACTTTGACCATCTCTTTTACATCTTCATAAGAATTCTCAAGAAAAATAAAGGGATCGCCATAGTGCAAAACGATTTTCTCTATATCCTCTTTCTTAGTCCTTATTCTGATATGCACTTGACCTTCTTTATAAAGGTAGGCATACTCCGACTCTGGTCTATGATAAATGGCTGTTAATTCCATATTTTTATCTCCTAAATATTTCTCTTTCTTAAAGTCGCTTCAACTTTATGCAAACGATTCCATAGACTAGCCCTAGTATACTATTTTAAAAAAAGGATTGCAAGCCATTGTTCTCGTTTGGGAATAGGAGATATATCAGGGAATATTAAAGAGCCTTGGAGACAAGGCTTAATAGTAGTTTCAATTTTGAGATTTCATTTAATTCTTTTCTTTTTCCAAATTGATATTCCAACGCTTATTCAGTATTATTCTTGTTCATATACCAACTTGGGACTAATTGGTTCATATAATCATACCATTCTAAAATTTCCTTAGCTTGATTTTGCATTATTGATACTTCTTCTTCTCCATAAGAAATAGCCCATGGAAGAGCACCAACTAGGTTACTTAGAATGTAAACAGCAAGAAGTTTCCAAAATAAATCTGGAACCTTGTCATCAAAATATCCATCTATCATACCTGATGCAAAAAAGGGAGATACTTGAACTGACCACACAATACGATTGAACTCCTCCCAAGGATCTCCAAAGTCAAAACGATCAAAGTCAATCACATAAATCTCACGATCTTCTCCAATTATGAAATTCCCAATATGATAATCACCATGTTGCAAAACTTGGGGTCTATTCTTTAGCAGTTCACGGTTTTCGTTCAAAAAATCAATGAAGACCTGCCCACTTTCATATTGGACGGGACATTCTTTGTATTTGGAGATTTTATCATCAATTTTTCGATTAAAAAAGATTTCCCAGTCTTCACAAACTTCTGTAGCAGGAATTGTATGAATCTTTCTAAGTATCTTTCCTGCTTCTACACCGTATGTGTATTGTTGGTTTTCTGAATAAGTTAAAATGCTATCTATTGCATCTCTTCCATCTATCCACTCGTGTATAGAATGCACTTCGTCACCGCAGAGTTCAAATTTAATCGGTTTACTCATACGAACTCCAAGAAAAGCAACTTTCTCCATTATATCAAATTCAATTCTCTTAGAATCTAACTTCTCTTTATCAGAAACACGCAATAAATATTCTTGCTGGTTCTGGTCGGTAACACAATACTTTTTATCATCTGACCAGCCTTTATTTATGGCTATCTTACTAATAAACTCCATCAATAACTCCTCGATTAACTTTACAACACTACTATATAGTCCAAACTCTAATTCAAGAAAATCGCTTTATTTTTTAAGCTTTTAAAATTATTCAGTCGTTCATTATGTTCTTCAACATAATCTTCGTTTGACATTTTTGTACCGATATTTTAAGACGGAGTTGTTTTTTATTATCCATTACGCCGCTCTTCTATACTCCTTTGTTAACTTTATTGTATATTATAAATGGGAAAAAAGCTAATCATCTTATTCACCAACTCACAAAAAAGAGTGGGCTCTGCCACTCCTTTCTGAAATCTATGTCCCACCTATCTCACCAGTTTTATAACCTTATCATAGCGCTTCAAGTCCTCTTCACTATAATGATGAATCACTTCTATAATTGCTTGTGGGAGAGAGAAGAGAAGCTGGCTGATTTTCTCTTGGTTTTTTAGATCCAGATTGGCCTTGACCTCATCAGCCAGGATAAATTGACGATTGTGATAGAGAGCGCGGGCAATTTCTAGCCGCTGCTTCTCACCACCTGACAGAGTTTGATTGCTAGGTGTTTTCCCTTGGAGATCTTTCAAACCGGTTTGCTGCAGAATCTCTTCCATCCTTACAGAATCCAGTTCTTGCCCCAGAGCGATATTTTCCTCTAGGCTCAATCCGTCAAAGACATGACTGGACTGGAGAATGTAGGCTCCTGCCTGATAGAGTTCATCCGAGCTTAGCTCTTGTCCATGGTAGCGAATCCGAGCTTGACTAGGCTTGATTTCTCCATATATGAGGTTCAGTAAGGTTGTTTTTCCTGATCCGCTTTCTCCGATAATGGCGATCTTTTCCCCTTCCTCAATGGTAAGGTCACAAGGGGCTAGGATTTCTTGACCATCACGCTCTACACTGACTTGCTCTAACTGAATCGGAAAGACGGAACTTGCAAGAACAGAAGGCATCGTCAACTCATCTCCCAGCATGTTTTGATATTTATCACAAAGAGACTTAGCTGATTTTCTAGTATTAATAAAATAAGATAGCTCCTGAAATTGGTAGCCAATATTATGCGATACTAGGTAAATCCCAACAAAGCTGGCTGCAGATAGGTAGTTATAATAGGTCATGAAACCACCAATGACAATAGGCGCAACAGAGCAAAAGGCATCAATTCCATTGATAAAGAGACTGTTTATCGTCCGTTGCTTTTCATAGGCGACTTCTTGCTCTAAAGCCTTGTGCAAATCTTTGGAAAAAAGATTGTAAAACAAGCTTTGTCCCCGATAATGCCGTATGGAACGAGCACCCGCAATCATATTGGTCACTTGAGAGACGTAGCCTTGGTTAGCTAGGGACTTCTGCTTAGTAATCGTATCCAGACGTTTGGAACCTATGCTACTACAAAGAACCGGTATCGAATAAAAAATGATAAAGAGCAAGCCAAGATAAAAATTAGTCCAAAGTGCATAAGAGATGGAGACAGTTGTAAATCCCAAAGAAGAAATGATAATGACAGTCGGCTCAATATAGTTATCTTCTAGTTGTTTCACATCATTTTCCAGGTCGGACAAAACCTCTTCATCTGCTATCCGACGGCTATATAAGAAAGTTTGAAAGATAGCCTGCTTAATCCCCAACTTGAAGTCCGTCAGCACTCGTGCATAGTAATAACGTTTCCCCGCCAAACCTAGCAAGAGAATCAAATTCCCCACAATCCCCCAAATCAAGACCTGCCACAGCAAATGCAACTGGTGATTGGTAAAACTAGAGACAATATACTGAATCAAAGCCGGTGTAATAACAGCCTCCAACCAAGTAATCATAATTGCCACAAAATAGAAGAATAAATACTTTTTAGTCACATAAGATCTAAGCATAGCGTATAAACCTCCTGAAATTATCTACCAACTTAGATGGTCGTTTTTTCTAGACGGGAATATAATAGGAGCCTGAATATTTGAATGAAACCATTAAACGAAACACATGACAATATAAATTCAAAAATCTCAGCATCAAAAGCAGTAAAACCGTTCTCAGAAAGAGCTGCTGAGTTGATTAAACAATCAGACTTTAAATTGTCTCGGGATAACAATAAATAAAAGTGTTACTAGGACTGACAGTCCTACTCCTGCTGGGAAGACTGTCAGAGACAAGATGAGCCCTAACATTTTAATGCCAATATCCCATCGCATCCAACGTTTTCGTTTTTGACGTAGCTCATGCATCTGAGCTACGTTATTCACTTCGTCCAAAGTACGGTAATACCATAATACTGAAAAGGTAATGAGTAAGACGATTACTCCATAGAATGCTTGCATGCTACCATTGTCAAAATGGGTTGCTATGAGCTGTGTGGTATAGGGAAAGAGGGAGGAGAAAAAGAGCATGACAATAGTTGCCCAGACCGTTTTTTGGCTGACCTTTTTAATGAGATGCGAAGATGAATGGATATTAACCCACATAGCTCCCAGCCAAAAGAAAGAAATACCATAGGCAAGAAAATTTGTTCTAAGTTCCCATAGTCCTTGTAAATCAAAGGTTTTTGGCTTTTCCAGCTCCAAAACCAAAATAGTCATAACGATGGCTAACACAGCGTCAATAAAGGCTCCCAAACGTTCCTTTTCCATAATCATTGGTTCTCTTTTCATCAAACAATCCTTTCTATTCCATTCACGTGCCGAACTATATCAGTCACATTATAGTTTTAATTTTATATAAGTATAAGACATTCTGGTATTAATAATTATCCCACTTCATAAATGCCTAAATCTAGACAGTGCGAATCAATTGTTCTAATTCTACTTCTGAAAGATGTCCATAATTGTATAGTTTTCTTAGTAAGGCCTCATCTACGGTAATTGAATAATAGTTAGTCACAAATTCACGAAATCTTTCAAAGCTATCAAAAAAATAGGATAATAACCATTCACCACCGTCCTGATCTTGGTAGGTTTTTTGATGCACTTGACCGTCATACCAAATAAAGAAAGTTGTTTCATCTTTTTGGTCTTCTGAATAAAGCTTTTGATACTTTTTATCCAGACCTTTATAAAATCCATCTATGATGTCTTGATTCCACTCGTCTGCAGCAAACTGGCTTAAACTATTTTCGTGATCAAAACCTTTTATGAGAATCAGTTGGTCAATCAAAATCACATCCAAAGAATCTCCGGAACCATTGTCAACAAGATAACGGACTCCATAGCTTTCCTTAGTCTTAACCACCAGTCGAAGCCAATCCTTGTTTGGATCTGTTAGATACTCATCAATGACGACCAAAGCATCTAAGCGAGTCTTTATCTTATCCCAATTAATCTTTATCATCTCTTTAAAACCTCCATGTTAAAAGCTAAAATTTATCAAGAACACAAGTTCTATACCTAATTGCTACGTAGCTAAACCGAGTCAACTGAGACATGCTCCGTTAATTAACCAAATAAATCATACTATCTATCTAACCTCCTAAAGAGGAACTTGCTATGAAAATTGATACTTTTGAGGGTTAACTACGTTTCTCAAACAAACACACACACTCAGCGGTTCAGACTTTCCGTATCATTTCGTCGGTTTCCCTCCTCATTCTATGAGTCCTATCCCTTGGGCGGAGCATCTACTTCTACTTCGCTGATGCCTCAGATCGTACAATCAGTGATACCGCCTCAACGTGATGCGTTTGCGGAAATAAATCCACCGGCTGTACTTTCTTCAACTCATATCCTAATTCTTGATAGAGTTTGATATCACGCGCCATGGTTGCGACATTGCAGGAGATATAAGTGATTTTTTTGGGCCCCATGCTGACGCTGGCTTTGATGAAGCTCTCGGTCAGGCCTTTTCTTGGTGGATCGACTAGGATAACATCCGCTTGGATGCCCTCTTTAAGCCAGTTTTGAATGGCTTCTTCAGCAGGAGCGCAGACATAGCTGGCGTTGGTAATGCCATTGATTGCCGCATTCTTTCGGCTATTTTCGACAGCTTCTGGAATCACTTCGACACCATAGACCTGCTTGACCTGCTTAGCAACAGAGAGCCCAATCGTTCCGATACCCGAGTAAGCATCAAGCACCACATCATCAGCTGTCAGTTCGGAAAAATCAATGGCTGTTTGATAGAGTTTCTCAGCCATTTCGGTATTGACTTGGTAAAAGGCCGGCGCGGCAATCTGGAAGTCGTTTCCCAGCATCTGGTCGGTAATGTAGTCTTGGCCATAAAGCGTTCGCCAGTCTTTTCCGAAAATCGCATTGCCCGGCTGGTCGTTGATATTCTGCATGATGGACTTTATAGCTGGGAAGGCTTCTGTCAAGTGCTCCACCAGCTGCTCCACTCGGAATATTTTAGGCCTAGTTGTGACCAATATTACCATGATTTCCCCTGAATAATGGCCACGGCGAACAACTAGATTGCGAATGAGTCCAGTCTTTTCTTGCTCATCGTAAGGTTTGAGGTCAAAACGACGCAGCAAATCACGTGTAAAAAGGATAACTTGGTCAATGACTGGGTCCTGAATATAGAAATCTTCAATCGGCAGGAGGTCATGGGAATTTTTCCGGAAAAATCCTGTTTCCAGCTGGCCATTGACACGGCGGACAGGCACTTGAGCCTTATTACGGTAACCCAGCGGCTGCTCCATACCAAGTGTCGGCGGTACCTCAACATCAGACAAACCAGCAATCTTATAGAGACTATCCTTGACCTGCTTGCGTTTGAAGTCCAGCTGAGCTGGATAGTTCAGATGCCCCAAGTCGGCAATCCCCGTACGTAGATAGGCCATATCAAGATTTTCATTGCGCTGGTCTGAAGTACGAAGAAATTCCTCCACCTTACCATAGCCAATCTTTTTGTTGACTTTGAGCACGCGCATGCGGATGAGTTCACCCGGCAGGGCATTTTCCACAAAGAAAACCAGGCCTTCTGCCTTGGCCACCCCTGCTCCCTCGTGGCTCAAATCCACGATTTCAACTTCAATCATATCATTCTTTTTTAACATATTTTTCTCTTTCTGCTTTATCGCTCTGCCATTTCCCAAAAGAAAAGGCAGGACATCGTCCTACCTTTCATTATATCATATATCTTATCTGAGACCCATTTGCTGCAGTCTTTCTTTATAGGCTTCAAAGTCAATCAATAGCCCTTGGCCACCATACATGTCATAGGTATCCACCCAGTCGCCATTTTCCGGAATCGTCAGGCGCTCAACTCCATTGCGGGAATCTCCTGCCATAGAGAGACCGTTAGTCAAAAGGAAACTGTAAGGCACATTGGTAGAAGTCAAGGCAAAGACCTTACCAAGAGCCTCTGATCCGGTAAAGAGCTTAGTCGGATCTTTGACCTGCTGGAAAACAGCTGTCAAGACTTCCTGCTGGCGGCGGGTCCGGCCAAAGTCTCCCTCGTCATCCTTACGGAAGCGAGCGTAGTTGAGCAAGGTCCGACCATCCATCTGCTGCTGACCGACCTTGATTGTTTGATTAGGCACCACACCGTCTTTCATATTCAAATCATCTGGCACTTCAACTTCAGTCACTTTCTCCCCATCAATCGTTGAGAACTGGGCATTCATGCTGACACCATTTGGGAAAAGCGTGTCAATAGCTGTCGCAAAGGTCTGGAAATCCACCAGTGCATAATATTTGATGTCCAGATCAAAATTATCTTTGAGCATCTGGCGGACATAGTCTGCACCGCGGTTGTGGTTTTGCTCACCAATCGTATAGGCTGAATTGAGCTTTTGGTCATAGTAATCTGCCTGCGATGGGTCTGAGTACTCATTGCTGACTCCATCGATGTGAATAAGGGTATCACGCATAAAGCTGACCAATTTCACCTTGTGGTCCTTATTACCAACATTCAAGACCATAATGGAGTCAGTCCGTGTCTCAGTTGAGTCATCACCAACCCGGCCATCTGTTCCGAGAATGAGGATATTCACTCCGTCCTTAGTATCCTTGCCGTCAAAGAATTCCGTTTCTGCTGGCTTAGAATTGCCATTATGAGCTGTCGTCAAGCCTTTGATAAACATGAAAATCATGCCCCCCAAGACCATCAGCAGGAAAATCCCTGCCCAAAGCAAAATCCGTTTCAAACGAATTTTTTTGCGGGGTTTCTTGGGCTTGTCTTGTCCCAGACCAGCTCCTTCCAGAGCTTCCGATGCCTTCTTTTGCCTTCTGCTGCGAGAAGAACGCTCAGGGTACTTGGGCAAGAGGCCAGAAGAATCCATTTCAACAGGCTCTTGCTCATAGGCGTCACTAACTGTATGCGGCTGCTCTTCATGGTCCGGCGCACTGGCTGAACTGCCAATCCCCTTGGACTTCTGACGCAAATAGTCAAATTCTTTCTTTTCTTTATCGTTTAGATAATAATAATTTTTATAGAGATAATCTAAGCGGAGCTGTTCATGATGGCTAAGATTTTCTGGTTTCTTCATCTCTTCTCCAATCTACTGCTACTGGTCCTGAATCAGAAACACACTGTAGCTACCAAAAATTTTATAAGTAATTCCAAGACTTGTCAACTCTTGATAGGCAAAATCCGACAATTTTTTCTGCTCGTTGTCAATGTCAATAATGAAAAAATACTCTCCCAGAGCCGTTTTTAGAGGCCGGCTCTCAATCTTGGTCAGGTCAATCCCACGCCAAGCAAAGGTCGACAAAGCCTTATAGAGGGCACCAGGCAGATTGTCCGGCAGGGTCAAGGCCAGTGTCTGCTTGTCTCCTGTCTTAACCAGTTCAAGCTCAGGCACCTCATGACCTAGAATCCAGAAGCGGGTATAATTTTCTTCCATTTCCTGAATGTCGCTGGCTGCTACTTTGAGCCCGTATTCTGCTGCAGCCGTGCGCGGGGCAATAGCCGCAAAATTCTTTTCAGGATGTTCTGCTACAAAACGAGCTGCATAGGCCGTACTAGCTGTCACCTCAATGGCAGCCTGCGGATAATGCTGGCGGATGTATTTCTTTCCTTGGGCAATAGCCTGCGGATGAGAAAATATCTTCTCGATCGGCTTCTCCAAATCGGTCACCAAGAGCTGCTGCTTGATGGGCTGTACAATCTCAGCCACTGCCTGAATGTCTGCCTGATGAAAGAGATAGTCCAAAGTCTCGTGGACACTGCCTTCAATGGAATTTTCCACCGGAACGACCGAGTAATCCACTTCTCTAGCCTCATAAGCCTTCATGACCTCGGTGATATTCTGATAGGACACCAAGTCCTCGCTGGGGAAAGCAGCTTGGGCTACATGGTGAGAAAAGGAGCCTCTGGGACCTAAAAATGCTATTTTCATTGAATTTCCTCAATAATTTCCTGCAGGCTTTTGAGCCTCGTATCGACAATCTGGGTCGCCACTTCCTCATACCAAGCCTGACGCTGCTCAAAAATTTGCTGTAAGTCTGACTTGCTCTGATTTAAGAACAAGGGCCGTTCCTGCTCAGCATCCTGCTGGATTCTCTGATAGAGCGTTTCAAAATCTGCTTTCAGGTAGATATTGTCAGCATTCTGAGCCAGCAATCTGCGATTTTCAGGGCTGACGACTACACCACCGCCAGTTGAGACGACCAAGTCCGTATCGATCAACTCAGCTAAGAGTTGGGATTCAGCAGCCCGAAAGGCCGCTTCACCATGCTGGTCAAAATAGTCCTTGATAGACATGCCTAGCCGCTGGCAGAGCAGTTCATCCATATCGACAAAATCTTGGGCTAAGCCTCTGGCTACTGTGGATTTTCCGGCTCCCATAAAGCCCAGCAATATCTTAGCCATGTATCAAGCCCTCCAAGTCGCTGAAGAAACTTGGATAGCTGGTCTTAATAGCTTCAGACCGCTCAAGTTCTACCTGACCACTTTGAGCCAACAAAGCAGCAATTGCCGTCATCATCCCGATGCGATGGTCTCCCAAGGTATTGATCTGAGCGCCGTGGAGAGGTGTTTTCCCTTCAATAATCATGCCGTCTTCCGTCGGGGTAATAGCTGCGCCCATGCTATTGAGCGCGTCTGCCACTACCTGGATCCGGTCGGTTTCCTTGACCTTGAGTTCCTCTGCATCACGAATGACAGTTCGTCCCTGAGCCTGCGTCGCCAGAAGCGCAATAATCGGCAACTCATCAATCAAGCGCGGGATAATCTCGCCGCCAATCTCAGTGCCCTTAAGCACAGACGTCTCAACGGTGATGGTTGCAGACTTGGCTACTGGATCGACATCTGACAGCGTCATCCGTCCGCCCATAGCCTCTATCACTTCTAGAATACCTGTGCGAGTTTCATTGATGCCAACATTTTCTAAAACGATCTTAGAGTCCGGCACAATCAATCCAGCTACCAGCCAGAAGGCCGCACTGGAAATGTCACCTGGAACCGTCACTTCCTGAGCAGTGAATTCCTGACCACCCTGAATGCGAATTTCCTTACCCTTGACCTCAATCTGCCCACCAAACTGGGCAATCATATCTTCTGTATGATTACGGGTGATTTCCTTTTCTATAATAACCGACTCTCCCTGAGCCTGCAGAGCAGCAAAAATCAAGGCCGACTTAACCTGAGCAGAAGCCACTGGCAGCTGATAATGAATAGACTTCAGTTCCCTACTGCCCTTCATCTTGAGCGGTGGTAAATCACGCTCAGTCCGACCAGCAATCTCGACTCCCATCTGCCGCAGAGGAATGGTCACCCGATCCATAGGGCGCTTGGATAGACTGTCGTCACCAAACATCTCCGCTTTGAAATCCTGACCGGCCAAAACACCAGAAATCAAACGGATAGACGTTCCAGAATTGCCCATATCCAGCTTATTTTTCGGTACTTGCAGGCCTTCAAATCCTACGCCATGAATCTTGACTAAATTTCCATCGTCCTCAATCTGCACGCCTAAGTCACGAAAAACCTGCATGGTAGACAGCACATCTTCTCCTCGCAAAATGTCGCGAACAGTAGTGACCCCCTTGGCCAAACTGCCAAAAATAATGGAACGGTGGCTGATAGATTTATCTCCAGGTACGCGGATACGGCCCTTCAGGCCTCTTACATTGGTTGATAATTTCATAGATGACCTCGTACTTTCCTTTGTTGCTTCTTATTTTATCATAAAAAGACCAGAAATTCTTAAAATTTCTGGAATCCTAGCCGCAGCAAAAAGAATCCAGGTATTCAGCCCAGATTCTTCTTTTTTTAGCTTACTTAAGCAAATCCTGCACCGGTTCAAAGATAATACGCTCAATGTCCGCCAGATAGATGGACAGTTGCTGCTGCTTATTGAAGAATTCAGAAAGAACAGCATTGCCCTGAATCTTCTCACCAAAGGAAGTCATCTTGTCCTGCACCTCCTGAGTCGGCACCTGACCAGTTTGAGCCAGCTGTTGCAACTCCTGCTGGAAAGCCAGATAATCTGTAAAAATAGCCTTCGCTTCGCTATCAGCATCCACTGCTTTCTTTCTTTCTGCGACTGCCTTGTACTCAGGTAAATCACGCAGATTTCTGCTCAGTTCATTGGCTAAATCATAAATATTTGACATAGAATTCTCCAATCTATATTAGTCTACGGACACTAGGTAATCCGTGTTTTCTCTTACTATTTTAGCAGATTTTTCCAAATCTTGGTGATTTTTAAAGGTGATTTGCAGAATACCATTGATATCTTCTCGGTTTTCCTCGTTGATACGAATATTGACAACTGAAATTCCGCGCAGGAGCTCCAAAATACCCAAAATCGCATCTTCTTCATCGGGCACCTCAATAAAGAGGTCATAAAAACTGTCCACACCAGCCCGTTTATGAATTTCCATCTGCTTACGGCTTTGCCGTCCTCGATCGAAAAATTCCCAGATAGCTGTCTCGTCCTTAGCCTCAATCGCTGCGGCAACCTTGTCTAACTGGTTTTTAAAATCTTCCAGCCGCTCCAAGATAGCTTGAGGATTTGTCAAGAGGATAGAGGTCCACATACCCGGCTCACTCTCCGCAATCCGCGTCATATCTCGAAAACCACCGGCTGCAAAAGACTGAGTCAGCTCATGCTCCTGACTATAAGCTGCCGCTTGCTCCATAAGGCTGGAGGCTAGGATATGCGGAAAATGGCTGATTTGACTGGTCACTCGGTCGTGCTCAGCTGCATCCACCTGGATAAAGCGGGCATGAAGACCACTTAGCAAGTCTTTCATTTTCTCAAGCGTACCAGGCTTGGTCAGGCTAGAGGGCGTGAAGATATAATAGGCATTTTCAAAGAGAGTGACATGGGCAGCCTTGGCTCCGGTCTTGTGACTTCCGGCCATAGGATGAGCTCCGACAAAGCGGACGGGCTTATTCTTCAGGTACTTTTCTGCTGCTGCCACAATCTCTGCCTTGGTCGATCCAGCATCTGAGATGATAACATTTTCCTTCAGTTCCAGATCTGATAGCTCCTTGATAAATGCTATGGTCTGCTTGATGGGCACAGCCAGAATAATCACATCAGCCAATGGAGCAAAGGCGGCAAAATCATCCGTTACCCGGTCTACCATTCCACGTTCCAAGGTAACTCTGCGCGATTCTTCACTGCGATTATAGCCAAGAATCTCTATCTCAGGATGAGCTCGCCTGATTCCCAGAGCTAAGGAAGCTCCAATCAGTCCCAGGCCTGCGATATAGACCGTTTTTCTCTCCATGCCAACTCCTCTCTTCTAAAAGTTCTTGACAAATTCCCGATGGCGAGCTACCGCATCCTTTAGTTCTTCCAGATTGTCCGAAGAGAACTTCTCCAAGACTTCGGTGGCTAAAACTGTCGCCACCACACTTTCCATAACTACACCCGCCGCTGGCAGAGCCGTAGGATCGCTCCGCTCCACTGTCGCCTTATAAGGCTCGTGGGTCTCAATATCCACACTCATCAGTGGCTTGTAAAGGGTTGGAATGGGCTTCATAACACCGCGCACTACGATTGGCTGACCATTGGTCATACCGCCCTCAAAGCCGCCTAGATTATTGGTCCTGCGAGTGAAGCCATCTTCCTCGGACCAGAGGATTTCATCCATGACTTGACTGCCCTTGAGACGGCCGGCTTCAAAGCCCACGCCAAACTCAACTCCCTTGAAAGCATTGATGGACACGATTCCCTGAGCAATCTTGGCATCCAGCTTCTTGTCCCATTGGACATAGGAGCCCAGACCAACCGGAACACCGCCAACGACAGTCTCAATGACACCACCGATAGTATCCCCGTCTTTCTTAATCTGATCAATAAAGGCCTTAATCTCTTCTTCGCGCTCGGGATTGACAATGGAAACCTCTGACTGGGCAGCTCTTTCCTTGATTTCTGCTACAGTCAGGTCGTTCGGCACATCAATATCAATGCCACCAAAGGTTACGATATGACTGGTCACCTCTACACCAATTTCTTCCAGCAAGCGCTTGGCTACTGCTCCGACTGCTACACGCATGGTCGTTTCGCGGGCAGAAGAACGCTCCAGAGAATTTCGCAAATCATCAAAGCGGTATTTCATACCACCAACCAAGTCAGCATGGCCAGGGCGTGGTTTGGTAATCTTGCGCAGCCCTTTTTTCTTTTCATCCACATCTGCCGCGCTCATAATCTCCAGCCACTTCTGATGATCCAGATTCGTGACATTGAGGGTAATCGGACCGCCCATGGTCAAGCCATGCCGAACACCAGATGTAATCTCGACTTGGTCGCTCTCAATCTTCATGCGGGCACCACGGCCGTAACCACCCTGACGGCGCTTGAGCTCAGCATTGATATAGTCAGCGGTCAAAGGAAGACCAGCTGGCACTCCCTCAATAATAGCTGTCAGACGTGGTCCGTGCGATTCTCCTGCTGTTAAGTATCTCATACATTTTCTCCTATTTCTGGGATGGAAAGATATGGACAACCTGTCTATTTATTATCCAAACTGTCCAATCGTCTTAAACTCCATCTGGCACTTATTTCTTCAGAAATTCTTTCATCTCTTCCAGCGGAATCTGGTGAATACTAGCCGAACCCAGCTCAGGCACCAGTACTAGCTTGATAGAGTTGCCTCTAGCCTTCTTATCATGGGTCAGTGCCTGATAGAGAGCATTTTCATCCCAAGGCTGGTAATCCACTGGCAAGCCAAACTTCTGACACATGCGGATAATGTCTTCTGTGATTCCGGCTGGCATGAGGCCTTTCTTTTCAGCGACACGAGAAACCTGTACCATGCCAATCGCCACAGCTTCACCGTGCATGACTTTTCCGTAGCCTGCTGTCGCTTCAATAGCGTGCCCAATAGTATGGCCGAAGTTCAGATAGAGGCGGACGCCATTATCCAGCTCGTCCTCGACCACAATCTTACGCTTGACATCGCAGGAATGGTAGATGATGCTCTCTGCATGCTCCAAAATCGACTCTGGACTGCCATCCATTTCTGACATCTCATCCCAGAGTTCCTTATCCTCAATCAAGCCGTACTTGACCACCTCGCCCATGCCTTCAATCAATTCCCGCTGGCCCAAGGTCTGCAAGACTTCAGGGTCAATCAGAACTCCGTCAGGCTGGGTAAAAGTCCCGACCATATTCTTGGCCCAGGGTGTATTGACACCTGTCTTACCACCGATAGAGGAGTCCACTTGAGCTGTCAGACTGGTCGGAACCTGCACGAAATGAACGCCCCGCATGTAGGTCGAAGCGGCAAAGCCTGCCAAATCACCAACAACGCCGCCACCCAAGGCAACGATCCCGTCGCTGCGAGTCAGACCAACCTTGACCAAAAACTCATAGACTTTGTTGACAGTCTTTAAGTTCTTGCTGGCTTCACCCTCCAAAAAGTCAAAGACAAAGGCTTCAAACCCAGCCGCTTCCAAGCTCAGCTTGATCTTTTCCGCATAGAGTCGAGCCACTCGATTGTCCGTGACGATAACTACCTTCTGAGGCTGCCAAAGCTGACTCAGCCAACTTCCAGCCTGAGATAAAGACCCCTTTTTGATGAGAATATCATAGGGATGATGCGGGAGATTCACATTCAGTTTCATAAGCGCCTCCTTATTTATACAATTCTTCTAAACACTGCCAAATTTCCTGACTGGGCATGGTTTTGCCAGTCCAAAGCTCAAAGGCTTCTGCTCCTTGATAAAGCAGCATACCAAGTCCATTGACCGCTGAGACATTTTGATTTCTGGCCCATTTGAGAAAGGGCGTTTCAAAAGGTTGGTAGATAACATCCGCAACTAAAATCTGGCTGGGCAGCTCAAGCTGTTCAGGCAGGGGCATGCTGATACCATCCATGCCTAGACTAGTTCCATTGACCAGAAGGTCTGATTGATTGATTTTATCCTGCAAACTATCCGCATCTTCCAAAGTTAGTACCTGGATACGACTCTTGGTTTGATGGCTGATAGCTGCCATTTTGCTGACAATCTTCTCATAGGAAGCCTGTCGAGTGAAAACAAAAATTTCCTCTGCCTTGTCCAAAGCTGCTTGAGCAATAATCGCTGTCGCTGCTCCACCTGCTCCCAAAATCGTCATTTTTTTGCCCCGAATAGCAAAAGAAGGCAAGCTCTTAAAAAATCCCTTGCCATCTGTGTTATAACCAACTAAAATTCCATTTTTATTCACAACGGTATTGACTGCTCCGATAAGGCGGGCGCTGACATCAAGCTCGTCCAGATAAGGTATCACTTCCTGCTTATAGGGCATGGAAAGATTGACACCAAACATATCGTATCTGCGGATATTTTCTATACTGGCCTGCAGATCCTTCGCTTCTACTTCCCAAGCTAGATAGACACCATTGACACCAGTCTTTTCAAAAGCCATATTGTGAATAAGAGGAGAAATACTGTGCTTAATTGGCTTGGCAACCACAGCAGCCATGCGGGTGTGGCCATTAATTCTCATTCAAAATCTCCTGGATTTTCTTCATATTGCTCAGAGAAATCTGACCAGGTGCTGACGCCATCTCCTGACTGGCAAATGACCAACTGGAACCTGTCAAATCAGCCGCAATGCGTGAAATCTTGCCGACTTTTCCCATGGAAATGGTGACAAAATCTTGCTCAGGATTCAAAGTCTTGAAACCGCGAGTATAGTTCATCAAGTCCAACACATCCTGCTCATTGTGAGCCATGACAGAAACCTTGACCACCTTAGGGGTCAGAGAAGTCAGCTCAGACAGGATTTCCATCATATTTTCAGGCGTCTCCTCAAAGTTGTGGTAGCTCAGCACCAGATTAGGAAACTCCAGCATTTCTTCAAATTTCCCCTTGTGAGAGAAATATTCAAAGTCGATATAATCCGGCTGGTAAAAACCGGCTACTTCCTTGATGAGAGCTACGTATTCATCATCGGATAGTTCGATTTCTCCGCCTTCCTGACGGGTCCGCAAGGTGAAAATCAATTCACGTCCAGCAAATTTTTCAAAAATAGCTGGCGCAACATTTAAAATGTCATCCTTGGCAAAAAATTCTGCCCGCCACTCAATAATATCTGCTTCTTCATAGCGTGATACATCAATTTCTTGAGCTTCTTCTAAACTCTTGGGCATTACAGAAACGACTAATTTCATTGGTCCACCTTTATTGTAAATACCTTGAGGTAATTACTGCTCCCGTCTTTTTTATTATAGACAAAGTCTGCTGGCAAGCCATACTCCGCAAGATAGCGGTGCTTTCTGCCGGCAAAACCTTTTTCAATTTCTTGTTTAAACTTACTTTTGGAAAGATTAGCTGCATTGGTACTTAAAATCATGATTCCCTGAGGATTCAAGATTTCCAAAGCTTGTGCAACCAAACGATGATAATCTTTAGCAACTGAGAATGTCCGCTTCTTATTTCTAGCAAAGCTGGGCGGATCTATGACAATGACATCAAAACTTAGATCGTGACGCTTAGCGTACTTGAAATAATCAAAGACATCCATCACCTGAAAGCAATGCTGATCCAGTGTCAGACCATTGGCCAGAAAATGAGCTTCTGACAGCTCACGGCTGCGCTTGGCCAAATCAACTGATACTGTCTGACTGGCACCGCCCATGGCTGCTGCCACTGAAAAAGCAGCTGTATAGGAAAACATATTGAGTAAACTTTTACCAGCAGCCAGACCATCTACCAGACTGGCACGCACATCGTGCTGATCCAGAAAGATACCGGTCATGAGCCCCTCATTCAAAAAAACCTGATAGCGAACACCGTTCTCCAAGACTGTGAAGGTTGCTGGCGCTTCTGCTCCGTAGAGATGGGCTGATTCGTAGTTCAAACCCTTGAAACGAATCTTTTCATAAGCTCCCTGAATTTCTGGGAAAACCATAGCGAAGGCTGTCAGAATCTGATCCTTGATAGCAAAGACAAAGTCATTGTACCAAGAAAAGAGCGCAAAATCATTGTAGAAATCCACTGTGAAGCCACCGAAGCCATCCCCCTCTTGATTAAAGAGTCGAAAGGCTGTCGTGTCAGACGAATGGAAATAAGTAGAACGTCTGCTCTTAGCCTGCTCAAAGAGGTCTTGAAAAAAAGCAGGATTCAGCTCTACCTTCTTCTGGGAAATCAGCCAGCCTACTCCTTTATTCTGCGGAGAGAGATAAGCTGTGCCTAAGAACTTTCCCTGACGGTTTTGCAGCTCCACACATTGATTCTGAAGCGAAAGAGCGCCAAAATCCTTTTTATCTAATAAAAGAATGCCCTTTCTCAGTTTTTCTTCTGCCTCTTGAGTAACAGTAAGTTTATTCATAAATTATATTATACCAAAGATTGTGAAAATTCTCAAAACATATTTTACATTTGAGTTAATAAAAGATTTCACAAACAAGTGCAAAACGACTATAAACCTCTCCATAGAGAGGATAAGGCTTTTATAGAAATATTACAATTTCACCGATTTAAAATATCTCAAATGCGGCTCAAATTTTCCTTAACTGGAGAAATTATGTTATACTTAGAGGAGAAAATTTTTAGGAAATAAGACAAGGAAGTAACTTTTTGTGAAAAAAATAACCAAGAATTTACTCAACTTCATGAGTACAAGACTAGGTTTTGTCTTGATTTTACTGATCCTCTATTGGATAAAAACCATGTGGGCCTATACGATTGATTTTAACCTTGATATTCAAGGTGCCTATCAAGTATTTTTAGCTATTATCAACCCTTTCCCTATCAGCCTCTTGCTGCTAGGACTAGCACTTTATGTAAAACGAACTAAATTATTCTACAGCCTAGCCTTCGGAATCTATCTGCTCCTCTTTGCTTGGCTGGTATCTAACTCCATTTACTACCGCGAGTTCAGTGACTTTGTCACAGTAAACACTATGCTAGCTTCTAGCAGCGTTTCAGCTGGTCTTGGGGAGGCAGCACTTGAACTCTTCCGCCCTTGGGATATTCTTTATCTGATTGATTTCCCGATTTTGGCCTTCTTATTCTTTAAGAAATACATCCGCATGGATGACAGGCCTTTCAATAAACGCGCCAGCTTTGCTGTGACATCCCTGTCTGCCATGCTATTCTCAGCCAACCTTTTCTTGGCTGAAATTGACCGGCCTGAGCTCTTGTCACGTGGATTTTCCAACTATTATGTCGTTCGGGCTCTGGGCTTGCCAGCCTTTCTAGGTTACAGTGCTAACCAGACATATACCGCCAATCGCGAGCGCTCCAAAGCTTCTGAAAAAGACTTGGAACCAGTAACAGAATATATCCAATCCCACTATGCGGAACCAAATCCAGAATATTACGGGATTGCCAAGGGTCGCAATGTCATCTACGTCCATCTGGAAAGCTTCCAGCAGTTCCTGATTGACTATAAGCTGCAGGCAGATGGGAAAGAGTACGAGGTGACACCTTTCCTCAATTCCCTCTACCACTCCAATTCGACTCTGGCTTTCTCTAATGTCTTCAACCAGGTCAAGGCTGGTAAGACTTCTGATGCTGAAACCATGATTGAAACTGGGCTCTTTGGTCTCAATCAAGGCTCCTTCATGGTTAACTACGGCGGTACCAATACCCAGCAAGCTGCACCTTTTATTCTTTCCAAAAACGGCGACTATACTTCTGCTGTTTTCCATGGAAATACTGGAAGTTTCTGGAACCGCAATACAGCTTACAAGCAATGGGGTTATAACTATTTCTTCGATGCGTCTTACTTTACCAAGCAGGACGACACCAACTCCTTCCAGTACGGCTTGAACGACAAGATTATGCTGAAAGATTCCATCAAATATCTGGAACACCTGCAGCAGCCTTTCTATGCTAAGTATATCACGGTTTCCAATCACTATCCTTACACAACTAGCTTGATTGGCGACGAGATTGGATTCCCTCTGGCTAAGACCAAGGATGAAACCATCAACGGCTACTTTGCCACTGCCAACTATCTAGATTCTTCTGTCAAGGCCTTGTTTGACTATCTCAAAGAATCCGGCCTCTATGACAACTCTATTATCGTTCTCTATGGGGATCACTTTGGAATTTCCCAAACCCGCAATCCTAACTTGGCCCCTCTTGTAGGCAAATCCTCTGAGACTTGGTCTAATTATGACAATGCCATGATGCAGCGCGTGCCTTACATGGTCGTGGTGCCTGATATGGACAAAGGAAAGATCATTGATACCTACGGCGGTCAAGTGGATATGCTGCCAACATTGGAGCATTTGCTGGGCATTGACTCTAAGAACTACCTTCAAGTTGGACAAGACCTGCTGTCATCTCAGCATCAGCAAATCACAGCCTTCCGATCCAGCAATAACTTTGTCACTCCAAAATACACTAGCTTCAACGGACGGACCTACTACACCCAGACCGGTGAGGAAATTACCAATCCTGACGAAACCATCAAGAAGGAGCTGGATGAGATTCGCAATGCTGCCAATACTCAGCTGAAGATGAGTGACGCTATTCAGACCGGCGACTTGATTCGCTTCTACAAGGGAAATGACTTAGGCAAGGTCAACCCTAAAGATTACTCTTATCTTAATTCAATGAAAGCCTTATTGGCTATTGAAAAGGAAAAAGGTGACCAATCAACCAGTCTTTACTCTAAACGAGGCAATGTCTCCACTGTGGACCTCTTTAATTCGCCAAGCTATCGTGCACTGCATCCAGAGCAGTTCCAAACTAGCAGCAGCGACGAAGACAGCAGTCAGGAAGACTCGAGCTCTTCCAGCTCTAGCTCCACAGCCAATCCATAGATAGCAAAAGCCTTAAGTCCAATGGACTTAAGGCTTTTCTTGTAGCTAATAACTTATTGAATAACTTCAAAAACAGAAACCGTCAGATTTTCAACATAGAAAGGCTTCTTATGACGGCTATTGCCCACTATGAGACGCAGCTTATCTGCATTAGGCAGATAATAGGGCAGGCCGCTGGCATTAAATATGACTTGATAATGCTTGTCATCCTTAATCTCAAAGATAATCAAACCACTGCCCTGCTCGGCTGATTGGACAAAGACATGCTTGTAAATATCTTCATAAGCCTGATAAGAAAAGGCCTTGCAGCTTGTCTTGAGGCGAATGATGTCCTTGATAAAATCAATACTCTCTTGATGGTCCTGCAAAATATCCCAATTCACTTGATTGACTGCATCTGGCGCATTGTAGCTGTTCATAGCCCTTTCGCGATCGCTATGCAGGACTTGGCCGTCTTCCCCCGTAGCTACAAGCTTAGTACGAGAAAATTCCTGTCCAACCTCCATGAATGCCATACCTTGCATGAGGAGGTTCATAGCAGTTGCCAGCTCAATACGCTTGGTGCGAGTCAGAACATCATCGTCGGGATGCAGCTCCGCAAGCAAATCATGTAAGTTGAAATTGTCGTGAGCCTCCACGTAGTTAAGGACTTGATCAGGACTGTGATAGCTGCCTAGTTCCCTGCTGCCAAGGATAGACTTAGCGACGATATCCTCCGTCGCCTGACCACTAACAAAACCAGCCTTGATGCCACCATAAACTTCTGCACCTTTGACCGCATCCCGCTCTGTATCATTGAAAAATCCAATCCGCGGCAACTGATAAGCATTGTCCTTTTTGGCTTTATCTTCCGGTCTCAGACCCGTTCCCATATCCCAGCCTTCTCCATAGAGCAGGATTCTCGGATCCACCTCATCCATAGCTTGACGAATGGCATTCATCGTTTCTACATCATGAATTCCCATCAGGTCGAAGCGGAAGCCATCTACATTGAACTCCTTTACCCAGTAGAGCAGAGAGTCAATCATAAACTTGCGAAACATCTCATGCTCGCTGGCCGTCTCACTCCCCACTCCGGTTCCATTTTGGAAAGAGCCGTTAGGATTCATCCGATAGTAATAATCTGGTACCGTAGCTTGGAAAGCAGAATCATAGGTCGAGTAGATGTGATTGTAGACAACATCCAATGTCACAGAAATCCCCGCATCATGGTAGGCCTGAATCATCGTTTTCAAATCACGGATGGCCTGCGCTGGGTCAGCAGGATTGCTGGAAAAGCTCGTCTCCGGAGCATGATAATTCTGCGGGTCATAGCCCCAGTTGTAGATTAGCTCTCCATTTTCATCATAGTCCTTGTGACGGTCAGAGACAGGCTGAAGCTGGACGACATTAACGCCTAAATCACTGATATAGTCAAAGCCTGTCTTTTGCCCTTGATGATTGGTAGTGCCTTTTTGAAAGGCTCCCAAGAAGGTCCCGCGCAGCTGACTATCCACGCCTGAAGTCTCCGACTTGGTCAAATCCCGAATGTGCATCTCATAAATCACTGCTTGATTTGGATTATCCAAGCGCCAGAAAGCTTCTTTGCCTTGCAGAACTTGAAAACCAGCTACTTCTGTCTCATCCGCTCCAAGAATCGCTGAGCGCTTGCCATCTGGACTGGTCGCAATGGTATAAGGATCGCGAGTATAAAAATTACGGTATTCAAAGCTAACATGATAGTGATAAGTTTTGCCGGTCAAGTCTTCTGCTATTTCAGTTGACCAGACACCGATGGTGTTTTCCTTATGGTCTTGAGAATATCGATCTCCTTTTTGCATTGGGAAGATTTTATAAACAGGAGCTTGATTGGCAGCTGATTCATAGACTACTAGTTCTACCTTCTTAGCAGTCGGTGCCCAAACTTTGAAAGCATGTGCACCGTCCGTCTGACGGTGTCCCAACCAGCCTTGATAGCCCCAGCACTCATCAAAGTAGTCTGTTCTCAGGGCCATATCAAAGTTATGCGGACGCCGGCGTGAATACTGGTGACTTGTCGTTGCAGCCTGCAGGGAATAATAAACTTGAGCATCTCCCTCAATCAGCCAAATTTCCGTCAGCAGATGAGGAGGTAATAAATCAATATGATAGTCACATGACTGGCTAGACCAGTCTGAACGTTTGATAATCACATGAGCGTGATCTAAGGGCTCCCAGGTCTCAAATGATAATTCTCCCTGAATACCAAAATAATCAAGTTTGGAAAAGGCTGCTTCCTTTCCCCATTGGTTTATTTGCCACTGCCACATATCATAGGAGAAATAATCTCCAGTAGGATTGTGGTAATGGACTAAGACTTTATAGTCTAGCATGTTCTTTCATCTCTTATCTAAAATTATTCTATTGAAAGGGCTGTCTGACTGATTTCATCAATATTGGCAAAAAATTCCAAATGTCCGTGCAGCACCTCTAGTTCAACAGGTGTATCGCCGCCATATTCTCCATCCAAATTCAGCATAAATGGACCTTTTTTGTCTAAAATTTCTAGCTGCAGCTTGCTTGTTTTGAGGTATTCTACATTGATATCGCCTACGTGCTGACCGCCATTGATAGCCTGCATCATCAGACTCAGCATGTCAAAGAGATTAGCTGTCTTGACCAAAATCAAGGTAAAATTCCCATCGTCTAATTTAGTGTCTGGCGCTAGCTTTTCAAAACCACCGATAGAGTTGGTCAGAGCCGCAAACATGAGCGAAATCTTCCCTTCAAAGACACCATGGTCATGCTTGATACGGACCTTGCGGAACTTAGAGCGAGGGAGCTTTTTTGCTCCTTCTGCGACATAGGCAAAGTAACCTAGGCGGGATTTGACTTCACTAGGGACACTGTAAGTCAGCTCTGTTAGGGTTCCAGCTGCCGCAATATTGATAAAATACTTGTTACCATAGGCTCGGCCAATATCCATCTTAATGGTCTGGTTCTTTTCGATGATGCGGGCTGCCGCTACGGGGTCTCCCATGGGGATCTTCAGAGCACGCGCATAATCGTTGGTTGTGCCAGTTGGAATAAAGGCCAGTTTAGGCCGTTCATCCAGATTCGCCACGCCATTAACTACCTCATTGATGGTACCGTCACCGCCTGCCGCAATAATCAAATCAAATCCTGCTTTTGCTGCTCTTTCAGCTTCTTTTTGAGCAGAAAGAGGCGCTGGAGTGGTTTGGTAGGCGCTGGTTTCATAGCCCACATCCTCCAAAACATCCAAAACTTCCGCTATATTTTTCTTAATAATTTCCTGTCCCGAAGTCGGGTTATAAATCAATCGTGCTCGTTTAATCTTATCCTTCATACTTCAGCCTCATAAGCTATCAAGCCAGTCTTCATCCCGAATTTCAATTCCTAACTCCTGAGCCTTGGCTAGCTTGCTGCCAGCATCTGCGCCAGCCACTACCAGATCCGTTTTTTTAGAAACAGATCCAGAAACATTAGCACCCAAACTCTGCAATTTTTCTTTAGCTTGATTGCGGGTCAATTTTTGTAATTTACCAGTCAAAACAACCGTCATACCTGATAGGGCTGCATCAGCCGCTGCCTTTTGTCCCAGATAGTCTAGATTCACACCTGCTTCCTGCAGCTCCGCCAAAAGAATCTGAGAGCCTTCCTGCTCAAAATAGGTATGTAAGCTTTGGGCAATCACAGTTCCAAGGCTGTCAATAGCTGCAATCTCTTTTTGGCTGGCCTGAGACAGCTTAGGGATATCATGGAATTTCTCCAGCAATATCCGACTGGCCTTGCTTCCCACATGGCGAATCCCCAAACCGAACAAGAGGCGTTCGGCCGAGTTCTCCTTGGAAGCTTGAATAGCAGTATACAATTTATTTGCTGATTTTTCCTTAAAGTTCTCTAGTTCTAGTAAATTTTCTACCGTCAGCCGATAGATTCCAGCCACATCTTTAACTAGATTTTTAGCAAAGAGCTTCTCTACCACTGCTGGACCAAGGCCAGTAATATTCATGGCATCCCGGCTAGCAAAGTGAATCAACCCCTCCTTGATTTGGGCTGGACAAAGAGGATTGATGCAGCGCAGAGCGACTTCATCTTCAAAGTGTACTAGCTCACTCTCACAGCTCGGACAGTGACTTGGTATTTCCAGAGGCTCCTCTGAGACACGCTTGGACTCCACCACTCGCAAGACAGCAGGAATAATATCACCCGCTTTATAGACGATAACGGTGTCTTTCTGACGAATATCCTTCTCTGCAATATAGTCCACATTGTGCAAAGTTGCTCGGCTGACAGTCGTTCCCGCTAGCTGCACTGGCGTCAGATTAGCCGTCGGAGTCACAACACCTGTTCGACCGACTGTCCAGTCAACATACAGAAGTTGGGCTTCCTTTTCCTCAGCTGGAAATTTATAGGCGATAGCCCACTTAGGTGCCTTGACAGTAAATCCAAGCTCCTCTTGCACCGCCAAGTCATTAACCTTGATAACAATACCGTCAATCTCATAAGGAAGACTGTCCCGCTCCTGAGCAATATTTTCGATAAACTCCCAAACTGCTTCGATAGAATCCGCCAGAATATGAGTAGGATTGACTGAGAAGTCCAAATCCGCCAGCTTGTTTAAGACGGCTTCTTGGCTGCCAACCTGAGTCGGACTGGCTTCTTGGTATAGGAAAGTCGCTAGATTGCGCTTGGCCACAACTGCTGTGTCCAGCTGCCGCAAGGTTCCTGCTGCTGCATTTCGGGGATTGGCAAACTCAGGCTCACCATTCTCCTGCCGCAGCTGATTGACCGCATCAAAGGAAGCCTTAGGCATGTAGCACTCTCCTCGAACGGTAATGTCCAGCGGTTCTTTCAAGGTCAGTGGAATATCCTTGACCCGCTTGAGGTTTTCAGTGATATTTTCACCAACAGAGCCATCCCCCCGAGTCGCTCCTGCCACCAAGATTCCCTTTTCATAGGTCAGGGAAATAGAGAGCCCATCAATCTTGAGTTCACAAAGATAAGAGACCTGAGGGAATTCCTTGCGAATCCTTTGGTCAAAGGCTATTAATTCTTCACGTGAAAAAGCATCCTGCAAACTAAAGAGAGGATACTGGTGTGGATATTTTTTAAATCCTTCTAAAATCTTCCCTCCCACCCGATGTGTCGGACTGTCAGGCAGGATATCGGTTGGGTACTTTTCTTCTAACTCCGCTAACTCACGATAGAGTCTGTCATACTCGCTGTCCGATACACTTGGCCTGTCTGCCGTATAATACTCATGGGCATATCGGTTGAGCAATTCTACTAATTCTGACATTCTTTCTTTCATACTTCTATTTTATCACAAATACACAAAATCTTCCTCTATTTGTTCCGAATTCTTCCTAAAAAACAAAAGGACATCATAACCACCCGTCTAACGGGTGGTTTGTCCCAGGGCTATAAGCCCACATCACCAGCCAGCGCCTAAAGACGCTGGCTTTCACTTTGTTCAAGCCTCATTGCTCTTGACTCGTAACAAACCTCTCAAAGAGGTGTTTGCATTACTTGCCACTATCCCTAAAGGGATCCTCATATTCTTTTTCACTCAATTCATCCAACGCTATATCATGCTTTTCCTGCTCTTGGATATATTTCTTAATGGTGGCTTCATTAAGGCCTACTGTACTCACGTAATAGCCTTCCGCCCAAAAATGTCGGTTCCCAAACTTATATTTTATATTGGCCTGCTTATCAAACATCATGAGTGCACTTTTACCTTTTAAATACCCCATAAAACTAGAAACACTTATCCTCGGTGGAATACTTACCAACATATGTACATGATCTGGCATTAAGTGTCCCTCAATAATTTCAACGCCTTTATAACCACATAATCGGTGGAATATTTCACCCAAACTGTTTCGATATTGATTATAGATGACTTTTCGTCTATACTTAGGTGTAAACACACTGTGATATTTACACATCCACTTTGGGTAGTGTAAAATAAGTTGTGTAAACACAAAAAGGAATAAATCCGTTATAGTAGAGTTGCGAAACATTACTAGAAAGAGATTTATTCCTATGACACAGTTTACTACAGAATTGCTTAACTTCCTAGCCCAAAAGCAAGATATTGATGAATTTTTTCTTTTCTTTCTTCCAAACTATCTGACAAAAGTGCTTCTTTCCAAAAATCTGGAATTGGGGCATTTAGAATATTTGCTTTATCTGTTACAATTTCTACTTCTGAAGAAGTTAAAGTATACTTGTTTAAAAATTCTATTTTATCTGTCATTTACTCTACCCCACTGCAAAAAAGAGGACGTCCGTCCTCTTAAAACCTTACTACAAGTTGTAGCCATAAAAATATTTTGTACTTTTTTTCCACTCTTTTTGAGCCAGAAAGTCTACGTATTCTTGAGCTTTCCGTAAATCTTGCTCGCTAACTTCCTGTCCATATTCAAGTGGAAAATGATAACCAGATAAGACTGAAAGAAGACTTGGCTAGATAAAAAGAGCGAAACGTTCCTTTTGGTTAGCCGCCATATACAAACGCTGGAAGATGATTTTTGTTAAATCACCAAGAAAAATCGGTCCCTTTTCATAGTAATAAAGTCTTTTATCAACTGATTGGACTTTATCCAAATAATACTGTCCCACTTCATCAAGGTCGGCTTTTTCACCAAGAACATCATAGTAATCTAGATAAGAGTCTAAACTATCACGAATAGCAACCGCTACATCTGTATCTTCCCAATCCTCCCATAAAGCTAGCAAATAAGGGATGACTTCATGAGACAGACTGTTAATCGCGCTTGAAGCAAAAGTTAAAGCACCAAGCTCTGACACATTAGCTAAAAAATTCAAATTTTGAGGATTTTCTAAATCTTCGTGAGTACAGACTGAACAAAACAAGCGAATACACAGATTAAGCACGGCATCGTCTTTAGTGGTATTCATCAAGTCAATCAAAAGATTTTTTACAGAAAAATCTCCTTTTTTGAGCAATTCAGCAATTAACAAGATACAATCTTTTTCATCTTGTACTTGCACTAATTTTTCTCTCAATTCTTCTACTGAGAGAGCTTATCTCACCGTACCATGAACCTGTTAGTAATATATTTTTAACCATTAAAAACTTTACCCAAAATCATCGGTTTTCTGTGAATATCTTTTCTAAACCTTCAAAAATGACATCCCGCAAGACTTCGTTATAACTGTCATACTGACGCATGGCTTGAATTTTGTCAAAAGCGATTTTAATCGTGCCGTCCACCAAAATCGTAAGCCCAGCAATTTCCTCATCTGACCCCTCTTTCCCGAAAGTGTCATTTAAAATAATCAATCGTCTATTTTCTTCCATTTCGCAAATATAATACGATATATAGCCTACTTTTATAAAGTTACACGGACATGCTCTCCGTCAACTCCGTCTAGAAATATCGTCGGTAAATCTGGATGTTGTTTTTTCAACTTAAATTTCTGCACTTTACTAAGTTCAGGCAAATAACCAAGCTCTCCGTCAGGAAATTTGTTCTCACATAAATCTTTATATAAAGACGTCACAAAGTCTTGCCAAACTGGCGAGGAATATTCTCCGAACCCCTCGAAAAGGAAACGGTAGCCGTCCGCTCTATCAAATGCCAGTAGCGCTACAGCGTTAGTACAAGCAGGATTGTCAAGTACCGCTTGCGGAAGGTCAAAGCCACTGTCCCAGTTATAATTGTCTAACAAGATGAACAGTTGTTCGGAGCTATTTATACTTTGAACTTGTTCTAGTGCTCTTGTTATGTCTTCAGAGAATAGAATATTTGTTAAAAATTTCATGTTATTAGTCATAAAATCATCCTTCAATAATTAGTCTAAATTTTTCATAAATCTTTCCCAAAGTTCGGCGGTTGCGCCAAATTTAGGATATAAAGGCAGACCCTTATCTTGCAGTATGCCTAATTTTCTTTGTAACTCTTTAACCTCTTTTTGCAACATTGCAGGAGATTGATTTACATCAATATTATCTAACTGTGCACGAACAAATTCATTATACGTGGAGTGATAACCTCTATGTCTTGATAATGGACTAACACTTGTAGTATCTACCGAATCTGGCACAGGCAAAAATTTCCCATTACTTGCATCATCCAAATCCATACCCATTTTTTGTATAACAGGGTGATCAGCCATATCTGCCGGAATGATGTGTTGGGCTTGATAACCAGTCCATTTTTGCCCCCTACTAAGCCCCATATCTTCCATCATATTTTTACCTAGTTTAGTTGAACTACCGCCTGTTACAACTCCATCTTGCCCAGGGATAACTCTAGGTGTCTGTTGTGATATTCCTTTATCGCTATTTGGATTATCCACCTCTTCTGGCTTCTGCACCTTCTTGCCAGCGTCAGGGGTGACTTCGGGTTGTCCGGCTTTGGGTAGGTCGGGCTCTTGCGCCTTGACCTTGGGAACGGCACTGGCACTAGCTGCCGCAGCGTCAATGTCTGGTTTGACCTTGGTTTCCATTTCTGGCTTGACCTTGGTCGGATTGACTTCGGCCGGACGACTGGTTTCGATGTCTGGCTTCTTGCTCACATCCACTTCTTTTGGACGACTGTTTGGTGACGCCACCTCGCTCGGCTTGAGTTGTTAATCTCGGATTGGATTGTCAATGTACTTGTTTAAAATTTCCATTTTGTTCCCCTACACTTTCCAGTATAACAAAAAAGAGGACTAACGTCCTCTTAAATAAAACTATGACTCCCTGATTTCAGCCAATCCACGAACAATAGCATCTTGAATTAAGTCTAAGGTTGAATTATATCCTTTTGTTTCCTTAAGAATATCTGTCACGTCTTTGACAACACCGTCAACAATGAGAGTAATGCCCTCTACTGTTTCTCCGCTATCGCCCTTTTCAAATTGTTCTGTCATCATTGTCATTTTCATTGATTTATCGGACATTCTTTTCCCCTTTCTTTCTATTTCTACTCATAAAAAGATTATTTATCCTCAATAATAGAAATATACTCACTAGGAATTGGCTCAGAAAGCCATATATCTTCATTCCCAATATAAAATTTTACACCATTTTCCCAAGCAGACTGGGCAGCAACTTCTAAAATGATAGCTCTGTCATCTCTTCTCAAAGCTACCTGCTTTGCTGTACTCACATCAGAAGACAAATGAACATACTGCCTTTCTTTTGGAATTAGCCCAGTTTGTAAAATCTGATTTAAAAATCTTTGAACTGTTCCATGGTATAAAACTTTCGGTGGTTTATTGGCTGTTTTAGATAATTTGTCTTTTATTGAATGTCCATAAAAAGCCCTAATCTTTTCACCTTTTATTTCATGACGCTTTTTGTCAGATAGTTCTATCATTGTTTCAAGGTCATCTCTTGTAAGTCCTTTCCATAAAGGAGTTTCTGATAATTTATGTATTAAATCATCAACTGAACACCACCCCTCCGAGTCCAGCTTTATACCATATTTATCTGGATTATGTCTTAATATATAGGATACTTCTCTACTAAGTTTTGTATAATCAAACAAGCCTTTCCACCTCAAAACTATCAGCAATTATTTGAAAGAAACCTGAGCCGTCTAGGTAAAAAGCATAATGATTAGGAGACCAAAACGCATAGTCCCTTTCATTTGCTTCTTTTAACTCCGCTAATCTTTTAGAATTTTCAATTTTAATGACTGTATCATAAGAACCCTCTGTTATTCCAAATTTTGAGGATGTCCGAGTAAATTCCAAGACTGATTGAAATTTTAGTAGAACATCACTAAATTGTTCCTCATCATCATAACCTGAAATCCGAATTGCAACCTCCAAACCTGTTATCTGAATTTCAGGCTCTTTTTCTAAATTTGAAGAAAACATAGGTAAAACATATTCTGTTTTGTATGTCATATTTATTATCCTTTTCTGTTACTTGGTCTAACTTCTTTAATACCTTCTGAAGTGAGTTTGTTTCTTTGTAGTTGTCCGTCAAGCAAAGTCTCGTGTAACTTTTCTCCCGTCCTATCAATCGTATGCCAATCACTCCTAGGAATACCTGATTGAGTTAAAGCCTGTGATGTACGAGTATTCAATATCAAAGTATTTCCATCGCGATTGATATATTCAACCGGTAAGTCTTTAATATCTATTTTACCCGATTTTATTGCATCAACTAAATCATCAATTGTTTTTATAGGTTCCCCTGCTAATTCAGAATATATTTTCTGTCCTTCTTGACTGAACGAGTGACCATATGTCTTTTGTGCATAATTTGCATCTTCCGACATTCCTATACCAGCCTTAGTTGCTTCGGTATCCACCTCTTCTGGCTTCTGCACCTTCTTGCCGGCATCAGGAGTGACTTCGGGTTGTCCGGCTTTGGGGAGGTCGGGTTCTTGCGCCTTGACTTTCGGAACGGCGCTGGCACTAGCCGCAGCTGCGTCAATGTCTGGTTTGACCTTGGTTTCCATTTCTGGCTTAACCTTGGTCGGATTGACTTCGGCTGGGCGAGTCACTTCGATATCGGGCTTCTTGGTCACGTCCACTTCTTTCGGACGGCTGTTTGGTGACACCACCTCGCTCGGACGAGCTTGGCTGACCTCCGGCTTCACGGGCTTACCTGTATCCAACTCGCTGTTGGTCTTATCCACCGCTGGACGGCTTGGATTGTCAATCTCGGGTTTCGCCGTTTTAGTGGTATCAATTTCTGGCTTCTTATTTGGACCAGTTATCTCTGGACTGCTTGCACGGTCAATATCAGGCTTGCTTGTCTTCGTCACATCAAGCTCTGGCTTCTTGCTTGGGCTTGGTATTTCTTGATGTTGAGGCGTTTGAATCTCTGGTTTTGGCTTCTTGCCTGTACCAAGCGTAGACGGATCCACATCTGTGTCCGCATGGGTCTTCAAGCCTGCATTGCCCGCTGGCAGATCCACACCTTTCCCACTACTTGGCAAGTCCACATCAGCTCCACTGCCACCCTTGCCAAATCTTGCTCGGGCTTTATTTCCAAGAGCAGTAGCTCCATGACCAATCGCACGCCCTATTCCAAACTGGAGTGCTGCGCCCAAGGGGTCATCCTGCATCGCGGTCACCGTATGAGCGATGTCATTGGCATCGTCGGCATAATTGACAGCTTTGCCTACCGTCTGTACCGTCGTAGAGGCGGCTTTCCCTGTCTTGGCAAGCACGCTGGCATAGGTCGCAAAGCCACCGGTCGCTGCCGTCAAGACTGCGTCCACACCTGCCCAGATACGCTCCCCGTCAGTCAACCGTTTCCCCGAAATGGTCTCCCCGCTAATCGCCTGATAACCGCTATCTGCCACCAGATAAGCAGTCCCTGCTCCGATAAGGATAGGAGCTAGGGTACCGCCACTCAGGACGCTCCCTGCGATAATGGCACCCACTGCTATAATTTTACCACCAATTTCAACCCACTGCAACCAGCCTTTGTTGTTCTCCTTCCAAGTCGAGCGCGCCCGCTCGTACTCGCCGACTTGCGTCGGAAACATAGCTTCCATGAGCTGTTGGTCGCTCAAGCCCTTGAGCTTTTCGTAATTCTCATGATCTTCTTTCTCAATTTTCGCCAAGCCTTCTTTTGCCAGCTTGAGCTTAACATCGTAGAGTTCCTTGGCAGCGGGTATCGGTGTTTTGTCGCTATTGACAATATCCGAAATACTGTAGTGCTCTGTGGTGGTGTACTCTATCGCAGTCCCGTACTCATCGTAAGCCGTGTTGGTTTTCGTATAAGTCAAATACTTACTCTTATACTGGTTTTTCCCTTCGTTGACCTTATTGAGACTCTCCAAAGCATTATCCAAACCCTCAAAGAATTTCCCGTCAATATTTTGGACGATTTCCTTGTGGACTTTCTTAGAGGCATCCAAGCGATGAAGAGCATGGTGCTCCGCATCTTCAAAAGGACCGACGGGCATGTCACGCCCCAAAGTCGCTTCTCCCGTTGCCACATAGAGATGAGCTAAGCCCTCAGAATTGACCTTATTTGACACTTCATCAATATCGCGTAGCAAGTCCTTTACGCAGTTGATGTTGCTGTGAAACCAACCCGTCTTAGAGCCTTCTTTAAAGTCAGGTTCATTCGTATAATATTTAGCCATTGTAACTCCTCTCTATCAGGCTCCACCAGTACCGATGATAATATCAGAAGACTTGGTCCCCTTCATATTCTTGTGAATTTCACCATTCTCGTCTTGAATAGATTTTTTCAGCTTGTCAACAGAGCCCTTAGGATCGTCTTTTATCCCCTGCTTGTCCTCAGCAGAAGTCTCGGAGCTATATAAAATACTGTTGGCGATGTCCATAGCCAGTATCTTATCAGTATCAATAAATTCGCTATAGGTGGTCTGTGTGTGCTTAAATATGACCTCGGTCAAAGTCTGAAAAGTCTGCGCTTTCGTGACAAATCGAATCAGCTGATTCTCATTTCCAACCATACGATTATGCACTTCTCCCTTTGAAGTGAGCGCAGGCAAGCCGTCAACTCCTTCTTTTAATTTCGTACTCAGCTGGGTTGCTGAAGTGACCATAGTTCGGATATGGAGCAAAAGCTGTTCCTGCTGCGTTAGGTCAATACTAATTTTGTCTGCCATATTACACCCTCACTTTCAAATCGTGGATAATCTCATCTCGTAATTCCTCACCGTCCACCGAGCGAATGCGTTCATGCGCCACATCAAACTCATACAAGCCCGATGGCGCCTCCAAAAAGAGACTGTCTTTCAGCAGCTCCTTGCGCCGAAATGTCTGCAAACGAATGGCTTCATTGTCGGCATAGTAAGCCTGTAAGCGAAAAGCCGAAAAAGGTTCCCAGCTGTAGTAAGCGTAGTTCTTGCGCTTCTCTTCCAAGTCCTTCAAAATCGGATGAATGTCTTTCAAATGCGCCAGAAAAACCAGGCTATGCAAAGTTTCAATCACATATTGATTATCGCCAATCTGCTTGATGACCGTCGTCGTCCACTTGTTGCTGTCGGTTTCCTGCGCGCAGAAATAATTGCTGTCCACCTGACAATGGTAAATCGCCTTGTGATAACGCTCCAGAAAAGCGCCGTAATAAGCGCACTCTTCCGTCGGCTCGTTATCAATCACCAAGCCCATTTTCCCCAAGTCCTCGTAGCCTTTTTCTAAAACCTGGCGCAGATTTTCCAAGCGAGTTTTTCCCTCTTCGCTAGGCAGGGGCAGAAAGAAGAGGTCATCCGAATAATCGTTAAACATGTGTAAGGCGTAAATCGCCTCCAAAGTAAAAGTCTTCATCCGTTGTCAATCTCCTTTTTTACATTGGCTTGGGAAGTTGAATTGAGCAGGGTTTCCAGCCCCTCAACAGCCGCTTTCAGCTCCTTCACGCTAGAAGAAAAATCACCTTGGTACTGTTTGAGAAAATCCTTCAGCCCCAGATATTGCTCCTTAGCCTTTCCGCTCCAGAGGCTCTCACTGCTTTCCATAGCGGAGATATTAGAAGGAATGGTTGTCTCTATCAAAGTCACGGCTGCTTTTAGATTTTCCAACACCGCAGCAATATTGCTACTTTCGTATTGTACCGTCTCAGCCGTATAGCGATCTTGAATATCGTTGATATTTGTATTCATTTATACACACTCCTTCTTATATTTTTTCCCAAAACCAGGTCTTATCCTTGTTGTACTCATCCTTAGCACTATCAATCTGACTGTCAAGACTACTGATTTTCGATTCTAAAAGATTGTGCAGATTGACGAATGACTGATTGGCGTCACGAACATAGTCGCGGTATTTTTTCATCGTTTTGACATCTTCTTTGAGATGTTCAGAAAGATTGCTGATGTAATGATAGCCCTCTTCACCGTCTACAATGCCGATGATTTTTTCACAATAATCGATAAAATTGTTCATATCATCCAGACTACGCATATGACTCAAACTATGCGACCGAATACTATTTCGCACCCGCTCATATTTTCTCTTTTCACCGCTCAGGTTTTCTACCCTGCTTTTCAATTCTTCATCACTTGCCATACTCTTCTCCTTCCTTAATTACGATACTGTTGGATAATCTCGTAGATTTCCTTTTTTTCTTTCTCTGCCATGCCCGACTGATAGCTTTGCACAAAGACAAAAGCCACAACTACGAGCGCTGGAAGAAGCATCAGATATCGCTTTTTCCGCATAGACATAGGCACCACGACCTCTTTGGTCTTAACAGCTTTAAATTCTGGGTGCTCTTTTTCTATTTGATTTTTTGCCATAAATAGAGGAAAAGCCCCGACAAACCAAATAGGGAGCATAATAATCGTGAGAATAGAAAAATACCTATTGTAGGACGGTAAATCATTATATAGTAATATAATGACACCCGCCACTCCAATAAGGTATGCAAGTCCCCACCAAAGAAGCCAATGATAGGCCTCTTTTTTGATTATCAAATACTCCCTAAGCTGCTCATTTTGTTCCATACAGAACCTCCTTGCGTTGTTTTTTTGGTCTCCCCTACCAAGAAGTTTAATGAGACTAATCTTAGTCTAAATGTACACTTCTAGGATACCATGAAGTAAAAAAATATGCAAATGCTTCCAATCTGTCTATTTACACACATCAGAGCCACAAAAAGCCTATTTTGTTAAATCAATTCGTCGGGCAATCAGGTTAATGACGATGGCTCCAACAATCAAGGAAGCAAATTCTCCAATGGCTGTTGTAAACCAAGTCAGGAAGAATGGCAGGCCTTGCAAGAAATGTAATTCTGCAGCAATGGTCACCATCGAAATAGAGAATAAAACTGCAAAATAGAAATGATCCAAACGAATCAAGCCTTTAATCAGATATTGATTCTTATAGCGATTGAAGAGGTAGACTCCCAGTGACAGGAAGACTAAGGTTGACCCACCGCCGACGAAGACATCAACGATTCCAAAACTATAGAGATTAGCAATCATACAACCAATGGTGACTCCCATGATATATTTTCGGTTATAAAATGCCATAAAGTTCATCATTTCAGAAATTCTGAACTGATAGGCCCCATAACTAATAGCATTTAAAGGGGGCGTAATGGTTAGGGCTACATAAATGGCAGCAACAATGGCAATCTGAGCCAAGTCACGAACTGTCAGTTTTTCTTGTTTCATGTTTTCTCCTTTAGCGGCTTTACCGCGTGTAATATGCTTGGCGAAAGAAGCTAAGCGCCAAGGGTCGCGCTACCAAGAGCTTATCACTCTGTGGTTCGGCAACCCAACTAGTATAGCATAAATCCTGGAAATATGATAGACTATCTTTATGAAAACTTTAATCAAAAAATTCTTTGACAATGAGGTCCTGTCCTATCTTTTCTTTGGTGTGGCAACAACTGTCGTATCCGTTGTCAGTCGGATGCTCTGCTATGAATTGACGGGAAACGAACTACTGGCTACAATAATAGGTGATATTCTTGGTATTCTATTTGCCTTTGTAACCAACGATACTATCGTTTTCAAGCAAGCAAGGAGTGGCTGGCCTTCTAGACTTATCAAATTTTTCACTGCACGTTTGGCTACTATGGGCTTAAATTTACTATTGACTTTTATCTTTGTCACTAGCTTCCCACAAATTATTGGTCAATTCGTCCAAAATGATATTAAAATGATCAACACCGTTGAAACTTTCATTGCTCAAGTGCTTATTATCGTCCTCAACTATGTCTTTAGTAAGATTTTTGTCTTTAAAAATAAGAAAAAATAACAACAAATTAGCCTATTTTACCCTATAAAAGCAAATCTGGATTAGATAATTCTGATCCAGATTTTTTTATTCTCAGATTTCCAAGCTTGGATTATCAAGCGTCAGATGGGTGATTTCTCCTTTGGCACCAAAATAGTCCTCAATCAGAGTCTGGAGTTCTGTCATGGCTGCTTGTGCACGCGCTGCTTGCGCTCCATTGATGGCCTCGATGACCAAGATGGCATCCTTTGTCTCGTCTGTTAACATAGTCCGCTGGGCTTCTCGCCAGTTAAGGCAACGGCAGACAGCTCCCTCTTCATCGTAGTAGATGATTTCTTCTGGCAGTGCCGGTGCGTCACTCTCAGCGCCCAGTGGGAAAAAGGCTTCCCCACCCTTGGCTTTTCCTAGATGAAGACCTCCGACAATCTTATCCAAATCCTCTCCGCCACAAGGAACTGCATAAGAGAGCGAAACACTGTTGTAGATATCTACCAAAGGATTTATGGGATGAAACTCCCGCCCCTGACTAACCCGCTTAAGCAGAGCTTCGATAGAGGATCGTGCTCCTTTCTTGGTCTTGAATTTGCTGAAAGCCTGCCGCCACTCCTGAATGACTTCATTTTGAGTGAAGTTCTCATCCAAGATAAAGTCTTCAGCTCGTTTCGCTCCCTTATCTAGCAGGGATTTGAAATATGGATCCTTACTTTCATCCACTCGATTATCCAGTCCTTTGACTACTAAAACACTAATCTGCGCTTCTGGAAATATTTCCCAAAATGCTTTTTCAACTGTAATATTCATGATGCACCTCTTTAATCTTAATAGTTTCTTTTTTGTCCTTTTTTGACGGCTTCCCAGTCACTTGTGATATTTTCACGTACTCGGACCAGCATTTTCTCCAAGGCTTTAACTTCCGCCTGAGAAAAGCCCTGCAGGGATGTCTCTTCAGAATAGTTATTCTCCGCTAGGATAAAAGGATAGAGTTTTTCCCCTTTTTCCGTCACAAACCATTCCTTGTTCTTCTTGTTTTCCTTGGCTGCCTTCTGCTGGATCAAGCCCTTGGCCTCTAGCTTCTTAACAGAACGGGCAACCGTCGAGCGATCCACCTTGAGTAGCTCCGATAGCTCCTCTTGGATAATTCCCGGATTCTCCGCAATTCGCACCAAATAAAGATATTGCCCCCGCGCCAACTCTATGTCGCGGAACTCAATATTAGCAATGGAATCCAAAGCTCGGGCGATAATCCCAACTTCCTGCAATACTGACATATCCCCTCCTTTGATTTTTATTTGAATCTATTATAACACATTTTGTTGCAAATGCAATAAAATTAACTAAAAAGAAAAAGAGGAAAATCCTCTTTAAATTTGGCAAAAATGTCTTTTTCTAGTTTTCTTCTTCCTTGTAGTATTTTTGCAATTCTTCCGCTGAATTAATGACATGTTCCTGCCCATCTACTGAATATTTAGCTGGTATAGTCACGTTCTCAAATACATTCGTTCCAGGCGGAAAGAAGAGTTCGGTTACGTTTTTTACTAACTCAACATCGGTTTCTCTATTTAAGAAAGCAATGCAAGCATCTTTTTCATGCATAATCTTATATACTTGGGGATATTTACTTGATAGAAGTGAATTCTCAAATTGTTTTTCTGAATAAGAACTTTCCAGAGACATCCATGTTATATGAAGTCCAACACCTCTTTTTTCCATACGTTCATCAAAATTAGTGAAGATTGTAAAACCATTAGGAAGAACTCTATATGGATTAATTCCCTTATCTGAAACAATTCTCCCTTCATCTAGATTAATACAATATGCCTTTTCTTTATCAGTTGACTTCTGTCTTAAATAGATTACTGCATAATACTTTTGAGTGTTTGAGTCCGCTATAATATCTGAACGGATTTTTATCGGAATCAAATCAGGGTCGTAGTTACGAACCATTTCAAAAACATCAAATTCTCTTTTTTTTAATTTTTTATTCTGGAATTTGTAAACTGCCAACTTCCAATATTCTCCTTTTTGAGGAATATTTCGATTAAATTCATTTTTATTCAATAGATTGGGATTAGCTTTGAGCTTCATGTAACTATTGACGAAATATCCGGAGTCAAACTCTCTTATAACATCATAATCAGGATCTACTATATATGATTTTGCTTTTTTCATATTTTCCTGTTCTTCAGAATTTACAACGCTCCAGTTATAAGCAATAGCCTTATCGTTTTCAAGAAAGCTATAAACAGGTTCATATTCAGGAGAATAATACGTAAACTGCCCGTACTTTTCTTGGAACTTCTTTGCCTCTTCCTTACTCCAAATAAAATACGTTGCAGCTCCTAGAAGCAAGAGCAAAGCGACCACAATACTCTTCCATTTAGTTAGTTTTTTACTTTTCATACTTATTTATCCTTTTCCATTCCAAAACAACATCAGTCCTCTTCCCCATCCTGCTCTTTCTTCGTGAAAGTAAAGCGTCCAGTACTTTCAACTTGAAACCCTGACTCACAACAGCTCTGGATACTGGCATTGAGCACTGCACCAACAATCAAAATTTTAGCAATCATGATAAACCAAAACATCATCACAACCATAATGATGGAACTGAAAAAACGAACATCAACTAGGTGATTTAAGTAATTGTCCATGTAAACGGAAAAGATATTAAGTAAAGCTAGAATGATCAAGAGCACAAAGGCGCTGCCAGGCAGAACATAGCGTTTTTTGTTGATTTTCACGTTAGGCAGGAAATAATAGAACATAACCAAAACCGCGAAGAGTATGGCGTAAATCAATGGCTCCGTAAAATTCTGCAAGTGCTGATAGAGTTGGCTATCAAGTTTCCAGTAAGTACGGAGAAAATCAAGCGACATATGGCCAAACATGGTCAGAAAGAGGGCCAAGGCAAATAGAATCTGCAGACCTAGACTCACAAAGAGACTCATGACGCGATGAGAAATCAGCCCCCGACTCTTAGCCACCCCATAGGCTTTATTAAAGGCAATCTGTAGGAAATTCATGGACTTGGAAAAAGTCCAAAGAGCCGACAAGACTGAGAAGCTCAGCAGGCCAGTCGAAGGCTGGGTCAGCACTTCACGCATGACTTTTGCCACAACATCATATAAAGTCTCTGGCAGCATGTCCTTGATAGCTGTCAGAAAATCCGCAATTGGAATATGGAAATAAGGCAGAATATTGACGATAATCAAGAGCAAGGGAAAAACGGAAATCAGCCAATAATAAGCAACTGCAACGCTGCTCAGCTCACTATCTGCCTCTTTATAAAAACGGAAAAATTCTCTTAAAAACTGATTGTTGCGAACCTTACTAAATAATTTCTTCACTCTCTTCTCCTTCAAAAAAAGCTGAGACAAGTGCCCAGCCTTTGATTTCTAATAAGTCCCTTCTTCTCCCTGGCTGGTCAGAATGACAGGACCATCTTTTGTAATGACAAACTGATGCTCATACTGGCAAGACAAGCCGCCATCCAGCGTTTTATGTGCCCAGCCGGTCTCAAAGTCCGTATCAATTTCCCAGGTACCTGTATTGATCATGGGCTCGATAGTCAGAACCATTCCCTCACGCAAGCGCAAGCCGCGTCCTGCTCGACCGTAATGCGGCACCATAGGCTCCTCATGCATGGTTGGGCCAACACCGTGCCCCACCAAATCCCGCACAACGCCATAGCCATGACTTTCAGCATATTCCTGAATAGCTGCACCAATGTCGCCGATACGATTGCCGACCTTAGCTGCCGCAATTCCACGATAGAGACATTCCTTGGTCACATCCATCAGCTGCTGAGCTTCTGGGCTAATCTTTCCTACTGCATAGGTCCAGCAAGAGTCTGCCACGCCGCCTCGGAAGCTCTCTGTGTGCTGCTTCATCTGTGCTACATTGTCAAAATCTAGCTTGGACACATCCAACTCTGCCTTATCGATCAAGCCAACCACCATATCAACGCTGATGACATCACCTTCTACCAGCTTCTGATGACGGGGAAAGGCATGGGCTACCTCGTCATTAAGAGAGCAGCAGGTCGCATAAGGATAGTCAATGACAGAGCCTTCAACACCAATTTGCAGAGGCAGCGCATTGTCTTCTTTACAACGCTTGCGAACATACTCTTCAATGTCCCACATGTCAATACCTGGCTTAATCAAGTCTCTCAAACCAATATGGACAGAAGCCAGAAAATCTCCACTCTTGTCCATCAAGTCAATTTCACGCTGTGATTTTAAAGTAATCATTCTTTCTCTAATTTCCTCTTCTTAATTAATTTTCACTGTAATCGTCGCTTTGGCAACCAGCATCGCTTCCAGATACATCTCAAAGTCTATAATGGCTGTCCGCCTAGTCTGACGGATAATGCGCGGCTGGATATGCAGTAGGTCATCAATCTGAACCGCCTGAAAGAAATAAATCATCAGCTGGTCGATAATCAAGCTGCGGCCGCTGTTGACCATGAGCTGCTGGGTAATCCGAGTCAGAATTTCTGTCAGCACACCGTTGGCCAGCACACCATTTTGCTCCAGCATAAAAGGCTCAACGGTAAAGGAAAACAAATCATCCTGACGGCTAATCTTCTGTCCCACCTGCTCACTGAAAGTCGGTAAGCTGGAAATTTGAGAACGGCTCATTTTTTCCATAATATCCCGCCGCGTAATCACACCTAGCAAGGTCTGATTGCTGCGAACCACTGGTATCATTTCAAAATCTTCTGCAATCATGCGCTGACTGATATTGGCAATATTGGCAGATAGGCCTGTCATAAAGACATTTTTCGTCATGACCTTATCCAAGGTTGTCAGAGGCGACTTATCCCCCGCGTCACGCATGGTTACTACTCCCACTAGCATCTGCTGCTGGTTGATAACCGGAAACCGGCTGGCACGATTGCGACGGACCAAATCCAGATAGTCACGAACAGTATCAGTATCATGCAAGAAGCCGTACTCGTGGCTGGAGCGATAGACCTGCTCCACTGTTAAAATATCGGTCTTGATCTGCATATTGGATAAGGCACGATTAATCATGGTTGCAACGGTGTAGGTATCGTGCTTGGTCCTGAGAACCGGTATATTAAGCAAATTAGCCATCTTCAGAACTTCCGAGCTGACTTCAAATCCTCCGGTTACCAACACAGCATTCTCATTTTCCAGGGCCAAGAGCTGAATTTTCGTCCGGTCTCCGACAATCAAAAGACCGCCCTCTGTCAGATAGCGTAGGATATTCTGCTCCGTCATGGCTCCGATAGAAAATTTATTGAACTCTTTTTCTAGACCATCTTCTCCAGCCAATACTTCTGAGCCAGTAATATCAACGATTTCCTTATAGGTCAGATGCTCCAAGACAACTTTCTTGGACTTGACCCGAACCGTACCACTCCGAGGCCTGGTCTCAACAATACCGCGGTTCTCCGCTTCCTTGATCGCTCGATAGGCCGTACCATCGCTGACTCCCAGATAGTTTGAAATACTGCGGACACTGACCCTCTTGCCGATTGGAAGATTTTCAAGATAGGTTAAAATTTCCTGATGCTTACTCATTAAAATTTCCTCTCTCATAACGGTACTCCAGATAATCTCTCATCTTCCTCGTGTACCGATCGCTCCCTTTAAACTGCCGGTAGAGGCTGAAGCCAGATTTTTGAGCTACCTTTTGACTAGCTAGGTTCTCTGCGTGAGTGATAATACTAAGTCGTTTGAAGTCAAAGCGGGTAAAAGATAGAAAAGCAATTTCTCGAACAATTTCCGTCATCAGCCCTTGTCCCCAGTGGTCTTGCCGCAGAAAATAGCCTAACTCAGCTTCTTTCTTAATCTCATCCATCTTTTCAAACTTGACAGAGCCAATCATTTCCTGCGTTTCCTTGTGACAAATAGCCCAAATCCCCAGAGGATTTTTCATAAAGAAATTGGCAATGACGTATTCACTTTCCTCTAGGCTTGCTTCTGTCGGAAAGATGAACTGAGTATTTTCCGGATTGGACGCAATCTTATATAGAGCCCCTGCATCTTCAAATACAATAGGCCGCAAAAAAGCATGCTCCGTCTCAATAAATGAACAAGCTGCTAAATGAGTCCACAAATTCATCTGCTACCTCTACAAAAAATAAGCGAAAAACGCTTATTCTTCTATCAACTGGATATCTGCACCCAGATTTGTTAATTTTTCAATAATATTGGAATAGCCGCGCAAGATAAACTCGATATTAGTAATCTCTGTCTTTCCTTGAGCCATCAAACCAGCAATAACCAAGGCAGCTCCTGCTCGTAAATCGGTCGCCTTGACCTGAGCTCCCTGCAGTTGATTTGGTCCCTCATAGACAATCTGATCACTACTGGTCGAAATTTTGCCTGCCATCTTAGCCAGCTCCGCCACATGGTTAACCCGCTTCTCATAGATCGTGTCCGTGATTTTACCATGGCCATTAGCCGTCAGCAAGAGCGGGGTAATAGGCTGTTGTAGGTCAGTTGCAAAGCCTGGATAAGGAGAAGTCTTAATGTTTATAGCTCTCAGAGTTTGCTGCTCTTCGACAAAAATGCTGTCTTCAGAAACCGTCATCCGAACACCCATTTCCTCAAGCTTAGCAATAAAACTCTCTAAATGCTCATAAAGGACATTATTAATCTGAATTCCCTGACCAATAGCTGCAGCAAGAGCGATATAAGTTCCTGCCTCGATACGGTCAGGAATTACTTGATGACGCGTTCCATGAAGGTGTGGAACCCCCTCAATCGTGATAATATCAGTTCCTGCTCCACGGATGTGCGCTCCCATATTATTCAAGAGAGTTGCCACATCGATGATTTCTGGCTCCCGCGCTGCATTTTCAATAATGGTTCGACCTTTGGCCTTGACAGCAGCTAACATCGTATTGATGGTAGCGCCCACGCTGACCGTATCCATATAAATGCTAGCGCCTTTCAGCTGCTGACCTCCTGTGGATAGGTTCATGTAGTTGCCATCCATGGTCATCTTAGCCCCCATGGCTTCAAAAGCCTTGAGATGCAAGTCAATAGGACGCGGCCCCAAGTCACAACCACCAGGCAGACCTACCGTCGCTTCACCATAGCGTCCAAGCAAGCTTCCATAGAAATAATAAGATGCTCTTAGACTGTTGATTTTTCCATAAGGCATAGGGACGTTTTGGATACCGCGCGGATCAATCGTCAAACTGTCCTCAGAGCGAGTAACACTAGCTCCCATGGCAATCATAATATCAATCAGACTATCCACGTCCGAAATATCAGGAACACCATCCAACGTTACAATATCATCCGCCAGAATCACAGCCGGAATCAAGGCAACGACACTGTTTTTAGCACCATTAATAGTCACCTCTCCTTTTAAGGGGCGACCACCATGTATTACAATTTTTTTCATGTTTAAAATAAAGCTCTTTCAAGGTATTGCCATTTATTATACCACAGATTCGGGAAATTTCCTATACTTTTAGATAAATAAGACAATTGAAATTAAAATGAAACAGGGAAAATGGCTTTTTCAATAATTTTTCAGAAAAACAGCATTGCAAAAAATGAAAGAAGCACAAGGTTAGACTGCTTGCCTTTTTAAAGTTGCCTGTATAGAAATGACTTTTTCTTTAGAAAATAGAAAAGTTCCCAATCATGACGATTGAGAACTGTCATCTTACTGCACTGCTGCCTTCAAAGCCTCTACCTTATCCAACTTTTCCCAAGGCAGGTCAATGTCTGTCCTACCCATGTGGCCATAAGCTGCTGTCTGACAGTAGATTGGTCGTTTCAAATCCAGCATTTGAATGATACCGGCCGGACGCAGATCAAAAATCTGACGAACAGCTTCCTGAAGCTTGCTTTCTGCAACAGCACCAGTTCCAAAAGTATCAATCCGTACAGAAACCGGCTGAGCCACACCAATGGCATAGGCTAACTGCACTTCTGCTTTCTTGGCCAGTCCAGCCGCCACGATGTTTTTAGCGATGTAGCGAGCTGCGTATGAAGCTGAGCGATCGACCTTGGTTGCATCCTTACCAGAGAAGGCACCGCCACCGTGACGAGCATAACCGCCGTAAGTATCCACAATAATCTTACGTCCAGTCAAGCCAGAGTCACCTTGCGGGCCGCCAATTACAAAGCGACCGGTTGGATTGATGAAGAATTTCGTCTTATCATCCAAATACTGGGCTGGAATAACTGCTTTAATTACCTTTTCAATCACATCACGATGAATCTCTTCATTGGTCACTTCTGGGTCATGCTGGGTCGAAATAACTACCGTATCCACGCGCACAGGCTGGTCATTTTCATCATACTCAACGGTCACCTGTGACTTGGCATCTGGACGCAGATAGGCAATCTCTCCTGATTTGCGCAACTCTGCCAATCGACGGACTAGCTTGTGACTGAGCGAGATAGGAAGCGGCATGAGCTCTGGCGTTTCATCCACTGCAAAGCCAAACATAAGCCCCTGGTCTCCAGCACCGATTAAGTCCAATGGATCTTGATCCGCATTCCCACGAACCTCCAAAGCTTCATTGACACCCTGAGCAATATCTGGCGACTGCTCTACCAAAGACGGATGCACACCGACTGTCTCGGCTGAAAATCCATACTCTGTATTGGTGTAGCCAATCTCTGCAATGGTATCACGAACCACACAATTGATATCCACATAGGCTGTGGTTGAAATTTCACCAAAAACATGAACTGAGCCCGTATAAACGGCTGTTTCAGCAGCCACATGGGCATCTGGATCCTGACTCAAGACAGCATCCAAAATAGCATCGGAAATTTGGTCTGCAATCTTATCGGGATGCCCCTCCGATACAGACTCAGACGTGAAAAGTTTACGTTCTGACATAGAAATGTCCCCCCTTAAAAAATATTAAACAAGTAAACAAACTCAAAAACTCTTTAAAAACATGTCACCTGCGAGTTACGACGCGAAAGAAATAAAAACAATACCTTTTTATTTCTGAAGCTAGTAAGACGCATAGGTTGACCGCAGAATAGCGGCAACCGTAGAATGACGTGCGACTTTTGGAGCCGTCATTGTTTGCGAGTTACAAAGTACTGATAGAAGTTTCCTACCACCTTATCGGGACTATATAACTTTCTCATTATACCACTTTTCCCTAAAAAATTCAGAATTTTTTTAATAGAAAAAGCTATAATCAGAAACTATAGCTTTATTGCAATGATAAACTAAGGGCAGCTTGCTAACAACTCTTCAACTTCCGCCTTACCGATAGCATCATCAGCTTGGTCAAAAAGTCTGATAGCAGCCGCAAAGTTGGTTCTTGCTTCTTTGAGATTTCCCAAAGCTTGAGCAATTTCACCCAATCCTCGGCAAATACATGCATGGTTTATCACATCATCTGACTCCTTAGCATAGATATGCGCCTTTCGCATAAACTCCTGAGCTTGAGTCAATCGGCCTAATTTAAGATTTAGGTAGCCTAGCTCATAGAGATTAACTGATTGACGATAATGGTCATCTGGGAAATACATCGCTAGGAAAGCAGCTTCTTTTTCTATCCACTCTAAAGCTTGATAAAAATCTCCCGCAACTCTAGCAACATAACCTAGCTGATGATAAGCGATATGCTCATTTTCAATATCACCATCATTCTGAGCCTGAATCAGATAAATCTCCAAATTTGCAAAAGCATTCTGATAATCTTGCCTTTCTACAGCTAGATAAGCTCGTAAATTCCAGCGGCTAAAAGAATCTTTTTCCAGCTGCTGCTCTAGTTCTTCGGCCTTATTTAACTGTCCTTCAAAGAAATGCTGCCAAGCAGCTGCCAATTTATCATTCATCTGCCTTCTCTTTTTATCTCCAGAACTTCTCTTCTAAACTAAATCCGTTTGAGCGATAGCCTTCTTGACATCATCCAGCGGCAAATGAACCAATTCCACCTCTTTTTCCTTGTAGAGATACTGAGCATAGTCATCTATCCGATATTGGTTGATAAAGACAACCCGTTTGCAGCCGACCTGAAGCAGTTGCTTGGTACAGTTGAGGCAGGGAAAATGGGTCACATAAGCTGTAAAGCCCTTGGGAACTCCCCGCTCGGCTCCTTGCAAGATGGCATTGACCTCAGCATGCAAGGTCCGTACGCAGTGACCGTCAATGACCAAGCACTCATGGTCAATACAGTGCTCAGTCCCCGAAACAGAGCCATTGTAACCAGTTGAAATAACCTTATTATCCTTGACCAAGACAGCGCCGACCTTGGCCCGCTTGCAGGTTGAACGATTAGCGATTAAGAGAGCCTGAGCCGCAAAATACTGGTCCCAAGCCAAACGATTTTCTGACATAATTTCTCCATTCTACTGATTTTTTATTTACATAAATGTCTGTTTTTTCTATTATATCGCAAATCCCTATTTTTAACTAGCTTTACCATGAAAGCTGTCTTATCAGTAACAAGCCTTTATCTATAATATAAGTGGCATGGCAGGCAATTTCTCTCTCCATACTTTTCATTAAGAGTTATGGAAAAAGAACCAAGGAAATCCTCAGTTCTTATTTTAATTATTTACCAAGCTTAGCTTTAGCTGCATCTGCAAGAGCTGTGAAAGCTGCTGCATCGTTAACAGCCAAGTCAGCCAACATTTTACGGTTAACTTCAATCTCAGCCAATTTCAAACCATGCATCAATTGTGAGTATGAAAGTCCGTTCAAACGAGCTGCCGCATTGATACGAGTGATCCAAAGTTTGCGGAAGTCACGTTTTTTCTGACGACGGTCACGGTATGCATAGTAGTAAGAGTTCATTACTTGCTCTTTTGCAGTACGGAACAAGATATGTTTTGCTCCATAGTAACCTTTAGCTAATTTTAAAATACGTTTACGGCGTTTGCGTGATACAACGCCACCTTTAACACGTGCCATTTATATTTCCTCCAATATTTCCTAGATAATCGTTACAGTAGCTCTTATTTCAGACCTGTAAGCATTGCTTTGATACGCTTGAAATCTCCTGCATGCACCATTCCTGCTTTGCGAAGATGACGGCGTTGTTTCTTAGTCTTTCCGTGGAAACGGTGAGAAGTGTAAGCACGGAAACGTTTCAAGCCACCAGAACCTGTACGTTTGAAACGTTTAGCTGATGCGCGGTGTGTTTTTTGTTTTGGCATAATGTTTTCTCCTTTTTCTATCTTTCTGACAATCTATTTTTTGTCAGGAATTGGCGCCATCTGCATGAACATCTGACGTCCATCCATCTTAGGCTTTTGTTCAATGATAGCAACATCTTGAGTCGCTTCAGCAAAATCTGCTAAAACTTTAGCCCCGATTTCTTTGTGGGTAATCATCCGACCTTTGAAGCGGATAGATACCTTTATTTTATTTCCTTTTTCAAGGAACTTGCGTGCGTTGCGAAGTTTAGTGTCAAAATCTCCCTTGTCAATGGTTGGACTCAGACGAACTTCCTTCACAGTAACAACACTTTGTTTCTTGCGTTGTTCTTTTTGTTTTTTCTGGTACTCAAATTTGAACTTACCGTAGTCCATAATTTTTGCAACAGGTGGTTTAGCTTGTGGCTGAATCAGGACCAAATCGACATTTGCTTCATCCGCAAGAGACTGCGCTTCGCTCAGCGGTTTAATACCTAATTGTTCGCCGTCAAGACCGATCAAGCGAACTTCACGCACACGAATTTCATCATTGATGAATAAGTCTTGTTTTGCTATGGTTTTCACCTCTTTTTTTATTTTTAGAGAAAAACAAGTGCGGACCTGCTAACGCAAACCCGCACTACACGATAGTATTTCATTACTGAAACTGAATCCTGTAGAGCCAGACAACGTTAGTCGCAAGGCGAGAAGCTCTCACTTCTGCTTTTCTCAACTCTACTATCATACCAAGTTTCATTTTATTTGTCAATGATTTTTTTCGCTTTTTCTTCGATAAATGCAACAACTTCAGAAATGCCAACACCCGTAGTATCAAAATGCAGGGCATCATCAGCCGGTCTCAGTGGTGAAACCTCGCGGTGACTGTCCTTATAATCCCGCTCGGCAATTTCTTCTTTCAGTTTCTCCAAGTCAGCAGGAATGCCTTTAGATAGATTTTCCTTATATCGGCGCTCAGCTCTTTCCTCAACCGAAGCTACCAGATAAATCTTGAGCTCAGCCTGAGGCAAGACAACCGTTCCAATATCACGGCCATCCATGACAATCCCTCCCTGAGCTGCAATTTGCTGCTGCAAGGCCACCAGTTTCTCACGGACTTGAGGAATGGCAGATACCCAGGAAACATTATTGGTAACTTCATTTTCGCGAATTGGGTGAGTCACATCCACATCGCCAACAAAGACTAGCTGCTCACCATCTTCCGCTCGACCAAAACTGACCGAATGATTATTGAGCAAGTCTACAATTTCAGTGGCGTCTGCTTCTGTCAGATGATGCCGCAGAGCCAGATAGGTTGCAGCCCGGTACATGGCTCCTGTATCTAAATAAGTATAGCCAAAGTCCTTGGCAATAATCTTAGCAACGGTCGATTTTCCACTGGAAGCAGGACCGTCAATCGCAATTTGAATCTGTTTCATAGCTGGCTCCTACTCAATCTTCACAACGTCACCTGGATTGGCATACCAAGAACCAGTGGACATATGAGAAGGGTTAAGCTGTTCAAGCTTGGCAATAGAAATACCTGCACGCGCCGCAATGGCTGCCTCACCTTCACCAGGCTGGACAGTCAGAGTTCCCTCAGAGGATTCTGTGGTATTCGCCGCCGTCTGCTCTGCTGTAGAAGACGCTTCACTGCTGGAACTTGCTGCTGAAGTGCCATAGAAACCTTCCATTTGTGTCTGTCTATTACTTCCACCAGTAGACAGATAGGTCAGGAAGCACACAACCGCAACCACTAAAATACAGAAAATAATGGTTAATATGGTCAACAAGCGATCTGCATTCAAGGCGCTAAACTTCTTAGTTCGTTTCAACTTATCTTCTCCGTTATCGTATACATCTTCTTCCCATGGTTCTTTTTCCATGACTTCCTCCTTGAGTTTTTCTTAAAATCTTATTACAATATGGGTATGAAAGTAACACTCATTCCCGAACGGTGCATTGCCTGTGGGCTTTGTCAAACCTACTCAGATCTTTTTGACTATCATGACAATGGCATCGTCAAATTTTACCAGGACGACCAGCTCCTAGAAAAGGAAATCGCTGAGGATCCCGATGTCGTGGAAGCCATCAAAAACTGCCCAACCCGAGCTCTTTTGAAAGACTAGGATTTTTTAGACTGACTGCCATAGTAAGCTTCAAAATAGTCAATATGGGTAAAATTGTCTACTAATTCTACCTCACCCTTAAAATGCTCATTAAGGGCCAGGGCATTGACAAAATATTTTTTAGGCCACTTGCGCATACAAAAACTCCGGCTGCGACTCTGCCCTTTAAAATATAAGGTAATTGACGTCTTGGTCACTTCGACTTTTTCAATATCTGAAATCTTGACCTTTATCGGAGTAAAGGGATTGGCTGTGATAATTCGCAAGGTTCCATCGTCATAAATGGTAAAATAACGATGAACTCCCATTCCCAACAAAACCATGAACAAGAAGAAAGAAAACAGAACAAGAGTCGGCACTCGTGAGCTTTCATACATTAAAGCAAGGCCAACAAAAATCGGAATGACCGATAAAGACCAATATATTATCAGGATAGCTACATCTGGCTGCCAGTGATAGCGAACCTTACCGAAAATCTTTATCATGCTCACACCCCCATATTACTAGTTTAGCATAAATTAAGAAAAAATAGAACAGGTAGACTTGCCTATTCTATTTTTTTATTTATGATTTTGCTGTCTTAAAGAAGCTATCAGACAAGTAGCCCTTTCCTCTGACCATATCATACTCAATCAGTTTCAAATCATCTGCTATTTCTTGAGCTTCTTCGTCCAATTCCTTTTTATCCACGCTGGCCTTATGCAATACTTCTGTTAATAAAGCATAGTAAGGTGATACTTTGGAATTTGTCTGCTCCAGTAAGAGAGCGGAGAAATCGCTAGAATTGACTCTTGGATAATCGAGTTTAGGAGTTTCATAATTGCTCCAAACGAAATAATCTGTCAGATATTGGCTTTCTGGATCTTCTTTAAAGGCTGACTGAGGATAGAGACCTGGCAGATGATCGCCATAAAAGACGACCGTTACCTTTTTATCTACCTTTGAAAGCTTCTCAAGAAACTCCTTGGTCGCCTGATCTGTGTGATACAGCATTCTGACATAGCTAGAAAGAGATTCGTTCCCTTCCTTGCTAAAGTCAGGATAGCTGGCAGACATGTAGACAGGATTAGGCTCACTCCAAGGCATGTGATTCTGCATGGTCATAACAGAGAAAAACTGTCCCTGCTTGCCATTCAAATGCTCCAAGACTTGATTATAAGTCGTTTGATCGCTGTAATTCCCACCAATATTATTACCTTTCAGGCCTTTGGTACCATAGTGAATAAAGGTATCAAATCCCAAATCTTGGTAAATGACATTTCTGGCATAATTGCTAGGGGAGGCCAGATGGATTACTGTCCGATTCTTAGATGAATAAGCATCACTAATGGAAGGGAATCTATTCATCCTCGGGACAATTTCAGTGTAGAGAACCGAAATAGACGGAGACAGATTATAAAAAGGTAAACCAGTCAGGGTCTGAAATTCCATGTTGGCCGTTCCTCCACCATAACCATCTGACTTCATAAGTCCACTAGTAGTATGGGATTTCACTTCCTGGATATAAGGAATAGGATTTTCAGACATAGTAACGCCGTCAACTCGAGCAGGGTCAGAAAAACTTTCGCTCAGGAGATAAATGACCGTTTGATCTTCGATTTTATTATGGCGCTCTTTGTTAATAGCTTCAGCAATCCCCTTGTATTTCTTTTCTATCTCTTGAATCTTTGCTTTGGAATAGCCACGTGGCTCAGTCATGGTTGTATCCGACATCTGTGAAAACCAGACAAAGGAAAGGGAGCGTAGCTGTGAATTGACAGTATTTCCCATCCAAGTCAGGTCATGGTAATTATTCAAGACCGAAATAACTGGAATATTCTCTACTATTTTGCCATTCTTTTTAGTGGCAAATATATCAATGACTCCCAAGAAAAAGACCAGGGGCAGGACTAGCAAGAGGAGCTGGTATTTAAGAACGGTAATGAGCTTTCCTGGCAATATTTTCTTGCGCAAATACCAATAGAGAGCGCCTAGAGCAACTAGTCCCAAGATAGCATAAAATCCATAATTGCCTCCGAGAAAGTCAAAGAGGGTCTTAGGATTTCTCAGCCAGACCATATCACTTGGCAAAATCGGCTCTTGGCGATACTGAAATTTCAGACTGCTAGCTATGGTGGCAATCACCACTAGCGCTGTTATAAGCATGGTTGGTAGGAGAAAATGATTGAAAATTAGGTAAAGAGCCATAAAAATCATGAAAAAAACGATGATTTGAAAGAGACTGGCTCCAGTGAAAAGATACCTCTCTAAAACAACTACATCTCCTCGGATAGTATTTTGAATGGTGTAATTAAATACAAGAGCAAAGACTGCACTCAACACAAAAGCAACAGAAACACTAGGTTTATTCTGAGCGAGATCGCGCAATCCCTTAACAGCTAGAAAGCTTGGGAGAGAAAGCAGGATAAAGATAAGTGCGATAAGGCAGAGGAAAGTTAGCATAAAGTTCTGCGTTATTTCCAACTTGCCTTCCTCAAGGAAATTCACTAAATAGCTTTGGTGATGCAGCAATTCCGGCATCTTATCGTCCATCAAAGCAAGAAATAGGAAGAGCTGGGACAGAAAAAGATTTTCCAGTACCTCTCTATTTTTCTTGGTAACCTGCAAAAACTTACCCGGGAAGCGTTTTTTAAGCTTTGGAAAATGGATAAAAATATAAGCAAATAAGAAAATCAAAAGCAAGCCAGGCAGGGAGTTAAACTGCCAAAAATGATTGCTAAACACTTGATCTGCTTTGAACTCAAAATCATTGACATGCTGCGTTACTGTCAGTAAGTAAGAGAATCCTGTATAGAGAGCGTATATAATAGCTGACTTTATAAAGAATCTTTTGCTGAAGAGCTGAGACAAAAGCTTGCCCAAGCCAAACAAAAGAGGGAGCAGCATCAGAAAGGCCAGCCACAAGGCTGGATAGTTCCGCAAATCTTCGCCTTCCTCCAACAATAAGACTGTCGTAACAGCGACTATATCTAAAAGCAAAAAACTAATCAGCAGGTATGAGAACTGCTTATAGTGATTGAGTAAAAATTTCATTTTTCTTTCTGGTAAATAGTTATATTCTCTAGCGAGATTTTTGTGAATTAAGAATCTCACTTTTTCTTTAAAAGATTGGACAAACGATTTCTAATCTTTTGAGATAAATTTTTCTGACTTAATTTTTCTTTTTGCTCGGTCAACTCTGCTTTTTTCCTCTGCCAGTCCAGTAAAGGGGGGAGGGAAGATAAGGGCATAATCTTGAAATCAGAATGACTGTCCCAAGCTAGATAAACCAATAAATGCTCTAAAACATCAGACAGCTCCTGATCAGAGGATGGCAGACTTTCTAAGCTCTTCATCTGGAACCAACTAGCCAAAGCAGAATATTTGAACCATAAGAAGCCGCCATAGACTCTCGTCAGAGAAGGGGTGGTCATAAAGTCAAAAGACTTATGCAAACCAACTTCCTGCCAAATAGCAGATAGTCTTGGACGCGGCGGTTCTGTCTCAAACAAGCCGTCCCTGACTAGACGCGGTAAATCTGGAACAACCAGCCCTACAACAGACTCCTTCTCTAGCGCTTCTATGCTTGCATCCGCATAATCCACCATCATATTTATCAAATCAGAGCGCATAGCTTGGTCAAAAACTGCCTGATTCTCCACCAATTGATGAGTAGATAGGTGGCCGATATAAGCATAGTTTTGCAGAATTTCCTTCTGCTCCAGCATGGCAAGCCAGGCATGAGATGTCTGACTTAGGACAATCTGAACTTTATTGCCCAGATGACCCAGAGCTGTCTGCAACTGTTTCAGCATTTCTGGCTGCGCTACAGTCACTAAATACTGATACTGAGACGGCAGAGAAAATAGCTTGTCCTGATACTGCTGAAAAATAGGAAAATCCGTCACATGAATATGCAGGAGGACAGGATGTTCAGCCCGATAGCTTGAAGTCGATTGGGACAAATACTTATCCTGCAGCAAACAAGGAAGGTCCGGACCAAAATGATAGAAAAGATGTTCCCTAATAAGAGAAGTCGGATAGGATGAGTTGCTTTCAAGTTCTTCCAGCAAATACCTAGCCAAAAAAGGATTGCCTGTGAGAGCCTTCACCTTTAGAAAAGGAACCTTTGCTTCCAGAATCCTAAGGGGCTTATAGTATGAAAAGTCTGGATGAAGCAATTCTCCCGCTTCTTCCTGACGGGTATCAAAGAGAACTTGATATCTGAATCCTGCCTCTACAAAGCGCTTGGTAAACTGGGTCTCGTAATGGTCTATCACATCTTGAACGTCAGTAAAATCTTCTACCTGAGACCAAAATTCACGGAAAGACTTGTCTTTGAGAACTGACTGCTTAAAGGTGACAAAGTAGCTCTGCAGGTGTTCTTCAAAGTACCTGGTCTTGCGAAAATTAGTCATTCCCCAAAAATCAACTTGCGAATCCTCTTCAAAGCGCTGATAAATGGGCGCCAAATCCCATAGCGGACCAAAGCAAGTGTCGTTCATGAGAGTCAGAGAGTCTGAGTTCTGCAAAGTATCAAAACCCAGCCAGTTCATACCGTCACGCCAGGCAGCAAAATCAAAGCCTCGATTATCCCGCTCAAGCAAGTCAGCAATTCCCAAGTCTTCTCTCAGCCGGCATTTGTCCTCATCGCTCAAAGGACTATTTGAAATAAAAATAATCTTAGAAAAAAGCGGCTTTAGCTGCTCCAATTGATAGAAGACATGACCGCTTATATGATTGCATTTATTGAAATGAACATAGAGTAATATTCGTTCCATGAAAATACCTTATTCTTTATGATTGAGAAATCTTCCAACTGCCATTACGCTGGATTAAGCCAGTGGCAGAATCCTTAGCAGAGACATCGTCATCCTTAATATCCTGGCGATTGACTAAGATAACAGGGTTGTTCTGAGAGTCTGCAAAGGCTAGAATCTGTTCTTCCTGATCCCGCACTGAAACCTGCAGTTTTAACTTAGCGTTATTTATCTGTGACACATGACACTTGTAAGTCAAGCGCTTCTTTCCAGGTCCTTCTGTTGGCTGATCCATGGAATTATCATTGTAAAGCCAGATGGTTCGATCGATATCTGTCAGAGAAAAGGAAACATAGGTCGGTAGGTCTTGATTTACCTGATAAGAAATTTCAAATTCAATCTCTTGTTCAGGTGAAATCTGAGGCGAATGCAAGAGCTTAACCTTCAAATCAGAAACCGCTGCATTCTCAACCTGGAATCCTTCGTTCATGGCTTTTGTTTCAGTCGCATTGTCCAGACTGTACTGGTTGGCCACATCATCTGGATTGCCGATAGCCTTGACCAAGCCATTTTCAATCAAGACAGCCTTATTACAATATTTTTTAACAGCTCCCATGTCATGGGTCACCAGAATGGTCGTCTTGCCTGACTCCTTGCGATCTTTGAAATAGTCATTACACTTACGCTGAAAGGCTTCGTCCCCGACAGCCAAGACCTCGTCCAAAATCAGAATATCACCCTGAGCCTTGATGGCCACTGAAAAGGCCAGACGCACTTGCATACCGCTGGAATAATTCTTAAGTTTTTGGTTCATAAACTCGCCCAGCTCAGCAAACTCCACGATATCATCGTACATGGCATCTACTTCTTCTGTTGAGAATCCCAGCATGGCACCGTTCATATAGACATTTTCGCGGCCAGTTAGTTCTGGATTGAATCCGACACCCAGTTCAATAAAGGAAACCAACTTACCATCAATAGTTACCTTTCCCTTCTCCGGAATATAAATCTCAGAGATAATTTTCAGGAGAGTGGACTTACCAGATCCATTGCGGCCGACAATCCCGTAGAAGTCACCTTTTTCGACCTCAAAGGAAATATCTTTCAAAACATGCTGTTCTTTGTAGCCTTTGATCCCCTTAAAACGATTGACCAAACTGGTTCTCAAACTCTGAGTAGCCTCAGTAGGCAATCGAAAGAATTTACTTACATGGTCGACTTTTACTGCAATATTATTTGACATTATAAAATCTCCGCAAATCTCTTAGCATTTTTATTAAAGAAGAACAAACCTAGAGCCAATATCACAAAAGGAATCATATAAGGAATAAGGGCGATTAGTTTGTTGTTCACGATATCCCAGCCTCTGACATTGACAGGAGAAACGATGAAATGGCGCATATCCTGCAGCATCTGGGCAATCGGATTGAGCATCATTATTTTAGCGACAAAGAATTGCTTCCGCTGCAAAAGAAAGGTCAGAGAGTAAATAATAGGACTAGCATACATTCCTGCTTGAAGAGCCACTTCCCAAATCGGTCCAATATCCCGATACTTCACAAACAAGGAAGACAGCATGAGGGCGCAGCCCATTGCCAAAACCAATACCTCCAGAAAAAGAGGAATAATCACCAGCGTATGCAAGCCAAATTCCACCTGATTAATCAAGGCGAAAAGGAAAACAACGACCAGATTAATCAGAAAATTAATAGCTGCTCCAAGAACCGATGAAATGACGATGGTATGCTTGGGAAAGTTTAATTTACGAAGCAAATCTCCCCGAGACACGATGGAAAGCATGCCCATATTGGTGGCTTCAGTAAAGAAAGACCAGAAGACCATCCCCATCAAAAGCCCTACTGTATAGTGGGGTGTTCCGTCATCAAAACGCAAAAAGCGGACAAAGACCAGATACATGATAGTAAACATCATCAATGGCTTCAAAATCGACCAGAGATAGCCGACCAAGGACCCTTGATAACGCAACTTAAAATCCGTCTTGATTAATTCTTTCAAAAGAATACGATTTTTTTTACTAAAAAAATCCATGAATATTACTCCTTATAAGCAAACTTTGTGAGAATGAGGCTCGTAAAAACCAGGGTATGAAAAGCACGGTTTTTACGGTAGCCATACTGGCGAATCCTGCGCCAGCGCTCTTTAAAAGGCACCTCCATAATGGTCACAAAGTTCTCAATTAGCTCTCTATTTTCAGCAGTCAGAGGCAGGACCAGCAAATTTCTAGCCTGAGTCTGACTATCTTTTATCAATTTCCAATATTTGGCAAAAAGAACATGGGGACGCACCCAGTTTTTTACGCGTTTTCTGAGCGTTCGAGCTCCTAGCACATTATTTGAATGCTGACGATAGAGCTCACCCGGCTTGTCAATATAGACTAGATTACCAAAAGCCGCAGCCAGCAAGCCCAGATACCAGTCGTGCATGAGCAGTTCATGCTCTTCCTCCCCAGTCCAAAGTTGGGCCAAGGCGCGATTTATCATAGAAACACCGCCCGTCACCGTATTCTCCGTCAACTCTTGGACTAGTTCTGTATTAGCGTGATCTGACTGAGTGCGAATCATGCTTTCGTGAACAACCTGTAGCTCTTGATCCACGACCTTCAAGTCAGTATACACCAGCAAGGGCTGACTGCTATCATACTTGTCTGCCTCAGCCAATTGCATGGCAATCTTGTCTGGCAGCCAAACGTCATCTTGGTCGCTAAAGAGATAGAAATCCGAATCTTGGTATTGAAGCAGGCTATGAAAACTCTGAATGACACCCAGATTTTGCGGATTTTCCCGATTGATAAAGGCAACGCGGTCATCCTTGCGGCAAAATTCCTCAATGACAGCCCGCGTCCCATCTGTAGATCCATCATCACGAATCAGCAGCTGCCAGTCCCTATATGTCTGCTCTTGAATACTCTTAATCTGCTCGGCCAGAAACTGCTCCCCATTATAGGTGGACAGAAGAATGGTCACTTTCATGATAAAAATAAATCCTCGTATTCACCCACAATTTTTTCCCATGTGTAGTTTTCTTTCATATTTTCTTTGGCGGCTTGACCTAGCTCCGTAAACTCTGTTTGCGCATCTACTTGGTCAATCAGTTGGGCCAGCTGGCCAGGTTCTTTTTGCCAGTATAGAGCCGTTTCCTTGGCTACTTTCCGATTGAAATCCACATCCAATACCAGATTGGCATCTGTCTGAGCCAGAGCTTCCAAGAGTCCCGGATTGGTCCCACCAACCTCATGCCCATGTATGTATGCAAAAGCATGATTACGGATATATTTGAGCAGATTCTGATCGTAGACCGTACCGACAAACTTAATGCGAGAATCACGGTCAAAGCCTGTTTTCTGCTTGAGCTCTTCAAAATAGGGATTGCCCTCATGATTGCAGATGATCAGCAAGTCACGTCTGGTTTTGGATTTCATGAATTCTTGAATGATGGTTTCATAGTTGTTTTCCGGAACGAAGCGTCCGACAATGAGGTAATAGTCTTTTTCCTTACTGGCCCACTTTTCAAAGAAGACCCTGACCTTGCCTTCGTTTTCCGTCAAATTGGACAGATAAAGGTCGGTTCCATAAGCGATACAGGTCGTTTTAGACCAAGGATAAGCTTTTTGAACATAGCTTTCGATGCCTTGATTGTCCGCAATAACCAAGTCTGCGTACTTGGTCATAACCTTCTCAGAATATTTGAGATAGGCTTGGACTGGCTTAGACCACTTGGCCCGCTTCCACTCCAACCCGTCAGGATTGATAAAGAATTGACCGCCTGCCTGATGGATACGACGAGCAAAGGGAAGGATAAAAGCACCAATCGTATTTCCAAGAATGTAAAAAATTGGCTGCTCAATCTGCTCTTTCTTAGCAAACTTGAGGGCGTAGGAGACAGCCATCATGTCATAGGCAATTACGCGGGCAGGACCAAGCTTGGGTGGCTTGACTGTAAAGCAGTCTACTCCCTTGTAGTCAAAATGATGAAAAGCTTCATCATCTGATAGGCAAGCCACATGATACTGGATTTGAGAAGAGATTTGATGCTCTGTCAATTTCTCGACAAAGGTTTCAAATCCTCCATATTTGGCAGGAAGTCCCCGACTCCCGATGATGAAGACATGTTTCATGATTTCCCTCAATTCAAGATTTTACAATCCATTCTATTATACCACTTTCTAGTGTGTTTGTATAATACAAAAAGGACAGGTAGAGCCGCGGCTACACTTGTCCTTTTCTTTCTTTAACCTCTTCTACCAGAAAGCAGCTTATTTTTCACTTTGCGTAAGAAAGAGCTGGCTGATTGAGAAGGTAAATTTGTATCCAATAAGCACTTGACATGGCGCAAGGAGTTAGCCTGGTACATTTCAGTGTTTTCTATCTTATCCAATAAGTTTTGGTAAACACTCTGAACTGTGTAGCGCTCTTGGATTTTGCCAAGATTGGCCACCGACTGGTCTTTTAATCCCTCAAAGTTTGCCAAGGCAAGGTTTATCTTATCAGCCAACTCCTCGATATTGCCAGAAGAATAGAGCTGGCCTTCTTCAAAGATTTCATAGGCGGATAGATGACCAGGATTATCCGACAAAATGGTCGGAAGGCCATTCATAATCGCTTCAATATAGACTAAACCAAAGGTCTCCATCGCAGACGGAAATACCGCTAGGTCTGCTGCCGTCACCTCTGCCCAAGGATTGTCCTTGGGCCCTAAGAAGCTAATATTTTTTATCTGGTGTTCGGTGATATAGGTATCGCATCTTTTTTTGTACTCCTCATCCCAGGCACCGATAAAAACCAAAGCCGGTTTTGGCTGAGATAGCTTGGAATAGGCTTTTATTAATTCTAATTGATTTTTCCGCTCTGTCAAACGCCCAACTGACACGATACGCCTTTCGGCTCCATCCTTTTCTCCTATATCAGTAGGCTGAATTTTCGTAAAAGGCGCAAAAGACAAGACTTTTCTGTTTGGTAGCAGCTCCTGTAACTGTCTCTGCAAGGCTCCTCTAACTGCAAATATTTCCTGCGAATAATCACTGATAAAATCTAGCTTTTCCTTATAGTAACCAAACTCTCCGTCAGGAAATTCATGAATCAGCCAGAAATGCGGAACATTCTCGCAGGCCGCTGCCACTGCACCTTGAAACATATTGGCTGTGTTGGTAATAACCAAATCAATCTTTCGCTCCGTTAGTATCTTTCTGAGCGCTGAGGTATTATCCTGATAAGACCGAGCTCTAGACTCAGGACTACCAGGCAGGCCACCAGGTGCGTCATTCCACCACCATTTAACTGACGGCAAGGCTATAGTCTCAACACCCAAGGCTGCCAAGCTGGATATATAGTCCTGCTGAACAGCTACATGATAATCCGGAATCGCATTGATAACCTGATGACCAGTCTGGACCAAGTATTCCATCAAATTGACAATAGAGATTTCAGCTCCATTATCCAGCGTTCCAGTCGGCGAAATGAATAATATCTTTTTTTTCATAGCTTATCCTAATACATTCCAATAAAAGGGCACCATCAAGTAGAGGGAAACCAAGAAGTTAGCTACCAGAGTCCCAACCATCATTCGATTCACCACTCTGTCTTTAATGTCCAAGGTTCCTAGATTAGCAACAGTTGGTAGCAGTAAGATCAAGAAGGGTGTAAAATAACGTCCCTGAGCACCAACCGATATCATGGCACCTTTACCGAGGACGATGGGCGTCCACTGCAGATACATAATCGACACAACAGCAATCACTTGAACCAGAAACAGATAACGCGACATGACTGTGTAGCCCTTGGTCATAAAATCTTTCTGCGACTGCAAGAAGATAAGCGCCAAAACTGCCACATCAATAAAAATTAGCCAAAGCGGCAGCTGGATAGTAAAATTCCCTAAAAAGCCAATCATACCAATTGTCAAAATCGTATTCAAGTCGCCATTAACACTTTGTTTAAAGAGCGTATTCAGTAAGACTTGGCCATAGTGCACGAGCCCTCCCTGATTGCGAAATGCCAGATGCAAGGCAAGAAAAAAAGCGGAAAAACCAAGTACATAGAAGATAGGGCGATAACGAGCTACAAAAGCTTTGGTTGCAACAAAAGGCTTGTTCAGAACCGCAAGGAATCCTTCAAACTCAAAGTCAACAAAAGGCAGCAAGCCTAATAAAAGGACATTATTCGGTTTGGTGACAAAGAGGCCTATAGAAATCACCAAAAGCTCAAGTACATTTCTGTTGGTAAATTTCTTATGGTAGGCAATATTGGTCAAAAAGCCAACCATCAACATAATCTCCAGATAGCTCATCACATCGTAAGAGAGAGAAGCAGCCTGCTGGACCATAATAGGCAAAAGAGATAGGAAAAGCAGAGCTTTTTTGCCATATTTGAAGTATTTAATAAGCAGATAAACCCCGATGATATATGCCAAAGCATTAAAGAGCCTCCCCATCATCACGATGAAGCCTACTGACGGATAAAGCATGCTTCCCAAGGTCATACCTAGGAGCTGAGGCAGGAAAGAGATGGCCTTGAGATTAAAGCCAAAGGTAAACTCTTCTTGCGCCAGATCTATCTTCTCTGTGAACAGCTGCTTGTACTCTGCCGGCGAAACATTCGGAGTGGATGGGATTTTGTCCATCCATTTATATGTTCGATTGGTCGGTTTATGGAAGATTTCCCATGTCATACGAGCGTGATTGGTCTCATCAGGCACCCGATTAATTGGCTGTGCAATCATAAAAGTCAAGACAAAGATACTTGCCAATAATAAGAAAATATTCTCGACTTTTACTTCTCTATTTCTTTTCAAAATAAGTCACCATTTCATCTTTTTTATCTAAACTGCAATTTTCTACTACAAAAGCGTAGGCATTCTCGGCCAGTTCTCTGCGTAAATCCGCAGAAAGAATCAGGCTTTCCAGCTTTTCTTTCCATTCACTATCCTTGGCTAAAAGTCCAGTCTGACCGTCAATCATCATGTCTGCAAAGGCACCGATATGACTGGCAATCGTTGGCACCTTGACTAGAGCTGCTTCTATCCACTTGATTTCTGACTTAGCCCGATTAAAGACTGAGTCAACCAGAGGAGCCAGATTAATATCAACCTGACTAATCAACTGAGGCAAGGCCTTCCAGTCCACATACTCATGGACGACAATACGCTGTGTATATTGTTTCATATCCTGCGGGATATCCAAGTGCCCTACAATATGAAGCTCCACAGTTGGGTAGTTGTCTAGCACTTCTTTGATAGCCGGCTTGATGAGCTCAAAATTTTCATTGTGGCTGATGGAACCAGAGAAATAACCGATTTTGATCCTGTCGTCTGCACCAAAGTCTTCCTTCAAGAACTGCGAGCTAACCGCAATCAATTCGCTGGACGCCAAATTACGATTCAGCAGGACGGAGTTCTTATATTTGAGCAATTCCTCTTTTAGCTGATTCGTAGAGGTAATCGCCCCATCACAAGCCGCCAGCATTTTCCCGTAATTCTTGACACCAGCATCGTAATTGCCCTTTTCCTTCTCAGACAAACCTTGGGTATAGCTCAGCTGGTCCGTATAAAGGGTATCAAAGACCAAATCATCAATATCAAAATAGACTGGCTTATGCTCCTCCCGAGCCAAATCACATAAAAGCTGGAGCTGAGCGGACCAAGGAGCGCGGTAGATAATGATGTGGCTGGAATACTGGGCTTGAGTCAGACTAAACTCAGACGCATTGACCACTTTCACTGCAAAACCATTCTTTCTAAGCTGCTCTGCCTTATTGAGTACACGGTAGCGCGTACACTGCGGAATGATATTCTCTACACCGTCAATGATGAGAATATATTGATCACGAGGCACCGCTTTAAATTTTTGAACAATGTTCTCAAGAATTTCTACTGGATAGTCTGTCTTCTCCCGAACATAGTCCAATACATCAGGAACTTCTGACTCTCTTTCCAGACCTTGCCATAAAAACTGCTGATCATCATAATTCTTCAAAGAAGTATACTTAATCAGAGGACAGCCCGCCTTTAACATCCTTAATGGATGAATATACATAGCCGAATCCTGATTTTCGTGAACCAAGGCATCGTAACGATATCCCAAGTCAGCAAAGTACTTGGTAAAAGTCGTTTCATGTTTTCCGATTGCTTCTTCCCGTGAATCCGTGTCAGTCAGCACTTGCCAATAGTCGTAGAATTCTTCGGACTGAAGCAGCAAAGGCTCGATTACTAGAAAATAGGATTGCAAATGATTTGGAATGTAACCATAGCGGTTAAAACCAGTGATATCTTCCTGGGTCTCACCATAAGAAATTCCCCAAAAATCAAGATTTCTGCCAGCCATGGTTTGAAAGACTGCTGCTAAATCAGTCATAGGACCGATATTGGTGTCATTGACGAGCATCAGCTGAGAGCAATGCTGCAACGTTTCCTTTCCTAAAGAAAGAATGCCTTCACGAAAAGCTGCCGTATCATAGCCACTATTATCCCGCACCAAGACTTGCCCATACTGCTCTAAAGTTTCTATGTCCTCTTCAGCCAGTCCGCCGTTAACGACGATGAGAGTCTTATCAGCCAAAGCTGCTAACTTTTCTAAAAAGATAACCTTATACTGCTGCAAGCGTGGCTCGGATTCAAAAATGACATAGACTAAGACTTTTTCTCCGCTTGAAACTGAAGCTAAAGCTTTTTCCCTTTGAGAGTTCCGCAACCATTGATAATAATAAACCTTAGGAGACTTAACTTGGCGTTTCAAACGAACCAGCTGTTGCTTAATCCGACTTAAAACAGCTTTGATACTGCGAGGATTTTTGATTATCTGAGCCAAACGTTTCAATGGCGTAATCATGCCATTCCCCAGTCGATAGGAAATAGATCGGCGAATACGAAACTGCTCCTGAATAGCCTCATCTCGCTGTTCCTTTATCGTTCTCAGTCTGGATTTCAAGGAGTCTAGATTTTTATGTAACTGCCTCTGTTCCTCCTGCAGTTCAAGAACATAGTCGTTCACTTTATCCATATGCTGAATCAACTCATCCAAACGACCTTCCAGTGTAAATATGTTCTTGCCCAAAGCTTGGTATATTTCATCTGGTATCTGTCTCACATACTTACGCAGAATTTTCAGATACATTTCATAATGATATCTCGTAGAATCCCGTTTAGAGATTGATTCCTTATCAAAGACCCGGTAATTCAGCTTTGTTTTTGCATCATAAACTGGTTTCGCACCTTGATTGATAATTAAGTTTAAAAGAAAATCATAGTCTTCTAGTTTTTCACGATTCAGCGCTTCATCATAATAAATACCATCAGCAACCGAACGACGAATGAGGGAACAGTTGGAAATAAAATTTTCCGTTAAGAAAGCTAGCTTGTCATAAGGCCGTGATTTAAGGTAAACTTCCTTTTTATCAGGGTCATACAAATCACCATAGACAATATCTGCCTCCTCTTGAACCATGCTAGTGTAGAAATTCTCAATATAGTCCGAATCCAGAAAATCGTCACTATCCACAAAAATAAAATAAGTGCCTTGAATTTGCTGCAAAGCCTTGTTTCTTGTCTTGACGACCCCCATATTTTCGTGACTTTCAAACCGCGTCGGAAAAGGGGAATCCGCCAAGACAGCCTCTATGATTTCAGCAGAATGGTCAGAGGAGCCATCATCCAATACGAGCAGCTCAATATTTCGATAGGTCTGAGCAAAAATACTGCGCAAACACTGTTCAATGTAATCTTGATGGTTGTAACAAGTTACAACAACAGATATTAAATCTTTCATATACTTTCCTTGTAAATAACTCTATTAATTTGAGTTAGCATCTTGACTCTTCATATATGCTTTATTTATCAGATTAGCCACCCACTTTGGCCAGAAAAGCTGATACATAAACAAGTCTTCTTTGGTCCGCGTATTATCTGAAATAGTCTTGGTTGTTTCAGATTCTCCATGAATCCGATGGCACATAAGCTTCTCGGAAATATAAGCGAAGCGACCCTTATAGGCGCTAATCTTGTACCAAGCATACCAATCCAGACTCACGCGCATTTCCTCATCAAATCGAAAATCCCTTAATGCCTCTAAGTTGTAAGTCACTGCCGGACAGGAAATGGGATTGCCAAAAGCCAGGACCCGATTTCTCCAAAAACGGCTGGCCGGCATCAGATTCAAGGTTTTAAGCATGAGAGTCTTGATTTTCAGATTAGTATTAGCTGGAATTTTGACTCCATTTTTCTCTTCAAAATAGTCTGTATAGGCAATGAGAATATCCTTCGACTGCTCTATTTTTTGCATCACTGCTTCTAGATAAGTTGGCTCATAGTAGTCATCCTGGTGGGCAATGGTAGCATAAGCCGTCTCAACAAAAGAAAGGGCATTGTTCCAGTCCTTACCGATACCACCACCTTCTTTCGTATAAAAAGGAATACCGTACTTCTGGCACAGCTGCTTGATTGAATCCAACGGTGTTGAGCTATAGCAGATAATTTTTGAAGGCAAGGTTTGAGCTTGCAAAGACAGGATACAAGCTTCTAAAAATTCACTTTCGCCATAGGCGCAAATCACCCAGGTATGGTTATTTTTCATCTTTTTCACTCTCTAACTTGGACATTCTTTGCTTCATGATGGACAGTTCTTGCACCAACTGCTTGATTTGCTCCTTTTGCTTGGAAATAGAAATAGTATGTAAAAAAACAATAACCAGTAGGAAAAAAATGGCCAAGGACATGACAAAGTTTGAGGTCAGTTCAAAGCCTAACAATTTGGCAATCGAAACTGGAATCCAATCAAAAATAGAGATAACAATCAGTACAAAGCCAATAATAATCCACATAAAGGCTTGCTCAAATAAAATATTGTTTTGATTAATATTCCGAAAGACAAAATACAGGAATAGAACTGAAGCCACTAGCATAACAATAGACAAAATGGACATTATTCACTCTCTTTCATAAAAGCAGCAATCAAGATCGAAGAGCAAACCTCAATCATATAGCGAACGGACTTAATCGGAGTAATCGAAGAGACTCCTCCTGCACGTTCAAACATATTGGCTGGTGCTTCCACCACTTTATATTTCCGCTTCAAGATATGGACGATTGATTCTGGCTCAGGATACTTGATAGGATAGCGCGCAGCGAATTGTCGAATAATGTCTCGATTGGCCAATCGATAGCCTGATGTGGTATCCAAAATCCTTGTACCAGTTGTTAATTTAATAAAAGCTGAAATAATGGTAATGCCAAATCGCCGCATAAAAGTCGTCTGAAATTCCGAAGACTTGTCACCGATAAAACGAGAACCAACAACCAAATCAGCCTGCTGACGACGAATAGGCTCCAGCAAAGCATCCAGCGACTCAATATCATGCTGACCATCTCCATCAAACTGTACGGCCACATCATAATCCTTCTCAAGAGCATACTTATAGCCCGTCTGAACAGCTCCACCAATCCCTAAATTCATAACTAAATGAATAGCATTCAGATGATGGCTGTCCAGAATCTCCTTAGTTCTGTCAACTGACCCATCATTGATAACTACGTAGTCTAAGTCAAAATCAACTTTCTTCCGATATTCTACAATGCTCATAACCGTATTTAAAATACTTTCTTCCTCATTATAAGCAGGAATTATCATTAAAACTTTCATTAATTTAATCTATTCTTTCTATAACATGTCATCACATTATTTTTTGTTTTTCTGTAACTGTTTTTTTCTATACTTCATAAAGCTCGGGATTAGGGAATTGATAATCTTATATCTTAGCATTGGAAAAGGCTTCATAACAATATTAAAGATTCTAAAACAAACAAAATACAGCTGCCAACCTTCTTCCATTGGTGTATCCTTCCATGGAGTTTTGTGGAGATAATAGAGATATTCCTTTTTAAACCTATGCGTATTCCCCTTCCGCCAAGGTCTCTCTTCACCAAGATAGTGAATAATTGTAGGTGCTTTCCGAAAATAATTAAAATCTTCCTGTGATATAAACTTAGTTGGCTTACTTAATTCACTCAACGTTTTATAAGGATAGACATCATAAATATTAAAATAATTAAAGGAAATTGGCAAGGTAAAAATTTGCTCTTTCAAGGCTCCATTTAAGGCATCTTGGTCTGGTGCGAATAGCTTCCCTTCATGAAACTGATAAAATTCTATGACCTTTTTACCAATCTCTTCCCTACGCCATTTTTTTAGATCGATCAATAGGACACCAGAATTATGATAAGGGTACTCTTTCAAAGCTAGAAATTCCTTTCTTGACTTATCCACAGTTGGTTCAGGACACATACCTATTACCTTATCTCCTAAGTCGCTATAAAACAATGAACCTAAATCTTCTAGAACTAGTGTATCTCCATCGAGATATAAGATCCTATCAACTTCTTGTGGAAGAAGTTTATCTAAAAAAAGACGTGCCAAAATAATAGAAGACCAACCGTTTGTATCAAAATCAAAGTCAATATAGTCTGCGATATTATTTATAGAAATAATACAAACTTTTCTATCGTAACTTTTAGCGAATCCTTTTAATTTATTTTGATTCTCTTGGCTTATCCTCTCGCCAATTAAATATACTGTAATATTCTCAGCAGATTTATTATTCTCAAATATAGAACACATACAGGTTGCAACTTGAGGTACAAACGCATCATTTAATGTAAATAAGATATTCATAGAATCCTACTTCTTTCTTTTTTCCTGATTTTTAACAACGCCATAAATAATCAGACTTGTTGCATAAAAGACGCACATGGAGATTAAAAAGGAATTAGCAGCTCCAAGCAATTTTTGGTCGCGGATAAATGGTAAAGTAATAGATTTTGAAACAGCAAATGTCAATAAATAGGCTATCATCAGATAATGCTGTTTTCTAAAGATGGTCATAATGATATCAACTACTAGAGCAAAAACATTTAAAATGCCACCTATAAGTAGTATAGTGAAAGGAAGCTTATACTCCTGTAAACGGATACCATAAACAGCACTAAGCACTTCTGTACCAATCAGATAGCCCAAAATAACAATAACAAGTCCTAAAACAGTCATTACTAGATTTAGGGTACTGACCTGTTTGAAAAATAGTGTAAATTTCTTCTCAGTCCAATAAATAGAAAGCTGTGTAGTCAACGGTCTTAGGACGAAGAATAAAAGGGATAGGACAAAGACAGGCATGAATAGAACGTTAAAGTCTCTTTGAACCCCAGATGAAAAATAGCCATTTGTCAAAAGGTAATCAATATCAATTTTTGGCTCGTTATAGATATACGTTATCAAAAATCCATTTAAAAACAAGGGAAAACTATTTTTCAAAATAGAATACACATTTTTTCTGTCGTCATAGAGTTTAGGAGAAAACATTTCCTGAGAAAAATGTAATCTACAGTTTCTGAAATCTAAGGGGAAGGTCAGAATGAAATTCGCACAGCAAATAACAATACTAGCTACCATCAATGATTTTGTAAACAACAGGACTATTGCAAATATTAACATGCAAATCCAGCTCCTATAGAATTGCACCTTTCCAGCTAAGTCTGATCTATTTTTTTGCTGAAATAATCCTTGAAAAACATCTGAATACGCATCTATAGCCCGATAAAGAACAAGCAATAAAATAATACTAGATTTGTAAACATCATACCCTTGCCAGAGAGTATAGATAAACGATGTTAAAATCATCAAAAAGATCGTAAAAAGTCTCGTGTTATGATAAGAAGCAAATTGGTATCTTTCTTTTACATCCGTAGATTGCAGATTTCTAACTTGAAAATAACCTAGAACAAAGAACTGCTGACCAAGAGCATAAGCAATACTAAAAATATCAGAATCTCTTGAATCTAGAAATCTAGAAGCTAGTAGAAGCAAGACGACGGATATCAATGAGGATGAGACCGTCCCCAACATGTTCCATATATAGTTATTTTTCAGTCCTTCTTTTGAGATTATTTTTTCTATTTCTTTATTACCGTCATTATTTTTAGCATAAGGTGACGATCCTGATTTTGAGGGCATTTTTCTTCTCCAAATGTATTCTATTTCTTATTATACTATACTTTCAGTGAAAAGTGAAAATCCTTCCTGAAAGAATCTCTGTTTTAAATGATACTCATTTCTCCCCAACCTAATTAAAAAGGGCAAAACTTCTATCAATCTTATATCTATACTTCTTCCCTTCCCGTTTCCTAAATAATCTTAAAGGTGGTTCTGCAAAATCAAGCTATCTATTCTGGAGATTACCGACTACCTTTTATTTTTCCTTATTTTTAAAACAATTACAAATACATACTAAAAACCCCGTTTTCACGGGGTTTAGTGTCTGACTATAATTGTTATCTGGGAACGGAATCGAATTAAGCTTCGATTTCTGTAACCATACCTGAACCAACGGTACGTCCACCTTCACGGATAGAGAAAGTAGTACCTTGTTCAACGGCAATTGGGTGGATCAACTCAACGTCGATTGTTACGTTATCACCAGGCATTACCATTTCAGTACCTGCTGGAAGTTCGATTGAACCTGTAACGTCAGTTGTACGGAAGTAGAACTGTGGACGGTAGTTGTTGAAGAATGGAGTGTGACGTCCACCTTCTTCTTTAGTAAGGATATAAACTTCACCCTTGAATTTAGTGTGTGGGTTGATTGAACCTGGTTTAGCGATAACTTGTCCACGTTCGATTTCATCACGTTGGATACCACGGAGAAGCACACCTACGTTGTCCCCTGCAAGACCTTCGTCAAGCTGTTTACGGAACATTTCAACACCAGTAACAACTGCTTTTTGGATTTCTTCTTTGATACCAACGATTTCGATTTCGTCATTGACTTTAACGATACCACGGTCGATACGTCCTGAAGCAACTGTACCACGACCAGTGATTGAGAATACGTCTTCGACTGGAAGAAGCAATGGCTTGTCAGTATCGCGTTCTGGTTCTGGGATGTACTCATCAACAGTGTCCATCAATTCCATGATGATGTCTTCAAATTTAGAGTCACCTTCAAGAGCTTTAAGAGCTGAACCTTGGATAACTGGAAGATCGTCACCTGGGAAGTCGTATTCTGACAAGAGGTCACGGATTTCCATTTCAACCAATTCAAGCAATTCTTCATCATCAACCAAGTCAACTTTGTTCATGAAGACGATCAAGTGCTTAACACCAACCTGACGTGAAAGCAAGATGTGCTCACGAGTTTGTGGCATTGGTCCGTCAGTTGAAGCTACTACAAGGATAGCTCCGTCCATTTGAGCAGCACCAGTGATCATGTTTTTAACATAGTCCGCGTGTCCTGGAGCGTCGATGTGAGCGTAGTGACGCTTAGCAGTTTCATACTCAACGTGCGCAGTGTTGATAGTGATTCCGCGTTCGCGTTCTTCTGGAGCAGCATCGATAGACGCATAGTCTTTAGGTTGGTTAACTGCTGAAGGCAAGCGACGTGCCAATACAGTTGTGATAGCTGCAGTCAAAGTAGTTTTACCGTGGTCAACGTGTCCAATGGTACCAATGTTAACGTGTGGTTTACTACGATCGTATTTTTCTTTTGCCATTTGAGTAAAAGCCTCCAATAAAATATATTTTATAGATAGACAGTAGGCAATACAGTCTAACTTTCCTTACTATTTTATCAAATTTAAATGAAAATGCAAGTCTTTTAGCATTTTTTTGTGAATTATTCCTTGTCTAATTTATAGTAAGGTTGATACAAAGAAAAGCGGTTGAACTGTCACAAGTATAACGAATCAAAAAGCCTTTTGGTTACAAAAATAGAAAAATCGGATTTCTCCGATTTTCTCTTTGTATTAGCCAGAGTTTCGCAAACCAGTCGCAATACCGTTGATGGTAATGTGAATCAGCTTTTCTTGATCCGGTGTAAGCAGACCATTTCGCTGACGCTTGATTAGTTCAAGCTGGATATAGTTCAAAACATTGAAATAAGGCATGCGGTAATCCAAACTGTCTCTCAGATAAGTGTTTTCTGCTAGGAGCTCATCATGACCTTCAATTTCCAAGATGACATCCTTGGTCAGCTGCCACTCATCCAAGATAATATTGAAAATATCACGCACATTCTGATCTTCGCAAAGCTGCGCATACTCAAAAGCGATATTCATATTTGACTTAGACAGAACCATGTCTACATTTGATAAGAGAGACTTGAAAAACGGCCATCTCTTATACATAAATTGCAGAAAGGCCAGATTATTTTCTGGGTCTTCATCAATGAATTCCTTGAAACTTGACCCGACACCATACCATCCTGGGAACATGACACGACTTTGAGACCATGAGAAGACCCATGGAATAGCCCTGAGACCGCCGATTTCAGTGATGGTTTTACGGGCTGCTGGACGAGAACCGATATTAAAGCTAGAGATAGCCTTGATTGGGCTAGATTCAAAGAAGTAATCGTAAAAACGCTCGTCGCCAAAGACCAAATCTCTGTAAATCTGATAACTGCGATTAACTACTTGATCCATGATCCGCTCATATTTATCAGAAGTATGGCTATCGCTCTTCTTATGAGTGACCATGCGGTTAATGGCAGCAGAAACCAACATTTCCAAGTTATAGTAGGCTGCGTCTTTATTTCCATATTTATTACCAATGACTTCCCCTTGCTCAGTCAGACGGATCCGGTCATTGATACTGCGGAGTGGCTGAGAAGTAATGGCTTCATAGGTTGGGCCGCCACCGCGTCCCACTGTCCCTCCCCGGCCATGGAAGAAGGTAATTTTTACGCCAAATTGATCACCGATAGCTGTCAACTGCTGCTGTGCTTTGTAGAGAGTCCAGCAAGAAGACAGGTAGCCACCGTCCTTATTACTGTCTGAATAGCCCAGCATGATTTCCTGATAATTATCCTTAGAAGCAATCCACTTCTGCGCAATCGGCAGAGACAGGTATTTCTCCATAGTATCACAGGAATTGTCCAAATCCTCAATGGTCTCAAAAAGCGGAACAATCTGGACACGAGCCCCATTTTCATCAATCAGCCCCACTTCCTTGAGCATAATAGCCAACTCAAGTAGATCTGATACACTGGTCGAATGAGAAATAATATTCTGCTTAATCACTTCCTCACCAATGGCATCTTTTAGCTGACGGGCTGTTTTGAAAATCTCCAGTTCTTTTTGCAGGAGTTCGGATTTAGTCTCATGGGTAGCTGACAGGATACGAGGATCTTCAAGCAGCTGTTTGAGGAGGACCTGGCATTTTTCTTCTTCTGACAGACTACTATAATCCTGAACAATATTAGCCGAAGCCAAGAGCTCAGCCACACAGGCCTCATGAACACTAGAATCCTGACGCATATCAATGCTTGCCAAGAAGAAGCCAAAAACATCAACCGCTTGGAGAAGTTCAGTCAAGTCCCCACTTACCAAGGCTTCACCATGATGTTCGATAAGAGAATCATAAATGACCTGCAAGTCTTCTTTAAATTCCTGAGCTGTTTTGTAAGAAGGTGTCTCCTCCTTCTTGAGCTCAGTCAGGGTCTCGCTGATACGAGACTGGATATAATTAGGGATGATTTCTCTTCCTTTATTGCTGACAGAAAGGTTGGCCTTCGCAGACAATTTTTCCTCAGCTCGGTCAGTCAATCGCTGACCGTCACTTGAAAAGTTGCCTTCTTTTAGGTAAAGCAAGGTTTGAATCAGCTTGGACTGGATATAGTGGAAAGCACGGCGGTAAGGCTCATTTTCACGATAAACAGACTTGTCAGTAGATAGAGCTGCCATTTCTGCTACTGCCTGACTGGTTTCTGATAGGTTGGTCGATAGTGAGAAGGTGCGATAGAGTGTATAAACCTTGTCAATGTAATAGTTGAGGATGACTTCACTCTGGAGGGTGGCTGATAGTTTCAAGGTTTCTGCTGTTACAAAAGGATTGCCATCCCGGTCACCGCCAATCCACATTCCCATAGTAATAGGCTTAGGATTATCCAGCTTGATACCCCGCTCTTCTGCCAAGCGTCTGTATTCAACCATAAAGTTGGTGATAGCTTGTAGGAAAGAGCTATTATAGTACTCCATGACATTGGTAATCTCATTGGTCACTTTCAGCTTCTTCTCACGGATCATATCTGTCTGCATCATAAGCACAATATAGCGGCGGAGATTTCCGAGCCACTTCTTCTCATTGACCAGGCCAGCCTTAACATCTCGATGCTGGCGCAGTAAACTATGGATATGATTGGTCAAGTCCAGAACGGTCTTACGCTGAACCTGAGTCGGGTGAGCTGTCAGTACTGGCACAACATTCAGATTTTCCAGAATCTCCTGAGCATTTTCCCGCGTTGAAATCAGATCAATAGTTGTTGACAGCTTCCCAAGATAATCCTGATCGATATTGTTCTGATGGTTGATTTCATAAGCCAGGTCCACGTCTTCTGAGATATTAATCAAGAGCGGCAAAATAGAGAAATAGCGGGAAATATAAACCATTTCATCTGTCGTCAGTTCTTCTACAATCGCTTTTAACTCATGATATTTGGAGTTAACCGCCAGCTCCTCCATAAGGGAGATTTTTTCAAAGGTCTCAGGGCCGAGAAGATTCCGAGTAATATCTGCAAGTAAGTCTGTCAAAATGGCGACTTCTTCTCGAATCACTTCTTTATTGCTGTAGCTTTCTAATTTGTTAAATGACATAATCTGCACCTTTCATTTTTGCAACAACTGTTCACACGAACTGCGATTAAACTTCCTCAGACTGGTCTTGCGCCTCTGCTTCCATCTGCTCATACAGGGCATCACGGCGCTCGTTGGCATCAATATTAAGTACCAAGGCAATGGCTACTGACAAGACCAGAAGACTGTTCCCTCCTTGCGATAGGAAGGGGAAGGTTACTCCTGTAGACGGAATGAGACCTGAAATTCCACCGATATTGATGAAGGTCTGCATGAGTATCATACCGCCAATTCCCAAAGCCATCATGGAGTTAAATGGATTCTTTGCCCGAATCCCTACCAAGATAATTCTCAGAATCAGGAAAAAGAGTAAGGCCAGAATCAGACTGGCACCAAAGAAACCAAACTCTTCTATCACGATAGAAAATACAAAGTCTGTATGAGCTTCCGGCAAATAGCCACGCTTTTCAATAGAGTTACCCAAACCTAGACCAAACCAGCCGCCATTACTCATAGCATAGTAGGAATTTGCCAATTGGTGGCCTGAGCCAGACAGATCCTTGAAGGGATTGAAGAAAGCGCTGAAACGCTTGGCCACATATCCAAAGACTGGAATCTTGGCCACGCGCTCAACCCCAATCAACCAAATGCTAGCTAGAACCAAGCCGGAAACACTAACAATGGCTCCCAGCATCGTAGAAAACCATCGATAGCCAATCCCGCTGACAGCTATCATTATCACGACAGTCAAAAATAGAATAGTCGCATTTCCAAGGTCTGGCATAATAGCTACAATCCCAATCAGAATAGCCACCATAGTCCGCCAGTCGTTAAAGGCTTTAGGAAACCAATGGTTGTGAGTCAGGGCTTGATAGTCATAGACCTTTATCTCTTCCTGCCTCTTTGTGAAGCGAAATGCTAGATACCAGACCAGAATAATCTTCAAATACTCCGCAGGCTGAATACTGAAAGCTCCAAGCTTCAGCCAACCATGAGCTCCGTTGATAGTCCCTGTTATAAAACGAGATAAAAGCAAGAGGATAATCTCAGCAAAGATAACTATAGTCAGGATACTTCCTTTTTTTAAGAAACCCAAGCGGATTCTATATAGGAGCGCAATTATAAAGAGACTTATTATCCAAAAAATCCCCTGATTCATGACCATCCCAAAACCATTTCCTCCGGCCTGAATCGAGGTAGGACTCGTCGTTGAATAGACCACAATCAATCCCAAAACAGATAAAATCAAATAGGGAATCAAGATGGAATAATTCAACAAGTGTTTCTTGTCAATTTTCATATTTCACCATTAAACTTCTAAAAATTCAATTCTCATTATACCACCTTTTGGATTGAAAAAAAAGCATTAGTGCAGAGACTGGAACAATAAGGTCTTGCTTTCTCTCTTTTACATAAAATTGTGATAAGATAGGAAGCAAACAAAGGAGGAGAACATGGCAGACATTTATGATATCGAAATCCAAAAACAAGACGGAAGTCTGCAAAAAATGAGTGATTATAAGGGAAAGATACTGCTGATTGTCAATACAGCGACCGGTTGCGGCTTCACTCCTCAGTATCAAGAACTGCAGGAACTCTATGAGCGCTATCAGAAAGACGGATTTGAAATCCTGGATTTCCCCTGCAATCAATTTGGCCGGCAGGCTCCTGGAGACGCTGCAGAAATCAACAGCTTTTGCAGCCTTAACTACGGAACGACATTTCCTCGATTTGCCAAGATTGATGTCAATGGTCCTCATACCGCTCCACTCTTTGACTGGCTCAAAAAAGAAAAGGGCGGTCTTCTGGGCGAAAACATAAAGTGGAATTTCACAAAGTTTCTGGTTAGTCGAGACGGAACAGTCATCAAACGCTTCTCTCCACAAACCTCTCCCCAAAAGATAGAAGAACTCATTCAAAAGCTATTATAAAAGGTAAGAAAAAGCAAAACGATTTAGCCAACGGAATCTCACCTTCCACAGCTTGACTAAGAACTTTAAAAAACAAGACATTTTGAGCTTTCAAAACGTCTTTTTTTTGCTTTATAATATTTCAATTATATTACATTTTATTCATTTTCCAGCAATTCTGGGGATATTTTTTGCTTTTTTATTTGTTTTAAGTTAAAATAAACGAGTATGAGGAAGAGGATTAAACCGCTTGCAATCCTAATTTTCTTTGCTTCTTTTATCATTTTTATTTTGATAAGCAAGCAAATTACTGACTCTCAGGAAAAGCAAGCACAGGCAAAAATTTCACAAACTAAACAGACTCCAAGTTCCTCAACAAAAGAGGTAACATCTGACGATTCGTCCTTGGATGAAGACTTTATTTCCAGACCAATCATTGACATTTCTGGCTGGCAGCTGCCAAGTGAGATTAATTACGACTTACTTGCACAGAATGTTTCAGGAGTAATTGTCCGTGTTCATAGTGGAGCGCAGGCAAAAAAAGAAAACGCAGCAACTCATCTGAATGGTCTGGACAAATCTTATGAAAGACACATCAAAGAATTTCAAAAGCGCAACATACCTGTTGCTGTCTATGCCTATGTGGCCGCCAATAGCAAAAAGGAAATGGAAAAAGAAGCCGAAAGTTTCTACAAGGCTTCTGCCAAGTACCATCCAACCTATTATTGGCTAGACGTCGAAGAAAAGACTATGTCTGACATGAATGCGGGAGTTGAAGCTTTCCGAGCCAAGCTAGAGTCACTTGGTGTTAAAAATATTGGGATCTATATTGGAACTTATTTTATGGAGGAGCATAGCATCTCTACCGATAAGTTCACAGCAATTTGGATTCCGACTTATGGCAATGACGACGGCTACTACAATGCCGCACCAAATACTGAGCAAGATTACGACTTGCACCAGTACACATCACAAGGTCAGCTGACTGGGTTCTCTCATTATCTTGATTTGAACCAGTTGTCAACCTTGAAAGACCAGACAGCTACTTATCAAAAGCTATTTACAGTTCCTAAAGAAAGTCAATAGCTCAGAGCGACAGCTCAAGTCTCAAAGACTGCTGTCGTTTTTTATTGTCACAAAATAGGAAATTTCCGGCCGTTTCCTCTTAATAAAGCCTATATTTTATGATATAATGATTTGATAAATGAAATTAGAAAAGGAAAATACAATGATTTCTTGGTTGAATAGAATTTTCAAAGGAATGGTCATTGCACTTGGCTTTATTTTACCGGGAGTTTCAGGCGGTGTTTTAGCAGCTATCTTAGGTATTTACGAACGCTTGATTCATTTTTTAGCACATTTAAAGGAAAACTTCGTCGAAAATGTTCTCTATTTCATACCAGTTGGAATCGGAATGATTTTAGGAATTGCTGCCTTCTCCTATCCTGTCAATCTGCTGCTCGACAACTACAAAGTGATTGTTCTTTGGGGGTTTGCCGGAGCCATTATCGGAACTGTTCCCAGCCTCATTAAAGAGTCTGTCGCTAAAAGTGAGCGTGATCGAGTTGATATTCTTGTTTTCTGGGTCAGCCTCATTCTTTCAGGAATCTTTCTTTATTCCTTAAATGGGATGGTCGGCACCTTGCCAGCTAACTTTCTCTCTTTCATCTTAGCAGGAGCTTTGATTGCACTGGGCATTTTAATTCCCGGACTCAGTCCGTCCAACCTTCTCCTGATTTTAGGACTCTATGCCCCTATGCTGAATGGATTTCGCAAACTGGATCTCTTGGGAACCTTTCTCCCTATCGGAATCGGAGGCGCCTTAGCACTGATTCTCTTCTCTAAGCTCATGGATCATATTTTGAAAAACTACTACTCTCGTGTCTATCACTTTATCATTGGCATTGTCCTATCCAGTACACTTCTCATTGTAGTGCCTCAAGCAGGAAACAGTGAAAGCATTAGCTATCATGGAGTTTCTATATTGACACTTGTTCTTGCAGCCTTTTTCTTCGGCCTGGGAACCTGGCTGGGACTCTGGATGTCACAATTAGAAGAGAGATATACTAATGGCTAAAAAAACAAAAATCAAAAAAACACTGGTCGAGCAAATTTTAAGCAAGGCTAAGATTGAACATAAAGGTCTGCAGCTAAATGCCTTAGCAGAACAGCCTGCCGAAAGCTTGGACCGTTCCCAGATTTATAAAACCTTGGCCTTGACAGGAGACAAGACTGGCACAATAATCGGTATCCTGCCAATCACAGAACATCTGTCCGAAAAGAAAATGGCCAAGATCTCCGGTAATAAAAAAGTCAGTATGATTCCCCAGAAAGACTTGGAAAAGACAACAGGCTATATCCACGGAGCCAACAATCCTGTCGGTATCCGGCAAAAGCACAACTTTCCAATCTATATCGACCAGTCAGCTCTAGAGCGAGATAGCATCGTCGTGTCTGCTGGCGAAGTCGGCCGCAGTATCGAAATCAAGGCTCAAGATTTGGCGGATTTTGTTCAAGCTGACTTTGCAGACCTCAAGGAGAATCCTAGCTCATAATTCTTCAATACTGCACCTAATATTCTCAAAAAACTCTAATAAGAAAGAAACAATCAACCACTATGAAATTATACTTTGTCCGACACGGAAGAACGGAATGGAATCAGGAAGGCCGCTTTCAGGGAGCCAGCGGTGATTCGCCACTGCTGCCAACCGCCGTTGAAGAACTGCATACCCTAGGAAAACATCTGGCTCAGACTCAATTTGGCAAGATTTACAGCAGCGACCTCTCTCGTGCCGTTCGCTCTGCTGAAATTATCCAAGAAGAAAGCCAGTTCCAGACTGAAATCTTATCAGTGCCTGAACTGCGAGAATGGCAGTTGGGAAAACTGGAAGGCGCAAAAATCTCTACCATAGAAGCCATCTATCCGCACCAGATGACTGCCTTCCGCCACAATCTCTCACAATTCAATCATACTTTTTTTGACGCTGAGTCGGTTTACCATACGACCCACCGGACCATTTCCTTTATAAAGCCCTTAAAGGAAAAGGACTATGAACAAGTGCTCATTGTCGGACACGGAGCCACTTAACCGCCAGTATTCGGACCATGCTAGGCTATGACACACCTCTCCTGCGCAAGAATGGCGGTCTGACTAATGCCAGCATCACCATCCTTGAAACAGAAGACTTTGAGAATTTTGAGCTGATCACTTGGAATAATACGGATTACCTACTTGAAAAGGCAGAAAAGTAAAGCTGGATTTCTAGCTTTTTTTCTTACTTTATAGCCAAATATAGATGAATTTCCCTATCTTTTGTGATAAAATAGGTAGGAAAACTTTTGGAGGAAAAACATGACTACTGAACATATTGAGGAATTAAACGACCAGCAGATTATCCGCCGTGAAAAAATGGCTGCGCTGGCTGAGCAGGGAATTGACCCTTTTGGTAAACGCTTTGAGCGAACTGCTAACTCTGCTCAACTGAAAGAAAAATACAACGATAAAGATAAAGAAGAATTAAACGAACTCAACGAAACAGCTATTATCGCTGGTCGTCTCATGACCAAGCGCGGCAAAGGAAAGGTTGGCTTTGCCCACATCCAAGACCGTGAAGGCCAAATACAGATTTATGTGCGTAAAGATGCGGTTGGTGAAGAAAATTATGAAATCTTCAAAAAGGCTGACTTAGGAGATTTCCTCGGTATCGAAGGTGAGATTATGCGGACAGATATGGGGGAGCTTTCTATCAAGGCGACCCACCTTACTCACTTGTCTAAGGCTCTGCGTCCCCTCCCTGAAAAATTCCACGGCCTGACAGATGTCGAAACTATCTACCGTAAACGTTATTTGGATTTGATTTCCAACCGCGAAAGCTTTGAACGCTTTGTCACTCGTTCAAAAATCATCTCAGAAATCCGACGTTACTTGGATGGACAAGGCTTCCTTGAAGTTGAAACTCCTGTTCTTCATAATGAAGCAGGCGGTGCTGCCGCCCGTCCATTTATTACCCACCACAATGCCCAAAATATTGACATGGTACTGCGGATTGCAACCGAGCTTCACCTTAAACGTCTTATCGTTGGTGGTATGGAGCGCGTGTATGAGATTGGGCGTATCTTCCGTAACGAAGGAATGGACGCAACTCACAATCCAGAGTTCACTTCCATCGAGGTTTACCAAGCCTATGCAGACTTCCAAGATATTATGGACTTGACTGAAGGTATTATCCAACATGCAGCCGTTTCTGTTAATGGAGATGGACCAGTCAACTACCAAGGGACTGAAATCAAGATCAACGAACCATTTAAACGCGTTCACATGGTAGATGCCATCAAGGAAATTACTGGTGTTGATTTCTGGCAAGATATGAGCTTTGAAGAAGCTGCTGCCTTGGCTCAGGAAAAGAAAGTTCCGCTTGAAAGGCACTTCACCGAAGTTGGCCATGTTATCAATGCTTTCTTTGAAGAATTTGTGGAAGAAACCTTGATTCAGCCAACCTTTGTCTACGGTCACCCTGTAGCAGTGTCACCTCTGGCTAAGAAAAATCCAGAAGACCCACGCTTCACGGACCGTTTCGAGCTCTTCATCATGACCAAAGAATATGCCAACGCCTTCACAGAGTTGAACGATCCAATCGATCAATTATCTCGTTTTGAAGCACAGGCAAAAGCCAAAGAACTGGGAGATGACGAAGCAACTGGCATCGACTATGATTTTGTTGAGGCTCTGGAATACGGTATGCCACCAACTGGAGGCCTAGGAATCGGTATCGACCGGCTGGTTATGTTACTAACAGACGTGACTACCATTCGAGATGTCCTGCTCTTCCCAACGATGAAATAATCTGTATTTTATACGATATCAAAAAACAAATCCTGCTGGAATCCCAGCAGGATTTGTTACATCACAAAAAAGTCTGGTTTCCCAGACTTTTTGTTGTATTATTCATACCTCAGTGCTTCGATTGGATCCAGTTTGGAGGCCTTGTTGGCTGGCAAGATTCCGAAGAAAACACCAATGGTTGCTGAGAAGAGAAGGCTAACGATGCTGACCGGTAGAGATACCGTTACTGGTGTTCCTTCCAGCATTTGACTCATGGCTGAGCCTAATACAGACGCAAGTCCCGCAGCTAGAACCAGTCCAATCAAACCACCAATCAGTGTCAAAATCATAGACTCAATCAGAAATTGCATCAGTATATTGCCACGCGTTGCTCCCAGAGCCTTCCGCAGACCGATTTCCCGAGTCCGCTCAGTGACAGATACTAGCATGATATTCATAACGCCGATACCTCCAACAAAGAGTGAGATTCCAGCGATGGCACCGATAACACCTGTCATAGCACCATAAATATTTTGTACTTCCTGATATAGAGCACTATCATCTGTCACTTGATATTCGCCCTGTTGGAGACCAGCAATTTCCGTTAATTTCTTAGCAACCTTAGGGCCAAGTTCTGGAACCAAGCTGGTATCATTCACCCGAAGAACAATCTCTGAAATCTCATCTACTCCAAAGTTTGCAGCTATGAGAGTATTGGTCGTAATGGCATTACCACCATAGACCTGCATGGAGCCAGATGCAGCAGCAGTTTCAGGATCTCTATAAACCCCAATCACCCGATAGTTACTAGCACCTACTGTTACAATTTTATTGATTGCCTCCTCAGCGGAAGAAAAGAGGTTCGCAGCCAGATCTTCGTCCAGCAGCACAACACTGGCAAAGCCTTGATAGTCTTGCTGTCTCAGACCCCTGCCGGCGATAATCTTATATTTTTTCACCTGAATATAGGTCATGTTTGCACCGACAAAGTTGACGCGCTCAGCCTGCTTATTTTCGTAGCTAAAGGTTTCCATAGCAGAGTTGGTCACATAGTAGCCGTCCACTCCCTTGATATGGGTCAATTCCTTAACCCATGCTTCCTGGGCCTTGGGTGGTTCCACCACTTCTTCGCTTTCATCTTCCACATTTACAGAATAGAGATCAGCCGTCTGTGTGTAGGAGCCGTCCTTGCTCTTTTTAGGAGAAAAGACCAGGCGCATGTTTTTCTGACTTTTGGTAAAACTCTCATTGACCCGTCGGGTAATGGAATCTCCTAAGGCCATGATAACCACAACCGAAGCCACTCCGATAATAATCCCAATCATGGTCAGGAAAGACCGCATCTTGTGTCCAAGAATGGAGCTAATGGCAAATTTCCAGTTTTGCATTAGACTAGTCCTCCTTCCTTAGCGCTATCAGATGAGATGACACCATCACGAATGACAATCTGCCGTTTGGCATAGGCCGCAATCTCAGGCTCGTGGGTTACCATGATAATGGTTTTCCCTTCTCGATTGAGCTCAGTCAAGAGCTCCATAATCTGCTCGCCAGTCTTGGTATCCAGGGCCCCCGTCGGTTCGTCAGCCAGAATCAGAGAGGGATTATTGACCAAAGCACGAGCAATAGCAACCCGCTGCTTCTGTCCTCCAGAAAGCTCTGAAGGCAGGTGATGCATCCGCGTGTCCAACTCCACCTTGGTCAGAAACTGCTCGGCCAAGGACTTGCGTTTAGACTGACCGACTCCTGCATAGATTAAGGGCAGTTCCACATTTTGCAAGGCATTAAGCTTAGACAAGAGAAAGAACTGCTGGAAGACAAAGCCGATTTGCTTATTTCGAACCTTGGCCAGCTTCTTATCACCTAGCTTAGCTACTTCTTCGCTTCCTAGATGATATTCACCAGTAGTCGGACGATCCAGCATCCCAATGATATTCATCAGAGTAGACTTACCAGATCCAGACGGTCCCATGATGGCAACAAACTCACCCTCTGCAACCTCCAGACTGATGTCTTTTAATACCTGCAGTTCCTGGTCTCCATTGCGATAGCTCTTATTAATATTTTTTAACTCAATTAGCTTCTTCATAAGATTTCACCTCTTGACCGTCTTTCAAGCTATCTGTCGGATTGATGATAACTTTACTATCCTTTGTCAAACCAGATGAGATTTCTTGATTTTCAGCATCAGCATTTCCGAGCGTTACTTCTGTCTTCTTGGCAACTCCTTTTTCCAGGACCCAAACATAGTTCTTGTCTCCGTCCATTACCACACTGCTGACTGGTACAATGAGTCCCTGAGTATTGTTTTTAACTTCAATATTGACAGAGAATCCCTGCTTGAGCTCACCAATCTCGCTGGTGATGTCAATTGTAAATGGATATTTAGAACCTGAAGCTGTTCCGCTGCCACCTGTTCCAGATGGTTGAGCTGCTGCCTGCTGGCCGTCTTTTGGATAGTTGGAAATGTAGCTAATTTTACCAGTCCATTTCTTGTCTGGGTAAACTTTTGATGTAATGGTCACTTCTTGGCCGACAGACAAGTTAGCCAGGTTGTATTCGGATAATTCACCCTTAATCTGCAGATTACCATTGCTGACGATGTGAACCAAGGTTTGAGTGGCACCTGTTGTTGATTTTGAAACATCGCGGTTGACTTCTACGACCGTACCATCTGCAGTGCTGGTCACTGTTAAGGCATTAAGAGTAGCTTGCGCTTTGTTCATATTATCCACTGCATCAGCCCGAGCATCGCGCAGGTCAGCTGCCTGAGACTCCACAGAACGCTGAGCCTGAGCTTCAGACGCCCCATCTGCTTCTTCGTCACCAGTTGTATTTACAGTCACACCATTGGTTTGCAAGTCATGCAATTGACGATCGGCTTTGCTAACCGCCCGAGCAGCTGCATCATAAGCTGCCTGAGCCTCTGCACTTTTATAAGTAACCAACGCTTGACCGGCAGTCACTTGGTCACCGACATTGACCAGTACATTTTCCAAGTCACCCTTGGTGCTGTCATAGTAGATGTACTGCTCATTGCTGGCTGTGACATTTCCTGTCAGCAAAACTGAAGAAGCCACTGACCCTTCCTTGGCCTTTTGAACCAGCGGAGTCGTGTCAACCGGCATCTCAGAAGGATTCCCTCCATTTAAAAACATGAAGAGAATTGCTCCTGCAACAACTGCAATCGTAGCCCCAATAATGCTAAATAATTGCCATTTCTTTAACTTTTTCATCTTTTTTCCTCCTCTTGATGAAAACGATTTTCTTTTGTTATATTATATCACAAGGCTATCATAATTCTTCTAAAAAAATTTACAGTTTTTCACAAATGGTTGCTATTTTATCTCAGATAGTCACTCCACTAAAATCCGTAGCAGATTTTTGCATTCACCTGCCAAAAAAGGTACAATTACCTCATATAATAGAAGGAGATTCTAATAAGATGAAAGAATTTGATATGATTGCTATTGGCGGTGGCAGCGGGGGAATTGCTACCATGAATCGGGCCGGCGAATACGGTGCCAAGGTTGCCGTTATTGAAGAAAAGAAACTGGGTGGCACCTGTGTCAATGTCGGCTGTGTCCCAAAGAAGATTATGTGGTACGGAGCCCAAATCGCAGAAGCTATCCAGCATTATGGACCAGACTACGGCTTTACCTCTGATAATCAGGCTTTTGATTTTGCTACCCTTAGGAAAAATCGCGAAGCTTATATTGACCGAGCACGTTCATCTTATGATGGTAGCTTCAAGCGGAATGGGGTTGAGCTAATCGAAGGCCGTGCCCGCTTTGTGGATGCAAACACTGTCCAAGTCAACGGCGAGCTTATACGCGCCAAGCACATTGTCATCGCGACGGGTGCTCATGCAGCTGTCCCCAATATCCCTGGCGCAGGCTACGGCGAGAATTCCGACGATGTTTTCGCTTGGGAAGAGTTACCTGAATCTGTTGCCATTGTCGGAGCAGGCTATATAGCAGTAGAACTAGCAGGTGTGCTCCATGCTCTGGGAGTTAAAACAGATCTTTTTGTTCGTAAGGATCGACCACTACGCAACTTTGACAGCTATCTGATTGACGGTCTGCTCCAAGAAATGGAGAACTCTGGACTCCAGCTTCATACTCATAAGATTCCACAAAAGCTGGAAAAACTGCCTGATGGTCAGCTCAAGCTCTACTTTGAAGATGGCAGCAGTCACACAGCCCAGCATGTTATCTGGGCAATTGGTCGTAAGCCAAACGTCCAAGACCTCAATCTGGAAGCAGCTGGCGTCACTCTCAATGAACGTGGCTTTATCGCTGTAGATGAGTACCAAAACACTGTGGTTCCTGGCATCTATGCTCTCGGCGATGTAACAGGCGAAAAAGAATTAACTCCTGTTGCTATCAAGGCTGGACGAACTCTGTCTGAGCGTCTTTTCAATGGTAAAACAAATGCTAAAATGGACTACTCAACTATTCCAACTGTCGTCTTCTCCCATCCCGCTATTGGGACAGTCGGCCTGACGGAGGTAGAGGCTATCAAGACTTACGGAGCAGAAAATATCCGTGTCTATACATCTAGCTTCACATCCATGTATTCAGCTGTCACCCAGCACCGCCAACAGGCCAAGTTCAAGCTCATCACTGCCGGTGAGGATGAAAAGGTCGTTGGCCTTCACGGTATTGGCTACGGAGTAGACGAGATGATTCAAGGTTTCGCAGTTGCTATCAAAATGGGCGCTACCAAAGCTGACTTTGATGCTACAGTTGCTATTCACCCGACTGGCTCCGAAGAATTCGTAACCATGCGATAAAAAATTCAAAATCAGAAGAGGTTTGGTATTCCAGCCTCTTTTTGACTTCTGCTACCATTTTATAATAAAGATGTTGAACGTTCCATAACCTAATCTTTCATTTTACAGACGAATCTTACATTTTTGTAAGATTGTAAATTTTAGCTGTTTCAGTTTCATTTGACTTTCCTTTCAAATATCAGTCTAATGGAAGAAAGTCAGAATTTTTTCAGACATCCAACCTCTACATCAACTATTTTAAAAGGTAAATTATCAAATATCCATCAAGAAATTCCAAAGATTATGAAAAACGATCTTTTTATTAGTTATTATATGCGAAAAGGAGCCTGAAATGAAATCTCAGACTCCTTTTACTTTACGGTAAAATAGCTACAGCCCTCACTGGTGAACCGCTGGCCTGATGCCAGTTGGGAAAGCTAATCGAGATGAGAGCACCCTTGGCCGGCAGCTGATCTAGATTGGTCATAACTTCTAGCTGATAAATGTCCTGCTCCAAAAGATAGTATTCATTGAGCAGTCCATGCTCCGCTGTGGGAATACCCGCATCTGTATCAAAAGTTTCGTGACCTACCGCCTTGACACCACGCTCATGGATAAGGAACTCTAGAGCATCCCGTCCCCACCCGGGAGTGTGCTGAATCTCCTGAGCATCCAGATTGCGCATAGCTGATTGACTTGGCCAGCGCTTGGACCAGTCTGAGCGAAAGGCAACAAAGGTTCCTGTCTCAATTCTCGCGTGCTCCGCTTCAAAATCTAAAATATCCTGCTTGCCCAAAATAAAGTCTGGATTCCCTGCTACTTCCTTAGACTTATCAATAACTACCAAAGGCAGAAAAAGATCTTTTAGCTCAATCTCTTCCAACCAGCGACCACCCTCCACAAAGTGAACCGGAGCATCAATATGAGTCCCGTACTGGCCAACTACAGAAAACTGCTGAACATGAAAACCGTCTTTCAAAGTGAAAATATCCTTCTTCTCCAAAACAGGCAGATCTGGAAAATGCGGAGCGTCTTCCCTAATCTGGTGGTAGAAGTTCCCCTTTTTTATCCTGTGCTTCCTGTTTTATTTATGTCAATATAGTTTGAATCTTCGACTTATTTTTCTAATCAAGCCTATTCAAACATTGAAAATTTTGATATGATAGTACAAAGCAATCCAGAAACGAGGAAAACAGATGAGTAAAACGAAAAAAATTATTGCAGCCTTGGGCATCCTTTTCTTTAATATTTTTGGCCTTATCGCCTTCTTTGTCTTGCTTATCAGAAGCAAGAAACGAAAATAAGAATCTGTCTGTATATTTGTCTCGTCCGATTAAGAAGGACTTGACTTTTTTTTATTTAGCTTTTAAAATAGTTACCATAAAAACAAAAAGAGGTTTACTATTTATGAACAAGAACAAAGCATTTCTTCTTGCCCTCCCAGCTATCGGAGCTGCTTTTCTAGCTGTCCTGTCCCAGTTAACTATTTCCATCGGCCCCGTTCCCATCACGCTGCAGACTTTTGCTGTCGGTTTGATTGCAACGATTTTCAAACCTCGCGAAGCTGTTTTGTCAGTCTTTATTTATCTGCTGCTGGGAGCTATTGGCCTGCCGGTCTTTGCTGGAGGAAGCGGTGGTTTTCAGGCCATCTTTGGCCCAAGCGCCGGCTACCTCTGGTTCTACTTACTCTTTTCCCTTGTGACATCCAGTCTGACCCATAAGGACAGTCCTTTCTATATGATTTTTATAGCCAATGTATTGGGTGACGCTCTCGTCTTTGTCGGCGGTATTCTAGGACTGCATTTCTTAGGAGGTCTTGATTTCTCTAAATCAGTCGCGGTTGGCCTGACTCCTTTTATCCTGCCTGACTTGCTAAAAATGATTGCTATCACCATTATCAGCATCCCTATTTTTAAGAGTTTGAAATTCCATTCCTACTTTTCTGAGAAATAGAAAAAACTGATAGAACTTTCTCTATCAGTTTTTAAATGCATCCACGAGAACTTGGAATTCTTCATTGGAAAGTGTAATTCCCTTGCCCATCTTGCTGTGGTCTGGGCTCCAAGTCCGAATATCATACTTAGCTGGTGCTCCGTTAAAGCTAACGCGATTAAGCTCCTTGGTCCAGCCCTTGTCATTTTCAGACAGGACCAGTAGTTTTTCTTCGATTTCGAATGTAAATTCAGCCATATTTCACCTCTTGTTTTATTTTCCAACTAATAATTCGTAAAAGAATTTACAATTTAGGGAATTTTGTTATATAATATATTGTAACAAGTTATGGAGATTTTAGCTATGAAAAAATATCTCGAAATGATTTTACAAAGAGCCAACGAATTTATCAGTGGCAAAAAGAATGAACAAGGACCAGAGGACAGCGGCCGCATCCTGCGTACCATCGAGTTAGCTCTGCGTAAACAATCTGGTGTCCACGTTATCTTTCTGGATAAAAGCTTCACCGGCGATATTGTCAAATACGATCGCGAGCGCCTGCAGCTTATTATCAAGAATTTCAAGAAAAGTATGACCACTATTATCCGCGTGCAGGACATCAAGCGAATCAGTCTCGTACCCAACAATATCCGTGAAGCCCAAAAGAAGGACATTCGCATCACCAGCCATCGTTTCAAAAGATAACTCTTCCATCCAGCTGGATGGAAGAGTTATTTGTTTTTCTGAAAATAAATTGATCGATGCTTCTTGCATCCTGGATTAAAAGGATGAGTACAGATAGGACAAGCATCCTCACAACCAAGATACTGGGAAATAGTCAGCTCCGTCCTGCAATGGCCGCAAAGAACTACTCGATCTTCTGACCGACTCACAGGATAGGCCAGAAAAGCATGATCTTCGTAGCGGTCATGACAGAGAAAGCAAGGATAGTATTTCTGACAAGCAAAGCACTTAAGAGCTATGATATCTCTCTCACTGTGATAATGCTGGCAGCGAGTCTCCTCATCAAGAATATCTCCGTAAACCTGAATCATGCTATTTCCTCTCTGAAAACCTCTATTCATAAAAATGGCTTTCAGATTAAAAAGCCACCTATGAATATAAGATTAAGCTCGGACGGTCACGCTAGTGCCGTCTTCCTTATAAAGATTAATCAAGCCTTCCTTTCGAGCTCGCACCATATCGCCAGCCTCTACGGGCTGCTCCAAGTGAATGGTCAGAAGCTCCATCGGATTAGGAGCCCGATCAATTTTGTTACCGTCAGCATCTCGAAGGTCTGTGATAAAGGTTTCAAAATGACGAAAGCCCGGTCCATAAAATTCAACCTGATCGCCTTCATGAATAACATTACGCTGACGAATAGTCGCTGTCTGACTGTCTGCGTCATAGGCTACTACTTCTGCTACAAATTTGTATTCCGGAATCTTGCGTCGCGCTCCGAAAAGCTGCTCATTCTCAGTTGGAGTATGATAGTAAAATCCTGTGGCCAATTCACGTTGAGCAACCTTCCACATCTCATCGACCAAATCCTGCTTGATAGCTTCGAACTTTTCAGGACTTTCTAGATAAGCGTTCACTGCTGCTTTATAGCAGTTAGTCACCGTAGAAACGTAATGAATAGACTTCATCCGTCCCTCAATCTTCAAGCTATCCACTCCATTTTCAATCATGTCTGGTATGCGGTCAATCATGGACATATCAACTGCGGACATAGAAAATTCTTCAGGAACTTCACCCTTCAAGCTCTTACGTTCTTGACCAAATGGCATGTCGTAGAGGTCATATTTCCAACGGCAGGATTGTGAGCAGCCTCCACGATTGGCATCGCGCATACTCATGTGGTTGGATAATGTACAGCGGCCGGAGTAGGAAATACACATGGCTCCATGAACAAAGGCTTCTATTTCAACGTCAGTACGTCGGCGAATTTCAGCCAGCTCAGCCATAGAAACTTCGCGAGCTAGGACAACACGAGTCAGTCCTAAATTTTTCCAGAACTCCAGCGTTTCATAGTTGGTCGCACTAGCCTGAGTTGATAGGTGGATTTCCAGACCGGGTGCTTCTGATGCTGCAATAGCAATCAAAGCCGGATCTGAAACAATGACAGCCGCAATCCCGATATCCCGCAAACGGCGGAACCACTCACCAGCTCCCTCTTCATTCCCCTCGTGCATGACCATATTGGCCGCGACATAGACCTTGGCACCATAACTAACCGCAAACTGAACCGCTTCTTCCATCTGTTCAAAGGTAAAGTTCCCAGCCCGACTGCGCAGACCATAGGCCTGTCCGCCAATAAAAACAGCATCTGCTCCATATCGAACAGCTACTTTTAGCTTTTCCAAAGTACCAGCAGGTGATAACACTTCTGGTCGTTTCAATTTTCTTGCCATCATTTTCTCCTATTTGCAATATAAAAGTGTTGATGTCTAATCCTTATTATTTTATAGTAATTTACCCCTAAAAGCAAGGTTCTTTGAATTATTTTCACAATTCTAATTTTCGGATTTTTCGAATTAATTCAAAAAAATAGTTTGAAACATCTATTTTTTACTCCTGCTTTATCAATCTTATTTTTGCTTTCAAAAAAGAACTCCTAAAAAGAGTTCTCGTTTCTAATTTTATTTTACCATATCAGGGTCATAGTCATAAAATCCGGTATCGAGAAAACGATTTTTCGGATGCAGTTTGTGAATCGCCTCATCCAGCACAAAGGCTTGATCTGAGCTAAACTTGCCTGCTTCAATCAAATCTCTCGCCTCTACAAAAATCTTAGCAATCTCGACAAAGTTGTGACCAGGTGTGTAGAGCCCTTCCAACTTCCAGTGGCAGAATCCATGGTCAACCAACTCTATCAGCTTGGTCATCAAATCCAAGTCATTATTGGCAAAAATATGAGTACCATGATTGTCCTCAAAAATCGAGTAATGGCTCTGCGAATCGCTTGGTTCCGCCAGAAAGAGGTCTCGCTCCCGTGTCTTTTCATCATCGATATGAGTAAAATTATAGTAATTCTGCAAAAGAGGACGCTTGGAGTGATGGATAACACTGGCCCCGTAAACCAAGACTTCAGCAGGAATTTCTAGAATTTCTGGCATTTTAAAAAGTTCAGCAGAAGGAATTTCACGCGCCAAGACAGCTTCTGAAACTCCTGCGTTCTTAGCCCAAAAGTTAATCTGACGACTGCTGGTAACCATGGTTGAGGCATCGTAAATAGTTTTTAATTTATAACCATCTCGCTGCAGCACATAGAAAACACCAGCATCTCCAACCGTAATATAATCTGCCCCAATCTCCTGCAAAAAATCAAGATAGGGCTTGATCTTATCCATCATTTCCTGATGCATGAGCGCGTTCACTGCAACGGTCAACTCTTTTCCTGCTTGGTGAACTAAGTCAGAAATTCGATTTAATTCGTCCAAACTAAAATTATGAGGCAACCGAAGGCCATAATTTTTCTCACCGACATAAATTCGGTCGACATTCGCCTCCAAAAGTTCCTCAACTTGTTCTATACTTTCAGCTGTTGCTGTAATAATTATCTTTTTCATAAAACCATTATAGCAAAAAAATATAAAGGAGTGGTTTTTCATTCGAATTTATTCGTTTTGTAACTCTTTTGTAATATTTAAAACTGCAAAAAAATGGTAGAATTAGAGGGTACTGTAAGGAGAGAGAATTATGCACGTAAGAAAATACCAACAATATGATGACCCAACTGACTACTACTATCAAGAAATTGAATCTGAACAAACACCACTCTATCAAGAGTACTTACCTGAAGCAGAAACATCACCAAGATTAAGTGAACTCTTTTTCTTCTTAAATATTGCTGTTTTCTGTGTCTTGACAGTTTTGTTTAGCTTTGTATTTTTGAGTTTAAAAATGAATACATTTATGTCCTTCACTTTGGCCATTGCTTCCAGCCTGATTAGCATTCAATCTTATCGCCTGTTCGCAAAGAAACGCCAAACTAGCAAATAAACCAACCTTGTGATTCTACGATTTTAAAATATAAGAAAAACCGACGACGCTTTAAGTCCTCGGTTCTTTTTTCATTCTTGTAACCAAAGAAGACTAGCAAAATTGCTAGTCTTCTTTGGTTTATTTTTCTTCTTGACTGTCTGTTTCAACAGCCTTTTCTTCCTGTCCTTCTGTCGCTTCTGTTCCGAAGTCAATGATGATTTCTTCTGAAGGTTCTTCTTCCTCTTCAAAGATCACAGGTTCTTCCTCAGCTAAGCTGCTTTCTTCTTTATCAAATTTTTCTTTGATTTCGTTAAACTTATCTTGTGAGTAGTCCACGACTGACTTGGTCGTTTCTTTGACCGATTCGATGACTGTTTCAGTTGTAATCTCACCTTTCTCAACCTTTTCCTTGGTTTGTTGAATTGCGCTAACAGCTTGATTTGAAAAGTCTTTAGCAGACTGAACGACAGCTTCATGGATATCGTCAGGATTTTCTTGATATTCCTTTACAAAGTCCCGAACCTTATCTGTCGTTTCCTTTCCTTTCTTACTGGTCAGAAAATAGGCAGCAGCTGCACCAGTAACAGCGCCCAATAACAGTGATGAAAATTTTCCCATAATAAACCTTCTTTCTTATTTTTTAAACAATTTTGAAGCAAAACGCAAAGCAGATAAACCAGCCGTAGTTTTGACGGTTCCCTTACCAGCAGACACTGCTTTTTTACTCAGCGTACGCGCCTGAACATTTAAATCTGAAACGGACTCAGACAGCTCCGCAACAGCTGTAAACAAAGGATCAATGGTTGCGACTTTTTGATTGATGTCGTCAGTTAAGACATTGACCTTGGCCAGTAAATCATTGGTTTGGTGAAGGGTCACGTTGACATCAGAAGTCAAGACCTTGATGGTATTTTCTGTTTCATCTAGCATCTTACCAGCTTTCTCGCCCAGATTTTTGACAGTAATCGTCAAGTAAATCACGAAGATAATGAGGGCTACCGCCAGTAAAGCATAAGCAATTTCAATTATCATATTTCTCTCCTTTCATTGCAGACATCTCTTACAGAAGTCAGCGACTCTTAGCATTGCTTATTCTTGATAATAAGGGGCTTGCTTTTTTCTTTGGTAAATGATGATGCCAATTCCGACAAAAATAAGAATCAGCGACAGCCATTGGGAAACACGCAGACCAGCAAACATGAGACTGTCCGTCCGCATACCCTCAATAATCATCCGACCAAATCCATACCAAATCAGATAGAAGGCGGCTATTTCTCCCTGTCTCAGCAACTTAGGCCGACGGCGGAGAACAATAATCAAGATAAAACCAAGTAGGTTCCATACAGATTCATAGAGAAAGGTTGGTTGTCTGTAACTGCCTTCAATATACATATTCTCACGAATAAAGCTAGGCAGATAGTCCAAACTTTTTACTGCTGCACCATAGGCTTCATGGTTGGCAAAATTTCCCCAGCGACCAATACTCTGGGCAATCATCACGCTTGGTGCTGCAATATCTAGAAAATCAACTGGGTGAATCAGCCTTCTCCGACAGAAAAAGTAGAGAACGATAGCACCAGCTATCAGCCCACCATAAATGGCAATCCCGGCTATTCCGCCATTCCAAAAATCAATGATTTTTATCAGATTCTTACCGTAATAATCCCATTCGAATGCCACGTAATAAAGTCGGGCACCCACAATGGCTACGGGAAAAGCTACTAGGATAAAATCCAAAATATCATCAGGAATAATCTTCCGACGTGGAGCCTCCTTCATGGCAAGATAAACGGCCAAGACCAAGCCTGTGACAATACAGATGGCATACCAGCGAATACTGATAGGCCCTAGTTGGATAGCTACTGGATCAATCATACTTCACCTCATTCCGGCTAATTAAATCAGTGAGGCGCTCTTCAAAGATCTTGGTAGCATCATAGCCCATTTGCTTAGCTCGATAGTTCATAGCTGCAGCCTCAATCACAACCGAGATATTGCGACCGGTCTTCACAGGAATCCGAATACGCGGAATTCTGACGCCAGCAACCTCCAGCTCTTCTGTATCATTACCCAGACGGTCAAAGGTCTTATGGACATCAAAGTTTTCCAGATAGACAGCTATCTGAACCTGAGAAGAATCTTTGACAGCGCTGGCTCCGTAAAGACTCATGACATCAATGATACCAACACCACGAATTTCCAACAAGTGGCGCAGGATTTCAGCCGGCTCTCCCCAAAGAGTCATTTCATCCTTGGAATAGATATCCACTCGATCATCCGCAACCAACCGATGGCCGCGCTTAACCAACTCAAGCCCTGTTTCACTTTTACCAATTCCGCTGTCCCCTTGGATGAGAACCCCCATGCCATAGATGTCCATCAGGACACCATGAACACTGGTTCTCTCAGCTAGCCGGGAATCAAGGTAGCTGGAAATTTCTCCAGACAAGCGACTAGTAGAGGTTTTGCTTCTAAGAATAGCAATCTGCTTCTCATCAGCAGCGCTAAACATTTCTTTAGGAATCTCTAAATTTCGAGCAATGATAATCACTGGCGTCTCAGGCTGGAACATTTTCAGCAGCACCTGATGGCGGTTATGAGAGCTCATCTTCATCAGATAAGACCACTCTTTCATCCCAATCAGCTGTATCCGCTCGGGTGTATAAAAATCAAAATATCCAGTCATTTCAAGTCCAGGCCGAGAAATATCAGAAGTTTTTATTTCTTTCTCCAGTAAAACTTTATCTCCGTACTCCTGAGACAGGCGGGATATTTTTAAGAGGTCTTTGACCTTTACTGACATTGTCTTCTCCCTTCAAATTTGTCTGCTTCTATTATAGCAAATTTTTACCTCAAAAGAATCTTTAAGATTGATTTTAGGTCGAAAAAATATTTTGATTTAAATCAACTTTTAGTAAAAATAAAAAAACAGCCGAGATATCAATCGATCAGGCTGCTGAGAATTTTCTTTTGGTTCTTAAAACAAGGATGGTTTTCTACAAAGGCCGGGACCTCTTTCAGAGGCAACCAGAGATGAGCATCTGTTTCACCCGTCTGATAGCGGACTTGACTCTTATCCCCAGACACGACCACTTCATAATAGTCGAAATGGCACTGGTCTTTGATAGAGCACACCTGCTCCAAAAGCCTGATGCTGTCAGGAACTAGGCCTGTTTCTTCTTTTAACTCCCGCAGGGCGGCTGTCTGACTATCCTCTCCTGCCAGCACACTGCCTCCCGCTCCGAACTCATAGTAGCCAGGATAAAGGCTTTTATTCGTTGACCGTCGCATAAAGAGAATATCACCATCCTGATAGCGAACCAAGACATTGACGCAGTGATGAAACTGTCCTTCAGGAATTTTTTCTCCTCGAACTAAGAGATGAGGGAGTTGATTTCGATTTAAGTCATAAGCATTCCAAACTTCTGTCATATTTCCTCCTTGGATGAATGCTTAGGATTTCGTTGAATTTGTAAGGTTCAGTCTATTTCACTCTGAACATTTTCAGTTTGAGAAATAGCTCGCTTTTTATAGTTAGAAAGGTTTATTGAATGAGCAAGAGAATATACGATTGTATTTGAAACTAGCATACCAAAAATATAAAATAGGCTGTTAGGGAGGGAGCTTATAATTATTTGGAAACCTCCAACAAAACCATAAATTACGAGACATAGAACTGGCAAAAATAAAATAGATGCAAGTCCTACTAAACGCTTTGAGCTTTGCTCCGGAGATAATACTTTCCAGAAAAAGAAGAAATTCCACAAGCCAAATGGAAAAGCTAGAATACCTATAAAGAAAACAAAGAAGCTAGCATATCCTCCTGCCACCATGCCCGCTGCAAAAATAAGAACTAGATGTAGAATTAAACTAATAATCAAATACAGGAAAAATTTCCACAAATACACCGGTAAAGAAAATTGTTTCATAATGCTGCCTTTCTAATCTTCAAAATGATCTGATGAATCAAGCGACTCAGACTTTTCCCTTTGTTTAGCTATACGTAGATTCTCACGACCTTTTTTTATAGAATAAGCAAAAAAATAAAGAATCGTATTAACCAGAAGAATAATGAAGAATATTGGAATCATGCTCTTAAGGCTATTGATCCAATTACTTAGACCATCTGCATGAGAACTATTCAAAAAGAAAACAGAAACTGCAATAAAAAGCGGATGCATAAAAATAGATAGTAGTAAAACACTTTTTTTCAGAGATTGACTAGTTGGCGGTGTAAACAGAAAGAAGAAAAAATTCAAAAAGCCATAGCCAAAAATCATCATCCCTAGAAAAGACATTGTCAGACTAGTGCCGTAATTAGACTTAAGGAGAAAAGCCAGAAGACCAAGCCCTCCAAAACTAACAATAAATGACAGAATAATATAAAGCAAGAACTTGAATGCATACCATATGATTGAAAATTTTTTCATAAAATCATTCTCTCCTCTTCAGCTAGTAAAAAATCGGGAGTGCATCCCGAAATTTTCTATTTTATTAAGAATTACCAAAACCAACCGTCTTTATCGTCTTTTATAGCTTCCGCTTCTTTTCGTTTGCGTGGGCCAGTTCCATATATTTCCTCTTCTATGTCTTCTTTATAAGGCATAACCATGGCCAGCAGGATATAGATGAGAATTCCCAAGCCGAAATTGACCACAGTAAAGATAATAAAGAGGAAGCGCACCAGGCTCAGATCAAAATCAAATTTATCAGACAGACCGGACAAGACACCGGAAATCAGTCGATTCTTTTTCAACTTATAGAATTTCACGTTCATGATAGAGACCTCAATGATCATATTTACTTTATTCTACCATATTTCACAGAAAAACAATCGGGCCAAGGGCTGATTATGGATTAGAATATTCATTCTTTTGAAAAAGAGAGTTCTTCAATGAACTCTCTTACTAATTATCAAGCATTCTCCGACAAACGAAGCTTGCCCATACAGCGTCCGCAACGGTATTTTTGAAGATTGACTCTGCGTCTGCGACGGATAAGTGCTCCGCAGCTCAGACATTCATAGATGAGAAAGGTTTGCGAGTCGGACAAGGATGGAGCGTAGCGCAGACCATCAACTCGCTTGAGCAGGTCTTTAAAATCTCTATCCCCATGACGGTAACCTCTACCCTGATAATAGAGATGATAGTGAGCCAGCTCATGGCGGACAATTTTTCGAAAGGTCTCCAGCCCAAAAGTTTTATAGATTTTTGGATTGAAATCCAAGTGACCATCTTTAGGAAAGAAGCGTCCCCCTGTAGTACGGAGACGCTTGTTCCAATAAGCTTTGTGACGGAATTCCCAGCCAAAATCCTCAAGCGAAACCCGCTTGACATAGTTAGTTAGATTCATTTGGTGCTATCAGAGAGAGGTTGACCTTCTCCCGCTCCACATCCAGTTTATCCACCCAGACTGTGACTAAGTCGCCAACAGATAGGACCTGACTAGGATGCTTGATATAGTCTGTACTCAGCTTGGAGATATGAATAAGACCGTCTTCGTGGATACCAATATCCACAAAGGCTCCGAAATCGACGACATTCCGTACGACACCTTCAAGCTTTTGACCGATACGCAGGTCCTTGATATCCAAGACATCCTGCCGCAGAATTGGCGCGTCAAAGGAATCACGCAAATCCCGGCCAGGCTTGAGCAAATCAGCAATAATATCTTTTAGGGTTTCTTCTCCCAAGCCTAGCTCAGCAGCCAAACTAGCAGTCTGAACAGCTTTTAATTTGGCTTGGGCTGCTTCATCCAAACTGCTGATTTCCAGACGCTTAAAGAGCTCTTCCACCGCCTTATAAGACTCTGGGTGAACGCCCGTATTGTCTAACAGATTATCACTTTCAGGAATACGCAGGAAGCCGGCTGCCTGTTCAAAAGCCTTTGCGCCCAGTCGCGGCACTTTCTTGATGGCCTCGCGAGACCGAATCAGACCTTCTGTTTCCCGATATTTGACAATATTTTCTGAGATAGTCTTATTAAGACCCGCTACATGGGCCAGCAGGGCAGGACTGGCGGTGTTGATATTGACCCCGACTTGGTTGACCACCGTATCCACAACAAAGTCCAGACTTTCCGACAGTTTTTTCTGGCTGACATCATGCTGGTACTGACCAACTCCGATGGACTTAGGATCAATCTTAACCAGCTCAGCCAAAGGATCCTGCAATCGGCGGGCAATGGAAATAGCTGAACGCTTTTCAACCGTCAAATCTGGAAACTCATGACGAGCCAGTTCACTAGCAGAGTAGACAGATGCTCCGCTCTCATTGACGATAACATAGCTGACATTCGGATGAGATTTCAAAACTTCAGCTACAAAGGCTTCGCTTTCTCGGCTGGCAGTTCCATTTCCGATGGCAATGATTTCCACACCAAACTGCTCAATCAGCTCTGACAACTCTTTCTTAGATGCTTCAATCTGAGCTGGCTTTGCTGGTGGCACCGGATAGATGACATGAGTCGTCAGCATCTTACCTGTCGCATCAACAACAGCTAGCTTAGCCCCTGTCCGAAAGGCTGGGTCAAAGCCCAGTACTACGCGACCTTTGAGAGGGGCAATCAGGAGTAGATGGCGGAGGTTATCTGAGAAGAGCTGAATCGCACCATCCTCAGCAGCCTCAGTCAGCTCAGTCCGAATACGTCGCTCCATAGCTGGAATGATTTTCTTTTTGACCGCTTGCTGAACAGCTTCGATAATATAGGCATTTTTCACCTTGAAACGTACTTCAAAAAAGCGCAGAATCTTCTCAAGATTGTGCTCAAAACCGACCTTGAGAATACCTAACTTCTCACCACGGTTAAGGGCTAGAGTACGGTAGCCTTGCATAGTCGCTACTTTTTCGGAAAACTCATAATAAATCTGGAAGACCTGCTTTTCATCCAAATCACCATCTTTGAGACTAGATATAATAGAAGAATTTGTCTGCATCTCGTGGTAGGTCCAAGCCCGCAGCTTATTATCTTCAGAAATCGCCTCGTTCAGAATATCCACTGCTCCAGCTAGAGCAGATTCTGCTGTTGGAAAGGCTTCACTGGTGAGTTTCTCAGCTTCTTCCTTCAGATTAGCCGCATCCTGTAGGATGAAGCGGGCCAAAGGAAAGAGACCTGCTTCACGAGCAATAGTAGCCTTGGTACGGCGCTTCTCCTTGTAGGGCAGATAAAGTTCTTCCACATCAGCCAGCTTCTCAGCAGCCTCAATCTCAGAGCGAAGAGCATCCGTTAGTTTGCCCTGCTCCTCAATCTTAGCTAAGACCGTCGCTTTACGCTCTGCCAAGGCAGTCATGCTCTTATCTAGGTCAATGATCGCCTTAATCTCGACTTCATCCAGATTTCCTGTCATTTCCTTACGATAACGAGCAATGAAAGGAATCGTATTCCCTTCAGCGGTCAGATCTAGGACCTGTGATATTTGGCTTTCTTTAAGGCCCAATTTCTGGGCAATTTTTTCAATATTTATATTTTCCATAACAATCCTATTATATCACAAGTGCTTTGAAAGATAGGCAGTTTTAGAACTATTTAGTACTATTTGTACAAAAAAATTTAGGGTAAATCAGCGACAAAGAACCTCTTATGTTTCAAAATTTCATTTTTTGATGATTGGTAGTATAATAGAATTATTATTTTAGAAATGAGGTGCCTTTATGGCTGTTAAATTTACTAGATCAGACGATTTGGACAAGATGTTCGAGGAGTTTGCGACCCTGCCCAAGATAGAAAAGGTAGAATTCCCAGAGGAAGACAAGAAAAAATCTAAAAACGAGAAGGATAAGAAAGAATGAGCTTCTTCTCTCAGCTACCGGCCAGTGTCCTGCAAGCTGGTGCCATTTTTCTCTCCATTATCATTGAGGCCCTGCCTTTTGTCTTGATTGGAAGTATCATTTCTGGCTTTATCGAAGTGTATGTCACGCCAGACAAGGTTTATCGTTTCCTGCCCAAGAACAAATGGGCTCGGATTTTCTTTGGAAGCTTGGTTGGTTTTGTCTTCCCCTCTTGCGAGTGCGGAATTGTTCCTATTATAAATCGGTTTCTGGAAAAAAAAGTTCCCAGTTACACGGCTGTGCCTTTTCTGGTAACGGCTCCAGTCATCAACCCCATCGTACTCTTTGCGACCTACTCAGCTTTTGGAAATTCCTTCCGAATGGCTCTGCTTCGTGCTTTAGGTTCTATGGTCGTGGCTGTTCTTTTAGGGATTTTTCTGGGCTTCTTTGCAGACAGCAATATTCAAAAAGAAAATCGCAAGGCTGTTCATGAGCATGACTTTTCACATCTCAGCAAAGGACAAAAGTTTTTTCAGGTCTTTGTGCAGGCCATTGACGAATTTTTCGATACTGGTCGCTATCTGGTCTTTGGCTGTCTCTTCGCCAGCCTGGTACAAGTATATGTGCCAACCAGAATCCTGACCTCTATCAGCTCGACACCGGCTGTTGCTATTCTTCTGCTCATGCTGCTGTCCTTCCTGCTCTCACTTTGCAGCGAAGCTGATGCTTTCATCGGAAGCTCTTTGATTGCTAGCTTCGGCCTATCGCCAGTCTTAGCTTTCTTGGTCATTGGGCCTATGCTAGATGTCAAGAATCTGCTGATGATGAAAAACTACTTTAAGACACGCTTTATCTGGCAATTTATCAGCCTGGTTACCGTCGTCGTCTTTCTTTACTCTTGGCTTGTGGGGGTGGTGCTATGATTCGATTTCTAATCTTAGTCGGCTACTTTGAGATCACCATGTATCTGCAGCTGACGGGCAAGCTTAATCAATATATCAATCTCCACTATTCCTATCTGGCGTACTTGTCTATGATTCTGTCCTTTATCTTGGCAGTCGTGCAGCTCATCATCTGGATGAAGAAGATGGAGGTCCACAGTCATTTAAGCACTCGCTGGGCTAAGTTAGGCAGCGTGCTGCTCCTTGTCATTCCGCTTTTTGTGGGAATTTTCTTTCCAACCGTAACCTTGGATTCGACAACAGTTTCGGCCAAAGGATTTCATTTCCCACTAGCTGAGGGAACTTCAACTGCTATTCAGCAAGACGAAGGCACAACCAGCCAATACCTGAAGCCGGACACCAGCACCTACTTTACCAAAGGGGCTTACGAAAAAGAAATGCGGGCAGCCGCTAAGAAATATGTTAAGCAAGATACCATTCAGGTCACTACTGAGAACTACATGGAAATCATGGAGGTCATCTATGATTATCCCGACGAGTTTGTAGGCAAAACGCTGGAGTTCACTGGATTTGTCTACAATGACCCCAGCGACCAGAAGAGCCAATTTCTCTTTCGCTTTGGTATTATTCATTGTATCGCCGACTCAGGTGTCTATGGTCTCTTGACGACTGGAAATACCCAGCATTTCGAGAATAATACCTGGATTCATGCCAAGGGGAAAATTACCATGCACTACCATAAAAGTCTGGGGCAAAGCCTTCCAACTCTAGAAGTTGAAAACTTTGATAAGGTAGAAAAACCGGACAACCCTTACGTTTATCGGGTATTTGAATAAAGAAAATGAGGCTGGCACAATCGTGTCTAAGCCTCATTTTTTGTATTTGAATATGTTTCAAGCAGCGGTCAAATTCTTTCTATTTATCTCCCTTTTCAGAAACCGAATTTCTGAATACAATCTTTAGAAAAATTGTGATAAAATAGAGACATCATTTTAGAAAATAGGTATCAGGATGTCTTCAAAAGTTATTGTAACAATTTTCGGAGCCAGCGGTGACTTGGCCAAAAGAAAACTCTATCCATCCCTCTTCAGGCTCTATAAGTCTGGTAATCTTTCCAAGCATTTTGCAGTTATTGGAACAGCCCGTCGGCCTTGGAGCAAGGAGTATTTTGAGTCTGTCGTTGTCGAAGCAATCGCTGATTTAGCTGACAGTCCAGAGCAAGCCCAAGAGTTTGCCAGCCACTTCTATTATCAAAGTCATGATGTGCAGGATACCGAGCACTACATTGAGCTGCGCAAGCTTCAAAACCGACTCAATGAGCAATACCAAGCCGAGCACAATAAGCTCTTCTTCTTGTCCATGGCACCCCAGTTTTTCGGCACCATTGCCAAACACCTCAAGTCTGAAAACATCGTAGATGGCAAAGGTTTTGAACGTTTGATTGTCGAAAAACCTTTCGGGACAGACTTGGCAACTGCCAGCCAACTTAATGAAGAACTCTTGGCTGCCTTTGATGAAGAGCAGATTTTCCGTATTGACCATTATCTAGGCAAGGAAATGATTCAGAGCATCTTCGCTATTCGTTTTGCCAATCTTCTCTTTGAAAACATCTGGAATCGTGACTACATTGACAATGTCCAGATTACCTTTGCAGAAAAGCTTGGTGTTGAAGAACGTGGTGGTTACTATGACCAGTCCGGTGCTCTGCGCGATATGGTGCAGAACCATACTCTGCAGCTCCTATCACTCTTAGCTATGGACAAGCCGAAAAGCTTCAGCAAAGAGGACATTCGGGCAGAGAAAGTCAAGGTTTTTGAGCGCTTGGTGCAGCCTGATAAAGAAGACTTGAAACGCTTCTTTATCCGCGGTCAGTATAAGTCTGGCACGGTCAAAGGTAAGAAATACATCTCCTACCGGAGTGAACCTAATGTCAACCCTGACTCCATGACTGAAACCTTTGCTTCAGGAGCTTTCTTCGTAAATAGCGAACGTTTCCGTGATGTTCCATTTTTCTTCCGAACTGGTAAACGCCTCACTGAAAAAGGCACTCTTGTCAATATTGTCTTCAAGCAGATGGAGTCTATCTTTGGTGAGGAATTAGCCCCAAATGTTCTGACCATTCACATCCAGCCAACTGAGGGCTTCTCACTCAGCATGAATGGCAAAGAGGTCGGCGAACGCTTCAGCTTAGCTCCCCTTTCTCTGGACTACCGGACAGATGCAACAGCTAGCGGTGCTTCCCCAGATCCTTACGAAAAATTAATCTTTGACGTCCTTAACAATGACTCAACCAACTTCAGCCACTGGGATGAAGTGCGCTCTAGCTGGGAGCTGATCGATCAGATTGAAGAGCTCTGGCATAACAACGAAGTGCCTCTCCATGAATATCCAGTCGGTTCTATGGGACCAGATGCTGCCTTTGAACTCCTTAGAGAATTTGGAGCTGACTGGCAGTGGTCTCCAAACAAATAAAATTTAAAAATTGTTCATAAAAAAACCAGTACTCGTACTGGCTTTTTTGCTTTATACTAAGCCTTCAAGCAGGCCTTTCATAAAGTTCTCTGAGTTAAACTCACCGATATCATCAATCTTTTCTCCAAAGCCAATCAGCTTCACTGGAATATCCAATTCTTGACGAATGGCTAGTACAACCCCGCCTCGAGCTGTTCCATCAATCTTTGTCAGTACAATTCCTGTGACTGGTGTGATTTTAGAAAATTCTTTAGCCTGAACTAGAGCATTCTGACCAGTTGAAGCATCGAGGGCTAGGAAAGTTTCATGCGGTGCTTCTGGATCCACCCGCTTAATAATACGGCCAATTTTCTCCAGCTCTGCCATGAGGTTGTCCTTATTTTGCAGGCGGCCAGCTGTGTCAATCATAAGAACATCAACCTGCTCTGCCTGAGCACGCTCCATACCGTCATAGACAACACTGGCAGGATCGCTCTTCTCAGGCCCTGTCACGACTGGAACATCTACGCGCCGACCCCATTCAGCCAACTGAGCCACCGCTCCAGCTCGGAATGTATCTGCTGCTACCAACATGACTTTCTTGCCTTGTTGTTTGTACTTATAAGCTAGTTTACCGATAGAGGTGGTCTTACCGACTCCGTTGACCCCAACAAAGAGCATGACAGTCAGACCGTTTTGGAAATTAATTTTTTCATTAAAGCGGCCATCTTTCTCATAGATGTCCACCAATTTTTCAATAATCAGCTGGCGCAGAGCAGCTGGTTTTTTAGCATTTTCCAGACGGGCTTCATAGTGTAGTTCCTCAGTCAGACTGGAAGCCACTTGAACCCCTACATCACTAGTGATGAGCAGCTCTTCCAACTCTTCGAAGAACTCTTCATCTACTGAGCGGAAATTAGCAAAGAAGGCATTGAGCCGTGCTCCAAATCCTGTCCGAGTCTTCTTTAGGCTGCGGTCATATTTTTCCTGAGTGGATTCCTCTTGAGGAAGTTCAACAGACTCTTCTGTAGTTTCTGCTTCTGATTCTTCAGCAACATCAGCTGCTTGGTCGACCTGTTCTGATTCTGTTAGTGACTCAGCTTCTGTTTCTAGCTCGAACTCATCATTTGAATCAGTTCCCACCTCGTCATAGGAAGCTGCTTCATGCTCGGTATGAGATGATGCTTCATCCGAAAGATCCGCTTGTTCAACAAAATTTTCTACTATTTCGTCAACACTTTCAGACTGGTGCTCTTCTAGAGTTTCTTCAGTCTGAGTTGCTCCTTGAGCCACTTCTTGATTTTCTGCAATAATTTCTCTTTCATGCTCTGGCTCCTTGCTTTCTTCTTGGATAGCTTGAGATGCTAGCTCTTCAACATCAGCCAAACTATCTTTTGTATCCGAAATTTGGTCATCAAGTTGCTGCTCATCCTGATAGGACTGAACAGCTTCCGCTTCAAAATTTTCTCCTGCTTCTGGAACAGGCGCTGTTTCTTCCTCAAGCTCGCCAATGTTTTCCAATGCTTCCTTGACAACTTCTTCAATTGGCGGTTCTTGTTTTTTTCGGCCGAAAAGGCGGTCAAATAATCCCATCGGCTAATCCTCCTTTAGTACATATTCTTCAATAGCCCAAGCCACTGCATCCTCATCATTGGTCATAGGTGTCACCACATTGGCTGCTTCTTTGACGATGGTTACTGCATTCTGCATGGCCACCCCCAGACCAGCCCACTCAATCATAGACAGATCGTTGGCTTCATCACCACAGGCCATGACCTGACTTCTCTCAATGCCTAAATGGGCAATCAGCTTCTCCAGACCCTTGGCCTTGTGGACATTTTTAGGGGACCACTCCAGCAGCATTTCTCTAGATTTGAAAATCTCATAGCGATTAAATAATTCCGTCGAGATTTGCTCAATAGCCGCATCCAGTGGTTCTTGAGCATAAGCAGTGACACATTTATTGTAAGTCTGCTGGCTGGACAAATCACTGAAATCAATAGACTCAAAGGTCAGAGCTGGATTGAACTGAGCATAAAGCGAGTCTTGATCGGACTGAATCTGATAGACAAGTCCTTCACAGATAGCATCAAGAGGGATATGGAGCTTGTCCGTCTCCTCGTAAATCCGGGCTACATCATCATAAGAAAAGACCGTTTTATCAAGAATTTCTCCAGTGTTGCGCTGAACAAGTCCTCCATTAAAAGTAATGGTGTACTCATCTTCTCGACCGTCTGTTCCCAGCTCATGCAGGAAAAAGTCCATGGCTTTGAGGGGGCGACCCGTAGTCAGAACTACCTTAACTCCCTTGGTCTGAGCTGCTTTTAAAGCTGCTAAATTACGCTCAGAAATCTTCTTGTCTGAAGTCAGGAGAGTTCCATCCAAGTCCAGAGCAATCAGTTTTATATCTGCCATTATAATCCCTCCATGTAAGTGATAACCGACTGAGCATCATGGTGGCCGATGACTTCCTTGGCGACTTCTAAAATCTCAGGGCGAGCATTTTCAGTCGCAATCGGATAGCCAGCCACCTGCATCATGTGCAAATCATTGAGATTATCACCAAAAACCATAACCTGAGAAAGATCTATATCTAGCTTCTTGGCCAGCTCAACAATGGCAACCCCCTTATCCACATGGTCCAGAACGATGTCAATGGACTTGTAGCCAGTTGTCATGGCCTTGACTCCATCAATATTCTCATTGACCCAAGCTTCACCAGCTGCGACTTGGTCCTCAGCAAAATTGGTCGTAAACTTGAAAATTTCATCGTCGATATCAGCCAAGCTCGCCACTTTTTGAATGTTTTCATTATAATGAGCACTGAAGGAAAGATAGGTCGGATCCACAGTCTCCAATACATAGCAGGCGCGTTTGCCTGTCAAAAGCAGCTCATTGACATTGACATAGGGAGATTCCTGCAGCTTGTCAAAAACCCTGAGGTAAAACTCCCGTGGCATGGTTGCTTCATAGAGATCCTGACCGTGAAATTCCACCAAACTGCCGTTTTCAGCAATAAAAATAATCTCATTGCGCACTTCCTCAAACAGCTTTTCCAGCGACAAGAGGCCGCGTCCGCTAGCCACGGCAAAATACATACCTTTTTCCTTGAAGCGAGTCAAAACTTGCTTGAGGCGGTCCATATCAAACTGACCTTTACTGTCCAAAAAGGTACCGTCCATATCCGTTGCTACTAATTTTATACTCATTTTACATACTTTCTAAATCTTTTAACTTGACCGAGACAATCTTGGAAACACCAGACTCCTGCATGGTAACTCCGTAAATAGAGTCTGCAGCTGACATGGTTCCCTTACGGTGAGTGACCACGATGAACTGACTGTCCTTGTCAAATCGATTGAGATAATCCCCAAAGCGTTTGACATTAGCCTCATCCAACGCTGCTTCCACCTCGTCCAAGATGACAAAAGGAATGGTCTTAACGCGGATGATAGAGAAGAGTAGAGCCAAAGCTGATAAGGCCTTCTCGCCACCGCTCATCAGATTAAGCGACTGGATTTTCTTGCCAGGTGGCTGCACGGAGATTTCTACACCTGCAGTCAGCAAGTCTCCCTCCGTCAATATCAGGTCTGCTGAACCACCGCCAAACATCTGACGGAAAGTCACCTTGAAGCTTTCACAAATGGCTTCAAAGGTCGATTTAAAGCGTTCCTTGACTTCGTCATTCATCTCTTCTATCGTCTCTAAGAGCAGATTTTTGGCTGATAGGACATCGTCTCGCTGTTCGTTGAGGAAGTTCAAACGGTTGCTGACTTCTTCAAACTGCTCAACTGCTTCCAGATTGACTGGACCTAAAGCTCGAATGGCTCTTTCCAGATCCTTCACCTGGCTTTCAGCAGCTGGTAAACTTTCTAACGGACGAGCCTGACTGTTTGCTTCTTCGAAACTCATCTGATAGTCATCTGTCAGATTGCTTGCCAGACGGCGCATGACATCCATGAGCTTATCCTTTTCTGCCTCTGCTTTAGCCTGCCGGCGAATCAATTCTTCATTTTGATGGCGGGCTTGCTCCAAACGACCGGCAATATCGTCAGACTGACCTTCTAAATCTTCAAGTTCAAATTTCAGACGAATCAGTCTTTGATCCAGCTCAGTCTTTTCTTGCTTGGCGGTCTCTAATTGCTCTTCCAGAATTGTGATATCCACTTTCTGCAGGCCGGACTGCTCCTTTTGCTCCATCAAAAGCTCCAAGGTTGCCTGCTCTTTTTCAAGGCTGGCTTTCTCCTCGGACAGACGCTCCAAGTCATTCTTTTCAAAGCGTTGGTTGGAGGTCAGCTCTGTTCGCTGGAGCTTGAGTTCAGCTAGGCGAGAGGAAAGCTTGTCGAAACGAGCCTGAACTGCATCTTTGTTCGACTTAACCTGCTCTATTTCTGCAGTGATGTCCGTTTTTTCTTGCTCAATTTCGGTCAAGCGGGTCTGCAGTCGGTCTTTCTCTTCTGAAATATCCAAAGCAGATTGACCAGCCAACTCCTGTTCCTGTAGATTTTTCAGACTTGTGAGCTCTTCTACGCGCTTGGCTAACTGTTCATAGGCTAGATTAGCCTTTTGCTCAGCCAAGCGAGCCTGTTCACCGTCTGTCTTGATTTGTTCCAATACCTGCTTAGCCTGACTTAGCTGGTTTTGCAGAATTTGCACTGCTTCTTCCTGCTCTTTCAAGCTGACATTTTTCTGCTTAATCTCCTCAAGCAAAGCATCTAGCTCCGGCTTGATAAAGATAGTATTGTTATTGCGGTTGGCACCACCAGCAAAAGAACCGCCAGTCCGAAGCTCTGTTCCATCCAAAGTCACTATGCGAACCTGATAGCGTATTTGGCGAGCTGCTGCTCGGGCATGCTCCACTGTATCAAAAATAGCGGTTGTTCCCAGCAGATTTTGAAAAATGCTGTCTAGCGATGACTCATAGCTGACCAAGGAAGAAGCTAGTCCCAGAAAACCAGCACTCTTTTCAATCGTAGCACGGTTATGGTCAGGCAGCTGACGCGGCTTGATGGTCGTTAAAGGCAGGAAGGTTGCCCGGCCAGCCCGATTTTTCTTCAGAAATTCGATAGCCCGAGTCGCAGCTACCTCATCTTCCACGATAATGTTCTGACTGCTAGCTCCCAAGGCAATTTCCAGCGCTGTCTGATAGTGGGCGTCGAAGCTAAGCTTTTCGCTAACTGCTCCTACAATACCGCCCAGTCGACCTGCCTCCTGCAGTACACTCTTGACTCCAACATAGAAATTACTGTGATTTTTGAGAATGGCTTCCAAGCTATTGGAACGCGCCTGCTTGTTTTTGAGGTCATCCAAAAGCTCAAACATCTTAGTCTGCTGATGCTTATAGTCAGCCTCCAGCTTCTCTACCAACTGAACCTGACTCTGGTAGTCAGCCAGTAGATTCTTGAGGGCTTGGCGAGCAATTTCCAACTCCTCCAAACCAGCCTGCTCCTGAGTTTGGCTAGCTTCCAAATCTGCTTGCAATTTAGCATAGTCTGCTTTCTTACTCTCAGCCAATTTAAGCTCGCTAGCCAGCTGGCTCTCCAGAGAAGTCAAGTCATTAGAAAGATTTGCCTCTTCCTGCATGAGCTTGACATACTGCTCACGTAGATGTTCAATCAGCTGGTCTGGATCATCTGAAAAGTCTGCTAATTCTGCTTCCAAAGTAGCGATAGACTGCTCATTGTCACTCAGTTTGGCAGCTATTTGGCTCAATTCAGCCTGCTTGTCTTCTATGTTGCTTTCTATCTGAGCCAGTTTTTCTGACAAAGTGGCCAAACGTTCTTCATTTTCCCGACGGCTCGTCGCTGCCTGGCTGGACTCTAGCTTAGAGAGGTCAATCTGCCGCTCCAAATCACTGATTAAGCGGGTCAATTCCAGCAAACTAGCTTGATCATCAGACAAAGTTTGATTGAGCTCATGGCGCTTGGCCTTCAAGGTTTGATTTTCAACTTCCAGCTCATCGCGCTTGCTATAGTAGGCTGCTAGCTCCTGCTGGATATTCGTTAAATCTTCTTCAGCCTTGGTCAGCTTTTCCTTATTGGCTGTCAGCTGAGCGACCAAAACATCCAAGAAAAGCTCTCGGCGCTGGCCATCCAGACTCAAGAAGCGCTTAGCAGTTTCAGCCTGCTTCTCCAAGGGCTTGACCTGGCTCTCCAACTCGTAGATAATGTCTTCCAGACGGTCCAGATTATCCTGGGTCTGACTAAGCTTGCTTTCCGTTTCCTTACGACGTGTCTTATACTTAAGCACTCCAGCAGCTTCCTCAAAAATTGCCCGACGTTCCTCTGGCTTGCTGTTAAAGATTTCTTCAACTTTCCCTTGGGAAATGATGGAGAAGGAATCCCGTCCCAGCCCCGTATCCATGAAAAGATCATGGACATCGCGCAGACGGACTTTTTTGCCATCAATCTTATACTCACTGTCACCACTGCGGTAAATGTGGCGCTCCACCCGAATCTCATTGGCAGCATCCTTGATAAATTGGTCACTATTGTCCAAAACCACTACCACTGATGCATAATTGAGTGGCTTGCGGGTTTCTGTTCCCGCAAAAATCACATCGGGCATCTTGCCGCCCCGCAGACTTTTCACACTAGACTCTCCCAAGGCCCAGCGCAGGCTCTCCGTAATATTGGACTTGCCGGAACCATTTGGCCCAACAACCGCAGTCACTCCCTGATCAAAGACAACTTTAGTCTTATCAGCAAATGACTTGAAGCCCTGAATTTCAATTTCCTTTAAAAACATGAAGAACTTTCCTTTTCAAATGCGTTTTTAGCAGCTTCCTGCTCGGCCAGCTTTTTAGAACGCCCCTGGCCTTGACCGGACTTGCGGCCATTGATGAGAACAGCCACCTCGAAATTTTTGGCATGAGCCGGTCCTGTCTCAGAGACGACCTGATAGGCAATTTCCACATCACCATTAATCTGCAGCAACTCCTGCAGCTTGGTCTTATAGTCCGTCACCCGCTCAAAATCTCCCGCTTCCACCTTGGGAATCATGACTTGATAGAGAAAGCTTTTGACCGCTTCCACACCCTTATCTAAGAGCAAGGCGCCTAAAAAGGCCTCAAACAAATCACCTAAAATCGTATCACGATTCCGGCCGCCAGACTTCTCCTCTCCGCGTCCCAGCTTGATAAAATGATCAAATTGACAATCACGGGCAAAGCCTGCCAGGCTCTCCTCCCGAACAATCATGGAACGCAGCTTGGACAGGTCGCCCTCTGGCCTCTTAGGATACTTGGTATAAAGATACTCCGAAATAATCAGTTGCAGAACAGCGTCTCCTAAAAATTCCAAGCGTTCATTGTGTGAAATTTTTAAGAGGCGGTGCTCATTGGCATAGCTCGTATGGGTAAAAGCCGTTTCCAACAAGGTCTCATCAGCGAAAACCAAGTCAAACTGCTCCAGCAATGCTTTTTTCAAATTTTCCATTACTATTTTATATCATGCTGACTTGAGTCAGATAAGCAGCATGATACCTTTTCCTTTCCAAAGATATACAGTCTCTATTATAACAAAAAACAGGCGCAAACGCACCTGCTGACAGTGATTTCTATTCCTTATCCGGAATTACTTTAAACAAATAATAGGTGATAAAAACGGTCAGACCCAACAGTCCAATCTTAACCCAAATAATAGGTGCTAGAAAAATGGAAATCCCCATCAAGATATAGATGGAAACGATAATCTTTTTCTTACGTTCCTTGGCAATCCTTCCCGTCTCTCGAAAATCCGCCACATAGGTCTGATACATCTTTGTATGATAGAGCCAATTCTCAAAACGCTTGGAACTGCGCGAAAAGCAGGCAATGGACAAGAGAAGAAATGGCGTCGTCGGCAGGAGAGGCAGAAAAATCCCCAAAACTCCCAACCCTAAAGATAATAGACCTACCACAAAGTAAATTGGCCGCATACAAGCTCCTTTGCAAAATAAAACCGTTGCTTTTTAAATATTTAATGGATACCGCACTAGAGCAAGAAAACCAAACCTTTCGGCCTGGTGTTTAAATACTCGTCAAAGGCGTTGCGGTATCAGGCGAGGTATCATAGACCTGGAAGTCGTGACCAACTGCCATATCGGCTTGAGCCAGTTGATTGACCATGGTCATGTGAGCCAATTCCTTGATATTGTTTTCCTTACTGAGATGGCCCAGATAGATTCGCTTGGTGCGATTGCCCAGCGTCCGAATCATGGTCTCTGCTCCATCTTCATTGGACAGGTGGCCCATATCCGACAAAATCCGCTGCTTGAGGCCCCAAGGATAGGCACCGCTGCGAAGAATTTCAATATCATGGTTGCTCTCAATCAGATAACCATCGGCATTTTCGATAATACCAGCCATCCGATCACTGACATAGCCCGTATCCGTCAGCATGACAAAACTCTTGTCATCCTTCATAAAGCGGTAAAACTGCGGACAGGCTGCGTCATGACTGACACCAAAGCTCTCCACATCCAAGTCTCCAAAGGTCTTGGTCTTGCCCAGTTCAAAGACATGCTTTTGACTAGCATCCAGCTTGCCCAAGTCCTTTTCCATAGCCTTCCAAGTGGCCTCATTAGCATAAATATCTAAATGATACTTGCGAGCCAACACTCCAACACCATGAATGTGGTCCTTGTGCTCATGAGTCACTAAAATGGCATCCAAATCCTCAGGCTTGCGGTCAATTTCGCCCAGCAATCTAGTGATTTTCTTGCCTGATAAGCCAGCGTCAACCAGAATCCGCTTTTGATCTGTTTCCAGATAGAAACAGTTACCACTTGATCCTGACGCCAAAATACTGTATTGAAATCCTTTAGTCATGTTTACTTTCTATATGTCTTCATTATCCCAGTCGTCATCCCGGACGCCATCATTCTCATAAGGCAAGACAATGGTAAAGGTCGAGCCCTTGCCATACTCACTCTTAGCCCAGATAAAGCCCTGATGCTGCTTGATGATTTCCTTGGCAATAGCCAGCCCCAGACCTGTTCCGCCCTGTGCGCGGCTGCGCGCCTTGTCCACTCGATAAAAGCGGTCAAAGATCTTAGGCAGGTCCTGCTTGGGAATCCCCAGACCTTCATCTGCAATCGAGAGAATCAACTGCTCATCAGTTGTCTTGATGGAAACAGTAATGGTTCCACCATCTGGCGAATACTTGATGGCATTGTTCATGATATTATCAATGACCTGGGTCAGCTTATCTGTATCAATCTCTACCCAGATTGGTGTTATCGGATAATCACGGATAATCTCGTATTTCTTGGTTTCGTCTTGATTTTTTATCTTGTCAAAGCGATTGAGGATAAAGGTGATAAAGGCCGTGAAATTCGTCAGCTCCACTTCCAGATGACTGGTCTCGTTGTCAATGCGTGACAGACTAAGCAAGTCCGTCACCATCCTCATCATGCGGTTGGTTTCATTGAGCGATACCTTGACAAAGTCCGGTGCTACTGGCTCAGACAAAGCTCCCTCATCCAGGGCTTCCAGATAGGACTTGACACTGGTCAGCGGAGTCCGCAACTCATGGCTGACGTTGGAAACAAAAAGACGACGCTCCCGCTCTTCCTTGTCCTGCTCTGTCGTATCATGCAAGACAGCTACCAAACCAGAAATGAAGCCCGACTCCCGCCTTACCAGGGCAAAGCGAACCCGCAAGCTCAAGTATTCACCATTTTCATCCTGAGAATCTATCGTAAGCTCAGGAACATTGGTAATCAGGTCCCGCAAATCATACTCGTCAGAAATCGAAAGCAGATCCAAAATACTCATATTTTGGACCTCGTCTCTCTTAACTCCCAACTGCTTGGTTGCCATATCGTTGATAGTGATAATCTGCCCCCGGCGGTTGGTCGCAAGCACGCCATCTGTCATATAGGACAGGATGCTGGAAAGGCGTTTAGTTTCTTGCTCAAGATTTTCATGTGTCAGTCGAATGACCTCTGAAAGATCATTGATACTGTTGGTCATATCTGTGATTTCCGGGCTTCCCTGCATGTCCAGCACTTCAGAATAGTCACCTGCAATCAAATCTTTAACCTTTTGATTAAGCTGTACAAGCTTTTGATTATCCCGGCGATTTTCCAATAAAAGCAAGGCCACAACTACAATGAAGCCGATAATAATGATAGCAAAGACGAAATCCGCAGAAATCACAAATTGTTTAATTGCTTCAATCATTATTTCTCATATAGTAGCCAACTCCGCGGCGAGTCAGGATATACTCAGGTCGGCTTGGCGTATCTTCAATCTTTTCACGCAGGCGGCGGATAGTCACATCCACTGTACGGACATCACCAAAATAGTCATAGCCCCATACCGTTTCCAGCAAGTGCTCACGTGTCATCACCTGACCGATATGTGTCGCCAAATGGTGAAGCAACTCAAACTCACGGTGGGTCAGCTCCAGCTCCTTGCCATGCTTCTTAGCAACAAAAGCATCTGGCAAAATCTGCAGTTCCCCAATGGTCAGCTCGTTCGGACCACTTTCTTCCACTTGGTTTTCCACCACAAGGTCTGCCCGACGAAGAAGTGCCTTGACACGCGCCTGCAGCTCACGATTTGAGAAAGGCTTGGTCACATAGTCATCTGCACCGATTTCAAGACCGATAACCTTGTCAAACTCACTGTCCTTAGCAGACAATACAATAATCGGCACATTACTAGTCTTACGAATAGTCCGAGCAACTTCCAGTCCGTCCACTTCTGGCAGCATCAAGTCCAGAATCAAGATGTCTGGCTGTTCTGCCTCAAACATTTCCAAGGCTTCCTTACCATCAAAAGCAGTCAAAACCTCATAGCCTTCCTTGGCCATATTAAATTTAATAATATCTGAGATTGGTTTCTCATCATCTACAACTAATATTTTCTTCATATGTTCACCTTAACATAAGATTGGGATTGAATCAACTCCATGATAGAAAAGTTGTGACATAGTCAGCTAAGTCGTCCTGCATCAAAACGTGCAAAAGGCAATCTAGTTTGCCTAGCTAGACTCCCAATCCAATTTTATTTATTTACCTAGTCTTATTATACCAAAGTTTTCTTAAAAAACACTAATTCAAGCCATTTTTATTCCACATTTGTAGAAAATGGACAATTCTCATCCAAAAAAATTTTTTCTCTAAATGGAAATACTCATTTTTATTCAATTTGACAGTTTATTTATTCTATGGTAAAATCTATGTCATATTATCTAACACAAAGGAGAAGGATATGGCTTTAGTTGAATTTAAAAATGTCGAAAAGTATTACGGAGATTACCATGCTCTGCGCAATATCAATCTCAGTTTTGAAAAAGGGCAAGTAGTTGTACTGCTGGGACCATCCGGCTCAGGAAAATCTACTCTTATCCGTACAATCAACGCTTTAGAAGGCATTGACCAGGGAAGCTTAATTGTCAATGGCCACGAGGTCACGAACACTGCTGCCAAAGAACTGGTCAACTTACGTAAAGAAGTCGGAATGGTCTTTCAACATTTTAATCTTTACCCCCACAAAACGGTGTTAGAAAATGTTACCTTGGCGCCTATTAAAGTTCTAGGAATGGATAAACAAGAAGCTAAAAAAATCGCTCAAAAATATCTAGAATTTGTCAACATGTGGGACAAGAAAGACTCTTACCCAGGCATGCTATCCGGTGGACAAAAACAAAGGATTGCCATTGCCCGTGGTTTAGCCATGCATCCTGAGCTCCTGCTCTTTGATGAACCTACTTCTGCCCTGGACCCTGAAACAATCGGGGATGTTCTGGCTGTTATGCAAAAATTAGCCAAAGACGGCATGAACATGATTGTGGTCACACACGAAATGGGATTTGCCCGTGAGGTAGCTGACCGCATTATCTTCATGGCAGACGGTGAGGTGCTAGTGGATACTACTGATGTTGATGCTTTCTTTGACAATCCTACTGAACCACGCGCTAAGCAATTTCTCAGTAAAATTATCAACCATGAGAGTGATAACGTGCTTTCTTAGAAAGGAGAAGATCTATGAAACTAAAGAAAATAATCATCAGCCTAGTCTTACTCCTATTGACTCTTGGCTTGATTCACGCCGTTCCCGCACAAGCCGATTCCATTACCAGCCAACAGGTCAAGGCTATCCAGAAACGTGGTGTCCTCAATGTCGGTGTCAAACAGGATGTACCTAACTTTGGTTACCTCAATCCTGATAGTAATACTTACAGCGGTCTAGAAATCGATATTGCAAAAAAGATTGCCAAGGAACTAGGCGTCAAAATCAACTACGTCCCAGTTACTGCACAAACTCGCGGACCACTTCTGGACAACGGACAAGTTGACATGGTCATTGCGACCTTTACCATCACAGACGAGCGTAAGGAAATCTATAATTTTACAACCCCTTACTACACTGATGCTTCTGGTTTTTTAGTTAATAAATCCAGCAAAATTACAGACATCAAGGACTTGAATAACAAGACTATCGGCGTCGTCCAAGGCTCTATCACTCAGACCTTGCTAGAAGAAATCGCCCAAGAGAAAAAGCTCAACTTCAAATATGTGGAATTAGGCTCCTATCCTGAACTTGCTGTTTCCTTGCGGGCTCATCGTATTGATGCCATTTCTGTTGACAAGTCCATCCTGACTGGTTATGTAAGTTCCAAGTCAAACATTCTGGATTACAGCTTCAAAAAAGCCGATTATGGTGTGGTAACAAAAAAATCCAATACTCAATTGAATGACTATGTAGATGGCCTAATCTCTAAATGGAAGGAAGACGGCAGTCTACAGAAAATTTATGACAAATATGATTTAAAACCATCTGCTTCAACAGATGATTAGAAAGGAGACCCCATGAGTTTTAGTATTTCTTCTTGGCAGGCCTACTTTGCGGACTTTGGCAAGTTTTTCCAAGGATTCCTCTTTACCTTAGCCATTTCTATCGGTGCCCTGACCTTGGCTCTTTTACTAGGGATTTTCTTCGGAGCTATCAGCACAGGTAAGCATAAAATTCTACGTGGTCTAGCTCGTATTTTTGTTGAGTTTTATCAGAATACACCACTCTTAGTGCAATTTGTGATTGTCTTTTACGGTCTTCCGCTAGTCAGCAATTACACCATCATGCCCTCAATCTATTGGACTGCGGTTCTCTGTGTAGGATTGTATCACGGTGCTTACATCGCCGAAGTCATCCGCTCAGGTATCCAGTCCATTCCTCGCGGACAGACTGAAGCTGCACTCTCTCAGGGCTTTACCTATGTCGAAACTATGCGATATATCATCCTGCCCCAAGCTTTTCGGATTATCCTGCCACCGTTAATCAATCAGGTCGTCAATCTGATAAAAAACACTTCTACCGTCGCTATTATCTCTGGTATGGATCTGATGTTCGTGACCAAGTCCTGGTCTGCTCTGAATTCCAACTACATCCCAGCATTTGCTGGAGCAGCTTTGCTCTACTTCCTTCTTTGCTTCCCAATCGCCAGCTGGGGACGTAAGGTAGAAGAAGCCAATAAACAAGCTTACAGTACCTAAGGAGGTCTCTATGGAAAATATTTTAAAAGTCTTAACCACAAACAACCTCCTCTTTATCCTTAAGGGGCTCTGGCTGACGCTACAAATTTCTTTCATTTCCATTGTCCTATCCACGATTTTTGGAACTATTCTAGCAGTCATGAGAAACGGAAAAAATAAACTGCTCAAGCTGATTGCCAGCATTTATATCGAATTTGTCCGTAATGTACCCAATCTGCTCTGGATTTTCACTATCTTTTTAGTCTTTCAGATTAAGTCAACGCCAGCCGGTATCATTAGCTTCACTGTCTTTACTTCTGCTGCTTTGGCAGAAATTATCCGGGGCGGTCTCAATGCCATTAACCCAGGTCAGACTGAAGCTGGCTTATCTCAAGGATTTACTCAGTTTCAGATTCTGCGTTATATCATCCTACCTCAGGCTATTCGGAAAATGCTGCCAGCCATCATTTCTCAGTTTGTCACAGTGATCAAGGATACCAGCCTTCTCTATTCTGTTATTGCGCTCCAAGAACTCTTTGGTTCTGCTCAAATTCTAATGGGACGCTATTTTGAAGCTGAACAGGTCTTCGCACTCTACCTATTAGTAGCAGCCATCTATTTCCTGATTAACTTCGCCATTTCCAGCTTCTCGCGCAAGCTATCTCAACGCTGGGCTCAAGCTGCAGAATAGATAGCTCAAATACAGACCTACTGTGCAAAAGTTGAGTTTACCAACTCAGCTTTTTTATTTTTCATATTTGTGGTAGAATAATATCAAAGGATAGATAAGGAGAACAATATGAAAAAACTAATATGGCTTTTCATCACTTTCTTAACACTAATCTTTCTCAGCGCCTGCGGTCAGCACGCTAGCTTCCAGGGAAAATGGAAGGCTCAGAAAGCAAACGGAGAGGACATTGACATTGTCTTCAATGACAAAACAGGCAAGCTAGGTGATAAAGAATTTCACTATAAGATAGATAAGTCAGGCTATCAAGATAATACTAAATATTTTAGTATCACTGTCAGCGACACCTATCACTACACCATCCTTTTCCCAGATGATGATATGAAAATAGCTACTCTTCTAGAACCAGACGACCCGTCTAGCGACCCTCTCTATGGGGAAATGCTCTATGCCATGAACCGAAATGAATATCCTGATTTTGATGATTATGTGGATAAATACTTGAATTAAAACTAGAAAGACCACTGATGTAGTCAGCGGCCTTTTTATTATTCTTTTTTAAATAGTTTGTCAGCTAGAAAAACAGCATTTAGTACTCTAGGAAATCCAACATAAGGGATGCACTGCAAAAAGCATTCTATAATCTTTTCGGGGGTTAAGCCAACATTTAAAGCCGCTTGAATATGTACTTCCAGCTGTGCTTCACAACCCCCCTGTGTCAAAAGGCTAGCAAGAGTGACGATTTCTCGCTCCTGTAGATTCAGTCCCTCCCGACTATAGATATCGCCAAAAGCAAATTCTACAATATAGTCTCCTAGATCGGGAGCTATTTCTTTCAGAGAGGAAATGACCTTCTCACCGCCCTCACCATCAATCTGATTGAGTCTTTCTAATCCACGTTCAAATCGCTTATTTTTCATTTGCATTTACCTCCTTAAACGATTACAATGTCATTATAAATCTTAGACCATACTCTAAGTCAAGAAATCAAAGGAGGTTTTTTATGAAAATCGGTCTATTTGCCCAAAAAGTGAATTTATCAACGCATACGCTCCGATATTATGAGAAACGAGGATTGATTAAAGTTGATAGAGATCAAAGTGGTCAGCGTTCCTACGACGAGAACGATCTTGCTTGGGTTCAGTTTATTCAGCGTTTAAAAGATACGGGTATGCATTTGAAAGATATTCAGAGATATGCTGACTTGCGCTACCAGGGTGATGGCAGTCTGAAAGAACGCTTAGAAATGCTGCAGAAGCACCGCAGTTTTGTTCAAGAACAAATTAAAAATTGGCAAATGTCACTAAAAAAATTAGATAATAAAATTGAATGGTATCAAGCAGAAATCAGGAATCTTCCTAAATAGTCTATAAACGAAACCCGAGCTAATTGCTCGGGTTTAATTGTTATCTAATGAGTTCTACTTTTCAACGCGGGATTTGCTAGCAATGTCTGCTAAGATTTGCTCTACAAATTCGTCTACTTGTATTGTATGTGTTTCTTTTTGACCGTAGCGGCGGACATTAACAGTACCGTCTTCTACTTCCTTGTCACCAACAATTAACTGATAAGGAATCTTGCTAGTTTGTGAGGCACGAATCTTATACTGCATCTTTTCATTACGCTCATCCACATCAGCACGGACACCCTTGTCACGCAGCTTCTTAGCTACTTGCCAAGCATAGTCAATATGGGCTTCGTTAGAAACCGGAATCAAAGTCACTTGATGCGGAGCCAGCCAAGTCGGGAAGGCACCCTTGTAATTTTCAATCAAGATAGCTGTGAAGCGCTCCATGGTTGAGATAACTCCACGGTGAATCATAACTGGGCGATGCTCTTCACCGTCAGCTCCGACATACTTGAGGTCAAAACGCTCTGGCAAGAGGAAGTCCAGCTGGATAGTTGACAGAGTTTCTTCATTTCCTAGGGCTGTTTTAACCTGAATATCAAGTTTTGGACCGTAGAAGGCTGCTTCTCCTTCTGCTTCAAAGTAGTCCACACCCATTTCGTCCAAGGCTGCTCGCAGCATGGTTTGGGCATTTTCCCACATCTCATCGTTATCAAAATACTTATGCGTATCCTGAGGATCACGAAGAGACAGACGGAAACGATATTCTGTCAAGTTGAAGTCGGCATAAACGTCGATAATCAACTGCAGCGCACGCTGGAATTCTTCTTGAATCTGTTCTGGCGTTACAAACAAGTGGCCATCGTTCAAGGACATTTCACGCACCCGTTGCAAACCAGTCAGGGCACCAGATTTTTCATAGCGGTGCATCATGCCAATCTCAGCGATACGGATTGGCAGCTCGCGGTATGAGTGAACATGATGTTTGTAGACTTGGATGTGGTGAGGGCAGTTCATGGGACGAAGAACAAACTCCTCTCCATCACCCATATCCATGGTTGGGAACATATCCTCTTGGTAGTGCTCCCAGTGGCCAGAAGTCTTATAAAGCTCCACAGAAGCTAACGGCGGAGTGTAGACGTGTTGGTAGCCTGAAGCCAACTCTTTGTCAACGATGTAGCGCTCCAACTCGCGACGAACCGTCGCACCGTTTGGCAGCCAAAATGGCAAACCTTGACCCACTTCTTGAGAAATCATGAAGAGATCCAGTTCTTTCCCTAACTTACGGTGGTCGCGTTCTTTAGCTTCTTCCCGCATTTGCAGATATTTCTTCAGGTCTTTCTTGTCAAACCAAGCAGTACCATAGACCCGCTGCATCATAGCATTATCGCTGTTCCCGCGCCAGTATGCACCGGCCACGTTCAAGAGGTGGAAGATTTGGATGCGACCAGTTGATGGAACGTGAGGCCCACGGCAGAGATCCACATATTCACCCTGACGGTAGATGGTCAAACCGCCCTCGTCTTCTGAGTGCTCTTCAATCAATTCCAACTTGTAAGGATCGTTTTTGAAAATTTCACGCGCCTCATCCTTGGTCACTTCCTCACGGATGGATGGGAAGTTTTCTTTGACGATTTTCTTCATTTCTTCTTCGATACGAGACAGATCTTCATTTGAAATTTGCCCTGCTTCATTGTCCGTATCGTAGTAGAAACCATCCTGAATGGCGGGACCAACGCCCAAGTGAATATCTGGGAAAAGACGGCGAGCTGCCTGCGCAAACAAGTGGGCTGCTGAGTGACGCAAGATATCTAAAGCATCTTCGTGGTCAGGTGTCACGATTTCGATGGCACCATCTTCAGTGATGGCACGAGTCGTATCAATCAATTTGCCGTTGAATTTACCAGCCAAAGCTTTTTTAGCTAGGGAATTGCTGATAGATTGGGCAATTTCAAAAGTTGTAACGCTAGATTCGAATTCACGAACAGCGCCATCTGGGAAAGTAATCTTAATCATGTATTTTCTCCTTATTTATTATCCAAATATTTTAAGAATCTATTCTTTTATTGTAATAGTTTATTTCTAGGATTTTTTGTAGCTCAGTTTTATGCCAGCCTGCACCAATCATTACCTTATTAACATTAAATTCAAAACTCTGTTTATCATTCATCGAAAACTTAAGTTTATATCCCATAAACAGGCGCTTCTTAAATTGATAAGCTTGGATTTCTTCTGCTGAAAATTCTCCTACAACCTCTCCTAATTTCCCCATAGGGGTAATAGAAATAATGTAGATTCCTGTCTCGGTAAAAACAATTAAAAAGTAGGCATTTGCAGTGCCTCCCAAGCGCTGAGTTCCATAGACCGCATGCAGCGACTCAGCTATGTTCGAATCTAAGCCATGCTTCATTAAAAAAGCCTTAATTTCTTCAAATTTGAATCCCATACAGAGCTCCTTTATTCATTTTATTTTTTATAATATTGTAGCAAAGTAAAAGCCATCTCTCGCCAATCAAAAAGTAACAAAAGATAAATGAAAACAAAAAAACGACATCCATAAAAGGACGTCGCAACGTGGTTCCACCTTCATTTATGCAAGTCAAAAGACTTACACCTCGAATCGGCTCTAACGTAGCCACCGTTTTATGTTTTCATAAAAGCTAATAGAGTAGTCCCAACTGCATCCTCTACGCGATTTCCAGCTCCACGCGCTCTCTAAAAGATTTCCTGCAGGTGATTTGTCTCTAGAAAACATTATAGCACGATTGGAGAAATTTGCAAGGGCTATTGGCCATCAAAACCAGAAAAACGATTGAGAGCCTCTTGACTCAAAGTGGCTGCTTGACGTTTTTTACGGTGTTGCTCTGCCAACAGCATTCCTCCCAAAGAAAGAAATAACAAGACATGAATATCCCTAGCATTGTAAAGCGTGGAAGTGATTGGATTATAAATCTTATCTCCTGAGTAAAAAAGTCCGTCAAAAAAGTTTTTGAATAGGTAATAATACTGAACACCTGGAATCAAAAGAAGAAAGGGCAGTGAAAAACCTTGCATCCGAGTATTTATATAAACAATCACTGCGCCAATCAAAGGAAGCAGCAAAGCATAATAAAATAAATTAAGATTAGAAAGCCAGTTCAAAACACTTTCTACACTTTCTGTATTGTCTATAAGATATCTCCAAAGCTCTTGCCAAATCCAATCTGAAGCAATGAAAATGCCATAGAACAAAAGCAGCCACGGCAGCTGTTTGAGATATTTTTTCATAAGATTTCTCCTCTATTCTATACAAAACCTTGCATAAACAGCTATTGCCACAATGATGCAAGGCATGTTTCTATTCTAATAACTTAGTAATATTCCTGATTTTTTTCACTTGCTTAGTCGAAGCTTTAAGGATACGAACGGAGCCGTTGATTGGTAGAGAAATGACCTTGCCAGGCAGATAGGCCACTGTCTTGGCCAGACGCTTGGCAGCACTTTCCTCTGGGCTAAGCTCGTTATGGAAGTCCTTGGAAATGGTCAAATCCAGATAAAACTCATAGACTCTGCGACCAGAATTCTCCGCTGAAATCTCATAGAGCTTGTCTGCTAACTTCTGCTCATCCATATCAGGTGTCGCAATAATTGCCTCTAAAATAGCGCCTGATAAATCTCTCTCTTGGTAATAAAGGGTCCCAAAAATCTTGTCACTGATAACATTATCTAGATAAGGATTGCCATGAGCAATAATCGGTGTGCCGCTGGCTAAGCTTTCCAGATAAGTCAGACCTTGAGTCTCACTGGTTGAGGCAGAGATAAAGAAATCCGCAGCTTTATAGTAAAGGGCAGTATCACTAGGAGCAATCATCCCCGTAAAGATGACAGCTTCTTCAATCTGAAGCTTGGCAACCAGTTCTTTCAAGTCTTCGGCATAGGGACCGTCGCCGACAATGACTAGCTTGACTTTGTCATTTTCTTCAAGGATGGCAGGCATCGCCTCAACGATAGCCTGGATATTCTTTTCATAAGAAATACGGGACAGACTGAGCAGCATAATCTCATCTTCAGCTATTCCTAGCTTGAAACGAAGCTTCTTAATATCCTCACGCGAAATTTCTGGCCGCTCAAACTTCGCCAGCTCAATCCCTGTCGGAATTACTCGTTTTTCTGCTTCGATTTTATAATTAACCAAAAGGTCATAAACAATCTCACTAGGGCAGATAACCCCATCCAAGTCACTCATGAAGCCACGGACGATGTACTTAACCATGCTAGGACGGATGACCATTCCCTTGGCAATATAGTGCACATAATCCTCATACTGGGTATGGTAGGTATGTACTACCGGAATCCGCAGCTCTTTAGCAATCCAAATCCCCAGCAGCCCTAGTGAAAACTCAGTCTGGGTATGGATAATATCCAGCTGGTACTGACGGGCAATTTCTAAGGCATGAGAAAAGCCTCGGTAAGCCACTCTTCGGTCCTTAAAGGCAAAGAAAGGTACGCTGGGAATCCGAATAATCTGCCAATCCTCATAACGATTGACATCCTTGTCCGTCGTCGTAAAAATAAATACCGTGTGACCTAGTTTTTCCAGCTCCGTCTTCAAAGTCCGAATACTGGTAGCAACCCCAGAGACCTGAGGAAAATAGGTATCTGTAAAAAGACCAATACGCATCTTACATCTCCAAAACTGTTTGATAAGCCTCAACTAACTGACCTGAGACATCGTCAATGGACCGGCTTCTAGCCACCTGATAGCCTGCTTCACGCTTGTCCACCTTTTTGTCTAAGATATTTCTCAGTGACTGGACAAACTCATCTACATTGTTGCAGAGCTCAGCTGAATGCTCATCCACCCAACCCTGGTAGACCGGGATATCACGCAGCACAACATTCTGCTCACTGGCCAAGGCTTCCAGGACAACAATTCCTTCAGTTTCCTCATAGGACGGGAAAAAGAAGGCATCCGCTCCAGACATGGCTCCCTGAAATACCGCTCCCTTAAAATAACCAGGGAATTCGACATTATCAGGGTGGTCAAAGAGAACCAGACGACGAATCTTGCGCGGAATCAGCCAGAGATTGATAGAGCCCAGCCAGATAAAGCGTACATCAGGCATCCTGCGGGCAACCTCTACAAAATCCTCAATCCCCTTGCGGCGGAAATAAAGTCCAGCACAGACGACCACCTTCTGCCCCTCTTTAATCTTAAAATACTTTTTAAAAACTTCTTCCTTGCGAGCATCTTTCTTATACTTAGGCAGGTCAATACCGTTTGACACAGCTACCATGGGTGTAGTGACACCATAAGACTGGATAAGCTGCTTAGAATACTCTGAAGGCGTGATAATAAAATCCGCCTTTTTATACATGTGCGTCAGATATTTACCAAAGAGCGGGGCGAAAAGATTGGAACCAATAAAGGAATTTTCAAAGTCCTCCTTGGTCGAATGCCCATGCATAATCACTTTTTTATTGCCCCTTTTGGCAGCATGGAGGAGAAGCAAGCTACGGGGACCATAGGTATTGATGTGGACCACATCATAATCTCCTAAAACGTCCGTCGTATAAGGAATCCCAGCCAAATCCAAGGCATGCATCTGATGCTGGAGGGCTCGGCCGATTCCTGATTTCTCCAAAACGGACTTTCCTTCAAGATACAGTAATACTTTCATACTTCCTATTATACCTAAAATAAAATAAAAAGGAAAACCACAAGGGCAAATGAGGTAAAAAATCCATCCAAAGCCTGATAAAGCTTAGAAAAACGTTCTAACTGAACGGAAACACAAAAAAGCTGAGGTATAGTACCTCTGCCTCGCTTCATAATCATGAAACTCTCTTAAAGCAGTAGTTTGCTTGGTCTCCTTTGTCGCTTTTCAAGCTCAGAAGACTTGATAATAAAGCTTCTATCTCACCGCTTATTTCCGAGTTGATTTACGCTCGCTAATGCTGTGAGCCAGGAGAACTTCGCGTTCTTCCAATTCTTCCTTATGCATAATCTTAGTCAGCATGCGCATACTGATAGCGCCGATGTCATAGAGGGGCTGACCGATTGTGGAAAGGTTAGGACGAGTGAAACGAGCTACTTGCGAATCATCACTGGTAATGATTTCAAAATCTTCTGGAACCTTGATGCCTTGATCAGACAGACCATTTAAGAGGCCTGCTGCCAGTTCATCTCCTGTGACAAAAGCTGCTGTTGCTTTGGAAGCAATAACACGTTCTGCCAAGTGGTAGCCATCATCATAAGAATATTTTGATTCAAAAACCAAGCCTTCGCTGTAAGAAAGTTTCTTGTTCTTCAAGCCATCTTTATAGCCTGATAGACGGATTTTCCCGTTGATATCATCTACAAGAGGTCCGCTGACAAAGGCAATTTTCTTATTGCGCTTAGCCAGTAATTCTACAGCATCAACCGTTGCTTGTTTGTAGTCAATATTAACGCTCGGAAGCTGATGCTCCACATCGACAGTACCCGCCAAAACGACCGGTGTGCGCGAACGTGAAAACTCTGAGCGAATTTTCTCTGTCAGATGATAGCCCATGAAAATAATGCCATCCACCTGTTTAGAAAAGAGAGTATTGACAACGGATACTTCCTTATCATCGTCCTCATCACTGTTAGCCAAGACAATGTTGTATTTATACATTTCGGCAATATCATCAATCCCTTTTGCCAAGGTTGAGAAATAGCTATTGGTAATATTTGGAATGACAACGCCGACGGTTGTAGTCTTCTTGCTGGCTAGTCCACGTGCTACTGCATTTGGACGATAGTCAAGACGATCAATGACCTCTAAAACTTTTTTACGTGTGTTTTCTTTGACGTTCTTGTTTCCATTCACTACCCGACTGACTGTCGCCATCGAAACTCCCGCTTCACGGGCGACATCATAAATGGTTACTGTGTCGTCTGTGTTCATATAGTTTCCTTTCTTCTATTGAAAATATCGTTTTCACTTTCCTACATTCACCATTTTATCACTTCTTGTAAACACTTTCAAGTATTTTGATAAGTTTTTGAAAAGTCTTGCTTTTTTTGACATTTTTTGCCAAAATAGAGGCATAGAAAGAAGGTTGTGACCATGACAAAAATCCAACAAATCACCCACTATCTCGAGAATGAGAAGCTAGATGCTGCTGTTCTGTCTGATCCAGTCACTATCAATTATCTGACTGGTTTTTATAGCGACCCGCATGAGCGGCAGATGTTTTTGTTTGTCTATCCTGACCATGAGCCCCTGCTCTTCGTGCCTGCTCTAGAGGTTGAGCGTGCCTCAGGAGCTGTCCCCTTTTCAGTTCTTGGTTATATGGACTCTGAAAATCCTTGGCAGAAGATTAAAGCTGCCTTGCCGGCTCACTCCTTCAAGACTGTCGCTCTTGAGTTTGATAACTTGATTTTGACCAAATACCATGGATTGAAAACTGTCTTTGATAGTGCAGAATTTGCCAACCTGACTCCTTACGTCAACCGCTTGCGCTTGATCAAATCAGCCGACGAAATCCAGAAAATGCTGGTAGCTGGGCAATATGCTGACAAGGCTGTCAATATCGGTTTTGACAATATCTCACTGGACAATACTGAAACAGATATCATCGCTCAGATTGACTTTGCCATCAAGCGCGAAGGCTATGAGATGAGCTTTGAAACCATGGTGCTGACGGGAAATAATGCAGCCAATCCGCACGGCATTCCCGGTGCCAATAAAGTCGAAAATAACGCCCTCCTGCTCTTTGACCTCGGCTGTATGGTCAATGGCTACGCCAGCGATATGACGCGGACTGTTGCTGTTGGCCAGCCTGACCAGTTCAAAAAAGATATCTACCATCTGACATTGGAAGCCCAGCAAGCTGCTCTTAACTTTATCAAGCCAGGTGTCACAGCTCATGAAGTAGACCGTGCCTCTCGGCAAGTCATCGAAAAAGCTGGCTATGGTGAGTATTTCAACCACCGTCTCGGCCATGGTATCGGTATGGATGTTCACGAATTCCCATCCATCATGGAGGGCAACGACATGGTCATCGAAGAAGGCATGTGCTTCTCTGTTGAGCCTGGTATTTACATCCCTGGCAAGGTCGGTGTCCGCATCGAAGACTGCGGCCATGTCACTAAGAATGGTTTTGAACTCTTCACCGAGACTAGCAAGGACTTGTTGTATTTTGAATAGAATTTTATAATCTTATATTATGTCTTGAATGATTATTGGACTTGGCAAAGGACTTCTGGTTCTTTAAGCTATCATTGTTGGACATTGTTATAGCTGTCTCAGTCCTTACGCATTTATAATTTCTAAAAACGATAGAAATGTTTCTGTCGTTTTTTCTTGTTTCCTGGTATTTATAATAAGTCATTAAAGGGCACCAGCTTTTCCTCCAATGACGTCGTCTGTCAGAGACATTCCGAAGAACTCAATTACTCCGCTCTAACCAGTTTTTACACTAGCAAGATGATTTCATCACTGAAAAGATAAAGCGTCATTAAACCTTGTCATATCATAGGTTTTTATCCCTTCTTGCCCTTCTGATTTAAAAATGTTATAATTTTTTATGAAATTGTCTAAAAATTCTAATCTTTGCTGTTAAGGAGGTCTGGATGCTCTTCAAAAGGTCAGAAAATCACGGATTTTCTCGCTATGTCTGCCTACTCTTGCTTCTCATCATTTTTCTGGCTTTCTCCCTCTTTTTAGCTGTATCTTTGGGATCTGTCACTATTGACATACAAGATACTTACCAGATTATTTTCAGCAAGCTTGGTTTTTACCTCGGCATAGGCAAACTATCTCCGTCTACAATCGCAATTGTTTGGAACATGCGGGTTCCAAGAGTGCTTTTGGGAATCCTAGCTGGTGCTGGCCTTTCTGTCTGTGGCAGCGTCATGCAATCTACTGTCAATAATCCCATCGCAGAGCCTTATATCCTAGGAATTTCAGCGGGTGCAACCTTCGGAGCCACACTGAGCATTATCTTAGGGCTCAAATCCATTACTGGCACAGGTGCCTTTATAGGAGCCATTCTGGCATCGGCAGTGGTCCTTTTTATCGCATCCATACAGGGAAAAATGACGACAAGCAGTCTGATTTTATCAGGAACAGTTGTAAATGCCCTTTTTATCGCCTTTTCCAACTTTATCATTTCTGTCGGTGCTAATGCTGACAGCCTTATGACGATCAAGTTCTGGACCATGGGCTCGCTGGCCGGAACTTCTTGGTCAGATCTTACCTTGCCAGCTCTTGTTGTTGTTCTCTCCTTTTTGTTTTTCTGTTCCCAGTATCGTATTTTCAATACTATGATGATGGGGGACGAAGCAGCTTTAACATTAGGGGTACCTCTGCGTTTTTACTGGTTCCTCTATATCACAGTTGTCGCAGTCATGACTGCGGTGCTGGTTGCCTGCTGTGGTATTATCGGCTTTGTCGGACTAATCACTCCGCACATTGCTCGCAGATTAGTTGGTACCAACTACAAAAGGCTCTTTCCTATCGCTACCCTGCTCGGCTCTCTCTTTCTTGTCTGGGCAGATGTTTTGGCTCGAATTTTGGTCAAAAATGCCGAGCTGCCGATTGGGATCTTCACCGCTTTGGTCGGTGCCCCCTTCTTTATCTACATTGTAGCCAAAAGCCGAAAGGAGGTAAGCAGCTGATATGGATCTAACTTGCCAAGATATCCACTATTCTATTGGCCCAAAAGAGATTTTAAAAGGGATTTCGCTCAAGGTCGAGGGAAATCAGTTTCACACCATTTTAGGGCCCAACGGAAGCGGCAAAACTAGTCTGCTCAAAACCATCTACCGCCAAATCAAACCTGACAGCGGGGACATTTATCTAAACGGAAGGCCACTTGAACAGGTCAGCATAAAAAAAGCAGCCCAGAAAATAGCCGTTGTAACTCAGTTTAACCATCTTCAGTTTGACTGCACTGTCCAAGAAATCGTCATGCTGGGCAGGACGCCCCATCTGTCCCTTTTTCAAAAAGAGAGCGAAAAAGACTACGCCCTTGTCCGTCATGCCTTGAGACAGGTGGACATGCTAGACAAGGGAGAGCGAACCTATCTATCCCTGTCTGGTGGTGAGAAGCAAAGAGTCCTGCTGGCACGCGCTTTGGCCCAGCAGCCAAGCCTACTGCTCCTAGACGAGCCGACCAATCATCTGGACATCAAATACCAGCTGGATATGCTGCGTATCGTCAAAAACCTCAACATCAATGTTTTGGCTGTTTTACACGATATCCAACTGGCTTGTCGGTATTCAGACTATTTGTACCTCATGAAGGGAGGTGAGATTGCATACCAAGGCGCTCCAAAGGAGGCCATCACCCATGATTCACTGCAAGCCGTTTACGGTATTCAGAGCAAAGTAATCTGGACCAAGGATCGGCAGGCCATGATTCAGTATCTATAAGAGCCTGCTCTCAGCTTTATCTATACAAGCTCCAAGCCCAAGAAAGGAAGGCAATATGAAAAAAACACTCAGTATCTTACTCGTCGCAACTGCTGCACTGACAATGGCAGCCTGCAATTCTTCCTCTAAGGAAAGTACGAAAGAAAGCGCAACTTCACAATCTTCCTCCAAAACAGAAAGCGCGAAAAAGAGCACAGCAGAGACAAAATATCCAGTGACAATCAAAACTTACGATGCCGAAGGCAAGGAGATTGATCAGGTATTTGAAAAGGCACCGGAAAAGGTCATCACCAACAACCTTTCGACGACCGAAATCTTGATTGAACTAGGATTGAAAGACAAGATCGCAGGTATGCTCAATCCAGACAACGATGTCACAGATAAATACAAGGCTGATATTGCCACCATTCCGCAAGTCGGCGACAAGAAAACCGTGTCACAGGAAACTGTGCTATCCTATGAGCCAGATGCTCTTCTTGGGCGAAACATGATGTTTTCTGAGAAGTCTCTGGGGACAGTCAGTGCCTGGAATGAAAACAAAATCCCTGTCTACACACAGAAGGCTTCCCTGTCTAATACCAAGCAAGACCTAGGCAATATCGTTGAAGATGTCAAGAACATAGGAAACATCTTTAATGTTCAGGACAAGGCCAATCAGTATGCTGACCAGCTGCAGGCAAGAATTGACAGTGTTAAGAAGACCAATAAAGCTAGCCAAGGCGAAAAGAAAAAAGCGCTCATCATGTGTGCCTACAACGATGAGACTTTCGGTGCCTATAAGTCAGCCCTGCAGGAGAGCCTGCTTAACCAGCTCGGCTATACCAATGTAGCGACTGGAACCTCTGACCTAACCTTGGAAAATCTAGTCTCTATGGATCCAGAAGTCATCATCTACGTAACCAGCGACCGCAACAAGGCCATGGATGAACAAGCAGTTGATCTAATGAAAGCTAATCCCGTTCTGGAAGATGTCCCAGCGGTCAAAAATCAGAAGATTATGACCATCTCCTATGATGAGTTCATGGATTATGGTCCTGCTGTAATCGACTCACTCGAGAAAATCAATGACTTTGTCAATAAATAAGACCTTTGTCTGGGAGGGGATCACAGTCAATATTGCTCTGCCCCAAGAGTATGACGGATCACGACCTTATCCAGCAATCTTGCTAAATGATGGCCAGATAAACTACCTAAGCAGGCTTTCCTCATCGGTAATCTTGATCGGACTGATATCCAACAACAGGCTGGACGATTTTACACCCTGGAAAGCCAATGCTCTAAAACCTGGCAATCCTGATTTTGGCGGCAGAGCAGATAGCTATCACCAAAAGCTTTTCAGAGGTATATTAGCAGAAATCAGACAGCTCTACCTACTGGATGATAAGAGAATTGCCTATGGTGGCTACTCTCTCGGTGGATTAGCGGCTATTTACAGTCTCTATAGCGTCTGCGAGATTCCTTGTGTCTTTTCTATCTGCGGTTCCTTTTGGTACCCAGGTTTTACCGACTATTGCCGGACACAGGACTTGAAAAACAAGGACTGTCTGGTTTATTTGCAGAATGGAAAGACAGAAGGTGCGAATCATTCGAACCGACTTTCCAAGGCTCCTTTCTATGCTGAAGAAATTCATCGCTTGATTCAGAAAGAAATCCTTACCACGTGCTCCGTCTTTGATCCTTATGGACATCATGAAGCCATCAAAGAGCGCTATACCGCCTTTGCCGACTGGCTGGCCACACAATGGCATATCGACTAATGAAAAACCCCTTTGTCAGCTGCTGTAAGTGACAAAGGGGATTTTTAGTTTATTAATGCAGGCAAAAGACTCTCATCAGTAAAATGGTAAAAGTCTTGAGTAGAAAGATTTATTCAGTCTTCTCCCCCGACTCCAACTCCAGTAGGAAGGATTTTTTATCAAGGCCGCCGGCATAGCCGGTCAGCTTACCGTCGCTTCCGACAATCCGGTGGCAGGGAATCAGAAGGGAAATGGGATTATGGCCGATGGCACCACCGACTGCTCTAGCAGAACCAATCTTACCGTACTCGGCTTGTAATTCTCTTAGAATGTCTGAATAAGTAGCCGTTTGCCCATAGGGAATCTTCCGCAGCACTGTCAGAACCTTGCTTCTAAACTCAGTCACTTGAGGTGCCAATGGAATTTCATCTGTCGCGGGATTTTCTCCCTTGAAATAAGCATCCAGCCAAGCAGCAACATGCTGGCTAACTTCTGTCTCCTCCTGCTGTGCTTGCTCCAGATCATAGCCTGCTCCAAAATATTTCTGATCCTCAAGCCAAAGTCCCAGCAAGGCATTTGCGTCTGTCAAGATGAGAATCCGACCAATCGGTGATGCATAATAAGTCTTGTACATATTTTTTTCTTTCTTTTAACTTCTTGATATGCCTTATTATACCACTCTTGTCTTAAATTTAGCCACAATTCCATCTGGGTCTGTGACTTCTAGCTCTTGGGAGCTAATCCATCGGACTGGCGCCTGCAAATCCAGAGCATTTTCATAAATAGCTACTAGGTCTTCTTTCCCTTCTACTTGCACTTCAAAATAGGCTAGTCCCAGTTGCTTGGGTTGGCGATGATTCAAGTGAGAACCTCCCCATTCATTAACTGCTAAATGATGATGGTAGTTACCTGATGCTAGCCAACTTGCAGAAGGTACAGAAAATTTGTCCTCCAAGCTTAGAAGCTTTTGGTAAAAATGACTGGCTGCTCTGCTATTTTTCACAGACAGATGGACATGCCCCATACGAGTGCCTTCGGCAATACTAAACGGTTGGACTTCCTGACCTAGTTCATAGATTTCTTGAGCCGCGAGCGCTTCCGTCACTCCGACAATGCGGCCATCTTCCCGAATATCCCAATCAGCCTGAGGCTTGTCCCGATAAAGCTCAATGCCGTTGCCTTCCGGATCCTCCAGATAAATGGCTTCACTATAACCGTGGTTCGCCCCTCCAACCATAGGAACTTTATTTTCTGATAAATGCTTAAGGATATCCGCCAAAGCTTGGCGGCTTAGAAGCAAAAGCGCCAGATGATAAAGACCGTAAGCAGACTTGACGGTCTGACGGTCACTGGTTGCTAAGAGTTTCACCAGCGCTTGTCCGTCCCTACCCAAAGCCACCTGTCCGTCCTGCTCTTCCAAAAGCTCCAGCCCTAAAACACGCTGATAAAAATCCCTTTGTCTTGCTAGGTCAGCCACATAAAGTGCCACCTCTCCTAGATAAATCTTGCTTTGATATTCAAAAATCATGTTTTTTGCTCTCCTCTTAAATTTTAAATGTCAGCAGTCCGTCTGCTCAATCTTTTTTTATTTCTCCAAAACAGAGATAGGTTCCTTGATATAGATTTCCACATCTCCATTTGCTCCGAAGACTTAGTCATATTGTAATTATTTCTATTACATCTATTGGTATAGCACATCTTAATGTAATGTCAATTATTACATCTCGCAAAATTCTTAACAAAAAAACAATCTGCTCACTAGGAAACAGATTGTTCTTTAATTTCTTTTTCGGTTGCTGCGACAACTTCGTCAAGGCTGGTCTGAGCTAATTCAGCTTCCATGGCTGCCTGAATAGCCGCCAATCGGTCATCTAAGACATTGTGAATGTTCTTGCCGATAGGACAGTCTGGATTGGGCTTATCATGAAAACTAAAGAGCTGGCCGCTCTTGCCTAGACACTCAACCGCGCTATAGACGTCCAACAGGCTAATGTCTTTCAAATCTTTGGCAATCTCTGCTCCTCCAGTCCCACGAGCAATGGTAATCATCCCGGCATTCTTGAGCTGGGACAGGGTCTTGCGGATAATAACTGGATTGACGCCGACACTTCCAGCAAGAATATCACTTGTCAGTTTTCGTTTTTTTCCCTCCAAAGCCAGTACAATCAGCATATGAGTGGCAATGGTAAAACGGCTAGAAATCTGCATTTTCTCTCCTCCCTCATCATCTTCTCTCACTATTATATCTCAAAAATGGTGTAACTTCAAGAGTTACGACTGGACTTTAAGAAAGCTGCAATCTCATCTGCATAGCCTTCCCGCTCACTGATTTCCCGCAGCAGGTCGTGGTTATGGGTATGGTGGATACCATTGACCAAGCTCTCCCGATAAATCTCATAGTAAGGCAAGTGGAGCTCCCGAGCCAATCGCAGCTCCTGCTCCACATCGTAGGCCACGCGCCGAAGGTCGACATCAGCCAGACCAGTCTCATCTATCTCTAAAATGGCATACTGGGCTCGCAAGTCCTGACGCAAAGCTGAATCTAGAAAGAACGGCTGACCAATAGAGCCAGGATTAATAATCAGCTGTCCATTGGTCCCGTAGCGGAGAAACTGCTGGTGAATATGACCATAAACAGCGACAGCGCAGTCGTTTCCTTCAAAAAGGCGGTCGAAATTGCTCTGCTCGCCAATATGAATCAGCTCCCGCCCCCAATTCTTATCTGGCAGATGGTGGCTGACCGCAATCTTCAATCCCTCTACTTCTGTCAAGATTTGCAGAGGAAGTTCTTGCATGCGGTCAATCTCTTCTGGACGGATTTCTTCTAGGACAAAATGACAGAGCCGGGTCAGGTAGAGATGGCTGGGACGTGTCAAGTCTAACTTTTGGTGCAGGGCATGCCAGAGACTGTCTTCCCAATTCCCTCTGACCTGGAGGCTAATAGACAGCTGCTCCATCCTATCTAAGATATTTCTGCGACCAGTTCCTGGCAGGAGCAAGTCCCCCAAAAACCAATAATCTGTCACTTGCTGGCTTTCCGCATCCGCCAGTACTGCTTCCAAGGCTGTGCTATTCCCATGTACATCGGATAATAAGGCAATTTTTCGTGTCATCGTATGTCTTTCTCTTTCTTTACAAGGAATATTATATCAAAGTTCAAAAAAACTTCCACCCATCAAGTGAGTGAAAGTTTTGAAGTGTTTTTTTCAATCGACAGACTTAAGTGCTTCCATCATATCTACTCGTCTGAGACGGTAGTTGACAAAGAAGCCAAGCAAGGTCAGAATAAGAGTCACTGCAGTTAGAGGAAACAGATAGACTGAGGGACTTACTTGAGGGTTTAAGCTGATAATGCTAGGCGCAACCTTCTCAATCAAAAAACGATGCAGGAAGAAACCGCCTAGAAGCCCAACTACCATCCCAATTACTGACAGAATAATGGTCTCTCGATAAATATAGAGGGTCACTTCCTTATTATGGAAGCCCAGAACCTTGATGGTGGACAGCTCACGAATCCGCTCTGCTACATTGATATTAGTCAGATTGTAGAGAATAACGACTGCTAAAAGAATGGAAATCAGCACCAAAACCAGCATTGTATTATTAAGAGAATCAGCTAGAACGTTGAACTGCTTCACCATGCTTGCATTTTGAGAAACACTCTTGACAGACTTGAGGCTCATAAATTCATTGGCCTTGTCCACAATATTCTTACTAGAAGGGTTCTTGAGTCGCACTAGATAAGCGTTTTTCTCGGGCTTTTTGCCGTAAATCTTCTGGTAGTCAGTTGCCTTTATAAAGGCAAAATGGCCAAAATGATTCTCATTGACTGCTGCGAGCTTGACAGGCTTGCCACCCAGCTCTATACTGCCACCGGGGCTAACTCCAGCTATACGGGCCAATTTATCCGAAACAACTACACCGTCCTTGAGAGTCAGCTTTTGCTGGTTATCAGGACTTTCCATAGAAATAAAAGGTTCGAAATTTTCCTTGTCCGTAACCATCAAAGTGACTGACTCTGTCTCTTTTTTTCCTTTGTATTTCTCTGTCAAGGTTTCACTGTGGATCTCCTGATAGTCAGCAATCGAGTCATCTGCCAACATCTTTTTCAGCTTGTCTTGTTCGGCTTGATTCTCCTCAGGATTGACAGCGACAATCAAGTCGTATCGCAGAATCTCCTCAAACTGACGTTTTGGAATACCACCAATAGAAGATTGGAGTCCTAGACCGGCAAAGAGCAGGGCAACAGAACCCGCCACACCAAAGATAGTCATAAACATTCGCTGCTTATAGCGAAAGATATTGCGTGCTGTGACCTTCTGAGTAAAGCTAAGACGTCGCCAGATAAAGGGCAGTCTTTCCAAGAAAATCTTGGAGCCCTTGACCGGTGGCTTGGGCAAAAGCAAGTGAGCTGCTTCCTCTGTCAGCTCCCGTCTTGCCACCAAATAGGCAGGGAGAACACTGGATAGAAGGGAAAGCCCCAGGGCCAGTAAACTATAGGAAATATAAAAATAAGCATGAGGGGCAGAAAGCACCATCCCTCTGGTAATAATAGAAGAAATCACACCTGACAAGAAATAATGTCCCAGCAGAATCCCTATGAGGGTACCTAGACTGCCTGCTACCAAACCGTAAAGAGCAAACTTGCGAATGATATCTCGGCTATGATAGCCTAGAGCCTTGAAGACGCCTGCATTCGTTCGCTCCTCATCGACAAAGCGAGTCATGGTGGTAAAGGTCACCATAGCTGCCACCAAATAGAGCACCACCGGGAAGATATTACCAATCGACGCAATACTATTCATGGAGTTTTTATACATATGATAGCCATTACCACCTGGCAGAGACTTGCGGTCATAGCTATGATAGACCGGCTCTTTCAAACGATTCAGGTCTGCCTTAGCGTCAGCTAGCTTGTCCTTGCTAGCTGATAAGTCTTTCTCCGCCTGTGCCAGCTCAGATTTTTTCTGATTGAGCTGGGACTCAGCTTCCTGAATCTGCTGCTGGCTCTGGCTGAGCTGTGCAGGAGGGAGGATAGAAGCAGATTGAGCTGCTACTAGCTGGCTTTTTTGCTGGTCTAGCTGACTCTGAGCTTGCTCTAATTGCTTTTTCCCTTGGCTCAGCTCACTCTCAGCTTGAGCAATCTTATCTTGGCCCTTCTGAATGGTGCTTTTGGCATCTGCCTCTAATCGCTTAAAGCGAGCCACTCCGTTATCTTCCAGGCTCTTGTCCAAAGCAGTCTGGTGCTGCTCCAAACGCTCCTGATAGCTTTCAGAGAAGGGAGCCAGCTTTTCTAAATCATGATAGCGCAGGCGGGCAATACTGTAAACATCTGTATCAAAGGCCTTGGGGCTGACTACAGCATAGGCTGATAAAGCTCCGCTGCCACTAGTCGCATTGCCCAGATTTCTATCAGACCAGAGCTCTGCTGAGTTGACAAAACCCACAATCTTATAAGTTTTGTTTTTCAGAACTGACCGACTGCCTGCTTTCTCGGTCAGATCAATCTCCTGACCAAGTTTATATTTTCTAGACCAAAAGCTAGCCAGGGCAATTTCTTGCGCATTCTTGGGAAGACGACCGGAGGTCACTTGAAAGTTTGAAATATCCTTGGTATCCGAGAATACTCGTAGGGCCTCCTCGTCTACGGTGACATCTGTCAGATAGCCAAACTCGACATCAGCTCCCTTAATAGATTCCAGCTCTTTCTGATCCGCCTTATCCAAACCATAGTCCGCCATAACAGCCAAGTCCATGGTTCGTTGCTCTTTCAAGTAATCTGTTGCTGTTCTGCGCATATTGGGTGGAGCGACCTTGAGCCCCACGAGAGCTAAAGAGCCCAGCATCATGAGGATTAAAATAGATAGGAAACGTCCTTTAGAGCTAGTGAAGGAGCGCAGAATATCTTTCCAATAAATCTTTCTCTTCATATCAATACTCCAATGTACTTATATCCTGAGGCTCTTCATTGACTGTAACACTCTTGACTCTCGCATCGTGCATGCGGATAACCCTGTCAGCAATGGGAGCAAAGGCAGCATTGTGGGTCACGATAATAACCGTTGCACCTTGATTGCGGGACATATCCTGTAAGATTTGCAGCACTTGCTTGCCGGTATTGTAGTCTAGAGCTCCTGTCGGTTCATCACAGAGCAAAATCTTGGGATTCTTAGCTACAGCCCGAGCGATAGACACCCGCTGCTGCTCCCCGCCTGATAGCTGGGCCGGAAAATTATTGAGGCGCTTTTCCAGACCAACTGCGGTCAGAGCTGCTACTGGATCTTGAGCGTCCTTGACGATTTCAGAAGCCAATTCGACATTTTCCTTGGCCGTCAGGTTAGGCACCAAATTATAAAACTGAAAGACGAAGCCCACGTCATTGCGGCGATAGTCCGTCAGCTGGTGGGAATTGTAGTCAGCAATATTCTGTCCGTCTATCAGGATGTCTCCCTCATCATTGGTATCCATACCTCCGAGGATATTAAGTACCGTAGACTTACCGGCACCAGAAGCACCTAGGATAATGACCAGTTCCCCCTTTTCAATGTCAAATGAAATATCGTGATTGGCAACTATTTCCGTATCCCCCATCTGATAACGTTTAAAGCTATGTTTCATTTCAATATAAGCCATATCGTTTCTCTCCTTTTCAAAGCTCGTTTCCTTAAATCAACAAACTGTTGATTCCAAATCACAGATATTATATAATGAGCTTAGATAAAAATCAATAACCAAAAATCAACAAAGTGTTGATTTAAGCAAAAAGGGAAGAAAAAATGATCCAGAAACGAAAAACCAGCACTAAGGAAGACATCAAGGAAGCCTTGATTCAGCTACTATCAGAGGAAAGGTTTGATACTATCTCCATCAGCAAACTCTGCAAACGGGCAGGGATTAACCGCGGCACCTTCTATCTCCACTACCAAGATAAGTATCAGATGGTTGATAGTCTCAAAAGCGAAATTATTTCCCAACTTTCTAGTTATAGCATGTTTGAAGTGGAGAACGAATATCCCAAAAAGTTAATGATAGCAAAATTTCATATACTGCGTGCCAATGAACGTCTAATCAATGCCCTGACCAGAAGCCATTATATTGACTTTCGAGAGGCTATTCGGGAGTTTATGACCAGTATCATTCTGAGTGACAAGCAAGAGACTGCTACCCAGCATTTTTTAGAGGAGAACTTTCAGATCCCTCAGAAATATGCACTGGAAATCTTCCTATCCAGCGTTGAAGGAGTTATTTCCCTCTGGATAGCTAGCGGAGCTCAGGAAGAGCCCGAAGAAATCACTGACATGATTTTGACTACTTATAACTATGATTATTGGAGATAAAGGCTATAGCTTGAAGGCTGGCCTAGACAAAAGTCGTTTTTTCCACTAAGAAGGGCCGAACATATTGCTCGGCCTTCTTTTTATTTTAAATTAGTTTTTCTTTGTTTTCTTCAAAAGGAAGAAGACTCCTGCTAGGATAATCAAGCCTGCAAGGCCCATGATGGTGACTTGCTCACCTGTTGATGGCAGGTCTTTTTTCTTGGCCTTGACGGACTGCTCATTTCGATACTGTACTTGGTAAACAGAGAAATGATCGGTCGTGAAGCTGATGGTCTGGTTTTGATTAACCGTTACATCAAACTTCTCAACTTGTTTGCCATTTTCATCCAGGGCATAGACAGCATCTACTGGCAGGTCTTTGCGGACTGGAATCGTCACAAGGGTCGGACTGACTTGATGCACTGGCTGACCATTCGGATTGGTCAAGCGAATGTCATAGGTATCTGTCGGCTGATTCTTGCTTTCCAGTTTTTGCACAGACATTTGAAGACCGGCCTTGACCAAGTCAGCATTTTTCAAGCGAATGCCCGTTGCGACATCCACCAAGCTGTCATCTTCTACATTGACTTCCGTCCGTGTATCAGAACTGCTAGAAGTTTCTGAAGAAGAAGAACTTGACGAACTTTGAGATGACGAAGAGCTACTAGAATCTTTGCTGGAGCTAGATGGAGTGGTTTTTGTTGCTTCCTTGATTTTAGCTTCCATTTCAGCTTCTAGCTCTTTCATTTCCTTAAAGACTTGAGCTGCTCGAGCCTGTGTTTCCTCTGTAACTTTGGCTGAAGAGTCTGGCAGAGCTGCATTGGCTGCATCTAGAGCATTTTGCTCCTCAATAAAGCGGGCTTCCAAAGCTTTCCACTTGTCTTGGACAGAAGTACCAAAGAGGTCCTGATGCTTGGCCGCCATATCATAGATATGAGATGCTACCCAGTACCAAGAGTCTGGACTATAGCTAGTTGTGTTGACCTTATAAGCGTCGTAAGTATCTGTGATATTCCCATTATAAGGCAGGTAAGGTGAGAAGCGCGGGCTGCCTACCGCCAGCCACATAGTGCCACCGCCCATATTGGCTGGAACACCGTCTTTGAGCTGGAAGATATGAGCTTCCATGACATTTGGGTTGCCCAGCGGATATTTGTAAACAGGGTCTGTCGTACCGCGTTGTGGCAGCCCCTTACCATCTAGCTCCATTTGGTCCAGCGGTTTGAACTGAGTACCCTCAAAGCGATTGCGCTGCATAGCCATGACATCTGCTACACTGATCTTTCTGTCTGTGGAGTGCATGAGATCAAAGTAAGAGTCGTTATAAGACACGGCCGCATTTGGATCTAGACTGGTGATACCCGCCCAGGCACGTGAACGATCTGCCTCTGCCATCGGTGGATTATAGGACTGTGAAATGTGGAATTTGCCGTCAATTTCTTTATAAGAGTTAGCTTGCTTGGCTACATCCTGAACACCCTTTGAGGCAATAACATTTTCTGTATCGTCAAAGTCAACACTGCCCAAGAAGAAAGTATTAGGAAAAACAGCATACTTGTCATCTGGGAATTTAATAGCAACATATTGGTGACCAGATAGGATTTCCATATACCAGACACCGGTCTTGTCAGCAATGGTGATAATATTCCCCTCTGCTGCTCCCTGCTCTCTGACAATCTGTGCCATCAGCTCCACACCCTGACGGGCAGTCTGAACATGAGGCAGAACGACAGTTGTCAGGATAGACTCAGCCAAGCCATTTGCTACATAAGGATCCACTTTTTGGATGGCATCATTAGCCTTGGCAGAAACAGTCGCAGAAATGGAAACACCGTATTCATTGAAGCCAACCTCGTCAAAAATACCTTGGGATGGGGTCACATCTGATACCGAAGTATACTTGTAACTTTCTGCCGGTAGGGTCCATTCAAAGTTGTTAGTTTCATCGACCAGCTTGGCACCACTCGCATTGGTCTTTCTCGGATGAACCAGAAAGACCTTATTGTGATTGGGCTCCAAGTCCTCTGTCCGACCGTAAAGCGTTGTGCCGTCTGCCGTCAGGTCTTTCCCGACAATAAATCCTGTGCAGGCTTCGACCACTTGGAAAGGAAAGAGAAAAATGGTCGAAAGAGCTAACAAGGAACGAAACAATATTTTTTTCATAAAAATATCTCCTTTGTTTTTTTGTAAACATTACAAAATGAAATACTATATTCAGTATAGCCTTTTACTCTGGGTTTTGCAAGCGATTACAAAACCTTATTTTATAATTTTCCTCAAAATTATTTAAATTTCTAAATCTGTCCTATTCTCCTTCAGGACCAGTCGGTAAACTTCTATAAAGGTAGCAACGAGAAAGGCAAATAAGAAACCGACAACGATGTTAATCCGATGCTCTGTTTCGAAGAAAGGAGAGTTCCAAATAAAGTGATTGGCAACTGTTGACACGACGCACCAGAGACCAAAGAGGCGGTATTTCTTGTAAGCTGTGGAGAAGAGAAGATAAACCCCAACGGTCACCACTGCTGTATAGAGAGTATGTGAAGCCAATCCGCCAGCAATTCGGCCAACTGCTTCTAAGGAACCACTATATTGTCCTCCGAAAGTCACTCTGGATACATAGCCAATATCTTCTATGACTTGAAAGCCAAAGCCCGAACTCAGCCCAGCGATTAAGACTGACTCAATATCCTTGCGCCCCAAAATGTAGAGAGCGGCAAAGGCTGTCAGAGACTTGAAAAATTCCTCCGCAAAAGGAGCAGTCAGCGCATTGGTCCAATCATTGAAAACAGCTGGATCCTTGATAAAGTTAGAGTTAATAATATCAATCAAGCTATTGCCTGCAAAGCTGAGCCAGCCAGAGATAAAGGCACCTCCAAAAAGGGCTGTCCCTAGAACAATCGTCTCAACCGATAACTTCTTGGCGAGTTTTTTAATCAAGAAATAGAAAGGCAGGAAAAAAGCAGCTAAAACAGCTAAGTTCAGAACCAAGTCGCGGCCAGCTTCTAAGGTGACATCCTTCTCTGCCATGCTCCCAAGCTCAAACTGCAAGCCTATACCAGCTAGGACTAAGTAGATATAGAGAGCAATTCTTCTTGTTTTATTCATGACTGTCTGCTCCTTTTCTATTTTTTCCTTTGACAAGATAAATCGCTACTCCAATGACAGTCAGCACAAAGATGCCTCCTGCAATAGCAATATCGTAGTCAAAATCTTCCAGACGAATGGTCTCCTCTGTGTCAGAGTCCTCTAACTCCTCAATCTCCTCTAAAGCACTTGTACCGTATTCAGCCACGACCTTATCTTCAGCAATCTTCTGGATTTCCTTGAGGCGCTTAAAGACTGAATCCGCTCGCTCCATAGAATCTTTTGTCGCTTTAAGACTGGCTTGTTCTGGCTGTTCAGACAGACTAATCTGCTCCTTATCACGAGCAGGCTGCTCCTCCATCCATTGGCTTTCCATACGCTCAATTTCACTGCGAATAGAGCCATCTTCAAATAGTTCTGGGTATTTTGCAACCAAATCATTGATTCGGCTAACAGTCCAATACCAGGAATTCTCATTGTAGGCTGTACTCATTTCTTGATAAGGTTGAGAGGTATTGCTGATATTGCCATAGTAAGGGAGGTATGGTGCATTGCGCGGACTTCCCATAGCTAGCCAGAGAATCCCTCCTCCAGTAGAGGCAGGTAAATTATCCTTTAGCTGGAAGATGTGGGCCTCCATGACATTTGGATTGGAAATAGGATATTTATAAACCGGGTCTGCTTTGGTTTTATCTGGAATCCCTTTTCCGTCTAGCTCCATCTGATCTTGCGGTTTGAAGTCTGTTCCTTCCAATCGATTTCGTTGCAAGTTCATCGCATCACGCAGACTAAGCTTGTCGCTGGTTGAGTGCATGAGTTCAAAGTATTCATCGTCATATTGCACATCTGCATTAGGATCCAGCGCCTTGATACCGGACCAAACCCGAGAGCGGTCAGCTTCTGCCAGCGGCGGATTATAGGATTGGGCTACATGGAAGCTGCCATTGATTTCCTTATAGGTGCCAGCATCCTGAGCTATTTTTTCCAGATCAGCTGATAAGATGGTGTTTTCAGTATCATTTTTATCTACACTACCTAGGAAAAATGTATTGGGAAAAACAGCGTATTTGTCATCCGGAAACTTGATGGCAGCGTATTGGTGGCCAGAAAGGATTTCCATATACCATACACCCGTCTTGTCAGCAATCGTCACGATATTGCCTTCGGCTGCACCTTTTTCTCTGACAATTTTAGCTAGTAGCTCTACTCCTTCTTTTGCTGTTTTCACATGAGGCAGGACTACAGAAGTTAAAGCAGATTCAGCGATACCGTCCTTAACATAAGGGTCTACTTTTTGAATATCATCATTAGCACTGGCTGAGACTGTCGCAGATATAGAAACGCCTTCCTCATTAAAACCGGCCTCATCGAAAACTCCCTGCTCTGGTGTCACATCCGGTACCGCTGTATACTTGTAGCTAACAGCTGGCAAATCAAAGCTAAAGCCATTGGTTTCATCTACGAATCTATCACCAGCCTTGTTATACTTGCGCTCCCGTACCACAAAATTCTTGTTGTGGTTGGGTTCCAGGTCCTCTGTTCGACCATAGAGAGTCGAACCATCCGTCGTCAAATCCTTGCCGATAATAAAGCCGGTACAGGCTGAGACAACCTGAAAAGGAAAGAGTGTAAGAAGCATCAAGGCTGGAATAGCCCAACTGAAAAATTTCTTTTTCATCAGTTTCTCCTTTGTATATTAATTGATAAAATATTTATCGCATATTTAGTATACTATTCTCTTACCATGGTTGCAAGCGTTTCCAAAATCTCTTCTACTGCCTAAAATGAATAAATTCCCCTAGGAAAAAATTACTCTAGCTCTATACCTAGCAGCCCCACCAAGTCTCTTGTATAAATTTCCATAGATTTATATCAAGCTGTATAAAAATTTTTTTGTAAAAGAAAAAAGCCAGATAAAATCTGACTTTAAAGACACGTGGCTGCGGAGGCACAACCCGCAGCCGCGCAAGTGTCGCAGGAAAGAATGGATAGGAGAAAAAGAACAAACTTCTCTCCTATTACCAAACTGGTTGTGCTTCATAGCTTAGATTATTTTATCGTCTTCTCTAGACAAGCAATCTTACCATACGCTGACCCGCTTATCAGGAGCCAGATACATGGCATCACCTTCTTTAATTTCTGGATAGGTTTCATAGAAGGCCTCTACATTTTTGAGTTGCTGGTTGACCCGCAGTTCGGACGGAGCATGAACATCCACCTTCAAGAGAAGTTGGTTAAATTGCAGACTGGCCTTGCTTCTCCAGATATTGGCATAGTTTTCAAAGTAATTCTTCAAGTCTGCATCTGGATATTTCTTTTTCACAACTTCGAGAGTAGCTGAAAGTCCACCCGCATCGGCTACATTTTCTGTTACCGTAAGCTTGCCGTTGACCTTGCCGCCGTAGATTTCAATACCATCCCACTGCTTGGTAACAGCTTCAATTTTCTTGTCAAAAGCTTTCTTATCTGCTTCTGTCCACCAATTGTTCAAATTCCCCTCTTCATCAAAGTTTGCACCGTTTGAGTCGAAGGCGTGAGTAATCTCGTGACCGATAACCATACCGATACCACCATAGTTCTTTTCCATTTCTTGCTTAACATCAAAGAATGGATTCTGCAGGATTGCGGCTGGGAAGTTGATACTGTTATTTTCCTGTGAGTAGTAAGCGTTGATATCATAGGAAGGCATCAGCCACTCGGTCTTGTCTACTGGCTCAGAGAAGTGCTCAACATCATATTGATGTTTTGCCTGACTCAAAGCAATTGCATTTTCAAAGAAGGATTTTTTATCATCTACTTTTAAGGCCTTAGTCACTTCGCGAACTTTTTCAGGATAGCCGATATAGAGTTTCATCGTATCCAGCTTCTTGACTGCTTTCTGCTTGGTTTCTTCTGACAGCCATTCGTTTTTCAGCATTCGTTCCCGATAGACTTCCTTGATATCTTTGACCATTTGGGTCACTTCTTGCTTGGCTTCCTCACCGAAATATTTGCGGCCATAGTAAAGACTGAAGACATCTGAAAAAGTTCCTGTTGTCAGATCGTATGCTGCATCTTCTTTTGAAGTTGCTTCCTTAGTACCTTGCAAGGATTTTTGGTACTCTGCAAAAATCAGCCGATAGTCATCGGTTAGAAAACTAGATGCTGATGCTGCCTGCTTCACAAGCATCCAAGATTTGAGCTTGGCAAAGTTCTTGTCGTTGACTACTTTGGCAAAATTTTCATAATACTTAGGGTTAGGTACATTGACATCACCAGCTTCCTGGCCTAGATAGTCATTGATAATATCGTGAAACTTAAAGGTATCAGAGTAGGCATTGATGTCTTCTGCCGTCTTAGGATGGTGGAGATTTTTAATTTCCGAAGCTTCTTCATTGCTTTGGGCATACTTGGCCAATTCTCCATCAAATTCTAAGGCTTCTTTGACAATCTTTTCGTTGTCTTTTTCACTATAGCCCAGCTTTTGCAAGGCTTCTTTGAATGCTTTTTCCAGCGGATCCATCATCCTTTTCTTAGCACCTTCATCTTCATAGTAGCTCTTATCCGGTAGCATAAGACTTGGACTGGACAGATTCACTTGTTTCTGATTGGTATTTTCTAGGTTAGAACTAATTTCAAGGGTAAACGGCAGTGCTAGACCACGCTTTTCCCAGTCAACAGCCTTGCTAGCTAGGTCCTTCAGGTCGGACAAGTCTTCAATTTCCTTGAGATAGGACTTGAGAGGGGATAGGCCATCCTTTTCCCGCTGCTTGAAGTCAGTAGCCTGCTGGTAGTATTTAATAAACTCAGGCATGCCTTCAATCGTTGACTCTTCTTTACCAGAGACTAGATTTTTGACATCCGCCTTCATCTTATCCTTGACCTGCTCGTTCAGTTCATAAAACACACCATTAGACGGCTGGTCGCTAGGGATTTCTGCCTTTTCCAGCCATTTTTTATTGATGGCTTGATAGTAATTGGTCCTCACTGTGGCATTCTTATCGACCGGTGTCTCCTGAGGGACAAATGTCTTATAAGCCCAGTAGCCACCGGCAGCTAAGATTAGGCTGGTCACAGTCAACGTAGAAGTTAGAATGATTTTCGTTCTTTTCTTCATGAGTTCCTCCTTGTATATTAAGTAAAATATAATTGACTTTTTTATTTTACTCATTTACTTTAACATATTCTTTTTTCCTCGTCAACAGAAAACTGAAGGTCTGGAAAAAATTGCCGCAAGAGGAGAGAATAAGGTCGTTCAGTCTGCTTTTAAAAGTGATCTGCTCTAGACTCACACTTAAAGAAAAACTAAAGTTTTCTACCAGCTGTCCTGTTGCTTCCAGCTCTTTTCTCTCCCCCTTGCACTTTCTAGTATAGCCTCCAAACTTCAGATATTTCTCAAGAAATTCTAAAATATTTCTAAAGTTTTTCACTAAAATAAAAAAGACTGGGACAAAAATTCCTCAGTCTAGCTTTATTATGTTCAAAAAATATTGAGGCTGAGACAATTTAAATTGTCTCCCAGACCTTTTAAACCAGAACCTCAAAATAAGTTGGTAAAGCTAAATTTTCAAAAATTTAGTTCTTTCCTACTGTCTCCTACTGAACCTTTTTAGCCAGCATCGTCGCAAAGCGCAGCTGAATTCGATTGCCGTTTTCATCACGGCGATGGAGGTGACCAGGATTTTCATTGTACTTAACCAGCTCCCAGTCTTTGTAATATTCGGCAAGCTCATCTTCCTTAAAAGTAAAAGGAAAAGGCATAGAGCATGGGAAGTCTTCTGTATCCATAGCACAGACGATGAGATTGTAGCCACCAAGCGCTGTATGTTCTTGCATATTTCGGATAATATACGGAATCCGATCCGCCTGCAGGAACATAAGGACAACGGTGGAAACGATCAAATCATAAGTCTGGGTCAGACTAGCTGAGTTAATGTCGTAGCTACCCACTGGCAGATCTAAACCCTCCTGCTCCACAATGCTGCGTAAAATCTCCAGTGCCAGCTCATTCTGATCTACAGCCGTCACTTCAAAGCCCTGCTTGGCTAGAAAGAGAGCATTGCGACCTTGACCACAGCCCAAATCAAGCGCCCGCCCTGGTCGGACTGTCTGCATGGCTTCCAAAACCTCTGAGTGCACTGGATTGCTGCCGTATTTCTTTGGGAAATAATCCTCAGGCCGACAGTAAAACTCCAAATACCACTCTAGGTCATCCGTCAAGGCTTCGACCCGATGCCAAGCTTGGGGTTGGGCAAAAGGATTGTCCTGACCAGCCTCAAAGATGTGCTCAGCCAGCTCCTCACCCTCCTCTGACATCTCGACAAACTTAAGACGTCCCTTGAGAACAGTGATTTTGCCCCAAGTTCCCTCTTTGGTATTGTGCTTTCTCTTTACCGCTTCTGGCATTGTCTCAGCCGTCCACAACGGCATGCGTTTATAGGCTAGCAATTCTTCTGTCATAAAAAATCCTTTCTCTGAAAGCCAAGCTCCGAATAATCTAACTGTCTTTATCATACTCGAAAAGCACAGACTTGACAAGTGTTAAATTGAACGGACTTCCCTGCAAAAAAGAAAGAACTGGCTGATTGACCAGTTCTTTCTCACATAGGAAGTTTATGAATCTTCTTTTTTCTTGCTAACTTGCTTATAGCCAAAAAAGCCCAATACTGCAACCAGCAGCAAACCTAGGACAATCCAAAGTGTCTGACTGGAATCAGCCTTCTTAGCCTCAGAAGCTTCTTTTTTGCTTTCTGTCTTGCTGTCCTTCTTATGAGATTTTTCATAGTCAGCCAACAGATTCGCTTTATTATAGCCATCATAGACTAAATCAGCATCATCACCCTTTTCTTTCTTGATTTTAGCTTCCATCTCAGCTTCGACAGCCTTGATTTCTTTAAAGACCTTATCAGAGCGCTCCAAAGCTTCCTTGGTCACTTCATCACTAGCTGCCTTAGCTTCTTCATCTGAGTAAGCCGCATACTTGGTATCTTTTTCTGCCTGCTCCTTGATCCACTCTTCTTCTTTTTCTTTCCACTTATCCTGAATGCTCTTGTCAAAGATGTCTGGATATTTCATAACCATTTGGTCAATATGCCAGACAGACCAGTACCAGGACTTGCCATCGTATTTTTCAGAGCGATTCTTGAAAGCTTCATAAGTATCAGTGACATTACCGTAGAATGGCACATAAGGTGTGTTCCGACTTTGAGCCAGACCTAGCCAGAGCACCCCGCCAAATTCACTTGGCAAATCTGACTTGATTTGATAGATATGGGCATCGATGACATTTTCGTTCCCCAAGGCATATTTGTAGACATTGGTATCGTAGTCCTTGCCAACTTCTACCGTATCATCTGGGAGAAATTCTGGCAGATTTTCAAAGCGGTTCCGCTGTTCACCAATCACATCTTGAACCGTATAGCGTTTATTTGGATCTGTTGGAGTTCGCAGCAGATCATAATATTTATCCTTATAAGTGACTGGAGACTCACCATCCATATGCTTAATCCCTGCATAGGTCCGTGAACGGTTCCGCTCCATGTACTCGTCTGGTCCATAAGACTGGGCAATCATAAAGTTGCCTCCTTGGTCTGTTTTGTAGTGGTCAGCTTTTTTAGCCACTTCTTCCACACCTTTAGAGGCAATGACATTTTCTGTATCATTCAAGTCAACATGACCTAGATAGTAGGTATTGGCAAAGACAGCATACTTATCGTCTGGGAATTTAATAGCAACATACTGATGGCCTGATAGGATTTCCATGTACCAGAGCTCATTCTTGTCTGCAACCATGATAATGTTCCCTTCAGCAGAACCTTTTTCGTCAAGGGTCTTGGCAACAATCTCAATACCTTCACGTGCTGTTTTAGCTCGCGGCAGTACCAAGTCAATCATAGAAGCTTCTGGCAGACCGTCTTTGACCAAGGGATCCGCTTCTAGAATTTTATCATGTGGCGTCGCTGAGACCGTTGCCGTCATGGAAACACCAGCTTCATTAAATCCGTGGGCGCCAAAGTTTCCATTGCTGCCATCACCACGCGCAGAGTCGTAAGTGGCCGTGTATTTCATTTCGTTCGCTAAATGTGGATAGGTAAAGCCGTTTGACTCGTCCTGAATCTTGTCTCCTTCCTTGTAGGTCTTCGCTGGCACCACCACATAGTTTTGATTGTGACGGCCTCCATCTGGTGGATAAGGATAGTCCTCTGTCCGCCCATAGAGGACTGATCCATCTGACGTCAGACCTTTCCCAACAATAAAACCTGAGCAGGCTTGAGCCACCTGCACTGGCAGCATGGATGCCAACATCACAAGAAACATGACCTTGAACAAGAGTTTCTTCATCGTCTATCTCCTTTACAAAAGATACGAGGACCTCAAGAAAACCAAGAAAAATCTTAGGACAGTTAGTGCCCTAAGTCAGCTAAAGCTGGAAAAGCTGTATCTCTATTTTCCTTATCGGTCCGAGCTCAGTTACAAAAAAGCAAAGTGCGCTCCAACAGCCAGCATACTGCCGAAGATAGAAAACAAACCGTCTACCAACATTTAACACTACAACTATAGTATAACCCTTTAGCAAGATGCTTGCAAGCGATTACACAAGCAAAAAATGAATTAAAAAATCATGGGACAAAATAAAAAAATCCTAACAGAACCAGGCTGTTAGGAGGTGATTTATAAACAAAAATTCTATTTTACTTTTCAGCATCTATCTCTTTACAACTCATCAGTATACCCTTTCTTGTAAAATTGATTTATTCTGTTTTTGTTTCATTAATTCCTTATCCTTACTCTCATCATAAAACTGGTTGAATTCCTCTTTAGAGCTAAAAGGATGTTCCAATCCATCTTTACTGATACTTGCTGGAATTACACCTTCATATAAGTCTGTATTAGAAGGAACCAATAGACTATAAAACTCTAGGTAGTCCTTAACGCTCTTATCAAGTATATAAAGTTGAGAGTTCGTTTTTTCCAATAATGCCGCTGCCTTTGGGTCTGTTTGCGCCATCAAGATATTTCGAATCCAACTTGTATCCACAGCTTCGCCTAAAGGATATAAAATAGGAAATCTAAAATTCCCCAACTTTTCATCAAACTGTTGCCTATTTAGTTTAAAATTAAAGGTTGGGCTTTGGGATTGTGCTGTCTTGTTATCTTCCCATTCAATTTTTCGAGTATCAAGATTGTACCAAAGAGTTTGAAACTTATCATATTCCCCAGGCTCAGAGGCAAGAATAGACAAATAATTATTTCCATCAATGACAGTTAATGTTTCATCTATTCCTCTAGGTAAATATCGAGAATTATAGTCTGAAACTAATTTATACAAATCTTCTTTATAACCTTCTAGCTGTTGATTCTTAACATGGTAAATGGATAAAGTATAATAGTTACCTTCATTTTTTTTATCAAGATAATTCGGTCCTGATGGAAGTTTGATATTTTCTCGAACAATATAGTTGGCATTACGCGCACCACGTGTCACATGCGTTGGATTCTCTGAGGTTGCCGGTAGAGTAGCATACTTGCGAACTAAAGCATCTTCCTCTGGATTTTCTGATTTCCAATGAACCGCTACCCCTGTACCATTTCCAAGAAAAGAATAATCATCAATTGTAAAAGTCCCTGTATAATAATTTAAGGATTCATAAGTTTCTCTTTCTTCCTTGGCTTTTTGAAGCTGATCTTGTTTTAAATGACACTGCCAAGCAAATATGGCAAGTCCCAAGACCGCTAAAGAAAGAAGACTTAACAATAGTTTTCTTATCATTTTTTACCTTTCTTCTTATTGTTTCTATTTCTCTTTTTGTGGATGGGTTTCAACCCACTTCTTGAAATCGCTAAAAGAGCGAATTTTTGTTTTCTCTCCAGTTGTTTCATCTGTAGCATAAAGTTCCATCACTTCCTGACCTTCGGGCGCAAACCAATGAATTAAATCATTAAACCATTCCTCCTCATTGTATTGGTCTGGACGGAAATAGATTTTATTCATGTCTCTCATTTTTTTCGCAATTTCTGGATAAAGTTTTGCAAAATTAGTATCTGAAACTTCTACAGAATCACCTATTTTATACGATGGTATTATGTAGCCAGGAACATACTCCATACCATACTTTAATAGTGTGTTATTAATCTGATCCCCTATTCCACCTCTTACAAGATCCATAGACTTATACATTGTTCCTCTCATATAAGTTCTAGTATTCTTCTGATCTAAAAGTAGATTAAATTCTTTTTCTGACATCTTCTTTTCGATTTTTCCCGTATCCAACGACAGAATTACGTATATAGTTTTTTCTATCTTACCGCCTTCGTTCGAATACATGCTGAAGGATAAATACTCTTTTCCATCCCTTGAGAACTGCTCCTGAATCTGCTTAAGCCTATATGTATTCTCTTGCCCTAACAAACTATAGATATCGACTTCTTTGCTAGTTATTTTGGTAGAATCGTGCAAATTATAAATCTTGATTTTGAAATATTCCTCTTTATTTACTTTAGATGAAATTACACTGTCATATTCATCCAAGCTGTTGTATTTAAAATCCGTTATATAATTTTGACTATAGCGAAAAGAATCATTTTCTTTACTGCCAACCAAAACATATTTATCTTTATTAAATAGCTGTATTCCTTCAACACAATATTCACTCTTAGCATATTCTTTCTTATTCCCACCTAGAAAAAAAGTCAGTGAAGCCACAGAAGTCAGAATCAAACAGAATATAAATATGAAAAATTTTTTATTGAGTTTCATTTACTTACCACCAGTTTTTAATTCATCTAGCCATTTATTTTGTTAGTCCTCGGAGCCATTCCACTTTTTTCATCAATCATTCACCAAAAGTGGTCATCCTCAAACCTCATCCTTTCCATTATAGCATAAATCAAAAGTCAGAGTTAAATACTAAAAAAGACCGGTCGCCCAGTCTTTCATCTTGTATTAAAGTTCTTCATTTGTCTTGCAATGTCTCGGTTTTGCTCGCAGCGTTTGATGGACTCGCGTTTGTCATAGTCGTGCTTCCCTTTGGCTAAGCCCAGGAGCAGCTTGGCATAGCCGTCCTTGAGATAGACCTTGAGCGGCACTAGCGTCATTCCGGTTCCCTTGGTCTCCTGCTCCAGCTTTTGGATCTGCTTCTTATGCAGCAGTAGCTTTCTGCGGCGCTCAGGCTCTTGGTTCCAGATATTGCCCTCTTCATAAGGAGCAATATGGACATTGCTGAGCCAGGCCTCACCGTTCTTGATCTGGGCAAAGCCATCTTTGAGATTGATACGGGCGGCACGGACGCTCTTAATCTCCGTCCCAGTCAGCACCATGCCGGCCTCGATGGTATCCACGATGGTATAGTCGTGTCTGGCCTTTTTATTTTGCGCGACGACCTTTCCTTCTCCCTTTGCCATGCTTGGCTCCTTTCTTGACTAGTTCCTTGTAAAATGCCTTCTGGCTCTTGCCTTTCTTGGACTTCTTATCTTTCTTATCTCTGTAGACTTTTTCTTTAGAAGAATGGCTGCGCTTGTCATCTTCACGGCGTCTCTTTCTGCCTGACCTGCCTCTGCTACTCTTGCTAGTCTTTTCTACCAGGTCAAATTCACTAGGCAGGTATTCAAAGTCAATCTCGCCCGTAGCCTTATCCGCTCGGACCAGCTTGATACGAATCTGCTGACCGACCTTGAAGACCACGCCAGACTTTTCTCCTTGCAGGGTCATCGTCCGCTCATTGTAGCTATAAAACTCTGGCAAGTTTGTGACATGAATTAAGCCTTCGACCGTATTGGGCAGTTCGACGAAGAGTCCAAACTTGACCACGCTTGAAACTACGCCATCAAACTCTTCTCCAACGAATTCTTCCATGTACTCAGCTTTTTTCATGGCTTCGACTTCACGCTCAGCCTCGATAGCCCGACGCTCCCGGCTGGAAGACTGACTGGCAATTTCTGGAATCACTTGCTCAAAATGCTCTGCTATTTCCTTAGACTTGCCATAATCCCGCACCATCCGGTGAACCAGAAGGTCCGGATAGCGGCGAATCGGACTGGTGAAATGCGTATAAAACTCCGCTGCCAGACCATAGTGGCCGTGATTGTGCTCAGAGTAGCGTGCCTGCTGCATGGAGCGCAAAAGCATCATGGACAGGACTTCCTCATAAGGCTGGTCTTTGACCGATTCCATAATATCCTGCAGAGCCTGCTGACTCATAGAGCTAGCCGTCCCGTATATCCGAATCCCAAAGCTAGAGGCGTAGTCGATAAACTTCTGCACCTTCTCCGCCTTAGGCTCCTCGTGGATCCGATAGATGAAGGGCAGATTTAACTTAGCAAAATGCTCAGCCACCGTCTCATTCGCCACCAGCATAAAGGACTCAATCATACGCTCAGCAATTCCCCGCTGACGCAGGACAATGTCCACCGGTCGACCTTCTTTGTTGACCATGATTTTGGCTTCATTGGTGTCAAAGTTAAGCGCGCCGCGTTTAAATCGCATGCTTTCCAGAATCTCATGTAGTCGTACCATGCTGTCAATACTAGGCACAATAGCCTTGAACTGCTCAGCTTTTTCCTCGTCTCCTGCGATGATGTCGTTGACATCGCTGTAGGTCATGCGAAAGGTCGTCTTGATAACAGTCTGGGTAATGCTATGCTTGACCACGCGCCCCTTGGCATCTATCTCCATGATCGCCGACTGGGTCAGCCGATCCACATTGGGATTGAGAGAGCAGATTCCGTTTGACAAGCGCTCTGGCAGCATGGGCACCACGCGGTCAGTCACATAGACAGAGGTTGCCCGATTGAGGGCTTCCTTGTCCAGCTCAGAACCTTCTTTGACATAGTAGGACACATCTGCGATATGGACGCCCAGCTCAAAGTTGCCATTGTTCAGTCGCTTGATATGGACCGCATCGTCCAAGTCCTTGGCATCCACCCCATCGATGGTAAAAGTAATCTCATCACGCAGGTCCAAACGCCCTTCCAAATCACTCTCAGTCGGTGCATCTGGAACTCGCTCGGCTTCTTCCAAGACCTTTTCTGGAAAGTCGGAGATGATATCCATAGACTCCAGCACTTCCAGTACATCAATACCAGGGTCGTTGACATGACCGACCACATCGACCAGACTGGCCACAAAGAAATCGTGTTTCTTAGTTGGATATTTGTCAATAGCAACCTTGAGCACCTCTGTGCCATCCAGAACCAAGGCTGGTTTTTTGACATAAATGGGCTGGCTGATTTTCTGATTTTTCGAGCGGATGTAGCCCGCGTACTTGGGCTTTTCCTCATCCAGAACCAGCTGACCAACTGCTGACGTCAGGCTGTGTTCCAAAATATCGATAATCTTAGCCTCAGCTGATGTTCCCTTGATCCGGTCTGCCACCTTGGTAATGACTACTTCCACCGTATCGCCATCAATGGCATGATTGACATCATTACGGCCGACAAAGAGGTCATCCTCTGCCTCATTCAGGGTGACAAAGCCAAAGCCATTCTTGTGGGCATGAAAAACACCCTTGAGCGTCAGACGCTCCTTCTTTTTCTTCTCGTAAAGCTCAATCCGCCCCTCGTTATCAAAGCGAATCCGATGCTTTCTTTCCATCTGGGAAATGGTCTTGACCAAGCTACTAAAATCCTTGGAAGATTCTTTCCCTAAAGCAGCCGCCAGCTCATCTACGCTGGCCTGCTGCCTGTCTTTTAAATATTCAATGATTTCTGATTTCATATTCCTCTTCTCTTGATGAGCGTTTTCTTTATCCTTGCTAAATCTCTTTAAAACTTAAAAAATAGGCCAAGACGAAGTCAGAGCCCATTTTATTTACTAGATAATACTGCTAATACCAATGCAATCAGTAGCCAGAAGAAGATCATGATTCCCGTCATACGCTGCATCACAGCTTCAAAACCGCGTGCCTTAGGACGTTCAAACAAGTCGTTAGCACTGGCATCAAAGACGTTGCTGGACTGATTTTTGGTTGGTTGCATAAAAATTGCAATGACAATAATAGCTGATAAAATGACTAAAATGGTTAATAATAGGTTGTACATAAATAAAAACTCCTTAAAATCCTATCTATTTTATCATAAAATCTACTTGGATTCAAGATGTAAAGTAACTTTTCTTTCCTTAGGACAATACTTTAAGACCTCAATTTTTTCCGGATGCGTTTTAGTATTTTTGCTGGTCAGATAGTTCTGACTGCCGCAGCTGGAACATTTTAAATTTATTTTAACGCGCACTAGATATCCTTCTTTTTAAATAAATTTCGAAAACTAAAGAGATTGGCCAGCATACTGACGGCAACTAGCCCCGCTGTTGCATAAAAGACTGAATGATAGCCATAGGCTGCCGCAATGACCGATCCAGACATAGGACCGACCACCCCACCCAAATAAAAGAAAATCTGATTATAACTGAAAATCCTAGAGATTCCAAACTTGGGTGTTATCTTGCTTAGCAGAGCATTGACACCCGGTATCAGCGCCCCTGTTCCTAGGCCAAATAAAAAGCGATAAAAGCCCAGCTGCATAGGGGAGCCAGCATTGGCACAGAGCAGATAAATCAGGATTGAATAGAACTGAGCCAGCACCAGAAGCCGGTGATTGCCGATACGGTCTCCTAACCGCCCCAGAATACTGGAGCTCATCATGCTGGAAAGTCCCATGCTAGAAACGATGAGACCCGAAACAAAGATCAGATTGTCCCTTTGCCCCAGCTCTCTGACATAGAGAGCAAGGATAGGGCTGATAGATTGAGCTGCAAACTGGATAACAAAGCTGGTCAAAAAGAGATTAATCAGCATCTTAGGATACCTGAGTTGGCGCAGCAATTCCCTAAAGCCTACCTCTTCTTGTCGGGTCACCGGCACAAAATCCTCCCGAATCAAATAAAAGGTCATCAAGGCTGCCACTAGAAAGAAGCCGCCAATCAGGAGAAAGACATTGCGAATACCGAACATCTCCGCAATCAGACCGCCAATAAATGGCCCCATAAGATTACCCGCAACGACACCGGTCGAGAGAGTTCCCAGAGCATAACCCGTTTTTTCCTTAGGAGCCTGACTGGCAATCAGAGCTGTGCTGTTGGGAACATAACCAGCGAAAACACCGTTTAGAAAGCGTAGGAGCAAGAGCCAGAAAATGTTGGGCACAAAAGCAATGCCGCCCATCGTGAAAACCATGGCAGTAGCTGCACGTATCATCATAGGCTTGCGGCCATATCGGTCCGCTAGACTTCCCCAAACAGGAGAGAGCAGTGCCGCTGAGATTGCAGAGAGTGAAATACCTAGCCCAGCGTAATACTCCACCTCATGACCACTAGCCCCAAGCTGCTCCACGAAAAGTGGCATAAAAGGCGTCACCAGAGAAATGCTGGCACCAGTCAGGAAGTTCCCAAACCAAGCGACTTTCAGGTTATGTTTCCAATTTACTTGTGACGTGATAAATCATCTTCTTTCTAATTTCTGCAAAGCATCGTGAATCTGCTGTCGAGTTTCCTCAAGCGAGCCATTATTATCTATCAGCACATCCGCCCTCTTTCGTTTTTCTCGGAGAGATAGCTGAGCTGCTATACGTTTTTCTGCTTCTTCCTGACTGAGGGCATTTCGAGACATAAGACGACTGAGCTGAGTTTCCTCAGTCACATCCACCAGCCAGATCTGGTCAAACCAGTCTTCATATTGTAACTCAAACAGCAAGGGAAAATCCATAAAAAAGGTATCTTCCGTCTCTGCGAGCATATCTCGCCTGCCAGCCAGTTCCTCGCGGATAATCTGGTTTTGTATTTGACTGGACCGCGCCATGAGTTCGGGATTCCCAAAAATCATAGCTCCCAGCTTGGGCCGATCCAAGCGCCCATCTTCCTGTAAGATAGCTGAGCCAAAAGTAGATAAAAGAGCTTGATAAAGCCGTTCCCCTGGCTCCTGCAGCTCATGCACTACTTGATCCGCATCAATGACCTGATAGCCCTGCTGCCTCAAAAACTCTGTCACTGTTGACTTACCCGAGGCAATGCCGCCAGTGATACCGATAATTCTTACCATGACAGTTACCTCGCTTTCTGACAATGAGGACAGAGATGAGTACCGCGTCCACCTAGCTTAATTTTTTCAATCGGGCTGCCGCATCTAGCACAAGGCTGACCAGTCTTCCCGTAGACCTGCAGAAAATCCTGCATCGTGCCATCTTCACCCAAAGCATTGCGGTAGGTCCGAATGGTCGATCCTCTCTTTTCAATCCCCAGCTGCAAAACTTCTATAATCTGCTCACGCAGTCGCTTCACTTCAGCAGGCTTTAGACTAGCTGCTGGCCTTGCCGGATGAATCTGCGCCCGCCAAAGGGCCTCATCTACATAGATATTGCCCAGCCCAACGACCAAGGTCTGCTCCAGCAAATAGGGTTTGATGGGCTTCTTGGAACGACCCAACGCTGTGGCAAAAGGCGGTAAAAGAAAGTCTGCATCTGTCGGCTCAGGACCAAGCTTTCTAGCAGTAAAATAAGCCTCTAGCTGATCCTTTCTCAACAGCTCCATGGTCCCAAACTTGCGGACATCCTCATAAACAAGCGTCCCACCATCTGTCATCTGGAAAAAGACATGGGCATGTTTTCTCTCAGGCACCGCATCAGGATAAAAAAGATACTTGCCTTCCATTCGCAGATGGGAAACCAGCACTCCGCCTGTCAGGTAAAAGAGCAAATACTTGCCCCGACGGCCAATCCTTTCAATGGTCTGACCTGGCAAATCATGGACAAAGCTATCCACTCCCGTACCGATCATCTTGGCATAGCGGACCTGCACCTGCCCAATCGTCTTACCAACAACCAAACGCTCCAAACCGCGCCGAACCGTTTCCACTTCAGGTAATTCAGGCATAAAGCTCCTTTCTTAGTATTCTTAATATCAAAGCCCCATAGCAAAGCTGTCCGAGAAATACTCATCCAGCATCAGGCGGTGTTTATCCGATACATTTTCCAGCTCTGCTATTTCTTCTTTAGAAAAAAAGCCTAACCGCAGTGTTTCCTCATTATGAAAATTGGAAATATCAACATTCTTCAGTGCTTGCAATTCATACAGAAAGACAACCGTCTGCACTTTATTGCCATTAGGATAGGATTCATCAAAATTAGTGTAAACATTCAGCAAGCGCTTGGCTTCAACAGCAATGCCTGTCTCTTCGTAAAATTCACGCACAGCTGCTTGCAGAGAAGTCTCCCCAAGCTCCATAGCTCCACCAGGAATCGCCTATGTTTTCTTATCGCCTCGCAACTGCAGAAGCACACGGCCTTTCTCGTCTGCCAGAATCCCACCAGCAAAATTCAGAATAACTCTATCATGCCCCACCTTGGAGCGAATATAGGAAATATAGTCCATATCAAAATCCTTTCAATTTCTCTGGAAAGGCAGCGTTTTGAAAGAAATAGCGCAGCAGCTGAATATGCGTATCTACATCACTAAAAAGCCAAGCATGCCCTTTATTAGGATAATAGGCGCATTCAGATCTAGCATTTTTCTGCGCCAACATGCGGTGCATGTTATGAATGATTTCGGTTTCTTTCCCACCTGAGATAAAGAAAGCAGGATTATCAAACCGCAAGTCAAGTCTCAGCAGATTTGCCTGTGACATCGCACGACGAAACGAGCGCCGTTCAGCTCTTTGGAAATCTGCAACAAAGCGCTGAATATCTTGGACAGGTGCTCCGTCCTCTTGCATCTTTTTTGTCAGGAGATTGGCCACAAATTTAGTATTTTTCAAGAAAGACATCAAATAGACAATGGCAATGATCTTGCGATAGCCCTTAATTGGCTGAGGGCTTGCCCCATCCACAATGACTCTATCTATAAGGCTAGAATGTTTTTCCAAGAACTTAAGAATGAGTGAGCCGCCTAATGAAAGCCCAACCAAGTGCGGCTTGCTATGTGCTTTGCTTTTAATGACAGCCACAATCATTTCCACGACATCATCAAAGTTTGTCCACTCAATATCACGACTCGCTCCGTGACCAGGTAAATCCACAAGAATGCAATGAAAATCTTGCTCAAGTGCAGCAACATGGTGCCGCCACATCTGACTGCTAGAGCCTGAAGCATGCAAAAAGATAATACTTTTTGGATTTTGCTGCCCTCTTTCGTCAATGAATAACGACGATATCTCCATCACCTCACTTACTGGCTTAGAACCTCAATACTCCTTCTTATTATAGCCAAAGTCCGCTAAGTCCAGCTTCTTGTCCCGCCAGTTTTTCTTGACCTTGACCCAGGTTTCTAGGAAGACCTTGTCCCCCAGCATGAGCTCAATATCGCGCCGAGCCATAGAGCCGATTTTCTTCAGCATAGAGCCGCCTTTACCGATGATAATGCCTTTTTGGCTGTCGCGCTCCACCATGATAGTTGCTCGGATATGGACCTTGTCCGTCTCCTCGTCTCGCTTCATGCTGTCAACAACCACTGCGACTGAGTGGGGAATTTCCTCCCGTGTCAACATCAACACTTTCTCCCGAATCATCTCTGATACCAGAAAGCGCTCCGGATGGTCGGTAATCTGTTCTTCTGGGAAATATTGGAAACCTTCTTCCAGATTCTCACTGAGGATGTCAACCAGACGGGAAACATTATTGCCCTGCAGGGCTGAAATCGGCACGATTTCTTTGAAGTCCATCTGCTGACGGAAATCATCAATTTGCGCCAAGAGCTGATCCGGATGAACTTTATCAATCTTATTAACCACCAAAATAACTGGCACCTTAGCCGCTTTCAGACGTTCGATAATCATGTCATCGCCCTTGCCACGCGGCTCATCAGCTGGCACCATGAAGAGGACGGTGTCCACCTCACGCAGGGTGCTGTAGGCTGCTTCCACCATGAAATCGCCTAGAGCCGTCTTAGGCTTATGGATTCCTGGCGTGTCGATAAAGACAATCTGCTCCTTATCCGTCGTGTAAATTCCCATAATTTTATTGCGTGTGGTCTGAGCCTTATCGCTCATGATGGCAATTTTTTGCCCCATAACATGATTCAAAAAGGTTGATTTCCCAACATTGGGGCGTCCCAAAATAGCTACAAAACCTGATTTAAAAGTCATTATTTCACCTCTATTATTTTCATTAAGACAGCAGAAAATCGGCAGTCTCCCCCGATTTTCAAATCTTTAAAAAATCCAGTCCCAAATCTTGGGAACAAAAATAATAAGTCCCGTCACAACAGCAAAGCCAGACACGACCAGAACAGCTCCCGCTGCCATATCCTTGGCATTCTTGGCCCTCATAGAAAAGTGATAGTCACTGGCCAGGTCCACGACATTTTCAATAGCAGAATTGACAATCTCAAAGGCAATGACCAGAAAAATGCTCAAAAAGAGAAAGAGCCATTCTATCGCAGACAAGTCAAAAATCAGTCCCGCAACTATCACTGCCAAAGCCGAAAGGACATGCTTGCGCAGATTGCGCTCCTCTTTAAAGGCTGTAAAAATACCGGTTAAAGCAAATTCCAGACTCGAGACCACATCTCGGTTTTTCCATTTGCGTTTGTTATTTCCTTGTGAGTCCATAAGCAGTTAAAATTTCTTCCTGTAATCCAAACATTTCTGCTTCTTCTTCCGGCGTATAGTGATCATAGCCGTTGATATGCAGAAAACCATGCACTGCCAAAAAGCCCATCTCTCGCTCAAAGCTGTGGCCGTATTCTTCAGCCTGCTCACGCGCCTTGTCCACTGAAATGAACAGCTCACCGATATAGGCGTCAAAATCCTCCAGCATCTCAGCTAGCTCAGGATGGTCCAGCAAATCCTCCTCGTCAACAGCGATGTCCAACTCAGGCTTATACTCCAAGCTGATCACATCCGTCGGCCGATCCGTATCTCTATATTCCAAGTTGAGTTCATGACTGCGCTCATTACTAACAAAAGTCACAGCCATTTCCTTATTTTCCTTGCCCGTTTTCTGGGCCGCAAACTCCAAAATTTCCTGGGTCTGTTTAAGAATCTCTTCCGAAACCTGACCCGTTTCATCTACCATTTCGATATACATATCTTACCCGCTTTGCTAGTATTACCTTATTATATCATATTTTGACTCACTTTAGGGAGCCGAGGGCAGGCTTTTGGAAAATAGCAGAGCAGATTCGTCAACCTCTCACTGCAAAGATAAAAACAGCTATATTCTATTTTCTATTTCTCAAAACATTGCTTCTCACTACCTGCTATCATTGACAAAAAGAAAAGGCTGGGAAAACCCAACCTTGTCCTACAAGATGCTAATTGCCGGGATCGAACCGGCGACCTCATCCTTACCATGGATGCGCTCTGCCAACTGAGCTAAATCAGCGTACCTATCTAATATATCATGTAGATAGGTGCTTGTCAATATCCTTTCTCATTTTTTTGCAAAATAATCTTCCCTAGTCAGATAGTAATGAACCCGTGTCACAATGCGGCCGTTCTCATGTTTGTCTAGTGATGCGTAAGGCTCTTCGTGGGAATATTTCATACCAGACTTGACCATAACACGGCCAGATGCTGGATTATCCACATCATGCAGCGCCACAAGTTTGTTCATCCCAATTTCCTCAAAAGCCAGCTTAATGATTGCTCGATTAGCCTCTGTCGTATAGCCCTGATTCCAGTATTTTTTATTGATTACATAGCCGGTAGCCGCTGTTTTCAAGTCCAGCCTGATCTTATGCAGGTCAATAGTCCCGATGAATTTACCGCCATCTTTCACTTCTATCCCCCAGCGCCCCAGAGGATTGGCCAGATAAAAGAGAGCGATATTATTGCGTGTTTCTTCCAGGCTTTTATTTGTCTCAAAAGTATAGCGAGTATTTTCCTCATCTGAAGCGTACTCAAACATCGCAGGGGCATCGTCCAAGGTCACTGGACGCAGAATCAGCCGCTCAGTTTCCAGTCTTGCATGACGGGCCAGCTTGACATAGATATTTTCCATCAGAACCTCCTATTTTTTCTTAACAGAATAGCACAATTCACTAATGAAAGCAAACCTCTCCGATTTTTTCTTGATTTTTAAATTATTTTCCTATACAATAAAAACATCTTAAAAAGGAGCATATTTTTATGTTAATCGGTATTCCAAAAGAAATCAAAAACAATGAAAATCGTGTCGCTCTGACACCAGCTGGTGTTCATAGCCTCGTTGGTAAAGGCCATGAAGTTCTGATTGAGACTAATGCGGGGTTGGGATCTGGTTTTACAGATGCAGACTACCAAAAGCAAGGTGCAAAAATCGTCCCTACTGCTGCAGAAGCTTGGGCAGCTGAGCTAGTGGTCAAGGTCAAAGAACCTCTGGCAGCTGAATATGCCTTCCTCCGCGACGATCTCTTGCTCTTTACCTACCTGCACATGGCTGCCGCTCCTGAACTAGCAGATGCTATGACAAGTGCTAAGACAACTGGTCTGGCTTACGAAACCGTTCGCGATCAAGATGGACAACTGCCACTCTTGGTACCTATGAGTGAGGTAGCTGGACGGATGGCTGTCCAAATCGGAGCCCACTTCCTGACTAAGCGCGAAGGTGGATCTGGCGTACTTCTCGGTGGCGTACCGGGCGTTCCGAAAGGGAAAGTAACCATCATCGGTGGCGGTGTCGTAGGGACCCATGCCGCTCGTATCGCTCTAGGACTGGGTGCTCAAGTGACTATTCTGGATATCAGCGCTAAGCGTCTGTCTGTCTTAGAAGATGTCTTTGGTCATCAAATCCAGACCCTCATGTCTAATCCGTTCAATATCGAAGCTAGCGTTCGAGAGGCAGATGTCGTGATTGGCGCTGTCCTCATTCCAGGTGCTAAAGCTCCAAAACTGGTGACAGACGATATGGTTAAGCAAATGCGTCCAGGCTCTGTTATTGTTGACGTAGCCGTTGACCAAGGCGGTGTTATTGAAACTGCTGACCGCGTAACGACTCACACCGAGCCTGTTTACGAAAAACATGGTGTCCTCCACTATGCAGTTGCTAATATTCCTGGTGCCGTAGCCCGCACTTCTACTATCGCCTTGACCAATGTCACCCTTCCTTATGTAGAGGCTTTGGCAGGAAAAGGCTTCAAACAAGCCATTGCAGATGACCAAGGTCTGCGCCAAGGTGTCACAACCTACCAAGGTCATATCACCAGTCAACCAGTTGCTGAAGGCCTCAACAAAGACTACACTTCTATTGACGAACTCGTTTAGTTGATTATTTCAACTTTAAAATTAATCTCACAAAAAGAGCAGAAATAAATCTGCTCTTTTCGTATGCTATTCCATTTCTTCTGGCTCAGTTGCAGCCTCTTTAACAGGAGTTGGTTCATAAGCTCGGATAATCTCCGCCACCACTGGATGACGAACGACATCCTTAGCTGAGAAATGCACAAAGTCGATCTGGGAGATGTTCTTTAATTTCTCCTGAGCATCAATGAGCCCCGACTTAACATTGCGAGGCAGGTCAACCTGACTGATATCTCCATTGACAATCATCTTGGACTGGAATCCCAGCCGTGTCAGAAACATCTTCATCTGCATGATGGTGGTGTTCTGAGCTTCGTCTAGTATCACAAAGGCATCATCCAGCGTCCGCCCACGCATATAGGCTAAAGGTGCAATCTCAATGATTTCTCGCTCCATAAGGCGCGTTGTCTGGTCCTTGCCCAAAATCTGATTCAAGGCATCATAGACCGGTCGCAGATAAGGATCCACCTTTTCCTTAAGGTCACCAGGCAGAAAGCCCAAACTCTCACCTGCTTCTACCGCTGGCCTTGTCAGGATGATTCGCTTGACCTGCCCACGTTTGAGAGCTGTCACCGCCAAGGTCACCGCAAGAAAAGTCTTCCCTGTCCCGGCTGGACCAATCCCAAAGACAATATCATGATTTTTAACACTATCCACATAAATTTTCTGGCCAAGTGTCTTGACCCGAATTGGCTTGCCATAGCTGTCCTTGATAATCTCTTCTTCGTAAAGAGCTACAAACTTATCAATTTCGTCATTTTTAACCATGGTAATGGCTGTCACAACATCGGGAGTACCGATGGTCATGCCACGATTGACCAAGACCAACAGAGCCTGAATGACCTGTCGAGTCTCCTCGCAGGCAGCCTTTGTGCCCAAAATCTGCACAATCTCGGTTCGGGCATGGATGGTGACCTTTAATTCCTGTTCCATCAAGCGCAGATGGCGTTCATTAGAGCCAAAAAGATGAAAGGCATCATCTGGATGGCCCAGTTTTAATTCTACTGAATGTTCCTGCAAACAAAGAACCTCTCTATTTTATTTTTTTGAATGAATTACCTTCATTATATCAAAGCAAGCAGAAAATGACTATCCCTAGCCACTATCCACTTAATGGGCCTGATACTCTTCCCAAATAGCATCGAACTCACCAAGGTTAAAGGAAAAATTTGCATGCTCCTCCAGAAAACGACTGACCTCATCAAAATCATCCGTATGCTTGGGAAAGGCTGTATCCTGAAAAGCTAAGTCCGCCAAAATAGCCTTGGGCTCCTTACTCTTAGGATTGCGCTCTGTCATCAGCCAGCTGTAAAAAGATTTTCTCATAGGTTCCTTTCATTTCTTTAAGATTGTATTCTTCCAAGCATCAGCTCTAGATACGTGATTCTTTATCCTCACACCAACTCCGTTCCAGTCGGGTCCTGCTTGATTTTACCAGCTTTCATCAGCCCACCAAGAGCTTTTTTAAACTGGCCTTTGGAAATGCCAAAGGTAGCCTTGATGTCGTCTGGAGAAGACTTGTCGTTCAAAGTCATAAAGCCGCCATTGCTCTCCAGGTAGGTCAGAATCATTTGGGCATCGTTTTCCAGCATTTCAAAGGAGCGAGGCTTAAGCGAGAGATTAAGAGTTCGGTCTACTTCACGGAAGCCAATCACCCGCGCGTCCAAGACCTGCCCTAGACGTGGCTCTGCATAGCGCTCACTCGGATGAATGAAGCCCAGCATATTATTCTCCGGCAGGTAGACAAAAGTGCCAGAAAGCTTGAGACGATAAACAATGGCTGGCCAGTTTTGGTTCTGCATGTTATTATAAGCAGGACGAGCCAAACGCTGGAAATCCTCCTGATAAGCCAGTTGGCCCCAGATGCGGTCTTTCTTATCTACTTCCAGACGGATGTAAAGGCGGTCGCCCTTCTTAGGCCAGAGTTCCTTGATCTCTGGCAAGATATCTAATGACACGACGATCTGCTTATCCGGCAGACCGGTATCGACAAAGACGCCTAGATCCTTGCGAACCTCCGTTACGGTTCCCCAGCCAAACTGGTCTTGAGTAGCCGTGACTTCAAGAGTTGTCAGACGAAGCTTCTGCTTCATATCGCTGTAGGCAAAGCCTTTGACAGACTGCCCCAGCTCATGCGCCCCCTCTTCCTTAGAAAGAGCGTAAACCTGACCGTCCTTTTGAACAAAGTAAAAGCGATCATTTTCATCCGTGATGATACCCACGATGAAGCTGGCAAGATTTGTATTCATATAGACCTATTTTCTACCTTGCTTCTTCAAACCGGGCAAGGATTTTTGATGTTAAAACAACTCAGTCAGCCAAAGCCAACTGAGTTTTGATTCTGATAAAAATGTTAAACTTCTAAAAGTTCTTTTTCTTTGTTTGCTGTCATATCATCGATATGTTTGACAGCATCGTCCGTTACTTTTTGAATATCCTTTTCCAAGGTCTTCAATTCATCTTCAGTGATTTCTTTGGCTTTTTCCTGCTTCTTAGCGTCGTCCATAGCATCGCGGCGGATGTTACGGATTGCAACTTTAGCATTTTCACCAACCTTTTTCACTTCTTTAGCCAAGTCCCGGCGGGTTTCCTCTGTCAGGGCTGGAATGACCAGACGAATCACAGAGCCATCGCTGGCTGGCGTAATTCCGAGGTCAGAAGCATTAAGCGCACGCTCAATGTCCTTGATAGAAGACTTGTCAAAAGGTGTCACCAAAAGAACACGCGCTTCCGGAATCGTAATCGAAGCGATTTGGTTGAGCGGAGTTTCTACTCCATAGTACTCAACATGGATGCGGTCCAAAAGGCTGGCATTGGCGCGGCCTGCACGGATGCTGCCAAATTCACGAGCCAAACTTTGGTGCGAGTGGGTCATTCTTTCTTTTGCTTTTTCTACAATTGCATTTGCCATGAGTTTCTAATCTCCGTTCTTATAAATTATTTGATACTGTTGTTCCGATTTGCTCACCGATAACAACGCGTTTGATATTGCCTGGCTCATTCATGTTAAAGACAACCAAGTCAATGTCATTGTCCATAGACAGGGTCGAAGCCGTTGAGTCCATGATCCGCAGTCCCTTGCTGATGACATCCCGGTGGGTCAGCTCATCAAACTTAACGGCGGTCTTGTCTTTCTTAGGATCGGCATTATATACACCCTCCACGCCATTTTTAGCCATGAGAATCGCATCTGCTTCAATCTCTGCTGAGCGCAAGGCAGCGGTTGTATCGGTTGAGAAATAAGGAGAACCAATGCCTGCACCGAAAATGACGATACGGCCTTTTTCCAGATGACGAAGAGCCCGACCACGGATGTAAGGTTCAGCCACCTGCTGCATAGCAATCGCTGTCTGCACGCGCGTATCAACACCTACCTGCTGCAGCGAATCCGCCATTACCAGCGCATTCATGACAGTGCCCAACATACCAGTATAGTCGGCCTGCACGCGGTCCATGCCCGCTTCTGCTGCCGGTTCACCCCGCCAAAGGTTTCCACCTCCGATAACCAGAGCAATCTGAACTCCCAAATCGTGAACTTCTTTGATTTCTTCCGCCATCTTCTGAACGGTTTGAATATCAATACCAACGCCTTTTTCACCGGCAAGAGCTTCACCCGACAACTTAATCAAAATACGCTTATACTTAGGTTCTACCATTTTTTTACTCCTTATTTTATCTGTACTATTTTACCACATTTTGAGATTTTTATATAGTTAAATCACTGAAATTTTTCTTTTTTCCTTTTTGTAAAATAGCAGAGCAAACAAGCTCATTTCACAAAAAAACCAGCCCCATCATCAGATAGGACTAGCCTAACTTGAACTACTCAAAAAATCATACCCAGAGGTGTGTCAGTCAGAGTAGGCCCGGATAGCTTCTACCATTTCTTGGTAACTATTAGAGGCAAAGACTCTTTCTGAGATTCCTTCTGTTTTCGTAGAATCAAAAGCGAAAATAGGCTTTCCTTTCTGTTCAACCATCTCTAGAAAATCTTGGAATTTATTACCATGGTTGATGTCTAAATAAATATCACAAGACTCCATTAAACGCTTTAAAAGAATCGGCAAGACTAAACGATGTAGGCGAACATTCTCATATCTTAAAAGACTAACCAAACGATCAGACATATCTGAATAAGCAGCTATGTGGAAAAGACAATCAGGTAAAGCTTGAACCAATTCTTCAATTTTTTCTAAAGAGTCGCTATTGGTCAAGGTCAATAACTCCTTGTTATAGACTTGGCCAAGACCTCGGTCATGATTACTCAGGCCTTTAATATCCTTACTGGAAATGATAGAGGACCATTCTAGATCATTATAAAACCACCATAATTCTCGCAGTCTCATATTGGTCAGAAGATTCCACGGCTTTAAAGCAGATATGTAGTGAACAATAGCCGGTAGAGGAGACAGAGGTATATCAAAGACAAAGTCATGTCCATACTGGGAAGCACCCATATCAAAACCAATCTGAAAATTGTAGTTATCCTCTAACTTCAAATACTGGTCACCAAAGAGCATATTCAAAATACTCTGATCACCTTCCAAAACTGTAGGAATTTCCCGATCAGTCAGCTCTACCAATTGCTGAGAAATATTCTCTTCTCGCCAGCGCTTATTATTGATAAGCATAACACCTGAGTTAAAACCAATCCCTAGGCCAAAAGTGGCCCGAACAGCAGCGATATAATAATCTTCTAAGTCAAGTTCAAACAAATGGTCCAAGTTTTGAGTAACAATCAAGTCACAGTCTAAATAGAGGGATCGGTCAGTCTTTACATATTCTGGAATAAAATAGCGGGCATATGCCATATAGTTGATATGGTGGTAGGTTGATTCTTCCCAATTCTGCCTAAAATCGTCCCGTAAAAGTTTGATGTCAACCAGATCATTCCCTGTCCCTTTGACCTTTCTCCGAATGTTGATAAACCATTCCTGAGGAATATCTTGATTAAAGACATAGATAGCTAAATCTTCATGGTAACAACATAAGGACTTTATAGTTGTCTCAATCTGACGAATATAACCATAATCTCCAGCTAAAATAACACTTTTCTTCTGATTCATCATTTCTCCTAACATCTTTCCCTATTTCATTGCGAATCATTCTTATTAATTATAGCGAATTCAGTGGTTGAATTCAATCATTCTACTAAGCTATTTTTCAGCATAATTTATCAAAAACCAGCCCCATCATCAGATAGGACTGGGAATGAATATTTCAATCATCTTTTGCTAGGTCCACTCACTACTTGAGCGACTGTTTCTTTTCCCGCTTAGCTAAAATTGGTAGAATAACACCCAGACTGATTAAGACGATTGGGGTCAAAATATTAGTCAAGAGAGAGAATTGCCAGCCAGCTGGATCTGTTGCATAGTCTACTTTGGGAACCATCCCTAAGATGCAGGCAAAGGCTGTAAAGAGGAAGCACCAAGCTCCGATGGCAAAGCCAACTTTTGGATTTTTGGTAAACTTGTACTCGGCATCCTTGTACTTCTTCCAGGCCTTGTTCAACATCATGTAGGCCAGGAATACCCAGAGATACCGCATGGGCATAACGATGGAGTTGAGATTGGTCATCCATTTGACCAAGCCGTCAATTTCTTTGATTCCAAAGATAGGCAGAATAATCAAGAAGCTAACTAAAATCCCTGTCAAGATGTAACCGTTAATGAGGACACCTTTTGATGTCCGCTTTCGCAGCCAGCTTGGGACAAACCCTTCATCAGCATTATTGAGCATGATTTGCAGAGGCGCATCAATAGAGAAAGCCAGTGCAGCAATCTGTCCAACCATATTGGTCAGAGCATAGATGACTACTAGTACATTGCCCACGCCCCAATAGTTGCCCAGCTTTTGGAAGGCTTGGTAAGCACCGTTTCGCATCAGATCCTCAGGAATATTGCTGCCATCAAAAAGCATGCCCATAGCCAGAGAGCCCAGGATAGCAGATGCTCCAACCATGACAGCCATGACAATCATCCCCTTTGGAAATTCCTTGGCTGGATTGCGTGTTTGATTAACGTAAGGCGAAATTTTCTCAGCTCCACCAACCGCAAAGACTAAGAGGGAGATGGTCGTGAAATAAGAAAAATCAAAGTTGGGAATGTAAGTGCTAAGCTTATCCATATTGGCCGTCGCAAACTGCATGTCAGGCTTGATAAAAGGCGCACCAACTGCTAAGAGAACAAATAGGAAGGACATAATCAGCATGGCACTGCCAGCTAGCCCCCCAATCACCTTGAGCGTGGACAGTCCCTTGGTAGACAAGTAGAGAAAGGCACCAAAAATCAGCAAGCTAAGAATAACGATCCAGTGAATATCAAGACTGCTCAAAAAGTCGCCATTCCCCTGAAGAGCCCAGCCCAGCGGAATCAAAACTCCCTGTGGCTTTTGAGCCAGATAAGGAATATGCACCACCCAGTAAGTCCAGGCCGCAAAATAAGCCAGCCGCTTGGTAGAGGTTTTCTCCACCCAGTCACTGACACCGCCTCCACTCTCCTTGAAAGTCGATCCAAGCTGCCCCACGATGAGGGCATAGGGAATAAAGTAAATAGCTAGGATAAGAATCCAAGAAACAATTACCGAAATGCCCTGCTGGGAGTAGTTATTAACCACATTGCCCAGACCCCAGACCATATTAAAAGCAATCAGAGATACCATCAGCCAGGTTAGCTGGTTCTGATCTTTTTTCATTACACCGTCTCCTTTTGTTATAAAATAAATTGATTCGATATTATTATAACATGTTTCTTTACAATTGTAACCGCTATCATCATTTTTATTTCAAAAAAAGAACTACCCGGAGGCAGTTCCATTTATATTCTTCTTAAAGCGAGTTTACGTCAACCTTGATACCAACACCTTGTGTAGTAGTGATAGTCAGGTTCGTTACGTAAGTACCTTTAGCAGTAGCTGGTTTTGCTTTTTGGATTGTGTCGTTGAAAGCTTTGAAGTTTTCAACCAACTTGTCAGCTTCAAATGAAACTTTACCAATGATAGCTTGTACGTTACCTGCACGGTCTGCACGGTAAGTAATCTTACCACCTTTAGACTCTTCAACTGCTTTTGCAACGTCCATTGTTACAGTACCAGTCTTAGGGTTTGGCATCAAGTTACGAGGTCCAAGGACACGTCCAAGGCGACCCACAAGTGCCATCATGTCAGGTGTAGCGATTACTACGTCAAAGTCCAACCAACCGTCGTTGATTTTTGCAACGAGGTCATCTTCACCAACGAAGTCTGCACCAGCAGCTTTCGCTTCTTCTGCTTTAGCACCACGTGCGAAAACAAGAACACGTGAAGTTTTACCAGTTCCGTTTGGCAATACCATTGCGCCACGGATTTGTTGGTCAGCTTTTTTAACGTCGATGTTCAAGTTGTAAGCAACTTCTACAGTTGCGTCGAATTTTGCAAAGTTAGTTTCTTTTGCAAGTGCTACAGCTTCTTCTACGCTGTATGCTTTTGTGCTGTCGATTTTTTCAAGAGCAGCACGAAGTTGTTTGCTTTTTTTAGCCATTTTATCTTTCTCCTTGTAAGTGGTTCAATCGATTTTCATCTCCCACGTCACTCGTCAATCTGATCAAGTGTAATGCGGGCAAATGGGATGAGTGTTATTGATTAGTCAACAACAGAGAATCCCATAGAACGAGCAGTACCTTCAATCATACGCATTGCAGACTCGATGTTTGCAGCGTTCAAATCTGGCATCTTAGTTTCAGCAATTTCTTGTACTTGCGCACGAGTAACTGTTGCAACTTTCGTTTTGTTTGGCTCACCAGAACCTTTTTCAACACCTGCAGCTTTCTTCAAAAGAACAGCAGCTGGCGGAGTTTTAGTCACGAAAGTGAATGATTTGTCTTCGTATACTGAGATAACAACTGGAATAATCATACCAGCTTGATCAGCTGTACGAGCGTTGAACTCCTTAGTGAATCCCATGATGTTGATACCGGCTTGACCAAGCGCAGGACCAACTGGTGGAGCTGGAGTAGCTTTACCAGCAGGGATTTGCAATTTTACAAGTTTTTCGACTTTTTTAGCCATTTTTAAATCCTCCTTTGTGGTTTTGGCGGTAAATAAAGATTTTTACCTCCCACAAGTATGCTTTTCGCATACCTTTCTATTATACACTAAACTTTGTTAAATGCAAGGAATTTTATCTTCTTTTTTGAATTTTTTGTGGTAAAATAATCTTATGACACTATTAAAGATTGCTTCGATTTTATTTATCTTTTTAACATTGATTTTAACCACTATTACAGTGCGAGTTTTTCAATTAAGAAAATACGGTTTAAACTTTGCGGACTTGGCTTTTCCGCTTTTTGTTGTGGAATTTTATATCATTTCAGACAAGGCCTACTATCATAGCTTGCTGCCCCAGCTGACCCTGGCTCTCTCAGTTCTCGCTATCGCCATCACCATCTATTTTCTCAAGAAAAAACGGAGCTTCTACTATCCTAAGTTCTTTAAGTTCTTCTGGCGGGCAGGATTTCTCCTAACCTTCTTCATGTACCTAGCCATGGTCATCGGGCTCTTTTTGTAACAATGTAAAATAAACCCCATCGGTCACGAGTTAGCCGATGGGGTTTTCATATGCGGGACTTACAAGTCGTTCTTTTGCCGTGAAAGAAGGACCTCCCGATTTTCCTAGTTTTATTCGTGAATCTCCAGAGGCAGGCCATCCGGATCAAAGAAGAAAGCCATCTTACGGCCGTCAAAGTCGTCGTAGCGCAGCTCGGTATGAGGAATCTCCAAACGGTCAAATTCCGCTAAGCATTCTTCGACATTTGTCACTCGGAAGGCCAGGTGTCGCAGACCTGTATGCTCAGGATGTGGCAAGGCTGGCCGCTTGGGTGCTTCTTTCTTGATGAAAATCTCTAGAGTTAGATTTCCCTTACAGACATTAAAGAGAATATCCTGCTTTTCTGGCCGATGGTGCTCATCCAGCTGCTCAAAGCCCAGCTTGTCCACATAAAAGGTTTTAGTTTTGCCATAATCATGACCAATAATAGCTATGTGGTGAATAGTGTCTAGTTTCATACCTTCTTTTCCTTTCTTTGGCAATGTAATGTTAAGTAGAGAAAATCTGCTGGCTGGCTGCTGGCAGATTTGTTTTTATCAAATGGTTATCTTGCTAGCAGACTAGTGAAATTAGAATCAGTTTGTCTGCAAAACCTTTCTCGGCTTGGTCCCCTCGGCTGGACCGATAACGCCTGCCGCTTCAAGTTCTTCCATAAGGCGAGTGGCCCGGTTAAAGCCGACCGAGAGTCGCCGCTGAATCATAGATGCGCTGGCTTTCTGAGTCTCGATAACCAAGGCCTTGGCTTCTTCAAAGAGCGGATCTCCTCCATCATCTGCCCCGCCAGTATCCAAATCACTTTCAGATACTTCACCAGGATCAAAGCTATCATCGTAGTCTGCTTCAGCTTGGTTCTTGACAAAGGCTACTATTCGCTCCACATCTTCATCTGAGATAAAGGAGCCCTGCAAACGAACCGGATGGTTTTCATCAATAGGCTTAAAGAGCATATCCCCACGACCCAAGAGCTTTTCTGCTCCATTTTCATCCAGAATGGTCCGACTGTCTGTCCCGCTGGACACAGCAAAGGCAATCCGAGAGGGTACATTGGCCTTAATCAATCCGGAGATAACATCTACAGATGGTCGCTGGGTAGCCAGAATCATGTGAATCCCAGCCGCACGCGCTTTTTGTCCCAACCGGATAATGGCATCTTCCACTTCCTTGCTAGCTACCATCATGAGGTCAGCCAGCTCGTCAACGATGACGACGATTAGAGGCAGGGGAATCTGCTTATATTCTGACTGAGCATTGTACTCAGCTACTTTAGCATTGTAGCCAGCAATATTACGGGCACCGACCTTGGAGAAGAGTTCATAGCGGTTTTCCATCTCGTCTACAACCTTCTGGAGTGCACGGCTAGCTTTACGTGGATTGGTCACAACAGGGATAAGCAAGTGGGGAATGTCATTATAAACAGATAGCTCCACCATCTTAGGATCCACCATCATAAACTTGACTTCATCCGGTCTGGCCTTCATGAGAATGCTGGCAATAATGCCGTTGACAGCCACAGATTTACCAGAGCCAGTAGAGCCCGCTACCAAGAGATGGGGCATCTTAGCCAAGTCAAAGGAGCGGACAGAGCCGTTGACAGCCTTCCCAAGTGGGATTTCTAGGAGCTTGCTGGCATCCGTTTTCGACTGTTCCCAAAGTTCTCGGAAAGTCACGGTCGCAACTTCAGAATTGGGCACTTCAATTCCGACAAGAGATTTCCCAGGAATTGGTGCCTCAATCCGTACATCCTTGGCAGCTAGGGCAAGAGCCAAGTCATCAGCCAGATTGGAAATCCGATTGACCCGAACACCAACAGCTGGCTTGACCTCGTACTTAGTGACGGAAGGTCCGATTTCAGCCCTCTCAACAGCAGCCTTTATCCCAAAACTAGCAAAGGTCTCTTCCAAAATTTTGATATTATCTCGAACAATGCGCTTTTCTTTGGACTGATTCTTAGGCTTGTCGGGCGCAAAGAGATTGATGGTCGGCAGCTTGTAGTCCAGACTTTCCTTGGCAGTAAAGTCCACTTCAACGTCTACATCTGTCTCGTCCGTCTCTTCTTCGCGACCAAAGTCCAGAGGCTCATGAGGGTCATACTCTCCCAGTTCCTCATAGTCCGCTTCGTCAAAGTCCACAGCTGTATCTGACAAGTCCTCATCATCTAAAATCTCTCCTGTTTCAGGATCGACTTCGGCTTCTTCTTGCTCTACTTCAATGGCTTGCATAGCTGCCTGTGCAGCTTTTTCTTCCTGCTCCAAGAAACGGAGCTGCCGCTTTTCTTCCTGCTTCTCTCTCCAATTTTGAAATGCTGCCATAGCCTTTTCTGAAATGTCATAGATAGACCAAGGGCTCATAAGCAGACCGCCCAAAAGAATGAGGAGCAGGCCGAAGAAATAAGAACCGATATTTGAAAAAAGGAAAGAGATAGGCGCGTATAGGAGAGAGCCCAGCAGGCCGCCACCCGCGAAGGAGCTAACCTTAAAGGCTGTCAAATCAGTCAGGATCCTGCCTAGAGTTGTGGATAAGACAGCTGCCCCTTCTAGCTTCAACACACTGACAAAATAAGCTTGGAAAATTAACTCCAGTCCCAAAAAGAGGCTGATAAATCCTGAAACCGTCCCCTCGTGCTTGTGCAGCCACTTGAAAAAAAAGAGATAGCCAAAGCTGGCCAGAATAGCCAGATAAGCCAAGCTTCCCACCAAGAGGCGAATCATATTATAAATAGTGACTCCAAAGGCACCCAGCTTAATTGCTGCAAACAAAAGAATAAGGGCCAGCACAAAGGTGGCAATCATTCTCTTTATTGCTTTTTGTCTTTCTAATTCTGCTTTTGTCGGCCGACGAGTTGTCCGGCCTTTTTTCGTGTTTTTCTTAGTTGCCATAACCCTTATTATACCATATTTGAGCCTTGGATGAGAAATCTTTTATCTAGATCCAAAGCAAAAAACTTATTTATCCACGTAAAAAGAACTGGGCTAACCAGTTCTCATTTCACTATCACGCAATCCTTATTAAGCTTCTGCACTTGAATCTTCTGGCATAACCGCCCAAGCAATCAAGTAAGCCAAGACACCTGTGCCTGCCACACAGACCAAAAGAATCCAAATAACACGAACCAAGGTTGGATCTAAATCAAAGTAATTTGCGATACCAGCACATACACCAGCGATTTTCTTGTTTTTGACATCTCTTGTCAGTCTTTTCTCCATGGAAAACACTCCTTACTATTTTTAATCTATTTATTTTACCATATTCTTTCATGATGCACAAGACTGTCTACTATTAACTTCTTCTGTATTTGAAACTTAATCTTATCAAGATAAATGTGATCTCTCTACCATTCTTTTAGAAAGTCCAAGCAAAACTCTTGTTCTTGTGGTAGAATAGAGGGAATGTCTAATTAGTAAACAGTAAAAATATAGGAGGAGAAAGATAATGCGAGCTGGAGTTATTCTTTTCAATAACCAATCCAAGCAGATACTGCTCATCCACCGCTGTAAAAATGGAGAAGAGTATTCTGTGATACCGGGCGGCCGGGCCGAGTCAGGTGAGACTGCAGTCCAAGCAGCTCAACGAGAAATTCAGGAAGAGCTGGGTTGGAGCTTGTCTGAAAAGCAGCTGCAGCCAGGCTTTACTTTCAGAAATGGCCAACGCCTAGAAATCTATTTCCATGCCACTATCGGCCATACATCAGTTCCAATGATTCAGGGCGAGGAAGCCCTTCGCAGTCATGCCCAGAATCTCTATCAGCCTGAATGGCTAGATATAGAAGCAATTCGTGGCCTGAACTTACAGCCAGCAGGACTTAAAAATCTGCTCCTGGATTGTCTGACACAGGAGGGTTTGAAAAACTAGCTTAATTGTAGTAAAATATCAGTAGTTTACAATCTAATGCGAGAAAGGTCTTATATGAAAAAAATTCTTCTTATTAGTCTCTTATCAGGACTTGTCTTGGCTGGCTGCTCTGGTAAAGGTAAGAAAGAGGAGACTACTAGCTCCTCCAACTCATCCAGCAGTTCTTCGCTAGTGAGCTCTAGCTCTGACCCAGAGGAAACCAGCAAACTCCGTGAGCAATTCAAGGATGCCATGACCAACGAAAATGCCAATTTTCCGCAGCTATCTACAGAAGTTGCTGAAGATGAAGCGGAAGTCAAGTTGATAACGACTGAAGGCGATATCCGCATCAAGCTCTTTCCAAAACAAGCCCCACTAGCCGTTGAAAACTTCCTGACCCATGCTAAGGAAGGCTATTATGACGGCATTATATTCCACCGCGTCATCAATGAATTTATGATTCAGACCGGAGATCCTAAAGGCAACGGCACTGGAGGCGAGTCTATCTGGAAGGGAAAAGACAAGTCTAAAGACCCTGGAAACGGCTTTAAAAATGAGTATTCTCCATATCTCTATAATATTCGTGGTGCCCTATCCATGGCTAATGCAGGCCCTGGTACCAATGGCAGTCAGTTCTTCATCAATCAAAGCAAGAAAGATTTGACTAGCCAAATGTCTACGGATTCCTTCCCAGCTAAAATCATCGAAGCCTATAAAAACGGTGGAAATCCTACTTTAGATGGCGGAGCTTATACCGTATTTGGCCAAGTGTTGGAAGGTATGGATGTGGTGGACAAAATCGCTGCTGCAGAAACAGACGATAATGACAAGCCTAAAAAAGATATCAAGATTGAAAAAATCGAGATTATCAAGGACTATGACTTCAGCAAATAAGCTTGCCGCCCAACCAATAAAGGAGGGAAATCAATATGATTATCTGGGGATATAAAGGTTATCAGAAAAACGTAGGACAGACCCAAAGCAATATCGAGTGTGCCAACTGCCACAACGTCGCACCTTGGGACATTATTGAAACCGGCCGAAAGTTTACACTCTATTGGATTCCTACCTTTCCTTACGGTAGAAAACATTACCTCACCTGCCCAGTCTGCCAGCACGGCAAACAGATTGAAAAGCAGGAAATCGAGCAGTTTTTGAATTATTAGTAATAAAAAGCGACTGAGACAAATCTTGTGCCAGTCGCTTTTTTGTAAGAGTAAAATATCAAGACTAAGTGTCTTATCGTGTGAGCATTTTTAAGAAAAAGGTCCTGTTATTTCGATAAAAAAGGAACAACCTTCTTCATTAGTTCTCACATAACTACTCTTATTGCCATAAGTCATTTTGCATGGCGTCCCTTTTTGTTCCGTTTGCGGTAAACAGCTGAGCGTAAACCCGTTTGACGACGAAGCTCGGCTCTTTTCTTTTCCCTTCTACGATGAAGGATCCAAAACAATAGTATCAAAATAAGTACAAGGACTAGAAGGAAGATCAGAATGTAAAGACAAGGAATGGAGTCTTTCTTCTTACTTGACTTAGATGCTTTTTCCTCATTCGGAACTCGGTGACCTCTCACCAACAAGCGGTGACTATTTATCCCGTAAGGGGTACAGGTAACCAGTGTACAATAATCCTGCTCTGGGTCAATAGCCAATGAAGAAACATCATCCGGCTCAACTATCAAAATCTGTTCCACTTGATAGGTGATAGTCTTTCCCAAGACATGGATCATAAAACGATCGCCATTTTTTAATTTGTCAATGTCAGTAAACAGTTTGGCTGATGGCAAACCTCGGTGGCCTGATATAACTGAGTGAGTCCCTTGACCGCCAACCGGCAGTGAACTTCCTGGAATATGCCCAATTGCTACTTGCAAAATAGCATCATCCGTCCCATGGTAAATGGGAAGGTTGGTTCCTAGCGTGGGAATTTCCACATAAGCCATAATGCCAGTCCCTGTAACATCTAATAGGCTATTGTAGGTCTTTTTTTCTTCCTCTGAAAGACGATAGTTAGGGACAACTCCTTTTTCGAGGGTTTGGTTATAGAACTCTGAAGTCGCTCTCATCTCATCTGCTTTACTCGTGTCTAGCTTTTCTACTTTATTCTCATAGTTTGAAATAGCTTGCGACTGATGATAAGAATTCCAAAGATCACTTACAGTGGGATAAAGCAATAAGCCTATGCCACTGATTAGAAATAAAATTAGTAAAAAATTAATAAGATGTTTTTTCATAATATTCATTCAGTCGCATTAGAAAGGAAAATAGATAGCCTACTTCATCTACCTCTTCCTTTCCTCCAGACATTAGTTGGAGTTTGCACGTTTCCTAATAATCATTAGCACTCCTGCTCCGAGAACCAGACTTGTGCCGACTAGATAAAGGATAGTCGTTCCGATGCCACCTGTGTTTGGCAGAAGAGCACCTCGCTTATTGACCACTTTCAGGGTGATTAAACCAGTATTGACATTAGAATCAAATGTCGCGGTTGCTGAAGTTGCTGTCAGATTTGTCAAAGCTCCTGTGGAGTCAATCGTTCCTGAAATGGTAAACTCGACATCTTTCATAGCATTGTAGCCCACTGGAACTGTACTTTCCACAAGCTTGTAGTCACCCGAATCCAGCCCCATAAAATCAAATCTGCTGTTTGATCCAGCTTCAAACTTTTTAATCTCAGTGTATTGGTTATTGACCTTCTTATAAAGAGTAAATCCTGCACCAGCAAGAGCTGCTTGGTTTTCTTTGACCTTATTCACTGTCAGCTGGTAGGTATAGACATTAGCCTTGGTTTCAGGAGTTTCAGTAGTTGAAGAATTATTTCCATTTGGATCATTTGAATAGGTCAGGCTAGCTATATTAGGATTTCCTACCCCACCCATTATAGGATAATTGTTTAAACTCGCAGTGTAGCGAACGACAATCTTACTAGATGCTGTTACTTCTTGATTGCCTTTAAGATCACCAGCAGTTATCGTAATGACATTTCCTGTATAGGAAATTGGGAAAAATGTTGAAATGTCTTTTTCAGTTCCACCTTCTTTTAGATAAACTCGAGCATCATTATTATAGGTCATTCCAGCAGGAATCGTATCCTTGATTGTAAATACATATTGCGGAAATTCAGCATAGTTGCTTGGAAGAGTTGCGGTAATTTGGAAAGGAATGTTTTGTCCGATTCTATACTCCGTCGCTGCAGTATAATTTTGAGAACCATTAGCTTGAACTTGTTTTGTAAGAGTTGGAACATCTGCTTTCACGGCTACAGTTGTATCCTTGGCCACTTGCAACATAAATCTAGTATAGGCTTGACCACTTCTACTATTCAATGATCCCCTACTATCCTTAATAAGATAGTAACCAGGTTTTAGTCCTGAAATGGTTGTCGTTCCTTGCTGGGATTTAACGTTTGTTACACCTGCACCTGATAAATATTGATTCAATTCTTGGGCAAAGGCTTTGGCCTCCGCAGAATCATTTTGCTTACCACTCAAAGAAGCTGCTTTATCAGAAGCATCTCCAAAATGAGTTCTACCTGCTCCAGTAACCCCAGGACCCCACTCGATATTGGTCAAGGTGTTGCTAGCATCTAAAGTTCCTGAAAAAATATGATAGACTTCGTAAGTATGACCCGTTGTCGTTCCGGTCAGTTGGATGGTGTAGGTCGTTGTATCAGCCGATACGACCGGTAGCCCTGCAAAAGTCAGGATAAAGACCAAGACGGTCATGACTAGTTGTTTTACTTTTTTCATTTTAATCTCCATTTTAGGAAGGAGATGAATGAAACATTCATCACTTCCTCTAGTTCTCCTTTTATTTTGTTGAAACACGTTTTTTGACTACAAAGAGCAGGCCTGCTCCAAGAACCAGACTTGTACCAACTAGGTAAAGAATAGTCGTTCCGATGCCACCTGTGTTTGGCAGAAGGGCACCTTGCTTATTGACCACTTTCAGGGTGATAATACCAGTATTGACATCGGTCTCAAAGCTTGCGGTTGCTGAAGTTGCTGTCAGGTTTGTCAAAGCTCCTGTGGAGTCGATTGTACCTGAAATGGTAAACTCGATATCTTTCATAGCATTGTAACCTGCTGGAACAGTACTTTCAACTAGCTTGTAGGCACCAGAATCAAGTCCCTTAAAATCAAAAGTGGTCTCAGATCCGGCTTCAAACTTTTTAATCTCAGTGTATTGGTTATTGACCTTCTTATAAAGAGTAAATCCTGCACCAGCTAGAGGGTCTTGATTTTCTTTGACCTTATTTACTTTCAGCTGGTAGGTGTAAACCTTGGCTTTACTATCAGGTGTTTTTGCTGTAGAATTAGAATTTTTTTCGTTTGGCTCGTTTAAGTAAGTCAAGCTCACTGTATTTTCATTACCAGCTACCCCAGTGATAGCTTTATCTCCAAGCGTCGTACTATAACGAATGATAAACTTACTTGAAGCTGTTATTGTTACGTCGCTCAATCGATCTAGATAGTGATTAACAATATTTAATCTAATGCCTTGACCTGCCTGATAGATGTAAGTGTTAAATCTACTTGTAACATCTGTCTCTATATTGCCGTTTTTTAGAATAACCTGAGCATCATAATTATAAGCCATACCTGGTGGCATGATATCATCGATGACCAACTGATAGGAAGGATAATCAGCATAGTTACTCGGAAGAGTTGCAGTTAGCTCAAAGTAAACCTTGTCGCCAATCGCATAGTCAGTCGCTGAAGAGTAGGTATTGGAGTCACTTGCCTTAACCTTTTTAGTAATGGTTGGTAAACTTGATTTTATTGCTACATTAGTATCCTTTGAAACGAGTAACATAAACTGAGTATAGCTTTCTCCTTCTTTACCAGCCAACGAATTATATCTGTCTCTAATCAAGTAGTAACCCGGCTCTAAGTCAGAAATAGTTGTTGTTCCGTCCTCACTAGAAACTACCTTAGTAGGTCCGTACGTTAAGTATTGGATGATGTCTTGTGCAAAGGTCTTTGCTTCTTCAGAGTCATTAGCTTTTCCACTGAGGCTGGCAGCTTTCGCACTTGCTGTCCCCATGTAAAATTCAATATTCCCTTGATTAATTGCTGAGCCCCATTCGATATTGGTTAAGGTGTTGCTAGCATCTAAACTCCCTGAAAAAATCTGATAAACATCGTAAGTGTGACCAGCTGTCGTTCCAGTCAGTTGGATGGTGTAGGTCGTTGTATCAGCCGATACGACTGGAAGGCCGGAAAAAGTCAAGACCAAGGCTAAGACCGCCATGACTAGTTGTTTTATTTTTTTCATCATAATCTCCATTTGAGGAAGAGACTGATTTCCCGTTCAGTTCTTCCGATTTTATCCTATTTTTTATTTACTCTTTTCTTTATTATCCACAAAACTCCCGCGCCTAGCACAAACCCTGTACCTGCTAGGTAAAGAATAGTCGTTCCGATTCCACCTGTGTTTGGTAGAAGGGCTCCTTTTTTATTGACAATATTCGTTGTAAAAATTCCATTTGTCAATTCATAAGTAAAAGTTGCTCTGTCTGAAGTTGCTTGAATAGCGGTCCGAGTAGTTGGCAATGTTGGATCATAAGTTGCTCGTAGGCTAAACTCAATATCCTTCATAGTGTTGTAGCCTTTTGGAGTGATCGTTTCTACTAGTTTATAATCTCCAGAACCCAGTCCTTTAAAGCCTGAGAAATTACTTCTTTTGTATTCTTGTGTAGTTCCAACCTTTATATACTGGTCATTTACTTTTTTATAAAGAGTAAATTCTGCTCCCGGAAGAGCTCCTCCCCTTTCAGTCATCTTATAGACATTGAGTTGGTAGGTATGGATCTGAACTTTACTTTGGGGCGTTGTTCCGATTGATTTTGCCAAAGCCGTATTGGGGTTGTTCGAAAAGCTTAGACTAGCCACGTTCATGTTAGCATTGGCACTGGCATGTGTTGTTGCGTATTGATTCAGTTGAGCAGTGTAACGAACCACAATCTTACTAGAAGCATCTACATTTGGTACCTGCCTCAAATTACTAGTGGCTATGGTTAGATTACGAGACGATTCTATGGAAATATTAAAATGGTCGGTTATCAAGCTTTCTTCATCACCACGTTTTAGATAAACTTGCGCATCGTTATTATAAGTCAAACCGGGCATTAAACTATCATTAAAAGATAGCTCATACTCAGAATAATCATCCAAGTTTCTTGGTAGTGTCGCTGTCAGTTGGAATGGAACTGTATCACCGATAGAGTAATCCGTTATAGTCGTTTCCTCTCCCGTCGTACTTGACTTGGTAACCTTAGTAAGACTAGGAACATAAGACTTGATTGCTACTGTCGTATCTCTTGCCACCTGCAGCATAAAGCGAGTGTATGCTTCATTTTTTTTGTATAAGGTATTATTTATTTCCTTAATCAAATAGTAGCCTGGAGCCAAGCCAGAAATGGTCGTTGTTCCATTTTGTCCCGATACTGTTTTTCGTCCACCGCCGGATAGATACTTGGAAATTTCCTGAGCAAACTCTCTTGCTTCTTGCGAATCATCCCCTTTGGCACTTAAAGAGGCTGCTTTGTCGGCCGCATCTCCAAACCTACTTTTACCAGAATCCCAAATCCCCGGAGCCCATCTGATATTGGTAAGAGTATTCGTGGCAGGATCGAGGTCTCCAAGAAAAATCGGATGAGCTTCGTAAGTATGGCCCGTTGATGTCCCAGTCAGCTGAATGGTATAGGTCGTGTCTGCTGATACGACCGGTAGGCCGGCAAAGGTTAAGACAAAGACCAAGACCGCCATGACCAGCTGTTTTATCTTTTTCATTATAATCTCCTAATTTTATCTTCACTCAAGTTTGGTCTTCGAGGCATCCCATTCCTCTTCAAAGCTTTCGTGATTTCCTATCTTTTTCTTTATTGAAATTTCCTATATCGTTTATTTCGGACAAATAGCCAAAGCGCTGATCCCACTGTTACGATAGAGCCCCCCAAGAGATATAAGAGAGTTCCATTCCCACCTGTTTCTGGAAGGACATATTTTTTTATAGCTGTCGGATTGCTCGTCCTATTTGTTTCTAATGTAAACAGATCTGTCGATACTCGAGCTACGCTTTGAAGAATTTGCCCATCTACATCCTGATCCACTCGAACTTTAAAGGACACTTCTACTGTCTCCTCTGGTGACAGCCTTCTTCTCCAACTTAATCTTCTATTAGAAAAGCCATCATATACGGTTGAACCATGGACATAGTCCGTGTGTTTAGGGAGTTCATCTGTAATGGTGACATCCAACTCCCTGTCACTGGTATTTTTGTAGGTGATTTTATAGGTTAGAACGTCATTGGCCTTGACTTCTTGGTTATCGATATTTTCATTATTCTTATTTAAGACTTCTTTTCTGGGTTTTTCGTATTCTTGAAAATTCCATATTCCAGTAAAAAGTGCATCCTGGTTTTGAATGATTTCGGATTCCTTATTATAGTTTTGGAAAATCCAATTTCCTTCTGAGGTGCTGACAAGTCTTTTATTTCCTTTTGGGGGTTCAGGTGTGACTGTTGAACCATTTTCTAGATCGTTTTGTTCTTGTGGTAGCAAATTCAAAACTTCTGGTGGAAGAGCCTTGTCTTGCGTTCCACTTTCGAATTGGTAACTTTTCTTGTAGAGTACATTAGTTGTAACAATTTCTGAGGAAACAGGAATATTATCAATTTCTTGTGTGACCTTATTTTCAATAGGTACCCTATTTTGTAAAATGTTATCGTTTGTTTTTGTCTTGTATACAATCGTAAATTCTTTTCCAGCATTACTACTAGTCAGGTGCTTGGCATGGATTTCTATAACCACCTTTTGACCATCTCTGACCAGCCTATAATCTTCCCCCTGCGTCAAAGTCTGACCGTCAAATTGAAGGTTCAAGCTCTGGAAATCCAAACGTTCGTCCAAAGTCTCAATCATCTGCATTGAAGATAGGGAGCCAATGACGTCCTTACCAGGAGTCGGCATAGTAAATTTGGCCGTATAATTTAGAGATTCTCCGGCAAGGGCAGGGATCTTATCTTTTGAAACCTCTTTCTCTGGTGCCTTTGGCGTCTCTGTATAAAAGCCAAACAAACCACCACTGACTGCCGTCGTTGTAAATTCAAATCGAGTAGCATTCGTTTCAGACCGCATAGCAAACCCTGAAACATTATGTTCATCACTAGAACCCTGTGTGCTCCTTGTAGGGTGCCATGTTGTTTTATTGCCCGATACGCTTTCATTAAGCGAAAAGGAAGTATTTTTTACGATTTTATTAGAGGCTGTAAGATTATCATAGATAGAGAAGCTCTCTTCTCGTCCGAAAGAATTGTATACCACATCAATATCAGACGGCAACATGACCATTTTTAAATCTGTTGGCGTTCCGTCTTGGTATCTCAATTCTGCAGTTACATTGACATCCAAAGCAAAACTTCCATATATATCATGAGTAAGAGTCGGATGCGGTGCCCAAATAAAGTCCATAATCTGGATAGATTTGCTTCCCCAGTTTTCATCCACAGTTAGAAAAGGAACAACTGTCTTATTTGGATTTTGATAGTCAGCATTTTTCTGGATTAGGTGGGCATCAATGCTGTGGAAGGTTACATAAACATCTACAACCTTGCCATTAACAATACCTGCATTGTTAAACCGCAATTGAATGGGGCTATTAAAGGTTTGCTGAGTTTGGTTTTTATCTACTCTTAGCGAGAAGACCGTGCTTTCTTTCCACCCTCCATTAGCTGGGATGTAATCTCTTTCGACCAAGCCATTTTGACTCAAGATATCCATATTCGCTTGGGTTAAGGTAAACTGATAAATATCCAGCGTTGATAGATTCGTACTTTCAGTAAGCTCAGTAACAGCATAGACTGCTGAAGAAAAGAGCACAAAAATAAAAGTCAACCCAAGTAGAAATGACTTAACATATTTTTTCATAAGGTATTTCATAATAATTTCCATTTAGTCTTCAAAAAAACTGCTTATGGATATACTAGCAGTTCTTTACATATTTGTCAAGGTGTCTAAATAAAATTGAGCACCTTTTAAATTTGAAATTTCTCTTGAGTGTTAACTTACAATTTGACTAAAAACAATGCTCTTAAGTCAGCTGGTTAAAATCCCAGATCTGATCCATCCAGCCTTCGTAGAAATCAGGCTCGTGACAGACCATGAGAATACTGCCCTTGTATTCTTTCAGCGCCCGTTTGAGTTCCTCCTTGGCATCGACATCCAGGTGGTTGGTCGGCTCGTCCAGCACCAAAACATTATTTTCTCGGTTCATGAGAAGACAAAGGCGGACCTTGGCCTGCTCCCCACCTGAAAGGACCTGGATCTGGCTCTCGATGTGCTTGGAGGTCAGACCACATCTAGCTAAAGCAGCTCGGACTTCTGCTTGGTTAAGGGCCGGAAAGGCGTTCCAGACTGCTTCCAGCGGTGTCTGACGATTGCCACCTTCTACTTCCTGCTCGAAATAGCCCAGCTCTAGATAGTCCCCACGCTCGACCTGACCTGCAATAGGCGGGATAATCCCCAGCAGACTCTTGAGCAAGGTCGTTTTTCCAATCCCGTTTGCCCCGATGATAGCCACCTTCTGATTGCGCTCAAAGGTCAGATTAAGAGGCTGAGTCAGCGGACGGTCGTAACCAATCTGCAAATCCTTGGCTTGGAAGATAAAGCGGCCAGGTGTGCGGGCAGGTTTGAAGTCAAAGGTAGGCTTTGGCTTCTCACTTTGTAGCTCAATAATGTCCATCTTATCCAGCTTTTTCTGGCGGGACATGGCCATATTACGGGTCGCTACGCGGGCTTTATTGCGAGCCACAAAATCCTTAAGGTCCGCAATTTCTTTCTGCTGGCGCTCATAGGCTGCTTCCAGCTGAGATTTTTTCATCTCATAGACTTCCTGGAATTGATAGTAGTCGCCAGAATAGCGGGTCAAGTGCTGATTTTCCACATGGTAGACGATATTGATGACGTCATCCAGGAAAGGAATATCATGCGAGATCAGAACAAAGGCATTTTCATAATTCTGTAGATAGCGCTTGAGCCAGTCAATATGCTCCGCATCCAGATAGTTGGTTGGCTCGTCCAAGAGCAGGATATCCGGTTTTTCCAGAAGCAGCTTAGCCAAGAGAACCTTGGTCCGCTGTCCACCAGATAGCTCCGTCACATCGCTTTCCATACCGTAGTCCATGACACCCAGTGCCCGTGCGACCTCGTCAATCTTGGCATCTAGAGTATAGAAATCTCGGCTCTCCAAGCGATCCTGCAGCTCGCCCACTTCTTCCATCAGGGCATCAACGTCCGCTCCATCCTCAGCCATGCTCATATAGATTTCATTGATGCGGGCCTCTGTCTTGAAAAGCTCGTCAAAGGCCGTACGCAAGACATCACGGACAGACTGACCTTGCTCCAACACAGCATGCTGGTCCAGATAGCCAGCCGTCACATACTTGGACCACTCAACCTTACCTTCGTCCGGCAGCATTTTACCCGTCACAATGCTCATAAAGGTTGACTTCCCCTCGCCATTGGCACCGACCAGGCCGATATGCTCACCCTTGAGCAGGCGGAAGGATACATCCTCAAAAATAGCCCGGTCTCCGAAACCGTGGCTGAGATTTTTTACTTCTAAGATACTCATTTTTTCTCCTCTATCATTGATTGCAGTTCCTTGATTATACCATCAAAAGTGATTTTTTGGCAAGACAGAAGAAAAGGAAAAGCGAGCCACTTAAGTCTCGCTTGCTTGGTCTCAATTCGCATGATGTGTATGCTTGGTAATCCACTGGGTCAGTTTGATCTTCAGCCAAAAGCCATAAATACCAAAGGTAACTATGGTCAGGAACCACCACTTAATCCAATTTCCAAAAAGCTGCATGGCAGTACCATCAAAGTAAAGACGGTGCCCGTCAATAACTGTATGTTTTATCTTCCAATTATACAGAATACACATGCCCCAAGGTGCACAAATTCCCAGTGTAAAAACTGTAATCAAGGTAGCCAAAATCACATGACCGATGTAAGAAAAGAGACCACCATCAAAACAAGACTCTTTGTACATACTATCTTCCCCTTTAAACCAACTCTTTCAGAAATTGAATCAGGGTTTCTGCAGAGCGTTTACCTGCTTCAAGAATGAATTCATCAAAAGTGACATTGGCATCATGACTTGCTGTATCGCTCATGGCGCGAATAACCATAAAAGGCAGGCCAATCGAATGTGTAGCTTGAGCAATAGCTGCGCCCTCCATCTCGACAGCCAGGACATCCGGAAAATGCTCCTTGATGCGGTCAATCTTGTCTTGACCAGCAACAAAGCTGTCACCTGTCGCAATCAAACCTACTCTTGCATTTTGATGGGTTTTTTCCAAAATTTTCTTCATTTCAGCAACCAGATAGCGGCTCGCTTCAAAATAGAGCGGCTGCCGAGCCATCTGACCGTAATCATAGCCAAAGGCCGTCACGTCCACATCATGGTAGACCAGACGGTCTGCGACCACCACATCGCCAATCGCCAGACCTTCTGCCACTGCTCCAGCTGAGCCTGTGTTAATCACGGCTGTGACCTTGAAGTCATTGACCAAAACAGCCACACTCATAGCGGACATGACCTTACCAATCCCGCTTTCAACCAAGACCACTTCATGGTAGCCAATAGAGCCCGTATGATAGACATGCCCCAAACGCAGGTGCTTCTTTGGATTTTCTAAATGCTCCAGCAAAATCTTCAGCTCTTCAGGCATAGCCGCAATAATTCCAATTTTCATATAATACCTCAAATCATCTGATGAAAAAGAAGCTTAGACAGGCTAGGCTTCCTTTTAAGTGTAATAGAGCAGGTTTTAAGGCCACCAAATAATAGCAGCAATCAAACCAATCAAGAGGATGACCACCCAAAGGAGAATCTTATTGAGTTTGGCTTGAAAGAGGCTCCGCTTTTGGTTTTCAATACGACGGCTCTTAGTCACGGTCGGATCTACCTCAATGTGCAGAGTCTCATCTGTAAACTCCTCTTGGTTTTGAGCAGTCTGATAGCCAAAACGACTCTGATACTGCTGAGACCGAGCTTCTTCATAACCAAAGCGGTTTTGAGGACTCTGATAGCCAAATTGAGTAGCCTGTCTGCTAGACTGCTGCGAGCTAAAGGAGCTTCTGCCAGTTGAAAGAATCTTGGTTTCCTCGTCATCCATGAGGGGCGGCCCCGAAATATCCTCACCGCGGTTGGCCCGCTCAATGATTTCATCTGTTAATAAAGCTTTTCCCATTGATCTACGTTCCTATTTATTCAGATTTTTTTGTTCCCAGTACTGAAGGGCCATGATGGTCTTGGCATCGCAGATGTCACCGTTTTGCAGCAACTGATGTGCCTCCTCCAGACTGACTTCAAAAAGTTCCAATGTTTCATCCTCGTCTTGGGGACGAGGGTTTTCGACCTTTGTCAAATGGCTGGCGCTGTATAGCTTGATTTTTTCATTGCAAAAACCGATGGCAGAGTAGAAATCATAGATCAACTCCAGTTGTCCAGTGTAGCCTGTTTCTTCTTCTAATTCTCGGAGGGCAGCTGCTTGGGGATCGGCATTCTCACCTACCTCAAGCTTTCCAGCTGGAATCTCGTAAGAAGTCGCTTCAATCGCCTTGCGGTACTGCTTGACTAAAATCATCTTATTTTCCGGAGTGATAGCAATTACAGCGACCGCCCCATTATGAAAAATCAAATCCCGTTGAGCTTGGCCTTTGCCATCTGGCAGCTCTACCTGGTCCTGAACCACTTTAAAAATCGGTCCCTGATAAATTTCCGTACGTTGGACGGTTTTTTCTTCAAATTCCATGACTGAACCTACTTATTTTGAGGATGATGAGGAAGTCGCTTAGCGTAATCTTCCTTGTTGATCTGACGGCCACGACCCAAAGCAATGGCATCTGCTGGTACGTCCTTGGTAATAGTAGAACCCGCACCGACCAGTGAGTTGTCACCCAGCTCAACTGGGGCAATAATGGTCGAGTTGGAACCAACAAAGACATTGTTACCAATGATAGTCTTGTACTTCTTCTGGCCATCATAATTAACCGTAATCGTACCCGCACCAAAGTTGACATTAGCACCAACCTCAGAGTTTCCAATGTAGGTCAAATGACCAGCCTTGGTATTTTCACCTAGAGAAGAGCCCTTGACCTCAACAAAGTTTCCGACATGGACATCCTTGGCCAGACTAGAACCTGGACGAATGTGAGCGTAAGGCCCGACCGTCACTCCATCCGCAACACTTGACTCCTCAATCATGGAGTTGGTAATGACAGTCCGTTCTCCAATGACAGAGTCCACAATATAAGTACCATTGGTCAGGATAGTCTCTGCCCCAATCTTGGTCTGACCTTTCAGGGTCACATTTGCTTCAACTTGAACCTCTGGCGCAATTTCTACATCCACATCGATATAGGTCGCATGAGGATTGACAAAGCTGACACCATTGACCATATGCTGCTGGTTAATCCGGTGGCGCATAACACTCTCAGCTGTAGCCAAAGCTACGCGGTCATTAACCCCCAGACTTTCATCAAAGTCTTTCAGCGTATAAGCGCCGACTTTTTCACCATTTTCGCGGAAAATACCAATCACATCTGTGATATAGTATTCGCCTTGAGCATTATTGGTATTGATATTTTTGAGGGCTTCAAAGAGGCGGGCATTGTCAAAGACGTAAGTCCCCGTATTGATTTCCTTGATTTGCTGCTCAAAGTCTGAAGCATCCTTCTGCTCAACAATTTTCAAGACTTCGTCGTGCTGATTGCGTACGATACGGCCGTACCCGAAAGGATTATCTGCTTCTGCTGTCAGGATAGTCGCAACGTTCTTGTGGTTGACATGAAAGTCAATCAGATTTTTCAGGCTTTCTCCTGTAATCAGGGGAGTATCGCCAGCAATGACCAGCGTCTGACCTGTCAGATTTTCCAAAACAGGCTCCGCCATCATAACGGCATGACCCGTTCCCAGCTGCTCGGTCTGACGGACAAAGTCTGTCTGACCTGCCAAGACTTGCTCGACTAGCTCTGCCTTGTGGCCAACAACTGTCACGGTCTTTTCTGGATTAATGGCACTAACACTACGAAAAACATGTTCCAGCATAGAAATTCCTGCAACCTTGTGCAGTACCTTTGGTAAATCTGACTTCATGCGAGTACCCTTACCCGCAGCCAAAATAATCGCGTAATTTGTCATCAATTATCTCTTTTCTGTAGGATATCACCTTTATTATATCACTAAAAGGTAATTTTTAAAAATTTAAAATCAAGCCAGCCCCATAAAAATCTGCAACAAAAAACTTTTGAACAAAAAAATCAGCCTTTAAACAGCTGATTTTGCTTCTTTTTCTTTGATTTTCTTTGGAAGATGGACTTTTGCCTTGCCATAGTCCTTGAAAACAGCCCGCTGCTTGAAGTAAATCAATTCTCCATCTAAAGCTGTATCTTCGTCCAAATCCATGGTCATATCAATAGAGCGGATAGTCCGAGTCTTAGGGTCAACCACAAAGGCAACCTTACACTTCTCAATGTCAATGGTCGTATCATAATGCTCATCATTATAAGCATAGTAGAAAGCATCGATAAGGTCATAGGCCAAATCACCTTCTGCTGTCACCGAAAACTCATAGCCGCCTTCCACTTTTTTCTTAGTTAGTTCTGACTCATTATCTACCATGACCTGCAGCAAAGCCTTAAAGGAGGACATGCCCGAATAGCCATTGATATGTTTCCGGGAGTCGGTGTCATCAATGGTCTCAAAGCCGTCTTTTTCTTCCAAGTACATCCGTTCTTCGCTGAAATAATGGGTCAGTTCTTGATCATCATAGGTTTCGTAAAGCTTGGCTAAATAAGGTGAATCTGAAACAGTTAGCTGTTTAACGGTCTCAGCTTTTCTTTTTTTATAGCCTTCTAGATAGGTCGACTCAGACAGCCGATCCATGTAGAAACTATCATGGTCGAATTTTTTCAAGGATGCATCCACTACAGCTGACAGCTTAAAGCGGGATTCAAGAGCTTCTGCGATTCCTCCAGGTTTAAAGTAGGTATAAAGAAAGGTTCCGCCAATCAGTACAAAGCAGACACAGCCGTAAATGATAAAAAAATGAACCTTCTTCAAAATCAATCCTCCTAGGAGCTTTCTGTCGTTTTATAGCTTTTATTATAAGCTTTTTTAGAGCTATTTTCAATCTTTTTCAGAAACGGTCTTTGAAGACTGTTAAAAAATTAGTTTCTTTGGCCTTATGAATTGTGGATTTATATAGATTGCGGGCTTTAATCAATTTCTGCCTCTCCATTAGGATTGTCTTTATTGTCAACTAACCGCTCCATCCAGACAAATTCTTTAAATCCTTTGTCAGAAGCTGACCGGAAATCCCTTGGTCCCGATAAGCCGCATCTACAAGTACATACTCGATATATCCTGTAGCGGAAGAAATGCTAATTGGTTTTTCAAACTCTCAAAGTCATTGCCAAATGTATCTACAAGGCAAGTACCCACTGCTTTTCGAATACTTAGTATCTCAGCTCTCTTTCTCATTTTCAGCCAACTGCTGGCGAAGCTTGGTAAACCAGTCCAACTGAAAGCGGGCCGAATCCAGCCCAAATTCGAGCGTCTTCATTTCAAAATAGCCAATCTGGGAAATACTTTCAGCTAAATCAGCCGCCTGACTGGTCTCTATCAGCTCTGTAGCCAGGTGGCTGTTCTGCTCTAGATAGGCTTTTACTTTTTCCTGCTCCTCTGTATAACGAATCGCGTCTTTGACAGCTTCAAACTCTTGGACTTCAACTTCCAGTCCCTCAATGGTCAAATCCAGCATCTGAAGCTGCTCTTTCTTGGGCAGATAACCCATAAAGAGGAATTTCCCCAAGTCCATATTCTTGTTCTTGCTCATGTCGATAGGCGTTTTAAGCCACTCCAAAAACAAGATTCGTCCCGAAGCGGTAATGGCATATTCCTTCTTCATTTTTCCTTTTTCTACATACTCCGAATAAGTCACTGCCCCTTGCTGGGACAGCTTTTTTAAAGCTGCTTGGATACTGCCTAGACTGTCGCTGCACATGGAGCTGAAATTTTGCCGCATGACCTGACGAATTTCATAAACTGTAAAATGCTTTATCATGAGTAAGCCTAAAATTAATTTGTCCATTTCTCCTCCATATCACGATTCCTTTATATACCTAATAGTAACATTTCTGCTTCGATTTATCAAGGGCAAACAAAAAGCCTATTCAAAAATAGACTTAAGCTTGATCCAGCGGATAGACCTTGCGAAATTCTTCTAGGACGACACCCGTTTCTTGGGAAAATTCCAAACCGGCTTCCGCCAGACACTCCGTGAAAAATTCCTGATGGACTTGTTGCCAGTAGGCCAAGGATTTGTCTCCTTCTCCTTCCTTAAAGGCGTGTTCGGCTGAAACCTCATTAAAAGGCAGCACAGAGACTTTGGTGATTTCAATGATACAGACTGCCCTATCTTGACTGTCTAAAATGACATCAAAACTTCCTGCCTGCGGCAAGGGCTCATTTTCAAGCTTATAGAGCTCATAGGCCGAAGCAGTCGCTGTCTTTTCACCACGAAGCACTAAGTCGGCAAGCTCATCTGCCAAGGCACCAAAGGCCCAGGCGTCAATCTCATCGCCAATCTCTGGATTGATTTTCTTATATGCCTGCCACATTTCTTTTGGGGTCATCATTTCTCCTGTCTTTCTAAAATAAAAATTATTGTTTATAAAAAATCTTCCTACAAAACTGTATTTTTATCAAAATCCATAAAGTCATCATGCTCATAATAGTAAAGCAGAGCCTGTAAACACTCTTGATCAGTTGCTTCTGCTTTCTGCTCCATAACTGACAAGAGAACATCCGCAAAATCTTCACCGTAATAAATCAACTCCAGCTCCTGCTCCCTTACTTGTCTAGGATAAACATCCTTATTATCCACCACTTGAGGATAATCAGCAAGCAAGTAGCTCTCCTGAAAATTCAGTTCTCCATTTTCCTTAGCATATAAACAGAAATCATCATCTAGCTCTTCCGATTTTACAGCCTCCATGATGTCTTTTAAGTCATAGGTTTGGTTTTTCTTCATTGGTCAAAAGTCCCTTTCCATTCATAAGCCGGATAAGCTCCTAGAAACTGATAGCCCAAGCTTTCTGCAATCTTCTTGGAAGCTTCATTATGCGCATCCCAAAGAGGAAAGAGCGAGCGATGTTGAGCTTCTAAAATCATTTGGGCACCTAAGATTTTAGCCAAGCCCTGCCTTTGGTAGGCTGGCTTGGTAGCAATTTCAATCTCAAGGGCTCCATGATAGACCAATCCTGTCGATACAGCAGCAATGATTTCCTTCCCTAAATAGAGTAAAAATCCAAAGCCACCCAACGCTTGAAAATGGTCAAAATCGGAAAAATCACCCTGCAAATCCTGAGACCAGACTTCCTCAGCCAAACGCTCATAACTCTCCTCATCAATCGGACAAAGGTAGTAGTTTGCAGGTAACCTGCGCTGCCATTTCTCCAAAGCCTCTTTGTCAAATGAAGCCCTGTCCGCAAAAGCATAACGAGTAAACTTGCCTAACTCACTCTGACTATCCAGAAACTCTTGCCAGCTGGACTCCTCGGAAATAATGACCTTGTCAGCTAAACTATATTTTTTGCTAAATTCCTGCCACAAATCCGGATCCACCTGACCAGCCGGAAAAATGAAATTTCCTAGTTGGTAAAGGCAAGATGTCTCAGGCGCATTCATGAAGAACTGCCCTAGGCCAGCATCCAAACCGTAAATTACCATATTTTTGGTCCAGGATTGGAAAAAAATATTTTTCACCTTCATTTTTTGTCTTCTTTCAGATGCAGTTCATTGATTTTATTGGTCCAGATATAGCCGTCAAAGCCCTCTGGGATATCTTTTAGACTATGGATATGATCGAAACCTTCTGATAAGTCGCTGCCGCCAGCTGTTAGCTCAACCCATGTATTGACAGCTTCCATTCTTTCCATAAATTTATTTGGCCAACCCCATAAGAATTTGGCATATTTCAAAGGAATGCGCAGCTCTGCATTTTTCATTTCCTCAGGGATATAGCCAGTAAAGCCCAATAATTCATATTGGATAAGAGCATTAAGCATGCGCTTTTTGGACAAGAGCTTGAGACTACTGCTCTGACTGCGCAACCAATGAACGCCTTCCTCACTTGCCCCGCAAACACTTAGTCCATCTAGCCTTTCGGACGAGAGCGTTTTTAGCTTTTCCCACAAGACTTTATAGGTTTCTAATTTCCCATCTTTGACCTCAATCACAAACTCCTTGTCAGGAAAGGACTCAAAAACCTCATCTATTGTGGGCATCTGGCCGACTCCTTTTCCTCTAAAAGGATAGGTTTTTCCTCCATCAGCCGTATAACCGTAACCGATATCCATCTTTTTGAGCTCAGCCATTGTGTAGTCCTGAATTTCTCCCTTAATGCCTGTTTTGAATTCCAGAGTTGCATCATGAAAGACTGCCAGTTGCTTGTCTTTGGACAATTTTACATCAAACTCCACTGCATCCGCTCCTAGGTCAAAAGCCGCCTGCATTGAAGAAATGGTGTTCTCAAGATAGGGATGTGTAGGAGGGTCAATCATGGCTGCCGTATTGCTGTCCCAGTCCGCTTTAGATTCATCAAAGGTCTGCGCAAGTCCTCGATGGGCTAGGATTTTATATTCCTGTCTCTCTTTATTAGAAAAGAGGCTTGTATTGTTTAACCAGATAAGAAATAGCAAGGCCAGACAAACCATATAAGTCTTTTTGCGTTTTTCCCATTTAAACATTTTATTTCCTTACTTCAAACTCCAGCCGCCGTCAATTTTGATAATCTCGCCCTGCATAGCAGCTGCCTTACCACTGGCTAGAAAGAGGCTGATGTTTGCCACTTCCTGAGGATCCAGCCAGCGCTTGATCGGCGTTTCCTCAGCAACCCAGTCTGCCAGTCCTCCTGGCTCAAAATCTGAGGCAGTCATGGCTGTCTTGACTGCGCCTGGCGCTAGGCCAAAGACTTGGATATTTTTATCCGCATAGTCTAAGGCTATCTGCTTAGTCAGGCCAGCCAGAGCATGCTTAGAAGCTGTATAGGCAGCACCGCCGCCACCAGCCAGAAAGCTAGCAATCGAGCACATGTTAATGATGATGCCAGATTTCTTCTCCAGCATTTTCTGCAGGTAAAAGCGAGTGATTTTTATTGTAGCGGTCAGATTGAGCGCAAAAATCTGCTCCCAGTCCTCGTCGCTGGTCTCGTGCAGGGGACGATAATCGTCCAAAATACCTGCTGTATTGCAGAGAATATCCACCTCAGGTAAGCTAGTAAAGAGTGGTGTCAAATTCCCTGTCAAATCCATCTTGACAAAACGAAGCTCATTGAGAAAACCAGGATTTTCATCCTTGTCCACCCCGTAGACGCGGTAGCCATTTTCCAAAAAGGTCAGAGCCTGAGCTCGGCCGATGCCAGAGCTAGCTCCCGTCACCAGTACCGTCTTAGTCATCTACTTCCACCCAATCTGTAGCGAGCACATCACAAGGAGTCGGACTCCACATGGAGAAGCCCTCCCCTTCGCCTGAAACATTGATGAGGAAATAAGGTGTCACTTCGAGAGCCACCCCATTCTGCTCAATCGTGTCAAAGAGCTGGACGTAGTTTTCTGCCCCGCCCCAGCCTGTACGCACATATTTTTTCTTGGCCTTAAGACCTGGTAAAATTTCTTCAAATGTCATGGTTTTCTCCTTTATCATCTATAAACCCTGATTTGATAAGGTTTTCCAACCTCTGAAATGAGGTGGTTTTTAAATTTGTTCACCTTTTTGTGGACTCATAGACCATTTATAGCTTTTTCGTAGTATGAAACAGCCTCTTTTTATTTAACCTTCTACATCTACGATTGTACGGATATTGTCGCTATCTTAAATGATTTTTTCAAGCTCATAGTAGCCAAACTTTGCCAACATTGTTTTTTTGTTTTAAACTCCACCAGCGAATTTCAGCTACTCATCTTGTATCATCACCCCATTGATGATTGCTTTTAAAATTTTTTTATAGCAAAAATAGTTCATTGCTAAAACTGGCTCATTCTCTCCTTTTCGTCATCTAGTGACTGCTGCAATAAGTTAGCCAGTCCTTGGATGTTTTGAGCAGCTAAAAGCTCCATATACTCCGCCCTATCATCCTTACTGATGATGACTGGAGCACCTAGGTACTTCATAGCTAAGTACATAAGAACCAAGCGGCCAGTACGTCCATTCCCATCGCTAAAAGGGTGAATACGCTCAAACTGGATATGAGTATCAGCCAATATCTCTACTATCTCACGCTCACTCTTTGCCGCATCTAGTCTATAAGCTGTATTATCTGCCCATTGAGCCATTAGGAAAGGCGTTTCCTCTGGTGAAGCCGTCTTAAACTCAGCTCCTATGATGGCATTCTGAACAGTTTTAAACTGCCCTCTATCGTGCTGCAGGCGGTCTGTCAATAGCGCATGGAAATCTTGCACCAGCCCCACAGTCAAGGGAGCGTTATTAGCCAAGCTATCCAGCAACAAAGAAAAAGCCTGTTTGTGGTTCTCTATCTCATAGAACTCTCTGATACTCTTATGCTTCCCTGGCAAGGTGCTTTCTAAGATGATACTGACCGTTTCGGGAAGAGATATAGTGTTTCCCTCAATCCCGCTAGAATGGTAGGCAATACGGATCAGAATATCATCCAGATAATCTTGTTTATAGGTCATTTTGTTTCCTTTCACTCTTTAGTGTATTTGATATAGCTGACTTGTTTAAGTTTTAGAAATTATGCGCTTCATGCTAAAAAATATTAACAGCTTCAAGCCTTTTGGTTATAAAATCAATCTTTTCGACTCACCCTAAAATTAAATGCTTGAGCTTTTGAAAATACTGATATTAGGTTCTTGATTGCTCTAAAACAATACATTATCAGCCGATGGACTTTTCATTGTATAGCGAATTATTTTATTTCAATTAGCTTTTGATATATTTTTTCCGTTAATCCTGTTTGCTGGTTAGCTGTTAAGTGACGAGAGGTACGAATAACAATCGTACCATAAACATAGTGAGAACCTGGGTTTAGAATCCCATTCCCATCAAAGGCAGATAGATAGGTATTCCGCTTCTCTGCCTCCTCCTTAGTCTTATAAACTTCTATATTTCCTCCTACATCAGTTCCTTTATCAACAATGTCAACACCCTCTACCGATTCTGTCACCTGATTATCAGAAAAATAGACTGACGCCGTATAGCCACCCTGTTTATTCAAATGACCGTTAGGAACATGATTTTCTGTAGCAGATTGAACCTCGGTCACCGTATCTATTTCTCTAAGTCTTTCTTCTACAAAAGAGCTAGATGGATTCGTAATCTGTTTGAGTTGGATGACACTCTTCTCATAGTTTGCCATTTTTTCAGATAAATTTTTCTGAGTGACAGAGTAGTCTATAGGCACGGCGATCTCTTTAGCTTGGTTTTCAATATCCGAGGTACTAGTCTCCATTTTTGGAACTTTACGAATTTCTTCTTTGGCATTTGAAACAGCTGTTTTTAATTCTTCTAAGCTGCTGGCATCTAGAGGCTCAGCCTTATCTTTTGTCAACTTTGTTGCAGCCGCTACTTGTTCCTCTATCTCCTTATTATTACCTTTTAGCATCTCTACTGCTTTCTCAAAGTTTGAAACAGCTTTTTGATGCGGGGTAAAAATAAAGAAATAATAACCTGTTGCTAATGCCAGCACCACTAAAATAATACTTATGACAACAATGTTTTTCTTTTTCATTTTTAAACTCCTATTTGTAATTGCTTTATTTAAGCTTAAATAATAAATTCACAATAATATTTTTAAAATACCAGTCTTCCTCTTAAGAACTATAAAAACTATCCAATGTCATGGTTTTCTCCTTTTGTTTATTGATATTCGTTTATAAATCCGCTGCCAGCTATCAGCAGTCATAAGTATATTGGACGACTTTTGCTTGACTGTCAAAGCCAGTCTTTTGGTAAAAGGCCAGAGCATCTTCATTATCCTCCAGCTCTGTATCGACAAAAACATCCTGTATCTGATGTTTTTTTGCATAATCAAGCAGTTTATCAATCAAACTTTTGCCAATTCCTTGTCGCTGGAAACTAGTCGCGACGCCCAAATCATAGATAAAGATGCTGGACTTTTTAGTTTGATAGCCCGGCAGAACATAGGCTGTCAGACCTCCAACAATTTGATTTTCTGCCTTTGTGATAAGCACTAAAAGTTGAGGATTTTCCAGCAGATTGGAAAGATACGAGGAATCCGGAAACTCAGACTCTTCCCAGTCAAAGACTTCTCGAAAGACCTCTAATAAGCCTTGAAATTCTTCCGCACTTTCTACAAAACGAATTTCACAATTGCTAGCTCTTCTGCTGCTTTCTTTTTTCATGGTAAACTGCCTACTTCCTTTTCTAGGGATAATGAGTGATTGCACTTATATGTCTCTTTGTCTGGCTGCGATGTTGACTAGACCTTCTTCTCCATCTCTACAAAGAGATGAATATCGCCATTGCTTTCTTGCGGAATGCGCCTCACCACTTCAAAGCCCATGTTGAGATAAAGCTGCTGGGCTCGGTGATTGAAGTCAGCCACGTATAACCTGATGACTTGGGGTGCAAAATTTTCCATGATAAAGTCCAGAATTTCTTTCAAAAATGCAGCGCCCCGACCTTTTCCGCAGTGCTCCGGCTTCATCCCCAAACCAAGATCCAAAATTCGCTCTCCTTTCTGCTCCAAGCAGAAAAATCCATAGAGTTTCCCTTCTCTCAGGACTTGATAATAACGGTCTCCACGCGCTTCAGGGGAGACCATTTCTTCATAATCCTCCAGGTCATTTTTCATATCATAAAAATCATAAGGCGCCTCATAATGCCAGTCCTTAGCAATTTCCAAAGCATGCTGCTGGTTTAGTTGTTCAATCATCATCTACTCCTCCTTTCTCTAAAATTCCCAATAAAAGCGTTTCTGGTCTGCTTTTTCGCTGCAGCCGAGGCTGCGATAAAATTCATGGGCTGCGGAGCGGGAAATACCTGAATTAATCCGAATCCCTGTGTAGCCTGCCGCTTTTGCCTCGTCACGCAAAGCTTGCATCAGCGCTCTGCCATGTCCCTGCCCTTGAAAATCCTGAGCGACGGCCAAGGCCAAGAGATTGAGCAAGAACGGGAAATAGAGACAGTCATAGCTAGCCGCATGAGCGTAACCTATGACCTGACCATCTTCTTCAACTACCAAAATCAAATGCTGGTCATTCTCTAGCAGCCTCTTCAGTTGAGCCTCCGTCGCTTCCCTATCGAAATCGTAGCCTAGGCACTCAGCATTAAGCCGCTGAATAGCTGCAGCGTCTCTTAGTTTTATCTTACGAATCATCTGTCACCTCGTTCTTCTCTTTATTATAGCAGAAAAGCAGTCTCTTTGACTGCTTTCAATGAACTATTCTCCTATCTGTCCCTTCAACCAAGATTCCGCCTCTTCTAAAGGATGGTCTGTTAGGACATCGGGCTGAATTGCCTCATTCTCATAAAGCTTGCCCGTGCGATCTAGGATACTCGAGGTAGTCAAGAGCAAAACTGCTCCATCATATAGTTGATAATAATTATTCCCCGTAGTATAGCTTGCCGTTGGCTGACCAAAAATTTTAACATTTTCAAGTCCCTTAAAAGCTAAAACAATCATCTCTCCTGAGCTGCCTGTCTTCCCATTGGTAAGAACAGCTATCGGAACTTTCTTTGCTTTCTCATCAGTCTGCTCCAGACCAAGCTGCTTAAGGACATCTGATCGAGAAACCGCGCTCTTGCTTCCATTTTTATAAACGAATTGGAAGAGGTCTTCATCAGGCAAAAGAGAGGTCAGTCCAGCAATCATCGGATACATATTCCCGCCGGTATTATCTCTCAAATCCACTACAACCGCCTGATAGTCAGCCTTTTAAAGAGCTGCTGAAAGTTTGTTAGTATAAGCCTTCGCTGCCTGTGCATCACCAGTGAAAGCAGGAACTTTTAAATAGAGAACTCCCTCTCGATTCTGCACTTCAGGCTGATTTTTGCTTTCCGGACTATTCTCGGGATTATCCTGTGGATTTAAAAAATAAGAATGCTTTCCGCCAGCCTCTTTGGTTAATTTTTCCAAGACAGGATAGGTATCTTGATAAGTCTTGGCAGATTCAAGCTTCTCTAAGGCTTTCTTTTTCTCATTTTCCCAATCTTTGTCAGTATAAAGACCAAAATCAAGTTTTTTCACAACCGAGCGAGCGTAGTCCTGCGGACTAGGTGGGAAAAGAAAAATGCCATAGTCTGGACCAAAGTAGGCAAGAAAACCTATTAAAAGTGCAAGCAAAACCAGTACTGTTCCAAAGCAACCTAAAAGGACTTTTTTCATAATCGCACAACCTTTCTAGTGAGGATTTCTGAGCTGATTATAGCAAAATAGAGACACGTTTTCCATGTCTCTACCTTACATTTATCATCGTCAATCTTACATTTTTGTAAGATTATTTCATTTAAATCTACAGAAGCTTATTTCCATCTCTCACTCTTAGAGAATGCAATTATTAAACCAGACCCAGCGAGAGCTGCCAGAATAACAAGACAGATATTTTTCAGTGGATAGAGCCAGTCTTTATTTTCCTCATGCCACCTTGTCTTCCAAAGCCGAACATACTCAGCATGCATATCTTCGGGCTGGTTCAACTGAATATTGATCACAATCGCTAGTAAGATCAGGGCAAGCAATGCAAGGGCAAAGAGCCAGATTTTCTTCTTTTGGGTTAGATTAAGTTTCTTCATTCTTTTCTCCTTCTACTTTCTCTTTAATATCAATACTTTATCCCAACTTCTCTTTTACAGCTATTTCAGAGTTTCGATAGCCATAGAAGGCATAGATAAGACTTCCCAGCGCTAGGGCAATGCCAAAGGCCTGCCAGGTTTCTTTGGTGTACTGAGTCATAAAGGATAGACAGATAACAATGGACAAGATTGGCGTCAGAGGGACTAAAGGCGTTTTGAATTCTCCAGCTTTGGGCATTCCTTTGTCTTTCCGCAATTTCAAGACTGCCACAGCTAATAAAATCAGATAGGCCAAGGTACAGATGTTGAGGAAAGAAGCGATACTAGCCAAGGGGAAGATACCCGCACAGATGGCTGAAGCAATCCCTACCAGAATCGTTGCATTCTTTGGCACCCGACTGGTCTCTGTCAATTTCTTGAAAGAGCCAGGCAAGAGACCATCACGCGCAATACTGTAAATCATCCGCGACAGGGCGTAGGTCATGGAGATGCAGACCGTAATCAGAGTCAAAATAGCGACAACTGAGATATAGTTGGCTGCCCAGCCAAGTCCGACACTGCGCAGGGCAAAGGCCACCGCATCTGAGACATCCAGCTTGCTATAGTGAACAATCCCAGTCAAGACCAAGGTCACCAAAATATAGAGAATGGTTACAATACTCAAGGATAAAACGATCCCGCGTGGAACATTCTTTTGGGGCTCCTTGATTTCATCGACCGCCATGGAAATGGACTCAAAACCTAGAAAAGCAAAGAACATAAGCGAAGCCCCAGCCATGATACCGACCTTGCCGCCATAAATTTCTCCGAAGCCAAAAGGTGCAAAGTTAGACAAATTTTCTGGCTTGATGAAGAAAAATCCTGCAATGATAAAGAGTGCCAAGGCTGAGAATTTCAAGACTACCAAGGCTGAGTTGAAGCGCAGGGCTGCCTTTGAGTTCAGAAGAACAACTCCCGTTACAAAGACCAAGACCAGAATAGGCAGCAAGTCCACATAAGTACCCGCTTTAGGATTGAAAGTGCCATTCAGAGCTGCCGGCAGTTGGATACCAAAGCCACTAAGCAATCCTTTCAAATAAGAGCCCCAGCCAGAGGCAACACCTGAGATAGCGGTCATGAACTCCATGATGGTCAGCCAGCCAGCCAGCCAAGCAGGAAATTCTCCTAGAACCGCATAAATATAACTGTAGGCTCCACCATTGGCCGGAATCCGTGAGGCAAACTCAGCGTAAAAAAGGGCCGAAATACTCACACAAAGCGCTGAAATGACAATCGAAACGGTCAGAGCTGGCCCAGCATATTTGGCTGCCCCAGTCCCTGTGATGGTGAAAATCCCAGTTCCTACCATGGCTCCAATACCAAGCAAAATTAAATCAGGAATTTTCAAGTGACGGCGCATGCCCGTTCTGTCCTTACTAGCATCTTTTTTTCTAAAAATATTCATCTATTTTTACTCTCCTAATTGCATTAACGTCCTATTTTATCATATTTCCACGCTTTTAGGAATCTTTCTCGGAAATTTTCCGAGAAAAGAAAGGCTGAGAGAAATCTCAGCCTAAGTCTTTAAAATAGATGAAAGGTATATGATGACTGTCTCTGCTATCACATAGCCACAATTTTGCGATAGCTGCGAGATGTGATGAGAAAGACACCGACATATACTGCAATAAACAGAGCACAAACACCCAGAGTCACTACTAACATAAGTGTGGCATTCAGCACCCCTAAAGCAGATAAAATCAAGCTCAGCATGTGATAGGCAAAAGCCAAATGAAGAAAGGCAAAAATTAGGGGTAGGAAGAAGACTATCAGAATCTGCCTACGTATCGTTTTCTTAATTTGTTTTTCGTCCAATCCAACCTTCTGTAAAATAACAAAGCCTTCTCTATCTTCATAGCCTTCAGAAATCTGCTTGTAGTAGATGATAAGAACAGTTCCAAGCATAAAAACGATTGATAGGAAAATTCCAATAAAGAACATACCGCCTAGCATTCCTTTTATTTCTTGCTTATCAAAGGCAGTCACCGAACCGTAGATAGCCTGATTTTCAGGTAAGGTGGTATTAAAACTGCTTAGCTTTTCTTGGTATGTTTCTTTGAGTTTTCTCTGTTCTTCTTTTGGAAGCTTGAGATTTAATCCTCCATAATAGTTAACATTGACAGCGTAATCGTTCATCAATGAAGAAAAGATTTGACTCGGATTTTTAGCTACCATATAGATTTTTTCAGGCACTATCATATTCATCGGATCGGGTATATTACCGAAAACGAAATCTTCTTTTAATTTTCTCTTGATTTTTAAATTTTTATCAGCTAGCTGTAAATCTTTTTTGCTATCTAGTTCCAGTCCTTGCTCAAATATGGCTATTTCATCATCTTTAAGCTGAAGACTTTGACCCGTCATTCCTTGATAATCACTCTCAGAAATGGCCAAAATATAAAGATTTGGAGTGAATGATTTCTGTCCCTTAGAATAAATATCTAGCTGATTACCAGCTCGGCTGCTAACCCCTATCGTATAATACTGGTAAATAACTTTTTTACTAATCTGCAGCTGCTGCTCTTGAACAAACTCCGTCAAAGCTTGGTCCAGCACCTCACCTGTTACTTCTTTTCCTTGGATACTGAAATCATGCGGGAACATGGCATTCTGCATATAATCACCACCAGCATAAATGTTGGCTCCACCAGATAAGGTAACCAGAACCATTGTCGACAAAATAGAAATCGTCGCTAAACCGATTGCATTTTTCTTCATTCGAAAAATTAGATTAGATACCGAAATCATGTTATCTGGCTGATAATAAAACGTCTTCCTCTTTTTCAAAAATTGTAAGAAAACAGTCGTTCCTGCATTGAAAAGCAGATAAGTCCCTAGAATAACAAAAAGTACAGCTACGAAGAAAATGATAATAGCTGCCATCGGATTAGATACACCTAAAGCAAGATAATATCCAAAAACGAGGGAAGACATACCAATAATAGTTTGCAAGAGTAAAAAGCGACTCTTTTTCTCCCCGCTATTTTTTTCCTTGACTAATTGCAGAGCATCAAACTTTCTTAAGTAAAAGCCATTTTTAATTACTAAACAGAAAAATACAAAAGCATAGAATATGATAATCAATACCATTACAAAAGGTTGAAAAGTCGAAACTAGAACCACCTTGGTACCCATGAGCTTGAGCAAAAAGGCATAAATCAGCTGGTCAAAGAGAACACCAATAATCAGCCCCAAGCTTACAGCCACTAGCCCGAAAATTAACAGCTCAATAAAGGTCATAACAAAGAGATGGCGTTTATTGAGCCCCAACATGCCGTAAAGCCCCAGCTCCTTGGAGCGATTCTTCATGACAAATTGATTAGCATAAAAGACAATAATTCCAGCTGTGATGTTTACAATAACGACTCCTAAGACCAAAACGAAGATAACAGAGCTGGCACCTGTCATTTTGGATAGATTGGGATTAAAAGCCAAGGAGTTAAAAATATAAGAAATGGCTACAGCCACACAGGTAGCCAGTGCAAAAGGATAATAGAGACGGCGGTTCTTAATCAGATTGGATACCGCCAATTTTGATGCTAATCGAAACACTAGTCCTTCACCTCACTTGCCATAACTGTCAGAGTGTCAGAAATCTCTTGGAACATCTCCCGCTCGGTCTTGTCACCTCGGAAGATTTGATTATAAAGAATCCCATCCTTGATAAAGAGCACCTGTTTGGCGCGGCTAGCCGCTGCTGTCGAGTGGGTTACCATGAGAATAGTTTGACCGCGCGCATTGATGTCGTCAAAGACATCCAGCAAGGCTGCCGAAGACTTGGAATCCAAGGCTCCCGTCGGTTCGTCCGCCAACAGAATCTCAGGGTCTGTGATAATGGCCCGAGCCACTGCAACCCGCTGCTTCTGGCCACCGGAAATCTCATAAGGAAACTTCTCTTGGAGTTTGTTAATCCCCAGCTCATTGCAGATTGTGACCAGCTTTTGCATCATCTCGGTAATGGGACGGCGAGAGAGGACCAAAGGCAGGAGAATGTTGTCTTTGACCGACAGGGTATCCAGCAGGTTGAAATCCTGAAATACAAAGCCTAATTTCTCTCGGCGGAAGCTGGAAGCCTGGCTGTTTTTGATGGTTGCCGTGTCAGTTCCGTTGAGAAAGACGCGGCCCTCAGTCGGCTTGTCCAACATGGCTAGGATGTTGAGCAGGGTCGATTTCCCAGAGCCTGACTCCCCCATGATGGCGACATATTCGCCTTTTTCTACTGTAAAGTGAATGTCTTTCAGTGCCTCTACTTGACTACCCTGAAAGCGGGTTTTATAAATCTTTTTCACGTGTTGTACGTCTAATAATGTCATATTCGAACCTCTTCTTTATTTAACTTGATACTACTATCATACCGGAAAGACAGACAAGTTTCCATAACCTAATCTTTCATTTTGCCTGCCAATCTTACATTTTTGTCATCTTGTACTCCAAGTCGGATAAAGAGAAAAGTCAACTAACCTTTCTCTTACCCTTGAATAATGGAATCTCTCAGTGACTGTACTGCAGCCAGAAATAATATTGACTGGAAGCACAGCCTAGACGAGTCTTCTCGATTTCTTCCTTGGAAATCTTTTGAGCTTTAGGTTTACTTTGGCGATGGTTAAAAAGATTGATTTTCATAGCGAGCCTCCTTCTTGAAATCTGATGTTTAGTTTGGAAGATTGTTATCTTCTTTTTCTTTACACTTATAGGATACCGAATTCCTAGACTAGCTGCCATAAGATAACCTTTCATTTTAGCCTGTAAACTTACATTTTTGTCACTTAGGAAAAATAGTTTTCGATTGCCCTTAAACTGCGTCAATAGACCTAAATTCAACGATACCTATCGGCTTCTTTCATCAAGCGAATAAAAAAACCGGAATTTGTTTCCGGTTTTCATGATATATTTCCTAAATTTAAAGATATAAAAGTTTTCTTTCCAGAGGAGGTTCAGACTTCTGTCAATACTATCTTGAATAGGCTATTCTTACTGCCCCTCATCCCCAAATTTACCCGTATGAAGATGAATAATACTGTCATGACCAGGTAGAGGAGGCAGCCCGCCAGAATCCTTACGGCTGAACACTTCAAGCAAGCCCGGTGTCAATTGAGAATTTTTCAACTGCTCAGGGCTAATCTCATGGACAATTTCTGCTCCATGTCCCGTTGCCAAATAGCGGGTCAATCAAGGTACCACGGCCGATTGCAACTAAATCCGCAGCCGTATCCTCAATAGCAGCTTCTGCATCTTCCTGACTAAAGACACCACCGATTGTAATCAGTTTAGTTTGCTCATCCATCACTTCCTTAAAATGATTTGCATAGGTCTTGTCTGATCCTGTAGGTTTTGAATCATAGCCAGCCAAAAGCGACAAATGGATGTAGTCTAGTTCGTGCTTGACCAGCTCCTTGACCAAAAGCTTGGCTTCTTCATAAGTATAGCCAACTTGATCATCATGGATTTCATCTGGGCTAATCCGATAGCCAATAATAAAATCTTCTGGCGCATACATGGCCGCAGCACGCTTCACTTCCTCGACTACCGCCAAAGGAAAGGCCATACGTTTTTCCAAAGTTCCGCCCCATCTGTCCTGACGAACATTGGATGTGCTAGAAAAGAATTGCTGCAGCAGATAGTGGTTGGCACCATGGATTTCCACTCCTGAAAAACCAGCTTGAACTGCACGTTTGACTGCTCGACCAAAATCCTTGATAATTTCAAGGATTTCTTCATCGGTCAATTCTCTCACCGGATATGGCAAGAAAGAAAAATCTAAAGCACTGGGAGCCAATACTTCCTCACCCTTCAAAGCACGGCCTGAAGCTGCTATCCCACCATGATGAAGCTGCAAAATCGCTTTATTGCCATCCTTCTGAAGGGCAGCTGCTAATTTTCTCTCCCCTTCAATGTGGTCATCAGAGTAAATACCTAATTGAACTGGGTAACCAGTCTGGTAACAAGGCCCTCCTGATGGACTAACATAATGAAATTCAGTAATCAAAAGACTTGCTGCCTGAGAGCGTGCTCCATAGTATCGCAAAGTATCATCAGACACAAATCCTCCTTCTAAGCCACTGAAAGTATACATAGGGGACAGCACCAAACGGTTGGTTAATTTGGCACCGTGACGCAATTGAATCGGGTCTACAATTTGTTTAGACATAGTAAAAATCTCCTTTCTTATTTGACAACTATTATAGAAGATTCAGAGGCAAAAACAAGGGCTTTTCAGTAAGTGGTATTAACCATCAGGTATCCGGTAAGAAAACGACGGTCAATTGCATAAAAAAACAAGCGTCAATTTTCATTGACACTTGTTTTCTGTTTTATTTTTTGAAACGGATTCCGAAATAAACCCCACAACCAACTATGATAATCAAGCCTATAGCAAGTAGCGTAAAGCTGATTTCTGTACCTGTGAAAGGCAGAACTTTCTTCGAGTTCCCCTTATCTCCAGGTTTATCTTGATTTGATTTTTTCGGATCTGGATTACCTGTTTCTTTAGACGGATCTTTGTCTGGACCAGTCGGTTTCGTTTGGTCAGTTATGACTAACTTCCCATCCTTGTATTCAACTGTATTTCCATTGGCATTTACAACTGTTACTGTGCCATCGAGATTCACTTGGAACACAATGTCAGTAACAGCTAGGTAACCAGTTGGGGCTGCAGCTTCATGGAAGGTATATACTCCAGGAGCTAATTCAATCTCATACGATTTATTTGCTTCTGAAGTCCATTTCGTTACAGGATTACCAGTTGCCTCTTTGCCTTGGAAAATTTGAATCTCTGCACCAGCAATCTCAGTACCGCCTAAGTTGACCTTACTGAAGGTCACCTTACGTGGAAGGTCGTCATCCTTATCAGTAATAGTCAGAGTTCCACCATTGGTCGCAACGGTGTTAGATTCACCCTTAGCATCTTTCTCACCAACGTTTGTCACTTCCACTGTGCCGTCATGTTTGACTTGGAAAGTGATGTCGGTCACTTTGAGGTAACCGGTCGGTGCTGCTTCCTCATGGAAGGTGTAGGTACCTGGAGTCAAGTTGATATCCTTAGACTTACCAGCTTCAGATGTCCAGCTTTCGACTGCGTTTCCTTCTGCCTTATCGCCCTTGTAGATCTTGATTTGAGCTCCTGCGATTTCTGTACCACCAAGGTTAACTTTACTGAAAGTAATGGCTTTGGGACTATCATCGTCTTTATCCGTTACTGTAACAGTTGAGCCGTTGGTCACGACCTTGTTGTCTTCACCCTTAGAGTCTTTCTCACCCGCGATTTCTGTACCGCCGAGGTTGACCTTGCTGAAGGTCACCTTACGTGGGAGATCATCATCCTTATCGGTTACTGTAACAGTTGAGCCGTTAGTTACGACCTTGTTCTCTTCACCCTTAGCGTCCTTCTCACCAACATTGGTCACTTCCACTGTGCCGTCATGTTTGACTTGGAAAGTAATGTCAGTCACTTTGAGGTAACCGGTTGGCGCTGCTTCCTCATGGAAGGTGTAAGTACCAGGTGCCAAGTTGATGTCCTTTGACTTACCAGCTTCGGATGTCCAGCTTTCTACTGCTTGACCTTCAGCTTTCTCGCCCTTGAAGATCTTGATTTGAGCTCCCGCGATTTCTGTACCACCAAGGTTAACCTTGCTGAAGGTCACCTTGCGTGGGAGATCATCATCCTTATCGGTAATGGTCACTGTTGAACCGTTTGTAACGACATTGTTCTCTTCACCCTTAGCGTCTTTTTCACCAACATTGGTTACTTCTACTGTTCCATCATGCTTGACTTGGAATGTGATATCAGTAACTTTGAGGTAACCCGTTGGGGCTGCTTCCTCATGGAAGGTATAAGTACCAGGTGCCAAGTTGATTTCCTTAGATTGATTAGCTTCCGAAGTCCAGCTTTCGACTGCTTGGCCTTCTGCTTTATCGCCCTTGTAGATCTTGATTTGTGCACCCGCGATTTCTGTACCGCCGAGGTTGACCTTGCTGAAGGTCACCTTACGTGGGAGATCATCATCCTTATCGGTTACTGTAACAGTTGAGCCGTTAGTTACGACCTTGTTCTCTTCACCCTTAGCGTCCTTCTCACCAACATTGGTCACTTCCACTGTGCCGTCATGTTTGACTTGGAAAGTAATGTCAGTCACTTTGAGGTAACCGGTTGGCGCTGCTTCCTCATGGAAGGTGTAAGTACCAGGTGCCAAGTTGATGTCCTTTGACTTACCAGCTTCGGATGTCCAGCTTTCAACAGCTTGACCTTCAGCTTTATCGCCCTTGAAAATCTTGATTTGAGCTCCTGCGATTTCTGTACCACCAAGGCTAACCTTACTGAAGGTTATCTTACGTGGAAGGTCATCATCTTTATCGGTTACTTTAACAGTTGAGCCGTTGGTTACGACCTTGTTGTCTTCACCCTTAGAGTCTTTCTCGCCGACATTGGTTACTTCTACTGTTCCGTCAGTTTTGACTTGGAAAGTAATATCTGTTACCTTGAGGTAACCCGTTGGAGCCGCTTCCTCATGGAAAGTGTAAGTGCCAGGTGCTAAGTTGATTTCCTTAGACTTACCAGCTTCAGATGTCCAGCTTTCGACAGCTGTGCCTTCTGCTTTATCGCCCTTGTAGATCTTGATCTCTGCACCAGCAATCTCAGTACCACCGAGGTTGACCTTACTGAAGGTCACCTTACGTGGGAGATCATCGTCCTTATCAGTCACAGTAACTGTTGAACCATTGGTCGCAACGGTGTTAGATTCACCCTTAGCGTCCTTCTCGCCAACGTTTGTTACTTCTACTGTTCCGTCATGCTTAACTTGGAAAGTAATATCTGTTACTTTGAGGTAGCCTGTTGGAGCTGCTTCCTCATGGAAGGTGTAAGTACCAGGTGCCAAGTTGATGTCCTTTGACTTACCAGCTTCGGATGTCCAGCTTTCTACTGCTTGACCTTCAGCTTTCTCGCCCTTGAAGATCTTGATTTGAGCTCCTGCGATTTCTGTACCGCCTAGGTTAACCTTACTGAAGGTAATCTTACGCGGTAGGTCATCATCTTTGTCAGTCACCGTAACAGTTGAACCATTGGTCGCAACGGTGTTAGATTCACCCTTAGCGTCTTTCTCGCCGACATTGGTCACTTCCACTGTGCCGTCATGTTTGACTTGGAAAGTGATGTCGGTTACTTTGAGGTAACCAGTTGGAGCTGCTTCCTCATGAAAAGTATAAGTACCAGGTGCCAAATTGATTTCCTTAGACTGATTAGCTTCAGAAGACCAGCTTTCTACTGCTGTACCTTCAGCTTTCTCGCCCTTGTAGATCTTAATCTCAGCACCAGCAATTTCTGTACCGCCGAGGTTGACCTTACTGAAAGTAATGGCTTTAAGACTATTGTCCTCTTTATCGGTTACAGTAAGAACCAAGCCATTTGCTTCAACAGAATCTGTTGCTCCTTTAGCATCAACTGTAATGGTGCCATCAGAATGAACTGTGAATTTAATATCTTCTACAGCTACAAATCCAGCAGGAGCAAGGCTCTCTTTCAGAGAATAAGTTCCTGGAGCTAATTTTACTACCTTAGATGCGTTGGCTTCGGATGTCCACTCTGCAAGAGGCTTAGCTTCAGGACGAATCTGACTGCCTTTGTAGAGTTTCAATTTCGCACCAGGAATTTCCTTCCCGTTTGGATCTACTTTCTTGATCGTCACATCTCGTTCTGAGTCGTCATCCTTGTCTGTTACCTTCAAGATTGCTCCGTCAGTCACAACCTTATTGTTTTCTCCTTTGGAGTCTTTCTCGCCGACATTGGTCACTTCCACTGTGCCGTCATGTTTGACTTGGAAAGTGATGTCGGTTACTTTCAGGTAACCAGTTGGCGCGGCTTCCTCATGGAAGGTGTATGTACCAGGCTCCAAATTGATTTCTTTAGACTGATTAGCTTCCGAAGTCCAGCTTTCTACTGCTTGACCCTGCGCTTTGTTGCCTTTGAAAATCTTAATTTGAGCGCCAGCAATTTCAGTACCGCCTAGGTTGACCTTACTGAAGGTAATGGCTTTAGGACTATTGTCCTCCTTGTCGGTAATCGTCAGAATTGACCCTGCTGCTTGAACAGTATCTTCTGCTCCTTTTTTCACAAGAGCAACAGTACCATTAGCACCTACTGTAAATGTAATATCTTCTACATATTGATAACCCGCAGGAGCGTTGGCTTCAGTCAGTGTATAGGTTCCTGGAGACAATTTTATGACTTTAGAAGTATTTTCTTCTGAAGTCCAGTCTGCAACGGGAGCTTCTTCCTGATCAACATGATCACCTTTATAGATTTTCAGTTGCGCACCAGGAATTTCTTTCCCGTTTGGATCTACTTTTTTGAAGGTTATATCCTGCTCAGTTACCGTCTTCTTATTGACGATTTCACGCGATACAGATTTGTCTGTTCCAAAATCCTGGGAACCAATCTTAATTTCCTCAGTTAATTTATCATATCCTGTAGGAGGAGTCACTTCACGAATGGTATAATCATCGCGCAACAAGTCACCCAAGTTGGCATTCCCGTTAGAATCTGTAGTTAATTTCCCGACAACTGCACCGCTCCGATCACGAATAACTTCAAATTCTGCACCTTGCAGGTTCTCACCATTTTCATTGACCTTATGAAGCTTAATGGTGAAAACATAGCCTTCTCCAACACCGCCAGCAATCTGATAAGAGCGATTTTCAGCTGATGTCGTTGTTTGACCACCGTTATAGGTCATGGTAGCACTGTTGGAAACACGCTCACCATCAACAAGATCGTAATCTGCTTTTGTCTTATAGTCCAGCAAATACCCGAAACCATCCATGTCGCCAAGGTCAATCGTGAATCCATCACCAGCAGCATTTTCCGTGATTTTTGATTGGAAATTAGCTGTCACGTCTTCTGTTGAATCCCGCACCCAATCTCCATTATTCCAGCGCCAAGCAATTTTATAGACCCGAATTGAGTCTCTCATGATTTTAAAATTAGGCGAGGTAATCTTGTCAGTAATCGTTACATCGGTATAATGCTCCATATTGCGGTTAATCGCAATATTGTAATGAACTTCATTCTTACCGTCTTCTGCTGCCTGATAAGAGCTCTTCTCAATTTTTGAGTCATATCTTTTGGGTGGTCCATTATAATGGACGATTCCCGGATACAACATCCGACCTCCTACGGTAAATCCACCATTCAAGTCACCTTCTTGTCTCACAACATCATGATCAACTCGTGCATAGAAGAAGAATTCTCCTTGAACACCAGACTTTTGCTCAACATAATTTGTATAGGTCAAAGTAATGGTCTTGTTGGTTGAATCCAAAAATCCATTTGCCACTACGTTATCCGAGCCGTCCTTAAGCTCAATAGCTGAAGAGTTCCCAAAAGCATACTCAGAAGGCAAGGTGATTTTTGTCGTATCTCCTTGATGTACTTGGTTATCCGGCAAGACAAACTTTGCGTAAACTCGAAAAGTTTCCCAAATATCAATTCCCTGCGTCAAATCACCACCTGAAGAATTCTTCAGGCTCATCTCCGTGATAACATCACCAAACTCAGCTGCTTGCACCTGAGTAAGAGGAGCAACTGATGGCAAAATGACTCCTAAACAAAGAATAATAAGGTGGAGCAATGCTCTAATCCTTTTGTTCATGCAATTTTCCTTTCTCACAATATTCAGTTTTAAATGTACAATGTAATTGTATACTAACTGAGCTTCCCCATCTTGTCAGTGCCCACTTTCTAAAAAGCGAACATTTATAGATACATTACATCTACATTTTATCATACTATAAGAAAAATGGCTATACACAAAAGGAAATTTTTTTAACATTTGTTTACCTTTTTGTCATTTAGAAAAGGTGGACGATTTAAATGATTCATTTGCAAATCAGACCACTATTGCTAGGGTCAATTGCGTCTGACAATCAATGTCCTCAATAACGCAGAAAAACCGGAGACAAAGTCCGATTCTTCTGATTTATTTCCTAAACGTTAGGGCATAAAATTTTCCGTCCCAGAGGAGTTTCAACTCCTTCTCTTTGACTCCTGTCGGTATAGCGGCCTCAATTTCTCCTAAATCAACAGTAGCGTCCTTAAAATAGTTCTTGCTGAAGTGGTTCTTCTTATATTGCTTGTCCACATAGTCTGCCGTCTCGTCTGAAATCATAATCTTAGTTCCTGGCTTAGCCACCCGCAGCATTTCCTGCATGGCCTTGGCCTTATCACTAAAGAAATTAATTCCACCGATATGATAGACGATGTCAAAGCTATTATCTGCAAAAGGCAGGTCCTCTGCACAAGCATGAAAGAGCTTCAGATTGGTCTTCTTGGTGCAGGATTTTTGACATTTTTTCAGCATGCCTATGGAAATATCTGCCCCAACAAAGTCTAGGCTTTTCAGGTCAATATTCTCAGGAATGTAGCGCAGGTCTTGACCAGTCCCGATAGAGACATAAAGGACGGATAGATGATCCTTCCATTCTATTTCTGCCATCTGGTCCTTTCTCAGCTTGTCAATAGCTTTGCCATGGAGAAGTGGCCCCATCCATTTCTCACCAAAATCATACCAGCGAGCCAATCGATTGTACATGGTCATATACTTGGCATTGTCCCCTGAGACATAGTCCGGATTCAGCGCCAGATAGATGTCTCCGTCTTTTTGAAGATCCTCTAACTTCAAGCCTGGCTTCAGCTTCTCTTGTATTTTTGTATCTGTCATATCTTCTGTCTCCTTTTTCTATTTGCCATTTATTATAGAGGATTCTGAGCTAAAAACAAGAGTTTTTCCGTAAGTGGCTGCCCTACATGAGTAACCGGAAGAAATTGCTCAGTAAGCTGCAAAAAAACTAGACAAAAAATGTGCAAACAAAAGAAGATAAAGCATTCTGCTCTATCCTCTCTTTATTTATTTGCTCAGTCGAGTCTTACGGTAAAGTTCTAAAAGAGCCAGGACTACCAGACCAGCAAGAACTAGTCCAAGGCTTTCAGCAGAGCCAGTCGCAGGAAGAACTTTTTTAGATTTTCCTTGACCGTCTGCTGCTTTATCAGAATCAGATGATTGATTTGGCTTGGTGCCACCTTGAACCGACTTATCCGGTGTGCTTGGTTCAGTAGGTGCCGCTTGGTCAGTAATGAACAACTTACCGTCTGTATATTCTACAGCATTTCTATTAGCGTCTAGAACTGTTACAGTGCCATCTTCATTAACTTGGAAGATAATATCTGTCACAGCCAGATAACCTGTCGGAGCCGCTTCTTCATGGAAGGTGTAAATACCCGGCTCTAAGTTGATTTCTTTAGATTTGTCAGCTTCTGAAGTCCAAGATGCGACAGGACTGCCCTTGCTTTCCCGTCCCTTGAAAATCTGAATCTGAGCACCGGCAATTTCCTCACCAGCTAGGTTGACCTTACTGAACGTTACCTTTTTGTCAGTTGGAGTTTGAGTTTGTTTATTGACTACATTGACTGCAACCAATCTGCTGTCTCCAGAATCTCCAGATGCTGGACTGCCTACGTTCAAAGTCTTACCAAAATCCGTCGTACTGATAGTAATATCCTCTGTCAGGCGGTCATAACCAGCTGGAGCAGTCGTTTCACGCAGGATATAAGTGTCACGCAGAAGATTACCAACTTCTGCATTGCCATCCGCATCTGTCGTGATTGTGCCAACTACCTTATTGGTCGCTTTCCGCACCACTTCAAAGACTGCACCGCTCAGAGAAGCATTAGATTCATCAGTCTTGTGAACCTTCACCTTGAAATTATAACCTTCGGATGTTCCGCCAGCAATCTGATAAGAGTATTCATTGGTGACAGACACGGTCTCGGTATTGTTATAGTTCATGGTAGCCTTATTTCCTACAACTTCTCCATCAGCCAAATCATAGTCGGCCAATGTCTTGTACTCAAGCAGGTAGCCGAAGCCTTCTACGTCACCGAAGTTGATTGTCAAGCTATCACCTTCAGCTCCAAAGGTCATTTTAGACTGGAAGTCTGCTGTTACATCTTCAGTCGAATCACGCGCCCAATCACCATTATTCCAGCGCCAAGAAACCTTATATACTCGTACAGAGTCTTGAACAATCTTAGCATTTGTGTCACCCAGCTTGTCCGTCACAGAGACATTTTTGTAGTTCCCCATGTTACGGTTAATGGCCACATTGTAGCGGATTTCATTCTTAGCATCGGCATCCCACTGAAAAGCACTCTTTTCTAGCAGAGATTCATACTTTTTCGGCGGGCCATTATAGTGAATGCTGCCAGCCGAAATCCTATTATTGCCTACCGTGAAAGTAGCTGGAATATCCCTTTCCTCTGTGACAACTTCGTGGTCAATCCGCGAATAGAAGAAAAACTCGCCTCTGACACTGGACTTCTGCTCCACATAGTCTGTGTATGTCAGTGTGATGGTCTTGGCATCGCTATCCAGGACTCCATTAGCCACCAGGGCTCCGTTTTCATCCTTAAGCTCAATAGCTGATGAATTCCCAAAGGTAAATTCATTCGGTAAATGAATCACCGTTGTATCACCCGCATGAGCCTGGTTGTCCGGCAGGGCAAACTTAGCATAGACACGGAAGGTCTGCCAGATATCAACACCATTGGTCAGCTGCTCACCAGAGTTAGTGGTGAGGTGCATCTCAGTGATGACATCATTAAGTTCCGCCGCCTGAGCCTTAAGGGTTCCGGCTAGGAAAGGCAGGAACACACCTAGACAGAGAATGATTAGCTGAAACCATACTCTCAGTTTTTTATTCATGCAATCTTCCTTTCTCACAAGTAAAATTTGTTTAAAAGCACAGCGTATTGGCCAGCCAGTCGAACACGCCCTTTTCATGTTCTTCTGCCTTTTTGACAAACACTGGAAAGACAATACTAATTCATTGTACCATATTGGCTATTAAAAAACTATAGGAATGCTCACAGGGTTTTATCATAAAAAGGAGAAAGAAGATGTTAGTCTTCTCTCTCCTTTATGGTAAGCAAAACAGGCCAAATAATGAACAGATAAGCTGAAATAATTGAACAAATTCAGCTCTTCTATTTTGACAAAAAGTCAATCTTTCTGTGACGCACTGGAAGTTGCATCTACTTGATTCTGATGTATTTCTTCTTGTTTGGAAGAATTTCTTTCCGTCTCATCTGAAGTGTCGGGCTCTTTCTGTGTATGCCCGCAGGCCGTTAAGATAAAGACAGAAATCAGAGCCAGAAACAAGCTCCCAATTTTCTTGAACCTAGACATACGAGTCCTCCATTTATGCGAAACTTGATGAGACTAGCACTCCGCCAAAAATGCCTGCACAGTCTTGACATCTTCTGGACTACCGCCTTGGTCAATATCGCAGATATGGTGGAGCCCATATTTTTCGATAATCAAGGCAGTCGCCCCGCAGAAAGTCCGACCATGTTTAACAGAGTCGCCATTGTTAACAAAACCTTTAATCAGCCCAGGATGTTTCTTGATAAAGCGTTTGGTAGACCAGGGAATTTTCCCAGCACCAGCATTTCGAGTAATGAGAATACAAGGCTCTTCCAGTTTCTCCTTGATGGTCTGGGTCGGATAGCCCAGTGATTCTGCAAATCGTTTACCAACACCAGTATTTGAATCATAAACTACAATCATCTTTATCACCTACTTTCTTAAAAAAAGAATAGCAAACCAGGCCGCAAAGCCTAAAACCACAACATCAGAGATGAGCATAAGCATAAACTCCAAATCTGGCATCATGTGAATGTACATCAGCAATGACAAAGTTGTCAAAGCCAGTGCCGTCAGCTTAACAACTGTCGGCAAGCCCGGAATCAAAGCTGCTCCGATTAGGACAATGATGAGACCTCCGACTAAAAATGACTGAAAATCCACACTTAAACTAAAACCAACTGTCACACCGCCGTAGCCAATGGTCAAAAGACCAATCACGACCAGACAGATACCCAAAATAGCCATTCCACTCATGGCAAATCCTCCTTGCTTATTCATTCTTTTCCACACTTTCTGTTTTTGAATGAATAGTTCCAGATATTCATTCATATCATGATAAAAAATAATGTATTTTATCTAATTACGTTCCTTTCCATTTCCGAATCACAGGGCATAACCCATCACCTCCTTTGTTTGTGAATGAATAATTTTATAAATTCATTCACTGCCGCTTCTAAGAAAAGGAATTTCCTCTATTTGGAAAAAATCCCCTTAACAAAATATTTCACTAAAGTCTCAAGACTATCGAAGTAGCCTGAAAATTCCTGCTCCGTGACATGCATGTCTATGTAGTAAATCAAGTCATAAACCTTCATGATCTCAGCTATTTTCCCTTTCGAAAAGCCCTCTTCCTGCAAGCGCTGACTGAAAGTCTGAATCAGAAACTGATGAAAGGCATTGGACGCTCGGCCGGAATCCTGATTATAGTAATCGTGCAGAATCTGAGAAATGCCTGGCTTGTTCCACTCAGCCAGAATTTTATTGGGTGAAATCAATTCAAAAGTGACTGCAAAAAGCTGTTCAACGATTGCCTCGGGCTCGCCCTGCCAGTCTACGCGTTGCATGATTCCCTCTCGTATACGGCTATTTTCAGCTACATAAACCTCCAAGAAGATAGCTTCCTTGGACTCATAATACTTGTAAAAGGATCCGACAGCCATATGGCTTCTCTTAGCAATATCAGAAATTCCAGCTGCCTTATAGCCTTTTTCCGCAAAGACTTCCCTAGCCGCAGCCAGGAGCTCATTTTTTTTATCCATTTCTATGCCTCTTTCATGAATGAATTAAACTTTCTATTCATTCATATTTTAACACATTCTTGCCATTTGTCAAGCATTTATGCTATACTATACAAAAAAGATAGTTTGCTAATCAAATTATTTTTTTATACTATATTTTGGAGGTTGAGCTATGCTCAAGGAAAGACGTAACCAGGGTACCATCGCCCTACTGGTAATTACTTTTATTTTTTTAGCAGTTGCTGCAGTGATGGGCTTTATCCAATACCAAAAGGTCAACACCAAGACTGCCTATGACCGAAATAGCGATCCTGGAGTAGATTCAGCAGTCTATGCTGAAGTGTCATATATTTTTCCAGAGGCTCTGATTGAAGTAGAAGATAATACCCAAGTTTGGCTGGTTGCCTACCAAGACGGATATGTTGGTCTGCAAGCTAAAAAAGGGGATAAGCAGATTGCCCAGCTCTTAGAAAAAGAGAAAAAGGGCGAGCTGGAAAAAAATCCTGTCCGAATCGTTGGCTCCTATGTTAATGCTAACTCCCCTAAAAAAAATCAGGGATATATCTCTAATTATGGCAGCCTCGTTCGCGGTCTCCTAGCAGACAATCCCGAAGTCATCACAGTAATGTCAAGCAGCTCCTATATCTCTATCACTGAATTTGAATCTGACAATCTTGCATTCATGTTCTACATTCTGTTTTTGATTGGACTCTGTGTTTTCTTTGTCGTTATAGGAATTATCGGCCGCAAGAAAAATATCGCTGCCTACGAAGAAATCTATGCAGCCTATCCAGAGGCCAAGGACAATCTCAATATCCTGCTGGAGCAAGCTTCTTTCCACGACGATGTGCTGAAAATTGCTGTTTATAAAGACCATCTCATTACCTACTATAGAGGTTTCAAGGCGATTGATCTCAAAGAGGTCGTCCATCTCTACCACCACATTCTCACCATGCAGCGCGGCTTCGTTGCTTCAAACAGAAACTCAACCTTAGTTGCTGTTCGAAACAATCAAAAGAAATACCAAATGCCTTTTAAGAATATTGGTAAAACAACAGACACTAAACTTCAGTCAACCTTTGACTATCTTTACAACCACTTCCCTCATATCCGATTGGGAGTGTAATAGCGCATAAAACTCAAGCTAGAAAATCTAGCTTGAGTTTTTTAGATATAAAAAACAGGAGCAGGATATAGTCCAGCTCCATTTGTTTTTATGATATGCTTGTCAGAACGGTTTTCAGCAAGTTACTTGCCCTCTTTTTCCTTTCTGCGCTTAGCCAAGGCGCTGTTAATCTTCTTGGTCTTAAGATTTGTATCCAAGTAACGAAAGAGCCATACAAAGAGGTAAATCAGAATAAAATTAAACCAGAAATGCCAGCTGGCAATTAAAAATCCCCAGTTATTATAGACCATGAAACAGCATACTAAGACTGCGACAGCGGCGAAATGCAGTAAAATCGAGACTGAAAAAGAGAATCGGTCTTCAAGAGTTTTTAACATTGAACTGATAATCCCAATCAAGCCGCTCATCATCATGACACTGACGATATTACTTGTTGTGGGCGGATTTTTTTGAATAGAGAGAGCAAGGACAATCAGATAGACTGCACTCCCTGTCTGGATGCCCATCAATATAGCGTGTAGACATTTTTTTATACTCATCACTTACCTCCTAGATTCCCAGATATTCCATCAAGAGTTTGACATAGCGACGGCTGACTTCGGTTTTGATTTGATTGGTCAGCTTGGCCGTCATATTGCCAGAAAAGCTGTCAGACAAAGACTCCAGATGGTCAATATTGATGACAGCATGCCGGGAAACCTGGATAAAGTTCGAGCTGCTAATCCGCTGCTGAAAGCGAGTCAAGGTCTCTGTCGTCTGGTAAATGCCTTCTCTACTGTAAATCATCAGAGTTGTCTGGTTGATGTCTGCTAGGATTATATCTTCAGTCTTCAGCATGACCAGTTTATCATCCGACTTGATAGGCAGGACGCCACTTGGCCCTGCCTTGTACTGCTCTAAATAATCTAAGATGGCCTTGGCTTCTGCCGCTAGCTGGTCTGCCTTGACCACAACCAGCGGATCCTTGGATGAAATGGTTGGATCTGTTTCAAATTTTGCTTGCAAGAGGAAGCTCCCTATTCACATTCTATTGTAGTTTCAGCCGGCGGATGGCAATCATATTTTGCACCATCCAAATAAGCGCTATTGCAACTAAAACTATTCCAACTATATAGAAAGTTTCTGTCCTTGTCAAGAGCTCCTGCCATTCAATGCGAATTCCCATTGTTTTTTCAAAAGCTGCTTGCGGATGGCTGTTATTGGCAAAAGTATCTGCTAGACTTTCCTTCATGAGAACCTGTCTGAAAAGAGATGCCATGTAGTTAGAAGGGGTAAGCTTCATCAGGTTTTGCGCCATGTTCGGTAAGGTTCCAATGGGGATATAGGTTCCCACTAGAAAACCAGAAGTTGCTCCGACTACTGTTGCCAATTTCCCTAAACTATCCACTGATTTGAAGCATTGAACAATCAGAGCATTTATCAGTGTGGCCAATAGGCTGTTCAAGAGCATCAGAAGCATCAGGTAAGGAAGACTCCCCCATTCAAAGGAAATTTTATCCGCCAGCGTAAAATAGCTGAGCATAAAGGCAAACATAATGACCTGCATCAAAAAGCCGATAATAACAGAGCTGACAAGATAACTAAGCTGCAAGCCCCATGGTCCCAAGTCCGTGATAAAGAGGTCGTCTGTCACCTTCCGCTCCCGATCTTCGACCTGCCGAGAGAAAGCCGCCAAGGTGGTCGTTAATCCTGTAACTGCCAACACGCCGCCAATCAGCCACAAGTCCATCAGCTGACTGGAATGAGCTTTGTAATTATTTTTCAAAAAAACGATATAAAGCACAAAGGGAATAATGGCTCCGAAGAGGGACAAAATTACCCCACTGCGGTTGCGGAAATAAAGTAAAAAATTACGTTTTATCAAAGCGAGCATATTAGCGTACCTCTCTTCCTGTCAGTGCCATAAAGGCATCGTCCATGGTTCCGGGTTGGAATTCAAATTGTTCGATATAGGGACCTGCCTGAGCCAATAAGGTCAGAGCTTCTTGAGTCGTTTTAGGGTGAAGGATAAGTTCCCCTTCCTTGACTTGCTCCCAAGCGTAGCCTCTTGGCAAGCTTTTCTCTAAACTTGCTGCATCTTGACTTAAAATCCGTAAGACATTGCGGGCATAGTTTCCCTTAATCTGGTCTGCAGAGCCTTGGGCAATGACCTGACCATGATCTACGATATAGATCTTATCTGCATCATCAGCTTCATTGAGATAGTGGGTTGTCAAGACAATGGTCATCTGCTCTTCTTTCTGAATTTGCTTGAGCAAACTCCAAATACTCTCCCGAGTCTGAATGTCCAGGCCTGTCGTAGGCTCATCTAGAAAAAGCAGGTCGGGACTATTGAGCAGGGCTCGCGCAATGTCCACCCGACGCTTCTGGCCGCCAGACAGCGTGCCATAAGGCTGCTTGACAAAGGCTGATAAACCTAGCTGAGACACCAAGCGCTCAATTCTACCTGCCGGCATCTCCTTGTACTGCTTGGCTCTGATGGTCAGATTTTCTAAAACTGTCAGCCGGGCGTCCAACACACTGTTTTGGAAAACCACACCCAGCCTAGGCTTTTCAGTATAGCAAATCTGCCCGGATGTCGGCTGCAAGAGCCCTATCAGCATCTGAATGGTCGTGGATTTCCCTGCGCCATTTGGTCCTAGAATAGCGGTGAAACTGCCTCTCTCAATCTGAATATCGAGACCATTGACAGCCACCTTATCGCCATAAACCTTGCTAAGATTTTTCGTTTCTACTAACATAATCTTTTCTCCTGTCCTTAACTTCTGAGACTATGATAGCAAGTCTTTTTTGAAAAATCTCAGCTTTTTGGACAAGCGGTAAAATCAAGAAGATGAGAGGTAAAAATCCAGACATCAAAAATCCCAGACCAGAGGTCAAGGATTTGCTCTTAGAGGGCGACAATCTTGCGGTAGCTACGTGAAGTCAACAGAAAGACTAGAATATAGGTCAAGAGGAAGACTCCGCAAGTTGCAAGTGTTGTCTGAATCAAAAGAGGAAGATTGGTCACACCCAATAGGGCAACTATCAAGCGCAGCATGTGAAAGACCGCTGCTACATGTAGAAAAGCAAAGATGAGAGGTAGGAAGAAGACAGTCAAGATTTGCTTTCGAATGGTACTTCTAGTCTGCTTTTCATCTAAACCAACTTTTTGCAAGATGATAAAGCCATCTCGGTCTTCATATCCTTCAGAGATTTGCTTATAGTAAATCACGAGAACGGCCCCTAGGAGGAAGATAACGGAAAGGAAGACACCGATGAAGAGCAAGGTTCCAGTAAGTTCTTGATAGCTCTTTTCTGAGCTGTAACGGTCACTAGCCATTGCGAAGCTACCATCTTGTGCTTGTTCCTGTTCCAGAGTGTCCCTCAACCCCAGTTGGACTTGCTCAACAAACTTTTTACTGTCCTTAGTCTCTGAAGCAACTCCAATGTAGTAGTAATGATCCACATCGAGATTAACCTCTTTGCTATCATTGACCACCATATAGAGCCCCTGTTCCATGGTCACATCGTTTGGATTAGGAATTTCCCCATGCGTAAAATTCGACGATAAAAGCTGCTTAATCTTCCAGTCCTTACCATTCACTCGGAGAGGATTGTCCTTATTTAAGGAAATATTTTTTCCATAGACAAGAGTTTCATCGTCTGCCATGTCTATCTTTTCCCCTGTCATTTTTTCATAATCCTGACGATTGATGACCGTAATCGTGCCTACAGACTTGGTCAAGATACTTGAATCCGACTCCAGCTCGCTTTGCATTGGAACTGTCACATCATTACCAGCCAGTTTCATGATGAAGGCCGATTGGTAGAGATAGTCAGTATAGCTTGGCTTCTTCAGACCTGTGTCCTGAGCAACTTGCTGGATCTTGTCCAACAGAGCCTCCTTCTGATCAGTCGATTTCGGCAAGACGATGCTGACATTATAATCCTTCGGATGCAAGGTGGTAATATAATCCTGACCCCCAACATAGATATTGATTGTACCGACCAGAGTCACTAGGAGCATGGTAGATAGAATGGAGATAGTTGCCAATCCTGCTGCATTTTTGCGCATCCGCGAGATGAGATTGGAAACAGAAATGAAATTCTGCGTTTTATAGTAGTAGCCTTTGCGCTTTTTGAGAAATTGCAATAGTGTAATCGAGCCTGCATTAAAAAGCAGATAGGTTGCTAGGATAACCATGATCACAGCTATAAAGAAATTGCCAATAGCAGCGACAGGTTTGGTAACGGTCAAAGCCATATAATAAGCCACACCCATGAGCAGGAGCCCCAGCAAGGTTTGCAGAAAAAGGAAGCGTCCTTTCTTCTCGCCTGCTTTCTTTTCTTTCATTAGGTTAAGAGAGCTATAGCGTAGAAGTCGGGTAGAGTTGAGCAACAAAATCACCGCAAAAGCGACTCCCAGACTGACTAGAGTAATCCAGACATTCTGCCATTGGAAGGTCGAGGCAAGAACTGCCGGCATTCCCATCAATTTCAAAAGGACTGCGTAAAGCATCTTGTCCAAAGCTAGACCAGACAAGACTCCCAGACCAACTGTAAGTAGATAAAAGACACAGAGTTCAAAGAAGGTCATGACTAGCAGATGCTTTTTCTCCATGCCCAGCAGACTATAGACTCCCAACTCTCGGGAGCGGTTTTTCATGACAAAGCTATTGGCATAGGTAATGAGGATAAGGACGGCAATCTGAATGACATGGATACCAAACTGCAAGGTCATGCGAGCTGCTGTACCACCATAAGAGGTCTCCATGTTGGGGCTATGAGCCAGTGAGACAAAACTATACAAAATCGCTGTTGCCAGTACCGTCGCCAAAGCAAATGGATAATACAAACTGCGATTTTTAACCAGGTTTGACAAAGCCAGTTTACTCGTTAGTTTGAACATAATCGCCCACCTCACTTGCCATAACTGTCAGAGTGTCAGAAATCTCTTGGAACATCTCCCGCTCGGTCTTGTCACCTCGGAAGATTTGATTATAAAGAATCCCATCCTTGATAAAGAGCACCCGCTTGGCGCGGCTAGCCGCTGCCGTTGAGTGGGTCACCATGAGAATGGTTTGGCCTCGTGCATTGATGTCGTCAAAGACATCCAGCAACGCCGCCGAAGATTTGGAATCCAAGGCTCCTGTCGGCTCGTCCGCCAGCAGAATCTCAGGATCTGTGATAATAGCCCGAGCCACTGCGACCCGCTGCTTCTGGCCACCGGAAATCTCATATGGAAACTTCTCTTGCAGCTTGTTAATCCCCAACTCATTGCAGATTGTGACCAGCTTCTGCATCATCTCGGTAATGGGACGGCGAGAGAGAACTAGAGGCAGGAGAATATTATCCTTGACCGACAGGGTATCCAACAGATTGAAATCCTGAAAGACAAAGCCTAATTTCTCTCGGCGGAAGCTGGAAGCCTGGCTGTTTTTGATGGTTGCCGTGTCAGTTCCGTTGAGAAAGACGCGGCCCTCAGTCGGCTTGTCCAACATGGCTAGGATGTTGAGCAGGGTCGATTTCCCAGAGCCTGACTCCCCCATGATGGCGACATATTCGCCTTTTTCTACTGTAAAGTGAATGTCTTTCAAGGCCTCTACTTGGCTGCCCTGAAAGCGGGTTTTATAAATCTTTTTCACGTGCTGTACGTCTAATAATGTCATCTTTCTTCCTTTCTGTCTAGCAGGCACCTATCAAAGCCCTGCTTTTAGCAGCATTTATAAACTGCCTCCTAATTGATAAGTCTATTTTATCTCAATACCAACCGCCCAGCCATAACCTAAGCTTACATTTTAAAGTGCAATCTTACACTTTTGTAAGATAAGATGGACTTTATTTTACCCAAAAGGCAATCAAAGCAATTAACCAAAGGTGGGCTGGATAGAAAATATAGAAGAAATATTTGCTCCACTTGCTGCTGGATCCTCGCTCACCATTGTAGAAGTGCAAGAGGGGAAGAACAGTGATAAAGAGCCAGTCTGAATTATAGAGCAGCATCGATAGCGTGTCCTGCAAGGTTGGATAAATTTGAATACTCATGGCAAAGAGAACTCCCGCCCAAACTACATAGGACAAGTTTCTGAAAAAGACTTGATTTCTAAAAAGGTAGGTCAAGAGCATGAAAGGAAGCAGAGCCATGCCGCCTTCGCTAAAGAGAAGCCCAGCCAGCAAGACTAATACTCCTGCCGCTATCCGCAAACCACGCTTCCTATCCTTAGCAGCTCCGCCATTTTCAGAAAAACCAAAGAAAAGACTCAGCATGAGAACCCCGCAGGCCAAGGTCAGGAAGATATTGTGAGTGAGGTAGATGCCCTTCTCCTGAAAGAGGAGTGTCAGGATACAGTTTCCTGTTTGCATCAGGGCTGCCCAAAAGAAGAGCCGCATATTGTAAGCCAGGCGGTTACGAGTGTGGAGAAAACCTTCCACTGCCATGAAGGCAAATGCTACTCCGACACAGCGGGTTAGGGCATGCAAGACGCCATCCCAGCCGTCCGGCACTAGCCCTGGTATCTGGCTGATATGGTCAAAAACCATAAGAAAGGCCATGAAGAGCTTCAACTGAAAAGCATTTATACCTTTTGATTTCATTTTTCTGTCTCCTTCTTATTTCTTGCCTCTATGATAATAAAAAAGAAAGGCCGGTACCATAACCTAACCTTTCATTTGCTAGTTTTATTCTTACAATTTTGTCACTTTTAAAAATCTTGCAAAGCATCTACCTAAAATAGCACAAAACCTAGCGGCTTTTATGAGAACTTTCTTCTGTCTGCAACTGTTTTAGAAAGCCTTTGACCGCTTGTCGGTCTGCTTCCGTTCCAGAGCCCTCTATGTTACGAATATGGCGGAGACCATACTGCTCCACTATCTTATCCGTTGCCCCGCAAAAGGTCTGCGGATAACGCTTCTGGTTGCCATTGATGACAAAGCCTTTGATTAGATGCTCATACTTTTTGATGAAGCGCTTGGTCGTCCACGGAATCTGCCCAGCACCGCTATTTCTGCTGACTAAAATACAGGGTCCCTCCAGCTTTTTCCAGACTGACTGGTTAGGTAACCCCAGACTTTTAGCAAACTTCTTGCCCAAACCAGTCAGACTATCATAAACCACTACTAGCAACTTTCTTCCTCCTATTCAAAGATCAATTTCTTCTCAGGAAAGGCGATGGAAACCGTCGTTCCCTGACCAACTTGAGAGTCTATCGCAATCTTGTGTCCCAGCTGGTCAGCAATTTTCTTGGACAGATAAAGACCTAAGCCTGATGACTGCTGGGTCAGACGACCATTGTAGCCTGAGAAACCGCGCTCAAAAACCCGCAGCAAATCAGCATTTTGAATCCCCAAACCCGTGTCCTTAATGTAGAGGCTGCCCTCGTGAAAATAAATCTCTATACTGCCTTCTTTGGTGTATTTAAGACTATTGGACAGGATCTGCTCCAAAATCACTACAAACCACTTTTTATCAGTGACAATCGTGTGGTCTAGGTCATGAAGATTGAGGCTGAGTCCTTGCTGAATGAAGAAAAGGGCGTATTTCTTGACCACTTCCCTGACCAAATCAGCCAGATTTTCCTGCTTCAGCACTAGATCATCATGGAAGCTTTCCAGACGGAGGTACTGGAGCACCAGATGAACGTAGGACTCGATCTTAAAGAGCTCCTGCTCCAACTGAGACTTGGCTTCCTTATCCTTCAAATCTCCAATCAAGAGTGAACTGGCAGCAATGGGTGTCTTGACTTGATGAACCCAAAGAGTGTAGTAGTCCAGCAAATCATTGTATTTTTCCTGCTCAACCAAGAGCTGATTCTTCTGTTCGTACTCCAGCTCCTCCACTCGTTCCTGCAAAAGCTTTTCTAGAGGAGTCTGAGCCTGAGCAGAGGCCTGCAGCTTCTGGCTGCGATAGCCCTTAAAGGCAGTCCAAGCATCTGCTCCGATAAACAAGAAAGACAGAAAAGCCAGCAAGAGCGCGACATATTCCAGCAGACTGCGGTAAGTATCAAAGACAAAGGCAAAGAGCAGAATAAAGCCTAGCAGAAGAATTAGCAGAGCTAGAAAAAATCGCCGTGAATAAAGGTAAGACTTAAAAAAGAAAAATTTATCCTGTGTGTCCATTGATGAGACCGTATCCTATTCCTTTTTTGGTTTCGATGAAGTTTTTAAGTCCGTGCTCTTCAAGCTTCTTACGTAGGCGAGCGACATTGACCGATAGGGTATTGTCATCGATGAAAAAGTCACTATTCCAGAGTTCCTTCATCAGATCATCACGCGCCACGATACCATCCGAATGCTCGAAGAGAACCCGTAAAATCTGAAATTCGTTTTTGGTCAAGGTCACCACTTTCCCATCAAAGACCAGATCTGTAGACTTGAGATTAAGAATGACACCTTGGTGCTCCAAGAGACTCTGGTCGTTTCCAAACTCATAGGAACGACGCAGCAAGCCCTGAACCTTAGCCAGAAAGACATTATTGTCAAAAGGCTTGGTAATATAGTCGTCTGCCCCCATATTGATAGCCATGACAATGTCCATGGACTGATCGCGGGAAGACAGAAACATGATAGGCACCGTTGAAATCTTGCGGATTTCCTGACACCAATGATAGCCGTTAAACAAGGGCAAGCCGATATCCATCAGCACCAGATGCGGCTCCTCTCGGACAAAGACAGTCAGCACATCCATAAAGTCCTCAACTGCCACTACCTGAAAGCCCCATTGTTCCAGCATTTTCTTAACCATCTGACGGATGACTGGATCATCTTCTACTAGTAAAATCTTGTGCATCTTTCCCTCCCGATTTCTTGCTAGTAACATTATACCAAAAAATGCGATTACTTGTTTATCATCCTCAGTCTAAGGTAGGATTTTTCTGGAAAAGAGAAATTCTATCAGAAAAATATGCTATACTAACTAGTAGAAATTGGAGATATAATATGAGCAATATTTTTACTTACCTTGAAGAAGTCCAGCATGACAGCATTTATGATAAACCTTTCAATGAACTGGATCTGCTAATTCTGACAGAGCTGACCTACTTGCCTTTTGACCAACTAGTGCATGAAGACATGTCCCCTTACTGTGACTGCCGGCTGCTGGATTTGGCCAATCAAGTACCGCGCGACCTCTCCATGATGGTCAGCAAAAACCGACTGAAACTACTGGATTTGGCCGCAGCCTCTACCCGCTTTAAAAATCTAAAACTGATGGGCTATGTCAATGACGTTGACCAAGATATCCAGAAACAATTCGCTGCCTTGATTTTCAAAATCAAGCCCGATACCTATGTCCTGGTCTTTCGCGGCACAGACGACTCCATTGTCGGCTGGAAGGAAGACTTCCACATGACCTATATGGCTCAAATCCCTGCTCAGAAAATGGCCGCCCGCTACCTACAGAAAGCCTTAGAAAATCTGCCCGGTAACTTTATCCTAACCGGCCATTCCAAAGGGGGAAACCTGGCTTCTTATGCGGCCAGTCAGATGGATGCGTCGCTCCAAGACCGCATTAAAGCCATCTACAGCTATGACTCTCCTGGTCTCAATCACTCTGTCATCGAAAGCGATGGCTATCAGACTGTGGTTGAAAGGATGAAACGCTACCTGCCTCAGAACTCCATCGTCGGCATGATGCTGGAAACACCTAAGGAAGCTAGGATTGTCAAAAGCAGTGCCATCGGCGGCTTTGCCCAGCACGATACCTTTTCATGGAAAATAAAGGGAGACTCTTTCCTATTGCTGGATACACTAGATGCAGAGAGCCTGCAGATAGACAAAACGTTTAAAAATTGGGTGAGCACCGTTTCAGATGAAGAACTTAAAGACTTTTTCGACCTCTTTTTCGGACTGATTTTAGATGCTGGTATCCAATCTGTCAACGAACTGTCCAATGTTGAAAACTTTAACAAAGTCCTCGAAATCCTGAAAAATGCTCAATCTCTAACAGACCAAGAACGTGACATGCTGCTGCGCTTGTCCAAGCTCCTGCTGAATATGCGTGTTCAAAGCTGGAAAGATGATATTAATTTGCCAAATCCTAGCAAATTTATGCAAGGGGTCAAAGGAAATCTATCCGAATTCACTAAGAATCTCCCCTTTACAAGTAATAAGCTGATTCAAACAGATAAAAACGATAGCCTATAAACCAAAAACTCTACACTGAATAACTCTCTAGATATAAAAGAAAAACACTCCTGAATCTAGAAAACTAGAGTCAGGAGTGTTTCATCATAGACGTCAAAATAATTCGCCAAAAATTGATACTAGCTTGTATCAAGATGAAGCAAAATAAGATTTCAATAAATAGCGACTAGAAATCAGCAATAAACATAGTCTTACAAGAAAATAGGATGATCCAAGCAGCATAGTGACAAAGCATACCGATTTACTTGATGAATCATTAAACAACTACATTTCTTGATCAATTTTGGCATCTAAATCTACAATATTCTTGCTTGGAAAAGCTAACAAAACAAGAAGAGCTATTGAGCCTACCCAAGGAATCAAAGCGACAAAAATTAAAGCCCAGTGGAAACCAGCATCTCGTAAACGACGAATAGTTAAAGCTAAGCCAGGCAAGAAGAAAACGAGAAACCAAAAGATAGAAAAATAAGTTAAGGAATTGGCGGTTTTAACTGCCTCAATACTGTTTGGATTAGATATTAGTGTTGAGTAAGTAGCCACGTACAAAAAAACACCAAGAAAAAAATTGGTTAGGTAAATCCACCAGTAATCAGAACGTGTAGAGCGACCAGAAAAATCTACATAACCTTTGAGAAAATTTTTATAAGCCTTAATCATAAAACAAACCTCTTTATTTTTTTATCAGTTTATCATATCTAACAAATTTTTACAAGATTTTCAGAAAATAAACTTCTCTTCCATAAAAACATACCGAATTCCTTTCCCTGTATCACATGAAAAATTTCACTGAAAATCAAAGCCTTATTAAGATATAAAAACGAAAGACCTTTATCTCTAGTGAGCCTAGAATAGATTTTAAATATTAGACATCAATAGCTACTAACAAAACAAGCTCTTATCTTGACAGCTTGTTTTTTCTTTGTTAGAATGTAACAAATTCATTTACAACTAAATAGTGATAAAAATCAGAAAGGAAACCATCATGAAATCTATCAAAGGAATCACCCTTATTGCTGTTAGCATAATCCTGACCATCTATACTTGGGCTTCAGCTGGGATGACCAACTTTATCGTACCTGGTTTGGCCTTAACAACCCTTTCGCTGACCTTTTTACTTGCGACTCGGAATGCCCTATTAGAAATAGTGGGAAAAATTCAAAAAAAGCCCTTTAAAATAAGGCTTTTTAGATACTTTTATATTTTTTGGTAGCTCTTTTGGTAGCTAAGTAGACTTAATTAATAAAATCATTTGATATGAGATTGAGTTTATCAGTTAATTCGGTATCTGCGTTGGGGTATAAATGACTATAAATGCTAAGTGTTGTTTTGACATCAGCATGGCCTAATCGTCTTTGGATATATAGGGCATTTACATTATATTCATTAATAAGCAAAGATGCGTGGGAGTGTCTCAAACCTTTTGGTTGAATGTATTTAACACCAGCACGTTTAGAGTATTTTAAAATTTGGTCTCTAATACTACGTTTACGATATGGAACTCCGTCGGGCGACAGAATGAATGGTATTTTATCGACTTTTTCTTGTCTTTCTTTCCACTCCTTAAGAACCTTTAGAGTATTATCATCGAGTCCAATAGTACGCCGAGAGCTTTCGGTTTTTAGCTTGTTACGGCGCTCCCAATTTTCACGATTTATATACTGTAAGTTGTGATTGATTGCTAGTGTTTTCTTTTCAAAGTCCACATCCTCCCAATAAAGAGCAGTTGCCTCATTTACACGCATTCCCGTAAAATAATAAAGCCAAAGGAGTGTATAAATAAAATGCTCAAAATAACTCTCTTTATCAAGGGATTGTATTACTTTTTGAAATTCATCTTTTGTCCAAAAGTCGATATGTTTTTTTGTTATTGGAATAGGACTGATATTACTTGTAGGTATTTCATGGAAAATTAACCCATACTTTTTTGCGGTTTTCAAAACTTGATTAAGTAATATCATTTTGTTTCTTGCGTATGAATTTGAATATTTTTCTAATAAACTATTTCTATAATTTATAACATCATAAGTTGTAATTTCTCTAGGTTTTTTCTTACCAAAATATTGAATAAATTCATCAAATATAATTTGACGTCTTCGTTCAAGGTCTGGACTTGTAGTAGCATAATAGTTTGGTATAAATACTTCGTCCATAAATTGTTTAAACGTCCACTGAGTGTGCTTAATTCCACCTTTTTGATGCACTTTATTTAAAGCTCTTGTTCGTGCCTCAAAGGCTTCTTTTGCGGTTTGAAAACCACGTCTGCGTTCTTGATACGGTTTACCAGTAGCTAGGTCAACTCCAGCTTTAAAATAATAAGTATATTTCCCAGTTTTATCGTCTCTAGTAACACCAGTATATCTAGTTTTTGACATGCAGTTCCTCCAATCCAAGAATTTCTGATACAACTGATACGGGAACAGTTCCGAGCCCTTTATTGTTATAGAAATCGAAACCACGTTCAACCATAATGTGTTTTGCTTGTCGTAAAATGTTATAAGCAGTCCATTTTGAGAACCCTAAGTCCATAATATCTTGTACTGTCATAGTGAGTTTATTGTTCATAAAATATCTTCTCCTTTCCCAGTAAGTTCAATGAATTCACCTATTAATTGTTTTAATTCATTGTTTAATCGTGGCGTTTGTTTTTTAAGTGCATCTTGAAGCTCTAAAGAAAATGAGTTACTATCAAATGCTTTTAGGTGTTTTCTAAGTCTAGTTTTTTTGACTCTTATAGTGTTAGGTTTTAGATAGGGAAATAATTCGGGTAAAAGAGCTGGTGCATGGAGAAAGATATAAGCAAATGCTTTGCTATCATCTGGAACACTTGAAAGACTAAAAAAACTAAAATTCTCTAATCGTTTAGAAATTTCTGAAATGGTTTCTTCATTTATAGCCTTTGTCCGAAGTTGGAACTCTAATCGCCACCAAAAAGGTTTGCTCTCTATATTTAATTTATCAGCTCTTTTATGACTTAATACCTCTATATTCTTATCATACAAACGTACTTGAACGTTGCTACCACTTGCCCCCCAGTATTTACTTTCTATATTTCCCCCTCTACCATAGAATATTTTATGACTAACGCCTCCTTTGATATGTTGTAAAAAAACTATTTCTGGCCTATTAAAGATATCAAAAGCAAGGTCTAATCGTGACAGTCTAATTTCTAATCGATTTAATCGAGCGTAATTCATAATCTGCCTCCACACTTGTAACCCCTCAAATTCTTTTAGTGAGTTTGGGTTGAAGTCTAGGCGTATGACTTGATAACCACCATAATCCGATAGTTGAAAGAAAATTAGATTTATACTATCTTCGTTTATAGTTTTATAAAGAGTAAAATAGTTTTCTTTTAGATTTTCTTGAATACTAAATTCTTGAATTATATTATTGAGTGATTTTCGTAATTCACGAAATATTCGTCTAAGTGATTGGTTTTCACTATCAAAGATTACTGTTAATCGGTCAATACTGATATAAATAGATTTTTCTAGTTTTGATAAATCTACTTGATTTTGATATTCTCGTAGAGATTGAATGGTATTTTTCAACTGTAACGCCTCCTTTCTATGTTTAAAATATGCGTAATTCATTGCTACTATTGATTTTTGCCAATGACTCGTTACTTAGGACGTTGTCTTAAGTGTATCGGTTTGCTGGCTGTTAGAATAGCCAGCTTTTGTTTGGCTAGAAATTGTATGGACGCCAGTCTGCAGGACTTCGCCTGACTTCCCGTCAGGCTCGTCCCTTGTCCTTGTCCACACAATTTCTAGCTCCAAGGCTTCGAATAGTCGTAAGTCATAGTCTCGTCCTCAACTTCCTCCTCACTCACTGTTCCTAAACTTATGAACTATTTTTTATCATTTATAACTTATTTCTAAGTTATAAATATATTTTATAAAAAATATTTTAGTTAGTCAACTAAAAACTTGATTTGTAAGTTTTTAGGTGATAAAATAAGTTAATTAGCTCTAGCTATAGCCATTCATTTTATTTATTTTTATATGACACAGAATAAAAAATATTCCAAATCTAACTGGGAGTTCTTTTAATGAGTTTATAACATAAAAAAAGCTTTGGGAACCAAGGCTTTAATTTTTTCATTAATTTGTTTTTTAAAAATTACAAATCTATTGGTAGCTTTTTGGTAGCTAAACAGACAAATTTTATAATGTTTATCAAAGTGAACATAAAAAGAATGTTGATTTGTCAGCATTCTTTTTTATTTCAAATGTATTCTCGGAATTAGAAAAATGGTTCCATGGCATCGAAAAGATGTATGCTTATCATAAGTTTACAGCTATCTTTTCCGTCGTTCTTCTTGCTCTCCACAATGTTGCCATGGGTGGCAGTCTCTGGGGCTCTCATCTGGCAGCCCAGCTTGGGAACGTCGGCATCTATCTATTTGTCAGCATTGTTCTGGTGGCCTATCTTGGCAAGCACATCAAATATGAAGCTTGGCGCTGGATTCACCGCTTTGTCTATTTGGCCTATATCTTTGGTCTCTTCCACGCCTATATGCTGATGGGCGGTCGACTCCTAACACCGACCTTACTAGGTTTCGTAGTCGGATTCTACGCTATCATCGGTTTAGCTTCTGGCTTTTACATCATCTTCCTCTATCAAAGTTTGGCCTTTCGCCATCTGGGAAAAATCATGCAGGTCAAACGCCTCAACCACGATAACGTGGAGTTGAAAATCCAACTCAGTCAAAAGTTAGACTACCAGTACGGTCAGTTTGCCTTCGTCAAGATTTTCCAAGAAGGATTTGAAAAAGCGCCACATCCCTTCTCTATCTCTGGCGGCCATGACAATATTGTCTATTTTACTATCAAGAACTCTGGAGACCACACTAAGAAACTTTATGACAACATTCAAGAAGGAAGAAAGGTTACCATTGACCGAGCTTATGGCCACATGATTCTTGACCAAGGACAGGAAAAGCAGATTTGGATTGCTGGTGGGATTGGCATTACGCCCTTTATCTCCTATATCCGTGAAAATCCTAATCTGAATCGTCCAGTCAGCTTCTACTACGCTTATACTGGAGCAGAAAATGCTGTTTACCTAGACCTCCTCAAAGACTATGCGGCCAAGAATCCGCAGTTTGACCTTCATTTGGTCGATAGCAAGGTCTCCGGCTATTTAGACTTCAAGAATTATCCTCTGGATAACCAAACCACCGTCTTCATGTGCGGACCTGTCAAGATGATGGAGAAGCTAGCCAACGAATTTAAAAAGACCAATCCTAAAGCAGATCTGGTCTATGAAGGCTTTAAATTTAAATAAAGAGCATAAAACATCAGGAGCAACAATAAGGTTGCTCCTGATGTTTTATTGTCTAGTAATGGATGGAGCTGAATCAAGATACAAATTGGGAGGTCTACGCCATATTTAGAATATCCAACAATCTCTAAATAACCTATAACAAGTAAATCCGAAACAATGAAATCCTCATCTTTATTGCTTACAGCTATGCTTTTAATAGTAAAATCATCCAACCTAATATATTTTTGTTTTTAAATCAAATACGTGGATACATCCAATGATTCTCTACATTCATAAATATACTAGATTATATTGGCAAATAATGCATTATAAATAGTGTCTTGGAGTAACTTTTGAAACAACATAATAATCCCTCTCCCAACGATACCTTTACAGATTTTTTACCTACTAATCTAATAAAGCAAGTACTTTTTATCCATTATTCGTTTAAATTTCTGTTATCTCAATGGAATAAGTTTTATAATCAGACATTTCAGGCTCAATAAAAGTTACATTTTCCTTGTAATTAAAAAATCCAGATTCTTCTTTTGATGTAGATAAGCCGCCCCATGGTTCAATTGCAATAAACGGCCCTTTATTCGCAGTAGACCACAAAATCAAATATGGAAAATCTTGGAAATCAATTTTTACTGCCTTATTATGATTCTTAGACTTTAATGTTACCGAACGAGAAACCAGCTTATCCAAAGTAATTGCATCCTTTGAAAATAGATCATAATCTAAAGCTAATACTTTTTCTTTATTTAAAAAAGGAGAACGGCTTTTTATGTCAAGCAATCCCGTCTCTGGATATGATGCTGGAATACTACAATTTTCTTCTTTTTCAAACTCGAGATAATAATCTTCATACCGTTCATTTTCAAATAAGGGACAATTAAAACCCGGGTGCGCGCCTATGAAATAAGGCATATCTTGATTTAATCCTAAGTTCTCAACTAAGTATTCTACTTCAATCTTAGATTTATCTAAAGTATAAAATATACTTAAACGAAAAGGATAAGGATATTGTTTTAACATTTCCGAATTACTTTCAATTGAAAACATAATTTGATGGTCATTTATTATCTTATGTTCAAAATCTTTCTTTCTAACTAAACTATGACGAGGAAGATGGCCTTCTATAACTCCTTCATCTCCCATAATAAAGAGAGGAGCATCATCACGGACACTACCACAGTTAGGAAACAAGACTGGAGCCTGTCCTCCCCAATATTCAGGATTTCCCTGCCATAAATATTCCACGCCATCCTTATCTTTTATAGAAGATAATTCTCCACCCTTTTCCTTAAAATGAACTTTTAGAAAATCATTTGATAACTCTAGTACCATATTTTTACCTCTCTTTTTACTATTTATCCTTTTCATAAGGTATTATATCTACATCAAAACTAACCAAACTTCTGTCAGATTCCTCAACTAAACTTAGAAACGTATACTCAAAACAATCAATAGTCAACATAGAATGGCAAATCCCTTCTAAACCTTCTGATACGAACCAATCTCCAATAAGAATAAGTTCCGTTTTTTAATCCGAGGTACTTGAGAACATCGTTCAAAATTAATAATTTAAACTTTTTTATATAGAGAACCTGATACTGCTTTTAGTAAACTCTTTGTTTTTTTCAAGCATGGCCTCCCTCTTTTCGAAAAGCCGAAAGAGTTCAACTCTAACGGCTTTACTTTCTATTCAATCATTTGTGTTTCGGCTAGTTTCTTATACCAGTGAGCGGATTTCTTCGGATAGCGTTCCTGGGTTTCAAAGTCTACGTAGAATAAGCCGTAGCGTTTTTCATAACCGTTAGACCAAGAAAAGACATCCATCAGAGACCAGATAAAGTAGCCCTTGACATTAGCACCGTCCGCAATCGCATCGGACAAGACTTCCAGATGCTGCTTGACGTAATCAATCCTAGCATCGTCGTAAACCGTATTGTCCACAAATTCATCCTTATAACCCAGACCATTTTCCGTGATATAAATCTTCTTGTAGTTGGGATAATCTTTCTTAATCCGCATGATTTGGTCATAGAGACCTTGCGGATAGATAATCCAATCCCAATCAGTTTTCGGAATATGGGTTGGAGGTTCTCTGCGCCCTACTCCCTTAATCTGATACTTAGAGCTTCCCTTTTCGCCTTTTCCGTTATGGATAATTTCTGTTTCACCGTCAAAGTCGCGCATCCAATCACTCATATAGTAGTTGATGCCAAGGAAGTCATTGAGGTCTTTAGCTGCTTCTAAAACCGCAAAGTCTTCATCTCGTAGATCCAGCTGACCACCATTGACCTTAAGGATATGATTTACTCCTGCCAGAGTTACATCTGAATAGTGCCCCAGATAAGTCGCATCTAGGATAAACTTGTTATGAATAATATCTTCCAACTCTGCTGCTCTGACATCTGCTGGATTTTCTGGGTCGTAAGGGTATTTTGTCGGCAGGGCATGAACGACACCGATTTCACCCTTGTAGCCCTTGTCCTTATAAAGCTTAACGGCGCGGGCATGAGAGACCATCATGTTGTGATGGGATTGGAAAACCTTGGCCAAGTCATACTGGATACCCGGCGGGAATTTGCCGACCAAGTACTGACCATCACCAATGGGGCCAATTTCGTTGAAAGTTGTCCAATAGCGAACTTCTGGAAATTCTTCAAAACAGAAAGCCGCATAGTCCACAAAGTGCTCAATATTTTCCCGATTGAGGAAATCGCCATTTGAATGAAGGGCCTCTGGTGTATCAAAGTGGTGAAGGGTCACAAAAGGCTCTACATGATGCTTGTGGCATTCTGCGAAAAGATTATGGTAAAATTCCACACCTTTTGGATTGACCTCGCCATAGCCTGTCGGGAAAATCCGTGACCAAGCAATGGAAATCCGAATACCATTGACACCATACTCTTCAGCCAATTTCAGATCCACTGGGTATTTGTGGTAAAAGTCACTGGCAGGTTCTGCCGTGTACCAGTAGTTGTCCTCTAGGTACTTATCCCAGGCAACAGGTCCTTTTCCATCTGTGTGGGTTGCTCCCTCAGCTTGATAGGCCGCTGTTGCACCTCCGAAAATAAAATCTTTAGGTAAAGTTTTTGTCATCTTATTTTCCTTTCAATAGCCTTTGAGATGAAGTCAAGCTTGATGACATTCTTATCAAGTTGCTTCATCTCACATAAACAGATTTAGTTGTTGAATTGCTCCTGAACGAAGGCTAGCGCTCCTTTACCATCACGGGTGAGTTTGATGTATTGGCCGCCTTCAGTCTTAGCCAGCTTGATACCCAATTTATCAGTTTCCGCCTTCATGTCTTCAAAGTTGGAGGCAACCTGAGGAGCCAGGATAACCAGGTCAAACTCAGGCAGCATTTCACGGTGAGCACCGTAGCCACCTGCTGCTGCTTTCACAGGAACATTATATTCAGCTGCTGCTTTATTCAAAGCGTTAGCCAGCAATCCACTAGTACCACCACCTGCACAGAGCACCAGAACATTGGTTTCTTCGCTAATATTGTTTTGAGCTGGAGCTTCTTCATCCACTCCTGCTTTTTCAAGGATAGCGTCTGCTTTAGCAGTATTAAAGTTGGCTGCTACTTTTTCTTTGAGAGCATCGTTAGCTTTGCCGGAACGCTCTTCTTCCAGGATTTGTTCGTCATAAACCTTGACAAATGGATAGTAAATAACCACATCCACCACGACAAGAAGGGCTGCAAGAACAAAGGACAGAAGCTGGAAGTTCGTACCCAACACAATTCCCAGAGGTCCAGGTGTCACCCAAGGAAGGTTGGCTGAGAAGGAGTTCATGTTTAAGGTATCAACAAAGAATTTGAAAATCCATACGTTTGCGATAGGCGCAAAGATAAATGGAATAAAGAAAATTGGATTCAGTACGATTGGAGCACCAAAGAGAATGGGCTCATTGACACCAAAGAAAGTTGGGACAACAGATGCCCGTCCAATTGCACGGTTACGCTCTGACTTACAGATCCACATGAAGAGGAATGGAACAATCAAGGTCGCACCAGTACCACCCATGGTAACGATGAACATTTGAGTACCAGAAGTGATGACCTTATCCGCATGCTGCCCAGCTTGTACCAAAGCCAAGTTGGCATCGATATTGGCATAAGTAATGGCAGCAATGGCAGGCTCAACGATGGACGGACCGTGAATTCCCACGAACCAGAAGAAAGCATAAGCACCAAAGATAAGCGTGATTCCCAGATAGCCATCTGCCGCTGAAAAGAGTGGAGCAAGAAGTGTTCCGATGGATTCAGCAACGGTTACTCCCAGACTTGCTTTAACAAGCAGTTCCAGGCCGTAGAGCAGAACGACTGAGACAGTAAATGGAATCAAGTCTTTAAACACTTGGGAAATATTTGGTGGAACTTCTTCTGGCATGCGAATGGTGACATTATTTTTTACACAAACCTTATAGACATTAACCGTTACAAAGGCTGCGATGAAAGCCGTCAAAAGACCTTTGGTTCCCATGAAGGCAGTTAGGAAGCCACCTTCTTTGGCAGGCTCAGCTGCCATGAGGAGGAAGCCGACCATAGAAGCCAGCATAGTAGACAAGAAGTTGATCTGGTTTGTAGCAGGCAGGTCGCGGTTGACAGAGTCTGTCAAAGCCTTAGCAGTGGTTCCACCCACAAAGAAAGCCAGAATCCCCATCGAATAGCTATAAGGAGTCATTAGGAAAGTTTCAATGTCCTTAGACCAATGGAAGCCCCAAGCATTTGGCACATAGGCAATCAAGATAAAGATAGATGAGAAGAGGATGACTGGCATACCAGCGATAAAGCCATCCCGAATAGCGCGGAGATAGATATTCCGAGAAATCTTCTCAAAGAAAGGCTTCCCTTTCTCAATAAGTCCGATGAGTTTGTTCATTATTTTACTCCTCTTTTGTATAGTTCAATCAAATGGTGCATCATGTCTTTGAGCAAGATGGTAGTCATTAAGTGATCCTGGCCGTGCATCATGGTCACACTGTAAGCCAAGTCCTCACCAGCCGCTTCTTTTGTCAAGAGACTGGTCTGAGCATGGTGAGCTTCAGCGATGCAGCCATTGGCTTCTTCTACCAAGGCGTCTGCCTTAGCAAAATCCCCAGCTTCTGCTGCTTTCAAAGCTTCTAGGAGCTTGGAGCGAGCGTCACCAGCGTAGGCCACAATTTCAAAACCGAGCAATGTTACTTCTTCTCTATTCATGAGAGTTCCTCCTTGTATTCTTATGTAAAATTTTATTATTATTTTCTATTATAAAAGGCGTTGGATATGCAGCACCAGGTAGACTCTTTCGCTGCGGTAGAGATCAATTCCCGTCTTCTGGGCAATAATTTGGTAAATATCGCTTCCGACCTGATAGGCTTGAGGGTAGGTCATTTGGATCTGACTTTCCATTTCCAGCAGGGAAACATTGTCATCACGGCTTCTGTCCAGATAGTCCAAAAAGTAGTTCAGGTGAATCATAAAACGGTCATAAAAGTTGCTGTTTTCTGCACTTCTTTTAATGCCATTTTCCTTCAGCTCTGCCTCAACTGCAGCCAGAATATCTTTTCGTCTGCCCAAATGGCTTTGTCCCTCAGGATTGGTCTCCCCTTCGGCATTGATAAAGTGATAAGCAATGCGATTGACCTCGTCGCTAGGGAAATTATCCAACAACCTCTCGCGGTATATCGCTAAGGCTTCCTGAGCAATCTGATAAGGAACAGGGTATTTATCCGAAGCATCCGGCAGGTCACTCTCCTTGTACCTGCCCTGCTGCACAGCCTGATAAGAACAGTAGATGTGATCCGTCAGCGTGACATAGATATACTCCTGGACAGGATAATCATACTTCTTAGAAAGGGTATCAATCACATCATAAGTCACTGTGATAAAGTCCAGCGGAACATCTTTGAGCAAGGCCACAAAGTTTTCTTTAGACTCTTCCGTTCTTAGGCGAAAGATTTTCTCAATCTTACTTTCCAGAACGATATCACCCTTCTTTTTATTAAAAGCTATGCCACTCCCAATCAGAACAACCTCTTCACCATTTTCATGTTTAGCTAGAGCAACATTGTTGTTCATAGGATGTATGATTCGATACATATCTCCTCCTCTTCATTTTCTAGGGTGCTGGCAAAACAAAAAGACCACAAACAAACCGAGGCTATATCTTCCCTCAATTTATTTGCGGTCACGCCTAATCCAACTTAGTAACGCTCACCCTATTCAATTTTTGATTTCATTATAGCATATCAGTATCAGAATGTAAACCCTTACTTTATTTATTTTTCAATAAATTTTAGACTCTTTCTTTCCAAGAGGTAGCTGTTTTTTGAAGAACCTTGTTGAGCTCATCAATATTTTCAAACCCTGTTGTACGAAGCCACTTGCGAGCTGCTTCTTCACCTTGCTCAATGTAGTCTTTAACGCTACCAGCCCAAGTCGCACGTCCGCAAAGAACACCGTTGAAGTTAGCACCTGACTCATGAGCAAACACAAGTGTTTCTTGGAAAAGTTTCGCAGATACACCCGCACTCAAGTAGATGTATGGCAAGTTGGTTGCCTCATCTTGTTCCTTGAAGAAAGCAGCTGCTTCAGCTTTTGTATGAACCACTTCACCATCGCCAAAGCCTTCAACGTATTTAACGTTGACTGGCACTTCCACTTTCAAGACATCAATATTAAAGCGTGGGTCTGAGAAGACCTTCATAGCACCGATAACCTTGTGTGGCTTTACTTTAGCGTACTCAGCGCTGGAAGCATCCGCAATCTTTTCATCGTAAGCCAAGATTTCAAGGAAGAAAGGAATATCTTCTGCCACACACTCTGACCCCACACGCTCGATATAAGCCTGCTTTTGCTGGTTGAGTTCGTCAGAGCTATCTACATCATAGTAAAGGAGGAATTTCACTGCATCCGCACCTTGTTCTTTGATGCGTTTTGCAGACCAAACATCCAGACAGTCTGGCAGGCGCTTAGTGCTAGAAGTATCGTAGCCTGTCTTTTCATAGGCCAATAGCAAGCCAGCATTCTTGTCCAAAGCCTTAGTAGCAGGCAGTCCGTACTCAGGATCCAGAAGCATAGATGAAGCATAAGGAGTTAGCTCTTCTGCAACCAAAACTTTCAGTTCTTCCATTTGAGCTACTGTTGGTTCTGCTTCCTGGTGTTGGGCCATGAGGCGTTTCAAAGCACCGCGTTGGTCAAATGCCAAAGCAGAAATGATGCCATTCTCATCAGAAAGTTTTTCCATGTACTTGCGTTTTTGTTCTGTTAATACCATTCTTTATACCTCTTTTACTGTGATTTGATTGTATAGGCCGTCGTAGTTTTCAACGTTGACATGACCAGTCATTTTTTCTTGGGCATTGAGCATGCCCAGAACATTTGCTTTTTTGAGCAGAGAGACATCATCTTCTTGATGACTCAAGGCTGAAGAGATCCCTGCAACAGTTGAGTCTCCAGAGCCAACTGGATTGACCACTTGGATTTTAGGAATATCCACTTTATAGAAAGTATCCCAGTGTTTAGCAAAAGCTCCATCTGCACCGAGTGATACGATGATCCACTCGATTCCTTCAAATAAGGGTTCTGAAAGGACAGCTTTTAACTCATCCAAATCTTTGGAAACTTCGTGACCCAATAACTGAGAAAGTTCCTCGTTATTTGGTTTGATGGCAGTTGGTTTGACATCTGATTTGAGTACAGCTTCCAGAGCTGCTCCGGAGCAATCCAGCACCACCTTATTGCCAGCTTGATTAGCCATTTCAATCAGCTGAATATAGTAGTCTTTCGGCAGGCCCGCTGGCAGACTGCCCGAGATACTGACTACCTCAGCTGATTCCATTAATGATTTAAAATGATGTAAAAAACCATTTGCCTCATCCGCTGTAATAGTCGGACCGGCTTCCAGGATTTCTGTTTGCTTACCTTCGTGTAAGATAGCAATACAGTTTCTCGTATCTCCCGAAATGTTATAAAAGCATTGTCTAACATTAGGATGAAGGTTTTGTAATAAGAACTCTCCATTAGTCCCACCAATCAGGCCCGTCGCAGCAATATTGTCTCCAATTTCTGCCAAGACCCTGGTTACGTTGAGACCCTTTCCGCCTGCTGTTTTACTGACTTCCGAAACACGATTAACAGTATCTATTTTCAATTCTTCTAAGGGATAGGAAATATCGATAGAAGGATTCATGGTCACTGTAAGAATCATCTAGCTACCTCACTAATCGTGGTACTCTCCACGATCCCATTTTTCAAGAAATTCTGTAAAGAAGTTGGCATCTGTTTGATGATCATTGTGAGTCTCAACGTGCTCAATCTTTGCAATCAGCTTCTTGTTTTCTTCGGTTGGTTTATATTCCGCATGAATGAAAGCTTCAATGATATCACACATGAGGAGCTCACCAGTGATTTTTCCGCCAAAACCGATAACATTGGCATTGAGTTCTTCTTTAGCATAGAGAGCTGAAGTCATGTCACGTACCAAAGCTGAACGAACACCAGGAACTTTATTTACAGCGTTGTTGATACCGACACCTGTACCACAGATACAAACACCAAGATCAGCTTGTCCACTAACGACTGCCTCCCCTACTTTTTTACCAAAGATTGGGTAGTGAGTACGAGTATGGTCATAAGTACCAAAATCAAGAACTTCATAGCCTTTTGATTTTAGAAAATCTGAGACTGCCATTTTTTCATTGGTAACGATATGGTCACATCCAATTGCAATTTTCATTTGATTTCTCCTTTTCTTAACACATTTTGTTGAGCATATCAACACGGATTTGATGGCGACCGCCGTCGTATTTGCCATTGACAAAGCCTTTGGCAATGTTCTTAGCCAGTCCTTCACCAACGATTTCAGCTCCCATCGTAATCATGCGAGAGTTGTTATGGCCACGAGTCATATAGGCAGAGCGTTCATCTGAGACTTCTGCCGCAACCATCCCTTTGATTTTGGTCGCCACCATGAAAGGACCAGCCCCATAAGCGTCAATGACAATACCAAGATTTTCCTCTTGCTTATTCACCTCAGCCGCAACTGCAAGGGTCACATCAACAAAATCTTGACCTTCTTTCGTCACATCCACCACTTCAAAGTTTTCTCCGACGAGAAAATCCTTGACCACATCTTTCAGCTTGCTTCCAGCAGCATCTGCTCCAATAATAATTGCCATGAGCATTCTCCTTTGTTTGATTTTTTGCACAGAATATTGTTTATAAAAAACACTTTCTGTTTCCTATAAGCATACTATACTCCTTTAAAAGCTATTTGTCAACAGATTTTTGTTTATTTTAATCAAAATATTTTTAAAGATGATTAAAATAAACAAAAAAAGCCCTAAAAAGAGCTTTCTGATAATTTTTTCATCCATTTAAAATAAACTAGGAAATAATCTTGGTATAAACCTCAAGTTCTTCTTGAGCATTTTCAGACATCTGGTCTGTGATAACAGCTGTAATATCAGCCAAAGGACAGATAGAGGTAAAATCTTCCTTGCCAATCTTAGAAGAATCAATCAGTAGGTAGGTCTCTGTCGAGCGCTCCAAAGCTAGCTTCTGGGTGTAGGCTTCTTCAAAAGAAGAAGTCATAATCTGACCATTTTTGATACCATTGCCGCTGAAAAACATCTTGGTAAAATACATCTTGTCCATGATGGCATTGGTCATCTCGCCGACAAAGGCTTGAGTCGCTTCCCGCATCTCCCCACCCAGGAGAAAAACTTTGAAGGTATCCGACTTCTTCTTCAAAAGATCGTGAAAAATCGGAAGGCAGTTGGTAATCACGCGCAGATGCTGATTGCTGATTTCCTCAGCCAGCACTTCTACAGAAGTCCCCGGTCCAAGAAAAATAGTATCGCCATCTTCAATCAGCTCCACAGCCTTCTTGGCAACAGCCCGCTTGGCCTCAATATTCTGATAAAGCTTCTCTTCATGAGGGATTTCTCTGTACTTGAGGTGCTGATTACTTTTAGCCCCACCGTGAACACGAGTCAGCAGCCCTTTACTTTCCAACTCAATCAAGTCCCGCCGAACCGTCATGTCGGAGACCTTCATACTCTCCACAATCTCAGCAACTGTCACTGTCCCAGCTCGATCCACCAGCTTAACTATTTCGTCCTGTCTCTGATTTTTTCCCATACTTTAGCCTCTCTACACATTGGTTTTGTTTATTATAACTCATTTTTCTGTTTTTTTCCATATTTTTTGTTTGTTTTAAACAAAAATGAGGGTTTATGCTGTGGTACAGGGTATTAGAAAAGCCTCAATAAGATTATCCTGAGGCTTATTTCTATTCTGAATAATCACTATGTAGTTTACTAAGGCTGATTTTGGAAAGAAAGTTTATATTGCCTAAACAGCCAATTAAAATTGAAAGCAAGTGAGAAGACTTGATTAAATTTTACTTATCCTTGTCATTCGTCTTTAATATCCAATTAAACAATCCAATCATTTTTGGGAAGGTAAATGAATAGAACAAAGCCTTTCCAACAGATATTTCCTTAGGTTTATTCAAATCTTTAGATATTTTATTCATACCTTTAGCCCATACTTGTAGACCAAAGACTTTCATAATAAATTTTAACAATTGAATTATGCCCCATCTTCAATTACTTCAGCTTCTTTACGGATTAATTTAACATCTTTTTCATATTGTTCTTCATTGTAATCAATCATTTTAGAAAGTTCTTTTTGCAAGTTTTCCCCCATTGGTTTCATAGTAGCAAAAGTGATACCTCCTGAAATAACCCCTGAAACAACAGGAAGAACCTTGGAAACTCCTTTAGCAAATGTTCCCTTTGTAAGACTGATACCGAAAACCTTTAATACTTTTTTCAAAATTGGATAATATAAGGTTTTCGTTAAAGCTTTTTGTGGAATTGACTTGAGTGCATGTTTTCCAATCGCCATGCCTCCAGCTCTCAGTAACGCACCTGTTCCAGAGACACCTAACATGACACCCAGATACAATAGCAATGTATTTTGGGCTTCTTCTGTTAATTTATCCTTTTCAGACCACAGATATTGGAAGCCGTAAATATAACCTAGTTCTTGAGCTAATTTTAAAGCCATGGCATAATATTGAGCAACATCTGCTGGTATGGTCACAGCCATAGCAATTCCTCCTGGTAAACCAGCAAGAACAGAAGCTCCACTTGATAATAGGACATTATCCATAATACAAGCCTTTGCAGCTTTGTCCAATTTATCCTTGGAAACAATATTTACAGGACCATCAGCTAATAATTTCCCTACTTCATCTTGACTTAAACCCTTGCCAAATTTATCCATTAGAAATTGATTTCTATCAACTTTAACTACTGGTAGCTTGGATACTTGCTCTAAGACTTGCATGGCCACTTCTTCTGGCTTCGCATCAAATTTACCCTTAGCTCCATTAACCACCTTATCAATCTCTTTACCAGCGCTCCCTGCAACATCTCCGACAGCTTTAGTAGTAGCATTAAAACCATTTCCTACTGCTTTAACAGTCCCATTGGCTAAGTCACCAGCTCCTTTAACAACATCATCCCAAAAAGCCATAAATAATTCTCCTAAAATAATTTAATAGATAAAAGTAAATCTACAAGCCAATTATCCTACAACTTGTCAACTTTGTCAATGTACTGACGGTTATTTAAATGTTTTTTGGCTAACAATTCTTTTCTCAATCACAAACCATACCTTTTTAATTTCCAAATTCAAAAATCCCCCAGCAGCCTCCTGCTGGGGGATTGTCATTAGATCAAAAATTGTTATCCAATCAAACTTCCATTTTGGACCTTTTCGTCCACAGTAAGGAGAGTTAGTTGGTCGCCGTGCTCGGCTGATAGAATCATACCTTGGCTGATACGGCCCATCATTTTGCGCGGCTTGAGGTTGGCTACGATTTGGACTTTCTTACCGACCAGTTCTTGCTCGTTTGGATAGTATTTAGCAATACCAGAGAGGATTTGGCGGTCCTCACCGTCTCCTGCATCCAAGCGGAATTGAAGAAGCTTATCTGAGCCTTCAACTTTAGAAACCTCTTTGACTTCTGCGACACGGATTTCCACCTTATCAAAGTCGTCAAATTTGATAGCACCACGGTTAAGTTTGAGCTCGACTTCTTCTGGATTCCATTCTTTTTCAACCTCAGGTTTGTTGCCTTCCATTTGTTCCTTGATATAGGCAATTTCTTCTTCCATATCCAGACGAGGGAAGATTGGTGTCCCTTTCTCTACAACTGTCAAGCCTCCTGGGAGCTGGTCAATTGCTAGATTTTCCAGAGACTCAGCTTGAGGCAAGCCTAGTTGACTGAGGACAGCCTGGCTCGTTTCCATCATGAAAGGCTCAATCATGTGTGCCACAACACGAAGGCTGGCTGCTAAGTGGCTCATAACTGCTGCCAACTCTTTTACCTTAGCTTCATCTTTTGCCAGAACCCAAGGAGCTGTTTCATCGATATATTTATTGGTGCGGGAGATGAGCGTCCAGACTGCTTCCAGAGCACGTGGGTAGTCAACTGCATCCATGTGTTTGTAGTAGTCAGCGATTGATTCAGATGCTACCTGAGCCAGAGCTCCGTCAAAGTCTGTCACATTTTCTTCGTAGGCTGGCACTTGACCGTCAAAGTACTTGTTAATCATAGAAACAGTACGGTTGAGGAGGTTCCCAAGGTCATTAGCTAACTCATAGTTGATACGACCCACATAGTCCTCAGGTGTGAAAGTTCCATCGGATCCAACCGGAAGACTGCGCATAAGGTAATAACGCAATGCATCCAAACCATAGCGTTCTACCAGCATTTCCGGATAGACCACATTGCCCTTAGACTTGGACATCTTGCCATCCTTCATGACAAACCAGCCGTGAGCAATCAAGCGGTCGGGCAGCTTAATATCCAGCATCATGAGCAGGATTGGCCAGTAGATAGAGTGGAAACGCAGAATGTCCTTGCCCACCATGTGGAAGACTGTTCCGTTCCAGAATTTATCGTAGTTAGCATGATCATCCTGACCGTAGCCAAGTGCTGTCGCATAGTTGAGCAGGGCATCAATCCAGACATAAATAACGTGTTTAGGGTTAGATGGCACAGGCACGCCCCAAGTAAAAGTCGTCCGAGATACGGCCAAGTCTTCCAGACCTGGCTCAATGAAGTTTTTCAGCATTTCATTAAGACGACCATCAGGAGTGATAAAGTCAGGGTGAGATTTGAAAAATTCTACCAAGCGGTCTTGGTACTTGCTAAGGCGCAGGAAGTAAGACTCTTCTGATACCCACTCCACTTCATGTCCAGACGGTGCGATTCCGCCTGTTACCTTTCCATTTTCATCACGGAAGACTTCTGCCAGCTGGCTTTCAGTAAAGAATTCCTCATCAGATACAGAGTACCAGCCTGAATATTCACCCAAGTAAATATCATCTTGTGCTAAGAGACGCTCAAAGACATCAGCTACAACCTTTTCATGGTAGTCATCGGTCGTCCGGATAAATTTATCATAAGAAATGTCCAGCAGTTTCCAGAGTTCCTTGACCCCAACCGCCATACCATCTACATAAGCTTGTGGGCTGATACCAGCTTCTTCAGCTTTAGCCTGAATCTTCTGTCCATGCTCGTCAAGGCCAGTCAGATAGAAAACATCATAGCCCATGAGACGCTTGTAGCGAGCCAGAACATCACAAGCAATGGTCGTATAGGCAGACCCGATGTGGAGCTTACCGCTCGGATAATAGATAGGGGTTGTAATATAAAACGATTGTTTCTCAGTCATTTTTTAATCCTTTCAAGGCTAATGAAACCTTTTTTGATAGCACTTCATTATATCATATTTTGTTAAGTTTGCGAAAAGACATTCATTTACAATAAAATCAATTAAAAAACCTAGAAAATATTCTAGGTTTAATAGGTCACAACATTCAAGTTGCCACTTTCATACTCTGCGATGAAGATATTCGAAATATCGGTGTATCCGTCTTTAGCCAGTCTCTCCACCAGCCAGTCTTCTGTTTTGTCAATAGACTCCAGAATATCAACCTGAACAACACCGTCTGTGATAAGGGGATATTTAGGATTCTCTTCACCTGCCTGAACAACGATGAGCTGGCCATTTTGTTCTATAACCGCCCGTTTGACCTGCTTGAGCTGGAAAATACCTTGGCTGCGTAGCTTCAAAGCTACATCTGCTGCTGAAAGACCAACAAAACGGCAGGCTTCGGGACTCAATTTCCCGTGCTGAATCAACGTTGTCGGCTTGCCATCAATCAAATGCTTAACCGCACGGACATTATTATTGAGCCACTTTAGGGTCAAGACCAAGATAGTCCACATGATGAGAATGACTGCATACTGAAGAATGTTAATGGAGCTATTATAAATCACCCCACCGATAATGCCACCAAGGACATAGTTTTGAATCTGGTCGATCGCTGAATTGGGCGCCAGATTGCCTTTTCCCGTCACATTGATGACAAACACCAGTGAGAAAAGACCCAGCGCTAGCTTAATTAGGATTTCAAGAAAATTCAATGTCATTTTTCAACCTCCACTATTTCGATATCTGTCGTCTTATGCAAGTCAATTTTTTCAAGCAAATATTTATCCGGCTCACTGCCGCTCATAGCCCGATAAAAGTTCTTTCCGACTTTCAAAATCGCTCCATCCGTTGCGGCTGAAGTATTGACATAAACTTCTGACTTATCCACACCTAAGTCTTCTGAAATAACCTCAATGAAATGCAGAGAGGTTTGAAACTGGTTGTTAGAGTCTTGGTCAGTCTGAAAATTGCTAATGCCAATCAATACCATAGCGACCAAGGCCAAAACAGAGATGATGGCTAGTTCCCGGAATTTTGAATCACGCTTATTGCGATAGGCCTTAAAAGCAAAAAATCCTGTCACAAGCAGCAGCAAGACAGAAAGCGCAACTGTCACCCAGTTTTGCTGGCTAATCTGACTCAAAACATAATCATAAGAATAGAATTTCATGGTTTCTCCCCTCTATTTTTCTAGGATAATTATAGAAAAATTTTCATTATTTTTCAAGCTTCCTTACAATCACTTTGCTATAAATCAGCCCTAAATTTTGTTATAATAAACTCAGTAAATTTTACTAGAAAAGGAAATTTTATGAAACTCATCTCTTGGAACATTGATTCTCTCAACGCTGCATTAACCGGTGACTCAGCCCGCGCTAAGCTCTCGCAAGCTGTTCTTCAGACCTTGCAAGCAGAAGATGCAGATATTATCGCCATTCAGGAAACAAAGCTATCTGCTAAAGGTCCTACAAAAAAGCACTTGGAGATTTTGACAAATCTTTTCCCAGACTATGAAAACACTTGGCGCTCCTCCCAAGAGCCGGCCCGCAAGGGCTATGCAGGAACCATGTTCCTCTACAAAAAAGAACTGATGCCAACCGTAACCTTCCCAGAAATCGGCGCTCCGTCAACCATGGATGTCGAAGGCCGCATCATTACGCTGGAATTTGACGGTTTCTTTGTCACTCAGGTCTATACTCCTAATGCTGGCGATGGCCTCAAACGCTTGGATGACCGTCAAGTCTGGGATGCCAAATATGCTGAATACTTGGCAACACTAGATGAACAAAAACCAGTCCTCGCTACTGGCGACTACAATGTGGCCCACAAAGAAATCGACTTGGCCAATCCAGCAAGCAACCGCCGTTCACCAGGCTTTACTGACGAAGAGCGCGCTGGCTTCACCAACCTGCTGGCTAAAGGCTTTACCGATACCTTCCGCCACTTACACGGCGATATTCCTAACCAATACACTTGGTGGGCGCAACGCAGCAAGACTTCTAAAATCAACAATACAGGCTGGAGAATCGACTACTGGCTGACTAGCAACCGCGTAGCTGACAAGGTAACCAAGTCTGATATGATTGACTCCGGTGCGCGCCAAGACCACACACCGATTGTCATGGAGATTGAGCTCTAAGGAGAAAACGAATGGACTATCAAGCTGTCATTCCTGAATTTGTGGTATCTGACATCGAAAAATCACGCCACTTCTACTGCAACTTGCTGGGATTCACTGTCGAATACGAGCGTCCAGAGGAGAAATTTCTCTTCCTCTCGCTTGAAGACTGCCAACTTATGCTAGAAGAAGGCAGCGTAGAAGAATTAGCTCAGCTGATCTATCCTTTCGGGCGCGGTGTCAATATTTCCTTTGGCATTGCGGATGTTCCTCAGCTCCACCAAAAACTGCTGGAAGCTGACTATCCTATCCATCGTTCCCTGACAAAAAGAGAATTTCGAGTAGGAGATAGCTTTATTTACCCTCATGAATTTGCGATTTTGGATCCTGATGGTTATTTTTTAAGATTTAGTGAATAAGAAAGCGAAGTCATTTGACCTCGCTTTTTAAATGTCTTTAAAGTTATAGAGTTGCGGATAGTGTTCGCACTCGGGATTTTTAGGATGGCAGATGGCACGACCAAAGTAAATCATGGCCTGATGGGCTGGCAGCCAACGTTCTGGTGGAAGGACATCCATAACTCGCTTTTCTACCTCTAGTGGCGTTGCCGACTTTTTAACGATATCATGGTGCTTGCAGATGCGCTCCACATGGGTATCGACAGCAAAGGCTGGAATACCAAAGCCCACACTCATGACTACATTGGCCGTCTTGCGTCCGACACCGGCCAGACTTTCCAATTCTGCCCGCGTTTGTGGTACTTGACCGTCAAAGTCATCCAAAAGCTGCTGGGCGCATTTCTTCAAAAACTTGGCCTTGTTGCGATAGAGCCCTAGGCGGGAGATGTATTTGGCAATGTCTGCTTCACTAGCCGCAGCCATGTCTTGAGGTCTTGGATAGGCTTCAAACAGAGCTGGTGTCGCCTTATTGACCGCAGCATCTGTCGTCTGAGCCGACAGCATGACCGCTACCAAAAGCTCAAAGTGATTGCGAAAATCAAGACTGGGCTTGGCATCAGGAAAAAGAGCAATAATCTCTTCGATGACATGACGAGCCCGTTTTTTTGATAAAACCATGATTCTTCTTTCTAAGATTGAGATAGATTTATTATATCATGAAAGGAAGAAGCATCCAAAAATCATGATTGAGAATGCAGCTGTTCTTAATACTTTACAAACCTAACTCTTCATACGCCTTCCGGTAGCCAATCTGCAAGATTTGGTTATCTCGAACCAAGAGCGGTCGTTTAATCAGCATGCCGTCTGTCGATAATAAATCTGCAGCTTCCTGAGCTGTCAAATGCGGAACTTTTTCTTTGAGACCTAGTTCACGGTATTTGAGGCCGCTAGTATTGAAAAAGGCCTTGAGCTCAAAGTCCGAGTTCTGAATCCAGTCTAGGAGCTGGTCCCGGCTAGGTGTATTTTGGACAATATCCACCGCTTCAAAGTCCACTCCTAATTGATTGAGCTCAGCCTTGGCCTTGCGGCAGGTAGAGCATTTTGGGTATTCGATAAATTGTAACATTGTTTTTCCTCCGTCCCTATGATAGCCTAGCTAGCTCCTTCTTGTCAAGCCGAGACTCATTAGAAAAAGCCGACAAGCGAAAGGCTCATCGGCAGGCACAGACGCATTCCATGAAGAAACACCTCTATTTTTCGATTATTTTTTAATTAAACGCACGCGCACAATATTGTCGCTATTCTCAAATTTATCAACCAAGTCCTGAATCTTACTTTCATCCGACTCATCCAGATCCAGCAAAGTATAGGCATAATCACCCTTGGAACGATTGATGATATTGTCGATATTGATATTCAAATCACTGACCGCTGTTGAAATCCGAGCTACAATATTCGGTACATTTTTGTTAATCAGGGTAATCCGATAAGGGGCTGAGAGAGCTTGACGGACATTAGGGAAATTCACTGAGTTGATAATCTCGCCCGTTTCCATGAAGCGGCGAATGGTTTTCCCAGCCATAATGGCACAGTTGAGCTCAGCTTCTTCAGTCGATCCGCCCAGATGCGGAAAGACTGTAATCTGCGGATGACGGAGCAACTCATCTACACCAAAGTCTGTGATATAGCGCTTGATAACACCTGCTTCCAAGGCTTCAAAGAGGGCAGCATTATCCACCAGCTCGCCACGGGCAAAGTTGATAAGGGTTGTTCCTTTTTGCATGAGACCAAAAGCCTCCTGATCGAAAGTAGCACGCGTATCCTCAGTCAGGGGCACATGGATAGTGATATAATCACTCTTCTCAAAGATTTCCTTAATGTCTGCTACCCGTTTGACATGGCTAGAGATATTCCAAGCTGTTTCAATGGATACATAAGGATCATAGCCCAGGACGTTCATCCCCAGACGATAGGCATCATTGGCAATACGGCCGCCGATAGCTCCCAGCCCAATGACTCCCAAAGTCTTCTCTGAAATCTCTGTCCCAGCAAACTGCTTCTTACCAGCTTCCACTTGCTTGGGAACATCATCTCCAGAAAGGCCGTTAGCCCAACTGTTAGCTGCGATATAGTCACGGGCAGACAGGAGAATGGAAGCCAAGACCGCTTCTTTCACCGCATTGGCATTAGCTCCTGGTGTGTTGAAAACCACAATTCCCTGAGCTGTTGCCTGATCGACAGGAATATTATTGGTTCCTGCACCTGCCCGCGCAATGGCTTTGAGCTTGCTCGGAAATTCCTGTCCATGCAGGTTTTGACTGCGCAGGATATAAGCATCCGGATTGTCAGACTTGTCTCCGTCAATCTGAAAAGCATTGCCCAGCTCCTTAAGCCCGATTTGATTGATGTTGTTAAAGGTTTTGACACTAAAGACCATAGATTCCCTCCCTTAAGAATTCTCTTCTTCAAATTTCTGCATAAAGGCAATCAAATCCTTGACACCTTGGAGCGGAAAGGCATTGTAGAGACTAGCTCTCATGCCGCCTACACTGCGGTGCCCCTTGATATTTTTAAATCCCGCTGCTGCAGCCTCTTTGTTAAATTTGGCGTCCAGCTCTGGGCTAGGAGACACAAAGGGAATATTAGCTACTGAGCGTTGCTCCTTATAACGGACTGGACTGCGGTAAAAGCCTGACTGCTCAATGAAGTCGTACAAAAGGCTAGATTTTTCACGATTGCGCTTTTCCATTTCTGCTACGCCACCCAGCTCCTTGACCCACTCAAAGACCAGCTTGGCCATATAGATGGCGAAAGTCGGTGGTGTATTGTAAAGAGAGGCATTGTCCGCCTGAATGCGGTAATCCAACATGCTAGATAGAACTGGCTCATCATCCAACAAGTCTTCTCGGATGATGACAACTGTCACGCCAGCAGGTCCGATATTCTTCTGAGCCCCAGCATAAATCAAACCAAAATCCTCTACTCGGTACTGAGCAGCAAGGATATTAGAAGACATGTCCGCCACAATCGGCACGCCATTAGTCGCAGGCAGGTCATAAATAGCCGTTCCTTCGATAGTATTATTGGTTGTCAGATGCACATAAGCCGCCTGCGGATCAATCTCCTTTTCATCAAAAGAAGGGATTTCCGTGTAATTTAGGTCCTCTGACGAAGTCAAGAGAATAGGCTCAAAAGGAATGAACTTAGACAGCTTGACTGCTTCAGTGTAAGCTTTCTTTCCCCAAGATCCAGCTACTAGGTAGTAGGCCTTGCCGCCTTGGGCTAGATTAAGGGGAATCATGCTAAACTGGGTAGAAGCCCCACCCTGCAGAAATAGCACGCGGTAATTGTCCGGAATATCCATGAGCTCACGCAGCAAACTTTCAGCTTCTTTGATAATATCGTCAAATTCTTTGGATCGGTGGGACAGCTCCATCACACTCATGCCACTTTGGGCATAGTCTAAAAACTCAGCCTGAGCTTTTTTCAAGACTTCCTTGGGCAATACTGCCGGTCCAGCAGAAAAATTGTAAATCGTCATATCCTACCTCCAAAATTTATTTTGTATATCATATCACAAAGTTTAGAAAATATCTATTTTTTCTTAAAAAGAAGGGAATTTTTTAGGAAAACACGAACAAAATGAAGAAATAATAAAAGAAGCTGTGAAAGCTTCTAATTATTTTAGACCTAATTTTAACAGAATAACTATATCAATACAAAACTACCGCTGATAAATGTTTAGTTTCTAATCAATTTTTTTTGGCATCAATAAATCATACAAATAACCATGTTTAAGCATATCCAAATTAAACACATACGGAATATGAGCAAATGCCTCTGCTAATGGCAAACGAGCCGTTTTCCAGCCCACCCCATCTGTCACCCACACAAACTCTACATCATCTGGTGAATTGACGACGAACTGGCTTAATTCAGTAAACTCTCCAGCCACAGCTTTCAGTTTGCTGTCGCCTCCACCATAGTAGTTTGTTTCAATCAACCAAATTTTATGTTTTTCCTTTGAATAAACAGCTACATCAAAACGGCGTTGTGATTTATCAACTGGTACTTCTATATTCCACATTTCTTTTATGAAAGATGGCGTGGCTTGGGATTTAAACTCTAAATCATGCTGCTGACAAACTTTAGCAACACTTCGTTCAAGGATGCCTTCCATAGTCGTTCCACTTCGATTTTTACGAGCATTACTATCTAATCCCGCTTCTACACCATACACATAATCAACAAGTGATCGGCTAGCTTCCTTTTGTAAAAAGTACAACAAACCGGCTTGCTCAATAAAATCTACATAAACTTTTATATCACTTTTGTCAATCTTCTTAAAATCTAATTGATGAAAGCTCATATTATCATCTTCATCCAAGGAAAGAATATCTAAAACTTTATCACGGCTGGCAATCAAGCTAGGAACAGCCCTCAGTAAATCAGGCTGTTTTGAAAATAAATTAAAGGCCTCTTCATAAATATTATCTTTACCAATTAAATAGTTTAAAGTGTTTAATTCAAGTTCAAACTCCTTTGTCTCCCGTCTAACCTTACTCCAATTTACATAGTACTCTGGTGTACGGTTGGTAACTGAAAGAGTTAAGAGGAAATATTGTAAACGCTCATCCAATGATAAGGTGACAAAATCAGAAAATTTCATGTTTATTCTCCTTATGGTTCTGGAATAACATTCCAAGTCATATTTCTACCAGAATAATTCCAATATCTTATATCTTGTTCAATAAACAACCATTTAATAGTTTTGACAATATGATCAACTGGAAAACCAATTTCAAAATGTATAGATTTTATTTCATGTTCAGAAATATCATAACATTCATACACCTTTTGTAACAAGGAATATAGCTTTTTGTATTCACTAGGATTATTAGATTTTTTTAACTGTAAATCGTGACTAATATCTTCATGTTTAGGATAATTTCTTTTCCTCTTTCCTTCAGAAGAATAATTAACATCTTCAACACAGACTAAAAAATCGAAACCGTTGTGTAAATTAGCAGGTCTCTGAAGATACACTCTTTTTCCATCGTTCAACTGCTCCACATAATATACATATCTTGTTGCACTATCACCAGTTCCTTCACCCGGTTGCTCTCTTGAAAAACATTCAACAACTCTCATTCTTACATCATTTCGACTTCCTTCATTAGAAAAATATCTTGTAAGTTCTATTCTACTCATAATATAACCTCTTCCTCCAATCTTCTTTTGGCTATTTCTAAATAATCTTTCTCCGCATCAATACCAATGAATTTACGACCTAACCGCTTAGCTACAACTCCTGTTGTTCCACTGCCAACAAAGGGATCAAGTATATAATCATTTTCTTTTGTGCTAGCCAAAATGATCCGTTCTAATAAATATTCTGGCTTTTGTGTTGGATGTTTTCCTGCCCACTTCTCTGCCTTTTTAGTTAATGGTCCTATCCACACATCCTTCATCTGTTTACCGCCATTAATATCTTTCATCAAATCATAATTATAGTAATGCTTAGCTTTTTTATCATCTTTACGAGCCCACAAAATCGTTTCCGTGGAATGAGTAAAATAGCGGCAAGATAGATTCGGAGCTGGGTTGCTCTTTTGCCAAGTAATATTATTTAAAATTTTAAAACCTTCTTGTTCCAAGGCCATACCCACAGAGTAAATATTATGTAAGCTGCCTGAAATCCAGATAGTACCATTAGGCTTTAAAATAGGTCTGACTAATCGTAACCACCGTCGATTAAAGTCATGTTTCTCCTCAAGGCCAGAAACCTTATCCCAATCACCTTTATCAACAGAGACAATGTTACCGCCAGAATTCGAAAAACCTCCGTTACTCAAAAAGTATGGTGGATCAGCAAAGATCATATCCATACTTTCTGGCTTCATTTGTGATAAGAAGTCAAAGGTATCTGCATGAACCAGAATAGCCCTTTCCTTATTATAGTATGGTTTTGTCATTAAAACACCCCCATACTTATATTCGTAATTAGTCATAATTTGTTACTATAATTTCTGAAATTTTTCCACGACTTGAGCTCTTGGCACCATTCGTTCGCTGAGCTTCCACAAAATAAATATTAAAATCCTTGTATAATTCTTCTACCAAAGGACTCGAGGAATTTGACAGCATAGCATAGACTCCTCGCTCCGTCAATTCCTTAAAAGTATCGCGTAAACGAACCTGTTCCTCATAAGAAAAGCCCTCGTGGGTATAAGAGGTAAATGAGCTTGTTTCGTTTAAAGGAATATAGGGCGGATCAAAATAGACAAAATCGCCTGTTTGAGCATCCTTAACCGCCTCCGCAAAATCCGTTTGCAAAATTTCTATATCATTCTCATTTAGATATTCACTGATTTGATAAAGTAAATCTACATCCACTATTTTTGGATTTTTATAGCGACCGTAAGGAACATTAAACTGATTTTTAGAATTGACTCGATACAATCCATTGAAATCAACCCGAAGCATGTAGAGAATTCGCGCCGCTCTCTCTACCCCTGTCATCCTACTAATTCGACCATCGCGATCTGCCGAACGCAATTCTAAATAATAATCTTTGCTATTATTCTCTTTATGCTTTATCAGTAAATTAATCAATTCAGCTGGATTATTTTTTATCTGGCGATAGGCATTTATCAGTTCCTCGTTAAAGTCATTAATGACCGCTTTTTCTGGAGCCAAATCAAAAAATAATGCTCCACCGCCAACAAATGGTTCAAAATAGCGACTATAGGTCTCCGGCATATAGCTCCTTAACTCTCCTAAAAGTTGGCGCTTTCCCCCAGTCCATTTAGTAAACGGCTGGAGATTATAATATTTTAATTTTACATTAGTGTCTAAAGACATGATTATTCCTTTTAATTGTAATGAAATTATTATAACACATACCAAACAAAGAATTTGCTTTTATGTTATAAAATACAAAGAAGCCGCTAAAAAGAAAAGTTGAAATCAGATTTCAACTTTCTCTTAGTTCATGATAAACCGCATAGAGCTCGCTCTTGTTCCTGCCATATTTCTTGGCCACTTCCTTGATGGCCTGATTTTTTTTGCTGCCGGCTTCAACTAAAAAATCAATTTCAGCTAGGATCTGCTCTTGAGAAATTTCTTGTGGAGCATCTTCTACCGCCCCAGCTACAATCAAGAGACACTCTCCTTTAGGCGGATGTTCAGCCGTATAGGCCAGCAAGTCTGAAATCAGCCCTCGCTGATACTCTTCATGAATCTTAGTCAGCTCGCGCACCAAGACGACATGTCGGTCACCATAAACTGCCAGCATATTTTCCAGCGTAGCCCGAATCCGATGAGGGGATTCGTAGAAAATCTGAGTCTCAGAATAGGATTTTTTGCTAGTAAAAAACTCCTTCTGCTGGCCTGCCTTTCTAGGCAGAAAGCCATAGAAAATATGCGGTTGGGGAGCCAATCCGCTGGCAATCAAGGCTGTAATTCCAGCACTAGGACCAGGAATCGGCACTACAGTAATTCCAGCTTCTAGCGCTGCCTGAACCAAATCATGTCCAGGATCAGAAATACTGGGCAGACCAGCATCCGAAACCTGAGCTATATCTCTTCCACTTTGAAGCATGTCCAAGAGAACTGGAATTTTCTCCTTGGCATTGTGCTCGTGAAAACTGATCTGCTTAGTCTCAATCCCAAAATGCTTAAGCAGCAGGCCTGTATTTCTCGTATCTTCAGCCGCAATCCTGTCGACCTCTTTCAGGATATTGATCATACGGATACTCATATCATCCAGATTACCGATAGGAGTTGCGACCAGATAAAGCTTGCCGTAGGCAGTTTCGCCCTTAAAACTTTTTTGAACTTGCATCACTACTCCCTAAATAACAATTCATCGCAGAACATGCACTCTGCGTCATTCTCCCGGCGCTGGCCATAGAAATCCGTACAGACATGAAAGCCGTCATAGTAAAGCTTACGCAGATTATCCCGGTTTTTCTTGGTCTTGGTCGGAGCTTCCTTCTCCACCTCTCCCAAGCGCTCCCTCAGCTTGTCATTTTCCAGATGCAGAGCAATATTTTCCTCTACCACACTCTTGAGATTTTTCTTGACAGCTTCCACCTCAGCAAGGGTCACTAAAAGCGTCTGTGAAAAATCATCCAAGGCGTCAAATAAGTCTTTTTTATCCATTTTATACTCCTGTGCTGCCTCTTTTTACTTTCCCTTCAAACTCATATATTCTAAAGCGTTTTGAAAAGATACTTGGGCCCGCCACATCTTCCGAGCCAGCAAAAGCTGCTCCAAGGCCTGTCGACCGCTTTCTGATGCTATTTCCTTATAAAATAACACTTCCAAGAGCTTGAAGACCTGTTCCTGCTTCTCCTTATCATCAGCCAGCTTTGCTAGACGCGAAACCTGCAGAAATGCCTGACTGGAGCGATTTTGAAAATCCTTGACAAAGCGCTCACATTCACTGACTAATTCAAAAAAGGCATTATTATGAGCCAAGCTTTCCGCTTCAGACTGAGTCTGACTATAGGCAGCTAGCAGCTCCGCTCGACTTTTAATCAAGCCATCCTGTTCCAAGCTGTGCTGCAAAGCAGCTGTATTTTTCAAGAAATGATAAACCTGAGTCCGACTTCGAATCGTCGGCAGAATCAGCTGTTCATCAGCAGTCAGAAGAAAGATATAAATCTCGCTCTGTGGTTCCTCAATGACTTTGAGCAAGGAATTGGCTGCATTGACGTGCATCCGATCCGCATCGCAGATAATGAAAACCTGCCGACTGCCTTCCAAGCTGCTCTGAGAGAAGTTTCGGACCAGCTCCCGAACTCGGTCTGTTTTAATAATGTTATTAACCGGTCGCACCACCGTTACATCAGAAAAATCTTCTTCTGCAATCAAACGACAAGAACGACAAGACTGACAAGGCCAGACGCCTTGCTTATTCTCGCAAAAGAGACTCTGAGACAGGATTTGAGCCATTTCAAAACTGCCAAAAGCTCCGGTAAACAAGTAGGCGTGACTAAGCCGCCCCTGTTCAAGAATATGCTGAAACTGCTCAAACAAGCTGGGCTGGCTTTGCTGTATATCTTTTATCTTCATGACGGATTCCCAAATCGTTCCTGAATGATGGCCAAACTATCAGCCACCACCTTATCCAAAGGTTTGCTAGCATCCACCTTGACAAAGCGCTCGGGCTCCTTTTCAAGAATCGCCAAATAACCCTGCCGAACCCGCTGGTGCAGGTCTAAACCTTCCAGATCAAGCCGATTCACCTCTCGGCTCTCGTTTCTAGCAATCCGCGCCAGCCCTTCTTCCACATCAATATCAAAATAGAGGGTCAAATCAGGCTTGAGTCCATCTGTCGCAAATTGATTGAGCCATTCAATGTCTGCTACATCCAATCCGCGGCCATATCCTTGATAGGCCACCGAACTATCGATAAAACGGTCCATCAAGACGATTTTCCCTTGTGCTAAAGCTGGTAAAACCCGCTCAGCCAAGTGCTGGCGGCGGCTGGCAATGTACAGTAAGAGCTCCGTCTTTGCATCCATAGCCGTATGACTAGGCTCCAAAATCACTTCGCGAATGGCCTCCGCAATCTGGACGCCGCCCGGCTCCCGCGTCGTAATCAGGCCAGTACCATAATTTTGCAAAAAAGGAAGCAAGGCTTCCAACACACTCGACTTTCCAGCCCCTTCCGGACCTTCCAGTGAAATCAAAATACCATTTTTCATCTTTACCTTTAATCTCTAACTTCTAATTGCTTAATCTTTATAAGAAAATGCAGATGCGAATTGCTCTAAAGCTTGATATAAGCTACTTTTCAGAGTTCGTCCACATTGCTGAGCAGCCTGATAAGAGCCGACTCCGTCAACTCATTATTTTCATCCCACTCTTTTTTATCTATTGTTTATTTTACCAAAAAAAAAGCTAAAAGCCCATCATAAGAAAAAACTTTAAATATTTTTTCAAAGTGTTTTACAAAGGCTAAATTTTTGGTAAAATATATTCAGAAGAAATTTCTGGAAAGAGATTTAGGAGGATCTTATGTTTAAATTAAAAAACGTACTGGCCATCATTTTTGGGGCTGGAATTTTTTCTTTTGCGATTCATTATTTGGTCATTCCCTTTCATTTGTATGAGGGTGGAGCAACGGGTCTGACCTTGATTACCTACTATCTATTTAAAATCCCTGTCTCAACGACCAACCTAGTGATTAACATCCCGCTCTTTATTATTGCTTGGAAGTTACTGGGGTCTCGCACACTCTATCTCAGCATTCTAGGGACTTTCTCTGTGTCTGCCTGGCTCAAGATTTTTGAAATGCTGCCAGCTTCTAAGCACCTGCAAGAGTACTTCTTTTCGGCTCTGGATGGCGACGTCTTACTTGCCTGCCTAGGAACAGGGATTGTCATGGGAATTGGACTAGGAACCATCTTTAATGCTGGCGGAACAACTGGCGGTACCGACATTGTAGCCCGCATCTTCAATAAATACACCAGCATTTCCATGGGTAGACTCATGCTGACTGTTGACTTTGTGGTCATTACCTTGGTTCTTCTGGTCTTCAAAGACCTGCGTATGGTGTCTTATACCCTCATGTTTGTCTTTATCACCTCCCGCGTCATTGACCTGATTGCAGAAGGAGGTTTTGCTGGTAAGGGATTCCTTATCGTTACCAGTAAGCCAACTGAGCTGGCTGAAGCTATCAATGACAAGCTAGATCGTGGCGTGACCTACCTCAAGGGGCAAGGCTTCTATAGCAAGCAGGATCTGCAAATTGTCTACTGTGTTGTTTCCCGTAATGAAATGCAGCAAATGAAGAAACTCATCAATCAAGTCGACCCATTTGCATTTACTACTATTACCGAAGCTCATGAGATTTTGGGCGAAGGCTTCACTTTAGATGCCAACAAACAACCTATTGTACGTTAAAAACCTCATCTAACGATGAGGCTTTTTTATGTTATTTATAAAGCTTTTGCAGCAGTATGTGTAATCTCAGCCAGCTCAATGCTATGCTCTTCAAATTTTTTCTTGAGAATCTCCATGTCTATATCGCCAGCCAACTGCACCTCAATAATTACTTTGCCATCTTTGCGTGGGATATTGACTGTATTGGAGATGTTGAGGTTTTCTTCCACCAGAAGGCGGATAATCTGCTCAAGAACCCCTACCTTATCCTCAGTGACAAAACGCAGACGGACTCCCTCTTCACCATAGCCAGATACTTCTAAGAAGGCCTTGAAAATATCGCGGTCAGTGATAACCCCATAAAGCTGCTCATTGTCCACAACAGGTAGGATGCCAATCTTATTTTTCAGCATCAGATAGGTCGCATCTTCCAGACTGGCAAACTGAGAAATCGTGACCACATCACGGATCATAACATCACCAACCTTAGTTTTGTTGAGAAGATAGTTCATCTCATAAATGGACAGGCTCGTTGCCTTAGACGGACTAGCTTCCGCAATCGTTCCTTCTGTCACCAGTCCCACTAATTGGTCATTCTCAATCACCGGCAGACGGTGGAGCTTCTGCTCACGCATCATATCTGCCGCATGAGCAATTGTTGTATCTGGGCTGATATAAACCACCTTACGCGTCATAAAATCTTTAACTGCCATAAGAGTCCCCTCTTCTTCCTATCCGTATTTCTTGTACTTATTATACTTTATTTTGCAGCTGATTTCAAACGCTTCCAAGTGCTTTGCCTAAGTTTTCAAAATTTAGAAAAATCCCGCGATTGGAAAAATTGAAGATAGGAAATGGTCGACTATACTATCTCACTTCAGAAACCATTTTTAAAGTTCAAGTTTTAGCTAGTCGGTAACGAGTTAATAAGCATCAGCTTCAGGTCTTCAATTATATCAGAACATGTATTGACTTGGTCATATATTAATGATACAATACTATTAAAATATCAGTAGAATTGGAGAGTTCCCATGAAAAATCTGATGGACAAATTAAACAATCTACCCAAAGGCGTTCAGCTAGTCCTAGCAGTGATTATCTTTGCAGTCATGTTCGCAATTATGTACCATGTTGGATTTAATCTATTTGCACCTAGCAAATAATTTTTAAAGTATAGAACTTCATGTTTTAAAATCTGATATTCAAATATGTTTCGATTGATAGGCAGTGTATGATACGCTGCTTTTTATTTTTCAATGATTGTATACTTCATCACCGCAAAATGAGACTTAAAAAAATCCTCATCCTACAAATAAAGAAAAAGATCCAATGGATCTTTTCAAAATGTTAAGTTACTATCGTAACTTTCTATCAACAACCTAAAAATGTCTTCCAGACATTTTAAAGAAAACTCGCTGCCGCGAGTTCCTATCTGCAATCTGAAACAATCCCCCAGATTGTTTCAGCCACCTAGATATGCTTTGCGGACTTCGTCAGAAGCGAGGAGCTCTTGGCCGGTTCCGGACAGAACGATTTTGCCTGTTTCAAGAACATAGCCGCGGTCGGCGATAGAGAGAGCCTTGTTGGCATTCTGCTCAATCAAAAGCACAGTTGTTCCTTGTCGCTGAATATCTTGGATAATATCGAAGATTTCCTGGATAAAGATCGGCGCCAAGCCCATAGAAGGTTCATCCAAAAGCAAAAGTTTAGGAGTAGACATCAGCGCCCGTCCCATAGCCAGCATCTGCTGCTCACCACCTGAAAGGGTTGCAGCATCTTGATTTTTACGCTCTTCCAAGCGTGGGAAACGAGAGAAGACCTTTTTGAGATTGGCTTGATTTTCTTCGCGGTTTGTTTTGAGAAAGGCGCCCATTTCCAAATTCTCCAAAACGGTCAAACCTGGAAAGACATGTCGACCTTCTGGTACTTGCGAAAGTCCGGCTGCTACGATTTTTTGAGCAGGAACTTTTTGAATTTCATTGCCTACAAATTCAATTTTACCAGCACTTGGACGAACCAAGCCTGAAATAGTCCGGAGAATGGTCGTTTTCCCAGCGCCATTGGCACCAATCAGGGAAACGACTTCTCCTTCGTTTACTTCAAAGCTGACATCACGGACAGCCTGAATCATGCCATAATGGACAGAGAGATTCTCAACTTTAAGCATGGACATTAGGCTTCACCTCCTAGATAAGCTTCAATAACGCGTTTGTCATTCTTGATTTCATCAGGTGTTCCGTGCGCAATCAAGCGGCCGTACTCCAGCACATAGATGCGCTCAGTGACTTCCATTACCAGACTCATGTCATGTTCAATCAGCATGATGGTAATGTTAAATTCGTTTTTAATCCGTCGAATCAATGCAGTCAGCTCTGCTGTCTCCTGAGGGTTCATCCCTGCAGCCGGCTCATCCAAGAAAAGAATCTTAGGCTCCGTTGCCAAGGCCCGAACAATCTCCAAGCGACGCTGCTGACCATAAGCTAGGTTCTTAGCCAAGGTTTCTGCTTCCTTGTCCAGGTCAAAAATTTTCAGTAACTCCAAAGCTTTGGCTTTGAGTTCTTCTTCGTTTTTGTAGTAGGCTGGCAGGCGGAAGAAGGAAGCTAACACATGAGCCTTATGATGATTACCAAAGGCAATCAGAACATTATCCAAAACACTAAGGTCCTTAAAGAGCCGGATGTTTTGGAAGGTCCGCCCGAGCCCTAAAGCAGCAATCTTGTAAGGAACCTTACCATTGAGCAAGTGGCCATCTAGTGTCACTGTCCCTTCACTCGGCTCATAAACGCCCGTTAAGAGATTGAAAAGAGTCGTTTTTCCCGCACCATTAGGGCCAATCAGACCAACCAGCTCGCCCTCGTTGAGTTCCAAGGTCACATCGCTGACAGCAGTCAGACCGCCAAAGTTTTTAGTTAGATTTTTCACATCAAGAAGTGCCATTATTCTTTGACCTCCTTATTCTTTTTGAAGAGCTTAGACAGACTGAGCTCCCAAGTTCCTAAAAGTCCGCCTGGACGGAAAATCATGACCAAGATTAGAGCCAAAGAATAGACAATCATCCGAATGCTGGATACATCCTGCAGCAACATATTGAGAACTCCCAATACTACTGCAGCTACAATGGTTCCAGTCATAGAGCCTAGGCCACCAAAAACGACAATAATCAAGATATTGATAGTGTTGGTAAAGGAATAGTCCTTAGGAACAACTGAACCAACGAAGCCAGCTTGAAGTGAGCCAGCAATAGAAGCCGTGATAGCTCCCAAGACAAAGGCTGTCACTTTGATTCTAGTAGTATTAACCCCAACAGACTCGGCAGCAATCTCATCCTCACGGACAGACAGAGTACTGCGGCCAATAGGACTGCGCAGGAAATTCAAGGTCAAAATCGTTGTGATAACAACAAAGACATAGACCATCTGCCAAGACGTAAACGGCGGAATGGATAGGATACCAGCTGCACCATTAGTCAAAGTACCGCCATTAATAATCAGAATCCGGATAATCTCTGAGACACCAAGAGTCGCAATCGCGAGATAGTCCCCTTTAAGACGTAGTGTTGGCAAACCAACTGCCAAAGCCACAATACCAGCAATGACAGCTCCCGCCAGCATAGCAATAAAGAAAGCTCCATAAGTTGGTGATTTAGAGCCAATAATTGCTACAGCGTAGGCACCAATAGCCATAAAGCCAGCATGCCCAAGAGAGAATTGACCCGAGAATCCGACGATGAGATTGAGCCCCACAGCCAAAATAATATTAATTCCAATCTGCTCTAAGATTTGAATGTAAAAAGCATTGAGAACACCAGCACTAACCAATACTGTCATCAGCAGGTAGCCGATTAAGACAAGGCCAAGCCAGAAAATATTTACCTTTAAATTCTTTTTCATACCTTACACCTTCTCTTTCACATTTTTGCCGAGGATACCAGCTGGACGGATCAGAAGAATGACAATCAAAATCGCATAGACAATGGCATCGCGGAAATCAGATAGTCCAAGCGCTGTCGCAAAAGTTTCCAAAAGACCGATAACAAAGCCACCAAGTGCTGCACCAGGAATGATTCCAATACCACCGAGAACGGCCGCTACAAAGGACTTAATACCTGGAGTCATCCCCATTAAAGGCTCCAATGAATTATAATAAAGGGCAATTAGAACGCCAGCAGCTCCTGCAAGAGCTGACCCCAAAGCAAAGGTAAAGCTGATTGTCCGATTGACATTGATTCCCATCAGCTGAGCAGCATCACTGTCCACAGATACAGCGCGCATAGCCTTACCCATCTTTGTCTTCTGCACAATAAATTGCAGAGCCACCATAAGGAAAATGGAAATTCCCAAAATCAGCAACTGAATATTTGAGATAGAAATAGGTCCTAAGTTAAAGCGTACTGTTTTAATAACCTGCGGGAAGGAACGGGTATTGGCACCGACAAAGAAAATCATGCCATACTCGAGGAGAAAGGAAACTCCAATGGCTGTAATCAAAGCCGCAATCCGAGTCGAATTTCGCAGAGGACGATAGGCTAAAAACTCAATAATCACACCAAGAATCGCTGTCCCAAACATCGCTAAAATAAGAGAAAGGAAGAAATTAAACTTCAGGATATTAATCAAGTAATAGCCCATAAAGGCACCAATCATATAGATATCGCCGTGGGCAAAGTTAATCAGCTTAATAATCCCATAAACCATGGTATAACCCAAAGCCAGAAGCGCATAAACACTACCCAGGATTAGACCGTTGACTAATTGTTGGAGCATTAGACACCACTCTTTCTATAATAAAATAAGGAATGGGAGAAAAATCAGCAGACTAGGTCGTGATTTTATCATCCCACTCCCAAAATACGAATAATAGTTAATTGAGAAACGAAGAAAAATAGATTATAAAACAATACTCTTTCAATCCATAGATTCATAAAGCAAGAAATCATCTACTAATTTCGTTCAAACAACTAAAAATCGAAAACAAGTCAAAGACTGGGATAGCCCCAGCCTCATAACTCTTATTCCGCTTTAACTGTTTCTACAGTATCTACCTGACCGTCTTTCAAGCCAATCATCAAAGCTGTTTTCACTGGATTGTGATCTTTATCAATAGTGATTGAACCAGTCACTCCATCGAAATCTTTAAGCTTAGCCAAGTTGTCTTTGATATCTACAGAAGTTTTAGCACCTTTGGCTGCTTCTGCTGCCATATAAACAGAGTCATATGCCAGAGCTGCAAACATAGATGGCTCTTCTTTGTACTTAGCTTTGTATGCTTCAATAAACTTCTTAGCTTTTTCTGACATTTCACCAGAAGTTGTAAAGCCAGATACATAGTAAACATTTGTAGCTGCAGCAGGAGTTGCTTGCTCAACGAACTTAGCATCACCAAAGCCATCAGGACCAACGATTGTTTGGTCAATACCCAAACCACGCGCTTGATTGACAATTTTACCAGCTTCAGTATAGTAACCTGGAACAACCAGAGCGTCAAATTCTTTACCCTTAATCTTTGTCAAAGCAGCTTGGAAGTCTGTATCCTTAGATTGGAAGGTTTCTGTTGCTACAATCTCACCCTTGAATTCCTTCTTGAAGGCATCCGCCATTCCTTTAGCGTAGTCACTAGATTGGTCGTAGTAAAGAACGACTTTCTTAGCTTTCAAGTTGTCAGTAACATACTTAGAAATGATTTTACCTTGGTAGCTATCAATAAAGGTAGCACGGAAAAGATAATCTTGCTTGTTGGTCAGGTCATCCTGTGTCGCACTTGGTGTAATGATTGGTACACCTGCTTTAGCAGCATTTGCAGTAGCTGAAGCTGTAGCTCCAGAAGTCGCAGGGCCAATGATTGCATTTACCTTGCTTTGGGTAACCAAGCTAGTAGTGATAGTAGATGCTTCAGCAGTTTCTGATTTGTTATCCTTATCAGTAACTTCAATCTTCTTACCATCTACGCCGCCAGCAGCGTTGATTTCATCAACTGCCAACTGAGCACCATGTTGTTCAGCTGTACCGTAGGCTGCTACTTCACCTGATTCTTCAAAGTTAAAACCAAATTTAATCGTATCGCCAATTTCTGTACCAGTTGCTGTTGAGTTGTTGTTAGATACTTCTCCACAAGCTGCGAGAAGGGCCGCACTAGCAAAAGCTACTAAGGATAGTGCAAATTTTTTCTTCATTAGGAAATCTCCTTAAGTATTTATTTGATGATATAGTAAGAATATATCGAATTATCTGACAATTGTCAACCCTTTATAAAAATTTTATCAAATGATAACGTTTTCTTGCTCTCTATACAGGCTTCCAACAAAGTTTTGATCCAGTTCTTTTATGTGAGAAATCCGAACTTGCTTAACATAGCGCTCCTTGGGCAGATTCTCCTGTAAGTTCTGGGCTTCCTCTTGCTTGACATAGAGATGCAGATAACGATGCTTCTTAGAATGATAAATAATATCCCCAAAGTTAGCTAGCTTTTTGGCATCTCGATTATAGTAAAGATAGACAATCAAGCCTACCCTTTCTTCTCTCTCTATCATAAAACTCCTTTCCGGTCCATGTAGTTCTTAGATGATTATAGCAAAGATAGGGCAAAAAAACTAGCCCTCAAAAGCTTTATAATCAGCTTAAAACGCCATAGCTTGGTAGCTCAGCAGATTCAAAACAGCAAAAAAGGAGCCGCTTTTGGCTCCTCCTATGTTAGCTTAAATTGCTATTTTCCATGATTTCGTCAATAAAGCCGTATTCCAAGGTTTCTTGAGCGCTCATCCAGTAATCACGCTCTGCATCCTTGTGGATTTGCTCAACAGACTTACCAGAGTTTTCTGCCAAGATTTTTTCCAAGGTGTTCCGAGTTCTAAGCAGGTGCTCCGCTACAATAGCCATATCAGTCTGCTGGGTACCGCTTCCAGCTCCTCCCATTGGTTGGTGAATCAGATATTCTGCATTTGGCAGCATGAAGCGTTTGCCCTTGGCACCACTGGAAGCAATGATCGTTCCCATGCTGGCAGCTACACCCATAACAATGGTCTGAACATCAGACTTGATGAAGTTCATAGTATCCACAATAGCCAGACCTGCTGAAACAGATCCACCCGGCGTATTTACATAGAGGTAAATATCTTTAGTATTGTCCTGAGCATCCAAGAAAAGGAGCTGGGCAATGACTGAATTAGCCATATTGTCCTCTACTGGACCGGTCAGCATGATAATGCGGTCTTTTAATAGCCGAGAGTAAATATCATAGGAGCGCTCCCCTCGGCTGGTTTGTTCAATAACTACAGGAATCATAGTTTTCTCTCTTTCTCTTTTTAAAATTTTCTATCAAACTAAGAAATAGAATTTCAAATTACGGAACTATTATATCCTTTTGGTCAAAAAAGGTCAAATAGAAACTTTTACTTGGTTCCGAAAAGACGATCTCCTGCATCTCCCAGTCCTGGTACGATATAACCATGGTCATTGAGGTGATCATCCAGGGCAGCTGTGAAAATATCAACATCTGGATGAGCTTCCTGCAAGGCTTTTACTCCTTCTGGCGCTGAAACCAAGCAGACAAATGTAATATGGCTAGCACCACGTTTCTTGAGAGAATCCACAGCCAAGATAGCAGAACCACCCGTAGCTAGCATTGGATCTACAACGAAAATTTGACGTTGGTCAATATCTTCTGGCAGCTTTACCAAATATTCAACCGGCTTCAGGGTTTCTTCATCACGGTACATTCCGATATGCCCAACTTTAGCTGCTGGAACCAAGCTCAGAAGTCCATCCACCATGCCAATACCTGCGCGCAAGATTGGAACAATAGCCAATTTTTTACCTGCAATCTGCTTTTGAATGGTTTTCGTAATCGGTGTTTCAATTTCTACATCTTCAAGTGGTAAATCGCGCAAGACCTCATATCCCATGAGCATTGCGATTTCATCAACTAATTCACGAAAAGCCTTGGTAGAGGTATCTGTACGACGTAAGATTGACAATTTATGCTGAATAAGTGGATGAGCGATAACTTCAAGTTTTCCCATGATTGGATTTCCTTCTTTCAATTTATTCTTCTTATTATATCAAAAAAAAAGTGAAAAGGCTTGCCATAAGCAAGCCTTTTCAAGGATTTTCTTTACCTTAGTTCCATAGACTATAACACATGATATAAAGGTATTTGAGAAATAAATCAAAAAAATTTTTGATTTATTTTGGCAATACCTCTGCAATACGGAAGCAGATTTCTTCAACCATCGTCTCAGGAGTAGCAACATTCAGACGTGCATGACCTTTTCCTTCTTGACCAAAATCACTTCCTCGATTCAGGACGACCTTTGCCTCTTCTCGCAGCAGCTGGAAGAGCTGGTCATCTGTCAGGCCATAATCTGAAAAGTCCAGCCAAATCAGATAAGTCCCTTGAGGCTTCATGACCCGCAGGCGAGGCGCTTCCTTGGCAAAATAATCAACCACAAAATTTACATTCTTCTCCAGAACTTCCTTGAGCTCCATCAACCAAGACCAACCGTAACGATAAGCTGCTTCTGTCGTTAAAAAACCAAGACCAGGAATTTCATGCTGGTTATTAGCCAGCTGGCGTTTTTTAAACTGATGTCTCAAGCTAGGATTCTCAATCACAGCATAGGAATTTTTAGTCCCAGCAATATTAAATGTCTTAGTCGCACTTGCTAAAATCAGACTAAAGTCCTTAAAGTCAGGCGAGACAGTATTGAAGGACTGATGTTCATGGCCAAACAGCGTCAAGTCTTGATGGATTTCGTCTGAGACCAAGAGAACGCCGTACTTTTGGCAGAGGCGGCCAATTTTCTCTAATACTTCCCGTTCCCAAACTCGGCCTCCGGGATTGTGCGGATTGCAAAGAACATAAATCTTGACCTCATTGTCTACGATGTCCCGCTCTAGCTGCTCAAAATCAATCTGAAAAAGTCCGTCTTGCTCTATCAGAGAACTGGTAATAAGCCGACGATTATTGAGCTTGACACTGCGGGCAAAAGGTGGGTAAACAGGAGTGTTGATTAGAACAGCATCACCTTCCTTGGTAAAGGCTTGGATAGCTGTCGAAATAGCAGGAACAACTCCTTCTATAAATACCAAGGCTTCCCTATCAAAAGTATAGTCGTGCTCATCCCGCTCCCAATCTAGAACAGCATTGATTAGCTCTTCACTGGCATAGGTATAGCCATAGACTAACTGATTAGCGTAATCATGAACGGCTTGCTGGATTTCAGGCAGGACTTCAAAATCCATATCTGCAATCCAGGCTGGCAGGACTTCTTTGTCCTTCTCCACTTCTTTCCATTTATAAGTATGATGCCCTACACGACAGGGGGCTTTTTCAAAATTATATCTTCCCATATTATTCACTCTCCAAGGCCGCGCGTAAATCGTCGACCAAATCTCGACTGTCCTCAATTCCAATCGACAGGCGCAGCAAATCATCAGTCAAGCCATAAGAATGACGCACCTCAACCGGAATGTCTGCATGAGTCTGGGTCGTCGGATAGGTAATCAGACTCTCTACTCCGCCCAAACTTTCCGCAAAGGTAAAGACTTTCAGGCTATTTAAGAGATGAGGAATCTTGCCTTCGTCCACAACTTTAAAGGAAATCATACCACCCTTGCCTGGATAGAGAACCTCTTTTACCGCAGGAGATTTCTTCAGAAAAGCGACTACTTCTTGTGCATTCTGAGTAGAGCGCTCCATGCGGAGAGCCAGTGTCTTGAGACCGCGCAGAAGCAGATAGCTGTCAAAAGGAGACAGGACCGAACCGGTTGTATTGAGGTTGTAGAAAAGCTTGTCATAGATAGCAACATCATTGGTCATGATGGCTCCAGCCAAGACATCATTGTGCCCGCCCAGATACTTGGTCGCAGAGTGCAGAACTATATCAGCTCCATCCTCCAACGGTCTTTGGTAAATAGGACTGTAGAAGGTATTGTCCACAATGACAGATGCTCCTCGCTCATGAGCCACTTGGGAAATGCGGGCAATGTCAAACTCTACCATAAGAGGATTGGTCGGTGTCTCGATATAGACAATATCTATATCCTCTGTTAGACTATTCAGAAGTTCTTCTTCTGTATTGGCATAGGTAAAGGCAAAGCGCCCTTCTGCTTCAGCCTGGGCAAACCAGCGGAAAGAGCCGCCATAGAGATCCCGAACAGCCAAAACCTTACTGCCGACTGGAAAGACACTAAATGCCAGCACAATAGCCGACATACCAGAGCTAGTCGCTAGGGCATACTCTGCGCTTTCGATAGCAGCCAGAGTCTCTTCCAAGCTAACCCGCGTTGGATTCTTGGTTCGAGTATAGTCATAGCCTGTTGACTGGCCAAACTCAGGGTGCTGGTAGGTGGTTGAAAAATGAAGGGGTGTTGTTAAAGCACCAGTTGTTTCATCTGTTTTAACCCCAGCCTGAGCCAGTAGTGTATTTAATTTTACGTCCTTACTCATATTAACCTTCCAGTCCTTTGATAATACTTCATCCTCTATTGTAACATCTTTTGAAAATATTTATCTTTTTTCTTTCCAAGAGCTAGCTATAGTTTGAAACTATAATGTTGATGTTTTAGAAAAGCAAAGCTAAAAATTAAAAAGCCTAGTGGCTTTTTAATAGATATGAAAGCGTCGTCGAAGACTAGCCGCTTTTGAACCGATAAAGCGATCCATAAGGCGAACTTTGAGCGCCAGTCCGCCATAGACAGCGAGGCCAATGCCGCCAATCAGAGCTATATAGACAAAGCTGGAAATCCGTCCGCTAGGATGGAAGAAGAGTCCAATGAGAAGTTCTGCCACCAAGACAAAGATGGTCATTAGAACCGTCAGAATCACTGACAGGAGGCTCCGCTTAAAGAGATTCTTAGGATTCAGACCTGTTACCTTGCGAATTTCCTGGTACATGAGCAGGATTGGGATAATCAAGCCGACTGTCGTCGCAAGAAGAGGTCCATAAGCTTTGAAAATATAAATCAAGGGTACTTGCAGCACCAGCTTGACTCCTACTCCATAAAGGAAGTAAATAATAGCTTTTCGATTTTGGAAGAGGGCCTGAATCATCGGAGCCAACACCGTATATAGACTAAGGATAATGGTCTGCAGCATAGCAAAGATGAAAAGTCCCAGCGCTAAGCCGTCTGGCTTGCCATAGAAAACAGTATACAGAGGCTCTGCCACCAAAACAGCACCAATTGTTGCTGGCAAGATAAAGAAAATCAGCATACTAAGATTATCCTGCACCAAGCGGGCAGCCGATCGGAAATCACCTTTGACATAGTTCTCGGTCAAAAGAGGAATCCCGACACCGCCGATAGAGGTAGCCACTGCAATTAAAATCATGGTAATTTTATTAGGATTGGCTGAGAAGTAGGCAAACTGAACCAAGAGCTCGGACTTGCTGTACTTGCTAATCCAACCCATGACATGGATAAAGGTAGCTTGGTCAATAATCTGAAAAAGCTGAATGGCAGATCCTGTAATAATGAAAGGAATGGCTTCTCGAATGGTATCCCAAAGGAGGGCACGGCCATTAATCTCAGTAGCATTCGATGGCTTATGAAGGATGGAAGTCAGCATCCCTGTTTTCCAGAGATAGAAGGCTAAGACAGCCATGCTAGCAAGCATACCGATAAAGGCGGCAAAGGTAGACTGGGTAACCGCTTCTACATAGTTGCCAGAACCAGTTTTCATGATGAAAAAGGCTGTCAGCAGCATCCAGATAACCCGAATAACCTGCTCCGCAATCTGACTGATGGCATAAGGCTTGAGATTGTTAAATCCTTGGAAAAAGCCTCGGATAACACTCATCGATGGGAAAATCAAAACAGCCCAGGACAGACTCTGCATGACTGGAATCAAGTCCGCTCCGCCCCCTGACATAGAAGCGAAAACTGGTGAGAGCAGGTACATAATCACCCCAAAGACAGCTCCCAAAAGCAACATAAACTTGAGAAACTCTCGAATCAGAGTGAAGCTATGCTCTTCCTTGTCAATGGTATTGTACTTAGCCACCTGCTTGGCCACAGCTACTGGTACGCCAGCTGTAGAAATCAGTAAAAACCAGGCATAGATATTGTAGCCCATAGTAAAAAGGCCGTTGGCCTCGGCGCCGTGCTTGCCCATCCAAATATACCAAGGAATGATATAGATGGCCCCCAGAAGACGACTGATAAAATTGCTGGCAGTTAACCAGGCAGTTCCCCGCAGCATCTGCTGCTGCTGGCTTGTTGTTTCTTGGCTCATAGAAAACCTCTTCTATTTATTCTTCTTTTATTATAAACTTTTCCTTGCCTCTTGTAAAACCTAGCCATAAGGGTTACAATAGATTTATGATTAAAATTGAAACCGTATTAGATATTTTAAAAGAAGACCATAATTTTCGTGATATTGTCAAAGATGGAGAATACTTCTTCTCATACAGCGACTTAACTTTCGATAGTATCAGCTATGACAGCAGGGAAGCGGATGCCTCTACCCTCTTTTTTGTCAAGGGTGAGGCTTTTAAGAAAGAATTTCTAGAAAAAGCCGTCACAGCTGGTCTGCGCTTCTATATCAGCGAGACAGACTTTCAAGTGGGTATTCCGGTTCTCTTGGTCAACGATGTCAAGCAGGCCATGAGTCTCTTAGCCATGGAATTTTACGGCCATCCTGAGAAAAAGCTCAAATTGCTGGCCTTTACTGGCACCAAGGGCAAGACAACTACAGCTTATTTTGCCTATCAGATCCTTTCCCAAAGTCATCGGCCTGCCCTGCTCTCGACTATGAACACTACTTTGGATGGCGAGACTTTCTTCAAGTCAACTCTGACCACACCAGAGAGTCTGGATCTTATTAAAATGATGGCCCAAGCCCTTGCTAATAATCGGACTCATCTCACCATGGAAGTCTCCAGTCAGGCTTATCTCAAGAAAAGGGTCTACGGCCTGACCTTTGATGTCGGTGTCTTTCTTAATATCAGCCCCGACCATATCGGCCCTATCGAACATCCAACCTTTGAAGATTACTTCTACAATAAGCGGCTCTTGATGAACAATAGCCGAGCAGTTATCGTGAATAGCGGCATGGACCATTTCCAAATCGTGAAAGAGCAAGTCGCTTCTATGGAACACGATTTCTATGGAGCAGACTCTAGCAATACCATCACGGACTCTCAGGCTTTCAGCTTTGAAGCTGTTGGTAAGTTAGCTGGCCACTACGATATCCAGCTCATCGGCCGCTTCAATCAGGAAAATGCAGTAGCGGCTGGTCTTGCCTGTCTGCGACTGGGTGCTAGACTCGAAGACATCAAAAAAGGAATTGCTGCAACCCGAGTACCGGGTCGCATGGAAGTTCTGACTCAGAAAAATGGCGCCAAGATTTTCGTTGACTATGCTCACAATGGCGTAAGCCTAAGCAACCTACTGTCTGTGGTACAGGAACACCAAAAGGGCAAGATTATCCTCCTCTTGGGTGCTACCGGAAACAAGGGTGAAAGTCGCCGCAAAGACTTCGGTCTCCTACTCAATCAGCATCCTGAGCTGACCGTTATCTTAACTGCGGACGACCCCAACTATGAAGATCCTCTAGCCATTGCGAAGGAAATCGCATCCTACATCTCCTATCCAGTGGACAAAATAGCCGACCGTGAAGAAGCCATCAAAAAAGCTCTGAGTCTGACAGACCGAGAGGGAGATGCCGTCATTCTGGCTGGTAAAGGAGCAGATGCTTATCAAATCGTAGAAGGAGAAAAAGTAGCCTATCCAGGAGACTACGCTCTTGCTGAAAAGTATTTATAAGAAAAAAGGCGAGCATATCGCCTTTTTATTGTTGTTTTGTAAAAATTACTGCCATTTAATCAGAACGTACATCAAGCTGGAGCCAAACATATCTGCCAAAGCGTGCATGAGAAAGAAAGGCAGGAGATTCTTGACCTTGTACTTGTAAAGGAAATAGTAAAAGAGACCGTACACCACTCCGATAACCAAGGCCCACAGCATGCCCTGATAGGTGTGGAAAGAAATCCGAATGATGGTAGAATAGGCCAGAGCCCACCACTTATACTTATCCTTAACAGAAGTCATAAGTCCTAGAAAGAAGAATTCCTCATAGAAGCCATTGAGAAGCCCGTATAGAATAGCCATAGGTGTCAGTTCAGCAAATTTCCGGAAGATTTCCAGAACATCTACATAAGACCAGAGAGTTGGATCAAAGTAATTATACTCGCCGCTCAGGGTCGTCACAATGTCACCAAAGAAGCCTACCACTACAAAAATAAGCGGAGTCCAAAGGAGAACCGACCAGCTCAGACGGATAGGAAGCTGCTTAAAGTCAAAGCGCCGAAGCAATAGATAAAGAATGGTCAAAAACAGCATCAGCAGCTGAAAATTGAAATTGCTAGAAAAAGCCGCTCCTTCAGTGACTGTATTGGTCACCGTTTCAGTCGCTCCTGTGCTGGCGGCTGGCGCAAAGCTAGCTAAATAAAGCTCCGTTGAGCGGTAAATAAACTGCCCAAACATGAGCAGAGTAATCACAGCAATATCAAACCACCTCAACTCTTTCAAAGGCTTTGAGGGGTGTAGGTGTGTCAATCGTTTCATCATCTTTCCTTTCACCACCTGTAAATTTATATCATCATTTCAGGTTCTTTTTTATATTTCTATCTTAGCATGAAAAGCTTAAATTTTTATTATTTACAAATTTATAAAACTTTTTTATTACTGCTTAATATGTTCATCTATAGTCAGAAACTGAAAAAAAGAGTTCATCTCTACTTGGAAAGGAAAAAAGAGAGTCAAATTTTAACTCTCTTCTCACTATTCTTATTTATCCAAGCTGTTTTTGATACCTTCAACGGCACCTTCTACAGCTTCTTTAGCATCTTCAGCAACTTCTTTGGCTTTGGCAACAGTTTTTTCTACAAAGCCTTCTGCTTCAGTCTTGTTATCGCCTGTAACTTTGCCCACGCCTTCTTTAACAGCGCCTTTGGCTTGATCGAATTTATTTTCTAGTGACATATGATTGCCTCCATTCTTTTTTACGGTTTCTGATACCGTTTACAGTAGTATAGGATTTTTCTTTTCAAAGGTCAAATATTCTGCTCATTCTATGAGAAAATCAGTCCAGCTGGAAAATCAATCTCTCCTTATCAAAGCTGGCCTGCAACTCATACTTGCCTACTTCGTTTTGCCGGATATAGCCCAAGATTACTAGGCTATCGACAAAAATGTCCCGCCGCTTCTGCATGAGCTCATCCTTGCGGACATACTTGAGGAGAAAAGTCGTCATATACTTGAGAGCATACTCGGGATTGACATCGCCCAAGACAGCATAGAGGGGCTTTTGTGCCTCAGAAAGCGGATATTGACGCTGCATCTTGTAAAAATAATTAGCCAAGGTCAGCTTATCCCGCTGAAAATCTGTCTCTTCCAGCAAGACCGCCGCATTGGTCTGATTGGAAAGCTGGGTCTCAAAGCGCAGCTCCAAGAGTTCCTGATAGAGGGGACTATCATCACTGATAAAGACCTCCTGGTCCAATCGCAAATCCTCCAAACTTTCCACAAAAGGCAGCGACAGGTAATATCGCTTGTTCTCCCGCCGGATGTAGCCAGCTTTGATATAGTCCTCTATCGAGCGGTCAATATTAGCCACGTCCTCAAACTCTCGCTTAATCTCACGTAGAATCACTGCCTCATGCTGGTCCAAATAATCAATCAATTCCTGAAAAAAAGGCTGGCGTGTCAAACGGCTGGGATTTATAATTTTAATCATGGAGTTCTCCTTTGTAGATGAGTTTTCTTGACTGAGCCAACTGACTAGGATTCGTCCCGGGCTGACCTAGGGGAACCGCTAAGCCCAAGTCCCGATAATATTCCTGCCAAAAATCAGAAATTAGATTTTCCTCATCGCCAAACTGCATGGGAATCGTATCAAAAATCGGCAAAATCTCCGCAATATACTCCGAGCAGTAAAAACCATCGGACTGCGGATAAAAACTGAAATTGTATGGCTTTCCTAGATGTAATTTGGCCCTTTTAAAGACAGCTTCTGCTTCAATAGCTGGATAGCGGTACACGTCATAAACATCCTCATCCTGCAAAAAATCAGACAAATCTTGATTGACAACACCCTTCTCATGGGTTGCATGAAAAATCTCACCATTAAAAAAGATGGCCACATGGCTGTATGAACCAGTTGCTGCTCGGATTGCTGCAGCAATTTCTGAAGCTCCGACTGTAAAAATCAAATCTCCGTCTTGTAAATCTTGAATCTTCATTTCTCTCGTCTATCAAAAAAGGAGCCGAAACTCCTTTTAAGTATGAGGGGAATGGTCCCTCATCTAGTAACTAATCTATTCAAATGAGCTTTTTAAGCATTAAAACTTGCTGTCAGTTGAGGTACCACCTGCTTCTTACGAGAGACAGCGCCTGCTAGGAAAGCATGGTTATTCTCAAGAACAAAGTTAAAGGCTGCTTCGACCTTGTCCATATTGCTTCCGATAGCCAGAATCTCTGAGTCTGAGTTGATAATGTCAGTAATCATCAAGACGAAGTCAGAGTAGCCATTTTCAGCGTTTGTTTTCTCAATAGCAGCTTCGATTTCTGCCTGACGCTCCAAAACTTCGGCAATATCAACAGTGTTGACCTGTGCTACACGGACATTGTTTCCGTTCAGCTCAAAGGTTTTAGCATCAATGTCAATTAATTCTTCTGCAGACTTGCTAGCCAAGTTTGTACCTGCCTTGAGCATAGCCAAACCATACTCTTCCAAGTTGACACCAGCCAGCTCAGCCAATTCTGGTGCAATAGCCTTGTCAGTTGGGTGGGTAGTTGGTGACTTGAGCAAGAGAGTGTCAGAGATCAAACCTGACAGCAGCAGTCCTGCAATCTCTTTTGGAACTGCTACGCCGTGCTCCTTGAACATGCGGTAAACAATAGAGGAAGCAGATCCCACTGGCTCCAAGCGCATGTAAAGGGGACTAGCTGTTTCAAAGTTGCCTACACGGTGGTGGTCCACCACGCCATAAACTTCAACTTCAGCAATATCTGCTACAGACTGCTGGAATTCATTATGGTCTGTCAAGATGACTTGCTCAGCTCCCTCTGCCTTGGCAGATGTAATCACGCGCGGCGCAGCTACACCAAAGTAATCTAAAACAAAGGCAGTTTCTTCATTAGGCTCACCCAGAGCAACAGCTTCTGTATCCAAGCCATAAGCTTCGCGAGCCAAGTAAGCAAAAGCGTAAGATGAACCAATGGCATCTGAGTCAGGATTTTGGTGACCGAAAACTAAAATTTTAGACATGATAAACCTCTTCTTTTATATAATGTTTATTGCATTTATTTTACCATAATTACAGGCATTTCACAAAAGCAGAAGGACATTTTCTTAAGAAAAATGGACTGGTTAGCCCACCAGCCCATTTATTCATACTCAAAGTAGATTAGCTATTATGCACCCGATTCATATACTCTGTATAGGACTCAGTCTGCATGAGCTCCTTGGCATTCTTGACCCGATCAGCTGTCGGAGGCTTAACTCCTTCCAGCTTGTAAGGGATGCCCAGCTCCCGCCATTTAAATTCTCCCATGGTATGGTAAGGTAGAATTTCAAACTTATCAACATTATTCAGCGTCTTTACAAATTTACCTAGCTCAATCAAGTCATCATCGCGATCGGTCAATCCTGGCACCAAGACATGGCGAATCCAGACTGGTTTTCCAATATCAGACAGGTACTTGGCACAAGCCAAGATATTCTTGTTGGTCTGGCTGGTCACAATTTTGTGCTGTTCTTCGTTAATCTCCTTGATGTCTAGCAGGACAAGGTCGGTGACTGCCATAAGCTTGTCAAATTTTTTCAGATAGCGAGGCGTATTTCTGAATGGTAGCGCACAGGTATCCAATGTACAGTGAATGCCCAGCTCCTTAGCCTTGGTAAAGAGGGCAATCAAAAAATCAATCTGCAGCAAGGCTTCTCCTCCACTGACAGTGATTCCCCCTTTATTGCCCCAGAAACCCTTATAACGGAGAGCTTCTTGTAAAACATCATCCACTGTCCGCAGCTGAGATTTGTTGGTCTCCATCTCCCAAGTATCCGGATTATGGCAATACTGGCAGCGCATGTGGCAGCCCTGCAAAAAAACAATAAAACGGATACCCGGTCCATCAACAGCTCCAAAACTTTCGGTGGAGTGGACCATGCCCGTTACCTTTCCATAATCAACTGCTTCTTCAATTTTCTCTTCAACCATCGCAAAACCTCTTAAGTCTGAAAACGTTTTATAACTAACTACATTATAACATGATTAAAGCAAAAATAGACTTAATTTGCCTATTTTTTAGAAAACAAACTGTTTTTCAGTTTCATTTTCAGTGTTTTACAACAGATGAAACTTTAGGGCGAAAGTAGTAGGCAAATAAAAAAGCAGGGCAGAATCTTTATTCCACCCTGATTTCGCTTTTTAAATTGATTTTAGTTAATTTCTGCTTCTCTTTTTGAGAGTAAAAGCAAACATCAGCAAGGTCAATCCCAAGACTGCCCAGCTACTGTTATTTTGGCCGGTCTGCGGGAGTCCCTTCTTCTTGCTGCCAACTGTCTGACCTTGTCCAGTTTGATTGGACGATGGAGGATTGGTCTGAGACGGAGCTCCTTGCTCTGCTGCTACAGAAGATTGTCCAGTTGATTGAGACGGTTGGGAGCTGTCAGAAGACGAAGCTGCGACATCCTTAGAAAAGTCCAGCTGCACCACTACGGGATCATGGTCTGAAGCTCTGCCATGTTCCTCCATGAAAGAGGCATTGATATGGACAGGCGCAAAGACTGCCTTTCCAGCCAGGTTCTTCGAAATGAAAATATTGTCCAAGCTTTGGTTGCTGCCGCGGTAGAAGTAGGAATAACGGTCAGCCGTGTCATGTTCCTGCATGAGATTAATGAGTTCATTACCTGCCAGTGCTTTAGCTGTTTCGGAAAATTCAAAATCATTAAAATCACCAGTCAACACAAACTTAAGGTTAGGATTTTGTCTCAGCCCTTCTTGAACAAAGCTATTTAAAATTTTAGCCTGCTCTATCCGAGCAGCCTGCGTATGCTGAACTGCTGGCTGAGCGGAGCCATACACGGCATCATCCCCAATCTTGGACTTCAAATGATTGGCGATAACAACGATATGCTGTCCCTTAAATTCAAACTCAGCTGCCAAGGATTTACGAACCTTGGTAAAGGCTGGATTGGTCGGTTCGATTCGGGCAGGATTCTTAACCAAATGGCCACCGGAGAAGCTAGCTGCTTCGTCACTCGTACCGGCTTCTTTTTCGACTAACTTCACCCGGTTTGGATCGTAGAGAAAGGCCACGCGGATATTAGAGCCAGGCTTGCCTCCATCTTGACCGTCAAGGGGGGCAACTTCGGTGTACTTGTAAGTTTTTCCACCCAGTTCTTTGATGCGGGCCGCTAGTTTCTCACCGCTTTTGACACCGCTGGTCGTTCCGTCATTAACACTGCCATTCTCATCTTGAACTTCAATGAGCGTGATGATATCTGGACTGTGGATCTCATTGATAAAGGAATTGGCGATTCTAGTCACTTTTTCCTCAGGTGTTTCACCTTTTTTAGCATTAGCAGAAAAATTCTCGATATTGTAGGAAGCAATGGTCAGCTTGTCCTCGCTTGGATAGATAGGAGAGACCTGTCTCTGCAAGCCACCGTCCACCAAATCAGGCAGCTGAATCGGCTCCAGCTTGTAAATCTTCCCACGATAAGTTACGACTCCGACCACATCACCATTGAAATAATCCTTGGCCTTGGCAATAAATTTATTGCCAACATAGACTGGAATGGTTGCGGTATTTTGAGCGTTTGGACGAAGATTAAGACCTCCGATATTGTTTAATGGCAAGGCTTGGTAACCTTCAGGTAAGAGATAAATGTCTCCACGGTACTGCGGGCCTAAAACGCGGGGCCTCTTCACCGTCGTCAACATTCCTTCCAAACTTTCCCAGTAGTCCAACGCTTCACTTTGAGGCTGATAATTATTAATATTGTTATCGACCGTATCCTGAGGCATATTAGCCACGATGTCTACTGGATCAGGCAAATCAGCTTTCCCTTCCTTGGTCACCTTGGAAGCCACCAGCATGGTAACTGTCAAACTATCACTGGGCTTGTTGAAAGTCTGCCCCTGACGAACGCTGAGCTCTTCCATATAGCCTTCTTTAATGCGACCTTCAAGACTAAGTTTGTCTCCAATATCAACTTTTTCTTTAGAAACAACATAAAGAGCATCAGAAGTCCTGCTGTTTCCATCAGGAGTCACGTCTTGAACATAAAAACCATAGCGGTCTGTTTTCGTCACAACTACATTGGAAACTTGAACTTCTTTGTCCTCATAGGGAGAGGCTTGTGATTCTCCCTGAATGGTTCCCACATTGGAAACAACTTCTGGTCCGCTAGCCGCAGCCTGTGCTGCAGCAGGGGCTTGGTCTGCCTTTTCCACTGTCTCTGTAGAAGCTGGCATTGACTCTCCCGATTCTGCAGATGGACTCTCTGCTTGACTGGCAACCGACTCATCGCTTACAGTCGGATTCTCTGTGAGATCTGCCGCATCTGAAGTCGACGAACTTACCGCTTCTTCTGCTCCGACCGGTTGGACAGAAAAAAGCAGGAATAAAAAAGCAACTAGCAAGACCACTGTGGGAAAGAGCTGCCTGTAAGAAACTTGTTTTTTCATGAACTTCTCCTTTTCTGTATAAATGTATATTATCCTATTTAATTTTTATTATAAAGAAAAGAATCAAATTTTGCAAAGGCTTTCTCAAAATTCTGTATTAGTTTCTCTCACTTCAGAAAAATACTTGTCTAGGCTGGCCCAACACAGAAAAAAGAATCTGAAATTTTTTCCAGATTCTTTCGAGACTTTAGTTTTCCCCTACTAAGATTGCCAAGGTTTCGTATGGCTGCAGGGTCAGCACATGGTCAACCTGATTCTTGCCGTAATTGGACAGGAGAACCTGACCATTTTGATAATCCGGCAGGATGTCCACCGTAATCGGATCAGCATAGAAGTTGTTAAGGACTAAAAGTTTTTGTCCTTGCCACTCCCGCTCAAAGGCATAGACCTGAGGACTATCCTCATAAGCTGGCTGATAGCTGCCCTCTGTGATGATAGGCAGTTCCTTACGCAGGGCAATCAATTTCTGATAAAAGGTAAAGATTGGTCCCTTGATTTCATTTTCCACATTGATGAGAGGGTAGGATTTACCCGCCTTCAGCCATGGAGTTCCTGTTGTAAAACCTGCATTGACTGAATCATCCCACTGCATAGGTGTCCGAGAATTATCACGAGATTTAGCCTTGATAATCCTGAAAGCTGCTTCTGGCGATTGACCTTCAGCAAGCAGAGTCTGGTAAGCATTGAGAGACTCGACATCTACATAATCTTCCATGGAGTCGTAGTCAGGATCCACCATGCCAATCTCCTCACCCATGTAGATATAAGGCGTCCCGCGCGACAGATGAATACTGGCTGCCAGCATGGTCGCTCCTTCATTACGAAAATTCTCTACATCGACAAAGCGGTTGAGAGCTCGCGGCTGATCATGGTTGTTCCAAAAAAGTGCTGACCAACCGTCGTGATCGCTCATTTCCTTGCCCCAAGTATGGAAGAGGCGTTTTAACTCTTCAAAATCAAAAGCCTTAAGCGTCCACTTCTGTCCAGCCTCATAGTCCACCTTGAGATGATGGAAATTAAAAGCCATGGATAGCTCCTGCCGGTCTGGTGCGGTGTAAAGGATGCAATTCTCAATCGTCGTAGCGCTCATTTCGCCAACCGTCATAACGGACTCGTCCTGACCAAAGGTTGCTTCGTTCATCATACGCAGGTAGTCATGGACGATTGGCTTATCAGTATAGGCTGGCTTGCCCTCCTGCTCTGGACAGTCCGTCAGTACCTCATCTTTTCCGATGACATTGATGACATCAAAGCGGAAGCCCTTGACTCCTTTGTCTCGCCAAAAATTCACCACCTTGAAGAGCTCTTTACGAACATTGGGATTGCGCCAATTAAGATCTGCTTGAGTAACATCATAAAGATGCAGATAATATTTGCCCGAATCGCCAAATGGCGCCCAGGCACTGCCGCCAAACTTGGACAGCCAGTCCGTTGGCTCATCTCGCAGGATAAAAAAGTCCTGATAGTAGGAATCTCCAGCCAGCGCCTTTTGGAACCACTCATGTTCAATCGAGCAATGATTGAGAACCATGTCCAGCATAAAGTCAATACCATGCTGCTGGCCAACCTTGACCATCTCTTCAAAATCCGCCATATCTCCAAAGATAGGATCAACCGCAGTATAGTCAGAAATATCATAACCATTGTCCCGTTGCGGACTCGGATAGAAAGGATTGAGCCAGATCATGTCCACTCCCAGCTCTTTCAGATAGGAAAGTTCTTCAATAATCCCGCGAAAATCTCCCAAACCGTTGCCAGTCGTGTCTTTAAAAGATTTTGGATAGATCTGGTAGACAACCTTTGTTTTATCAAGTGTCATATTTTCTCCTTTTTTTGAGAAAAGGGACAGATTTTAAAGAACCGTCCCTTTCTATAGTCATTTCATTTTTCTTTAAAGTGGCTTAGCGTTCATCAACTGACTACCTCGCTCAACTGCCCGAGGAAGTTGTTCAAGTTCCTCCACCTGATAACTGTCTGAGTTTGTAATGATGACTGGTGTTTCTGTTACATAGCCCGCTTTCTTGATCATGTCTATATCAAAGGAAATGAGCTTGTCGCCTTCCTTGACCTTATCTCCTTGAGATACATAACCTTCAAAGCCTTTGCCCTCCAGATTAACAGTGTCCATTCCGATATGCATCAGGATTTCAACCCCTTCATCTGACAAGATGCCGATGGCATGCTTGGTTGGGAAGAAGACGGTTACTGTTCCATTGACTGGTGAAACCAACTCACCTTGGCTAGGAACAATGACAACTCCGCGGCCCATCAAACCTTGTGCAAAGACAGGATCCGTTGCCTGACTCAATTCTTTGACTTCTCCTGCCAGCGGACTAGTAATCGTTACAGGAACTGATAAATCAGCTGCCTGCAATTCTGGAGATGACTCGGCTTTGGAAGTCCCAGCAAATTCTGCCTCTTCCTGAGCTGCAAACTCTGCCTGCAATTCTGGATCTTCCTCAGTCTTCATTAAGAAGCCTGTCTTGTGGAAGAAGAAAGTCAGGAACATTGGTACAAGGATTGCTACAAGCATAACTCCTGCAAATGGAATCATATATTTTGCTTGGATAGAAAGGATACCTGGTAAACCACCAATACCAATGGCATTTGCTGTTATATTAAAGGTTACAGAAAGCAGACCCGCAATAGACGAACCAATCATTCCCGCAACAAATGGATAAACGTACTTGACATTGACCCCGAAGAGAGCAGGCTCAGTAACACCTAGGTAAGCTGAAATGGTAGCAGGCAGGGAAATTTGCGCTTCCCGCTCATCATGGCGTTTCATAAGGTAATAAGCAAATACAGCTGAGCCTTGAGCGATATTGGACAGAGCAATCATGGGCCAAAGACCAGTACCACCGGCATCAGCTACCAACTGAGTATCAATGGCATTGGTCATATGGTGAAGACCTGTGATAACAAATGGAGCATAAAGAGCACCAAATACTGCGCCAAAGAGCCATTTAACTGGACCAGTTAAACCTGCAAGTACAACTGTTGAAAGCCCCTGACCGATTGTCCAACCGATAGGACCCAAGACAGTATGAGCCAGAATCAGAGCTGGAATCAATGATAAGAATGGCACAAAAATCATAGACACTACTTCTGGAATATGTTTACGCCAAAAGATTTCCAGATAAGATAGAGATAAACCTGCTAAAAGTGCCGGAATAACCTGAGCTTGGTAACCAACACGATTGACAGTGAAGAAACCGAAATCCCAAACCCAATCTTTGGCAATTTCAGCTGCTGGTGTCGATGCTACTGAATAAGCATTGAGCAATTGTGGGGACACCAAACAGATTCCCAAGACAATCCCAAGAATTTGGCTCGTTCCCATTTTACGAGAAACAGACCAAGTAATTCCAACTGGCAGGAATTGGAAAATTGCTTCTCCCGGAAGCCACAAGAAATGGTTTATTCCAGACCAGAATTTGGATACCTCTGTGATTGTTTTCCCATCCAACATAGACCAATGCACGCCCTCAAGGACATTGCGGAAGCCAAGGATTAACCCTCCAACAATCAAAGCTGGAATGATCGGGGTAAAAATTTCTGCCAGAGTGGCCATAACCCGCTGAAGGGGATTTTGGTTGCTCTTAGCAGCAGACTTTGCTGCTTCTTTTGATACTCCCTCAATACCTGACACAGCAGTGAAGTCATTGTAAAAGATTGGCACATCATTTCCAATGATGACTTGGAATTGCCCAGCATTTGTGAAAGTTCCCTTGACCACTGGGATTGCCTCAATAGCCTTGATGTTGGCCTTTTTACCGTCGCCAAGTACAAAGCGCATCCGCGTTGCGCAGTGGCTAACTGCTGTGACATTCTCTTTGCCGCCGATTGCATCTAGCAGATCTTTGGCTTCCTTCTCAAATTTTCCCATTTGACTACTGGCTGAATGAGAATCCAGCACTCTCCTTATATTTTTTACGAGTTAGTTTTTCAACACATCTCTACAAATTATTGTAATCGATTTCAAAGATGTAGGCAAGTTGTTTGTTGAAAAAAGCCCTCATTTTTGATAAAATTTTCTAGGTTGTATGTAAAAAAGAAAACAAGTGGAGTTTATGATGAAGAAATACAAACAATTGTTCAAACAGATTGAGAAAGATATTTTGGAGGAACGTTATGCAGTCGGAGACTTCTTGCCCAGCGAACACCAGCTGACAGAAGACTACCAGGTTAGCCGCGATACAGTCCGCAAGGCTCTGGCGCTGCTGCAGGATGAAGGAGTGATTGAAAAAGTCAGAGGACAAGGTTCCAAAGTCATCAAGCATGAACAGTTTGACTTTCCTGTGTCTAAGCTGACCAGCTATCAAGAAGTAGTCAAGCAGAACAATATGCAGTCCAAAACCAATGTTGTCAGCTTGGAAAAGATTACCGTAGATCAGAAACTGTCCGACATCACTGGCTTCCCTCCCTACCGACTAGTTTGGCGAATCGTCCGTCAGCGCGTTGTAGACCAAGTCGCCTCGGTCTTAGATATTGACTATTTAGACAAGGGCATCGTCCCTGACTTGACAAGGGAAATCGCTGAGCAGTCCATTTATGCCTATTTGGAAAATGACTTAAAACTCAACATTGCCTATGCCAAGAAGGAATTTACCATTGACCACGCCAATGACCGAGACAAGATTCTCATGGACCTAGGTAAGGACCAGCAGGTCGTCTCTGTCAAGTCTCAAGTCTATCTGGCAGACGGCCGCCAGTTTCAATATACCGAGAGCCGCCACAAGCTCGACAAATTTCGCTTTGTGGATTTTGCTAAGCGTCAGAAAGAATAACCTTGAGTTCCATCTAGGCCACAAAACCACCTCTGCCTTCCAGCTGGCAGAGGTGGTTTCTTTTATGAGTAGTCTAAGGCTGCCTTGTTTTGGAGCGACAAAGAGCCTCAAAATTTCTTTTTACTTGTTTTAGGAGATTTATATGAAAAAATTAGTTAAGGGCTTCTGCTGCTTTTTAAACGTTACTGATTCTTATTACTTCCTTTCTTACTTCTTCGCCTGAGAGAATGTCAATACTTGCTTATCATATAGGGTAACTTTAGATGTCATTGGACTGTCCTCATTTCTATTTTGATGCTATTAGTATAATCCCAGAAACTTAAGACAGACTTATAAAAAACTTGAAGGAAACTTAAAAGGCTGAGTTTATTTCTCAGCCTTTTCTGCTTCTTCAATAATGTCTGAAATTTCAACCTTCACCTTCGTAACACGGCCATTTTTTACCTTGTCATTGGTTAAAATGAGTCGCTTATTTAGACTTTCGACTTCGTAGCTAATGCGCTCTTTCGGATCTGGAATAGTCCCCACACAAGTCAAGTAATAACCAGCAATCGTATCCACATCGTCGCTTTCAATCTCAACTTCAAAGTATTCATTAAAGTCATTGAGGGTCATGGTTCCTAAGACGATGTAGGTATTCTCACCGATTTCATGGACTTCGATTTCAGCCTTGTCTGTCTCATCGTCGATCTCACCAACAATCTCCTCCAAGAGGTCTTCCAGTGTGACCAGACCAGCCATACCACCATACTCATCCAAGAGAATGGCCATTTGATTTTGCGTGTTGCGCAGCTCCTTGAGCAAATCATCGACAAACATGGTTTCCGGTACAAAGAGTGGCTCCTGCAGAATCTTACGCAGAACAATATTGTCAAAACCATTGACGAATCCTTCATTGAGCAGTCGCTTTGTATGAATCAGACCGATGACATTGTCTTTATCCCCATCATAGACAGGAATCCGCGAGAAGCTCTGCTTAAGGATACTTTTGATGATTTCTTGAGTGTCGTCCTGAATGTCCACCATAAAAGCATCCGTCCGTGGCACCATCAGTTCACGCGCCATCAGCTCATCCAGAGAGAAAATCCCCTGAAGCATCTCAATCTCGTCCGCATCCAAGGTCTCTTCGCTCTTGGTCAGCATATACTCAATCTCGTCCCGAGTCATCTTTTCGTCTGCATCATCAAACTTCATCGGCGTTATCCGGCTCAGCAGATTGGTTGAAGCTGACAGCAACCAGACGAAGGGACTGACAATCTTGCCAAGAAAGATAATGACCGGCGCTGCCCGCACAGCTAGATTATCTTTCAGGTTCATGGCAATGCGCTTAGGATAAAGCTCGCCCAAAACAATAGAAATATATGTCAACAAGACCAAAGCCAAGAAAGTTCCGATAGCACGTGCAGTTTCGGAATTTCCCAGCCAAGAAGAGAAAAGTTTTCCCAGATTATCCGCAAAGCTGGCCCCAGACAGGATATTGATAACTGTAATCCCAACCTGAATGGTTGATAAGAAATTATTAGGGCTTTCTAAGACCGCCAAAAGGCGGCTATACTTGAGGTCGCCCTCCTCAGCCTTTTGCTCCACACGCGCCCGATTGAGCGATACCATTGCCATCTCAGCAGCTGAGAAAAAGGCATTTAACAAAGTCAATATAAACAGTAGTAAGGCTTGCCATAACATATTCTGACTGCCAGGGTCTTCCATTGATTCTTTCTCCTCGAAATGTATAAGTAAATCTGATTATATCATATTTTTAAATTTAGTGCACAGGAAATGAAAATAAGACGGAAGGCCTTCCTTCCGTCTTATTTTCTAATCTTGAGACTCTGGAATCAATCGATTACCAAACTCATCCTTATTTATTAATAATCCCAAATTCTTCGTTCTTCTTCTGCTGCTGGGCTTCCTTGTGATTGTCATAGAGATTGGCCAAGAACTTGGCGATTTCTTTGAGGATAGAATAGGTCGGGATTGCCACAATCATCCCTAGAACGCCATAGATATTGCTGGATAGAAGCAAGAGCACCATGATAGTAATGGGATGGACTTTCATCACACCACCAACGATACGGGGATAGAGGATATTCCCATCTACCTGCTGGATAATCAGCATGTAAATCAAGGCCGCCACCATCTTCTGAGGATCGGTAAAGGCATACGTAATGACCATGGGAATCAAGCCGATACTCGGTCCTACATAAGGAATCAGATTAGCAAGACTGGAGAAAATAGCAAAGACCAAAGCGTACTTGAGTCCAATCACGCTATAGCCAATATAAGCCAGAGCGCCGATAATCAGGGCATCGATTGAAATCCCGCTGATATAGCGGGCAACAGTAGCATTGAGATTGGTCAGCAAACTGGAGATATTGAGCTTATCGCGCTTGAGGACTGTCCGCTCCAGCATGGGCAAAAGTTTATGGCCGTCCATGAGGAAGTAAACTAAGAAAATCGGCGTCATAATTAAAATCATCAGCGTATTGACAACTGCTGACAGAACACTGCCCAGACTGTTGGTCACACTGTTGAGAATATTCTGCAGAATATCCACATAAGACAGGTTAAGCTGCTGGATGGTGGACTGGATATTCAGATTCCGAAAGAGCGGATTTTTAGATAATTGGTTGACAAAACTTTGAATTTCCCAATAAAGGCCTTGCGTTGAATTAATCAAGCTGCTCAGCTGATTAATCAAAATCGGCAAGAGATAAATAACGCCCAAAGCAATCAAGCCAAACAAAAGGCTGAGCGTAATCAGAATCCCAATCATTCGATTGATTTTGAGCTTTTCCTGGAGAAATTTCACCAGCGGATTCGTAATATAGTAAAGAAATCCTCCCACAAGAAAGGGAATCAAGATGGTATTCACAACGCTAACAATCGGGGTTATCATATCCCCCATCTGGCGCCAGATAAAGAAGATAATCGTTAGCAAAAGGACCTCACTGGTCCAAAACATCAGCTTACTTTTATGAAACATTTGACTCCTCCTATCAGTTATTTTACCATAAATTTTGTTATAATAAAGGAGATTTAACGAAAGAAAGAGTAAAAATGGAAAAGATTATCAAACTGGAAAATGTAAGCTTAGCTAAACAAGGCCGAACCATCTTAAAAGATCTCAACTGGCAGGTGAAAAAGGGGGAGCATTGGGCTATTCTCGGTCTCAACGGTTCTGGAAAGTCTACTCTTCTGCGCCTGCTCATGGCTGAGCATTGGAAGACTCAGGGCAAGGTGACGGTTCTCGGTACGGAATTTGGTGCCGGCGACATTCCTCAGCTGCGAACTAAGATTGGAGTAGTCGGCTCCTTCATTGCTGAGCATCTGCCCAGCCATCTCACTGCCGAAGAAATCGTCCTGACAGGCAAGTATAAAAGCAGTATTCTCTATGCTACTTACGGGCAAACTGAGCTGAATCAAGCTAGGGAAATGCTGGCTTCCATTGGCGGGCAAGAATTGATTGGCCGAAGCTACGCTAGTCTGTCTCAAGGGGAAAAACAGCTCTTGCTGATTGCGCGCAGTCTCATGGAAAAGCCAGAACTGCTTATCTTAGACGAAGCGACCAGCGGTCTGGATCTCTTTGCCCGCGAGCGCCTGCTGGATCAAATTGGTAAGATTACACAGATGAATCAGGCTCCAACAATCCTCTATGTCACCCACCATGTAGAAGAAATCACTGCTACTATGGATCATGTCCTTCTCCTAAAAGAAGGAGAAATTATAGCCCAAGGTCCTAAAGAAGACATACTTCAAAAAGAGGTCATGGATCGCTTCTATCCTCAGCCAGTCGAGCTGATTGAGCTGGGAGAAGACCGCTATTTCGTCAAGGTGGAGGTCAGGTCCTCATGAAGCAATTTTCTAACACAATCTTCAATTTGGGCTATTTTCTGATTCTAACCATGACTGCGATTGCCTTGCTTTTCCTGTCTGGGCAGATTCTGCTGTCCCACACTTACATCCCTTTAAGGATTGCTGAAGGGGTCCAATTCGTCAGTAATCCTTGGTATTTCTACCCTATCCTCCTGCTCTTTGTCCTCAGCCTCTTTTTAATCCGGCCCCTGTTGGAAAAGGTTCAGACCAAGCATCTTTTTTGGATTCTGTCCCTCATCTTTATAGCAGCAGCGATTTTTCTGATAACGGCCTACGATGGCCGCATCCGAGCTGACGCCAAGCACGTTTTCAATGCAGCGCTAGCCTTTAACCGAGGAGATTACAGCTCACTGACGACCGTCGGAAGCTACATGTATCGCAATCCCCATCAGCTAGGACTGATGACTCTGGAGCGACTTTATGCTTTTATTTCTCCGACGACTCAATTTGCCTTTAGCATGAATGTCGTCTGGACTTTACTCAGTCATTTCTTGATTTACAAGATTACAGCTCTCCTCAATGCCAGAGAAATCATCCAGAAATACACGATTCTGCTGACTTTTCTCTTTCTACCACAGTTATTTTTCGTCCTCTTTGTCTACGGCACCATTCCTGGGCTCTTCTTCTGTCTGCTCAGTCTCTATGCTTTTATCAAGCTGGATCAGAAAGGAAACTTACTCTATGCTTTGCTGGGAGCTGCCAGCATCAGTCTGGCCTGCCTCCTGCGCAACAACTACATTATCTTTGCCATTATGCTGATCGGCGTCTACTTCCTGTCCATTTTTTATAAATGGTCTTGGAAGAAACCCTTAGTCATCATTCTGATTTTAGCCGGCATCGTTCTTTCAAACAAGGCTCTGACGGCCTATTATGAGCAGCTGATTGGGGGCAAGATAGGTGTCGGCACACCAAAAATCGCCTACATCACTATGGGCCTGCGGGATGATCCTAATCGGCAGAGTCTGGGAGGCTGGTACGATGCCTACAATACCAAAATTCTCAAGCGCAACAAGTACGATGAAAATTTGGCTACAGAAATGGCCACTCGGGATTTGAAGGATATCCTGATTCACTTCAGCAAGCATCCTGCTTATGCGCTCAAATTCTTCTACGAAAAAGTCACATCCACTTGGACTGAGCCAACTTTTCAGTCTATCTGGACTGGGCCTCAGATTGAGCGCCAACAATACATGAAGCCAGCTGTCCTGCGCAGCATTTATGAGGAAAGAAAAGGTTATCAGATTGTTAATTTCCTGCTCTTGACCCTGCTAGCCAGTATCTATCTGCTCTCCTGTTTCTTTATCCTACATAAATTTTTCGTCGCCGAGGAAAAGCTGACGCCTTTTGACCTCTATCCCTTCATCTTTCTCCTGGGGGGCGGCCTCTTCCACTTCTTCTGGGAAACCAAGAGCCAGTATGTCTATATCTATGTCCTCCTTCTCATCCCTTCCGCCGCTCAATCCTTAGTCGACCTGAGCGATTGGTGGAAGAACAAAGGAAAAGGGAAATCAACAGACCAGCTTGAGAAAAACCTATAAAACTTGAACACTTGATAAGAATTTATTATAATTTTATAGGAATATTAAGTGACACAAAGTTGAATTTGTAACTGAAACTTTTTATATTTTACGAAGGGAGAATAGTGATTTATGTTTTCAATATTAGGTGCAGTATTATTTGGAGTTATAGCAATTATGACAGTTCTTGTTGCTTGTGGTCTGCCTTTGGGCGAATATACAATGGGTGGACAATATAAAATCTTACCTAAGAAATTTAGAATTGTGGCAGTCATTTCGGTGGCTATCCAAATTTTTGCCATGATCATTATTTTGCAAGCTGGGGGTTTTATTCCCCTGTGGCTGTCTTTCAAGGTTACTAAATATATTTGTTTCTTCTTTGCCGCTTACCTATCCTTGAATACGATTATGAACATGATTTCAAAAAGCAAGAAAGAAAAATATGCTATGACTCCGATTTCACTTATAGCTGCAATATGTTTTTGGATAACAGCATTTCAGATGTAGTATGTAAGTGTCGATAACCTACAGTGAGTCAATTTGGACGTTGGGAATAAGAATTTGTCTAATTGAATAGAAAAATTTTTAAAACAGTAAATCACAAAGGTTTACTGTTTTTTTGCTCATTTTGAGAAGTTATAACCACCCGTGAAAACGGGTGGCTTGTACATCGGCTATAAGCCCTTTCCCTCCAGCGACGTCTAAAGACGTTCGCTGAACTTCGTTCAGGTTAATGATATGATTCCTTGACTAATGCCCGTAAAAACGGGCTTTTATCTTGTTCTAAAACTACCATCTGAGAACGGATCCTCGTACTCTTTGACACTTAACTTATCCAGGGCAAGGTCATTTTTCCCAATCGCGTATATATTTAGAAACTATCTTTTCATTTAGGCCCACGGTGCTCACATAGTCCTCTCTCGCCCAAAACTTTCGATTGCCACAATATACCCCCTCTTGTTTTTCAATCTGAACAGGAGGGGGTATTTTGAATTGAAATGAATAAGACTTAGCTTTGTGTTATTAGCATTCTTATCACTTCATTTTAATCGTAATCAGCATATCTCCACCAAGCCATTGTTGCGATAAGACCTAGAATACTTACCCCAAATAAACTGACAATGCTCCCAAAATTCAATAGTGCTTTTCCTGCAATACCACTTGCGAGTGCAGGAATCGCCCATGGAATATACTTCCCAAAGTTAAGAGCAGAACCAAGCTGAGAAAAAATAATAGTAAAAATGATAAATGCCAATGGAGACAAATAGCCCCGGCCTAAACAAGCAAAAAAAGCCACTGGAGTAGAGAGTATGATCGTAAGAGTAGTACAATAACCAAAAGTAAGTATACTTTTGAAAATCACCGTTAAGCTCCCACCCTCAAGTCCAATCAGATCGCCAGCTAATAATCCCAATAAAAGTGCAAAAAGTGATAGAATATAGCTCCATAGAGCGATAACGATAAACTTGGATAATACGATTGTATCTCTTCTTATCGGGAGTGCTAAAAGGTCTATCATCGTTTTATCAGAATATTCTCTACCAAAAACCCAAGATGCTGTAAATCCAAAAATGAGCAATCCCCCAACAGAAATGACTTGTGATACGGTCATTAAGTACGACGACCAGTCTGTTATCCTCATCATTTCCATTTTTGCAGAAATCAAACCAAGATTTTTGAAATTCTCTGGATATTTCATCATAGTTGCAAACAGCCCAACAATAAAAGGAACTAAACAGATAGAACAAGCAGTTACGATGGAAAGTTTTGATTTTATTAACTTTTTCCATTCAATTAAAATACAGGAACTAAGCTTTTTCATTCGAAACACCTCCATTATAGTCATTCAGTATTCTTAAGAAATAATGCTCTAAATCTTCTTTTTCAACAATCAGTGTTTTAGGTGGATAACCTGCATGGACTAGCAATGTGGCAATATCTTCCGGGCATTCCACAGATTTTCTATCAGTTAATTCTAAGAAATCAATATTATTTTCTGTGTCTGATTGAATGTTCACCTGATAGCCTTGGTTAGATAATACTTCTTTCATTGCCTTATTATTAGAGCCACTTACTAGTAACTTCTTTTCTAAGTACTGTTCTAATTCACTGCTTTCAACTTCTCTTATAAGTCTGCCCTCATGTATAATGACTATTCTAGTAGCAATTTTAGATATTTCTTCCAGATTATGACTTGAAATAAGAACAGTTGTGCCTAGATTATTCGCCAATTCCTTTAATAGTTCTCTCACTTCAATAACTCCAAAAGGGTCTAATCCATTTGTTGGCTCATCAAGAATTAGGATTTTAGGTTTATGAATAATCGCTTTTGCAATTCCTAAACGTGCAACATTTCCTAAAGAAAGATGTTTCACCTGTTTATGTTCATATTGCTTTAGTTTTAATTTTTCAATTACCCAGTCAATATTATCTTTATTAACCCCTCTTAATTTACTAACTATTTCTAAATTTTCTCTCACAGTTAAGTCTAGATAAGAATAAGGTGTCTCAATAATATAACCTATTTCATTTCGAAGTTCTAAATTACTCAGATCTAACTTTTTTCCTTGGATATAACATTCTCCTGATGTAGATTTTATCAATCCTAGCATCATTCGCATCGTCGTTGTTTTCCCTGCACCATTCAGTCCTAAAAAACCTACTATTTCACCACTTTTTATTGATATATTCAAGTTGTTGACAACATTTTTTGTTCCATATCTTTTAGAAAGGTTTGCGGTTCTAATTGCTTCTTTCACCATTACCTATCCTCCTTAGTAATTTGCTCAACAATTCCTTGTATGACTAACTTCAATGTAGTATCAAATTGTTCTTCACCGATTTCCTCGATGTGTAATATAGTCATAGCAATCGTTCTAAATAAAGCAGAGACGATTTCTACCGATACATTTTCTCTAATGTTGATTCGAGATACAATTTCTTTAACCATCCTATCGTCTATCAGATGATGATTTGTTATCGCCTCTTTTGGTAATTTTCTTATGAGTAATTCCATTTCATGATTTTTAAATATGGTATACATAAATGAATAGCGAAAACCTTGATAAAAATCATAAAGTAACTCTACCAGACGATTTGTATCTATCTTGGCTTCCATATCTAATTGTTCTGTCAGGCGATTCATAACATCTATTTGATATTCTTCTAAGACCGCAAAAAATAAAATTTCTTTTGAGGAATAAAAATTATAAAAAGAACCTTTGGAAATATCTACCATTGCTGCCATCTGGTCAACTGTGGTTTTCTTAACCCCATATCTTTGAAGGCATTCCTTTGCAACTTTATGTAATTTCTTTCTAATTACTTCTTTTTCTTCAGTAGTAAAAGCAGTAGCCATAACTTCCTCCTAAAAACTCTGTGACGTTTTTTGATTTTACAGTCATAGAATATCATATAAATTGAAAAATGTCAAAAGTCTTATATCTTCTATGTAAGAAAATATAAGATTTTAAATTTACACACATCATAATTCTCTTCTTTTAGACCTAGTTATTTGATTTTCACGATTTAAAAAATAAGGATACAGTACTGAAAGCTCCTATTATATGGCTTTTCTCTCTGTATCCTTATTGTATCTCAAGTTTCTTCTCTCAATTTCTCAATCATGACCAAGAAAGGTGGATGGTTAATCTGATTGATGGTCTTGTAGAGGGCAACGGTGAAGTCCTGCTGGGGCAGCTGACTAACGAAGTCTAGCACCGCATCTTTCTCAACTTCGCCACCTTCATGCCCGTAGTAAATCATGATAGCTGCTCGGCCGCCTTTTTCTAAGCCCCGGCAGACCTTTTCCAAAGCTTCCAGCGTCGTATTCGGTCGGGTAATGACTGACTTGTCCGCCGAAGGCAAGTAGCCAAGATTAAAAATAGCTGCCTTGAAATGGTCTGTGTATTGGTCCAGAGTCTCATGGCCAGCCAAGATTAGCTGAGCATTGTCCAAGCCAGCTTCTGCCAAGCGCTGGCGGGTCTTTTCCACAGCCTGCTCCTGAATGTCAAAAGCATAGACTTGCTTGGTCAACTTAGCCAGAAAAAGGGTGTCATGCCCATTGCCCATAGTAGCATCCACTACAGTGTCTTCCTTGGTTACGACTTCTGCCAAAAAGGCATGAGCCATCTGTAAGGGTCTTAACATACGAATCTCTGCTCCTTTGCTTTACAGCCTTGCTTGCTGCCACGACGACGCATTTCTGCCTCGATGGCATTGAGAACTTCCCATTTATTGAGACTCCACATAGGGCCAATCAACATATCTCGCGGGGCGTCGCCAGTGATGCGGTGGATGACGATATGCTCGGGGATAATCTCCAGCTGGTCACAGATGATGGAGACATACTCCTCCTGACTGAGCAGCTGCAGTCGCCCCTCATGGTAATCCCGCTGCATACGGGTATTGGTCATCAAGTGAAGCAAGTGGAGCTTAATCCCCTGAATGTCATTGTCCGTCACGCAACGGCGGACATTCTCCAGCATCATCTCATGGTTCTCTCCCGGCAGGCCGTTGATCAAGTGAGAGACAATCTCCGCCTTGGGAGCTAGCCTACGGACTCGCTGGACCGTCTCCACATAGAGCTCATAAGAATGGGCACGATTGATGAGGTCTGAGGTCTCCTCATAGGTAGTCTGAAGCCCCAGCTCTACAGTCACGTGCATGCGCTCAGACAGGTCAGCCAAGTAGGCGATGGTCTCATCAGGCAAACAGTCCGGCCGAGTCCCGATATTGAGTCCAACGACGCCTGGCTCGTTAATGGCCTGCTCATAGCGTTCACGGATGACTTCAAGCTTCTCATGGGTATTGGTGAAGTTCTGGAAATAGACCAGATACTTGCGAACATCAGGCCACTTGCGGTGCATAAAGTCAATTTCCTTATAGAACTGCTCGCGAACGGGCGCATCCGGCGCCACAATGGCATCACCTGAACCCGAAACGGTACAGAAGGTACAGCCTCCATGCGCCACGGTACCATCCCGGTTGGGACAGTCAAAGCCCGCATCAATGGGCACCTTAAAAGTTTTTTCACCAAAAAGTTTTCGATAATAATCATTCAAAGAATTGTAAGATTTCATACCTTTCATTCTACCACAAAAAAGAGTATAGAAACAAAAATTCCCTCTTTCACAAGGAAAGAAGGAAATCATAGCTCCCACTGATAACGCTTGAGATCTACACAGCCATTGGCCTTCAAGTCCACTCCCTCCGCCCAGAGCAAGTGTCTCTGGTCCTCCCAGCCAGGTGCGAGGCGCCCTGCTGCATTGACTACCCGGTGGCAAGGATGTTTGCCACCATAAAGTTCCGACTGACTGAGAATCTTTCCCACCAAGCGGGCATTTTTTGGCCGACCAATCAAACGGGCAATCTGGCCATAGGTCACTACGCGCCCAGAGGGAATGGTATCAACAAGAGCTAAAACTGACTGTATGATTTCTTGATTCAAATTGGACATTCTGACCTCCTAATCATGTTTGCTCCTATCTTAAAGAAAGGGATTTTCTTTGTCAAGACAAAAAGGCCAGCAAAGCCAACCTTTCTCATCTATATTTATTTCTGCTTTCCCTTGAAACGCCACTGAAAGCGCAGCTTGTCATAAAAAGGAAATTCAATATTGAGAATGGCATAGCCCATCAAGGCTCCTCCGATAACATCTGTCGGATAGTGCACTCCCAGATAGACTCTGGATGCCATAACAGTGAAGATATAGACTAGAAGCAAACCTTGTACCAAGCGCTTGATTTTTTGGTTTTGAAACCGTTGCTGAGCGATAATAATCAAGGTCCCAAGAACAATAGCTGTAGCCATGGAATGTCCGCTAGGGAAAGAGTAACCGCTCTCTTCGACCAAATGCGAAAGACTCGGACGGCTTCTGTGGTAAACGAGTTTAATCAGCTTAATCAAAATCCCATGTAAGACTAGATTTCCCGCTAGCAAGGCAGCTTCTAGCTTCCATTTTTTATAAAGGAAAAACAGGGCAAGAGCTGAAACCCAGATGATAATCCCCATCGGATCAATCACACTGGTCACAAGTTTGAAAAAAGTCGTCAAAGCTGCAGGCAAATCTCCCCGAAGCCTGGCCTGAATCGGGGTGTCAAGACTGGTCAGCTGCTCAGGATAAAACTTGACCATGTATCCTAGCATGACGAAAAGTAAAAGGGCAAAAGAGCCCTTTGTTAGATAAGATTGTTTATTTTTCATAGCGTTTTAGGACGGGCTGTAAGAGTTTGTAAATTAGCCAAAAGACGACAGCCCAAATCACTCCTTCTAATAGGTTAAAAGGGACAATCATGGTCAGCAGATACTTGGAAAGACCAAATGCCTTATTAATATCAAAACCAGCAAACCTCGCATAGAGAGGCACAGCATAAATGACATTTAGAATGATCATAGTAATCGTTAGACCAAGTGTTGCTGCCAAGGAAGCCTTCACATAGCTAGATAAGCTCTTTCTTTTTTTCCACAAGAGGGAAAAAGCACAAACAAAGACAGCTACCGCTAGTATATTCATGGGGAGACCGATTAGGGTGCCTACGCCATGATTATTCAAAGCTAGCTTTAAGACAGAGCGAATCAAGAGCACTGCCAGAGAGCTTTTTAAATCCAAGACTACCAAAGCCAGTAAAATCGGAATAATTGAAAAATCCAACTTTAGAAACTCGGTTATCAAGGGAATCTCATAAAACATGAGTAGAAATGATAGAGCAGATAAAACTGCTACAATCGCCAACTTACGAGTATTTGTCATCACAGGTTCCTCCAATTTATAAAAATTAGAGAAGCCGGAAAGGCCACTGAAAAAAGCTTGTCAGCTAATGATTATTTAGTATAAGGCTCAGCCCTTAAATAAAGATTAAACGGCAAGATTACTTCACTGCCTCTCGTCTTCTCCCATCCAGACTATACTGTCGGTTGTGGAATCTCACCACATCAGCTTGCGCTCGCGGACTTGATTTGGCATTGAGAAAAAATTTCCAATCCAAAAATTACCGCCGGTCGGGAATCTCACCCTGCCCTGAAGACATCATTATCATAACAAAAAAAGCCTGCCAGAGCAAGCAATTTGATTGATGTAATTAAATGTGTTTCAACAATATTGTTCTATCTATTAGGAAAATTTACTGCTTAGATACATTCATTCCGCTACTTCAGCTTATCCGCTTCATACTCATGTACCAAATCTAAGCCAGCAAAATTCTGCTGGCGCAGGGCTTCATAGACAATCATGCAGACTGTATTTGAAACATTGAGGCTGCGGACATGCTGGTCATTCATGGGAATACGCAGGGCCTTCTCTGGATGGCAACGCATAAATTCCTCTGGTAGTCCCTTGTCCTCACGACCAAACATAAAATAGTGCGAGCTTTCTGCTGCAAAAATCTCCTCAGAATAGACCTTCTCCGCAAACTTAGAAATCAGATAAAGTCGGCCGTCCATCTGCTCCATAAAATCTTCTAAACTATCATAATAGGTGATGTCCAGCTTATCCCAATAGTCCAGCCCCGCCCGCTTCATCTTGCGGTCATCAATGGGAAAGCCCATGGGCTTGATGATGTGAAGCGGCGAATTAGTCGCGGCGCAAGTACGGGCAATATTGCCGGTATTCTGCGGAATCTGAGGCTCAAAAAGAACGATATGATTTTTCATAATAAGAATATTTTTCCTAGTATTTTTCTTTAGATAAAAAAATAGCCACACTGCCCGGAGTCAAGCTCAGCAAACAGCGTGGTTAAGGCTTCATTAACTTACATCACAACAGGTTTGAGGTAAACCAATGAAGGTACTCATTTAGTATAACACTTTCAGCCTACAAGTCAATAAAAAAAGCTCAAAAAATTCTAGTTTTTTAAAAATTTTCATAGGAAGATATCATTTTAGTGAAAAAATATCCGAAATTCTGGAAATAACTAGGCTATTCTGTATTTTATAGATGAAATTTAAATGAAAAAAGAGTATGATAGATACATACTTTGGAGGAATCTAAACTTATGAAAATTATCGTTGTTGGTGGCGGGAAGGTCGGAACGGCCCTCTGTCGCTCCTTAGTGGCTGAAAAACATGATGTTATCCTAATTGAGCAGGATGAAGCTGTTCTCAACCAGATTACCAAACGCTATGATATTATCGGTATTGCTGGCAATGGTGCCAACTTTAAAATCCTAGAACAGGCGGATGTTAGTCACTGTGACATCTTCATCTCTATGACTGAGCAAGACGAGGTCAACATGGTTTCAGCGGTCCTAGCCAAGCGGATGGGGGCTAAGGAAACTATCGTCCGAGTGCGCAATCCTGAGTATTCCAACCCTTACTTTAAGGAGAAGAACATCCTGGGCTTCTCGCTAGTGGTCAATCCTGAGCTCTTGACAGCTCGCTATATTGCTAATATCATTGACTTTCCTAATGCCCTTTCAGTAGAGCATTTTGCCAATGGGCGGGTGGCACTGATGGAGTTCAAACTCAAGGAAGACAGCAATCTCTGCCAGATGAATATTTCCCAGTTCCGTAAGAAATTTGGAAATATCATTGTCTGTGCTATTGAGAGAAAAGGGCACTTGGAAATTCCTGACGGCGACTTCACTTTGGAGGCCGGAGACAAGATATATGTAACAGGTAACCGCCTAGACATCGTTCAATTCCACAATATGGTACGCCCTAGAGTGGTTAAGAGCCTGATGATTATCGGGGCAGGCAAGATCGCTTATTACCTGCTCAATATTCTCAAGAACAGTAAAATTGAGCTTAAAATCATTGAATCCAACCGCGAGCGGGCAAACTTTTTCAGTCAGGAATTTCCTGATCTCTATGTCGTCCATGGTGATGGTACTGCCAAGGACATCCTGCTGGAGGAACGCGCTAATAACTTTGATGCCATCGCTACCCTGACTGGTGTAGATGAAGAAAATATCATCACTTCCATGTTCCTTAATAATCTAGGTGTACAGAAAAACATCACCAAGATTAACCGGACTAGTTTGTTGGAAATCATTGATAATCAAGATTTTGCCAGCATCGTGACACCTAAAGGTATCGCTGTTGATACCATTATGCACTTTATCCGCGGTCGCTACAATGCTCAGTTCTCTAACCTAGAAGCTCTGCACCACGTAGCCAACGGCCAAATCGAGACCCTGCAGTTCCAAATCAAGGAAGAAAACAAGATGACTGGTATTCCTCTATCTCAGCTTCATCTGAAGAAAGATGTCCTGATTGCGGCCATTATCCGTCAAGGCAAAGCCATCTTCCCTACCGGTGATGACGACCTGCAAGTCGGAGATAAGATTATCGTCACTACTCTGCTGCAAAATATCACGCAGATTTACGATCTGTTAGCGAGGTAGGGCTATGAATAGATCTATGATTCGCTACCTGCTGGCAAAATTACTGCTGATTGAGGCGGCACTGCTGATTGTGCCAATTATCGTAGCTCTAATCTACGGTGAGCCTTTAAAAATCTTTCTCTCTATCGGGGCGACCATGGCCATCCTGCTAGTTTTAGGTGGAATAGGCTCTTATTTCAAGCCCAAGGACCTGCATATCTACGCCAAGGAAGGTGTGCTGATTGTAGCCCTTTGTTGGATTCTTTGGTCCTTCTTCGGAGCCCTGCCCTTTGTTTTTTCCGGGCAGATTCCGGATGTTATCGATGCATTCTTTGAGGTCAGCTCCGGCTTTACAACCACGGGAGCGACTATTCTCAACGATGTCGGCGTTCTCTCCCATTCGCTGCTCTTCTGGCGCAGCTTTACCCACTTAATCGGAGGGATGGGAGTGCTGGTCTTTGCCCTAGCTATTATGGACAATGCCAAAAATGGTCACTTGGAGGTCATGAAAGCAGAAGTTCCGGGACCAGTCTTTGGCAAGGTTGTGTCCAAACTCAAGAGTACGGCCCAGATTCTTTATATCATTTATCTGGCTCTCTTTGCTATATTTGCCCTCCTTTATTTCCTAGCGGGCATGCCGCTCTTTGACAGTCTGGTCATTGCCATGGGAACTGCTGGTACAGGAGGATTCACCGTATACAATGACGGTATCGCCCACTATAACAGCTCGCTGATTACTTATCTGGTCAGCTTTGGAGTTTTAGCTTTCGGGGTCAACTTCAATCTCTACTATTACTTGCTGATTCGTAAGTTTAAAGCTTGCTTTGAAGATGAGGAGCTCAAGGGTTATCTCTGGATTGTCTTTCTTTCCACAGCCTTGATTGCCTTTAATGTCTTCCACCTTTATCAAGGCTTTGCCAAGAGCGTGGAGATTTCCTTCTTCCAGGTAGCCAATGTCATCACAACAACTGGATTTGGCTATGGCGATACAGTCAAATGGCCACTCTTTTCTCAGGTTATCCTGCTCCTGCTCATGTGTATCGGGGGCTCAGCTGGATCAACAGCTGGGGGATTCAAGGTCATTCGGGGGATTATCATTTCCCGCATTGCTAAAAATCAGATTCTATCTACCTTATCACCTAATCGTGTCCTGACCTTGCATATCAATGGTGCAGTCATCGACAAGGATACCCAGCATAAGGTACTGAAATACTTAGCTGTTTATATCTTGATTATTCTAGCTCTCATTTTCATTGTCAGCTTGGATAATAATAATTTCATGACGGTTGTCAGCGGGGTTGTCTCTTGCTTCAACAATATCGGTCCCATGATTGGGACGACAGATAATTTTTCTATCTTTAGTCCTTTTTCCAAACTGCTGCTAGCCTTTGCCATGATTGGCGGTCGCTTGGAAATCTACCCGATTCTCCTGCTCTTCCTGCCTAAGACTTGGTCTAGAAGATAGTAAATATTCGGAGAATATAGATATATAAAAAAGTCACACTAGCTAAATAGCTAGTGTGACTTTTTTCTTGAATTATTTCTTCTCAGGCTGAAATGGTCTGGTACAGGATCCTCTCCTGGCTGAGACCAGGGATGACAGCGGAGAATGCGCGCCAAGCCCATCAAAACTCCCTTAGCACCATGCTTCTGGATAGCCTCTATCATATAGTTAGAGCAGGTGGGCCGAAAGCGGCAAGATGGAGGAAAAGCAGGCGATATGAAGCGCTGATAAAAGCGGACAGGAGCAATAAGCAGTTTCTTTATCATTTCTTGGTCTTGGTTACAGCCAGTGTATGCAGCTGGCTGACTTCTTTCTTGCTGAGCTTGCGATATTCACCAGGTTTGAGGCCCGTCAGGCCCAAATGACCAAATCGAGTCCGTGAAAGCTTATCTACTTGCAATCCGACCGCCTGGAACATCTTCTTGACCTGATGGTTACGGCCTTCGTGGATGGTCAGCTGAACGACCGATCGATTTTTCGCTGGATCAACCTTGATAATCTCATAAACCGCTGGCTTAGTTTTGCGCCCCTCGATCTCAATACCGCGAGTCAGAGGACGAAGGACTTCTTTGTTGGCCAATCCTTTGACACGCGCCACATAGACCTTGTCAATCTCATTGCGAGGATGAATCATCTCGTCCGTAAAGTCTCCGTCATTGGTTAGAATGAGGATACCAGAAGTATCCCAATCCAAACGACCGACCGGATAAATCCGCTCCTTGACCTGAGGCAAGAGCTCCACGACTGTCTTACGTCCCTTGTCATCACTGACAGAGGAAATGACCCCACGCGGCTTATTGAGGAGGTAATAAACCTTCTCTTCGTTGTAGATAGGTTGGCCTTCTACTTCCACACGATCGCCAGACTTGACGTTTGTCGCCAGCTCACGTACCACTTGGCCGTTTATACTGACCTTCCCCTGCCTGATTAGCTCTTCTGCCTTACGGCGGCTGGCTATCCCAGCATGAGCGATGTATTTATTGATTCTCATCGATATCTGTCCTTTCAATAAAGAGCTGGCTTTCTTCAGCAACTAGCTCTGTTTCTTCGACAATCGGCAGCTCATCTAGGTGATTGATCCCCATATAGTCTAAAAAATAATCCGTTGTCACATAGAGATTTGGCCGGCCAATAACTTCCTTTTTGCCATCCTCTCGAACCAGTTCAAAAGCCAAGAGCTTGGCCAATGCCCCACTGGAATTAACCTCGCGGATGTCATCTATTTCTACCCTTGTAATCGGCTGCTTATAGGCAATGATAGACAAGGTCTCCAGCGCTGCCCGCGACAGACTTTGATTGATTGGTGCCCGTGAATAGGCCCGCAGAATCTCAGCAAACTCCGGCTTTGTGACCAGCTTGTATGTCTTTGAGGTTTCCAGTAGGGTCAGACTGGAGTCTGGATTGGCTTCATATTGCTCAGCCAACTTCTCCAAACTCTGAATAACCCCGGTCGGCGGCAAAGAAAGGATTTCTGCCAATTGATGAACCTTGAGTCCATCTTCTCCCGCCACAAAAAGCAGGGCTTCAATCTCTGCTAACTTACTCATTTCCTCTTCCTACTAAATAAATATTTCCAAAATTTTCTTCCTGAATGACTTGCACTTCCTGCACCTTGACCAATTCCAATGTCGCCAGAAAGAGAGTAATAACTTCATTCATGTCCTTGGTCTCTGCAAAAATCTCCTGCAGAGCCAGACGGCTCTTACCAGCACAGCGCTGACGCACCACATTCATCATGTCCTCAATCTTGTACTCATCTCGCACAATGGTTGTATGGCTCTTAGAAAACTCCTCTTGCTTCTTGGCGATAACCTTGGAAAAAGCCAAGAAAAGATCAATCGTTGACTTGTCATGCAGGAGCTCAGCGTCTTCATAAACCAGCTCCAACTTAGGCTTAGAATAATAAAGCGCTCGGTCATCATGCTGAATCGACATTTTCTCACCCAAAAGCTTGAACCTGCGGTATTCCTCAATCTGGCTCAAAAGGTCTTGCTCCAAGTCATCTTCCAACTCAGCATTATCTGCCACCTTAGGCAGGAGCTTGCAGCTCTTAATCAGCATGAGCTGGCTTGCCATGACCATGTACTCCCCCGTCACTTCCAACTTCATGGCCTGCAAAGTAGCCACATAAGCCAGATACTGCTCGATGACCTCCGTAATTGGAACATCATAAATATCCACCTGGTACTTAGATACAAGGTGGAGCAGCAGGTCCAACGGGCCTTCAAAATCTTTTAGTTTGATATCCATTTTTATCTATATTTTTCTAGTGTAATCATGGTTTTCAAGCCCAAATCTTGGGCAATATCATAGAGGCCAATCCCTTTCTCCCGCTGGCGCAAAATAAACTGCTCACGCAGGCTTTGGGCAGATAGACTGGCTTGTCCCTGCTCAATCAAGAAGGCCTCTAGCTGACGAAAGCCCCATTGACGAGAATAGGATTTGCCGTTTTTCTCAAATAAATATGTCCCCGTCAGATAGTCTTCCAGCTCACCCGTCAGACTCTCAGGAATCTTGATAACCCGCTTCTGACCGGCCTTTTCAATCTTCAAAACCTGAAAGTCCAGATTGACGTCTGCCACTCTGACCTGTAGAATCTCGCTGGGCAGCAAGCCCATTTCCAAGATAAGAAGAGCCATTAGCCGCCCCCTAGGAACGCTTGATTCCTGCCAAAAAGCAGACAGGTCCAGCAGTTCATTTTCCTGCTCCTTCGATACGGAAACCTTGGGCAAGACCAAGCGGTGAAACTCCTCAATAAGCTGCTGCTGATAAAGGAAGTAGAGAAATTGATTGACTGCTGAGAGCTTCCGCTTCTGAACAGCTGCCTTAAAATCCTTGATAGAGGCTTGATAAATCCGCAGATTGGTCTCGGTAATCCGGCCATGTACTTCCTCGACAAACTGCTCCAAATCATAAGAATAGGCAATTTTAGAATTTTCTGAGATGTTTTTTTGATTTAAAAACGGTCTAATGTATTCTTTCATTTTTTGCGAATTTCGTACTGCTTGCTAAAGCCGTGCAACAAAGAATTGAAAGCTTTCAAAATAGACTTTCTAGTAATAATTCCGTAAAAATGCTGATCCTCGCCCACAACCGGCAGAAAGGACTCGTCGACCAGCTTATGAAGCACATCTGATACAGTATAATCTGGCCCAACTGTCAAGTCGTCCATTTTGGTCATGTGGACGATGTCTGTCATCATGAATTCCTCTTCTGGCAAATCATGGCGCATGCGATAGGACATGATGTCTGTCAAGGAAATCGTGCCAACAAACTTTTTATCTGCAGTCACAACCGGTACACGTGAGTATGTCATCTGGCTCAATAGTAGGATTGCATGATCCACATTATGGGTGTCAATCATCACCGCCAGATTTTCCCCAGGCGTCAAAAAAGTTTCTTCATGTTGCAGCAGATAGTCTTCAAATTCCTTAGCAATCATCGGCTAAACTCCTTGGACAAGCTTGGATAAAGTTCATGATTTCGCGTATAGAAATCAACTTTAAAGCGGTCATCATCAATCTCTACCTTAGCGTAGAGGCGTTCGTTGATCAGGCCGCGTGGCTGGCTGATGGAGCCCGGATTCAGAAAGAGCGTTTTGCCTTCCATTCGAGCATCTGGAATATGCAGGTGGCCGTAAAGGCAGATATCTGCATTAACCTCTTGAGCCCACAAATCCAGCTTTTGAAAAGAAAAGTTGATATGGAAGAGATGCCCGTGAGTCTGGGCAATAATGGTCCCCGCCAAATCCGTCACCAATCGTTCTGGATAGCCGTCGTAAAAGTCCATATTCCCTGCAACAACCTGAATCCCTTGCCATACCTCATCATCAGAAGGAAGCTCAGAGTCTCCGTTATGGAAAATCGCATCTACCTTTCCAATATAATGATTCCTAATTTCTTCTACAATAGCACGGTCGCCATGAGAATCACTCATGACTATAATGGTTTGCTTTGCCATGCTGGAAATACCTCCACTAATTTCTTAACTGCCTGAGCCCGATGGGATTGGGCATTTTTTTCTTCCATCGTCAGCTCGGCAGACGTTTTTCCTGTTTCTCCCACTAAGAACAAAGGATCATAGCCAAAGCCATTTTCCCCTTTTGGCTCATGGGCAATGTAGCCCGGCCAATCCGCTTCAACTACCAGAGACTCCCTGTCAGGACTGGCCACCACTAGGGTCGTATGAAAATGGGCAGAGCGATCCTTGATTTCAAACACCATAGCCAATTCATGCAGGAGCTTGATGTTGTTTTCATCATCTGTCGCACCTACTCCAGCGAAGCGAGCCGACCAGACACCAGGCAAGCCGCCTAAAACATCGACCTGCAGACCTGAGTCGTCAGCTAACACCATTTTACCTGTCAGCTTACTGATTGTCTCTGCCTTGAGCCGCGCATTTTCCTCAAAGGTAGTTCCCGTCTCTTCCACTTCTGGCAAATCAGGATAATCATTGAGATTTTCAACCTTATAGCCCAACTTATCAAAGAGTTTACGAAATTCTGCTGTCTTTCCTTCGTTGCGAGTCGCAATCAAAATAGTATCTCCGACAGCCATCTCTGACTCCTGCCCCTGACCAAAAAAGTCAGTCATCTTAACTCCATCTTTAGACAGGAAGAAAACCTTGCGCAGCAAGTCCTTTTCTGTAATCAGAATAGCCCCCTTATGACTGGTAGCCTTAAAATCCCGCTCCTGACGGTCATTAATCATATTGAGGACAAACTGGATATAGGACATGGGTGAGCCGTATTTGACCACAACTGTGGTAAAAGCATTGTATTCTTCATCCAAATCCCGCTCAATCAGCTCACTCAACTCTGCATCTATATGCTCCAAGAGCCTGTAAGGAATGTCGTTGAAATGATAGCCAGCCTTGCGAAAGCGGGTCCATTCTCCGATATACCAATTGTTTTCGTCAATGTATTCATAAATTTTATTTGTCATAAGCTTACATGCTCCACATTCACTTTCAGGTCCAGCCAGCTTTCTGCAATCTCCGAAAAGCTCTTGGCATTGGCAGTTGTGTAAAATCGGTGGTTGAGTTCCTGCTTTTCCCGACTGCGGTTGATTTCAAAGTAATTGAGTAGGACAGAAATATCCCGTACGCACTCTGCCCCGCTGTCAATCAGCTTCACATTTGGTCCCATCCTATTTTGAATAATAGGCCGGAGCAAGGGATAGTGGGTACAGCCCAAGACCAGGGTATCTACCCGATCAGCTAAAGGCTGCAGGGTTTCATAGACAACTTTTTTAGTAAGACTGGAATGAAGTTCATTGGACTCTACCAGAGGTACAAACTTAGGGCAGGCCAAACTTTCCACCTGCATCTCCGGCGAGAGCGCTTCAATCTTCTGACGATAGATATCAGAGGAAACAGTCATTGGCGTTCCAATAACACCGATGCGGCCGCTGGCAGTTGACTTAATAGCCGCGCTGGCCCCCGGCAGAATCACGCCTAGTACTGGAATATCCAGCTTTTCCTTCACTTCTTCCCAGACAACAGCAGTCGCTGTATTGCAGGCAATGACAATCATCTTAACATCCTTGGTCAGGAGGAAGTTGACCAATTGCCAGGTATAAGCGCGAATCTGCTCAGCAGGCCTTGGACCGTAAGGAGCCCGCGCCGAATCTCCAATATAAATGACCTCTTCGTGGGGGAGCTGCCGCATGAGCTCACGGACTACAGTCAAACCGCCCACTCCTGAGTCTAAAAAACCGATTGGTCGATTATCCATAAGGTCTTCTTTCTAAAACAAGGGACTGGAAGCCGATTCCAAATCCCCATTTTTTTATAGATTTTCTCTACTGGTATTAAAAGCCAGCCTCTAGAAAATTATTTTTTCTTTTTGTTCTTAGCAAGCGCCGCTTTCTGCTGGCTGATAATTTGACGGTAGACTTGCTGTACTTTCGCTTCATTTGGCCGTTGGCCGCTAGCGCTAAGCAAGGTCCGAACTGCTTCTACATTCAGACGCGGATTTTCTGCAAATTCCTTCTCCACTTGCCGACGAAGCAGATACATACCCAAGATCACGCCTCCAGCAAATGCTGCCATAATCAAGAAAATTGCTAAAACTAAATTCATATCAAGAACTCCTCTATTTCCATTTTTACATTGCTCTTCATTATATCAAATTTTCTCTATTTTTCAAAATCAAAGCCATACAGTGTCGCAAAATAATCTTCTGGTTTTTCAGCCCGACGAATCATGCGAACATTGCCCTCTTGCTCCAAGAGAATTTCGCTGGAGCGGAGCTTGGCATTGTACTGATAACCCATAGAAAAACCATGAGCACCCGTATCGTGAATCACTAGTGTATCCCCAATTTCGCTGACGGGCAGCGGGCGATTAATGGCGAATTTGTCGTTATTCTCGCAGAGGCTGCCGACAACATCCACAATTTCTGTCTCACCTTCAGGCCGATCCATATTGGTAATGTGGTGATATGAACCGTACATGGCAGGACGCAGCAGATTGACCGCAGAAGCGTCCACCCCCAGATAGGTTCGGTAGGTCTGCTTCTTATGGGTAACCTTGGTGACCAGCAGGCCATAAGGCGCCAGCATAAAGCGGCCCAGCTCCGTATAAATCTTGACCTGTCCTAGGCCAGCCGGAGTTAGAATAGCTTCATAGGCATGACGAACTCCTTGACCAATAACCGCAATGTCATTTTCCTCACCTTCAGGCTGATAATTAATACCGACACCGCCAGATAGATTGATAAAGTCCAGCTCAACTCCTGTCTCAGCCACTACTTCTACAGCCAGCTCAAAAAGCTGACGGGCAAGTTCAGGATAGTAGTCATTGCTGACAGTATTTGAGGCCAAGAGGGCATGAATTCCAAACTTCTCAGCTCCCAATTCCTTGAGCTCTTTGAAAGCTTGAATCAGCTGGTCCTTGGTCATACCAAACTTAGCTTCTTCCGGATTATCCATAATGCTAGTTCCCAGCTCAAAGACACCGCCAGGATTGTAACGACAGGAAATGACCTTGGGAATACCAGCAGCCTCCTTCAGAAAGGCCACATCTTCATAGGCATCCAGATTGATAGTCGCTCCTAGGTCTCGCGCAAACTGAAATTCCTCAGCTGGTGTGTTATTGGACGAAAACATGATATCCTGTCCAGCAAAGCCCAGCTTTTGGCTCATGAGCAGCTCAACGTAGCTAGCACAGTCCACCCCGCAGCCTTCTTCTTTGAGGATTTTTAAAATAGCAGGATTGGGAGTGGCCTTGACGGCAAAATACTCTTTAAAGCCTGGATTCCAAGAAAAGGCCTCATGCAAGGCACGCGCTCTTTCCCGAATCCCCTTCTCATCATAAAGATGGAAAGGGGTTGGAAACTGCGCCGTAATCTCAGCTAGCTTTTCACGACTGACAAAAGGAGTTTTCATACTATTCTCGCTTTCTATTTGCTGGGTTTATTATACCATAAATCCATAGGAGAAACAAAAAGCACTGGAGCAAACGTCCAATGCTTGAGTCTTATTTAGCTGAGTTATTTGTTTCTTCCAAAAATACGCAGCAAGCTGAGGAAGAGATTAATGAAGTCCAGGTACAGATGCAGAGCCAGCGAAATTGCCCAGCCATTCCCTGGATTGCCATTGGTCTGCTCATAAACATAGCGGATTTTCTGATTGTCCCAAGCGATGAGTCCTGAGAAAATAAGGACACCAACGATACTGACAATAAAGTCCAAGCCACTGCTTCTCAAGAAGATGTTGAGGATGCTGGCAGCGATAATACCAATCAAACCTGCCATACAAGCTTTCCCTATTCCAGATAGGTCCTTTTTAGTCACCTTGCCGATGAAGCCCATAGCAAAGAACATAACAGTCGTTGTCAGAAAGGCTAAGAGAACAGTTGACTGAAGATACAGTGCCATGATAATACTTAAGGTAAAACCATTGATGGCTGAGTATCCTAAAAACATTGGCAGCGCCGCCGGACTATTGCTCCGAGCTGCCCCAGAAGCTACCAAAACAAAGATAAACTCAACTGCAATAGCCGCATAGAAAATCCAGGTGGAACCTGTCAGAACAGAGATAATAATGTCCTGAAAGAAGTTCAGCATCAAGAGGGATACGATTGCTGAGATTCCGATACCGACACCAACGATAGAATAAATCTTAGCATAGAAAGAATTAATATCTGATTGATCTTGAATAATAGAATGATTCATAGTTACTCCTTTTATAATAAAACATTTACGGTTTCAGCATCTTTCGATGAAAGAGCTTGCGATTACCGCTCTTGCGTCTCCAAGGTGCAGTCGCTTCCTTGACGGCCCAATATTTATCCACCATCGTCACAACGAATGACTCTTTGTAGCGAGGCGGTGCCAAGGTCAGGCCCCACATATGCTTGACGATAATGTCCTCTTCGACCTTATTGAGCTTAGTAATCTTGCGAGCATTGCGAACTGCCAGCCTCGGATGAACCCAAGCATGACTCTTCTTAAACTTGGTCACACGCCAGTCATAGTAGAATAAGTCATGAAGCAGGGCACCGCGTGCCGTGCTGCGGGCATTCCAACCAAATTTTTTGGCAATTCTGTAACTAGTATAACTTACATTGATGGAATGTTCAAGTCTATTGGAATGAATATGATGGGGAATTTCTTTCAGGCGCTGCACACTGGGCTTTTCAATCAGGTGCCCAACATAGGCCATAAATTCCTCGTCCTTTTTGTAAGGCATAGAATCACCTCCCTTGCCAACTATTATATCTCTTTTTCTGATTTTTAGCTTAAATGAAAGATTAAAATACCAGCTGCGACAGCAACATTAAGACTTTCTGCCTGCCCCTTCATGGAAATATGAACCAGAAGATCAGCTGCTTCCGTCATTTCTGGACTAATTCCCTGCCCTTCGTTGCCCATGACTAGGACAAAGCTCTCTCTGGTGTCCACCTTTCTATAGTCAATAGACGCAGACGACAAGGTCGACGCTAGAATTGGCAGACTTGAAGAACGAGCCAGCCTAATAAAATCAGCCGTATCCATTCGATAAACTGGCAGATGAAAATGGCTCCCCTGCATAGAGCGCAGCGTTTTTAAGTTATAGATATCTGCTGACAAACGAGAGATGAAAACCCCGTCAAAACCAGCTGCATCCGCAGTCCGAATGATGGTACCGACATTACCTGGATCCTGAACGTCCTCCAAGAAAAGATAGCGTCCACTTAACTCCGCCGATATCTCTTCCCTTTCAAAAGCCACTTCTGCGACAATGCCCTGTGGTGTCTTACTGTCAGCTAAATCTGCTAAAATCTCTGGACTGACAAAGATTACCTGAGAAAAATCAGCTAATTGCTCTGCGTATTCCGCTAAAGCAAAAATTCGAATCAGCTCTGCCCCGCTGCTGACAGCTTCCTCAAATAAATGCCAGCCCTCGATCAAATAAGAATCCTTGCGGTATTTTTTGTGATGAAGTTTTTTAGCTTTTTTTACCACATTATTGGCTTTTGAGGTTATAATATTCATAAGAACATTATACCACAATTTAGCAGACTTGCACTCATACTGAGGGCTTAAATCCCCTCGGTCCGCTCACTAAAGGAGGACGCCATGCAGAAAGTAAAAATGATAGCCCAAGGACGGGTACAAGGGGTTGGATTTCGCTGGGGAGTCTATTCTCTAGCGCTGGAAATCGGAGGTATTACCGGCCGAGTCTGGAACAACGACGATGGTACTGTTGGCATTCTGGCTCAGGCTGATGACCCCGCTCTGATAGCTAAGTTTATCCAGGAAATCCGCAAGGGACCGACACCTTTTTCTAAGGTCAGCTATTTGGATGTGACCATGGCTAATTTTGACTCCTATCCTGACTTCAAAATTTCAAATTAGGTCTGCAGAACTATTGTATATTTTGCAAAAAAACAGTAGAATAGATAGGTATTATTTTTTAGAAACAAAGGATATGAACTCGTGAAACATTTCAAACGCTTTTTATTCTCCGGTATGGGACTGGCTGCGCTTCTTTTCCTGTCTGGCTGTGTGGGCCGCGACAAGGCCGGTAATCCTTCTGGTCTAATCTGGGATGTGATTGGTCAGCCTATGGCGGATGGCATCCAATTTTTCGCCAAAAATTCGGGCTTGGGTTATGGTCTGGCGATTATTATCGTTACGCTCATCGTGCGGATTATCATTCTTCCGCTGGGAATCTACCAGTCTTGGAAGGCAACGCTTCAGTCTGAAAAGATGAACTACTTTAAGCCGATTTTTGCCCCAATCCAAGAGCGAATCAAAAATGCTGAAACTCAGGAAGAGAAAATGCAGGCTCAGCAAGAACTGATGGCTGCTCAAAAAGAAAATGGACTCAGCATGTTTGGCGGTATAGGCTGTCTGCCTCTGCTCATCCAAATGCCTTTCTTCTCAGCCCTCTTCTTTGCAGCCCAGTATACTCAAGGAGTTGCAGGCAGTTCCTTCCTCTGGATTAAAGACCTGGCCAAAAGCGACTGGGCTTTGACCGCTATTGTCGGTATCCTCTACTATATCCAGTCAGTGCTCTCTCTGCATGGTATTGAAGATGAAACTCAAAGAAACAGCATGAAACAGGCTTCTTATATGAGTCCTATCATGATTGTTGGTTTCTCATTCCTCTCTCCTGCCGCAGTCACTCTCTACTGGGTAGTCGGCGGATTTATCCAAATCATCCAGCAATTTATCATCAACTACATCATTCGACCTCGCCTGAGAAAACAGGTAGCAGAGGAATTTGAAAAAAATCCTCCTAAAGGTTTGAAAAAAGCTAGTCGGGCTAAAGATGTTACTCCAAAAGCCCAGCCGGCTATTGAACAAAAGAACAAAAAGAAAAAGAACCGCAATGCAGGTAAGCAACGGTCAAGATAAAGAAAAATTCTTCTAGCATTAGCTAGAAGAATTTTTTAATCTCGAGTAAGAATCAGCATAACCGATACCAAAAGCTCAGCAAACAAAGCAATAACTGATGAACGAGGTGACTCTATCACAGTAAAACGGTAAAGCCAATCAAACCCTTCTTGTAAGAAACCCAAATCCTGCCCTTAAAAATCCGAACCAGACTTTCTGCCATGGATAGGCCAATGCCGTAGCCAGGCTGCTTCTGATTATGCGATTCGTCTTCGCGATAGAAACGGTCAAAGAAACGACTATAATCAACATTTTTTCCGTCCGCGTAACTATTGGCTACCGTCAAACGAGCTCGTTTCCCGCGCTTGGCCTTGGTCAGGGTGACAAAAATTTGCCCATCATCGTCACAATACTTGCAGGCATTGTCAATCAGGATACTGACCAATTCATAGAGTTCATCTTCAGTTGCCTTGACATGGATGTCTTCCTGCAACTTGATCTCGTACTTCTTACCTGCCTTCTCGATGACAGACTTGAAGTTCCCTGCTACTTTTTTGACAACTTCTGAGAAATTCACATCTACCAAGGTAACATCTGGCTGCTCTTCCAGACGGGCCAGAACGACCATTTGATTGATTAGGTTGCTGAGTCGCTTGACCTGATCCTTGGTGCTTTCTGTCCATTCATTTTCGCCAGTCATCAGCTCTTGCAGCTCCGTATTGGCTGAAATGATGGCCAATGGCGTCTTCAATTCATGTCCCGCATTGGTAATGAAACGCTTTTGGTTTTCATAGTTTTTGATATAGGGACGGATGGCAAAGTTGGAAAATCCAGACACGACCAAGACAAAGAAAATAAAGCTATAGAAGCACAACTGGATAGACAGCCAGAAAAAGTCATTGCGGCTTTCGAGATAATTAGTCGAATCTAAGACCACCAGTAAATAGCGCTTGGTCTTGGAATCCTGCGTTATCTGGTAGGAATAAAATTGACTGCCTACCTTAAAAACCCCACTGCTGCGGCTGTCCTTAATCACTTTGTTAGCGTAGCTGAGCGCCTGCTCCTTAGATAGATTGGAAAGATGATCCAAGTTGGTGGAGTAAAGTGTTTTGTCTTCCTTATAAACCACACTGAAATAGCGGTATTGGTAGATTGTGTCAATGGTGATACGGTCGTTTTGCAAGCTCTCTGCCGTTTCTTCTACGCTGGGAAAATCTCCATTATTGGCAGATAGAATATTGAGAACGGCTTGGATTTCTCCGTTGGTCTGCAGAAAACGAACGGAGTTTAAGACAGCAATCATGGTCAGCAAAATACAGACAATAGCCGCCGAAGCCAGCAGAATGAACCGAATTTTAAGCTTCCGAAACATGGCCATCTCCTTCCAGCGGCACCAGAGTGAAACTGCCACCTTCCTCACCCAAGATAGTAAGGTCAGCATGGATAGCCTTCAACTTCTGGCGCAAATAGGAAATATAAATCCAGACGAAGCCTTCGTCCAAATCCTCATCCTCGTCTTTGGACCAAACATGACGGAAGATTTCCTGAGTGGAAAGACTCTTCTGGGCATTGAGCATGAGAAATTCCATCATTTTAGATTCCTTGCCGGCTAGGCGGATGGAGTTGGAGCTAATGAGCTCATGCTCTCCGACATTAAGGCTCGTTTGGCCAATCTGCAGCAAATTGGGGGTGAACGTCGCTACCCGCCTTGACATGGAGCGCAGGCGAGCCAGAAGCTCTTTCAGAGAGAAGGGCTTGGTCAGATAATCATCTGCACCGGCATCCAGCCCTGTGACCTTGTCATCCACCTCTGACATAGCTGTCAGCATGATGACATGGGTCGTATTGCCGGTTTGGCGGATTTCTTTCAATGCTTCAATGCCTGTCTTGACCGGCATCATGATATCCAGAATCATCAAATCATAGGCATTTCCCTTGGCCAAGTCAACAGCCTCTTGCCCATCAAAGGCTGTATCAACCTGATAGCCTTCATGGGTCATCGCCGTTTCCAAGACACGGGACAGCTGCTGCTCATCTTCAGCTAATAAAATCTTCATCATCTCACTCACTTTCTCGAATCAAATTGCGGATGGTCTGCATGGTCACATCACAGGAAGCCAACTCATCTGCACAGCGTTTCAGCTCGCGGACAATCCGCTTGCTGTCTTTAATCTCATGCTTGTACTTCATCTGATGCTCTAAGCTGGCCCAAGAATCCATAGCAATGGTCCGAAGCTGGATTTCTACAAAATAGCGGCCAGGATTTTGACCATGACAATCCTCATAAGGAGTCTCCACCTCTAATATCAAGTGGTAGGATCGATAGCCATTAGGCTTGGCAGCCCGGATATAGTCCTTTTCCAGAACAATCTCACAGCCCTCCAGCTGACGAAGCACCTCAATAGTCTGATAGATGTCCTCGATAAAACCGCAAACAATCCGAATCCCAATCGCGTCACGAATTTCTTTCAGGGCAGACTCTGGCGCCCTAGGCAGATTCTTGCGTCGACATTTCTCTTCCATACTGGCTGCCTGCTTGACCCGTGCATTAAAATGCTCAAAAAGCTTCTGCCCCGTTTCCTGCTTGACTTGATCATTAGCCTCTTGAATACGCTGACTAAGATCATCTAAAATCTTTGGCAGGTAAACGCCGTATTTCCCATAAATATCTTGCTCTTGCATACAGTTCTCCTACTTTTCTAGCTTATTCTCATTATAGCATAACCATCTGTCTTTTCTCTATTTTTCCCCTGCTCTTCTTATCTAGCCTACACTCTCTGTCTTAAAAGAAACGAAAAAAGAACCAGTCTTCTAGCCAGTTCCTTTTAATACTTATTAAACGGTTTTTTCAACCTTAAGAATTTTAACATCGTAGCTGCCAACCGGTGTTTCAACTGTTGCAGTATCGCCTGTTTTCTTGCCAATCAGGGCTTGACCAATTGGGCTTTCATTGGATACCTTTCCTGCGAAAGCATCTGCACCAGCAGAACCAACGATAATATAAACTTCCTCTTCGCTTTCGCCTACTTCTTGAATAGTAACTGTTTTTCCGATAGCTACTTCATCCTTGGCTACAGCGTCACTGTTTACAATCTCAGCGTAGCGGATCTTGGTTTCCAGACTAGAAATCTGACCTTCCACAAAAGCCTGTTCGTCCTTAGCAGCTTCGTATTCACTATTTTCTGACAAATCGCCGTAGGAGCGAGCAATCTTAATACGCTCTACCACTTCTGGACGACGCACCAATTTCAATTCTTCTAATTCTTTTTCTAGTTTTTCCTTTTCCTCTAGGGTCATAGGATAAGTTTTTTCAGCCATTTTTTCTCTTTTCTTTTATTTTCTTTTATTTTAAAACTAAAACAAGAGGCTGAGACAAGTCTGTATCAGTCCCTTTTTTATATAGCAGGACTGAGAAAGCTAGAACTAGCTGCCCTAGCTTTCTCTCGTCTGCAATAACAGCATTTTAATCAGTGCTGCTGGATTGAGTGAGCTTGCTATTGACATGCTCCTCAACATTTTTAGCGTGTTCCTCATAAGTATTGGCGAAGTAAACAGCGCCTGTTTCAACATTTGCCACAAAGTAGAGGTAGTCCGTCTTACTTGGATTAATGGTAGCTTCCAGAGCTGACAGGCTTGGACTATCAACTGGCCCAGGCATAAGCCCTTCTTTTTTATAGACATTGAAAGGCGAGTCGATATTGGTATCAATTTCAGCGTCCTCTTTCAAAGTCGTTTTCTTTCCTAGCTTGCCTTGAGCATAGAGGATAGCGATATTACTCTGAAGCGGCATCGCTTGATTGAGACGATTATAAAATACGCTGGCAATATCTTTGCGGTCCTGGTCTGTTGAACCTTCTTTTTCTACCAGAGAAGCAAGTGTCAGAACTTCATTAACCGTTAGGTTCTTCGCTTCAATAGTAGAGTAATAAGAAGACAGATTGGTATTCATAGCGCCCAACATCTGGTCAATCAAGCTTTCCAAATCCGCATCCTCACCATAGTTATAAGTGGCAGGGAAGAGGTAACCTTCTAAGCGGTACTTGACTCCGCTGTCCTTGCTTGGCAATGTGCCCAGCAGCTGTGGATATTTAGCCGCCATCTTGGAAATGAAAGCTTCATCCTGCACCTTAGCTAGGAAATCGTCCTTGCTAAAAGGTGTCTTGCTAGTCCTTTTAGAAGTTGCAGCTGCATTAACCGTCACAGCCTCTGCAATCTGCTCCAGTGTGTAGCCTTCAGGAATAGTAACCTTACCAACAACTGGTGGTTGCGGTGTATCTGTTCCACCTTCCTGAAGCTGCCGAGCAATGGTGTCTAGGTCCATACTCTTCTGGAGATTGTAATAGCCAGACTGGTAATTGTTAAAGCTTTTAATCTTGGAATAGAGACTAAAAACTTGGGCATTTTTAATCAGCCCCTTTTTCTCGAGGATTTCTCCAATCTGCTTAGAGCTTGAGCCTTCTGGTACTTCAACTGTCACATACTCTGTTGCGTTTGCATCAACAGGTTTGAGTGCTGAAGATACATAAGTATAGCCGACAACTCCTGTGACCACAAGTCCCAGCAGGACAATCAGCAGAACAGTTGTCATAATCCTGCGAGCTAATGTGTTTTGGCGTTTTTTCTTGACCGTGTTGTTAGCCCGATTAGCCCGAGATAGGACCTCATTGGGCTTCTTATCTTCCTCATCCACTCGGCCATAGACCTGAGGGTGAGCCTTTTCATTCTCTGCAACCTTGTAGGAAACATCTACCGAAGCCGGTCTAGCTTCAAAGTCATCCGCAGCTGCTGTTTCTTTTGCAGAAGCAGAGTCCACTTCTGACTGGCTAGTTGAAGAGGGAGTTTGTTCTTCCTTTTCTCCAGCTAAGTCTTTCAAAATCTGCTCTTTAAAGCTCAGATTCTTCTCTTTGTCTTGTGATTTTTCAGTCAAAAATTTGACCTCCTTCATCATAATCCCTAACATTATATCTTAAAAGTCAGATAAATGCAATAAGAGTAGGTTTTTCTAGCTTATTATTGGTTTTTTTGCAGTTTGAGTCTAGGATTTTCCCAGACCATATCAAACCAAGTAGCGCCTGCGTAAGTTGATTGTGACAAACCTTCATTTACAAAGGCATGCTTCTCGTAGTAAGCGGTGAGATAGTCGTGGCAGGTCAGATTAATGCCGTGGCGTTCATCTGCTATAGCAATTTCTTTCATAGCTTCCAATAGCTTGCGGCCGATCCCCATCCCCTGAGCATCTTTCGAGATAGAAAGGCTGGTCAGAGAGATAAAGCCACCGTCCAGATGACCATAATCTTCAATCTCCTCTGTAAAGGAAATATCCTTTAAATAACGTTCTGGACGAACAGGTCCCTCCAGATAGCCCAAAATCTTACCGTTCTTTTCTGCCACCAAAAAAGTTGAAGATAGGGTTTGGATATGTGCTGCTAGACTTTCGCGGCTAACAGCCTCTTCTGGACTGAAATTTTCCAATTCGATAGCATAAATGGCATCTAAGTCAGCCATTTGAGCTTGACGGACAATCATCACTTCTCCTTAAAATTGGGATTTTCCCACACCATATCAGACCAGACAGCTCCACCATGAGTTGAGTCAGAAATCCCTTCATGGACGAAACCATTCATCTCATAATAAGGTATCAGCTCATCATGACAGGTTAGGCTAATGCCCTGTCGATTTTGCTGAACAGCTGTCTCCTTGAGAGCTGCAAGCAACAAGGTTCCGACCCCCTGCTTCTGAAAATCCAGATGGACGGACAGACTTTGGACAGCAATGAAGCCACCTTCTGGAGGATTAGCCCCCACCTTGCTAAAGAGATCATCTGTCAAATATCGCTCCTGAACAGCTGGTCCAACAATATAGCCCGCCAGCTGACCGTGCAGCTCTGCTAGCAAAAAAGTATCAGCAATCTGCTCAATCCGCTCTTTGAGAACTTCTGAACTGGCTGCTTCTGCTGCTGGAAAATTTAGCTGCTCAATTGCAAGAATTTCTTCCCAGTCGCTCAAGTCAGCCTGTCTGATTCGAATTGGTGCTTCCATCAAGTCTCCTCCTACTGAACGTTGCTGGTCAGATTGGACAAGAGACGTTCAAAGGAATATTCATAGGTCTGGATGTCTCCAGCTCCCATAAAGACATAAACGGCATTATCGTGGTCAAGAAGCGGAGAAACATTATCTACGTCAATGACCTTGGCCCGCTTCACAATCTTTTCAGCCAAATCTTCAACCTTAACATCGCCATTGTCCACCTCACGCGCAGATCCGTAAATCTGAGCTAAGTAGACTGAGTCAGCCTGATTGAGGGCTTCCGCAAATTCGTCCAAGAGAGCAATGGTCCGAGTGAAGGTATGTGGCTGGAAGATTGCCACGATTTCCTTGCTTGGATACTTCTGACGGGCTGCATCCAGGGTCGCAATAATTTCCGTCGGATGGTGAGCAAAGTCATCAATGATAACTGTTTCGTTGACAATTTTCTCTGTAAAACGGCGCTTAACTCCGCCAAAAGTCTTGAGGTGTTCCCGAACTAGATTCAGATCAAGACCTGCAGTATACAAGAGACCGATTACTGCTGTCGCATTCATAATGTTGTGGCGGCCAAAGCTTGGAATCTGGAACTCACCCAGTTCTTTCCCGCGGAAAGAAACTTTAAAGCCTGAACCGCTGGTAGATCGCAAGAGGTCGTGAGCGACAAAGTCATTGCCTTCTTCCTTGAAGCCATAGTAGTAAATCGGAGCCTTGGACGTAATCCGGCGCAATTGCTCATCTTCTCCATAAATGAAAAGTCCTTTGGTAATCTGCTTGGCATAGTCATTGAAAGCATTAAAGACATCTTCCAGACTCGTGAAATAATCCGGATGGTCAAAGTCGATATTAGTAATAATTGAATATTCCGGATGATATGGCATGAAATGACGCTCGTACTCGTCTGATTCAAAGACAAAATACTTGGCATTGGCAGAACCGCGTCCAGTACCATCCCCAATTAAATAACTAGTATCCGTGATATTGGAGAGAACGTGGGAAAGAATGCCCGTTGTAGAAGTCTTCCCGTGGGCACCAGCCACTCCCAAGCTGACAAAGTCACGCATAAAGCCACCTAAAAATTCATGGTAGCGTTTATAGCCAATACCGTTTGCGTCTGCATAGGCAATTTCTACATTGTTATCTGGACGGAAGGCATTGCCAGCAATGATTTCGAAGTCTGGCTGGATATTCTTTTCATCAAAAGGCAGGATGGAAATGCCAGCCTGCTCCAGACCGCGCTGAGTGAAATAATATTTATCAACGTCACTGCCCTGAACCTTATGGCCCATCTGGTGCAGCATCAAAGCCAAAGCGCTCATACCAGAGCCCTTAATCCCGATAAAATGATAGGTTTTCGTCATGATTACTCCTTAAGATACAAGGCCATAAAAGCAAGTCCAAAGAGGAAAATCTCCTCAGACCCAAATCAGCCCACAGGGATTTTCTTTAATTACAAACTTTTAGGCACCACCAAAACACCAAAGAAGCCGGACAAATCAGTAAGTCCCAGCTTCTGGCATCGGTCTTTTTCAACCGATGATGGATGTTATATGCAGATAGATTTTACATTTAGCAATTTCCTTTATACATCAGAAAACTGTAGGCAGAAAAGACTCGAGCAAGCCAGCTTTATTTGTTGTCCAAGCCTGTCAAATTCAGCTCTTGAGCCTTGGAATGCTTCAACTGCTCCTCCTTAGCCCTATCCTGATTATAGATCTGACTGGTTTTTAAAAAATCATAATTGTTCTTCTTAGGCTTCTCTTCCAGCTCCTGCGGCTGAGGGCTATACTCAGGCTGAATATCTGCCAAAATATAGTTATCCTGCTGAAGCCTGTCGCCATACTTCGTAAATTCCCCTGATGTATTCTTCTGAAAAGGGGCTGTTGGCTTCGGTCTTTCCGCATTAGAAGCTGTCGGAAGCTTTCTGCTGCGGACCTTAGTCAGAAGGTCGCTGGTCAGATAAGGCGCTGAACGCTTTTTTTTCAAATCTGCCCGAGCTTCCTCGCGTGCCTGCTCAGCATAACGAATGGCCGGATCTTTCTTATCAATCGGCTTTTTAAAATCCTTGAAAGCAGACTGCTTTTGCAGCGGTCTTCTGATAGCCTGACTGGCAGCTATGGGAGCATGCTTGTTGGAATCCACAATCGGCATCCATTCCAAATAATTACGGTCTGTATAGTCTCCGGTAATGTTGCTAATGAGATCTAGTTCATCATAAAGATTCATATGCGGCATTTCCGTCAGCATGATTTCATCATCTGACACCAGAGGAAATTGTTTATCAGTCATATCTTTTTCCTTTCAACCCTTCATTATTATAAACTATTCAGGCTATTTTTCAAGCTATTCTGCCGAAATTCCTAGAATTTCTCGAATTTCCTCCACAGAGAGACTGGATTTGGCTTCTGCTCCGTCCAGAATAGTTGAAACCAGATTGCGCTTGCTCTCCTGCAGCTCCTGTATCTTCTCCTCAATCGTTCCCCGTGTAATCATCCGATAGACTTCGACATTGCGCTCCTGACCGATACGGTGGGCACGGCCAATGGCCTGGGCCTCAACTGCTGGATTCCACCAGAGGTCGACCAGGATGACTGTGTCAGCACCGGTCAGATTGAGACCGACACCTCCAGCCTTAAGGGAAATCAGAAAGGCTGAACGCTGACCGTCATTGAAGGCTGTTGTCATGTCCTGACGCTCCTTGGCTGGAGTAGAGCCTGTAATCTTAAAGGACTCCATGCCCAGCTTGTCCAGCTCGCTCTCGATAATATCCAGCATACCACGAAATTGTGAAAATATGAGGACACGACGATTACCATCTTGTATCTGTTCAAGTAATTCCCGCAAACTTTCCAGCTTACCGCTCTCGCCCTCGTAATCTTCCATAAACAGTTTCGGAGTGTCACAAATCTGACGGAGGCGCATAAGACCGGACAGAATCTCTATCTTGCTGCGGTTGATTTCATCTTCTGTCGCATGGATAATTCTGTCCTGCATTTGTTTGAGCAGAGCCAGATAAATAGTCTTCTGACTATCCGCCAATTCATTGCGATAGGCAACTTCAATCAAATCAGGCAATTCCTGCAGCACATCTTCTTTCTTGCGCCGCATAACAAATGGTTTGATATAGCGAGCGACTTTCTCAGCCGGCAGTTTTAAAAATTCCTTTTTGCTTGGCAAAAGTCCTGGCATGACAATCTGGAAAATAGACCAAAGTTCTCCCAGATTATTTTCAATCGGCGTCCCAGAAAGGGCATAGGTATGCTCCACTTCAAAATCCCGTAAATACTGGGCAATCTTAGTCTGGTCATTCTTCATGACCTGCGCCTCATCCAAAATCAGATACTGGAAGTGATTATCCCGGTATTCTTCCACATCCTGCCTGAAAGAAGCATAGCTGGTAATGGTAATCTGATGTTTCTCCGCGATCAGCTCATCACGAACATTTTTCAGACCATACACCACCGCCACATCCAAATGTGGAGCAAATTTAGCAAACTCATCGCTCCAGTTGTAAATCAGGCTGGATGGTGCCAAGATTAAGACTTTCTTAGAGTCATCTATACGCGAACTCAGAAAAGAAATCGTCTGCAGGGTCTTTCCTAGCCCCATATCGTCAGCCAAGATGCCACCGAATCCATACTTATCCAGCATGGATAGCCACTTGACACCCGTCTCTTGGTAATCCCGAAGGTCAGCCTTGACTTGTAGCTTGGGAAGAGGAAATTCCTCAGGGTGAGTCAGGTCAAAGGCCAGCTGCTGCACATCTTTTGAAAACTGTACTCTATCCTTGCCCTTGAAAAACTCTGCCAGTTGGTAAGCTGCTAGACTGCTAGTCTGAATGAAACCATTTTTAGTCCGCTTACTCCGCAGCTGCTGCAAAGTCCGGCTCATCTCCTTGGTCTCTTCATCGAAAATCAAGACTTGCCCAGACTTACTGATAAAGAAGTCCTGCTCCTTAAAGAGCGAATCAAGCACCGCGTCAATCTCTGACTGCGCAATACCAGCAAAATCGAAACCAACATCTAAGAGGCCGCCCTTCATCTTGACAGTGATCCTTGGACTTTCTATCTGTGCCAGCGCCTCTAACTCTTCTGTCATGCTGACACGGCCCAAAGCCTCAAAATTGGGAATGACTTCCGAGAAGAAATGATAAATTTCTTCCGGCTTCAGAGGCGGTCGCTGACTGTAAAAGTCTGCCACAAAACCTGCCTGCAGCATTTGCTTAAATACTTGCTGCTCATGCTCAAAATTACCTGCAAAAGGCAGACGTTCCAAATCTTTGCGAGTCGTCACCTTCCTGTCTCCATAGTCAAAGACAGTGTCCAAAATCAGACGCTTGTCAGGGCCGATATCAAAGTCAAACTTGGCTGTAAAGTCATGAATCATCATACTTCTAGGTGCTTCTACCCGACCAACCTTTTTAAACTCAGACAAACTGGAAGCCAGCTTCGTTCTCTCTGCCAAGTCGAATTGCAGGCGCTTCAACCGATCATGCTCTATAGGCAGCTCCCGTAAAGCCTTCATCAGTCTAATCTGCTGAGGATTTAGCTGATAGAAGGTATCTCCATAAAAGATAAACTGCCCATCATAAAGCATCTTATAATTCTTCTCAGCAATGACTAGCTCAAAATGCTCTTCATGCTCTTCCACTTGGAAAGTATAAACTTCTGCCTCTTCATGTAAATCTTGGAAAAAGACTTCACTGTAGTCATAAAGGCTGTACTCTAAGCGGAAAGAAGACAGATTCATCAGGAAGATAACCCCCTCTTCAAAGATACTAGCCGGGAAGAAAAGATTACGCCCAGCATTTGGGAAAATCAAAGAGGAATCTTGCCCCTGATAGTCGGGCACTAGCCCCTGCAGGAAAAAGAGCAAATCTTGACTGGCTTCATCAAAATCCTCCAAATGAATAGCCTCATAGTAACTCTTACCAATCTGATAATGCCCGCCCTTTTCCAAGGTCCGAAGGAAGGAAAGAACGTCTCGGACAACATAAGAGCGCTCGTCCGGCAAGCGACTGATCCGGAGACTCCAGAGAAACTGTCCTGTATAAGAGTCCTCCTGACCAGTAGCCGAGAGCTCATAACGAACCTGTTGTTCGGATTTCTCTGGCAAGACCTTATCCAAGAACAAGCTTCCAAAAGAAACCAGCTCTTGGGTCTCCTGACTGGTCAACTCCTCTTCTTCCATACTCTTTAGCACATCTTTTCCAGATGGAGCATTTTTCAGGTAATACTCCAAGGCCGCCAGATGGGCACAATATTTTTTCTTCTGGAAAAAGTCGCAATAACAAAAGATGACATCATCATCCAAGCTATAGCGCAGATTACACTCGTCCACACGAGCATATAAAAGAGAATCACTGACCTCAAGGATTACTACCTTATTGTTTTCAACCAGGGCAATTCCTTCTGTCCGAATCTTACCAGGAATTAATTTTGCCATAATTACCACCTTACATTTATCTCACCATTATACCATACTTTCGACATAAAAAAAGAAAAGCAAGCTCTTATGCTTACTTTCATTTTTACATATAAACGTATGTTTGTCAAATTGCTGTTTTACAACTCTACTTCCGCTTCCTTGCAATCAAGTGAATTGGGGTCCCTTCAAAGACAAAAGCCTTGCGGATTTGATTTTCCAAGAAACGCAAGTAAGAGAAGTGCATAAGCTCTTCTTCGTTGACAAAGATGACAAAGGTCGGCGGTTTGGTCGTTACCTGAGTCGCATAAAAAATCTTGAGGCGTTTGCCCTTGTTTAAGCCGCTGTGCTTTGAGATGAATTTTTCACTAAGAACATACCAATTGTAACATACAGTGATATAACTAGAATAAGTTTAAACAAAGACCATAGCATAAGCAAAAAAACAATAGTCTTCTCATAAAAACTATAATAAGTTTCACTCAAATAGTGACCTTGCACTTGTACTTCAACTCCACTGAAAAAAAGTTGCCAAAGCAGAAGAAAGAAAGCCAGTAAATAAATAGTTGCAAATATCCAAAACACTATATTATTCCCTAGATATCTCCTTAATGCCCAAACCACAAGCAGAAATACAGACAAGAAAGTTATTATAAATAATTCAAAATATGACACTTTCTATCTCCTCATAGTAAAAGTAGAAATCCCCAATCTTCCAGCTTCTACTTCCGCTTCCTTGCAATCAGGTGAATGGGCGTTCCTTCAAAGACAAAAGCTTTGCGGATTTGATTTTCCAGGAAACGCAGGTAAGAGAAGTGCATAAGCTCTTCTTCGTTGACAAAGATGACAAAGGTCGGCGGTTTGGTCGTTACCTGAGTCGCATAAAAAATCTTGAGGCGTTTGCCCTTATCGGTCGGTGTCGGATTAATGGCAATGGCATCCATGATGACATCATTGAGCACCGCTGATGGAATACGGGTGTTTTGGCTTTGACTGATTTGCTTAATCATGTCCGGCAGCTTATGGAGACGCTGCTTGGTCAGGGCAGAGACAAAGATAATCGGCGCATAAGACAAGTACTGGAACTGGTCACGGATATCTTCTTCCCAGTCTTTCATGGTATGGTTGTCTTTTTCCAGCGTATCCCACTTATTGACAACAATAACAATACCTTTTCCAGCTTCATGGGCAAAGCCAGCGATTCGCTTGTCGTACTCACGAATTCCTTCTTCAGCATTCAGCACCATCAAAACGACATCTGAGCGGTCAATGGCCCGCATGGCCCGCATGACAGAGTATTTCTCTGTGTTTTCATAGACCTTGCCAGACTTGCGCATGCCAGCCGTGTCAATCATGGTAAATTCCTGACCTTCACTGTCCGTAAAGACCGTATCAATAGCATCACGCGTAGTACCAGCAACAGGACTAGCAATAACCCGGTCTTCCCCCAAGATGGCATTGATCAAGCTAGACTTGCCAACATTAGGACGGCCAATCAAGCTAAACTTAATCATATCAGGATTTTCAGCCATTTCTTCATTTGGCAGATTTTCAACAATAGCGTCAAGAACATCTCCTGTACCAATCCCATGGACTGAGGAAACCGGGAATGGATCACCCAAGCCCAGCGCATAGAAATCAAAAATCTCATTGCGCATTTCGGGATTATCCACCTTATTGACCGCTAAAATAATCGGCTTATGGGTCTTGTAGAGCATGCGAGCCACATACTCGTCCGCATCCGTGATACCTTCCTTGCCAGACACGACAAAAACGATAACATCTGCTTCGTCCATAGCGATCTCAGCCTGGTGTTTGATTTGCTCCATAAAAGGCGCGTCAACATCGTCAATTCCGCCCGTATCAATAATACTAAACTTGCGGTTGAGCCAGTTTGCAGTCGCATAGATTCGGTCGCGGGTCACCCCTTCAACATCTTCCACAATGGAAATCCGCTCACCGGCAATCCGATTGAAGAGCGTTGATTTGCCGACATTAGGCCGGCCGACAATGGCAATAGTTGGTAAGGCCATGTTTTTCCTCTTTCATTCTTTAGGACAGAGCCAAACTCCGTCCTATTTTTCTAATTTCTTTTCTTTGAACAATTGGTCGATAGCCTGATTTGGCTCTTGACCAAATTGAGCAGCTAGGCGCCGACTCCAGGTTTCCTTAGCTCGCTCGCCAGCATATTCAGTCTGAACGCGGTCATAGGCTTGGATAGTTGAACAATCCTGTTCACGATATTCTTCCTCAAAGACCACTGCTTCATAAGGCAGGCGTGGCTTTACTGCATGGTTCTGGTTAGGAGTTCCCAGAGCAAGCCCAAAGACTGGATAAGTGTAGTCCGGCAGCTTGAAAAGCTCTGCTATTTGACTGGAAGCATAACGAACCAATCCAATGATTACTCCGCCATAACCCAAACTTTCAGCTGCTAACAGGGTATTTTGCCCCGCTAAAGCAGCATCTACTGAGCTAATCAGGAGATTCTCTGTCCCTTCAGGATAAAAGTCCTCCGTATGCAATTGAACGCCCTTTTGAGCTCGATTGAGGTCGCCAACAAAAAGCAGGAAGGCTGAAGACTGCCGAATGGCTTCTTGAGGTACCAGGTCAAAGAGAGCTTCTTTTTTCTCTTTGCTTCGCACCACAATGATAGAGTAGGACTGGAAATTTTTCCAGCTGGACGCAGCCCGCCCAGCATCAATGATGGCATGAAGTTCCTTATCCGAAATCTGCTCCTCCGTAAAGCGGCGGACAGACGTGTGAGCATTCATCAAGTTAATTGTTTCATTCATCGGCGGTTCTCTCCTTCTAGGCGTACCTCCTGAGCCAGAAACTTAATCCGCTCCATAACCCGCTTGGCCTGCCAAGTCTCATCGCCATTCTTAGAGCTGGCAAAGTGACGCTCCAAATCCGCAAAACTAAAGTTAGAAGTAAAGAAAGTTGGCAGATTTTCCTGCATGCGATGCTGGAGAATGACCTGCAAAATCTCATCTCGCATCCAGGGGCTAGACTGCTCTGCACCGATATCGTCCAAAATCAGCACTTGAGCCGTCTTGACCTGGTCAATCTTCTCCTTGACCAAGCCGGAACTGATCGCATTCTTAACATCTAAAACAAAGCTTGGGTAATGAACTAGAGTAGTTGAAGCCCCTCGCTCTACTGATAATTCATGAGCTAAAGCAGCCATCAAATAACTTTTCCCAATACCAAAATCTCCATAGAGATAAACAGCCTTTTGATAATTAGGATAAGCAGCGACAAAATTAGCCAATCGTTCAAAAATTTCATCACGATTCTTTTTTAAGTCAATTTGACTGAAACTCGCATCTTTAAGACTAGAAGGTAGATTAATTAGATTGATCCGTTCTTTAATATTTTTCAACTTTTCCTGCTCAATCAACTCAGGTGTCTCTTCATAGGCAACATCCGCATAGCCTTCATTCTTCACCAAGATTGGTTTATAACCCTTGGCAATATAGGTCTCGTCCCCAAGCAAAAAGCGGTTGCGCTCCGTAATATACTGGTTAAACTTGGAGACACTCCGCTGAATCTCAGCTTGGGTCAGCTTTTCCTGCTGAATAAGGGCTGCCACATCTGGATCCGCCATAATCTGCTTGACCAGCTCCTGATAGTCAAAATGCCGCACCCTGTTCCTATGAGGCATATTCTGTCCTATTTTCTCCATTTAATCGCCACCCGAACCCTTTCTAATTTTTTCTAAAAGCTTGCGTCTTTTCTCTTCTAATTTTGCTTGTTGCTCAGGAGTAGTATCATCTTTATAGTCAGGATTACTCCAGATTGGCACATTGCTTTTGGCAGAAGCTGAGCTGACTTGCGCAGGACGATTATTCGTCTGCTGGTTGCGCTCACGGATTTTCAAGACAGCTTCCTCAGCTGTCGTCACCTTTTGATAAGAAAAATCATTGGCTACCTTGAGGGCATACTTTTCATTGAGATTGGCTGAATCCACCTTATTAAAGGTCAAGAGCAAGATTACATTGATAACTTCGTCCAAAAGACCTAAGTCAGCTAAATCCAGCAAAAGCTTTCTCTCCGTCCGAGTAATAGCAGCCTGACGGGTTTTTTTGATTTCTGCCAGGAAGACCATTGGCGATGTTCGTTTCGCTTCTTGGATAATAGACTGCTCCTGCTTAGAAAACTGACCTTCTGCTGGCTTCTGAGCTAGCTTTTGCTTCATCCGCTTTATAGAAATGACCTGAGAAACAGCAGTTTCTCTAGCCAAAACATAGGTCTCATACCAAGTCCACTTTTTCTGTTCAGCAATTGCAAACAATTCTAATAAATCTTCTTTTTCATTGGCAAAGCGAAGATTGTCCTGAGCCATCCGTTGCTTGAAATACTCCAAGTCAAAATCATTGGCCTTTCGCACTGCTCTTGGTTGCTCAGCTTCCATACCAAACACTTGCATAAAAGGTTTGACCAATTTCTCTCCGCTAGGATTTTCTGGTCGCAGGGTTTCTGCAGCAGCTTCGCCGATTTTCTTTTCCAAGAGCCGGCTGTACACATTATGGCTGAAAAATTCCTCCGCCGTTAAGGTCGGGTGGAGTTGAATCAGATAATGGCCATCTGTTTGATACAGGTCCACTAGCTTAATCGCCGCTAAACGCTCAAAACTTTCTTCTAAAATATTAAGTCCAAAATCTAAATGATTGAGAATCTGACTGAAGAGGTGCTGCTTTTGCCCATTATCCCCAAAAGACAGCAGATAAAGATAAAGTGTTACCGCTTCTCTTCCCAAAATCGGCAGATAGAGCTTGGTCAAGATAGCAATATCTGGGCTGACTGCATTATTGCGCAAGAAAGAAAACTGATGGTTTGGTTTCATTTATTTGTCCTTTTTCTTCTTGGACCCCTTGGTAATCTGCTTGAGCAGGTTTTCTAGCTCGCCCACATCCTTGAAACTCCGGTAAACACTGGCGAAGCGAACATAGGTGATTTCATCAAGCTCGGCCAGTTCATCCATGACTAAGGATCCAATATACTCACTATTGATTTCATTGTCGCTCTGACTACGGACCTTTTGCTCGATTCGGTTGACAATCTCCTCTATTTCGTCACTAGATACTGGCCGCTTTTGAGCCGAGCGAATAATACCGTTAAAAATCTTATCTCGAGAAAATTGCTCACGTGTCCCGTCCTTTTTGACAACAACTAGGGTTCTCTCTTCGACGCGCTCGTAGGTCGTGAAGCGATGCTGACATTCCTCACACTCACGGCGGCGGCGGATTGTATTCCCATCTTCTGCCTGTCTGCTATCAACTACACTTGATTTATTCCCACCACATTTCGGACAACGCATACCATTTCCTCCTAGAATCCTAATACTTCATTATAACACGTTTTCAAGAATAACAAAAGACAGCCGTTTGGGGTGTAAAATTTCGCCACTTTCTCCTAAATATATCTTTATCAAAAAGAAAAAGCGAGGCAAATCTGTTGCATTCACAGCCTTGCCTCATCTTTTTTGTTTTTATAATGTCACTTGCACTTCTATACCAAAATGGTCACTGACAACAGGTGTTGCTTTCCCGTCAAAAACAACAGCGGAGCGCTCAACATCCATCCCTTGACTAGTGAAAACATAGTCTATCTTCAGAGCATGCTTATTATCATCCCAGCCAGCGATAGTTCCTTCTACTGTCGCCTCTCCGCTAGCTTCTTTTGCAGCGGTATGACTATCCTGCAGCTTCAGCGGACTCGCTAAGATGGCCTGGTAGCCTTGCTGGCCGACCGGATTGTTGAAGTCCCCCATCAGGACCAAGGGACTTTCTGCTTTTAGCAGCTCTGCTTCAAGCTTAGCCCATTCCCCCTGAAATCCTTTGTCCCACCAAGACAGATGGCAGGAGGCAATTGTCAGCAATTGACCTTCTACCTCAGTCTCGACTAGCAAGACCTTGCGGGTATGGTAATCTGTAGGATCATTAGTCTCTGATACCAGAACTTCTCTAGGAGCCATAGGATTTCTAGATAGAATTGCCACTCCTTCGTTGTAAATATCAAACCCAATATGATTATAGGCCCAGGACCAATGATAGTCCAGTCCTGCCTCAGCCAACTTTTCTACCAGACATAGAGCAAAGTTGTCTTGATGAATCGCAATCGCTCCTTCAACCGCCTGATAGAAAGGAGCCTGAACAACCTGTTCAGACTCCGTTAATTGATTGACTTCCTGCAGGCAAATGACATCATATTTTTCTTGAAGAATGCGCTCTACCAACTGATTAAGCTTAGTTTCTTGCTCTTCTTCCATCCAACTATGAGTATTTAATGTCAGGAATTTTGCCATGATTTCTCTTTTCTATATTACAATTCAACCTTAGCAACAACTGTCTTAGCAGATGCTTGACCAAGTTTTTCTACTGTTACAGACTTGATAGCTGCTGCATTTGTGAAGACTACGATTGTTGAAGTTTCACGTCCTGCTTCTTTGATTGCTTCCAAGTCAGCCGTTACAAGAAGATCTCCAGCTGCAACTTTTTGACCTTCAGAAACATGAACTTCGAATGGTTTGCCTTCAAGGCTAACAGTTTCTAAACCAATATGTACTAAGACTTCCAAGCCGTTATCTGTCACAAGACCGATAGCATGCTTGCTAGGGAAGACGCTAGTTACTGTACCAGCAACTGGTGAATAAATCTTACCGTTTTCAGGCTCAACTGCAAATCCATCACCCATCATTTTTTGTGAGAATACTGGATCTTTAACATCTGCCAAGTCAATGACTTGACCGTCCGCAACAGTTTCAACCTCCTCAGTCACACCTTTGTAAGAAACTTCGGCAGCTTCAGATTCTGCTTTTTGGCTAGGAAGTGTTTCAGGAATCACTTCACCAGAATCCAACAAGTCTTGAATATCAGATTTAAGAACGTCAGCTTTTGGTCCGTAGATAGCTTGAACACCTTGGCCCTTCATAACCAAGCCCATAGCGCCTTCTGCTTTCCACTGTTCTTCTGTTCCAACTTTTTCAGCATCTTTGACAGTCACACGCAGACGAGTCATACATGCATCTACATCTACGATATTAGCACGACCACCCAGAAGGTTGATAACATTTACTGCTTGAGAAGCTGCAGCAACTTTACCACCAGTTGAATCTGATGAAGAAGCTTCATCTGAACCTTCAGCAGTTTCATAGTTGCCGTTACGCCCTGGAGTTGCATAGTTGAACTTCTTAATCATAAAGTTAGAAATGAAGTACATCACAACACCAAAGAGGATCGTTACCCAGATAAAGTTGATGATATCTCCACCAAGACCAGCATTGATGGCCATAGGAGTACGAGTCAAGAATTCGATAGAACCGAATGAGTGCACACGTAAAGCAACAATGTCAGCCATTGCAAAAGCAGCACCTTGAACAAGTGAGTAGACCAAGTAAAGTGGAGTTGCAACAAACATGAACATGTACTCGATTGGCTCAGTAACCCCTGTCAAGAAGGTTGCCAGAGCAGTCGCAATCATCATACCTTTGTATTTGTGTTTCTTGTCAGCATCCACATTGTGATAGATAGCTGCTGCTACCCCCATAAGGATACCGAAGGAACCAATCATCTGACCAACTTTGAAGCGAGCTGGGTGAACAGTCTCAAGTAAGTGCTTATAAGTATTAGGGTCAGCTGTTTTCGTACCAACCAAGTCAGTTACCCAAGCCAACCAAAGTGGATCTTGACCAGCTACGGTTGTTCCCGCACCAGAACCAGTAATAACCTCATAAACACCACCTAGCTCTGTGTAGTTCATCGGAATGGTCAGCATGTGGTGCAAACCAAATGGAAGCAAGAGACGTTCCAAAGTACCATAGATGAATGGAGCCAAAATTGGTGCAGTATCTTGTGAGTTAGCAATCCAAATACCAAAGCTATTGATACCTGATTGAACAACTGGCCATACGAATGACAAAACAATTGCTACGATTGCTGAGCGCAAGATAACAACGAAAGGTACAAAACGCTTACCATTGAAGAATGACAAGGCATCTGGCAATTTACGGAAGTTATAGTATTTGTTGTAAGCTGTTGCTCCTACAAAACCAGCGATGATTCCGACAAAGACACCCATATTCAGAGCTGGTGACTCCAAAACACTGATGAAATAGTCAGAAACCTTAATAGAAGCACCAAACATGGTTTTAACTACAGCTGTCTTATCAGCTAACATATCACCAGTAACGCCAAACATGACACCAGTGATACGGTTAATCAGGATAAAGGAAAGACCTGCAGCAAAGGCTCCACCAGCGCGTTCTTTTGCCCAGCTTCCACCGATAGCCAAAGCAAAGAGGATATGCAGGTTACCAATAACCCCCCAACCAATCTGCTCTAAAACACCACCGGTAGTGACTAAAACACCTAAATTTGGATTAATCATCGGAATAGACTTACCGATACTAATCATCAGTCCTGCTGCCGGCATAACAGCAACGACCACCATCAAAGCTTTACCGAATTTTTGCCAAAATTCAAAGCTAAAAATGTTCTTGAATGAATCTTTCATCATTCAGACCTCCTTATATTTTTTGCAAACCACTCCTTTTTGTGAAATCGTTTGCATGTCGATACATCTATTATAGCACGATTTTTTATTTTGTAAAGGCTTTTATAAAAATATTTTCTCTTTTTTTGCATCCCAAAGGCTAAAATCTCTCTTTACCAGCCATATTCTTGCTATATTTTAACGAAAACGATTGCATAGAATTGCCAGAGAGTCCGCATTATTTCTCCGATCAATACTGTAACAAGCGCAAAAAAACTCCGTCTCTCAAGGAGAATAGAGTTTTGAATTTTTATTCTTGCATGGCATAACCAACACCACGAACAGTTTTGATATAGCTTGGCTGTCCTTCCACATCAATTTTACTGCGCAGATAACGAATATAAACATCTACAACGTTGGTCTCTGTTGCACTCTCGTACTTCCAGACACGCTCTAGCAGCTGCTCACGGCTCATGACCTTATTGCTGCCCACCAGGGTCACCAACAGATCGTACTCCCGACGCGTCAGCGCAATGACTTCCTCACCGCGGTAAACCGTATGATTTTTAATATCCACGCGCAGATTGCGATAAGAGGTCGGAATTTTCAAGAGGCTGCAGTGCTGGTCAATAAAGTCACGCCCGCGGAAAATAATAGAGACACGCTCCACTAAATCACTGATAATGAAGGGCTTGACTACATAGGAAACAGCAAAATGCTGGATTGCTTCCTGTTGCTCCGCAATCTCTTCGCGACTAGCCAAAACGATAATGACCGAAGCTGGCTTAATCAAGCTCAGCTGCTTAGCAAAATCGCTGGCAGTCATATCTTGAAGATCATAGTTGAGCAGGAGCAAGTCATAATCCACATCTTTTGCCAGAGCCAGTCCCTCATGACCAGTCTCAGCCAAATCTACAAGAAAGCTTTCTTTTTGCAGTTCCAAACTCACAAATCGGGCAAGATTTTTTTCATTTTCTACTAGTAAAATTCGCTTTGCCATAGGCCTATCCTATTTTTCGTCGTACCAAGAATAGTGGTAGGTACCTTCTTTGTCTTTACGGTTGTACGTATGAGCACCAAAGTAATCACGCTGCGCCTGAATCAGATTAGCTGGCAGATTTTCTGCACGGTAGCTATCAAAGTAAGCAATGGCACTGGAGAAGGTTGGTACTGGTACACCTGCTTGCACAGCCAAGCTGACAACATCACGAACTGCCTGCTGATACTTAGCCGTAATATCCATGAAGTATTCATCTAAGAGCAGGTTTGCAAGGTCAGCATCACGACCGTATGCGTCTGTAATCTTTTGCAGGAAGCGAGCACGGATGATACAGCCAGCACGCCAGATAGAAGCAATCTCACCAAACGGCAGATTCCAGTTGTTTTCCTTAGAAGCTACACGCAGTTGAGCAAATCCTTGAGCATAAGACATGATTTTTGAGAAGTAAAGAGCCTGACGGATCTTTTCAATCAACTCTGCCTTATCTCCTTCAAAAGTGAAAGCAGCTGGTTTTGGCAATACCTTGCTGGCAGCTACACGCTCATCTTTGTAGGTAGAAATGTAACGCGCAAAGACTGATTCTGTAATCAATGGCAGCGGCACACCTAAATCCAGAGAAGATTGACTTGTCCACTTACCAGTTCCCTTATTGCCAGCTGCATCCAGAATGTAATCAACAATTGGACCATCTTGACCTTCATCGTCCTTACGTGTCAAGATATCCGCTGTAATCTCAATCAGATAGCTGTCCAGCTCGCCTTTGTTCCACTCTGTGAAGATGTCTGCCATTTCACTAGCTGAAAGCCCCAGCAAGTGCTGCATAAGGTCATAACTTTCAGCGATAAGCTGCATATCTCCATATTCAATCCCGTTATGGACCATTTTTACATAGTGACCAGCACCATCAGGACCGATATAGGTAACACATGGTGCACCGTCTTCAGGAGCTTTAGCAGAGATTTCTTCCAAGACATCCGCCACCAACTCATAAGCTTCTTTTTGACCACCCGGCATGATAGACGGTCCTTCCAATGCGCCCTTTTCACCACCGGAAACACCTGTACCGATGAAGTTGATACCAGAGTTAGCCAACTCTTCATTACGGCGAATGGTATCTTTGTAGAAAGTATTCCCACCGTCAATCAGAATATCGCCCTTATCCAAGTGAGGGAGCAGCGCTTGAATAGTCGCATCGGTACCAGGACCAGCTTGAACCATCAGCATAATCCGACGTGGCTTTTCGATAGAGTTGACAAAAGACTCCACATCATAGCTTGGCACAAAGTTTTTCTCAGGATGAGAGGCAATGACGTCCTCTGTCTTGTTTGCTGAGCGATTATAAATGGCAACTGTGTAGCCACGAGATTCGATATTTAGGGCAAGGTTACGGCCCATAACAGCCATACCAACAACACCAAAATTTGCTTTAGTCATTATGTTCTCCTATAGTTTGTTTGTCTTATTTTATCATTTTTAAGGCTTAAAAGAAAGTATTAAGTCGGTGACTTATGAAAGGGGTAGGGGATAGGAAAACCAAGCTCAGATGAAACTGAACTTGGTTGTGGGAATTTACAGTAAAGTAGAGACTTTCATAATAATCCCCAAATACCTAGCTAGAATGTCCTCCGACTGAACATCATGGATATCCTAATTTTGATATATTTTTTTTAGAAGTTAATTTTATTTTATCTTTAAAATTTTCTTAAAGAAATTCAAAAATTTGCCTTCATTAAAACCTCGCATTTGTTTTTCAACAAAAAGTCTTGTCTTTTCATCTGAATATTCTAATTCTTTATTTGGTAATAACTTTTTTAGAACCTCCCTAACATAATCATCAAGAGCTATTGAAATGCGCTCAATCTCATTTTGGTCAAATTTTATTCTATTTCCATGAGTATGCTGCGACCTAATCTTATATGCAATGGCAATATTATCAACAATTTTTTGCTTTTCTGTTGATTCCTCTGACAATAAATTAGCTGTTATATACTTTAGCTTTCTTCCCATTCTACGCGTACCGTCTTCAAAGGCATATAAACACTGTAGAACTTGCATATATTTATCAATTTTAGAAGCAAGTAAACCACTATTACGTGCTTCTTGTAAATAGACAAGTGCTCTAGAATAACTTGCAAATTTACTTCTATCTATTTTATCATTTTCAAACGAAGTATAATGATTGGTAATATGATTGCTCTCAATTTCTTTGGTTCCTATACGAGAATTTAAAATCGGAAATACTAATTCATAATATTTTTTTATACTTTTAATTTCTCTGCCATCAACTGAAACCAGTTGATGGCTCCCATTTGCCATTGTATAATTCATATCAGAATTTGAAGCAGAGTAATACCCATTCTCAATAATCGTATAAGCTAAATTCGATTGTACACAAGAATCTTTCAAAAGCCAAATAGCAGTTGATAAAGAGACAAGTTTAATTAGCAAATTATAATGATACTCACCATAAACTCTATCAGCAAGCTCTTTAATTTTTTGGTTTTTTATAGCTTCACTAGCCAATTGTTGATGATTTAATTTATCCTCATGCGAAAATTTTATTTCTTCAATCAAAGATAATTTATTCAAAAATTCTTCTAATCTGACACTACCAAAATATTCTTTAAATTGTTTTAAAAATTTCTTGTGATTTAAAAAATATTTTTTAGATAGATCAACTTTTATAGATACACCAATCTCATCAGTATCTCTAATAAAATTAAATAGCTCCAAATCTGTTTCACTAACTTCTAGAAAATTAAATTCCATAGTAATTATATTCATTATCTTCTCCTTAATCATTAAGTATAAGATTATATTATACCAAAAAAACACAGTTTTTACACCGTGTTTTCTTGTGTACATTCATCAAGTATGACTAAAGCAACTTCTTCATCTCATCAATCCGCGCTACTGTTGCATCATACTTAGCTTGGTAGTCGGCTTGTTTGTCGCGTTCTTTTTGGACGACTTCTGGTTTGGCGTTGGCTACGAAACGTTCGTTAGAGAGTTTCTTGCCAACCATATCCAGTTCTTTTTGCCATTTGGCTAGTTCTTTTTCGAGACGAGCTAGCTCTTCCTCGATATTGAGGAGGTCTGCCAGCGGCAGGTAGATTTCTGCTCCTGTGATGATGCTAGACATAACCAGCTCTGGCACAGCAAGGTCTGCTGCAATTTCCAAATGCTCAGGATTGGTGAAACGCTTGATGTAGTTGACATTATCCTTGAAGAAGGTTTCCAGCGCACTATCTGTCGTCTTAATCAAGATGGTAATCGGCTTGCTTGGCGCCACATTGACCTCAGCTCTGCTATTGCGCACCGAACGGATCAGGTCCTTGAGGGCTTCCACGCCAGCTGCAGCCTCGGCATTTTCAAACTCTGGACGAACCACTGGATAAGCCGCTGTCACAATGGTGCCTTCTGAGATTTGTCCAAAGATTTCCTCGGTCACGAAAGGCATGATTGGGTGAAGCAGGCGCAGGATTTGGTCCAGCGTGTAAAGGAGAACAGAACGTGTGATGACTTTCTCTTCTTCGTTGTCGCTATAAAGGACTTCCTTAGTCAATTCAACGTACCAGTCGGCAAATTCATCCCAAATGAAGTTGTAGAGAATGTGTCCAGCTACACCAAACTCAAACTTATCGAAGTTCTCAGTGACCTTGCCAATGGTCTCGTTGAGGTTGTGGAGAATCCAGCGGTCAGTGACATTGCCTGCCTGACCAGTCGCCACCTGAGCAACATTCTCACGCGCCGCATCCAGCGTCAAGCCTTCATTGTTCATGAGGATATAGCGGGAAATGTTCCAGATTTTGTTAATGAAGTTCCAAGAAGCATCCATCTTTTCATAGCTGAAGCGCACATCTTGTCCAGGGGCAGAGCCGTTTGACAGGAACCAACGCAGGACATCGGCACCGTATTTGTCAATGACATCCATTGGATCAATCCCATTTCCCAGTGACTTGGACATCTTACGTCCTTCCTCGTCACGGATAAGACCGTGGATGAGCACATTTTGGAATGGCTGACGACCAGTGAACTCCAGAGATTGGAAGATCATCCGAGATACCCAGAAGAAGATGATGTCGTAACCTGTTACCAAGGTTGAAGTTGGGAAGTAGCGTTTGAAGTCTTCTGATTCAACATCAGGCCAGCCCATGGTTGAGAATGGCCAAAGGGCAGAACTGAACCAAGTATCCAAGACGTCTTCGTCCTGAGTCCATCCGTCACCTTCTGGAGCCTCTTCACCAACATACATTTCACCCTCAGCATTGTACCAAGCAGGGATTTGGTGACCCCACCAGAGCTGACGAGAGATAACCCAGTCGTGGACATTTTCCATCCATTGGAGGAAGGTATCGTTGAAACGAGGTGGGTAGAATTCTACCTTGTCCTCTGTATCTTGGTTTGCAATAGCGTTCTTAGCCAATTGGTCCATCTTGACGAACCATTGCGTAGACAAGCGTGGCTCAACCACAACACCAGTCCGCTCTGAGTGACCAACACTGTGGACACGTTTTTCGATTTTAACCAGAGCACCAATTTCTTCCAACTTAGCGACGACTGCTTTACGAGCTTCAAAACGGTCCATGCCTGCAAATTCGAAGGCCAAGTCATTCATAGTTCCGTCGTCGTTCATCACGTTAACTTGTGGTAAGTTATGGCGTTGACCAACCAAGAAGTCATTTGGATCGTGAGCAGGCGTGATTTTCACGACACCCGTACCAAACTCAGGATCTGCGTGTTCATCGGCCACGATTGGAATTAGTTTATTAGCAATTGGAAGGACTACATTTTTACCAATCAAGTCCTTGTAGCGTGGGTCTTCTGGATTGACCGCAACGGCAACATCCCCAAACATCGTCTCAGGACGAGTAGTCGCTACTTCGAGGGCGCGTGAGCCATCTTCCAGCATGTAGTTCATGTGGTAGAAGGCACCTTCAACGTCCTTGTGAATAACCTCGATATCAGACAAGGCTGTGCGAGCTGCTGGGTCCCAGTTGATGATAAACTCACCACGGTAGATCCAGCCTTTCTTGTAAAGCTCGACAAAGACCTTGCGGACGGCTTTTGACAAACCTTCATCAAGGGTGAAACGCTCACGAGAATAGTCTACAGAGAGCCCCATCTTGCCCCATTGCTCCTTGATGGTCGCAGCGTATTCATCCTTCCATTCCCAGACCTTATCGAGAAATTTCTCACGACCGAGGTCATAGCGGGAAATGCCTTGCTCCCGCAAGCGCTCCTCGACTTTAGCCTGAGTGGCAATCCCAGCGTGGTCCATTCCGGGAAGCCAAAGGGTATCAAAGCCTTGCATGCGCTTCTGACGGATGATAATATCCTGCAAGGTCGTATCCCAAGCGTGACCAAGGTGAAGTTTACCAGTCACGTTTGGCGGTGGAATCACGATCGAATAAGGCTTAGCCTTTTGATCGCCTGAAGGCTTGAAAACATCAGCATCAAGCCATTTTTGATAACGCCCAGCCTCAACCTCGGCTGGATTGTATTTAGGTGAAAGTTCTTTAGACATGTGTGTGTCCTTTCTTTTTTACGACAGTTTATATTTGTTTAAAAACCAATAACTAAATCTTTTTTTTAATGGTTATATAAATGAATAGCTTTACACTTAAAGTAATCTAAAATAGTTTTAAAAGAACTGTTTGAAAACAATATGGAAACTCTTCTAAAACTATACTTCAAAAACTTATATTTTATCTTTTAAGTATTTATCCAAATAAGTAATCTCTTTTTTATACAAACTCTTTTTCCATAAGTTTTCCTTTTGTAAATCACTTATAACTTTTTCCCATTCTTCTTCCAATACCATCTCCTCCTGTTCTTCCAATACCATCTTCTCTAATTTTCTTGGATTTTTTTTAGCTAAAGACTTTTGAAAGCGACGAATATATTGATTTTTTCTAAGACTAGATGATTCACCTTCATTTTCAATTGCATTATTAATTTTCAACAGATACTCAAAAATATCAGCGTTTTCCACGCTCCGAATTTCTTCTATATATTGGTTTTTTACATCGTCTACACTAAAAATCAAGAATAATATTTCTAAAATAGATAACGCTCCACGAATAATAAATATGAATTTATCCTTATCAATATTTTCTAGAAAAGATATACGAGAGAGTGCTTCGATGGCATTTTCATTATAGCGTTGAATAATTACAAAAGATGGCAATAAATAAAAGATTAGAAAAATCATCGTAAGAAATGAATTTCCATTTCCCAAAGATAATCTCAGAGAATCTCTCAAAAAATAGAATAGGAAAAATGAAATTAAAAAGAGGATTAAACATATTAAGGGTATCCAACAGGCAATAATATCTCCATTTGCATCACGCCAATTGGGTTTAATAAACCAAATTATTGACAGCACAGTACCCAATGCTAAAGATATAAAAACAAACGTCTCAAAGAGTTTATATCTTACTTTTTTTCTGCTGGTACTCAATTCATAATCTAATAGTAATTCCAAATAAGAAATTAATTTTTCAATTAACTCCTTGGATGCTTTACCATTGTTCTTTAGTTCACTCTCAATCCTATTGACCAGTATCCAAATATGACCATCCTTTAAATAAATTGAATAACCACCAACCATTCCTATTCGCTTTCCTTTTGCATCCAATAATAACTTTAATTCATTCAATGATTTTTGAACATCCTCAAGTGAATACAAATCTTTTATAATTATCCTTAGGTTATTTCGATAATATAAGTGTTCCTCGCTCATATACTCTAAACTACGTGACTTATTATTGGAGACAAAAACTAAAATCGCACTTAATATAGCCCCTAAGCCTGCACCACTAAGCAGAGTAATAATCTGGCTTGCTTCCAATTTTTTTCACCTCACTTTTGAAAATCAATAAATCACAACTGTTCGAAATTTTCGAATGGTTCAACTACCATTTTTTACCTCCCACTCACTCTTCAGCAAGCCATATCTCAAATCATCACAGCGATTGCCTTGGGCATCTTTGCGGTCCCTTATGCGAGCTTCGAGGGTAAAGCCTAATTTTTCAGCGACTCGTTGACTTTGAAGGTTATAGCCAAAGCAGGACAATTCAATTTTATGTAGATTCAATTCTTTAAAAGCTAGGTCAATCAAGGCACGCGCTGCTTCTGGGACATAGCCTCGACCCCAATAGTCTGGATGCAAGATATAGCCGATTTCCAGCACATCATCTTCATGGCGATGGTTGAAATCAACAGAACCAATGACTGTGTCGGTCCCTTTGACAACAATTCCATAGCCCGCTGGGAGATTTTCCTTTTGATTGCGCTCAGGAAGGATATGCTCTAGGTAATAAATCTCATCTTCCAAGGTCTTGACGGGCGGAAAGCCTGCTGGATAGGAGACTTCTGGCCGACTGGCATAGTCAAAAATATCCACAACATCAGCCACGGTGCGGACTCGTAACACGAGCCGTTCTGTTTCGATTCGTTCTGGTAACTCAGCTCTTGTCATCCTTCTCCCTCACTTTCTACAAAAAATCGCCCCTGTCATCAATCTGACAGGGACGAATCAATATCCGCGGTACCACCCAATTTCGGGCAGTTGCCCGCAACTTTCGTCTTTGAAGTAAATACAAAGACACTTTTATTTCAATTTATTATCTCATCAGCAACCAGTCTTGACACATTTGTGGACTTCTCAGCACTGCCACTTTCTGTAAAATGCTTGACTCAAAACACCTCTGATGAACCTATTCTATCACCTTTCCAGCGAAAAATCAATAATTTCTCTCCCCCAAAAGTCCATCTGGCAGGTCGTGGAAGCCTTTGCCCGCCTGATAGTTGGCGAATTTCCCCAAAAGAAACTGATAAGCGTCTAAACGGCTCTCATAGCGAATGGCCGCTTCCTTTGCCCGCTCGTCCTGGTCCGCTTCATAGACTGCCTGACTCTCCTTGAGGGCCATCTCATTAATCATGACCTGGGTCTTGACCCAAGCTTCAAACTCCTGTAAAAAATCTTGTTCGTAACTCATTTTTCTCACTTTCTAACTGCAAATATTTAGTCCAAATCTCGGTAAAAATCACTGTCAATGTCACGGAAGGGCTGAATGTCCTGTACATACTCAAGCACTCCCTGAAATTCACCAGATTCATCCCGCACCGCTGCATAGGTCACATGAACAAACTTGCCCCTTGATTCCGACTTGAACCACATCTCAAACTTGTCCCGCTCTCCCTCGCGCAGAGCCTTGAATATCCGCCGCACCTTGTCCAAAAACTTGGGCGGGTGACAGAGCTCGACATTGCGCCCTATCTGGGACGGCGTCCGCTTGAAAATCATCTCGTCCGCCGGCACACCGTCATTATAATACTGGAAAATATCGTCCTTATTGACAAAGGTAATCTCCATGGGCAGATGATCCAAAATCAGATTGGCCTCCGCCACCGACAGATAGCCATGACCAAAAGGCTGCTGGGAGTCCCGATTAAAGGCTTGCTCCTTCTTTTCCTTGGGCTTAAAAGAAATAGTGACCTGACCATCCGGCGTATCAATGAACTGCTGAAACCTGCCATCACTCGTCTGCTCTCTACTGGCTGGCGCTTCGCTTACTTCATCAGCAGCATTCCCAGCTTCCTCCTCCGAGAATGAGTGGCGTGCAGGAATCCATTTCTCCGTCGGCTTGATAATGGCATAGCCATAAGCATCGCTCTCCTCAGCAATCTTGAGCCAGTCATCCTGATGAAAGGACTCGAGGAGTATCATGAGAAGGATAGACTCTTCCTTGAAAATCATAGCTTCAAACTCAGCTGCAAAAGTCTCAAACTTGTCCTTGACTTCTTGAATCGAAGTGTCTGGTAGCTGCTCAGCAGCAATCTTAGCCGCTTGGAAAAGGTCACGAATCTGGTCATCTACTCCCCACATGACCTTTGGCGGCGAATCGTGGCCGTAGCTCTCCATGATAGGAAACATGAGCTCTTCCTTACGCTGATAGTGGATATCAAACTGCCCCACCAAACCCAGCTGGCGCTGGAGTCCCTTGCAGATTTCTGGAAGAAGGTCCTCATCTTTAGTGCTTTCATAGGTAGATAGGAGCCTGCGAACCCGCATGAGGGCAGCCCGCAGCGCTAGATTTTCCTGCTTAAAAATTTGAACAGGATGGCCTGGATGGTCGGTATCAGCCACCTCCACATCCTGAATGGCACCTTTAAAGAGGTTGGCATGAACATTGCAGAGGGACATGACATCTTCAAAGGTCACTCCCGTATCCGAGTTCATCAGCTCATGCTCCATCAAGCTGATCTCAATAGCGGACACACCAGCAAAATGCTTGTTGAAAAGCTCCTGAACAGATTCTGCAGAAGCTCCGTTATGTAAATCCAGCAAGATAGACTTGAGGACCTCAATGCGTTCAGTAGCCATGCCTAAATCCCCACCACTTCATAGCCGTTTAATTCCAGAGTTTGCTTAATTTTATTCAGGTCAATGCCGTTCATACCAGCACCTTTTTTGATCGAAACCACGCGCCCTACTGTATTGCGCATGACAGGATTGGCTAGAGGCGTAAAGCCTAATTCTACCAGAACATCCAAAACCTCAGGCTGCTTCTCAATCACTTCTGCCACTGGGATAGACAAATCAATCACATTATCCATAGCTGCTCCCTCATCCTTATTTTTCTACAATTATACCATAAAAAATCTATCAGACCCAAAGCAAAAAAGTGTGATAATTTGCTCTTCTTACGCTTGTTCAAAAGAAATGGAATAGCACATTAAGATAGACATGATGACAGATTGTTTCAGTTTATTATTTCCTTAGACAACGATAAGAAAATATAAAGCACATTGCTTCGTCTTTTTTCCCTTTTATGATAAGCTAAGATTAGTGAATTGAGAGGGTTTTCGTATGTATCTTGCAGACTTAATGGAAAAGAGTGAAGCGGGGCAGTTTATTGTCCTATCTTATTTACAGCAGCATTCTACATCCAGTTTGAAGGACGTTATGTCTGAAACAGGCTTCTCGAAAGCAACCTTGACCAAGTACATTAGCCTGATTAACGACAAGGCAGCGGACCATCATGCAGCCTTATCCATCCAGCTTCAGGACGAAACGCTCAGTCTGTCTATAGGACCGGATACCAAGGGACGGGACATTCGCAGGCTCTTTTTGAGCAATGCTGTCAAATACCAGATTTTAACCCACCTGCTCTACCATCAGCAGTTTTTAGCCCATCAATTAGCCCAAGAGCTCATGATCAGTGAAGCAACCCTCGGCCGTCATATATCCGGTCTAAATCAGATTTTATCAGAGTTTGAGCTATCTATCCAAAACGGCCGCTTGAAAGGGCCTGAGCACCAAATCCGCTATTTTTATTTCTGCCTCTTTCGCAAGGTCTGGTCCAGCCAAGATTGGGAAAAAGAACTTCAAAAACCAGAAAGAAGGCAGGAAGTTGCCGTCTTAGAAGAACTCTGCGGAGCCCAGCTCTCTCAAGGACAGCGATTGGACTTGGCTCTTTGGGCACATATCACCCAACAGCGCCTAAGAGTCAATGCCTGTCAATTCCAAAACATTGAGCAGAAAATGCAGGGCTATTTTGACAATATCTTCTACCAGCGCTTGCATCGCCGGGCAAATGATTTCTTTGCCGGGCAGCACATCACCCTGAGTCTCGAAGATGGCGAAATGATGATTTTCTTTTCATTTCTGCTTTCCCATCGGATTTTACCCCTGCACACCATGGAATATATACTGGGCTTTGGCGGTGAAATTGCCAGCCTGATTACGCAACTCATTCAAGAGATGAAGGGCCAGGACTTGCTAGGTGACTACATTGAAGACCAAGTGACCTACGAACTCAGTCAGCTCTGCGCCCGCGTCTTTCTTTTCCGAGGCTACCTCTTGCAAGACAAATACAAGCATGACTTGGAACTTCGCCACCCATATTTATGGAGCGAATACGATTACCGACAAGTAGCAGACACTATTTTTAGCAAACTGCCTATTTTCCAGCGGGGAACATCTCTGGATAAAAAGGTTTTGTGGGAATGGCTCCAACTGATGGAGTACATTGCTGAAAACGACGGTCAAGTCATCAAGATAGGCATGGACTTGATAGATAGCTTCATAGTTGTTTCCAGGATGACGGCCATTTTAAGGCGGTATTTAGAGTACAATCGCTTTATTACGATTGAATCCTACGATCTTACCAGAAATTATGACCTCATCATCACCAACAATCCTATTCATCAGGCCCAGCAGGTTCCCATCTATTATTTAAAAAATGACTTGGATTTGGAAGATTTGGCTCAAATCCGTCACATGATATTTCATTAAGAAACTTGGAGAAATCCAGGTTTCTTTGTGATTTTCGCACAATCTCCTCAGATTTTTTTAAAATTTAAAAAAAGTTGATAAAAAAGAAAGCGTTTTATTTTATATACTAGTTACTGTAGAGGAAATCTCCTCAAGATTTTTACTAGGAGGACAGTTCATGTCACAAGAAAAATACATCATGGCCATCGACCAAGGAACAACTAGTTCACGCGCCATCATCTTTAATAAAAAAGGAGAAAAAGTTAGCTCCAGTCAAAAAGAATTTACTCAGATTTTCCCTCAAGCTGGATGGGTTGAGCACAATGCCAATGAAATTTGGAACTCTGTTCAGTCCGTTATCGCAGGTGCCTTCATCGAAAGTGGAGTCAAACCTAATCAAATCGAAGCCATCGGAATAACCAACCAGCGTGAAACAACTGTCGTTTGGGATAAAAATACTGGTCTTCCTATCTATAATGCTATCGTTTGGCAATCTCGTCAGACTGCTCCTCTGGCTGAACAGCTGAAAAGCCAAGGCTATGTGGAAAAATTCCATGAAAAGACTGGTTTGATTATTGACGCTTACTTCTCTGCTACCAAGGTTCGCTGGATTTTGGACCATGTAGAGGGAGCGCAAGAAAGAGCTGAAAAGGGCGAATTGCTCTTTGGTACTATTGATACCTGGCTGGTTTGGAAATTAACTGACGGCGCAGCTCACGTGACCGACTACTCAAATGCAGCTCGTACCATGCTCTATAACATCAAGGATCTCAAATGGGATGATGAGATTTTGGAAATCCTCAACATTCCAAAGGCTATGCTTCCAGAAGTTCGTTCTAACTCAGAAATTTATGGTAAGACTGCTCCATTCCATTTCTACGGTGGAGAAGTTCCAATCTCTGGTATGGCTGGTGACCAGCAGGCAGCTCTCTTTGGACAGCTAGCTTTTGAGCCTGGCATGGTCAAGAATACTTACGGAACTGGTTCCTTCATCATCATGAACACTGGTGAAGAGATGCAGCTGTCTGAAAACAACCTCTTGACAACCATTGGCTATGGAATTAATGGCAAGGTTTACTATGCTTTAGAAGGTTCTATCTTCATTGCCGGAAGTGCTATTCAATGGCTGCGTGACGGTCTTCGAATGGTTGAAAATTCACCAGAATCTGAAAAATATGCTCTCGATTCTCACAACAATGACGAAGTCTATGTCGTACCTGCCTTTACAGGTCTAGGCGCTCCGTATTGGGATCAAAATGCCCGTGGATCTGTCTTTGGCTTGACCCGCGGAACCAGCAAGGAAGACTTTATCAAGGCTACCCTGCAATCCATCGCTTACCAAGTACGAGACATCATTGACACTATGCAGGTGGATGCCAAGACTGCTATTCAGGTCCTCAAAGTCGATGGCGGTGCCGCTATGAACAACTTCCTCATGCAGTTCCAGGCTGACATTTTAGGAATCGATATTGCCCGTGCTAAAAACTTAGAAACAACTGCTCTCGGTGCAGCCTTCTTGGCAGGACTGTCAGTAGGCTACTGGAAAGACTTGGACGAACTCCGCACTCTCAATGAAACTGGAGAACTCTTTGAACCGTCTATGAATGAATCCCGCAAGGAACAACTCTACAAAGGATGGAAAAAAGCCGTTAAGGCAACTCAAGCCTTTGCAGAAATCGACGACTGATACTGATTTATTTTTGATAAAAAAGTCAGTAGAAGCAGGAAACGACTAAGTTAGAAAGTGTGTAATTATGGAATTTTCAAAGAAAACACGTGAATTATCGATAAAAAAAATGCAGGAACGCACCTTGGACCTCTTGATTATCGGTGGTGGGATTACCGGTGCTGGGGTAGCCTTGCAAGCGGCAGCTAGTGGACTGGAGACCGGTCTGATTGAAATGCAGGACTTTGCAGAAGGGACTTCTAGCCGTTCTACCAAATTGGTCCACGGAGGCCTTCGTTACCTTAAGCAATTCGATGTAGAAGTGGTCTCAGATACAGTTTCTGAGCGTGCTGTAGTTCAGCAAATTGCCCCTCATATTCCAAAACCAGATCCAATGCTGCTTCCTGTCTATGAAGAAGATGGCGCTACTTTCAGTCTCTTCCGCCTCAAAGTGGCTATGGACCTCTACGACCTCTTGGCTGGTGTTAACAACACTCCTGCTGCCAACAAGGTCTTGAGTAAGGAAGAAGTCCTAGAACGGGAACCTGAACTTAAGAAGGAAGGCTTAGTCGGCGGTGGTGTCTATCTTGACTTCCGCAACAACGACGCGCGCCTCGTGATTGAAAACATCAAACGCTCCAACCAAGACGGCGCCCTGATTGCCAACCATGTCAAAGCAGAAGGCTTCCTCTTTGACGAATCTGGAAAGATTACAGGCGTTGTTGCGCGTGACCTCTTGACGGATGAAGTCTTTGAAATCAAGGCTCGCTTGGTTATCAACACAACTGGACCTTGGAGCGACAAGGTTCGCAATCTGTCAAATGATGGTGAGCAATATTCTCAAATGCGTCCAACCAAGGGTGTTCACTTGGTAGTTGACTCTAGCAAGATCAAGGTTTCTCAGCCAGTTTACTTTGATACAGGCTTGGGAGACGGCCGGATGGTATTTGTTCTTCCACGTGAAAATAAAACCTACTTTGGTACGACTGACACTGACTACACTGGCGACCTAGAGCATCCAAAAGTAACACAAGAAGATGTGGATTACCTCTTGGGCATTGTCAACAATCGCTTCCCAGAAGCAAAGATCACAATTGACGATATCGAAAGCAGCTGGGCAGGTCTTCGTCCTCTCATTGCAGGAAACAGCGCTTCTGACTATAACGGCGGAAACAACGGTACCATTAGCGACGAAAGCTTCAATGCACTGATTGCGACCGTTGAGAGCTATCTGGCTAAAGAAAAATCCCGTGAAGATGTTGAAGCGGCTGTTACTCAACTCGAAAGCAGCACGTCTGAAAAACACTTGGATCCATCTGCTGTATCACGTGGCTCTAGTTTGGACCGTGATAACAATGGTCTCTTGACTCTTGCTGGTGGTAAGATTACAGACTTCCGTAAGATGGCTGAAGGCGCTATGGAGCGCGTGGTTGAAATCTTAAAAGCAGAATTCGACCGCAGCTTCAAGCTAATCAACTCGAAGACCTATCCTGTTTCAGGCGGAGAGCTCAATCCAGCAAATGTGGATTCCGAAATCGAAGCTTTTGCTCAACTTGGTGTATCACGCGGCTTAGACAGCAAAGAAGCCTTCTATCTTGCAAACCTCTACGGATCAAATGCTCCTAAAGTCTTTGCCCTCGCACACAGCATCGAACAAGCACCAGGTCTTAGCTTAGCCGATACCTTGTCACTGCATTATGCAATGCGTAACGAATTAGCACTCAGCCCAGTTGACTTCTTGCTTCGCCGGACAAACCACATGCTCTTTATGCGAGATGGTTTAGACGCTATTGTTGAGCCTGTTCTGGATGAAATGGGACGATTCTACGACTGGACAGAAGAAGAAAAAGCAGCTTATCGAAACGATGTTCAAGCTGCCCTTGCAAATAACGATTTAGAAGAATTAAAAAAATAGAAAGTACGAGAAGAGGCGGTAGGCAAAACAACTGTCTACCACCCCTTCTTTTAAATGGAGTAACATAGATGATGAAAGAAATATTTGGCGAATTTTTAGGAACACTGCTCTTGCTCCTTTTGGGAAATGGTGTAGTTGCAGGTGTAGTTCTTCCCAAAACTAAGAGCCACAATTCAGGTTGGATTGTGATTACCATGGGATGGGGGATTGCCGTTGCCATCGCTGCTTTTGTATCTGGCAACCTTGGCCCAGCCCATCTGAATCCTGCCCTAACTATCGGAGTAGCTCTGAAAGGTGATTTGCCTTGGGCATCTGTTCTTCCTTACATCCTTGCTCAGTTTGCAGGTGCTATGGTCGGACAGTTCCTCGTCTTCCTACAGTTCAAACCTCACTATTTGGCTGAAGAAAATCCAGCTAATGTTTTGGGGACATTCAGCACAGGCCCAGCTATCAAAGATACCTTCTCTAACCTGATTAGTGAAATCCTTGGAACCTTTGTTCTTGTACTGACTATCTTCGCTCTTGGATTTTATAAACTGCAAGCAGGCATTGGCACTTTTGCAGTCGGAACATTGATTGTCGGAATTGGTCTCTCACTTGGTGGAACAACTGGCTATGCCCTCAACCCAGCTCGTGACTTAGGACCTCGCATCATGCACAGTCTTCTTCCTATTCCAAACAAAGGTGATGGTGATTGGAGCTATGCTTGGATTCCAGTTATCGGACCAATTATTGGTGCCGTCCTTGCAGTCCTAGTCTTTGGTTTATTCTAATATAACCGATTACGATTGGAGAACACTTGACGAGTGTTCTCTTTTTTTGACTAATTGATTAGGTGGAGACTAACCTTCCTAGCTTATGCCTCCGATAAATCCATTGCAATTTTGACAAAAGAAAAGGCTTAGCTCCGTATCACAGAAAACTAAGTCCTTTTTTAAAGCTATTTTATCAACTTTTGTGAGTCCTTTCTGAACCCATACGAATGCTGTCTTTCTTGGACAATTTCACCACTGCCTCTGTTCGAGCGGTATGCGGAAACATATCAACCGACTGGATATAGTGAACATCGTAGACCTGACAGAGTTTGACCAAATCCCGAGCCAGAGTTGAGACATTGCAGGAAACGTAGACCATCTTCTCAGGTGCATAGCGGACAATTGTCTCCAGTAGCTTATCATCCAGACCTGTTCGCGGCGGATCGACAATCAAGGCATTCGCTCGATAGCCCTCAGCATACCAGCGAGGAATGATCTCCTCTGCCGTTCCAGCCTCGTAGAGTGTATTGTCAAAGCCCATCCTTTTCGCATTGCGCTTGGCGTCTTCAATGGCCTCAGGGATGATGTCCATGCCCCGCAAAGACTTGACCTTTTTAGCAAAGGCAAAGCCGATGGTCCCCACTCCGCAATAAGCATCAATCAAATGGTCTTCTTCCGATACATCCAGTGCCTTGACTGCCTCCCCATAAAGCACCTCTGTCTGTTCAGGGTTAAGTTGATAAAAAGCCCGAGGCGACAGAGAGAACTCATAGTCCAGCACACCTTCTTGGATAGCCTCCTTGCCCCAGATAATCTCTGTCTTATCCCCATAAATCTCACTGGATTTGCTCATATGATAATTGACTGCAACTGTCTCTAGCTCTGGAAATTCAGCCACTAGGTCTTGAACGACTGGAGAAAAGTCTAACTTGCGTCCCGTCACAAAAATCATCTGCACCTGACCTGTCTTTCTGGCTCTGCGAATCATGACCGTGCGTACTCCAGCTGTCTTTCTCTCATCATAGATAGGCAGCCTATACTTGCCTAAAAGACGAGCCACCTTATTGATGATCTGTTGTGTTACCTTGTCCTGAACCAGACAGTTTTTCAGAGAGACCAGATAGTGGGAATTCTGGGCATAGAGCCCTGCCTTTACCTCATCCTTAAACTTTCGAGTCTGAAACTGCAACTTGGCCCTATAATAGAGCGGCTCCTGCATACCGATGGTCGGACGAATCTCATAGTTCTCATAGCCAGCTGGCGCAAATTTTTTCAAAGCCTGACGCAGCAAATCTTCCTTAAACTCCAACTGCTTGTCATAGTGGAGGTGCATGATTTGACAGCCCCCACACCTATCATAAATCTCACAAGGCGCTTCCACCCGAAATTTCGACCGCTTGTTGATGGTCAAGAGCTTGGCCTCGATGAAATTACGCTGAACCCTGGTCACCTGACAGTAAACTTCCTCACCTTTCAAGGCCCCAGGCACAAAGACCAGCGTTTTCTTATAAAATCCAATCCCTTCCCCATTAATCCCCATTTTCTTAATTTTCAAAGGGATTCTTTGCTTCACTTTCACATTCATGCTTCTATTATACCACGCCGCCTCGCATTAGTTGAGAATATGTTACAATAAAAGTATGAAAGCAAAAAAAATATCCCTTCCACTAGTCCAGTTACCTGAGCAAATACGAACTTATCTAGAGGGAGCCACCCTTTACGACAGCTCCTCACATTCCGGAGCCAGTGTTTTCTATGCTGATACGGGCTATTATTTGAAAATCGATCAAAAAGGCCAGTTAGCCCAAGAAGCCACACTTGCCAAATGGTTTGAAGAGCAAGGGCTCGGTGTACCTGTCATCCACTACCTGACAGCAGATAAAGACTACCTGCTGACTAAAGAAGCCGAGGGCAAGGACGCCCTAGCCTTTCTCCAACAGCCAGAAGAACTTTGCCAAACAATGGCTGCTGCACTAAAAAAACTTCACAGCATCCAACCCCAGTATTTCCCAATTAAACATCGCCTCCAACTCTATAAAGGGCAAGCAGAGGAAAATTATCGGAAAGGCTGCTTTTATCAAAAAGCCTTGCTGCCTCAATTCCACATCCAAAGTCGAGAGGAAGCCTACCAGCTTATCCAAGAACAAGGACACTTGCTGACAGCGGACGCCTTGATTCACGGAGATGCCTGTTTACCTAATTTTATTCTGAAAGGCGCAACAACTTTCTCCTGCTTTATTGACCTTGGCCTCGCTGGATTTAGTGATAGACACATTGATCTTTACTGGGCAATCTGGTCTCTTACTTATAATTTATCTGAACCTCAATATGCAGAGCTCTTTCTTGACCACTATGGCAGGAAAGACATTAACACTGACAAACTACGCTTGATAGCTGCCTTTGAAGCATTTGGCTAAAAGAAAGGATTCTACCAAAATCTCTTATGAAAATCACAAAAATCGAAAAGAAAAAAAGACTCTACCTCTTGGAGTTGGACGACAGTGAAAAGTTCTATATCACAGAAGACACCATCGTTCGCTTCATGCTGTCTAAAGGAATGGAAATTACGGAGCAGGAGTTATTAGAAATTCAAGACTATGCCCAATTTTCCTACGGAAAAAATCTAGCCCTCTACCATCTCTCCTTCAAGCAAAGAACTGAAAAAGAAGTTAAAGACTACTTAACGCAGCACGACATTCAACCAGAAATCATCAGTCAGGTCTTGGACAATCTAAAAAAGGATAATTGGATTAATGATAGAAAATATGCTCATTCTTTTATCCAATCCAACCTTCTCACTGGTGACAAAGGCGCTTTTGTTCTAAAGCAAAAACTCAGTCAAAAAGGAATTTCTAGCACTATCATAAAGGAAGAATTGAGCCAGTTTGATTTTACTGAACTAACGGACAAGGTTGCCGAAAAGCTGCTCAAAAAATACCAGGGAAAACTACCCAGCAAGGCCTTACAAGATAAACTTCTTCAATCCTTGATAAACAAAGGTTTTTCCTATAGTCAAGCTAAAACCGCCTATCAGCATTTGGAAATCGAAGAAGACCAAGAAAACCAGCAAGATCTGCTCTATAAAGAGCTAGACAAGCAATACCGCAAGTACTCAAAAAAATACGACGGCTATGACTTAAAACAGCGTCTGACCCAAGCTCTAGCACGCAAAGGCTATGATTTCTCCGACATCGCTAGCGCCCTGAGAGAATATCTTTAAGATTTCCAATGAAAACTTATGCATTTCTATGAAAATATGTTACAATATAGAAGATGAACTTATAAATTGTAGAAAGTTGGTAAGTTATGAAACTTCCAAAAGAAGGCGACTTTATTACAATTCAAAGTTATAAGCATGATGGGAATCTTCACCGCACCTGGCGAGATACCATGGTACTAAAGACAACAGAAAACGCCATTATTGGCGTTAATGACCACACACTGGTAACAGAAAGTGATGGCCGACGTTGGGTAACTCGTGAACCAGCCATTGTCTATTTTCATAAAAAATACTGGTTTAATATCATTGCCATGATTCGAGACAATGGAACTTCATACTACTGCAACCTAGCCAGTCCTTACTATCTGGATAATGAAGCTCTAAAATACATTGACTATGATTTAGACGTCAAAGTCTTTGCTGATGGTGAAAAACGCCTGTTGGATGTAGAAGAATATGAACGCCACAAAAAACAGATGCACTATTCTGATGATTTGGATTTCATTCTCAAAGAAAATGTCAAAATCCTAGTTGATTGGATTAACAACGGAAGAGGTCCATTTTCAGATGCTTATGTCAATATTTGGTACAAACGTTATGTTGAACTAAAGAATCGATAAAGTTGTCAAAGAGCGCAAGCTCTTTTTCTTTTGTCCAATTCGGCCTCACTAGAGGTCAAATTCTTGCAATCTCAAGCGTTTTCGGGTATCATATAAGAAAATCCAGACTGTAAGAAAGGAGTCTCCCATGGCATTTACAAATACTCTCGGCCGATATGCCAGCTTTGGCATCATGACGAGCCTCCCTGAAGAAATTGTCGACTCATTCTGGTACATCATTGATAACAATCTCAAAGGGGTCTTTGAACTTCGCCCAGTCCTCAAGTTCGAAATCATCAATCGTCAAGGAAGAGTATCTCTACGATTCTCACAAAAAAACTTCAACACCATTATTTCATTTGACTTAAACTATCAATTTGACCCTTTCTTTCCCAGAAAAGTCTACATCGTTGATAATAAGGGCAAAGAAACCATTATGCTATCTGACGAATACTCTTTGATGTAGTAAATCATACTCAGCACATATAAAAACCTCTGAAAGCAACTATTCACTGCTATCAGAGGTTTTTGTTTTTAATATTACTCATCTCAAATGGAAAGTACATTCGAGCAGAATGATAGATGCAAAACACCCGAAACACTAGACTTTAAAATCAAACTAAACTTGATTAAATAATCAAATTCCTTGCATTCAAATAGGATTATATAAAGAGACAAGATCAGTAGTTCTAAAAGATTCTATCGCTAATTAAATCCAATGTAAACTAAGTCATAAATACTGTAAATACAGTTTTCTTGAAAAACAAAAAAGATAGAGCAGTACATCTATCTTCTATGTTATCTAGTCGGGAAGACAGGATTCGAACCTGCGACACCTTGGTCCCAAACCAAGTACTCTACCAAGCTGAGCTACTTCCCGGTGTTTAAACAATCTAAAAACGGAGCCCTAAGACTTCGCTTCCAAATGCACCCTAGAGGAGTCGAACCTCTAACCGCCTGATTCGTAGTCAGGTACTCTATCCAGTTGAGCTAAGGGTGCTCATCTTCTTCTACTGCCTCTTACAAGTCTATGCCGAGGACCGGAATCGAACGATTTTTTTGAAGTTTATTTTTTGAACCTAAAAATATCTTTTATTATCTAGTGCATAGGGTGCTTGTTCTTTGTCAGCTGACAGTATGACTTTCTATAATCTAAAAAGGTTGAGAAACTTGCTCTCAACCTTTTTAGATTATTTATTTGACTTCTAACAGGCCAATATCTCCATCCTCACGACGGTATATAACATTTGTGCTGCTGTCCTCAGCATCGGAATAGATAAAGAAATCATGTCCCAATAAATCCATCTGCAGAATCGCTTCTTCCAAGTCCATTGGCTTCAAATCTATGTGTTTTGAACGAACAACTTTTGACGGAATTTCTTCTGCTTCTTCAGCAAAGGAATCTGTGAAAAGCTGGCTTGTAGCAACCTTATTGCGATTCTTTCTTTCAATCTTGGTCTTATTTTTGCGGATTTGGCGCTCAATCTTATCTGTGACCAAATCAATTGATCCATACATGTCCTGAGAGATATCTTCTGCACGAAGAGTGATGGAGCCTAGCGGAATTGTTACTTCCACTTTCGCAGTCTTTTCACGGTAAACCTTGAGGTTCACACGCGCATCAAGTTCTTGCTCTGCTTGGAAATACTTCTCAATCTTCTCAAGTTTAGAAACTACGTAGTCACGGAGAGCATCTGTTACTTCTAGGTTTTCACCACGGATACTATATTTAAGCATATAAGTACCTTCTTTCTAAACATAAATGTTTTATTTATAATATCATTATAACGCTTTCATTCCTTTTTTGCAAATTTTTTCTTATCTTGCGATTGAAAATGTCAAAATTTCTTTCACTCCTGCTTCCAGCAAGATTTGCTTGGCTAATTGCAAAGTTTTTCCAGTCGTATAGATATCATCAACCAGCAAAATTTTATTCGGCAAATCAACTCCATTCTTAATTTTAAAAGCCTGCTGCGTCTGCAGACGCTCCTCACGTGTCTTGCTCGACTGTGCTAGAGTGTCTTTTTTCTCTAAGATATTTCTATATGACAAGTTTGCAGCATCTAAAATCCCCTGCACTTGATTAAATCCTCTCACTTGAAATTTTTCGTTACTCACTGGAATCGGAACAATGGTATGCTCTCTAAACATTTTGACTGCTTTTTTAGTTGCTTTTGCAAATACAAAACGCAATGCATAGTCTCTCTGAAACTTGTATTGACTGAAATAATTCTTCATTGCTTCATTATAGGTAAATAGTGACTGATGCTGAACTTGATTCCCCTCTCCCTCCCATTTTTGGCAATCTGTACATAAATCTGATTTCCCATTGCGAAAACAGCGTGGGCAACGCTCTTCAGATATGCTTTCAAAATTTTGATAACAAGTGGAGCAGCAGCTTGGTCCTTCTCCTTTTAATAGAAAAAGCTGTAAAAAACTGCCTTTCTCCTTAATTTGCCCTTTACATAAAAGACACTCTGTCATAATCCTGCCTCTTTATTCATATCTCTCATTTCTCGAATTGCCTTTTCCATAGCAAGGGTAGTTCCATCATGAAAAAATAGCAACTGTCCAGTCGGTCTATCCTTACTACGGCCAACTCGTCCTGAAATCTGTACCAGAGCACTACGACTGAACAATCGATGATTGGCTTCCAAGACAAAAACATCTACACCAGGAAAGGTTACTCCACGCTCTAAGATAGTCGTTGTCACCAAAATAGTAATCTCCTTGCGACGAAACTGTTCGACAATCTCCAGACGATTTTCTGTTGTGGAGGCGACAAAAGCCAGCTTTTCATCAGGCAGAGCTATCTGCAAAGCATGAGAAAAATCCTCTCCTCTTTGAATTTCTGCAGCAAATATCAAGAGAGGAAATTGAGTCTTTCTCTGTTTTTCTATATAGTTCAAAAGTTTAGGTGCTATTTTCTTCTTCTGAAGATGTTTTTGAAAATCGGATAACCAAATTTTCTGAGGGATAGTCAAGGGATTACCATGAAATCTTCTGGGAAGACTCAGGCGTTTCAACTCACCTTTTTGAACTCTTTTATCCAGTTCATCTGTGGAAGTGGCTGTCAGAAAAATAGTTGTAGCATCCTCTTTAACTGAACGCTCTACAGCGTGATACAGTATGGGATTATCCACATAAGGAAAGGCGTCTACCTCGTCCACAATCAACAAATCAAAAGCCCGATAAAATTTTAAGAGCTGGTGGGTGGTGGCAATTACCAAGGGGCTGCGAAAATAAGCTTCTGACTCCCCATGCAGAAGAGCTATTTCACAAGAAAAATCTTCTTTAAGGCGCCGATAAAGCTCTAAACAAACATCAATCCGCGGACTGGCCAAACAGACAGAACCTCCTCTATCAATAACCCTTGCAAGCACTTGGTAAATCATTTCTGTTTTTCCAGCGCCAGTAACAGCATGCACTAACGTATTCTGCCTTTTCTCCAGCGCATCAAGTAATCCTTTGGAAACCTTTCCTTGAAACTCTGTCAGTTGCCCCTGCCATTTAAGCACCTGATTCTTAGGAAAATCCTCTTGGGGAAAATAGTAGAGTTTTTGGTCACTCCGTACCTGACCCAAGATTAAGCATTCTCTGCAATAATAAGCTCCAACCGGCAGTTGATTTTCTCGTTCAATCAAGCTGTTGCAGCGTCCGCAGCAGAGCTTGCCTTTTTCTTCTCGGATACTGGGAATTTCTTTTGCTTGTGCTCGCAAGCTAGACTCTAACTGACTTTCTGTAAATATCCGTCCTAAACAATCTTGTAACTCTAACATACTTATTTATTCGTAATTTTTTGGCAAAATTCATCTTTTTTTTATAAAATATAGTTATGGAATTTAAGACAATTAAAGAAGATGGCATGGTTCAAGAGGAAATTAAAAAATCCCGCTTTATCTGCCATGTAAAAAGAGTTTACTCTGAGGAAGAGGCTCGCGCTTTTATAGCTGCTATAAAAAAAGAACATTACAAGGCCACTCATAACTGCTCTGCTTTTGTCATTGGGGAAAAGAGTGATATAAAGCGAACTAGCGATGATGGTGAGCCCAGTGGAACAGCCGGAGTTCCTATGCTGGGAGTCCTAGAAAAGCACAATTTGACCAATCTTTGCGTTGTGGTTACTCGCTATTTTGGCGGTATTAAACTCGGAGCCGGCGGTCTGATTCGAGCTTATGCCGGCAGTGTTACTCTGGCTATTAAGGAGATTGGACTGGTTGAGATAAAAGAACAGGCTGGCCTGCGCCTACAACTGTCTTACAGTCAATATCAGGATTTTACGAATTTTCTTAAGGTCCAAAACTTAGAAGAAACCGATACTATCTTTACAGAATTAGTTGATACAACCATTTATATTGACAAAAATATCAAAGAAATCACTAAGAGAAATTTAACAGAATTTTTCAACGGAAAAATAGAACTAACTGACTTAGGCTTGCGAGAAGTTGAAGTGCATGCTATACTAGATAAAGAAAATTAAAGGAGAAAATTATGGCATTTGGAAAATTAATGCAAGGATTAGCTGGAAATTTCAGCGAACAAAATGTTGATCAACTTTCAAAAGAATACGGACAATATTTACTTGAAGGTGAAGTTATCCAGAGTGGCTACACTCTGATTCGTGACTCTATCTTATTTACAAATATTCGTATTATTTTTACTGACAAGCAAGGAGCAACTGGCCGGAAGATGTCTGTGAAATCAATTTTTCTGATGAATATTGTGGACGTTGATATGGAAACTGCTGGAGCTGGTATTGATGATAGTGAAATTACAATCACTTATTTAGACAATGCCTTTTTAAAAGCCCACAACGAGTTCCCTAAGAAACATAAGTTCGAATTTCCTAAAAAGGCAGATATTGCACCCTTATATAAATATCTATTTGAATTAGCCTATAATAATCGTTTGAAAATTAATGGTTTAATCTAATATAAAAAAATCCTATCACTTTGATAGGATTTTTATATTTTACAAAGCGCTTGTTTCATTTTATACTAATTCTATTAAATTATATTGAGGTATGTATCCTATGTCACGTATTTATCAAAACATTACAGAACTAATTGGGCAAACTCCCATCGTCAAATTGAACAACTTGGTTCCAGAAGGAGCTGCTGAGGTTTATGTGAAGTTAGAGGCTTTCAATCCTGGTTCGTCTGTTAAAGACCGGATTGCTCTCAGCATGATTGAGGCGGCTGAACGCGATGGCCTTATTAAGCCTGGCGATACCATCGTTGAAGCAACCAGCGGAAATACTGGTATTGGCCTTTCATGGGTTGGAGCAGCCAAAGGCTACAAGGTTGTCATTGTTATGCCTGAAACCATGAGTGTGGAGCGCCGCAAGATTATCCAAGCTTATGGTGCTGAGTTGGTCTTGACTCCGGGTAGCGAAGGAATGAAAGGCGCTATTGCAAAAGCACAAGAAATCGCACAAGAACGTAATGGCTGGCTGCCACTGCAATTTAACAATCCGGCTAATCCAGAGGTACACGAACGAACAACAGGAGCAGAAATTATCGCTGCTTTCGGTGAAACTGGACTGGATGCTTTTGTAGGCGGTGTCGGAACTGGCGGAACCATTTCTGGTGTGTCTCATGCTCTCAAAAAAGTTAATCCAGACATCCAAATCTATGCAGTTGAAGCAGACGAATCTGCTATCCTTTCTGGTGAGAAGCCAGGCCCTCACAAAATCCAAGGACTTTCAGCTGGATTCATTCCAGAGACCTTAGATACAGAAGCCTACAACGGTATTGTCCGCGTAACTTCTGATCAAGCACTGGAATTTGGACGCTATATTGGCGGTCAGGAAGGCTTCTTAGTGGGAATTTCATCTGCTGCTGCTATTTTCGCAGCTATTGAAGTAGCGAAAAAACTAGGAGCTGGCAAGAAAGTCCTTGCTCTGGCACCTGATAACGGCGAACGCTACCTGTCTACCGCTCTCTATGAATTTGATGCTTAGTATTTTTTGAAAACATGTCCATTTCAATTCAGCACTCGGCTAGGAATTGAATGGCAATTCTATCTAACAAAAATATCCTGTTCTCTTATGGAACAGGATATTTTTTAAACTTTTTCTTCTTTTAAGAATTTTTTTGCCTCTTTGATCCAGATAGGCAGCTGTCTGCCTAAAGGCTCAAAACCAATTTTACAGCGGTCATTTGAAAAGCGGTGGCGTCTAGGGAGGCGGTGCTTTTCTTCTTCCAGGGTTCGCATGGACAGACTGGACTTCCCAGAAAATTCATCATAGTCCACAACCTGTACCAATACTTGCTGGCCGATCTTTACACTATCATGGATATTTTCAATATAACCCGGACGAATTTCTGAGATATGAATCAGGCCAATCGTTCCGTTTTCCAGCTCAACAAAAGCTCCATAAGGCTGAATCCCTGTGATTTTGCCTTTTAATTTATCACCGATTTTCATCAGTCTTCAACCTCAATCGTCTCAATCACAACATCTTCCACGGGCTTGTCCATAGCACCCGTCTCAACAGCTGCAATCTTGTCCAAAACGTGGTAGGACGCTTCATCAGCCAGCTGACCAAAGACAGTGTGGCGCCTATCCAAATGCGGTGTTCCTCCCTGACTGGCATAGACTTCAGCGATAGCTTCAGGCCAGCCGCCGCGGCTCAACTCCTTAGCCGAATAAGGTAGATTTTTATTTTGAACAATGAAAAATTGACTGCCGTTAGTATTCGGCCCAGCATTTGCCATGGAAAGAGCACCGCGAATATTGTACAATTCTGGTGAAAACTCATCTTCAAATTTCTCGCCATAAATAGACTGACCGTCCATACCAGTACCAGTAGGATCGCCACCCTGAATCATAAAGTCCTGAATAATGCGGTGGAAAATTACACCGTCATAATAACCATCTTTAGCAAGGGCAATAAAGTTAGCTACTGTTTTTGGTGCCTGTTCTAGAAACAGCTGAACTTTCATGTCTCCATGATTAGTCTTGATAGTCGCTTTTGGACCTTCTGCTGCTGCAAGTTCTACTTGTGGAAAATGTAATTCTTTTTCTACCATACCTAACTCCTCTAAGGCGGCAAAGATACCGTCTTCTTCTACTGTTTTTGTAATATAATCTGCTCTTTTTCGCAGTTCTTCATGGGAAACGCCCATGGCAATGCCAATTCCGGCATAGTCAAACAATTCCAGATCATTGAGTCCGTCGCCAAAAACCATGACATTTTCAGGTTTCAAGCCCAGATGCTCGACAACCTTGGAAACTCCGGCTGCCTTGGAACCTTCTGTCGGCACGACATCTGACGAATGAGGATGCCAGCGAACCAAACGCAGATGCTCCGCTAACGCCTCTGGCAACTGCAGGCCATCTCCTCTATCCTCAAAAGTCCAAAGCTGATAAATATCTTTGTCTAAATGAAAGTCTGGATTTACAGGCAAATCTGGATAAACCACATCAATGGCCTCTGAAATCAGAGAATTTCGATTGGACAAGGCTGCTCCATGGCTGCCGACCAAACCATAGTCAATCCCTTCCTCCTGAGCCCAAGCAATATAGGACACCACTCTATCGGAAGGGATAACCGTCTGAGAAATCACCTTCCCTTTGCTGTCTTCGACATAGGCTCCATTCAGCGTAACGAAAAAGTCTGGTTGCAAAGCTCTCAGCTCCGGCACGACACCAAACATTCCTCGACCAGACGCAATACCCGTCAAAATCCCTTTGGTTTTCAACTGCTTGAAAACTGTCTGGATAGAATCTGGGATAAAACCTGTATCCTTGACCCGAAGGGTATCATCTATATCGAAAAAGACAATTTTTATCTTTTTTGCCTTATACTTTAATTTCGCGTCCATATCTCCCCTTGTCCAATCTTAATCTTTTCTATTATATCATTAAAAGTCTTCTTGTGGGACAAGATGGTGCTGAAAAGCATAAACAACTGCCTGAGTGCGGTCGCTCACCTCCAATTTGGACAGGATATTGGAGACATGAGTCTTGACCGTTTTGAGGGAAATGAAGAGCTCATCTGCAATCCGTTGATTTTCATAACCCTTGGCCAAAAGCCCTAAAATATCACGCTCACGAGCTGTCAAATCCTCATGGAGCTCGATATGGTTACGATGGTACTCCACTTTCTTGCTGACCTCTGTTTCAATGGCAAATTCTCCCTTGGCCACTTTTTTGACGGCACGGAGAATTTCTTCAGCGCTGGAAGTCTTAAGCATATACCCGTGAGCCCCTGCATCCAGAACAGGATAAATTTTTTCATTATCCAGATAGGAAGTCAAAATCAGAATTTTTGCTTCTGGCCACTCTTTTAAAATGGCCAGTGTCGCTTCAATCCCATTCATCTCAGGCATGACAATATCCATGATAATCACATCCGGACGACTTGCCAAAGCTTGCTCAACGCCTTCTTTACCATTGACTGCTTCAGATACTTCTGCTATATCCTCTTGCAGTTCCAGATAACTTTTCAATCCCAATCTGACCATCTGGTGGTCATCCACTAACAATATCTTCATGATCTTCTCCTTCTAGTAAAGGTATCGTGATTTCAATAGAAAGACCTTTTCTGGGGGCAGTCAAAAGCTTAAAGGTACCCGCCATATCCCGTACACGGTCTTCCATATTTTTCAAGCCGTAGCTGAGTTCATCCTGAGCCAGCGGATCAAAACCAACGCCATTATCAGATACCTTGATTTTAAGTTCATTAGGTGCCTGATAGAGGTAAATATCCAACCGACTGGCCTGGGCATGCCGCAGTGTGTTGTTGATAATTTCCTGCATGATTCTGAAGACATGCTCCTCCATCTGTTTGGGTAGATGCCCAACCTGATGATTGAAGTGAACATCAATGTCGCTTTTATCAGTCAGCTCCTTGATAATCACATCCATACCTTCGATCAGAGTCTTATTTTCCAACTCTGTAGGTCGTAGGTGGAGCAGGAGAATCCGCAAATCCTTCTGGGCTGTGTCCAGAATATCTGCAATCCCCTTGAGCTGCTTTTGCAGTTTTTGTCCATCGAGCCGTTCTACATTTCCAGCCACTCCTGAAAGAATCATATTGGCTGCAAATAATTCCTGACTGACAGTATCGTGCAAATCACGCGCAATCCGCCGCCGTTCTTTTTCGATAATTTTCTCTTCTGTCTGCAGGGTTTGGTTTTCAGACTTCTGGAGATTCTCTGTTAAACGGTGCAGCCTTCTCTCGAGCTGATGCAGAGAACGATCCAACTCGGGTTGGTCTGTCGGCTCCAGCCTCCGTCCATCTAGCAAATGCCGAAGATTTTTTTGCACATTGGCTACCGACAGATATTGTATCAAGCGAGCCGCAATCACAATCAGAATAGTCAGTGATAAACCGATAATCACAACAAAGAATACAAAAGACTGCAACAGCTCCAAATCATTAAAGAGCTCCTGCCAAGTGAAATCAAAAATATTAAAAATATAATGAAAGATGATAAATAAGACAAAGAAAGTATAGAGGAGAATGAGAAAATAATTTGATTTCTTCACTTTCTGACAACCTCCACATTTCCTAAGAAGCTGACGAGGACAATCTTCACTGTCTTATTGGCTCGTTTATAGTCTGGTGTCGTCAGCGAAATGGTTTCGTTGCGCATCTTGCGAGATGGATGATGCAGAAAGTTCAGCTCCCCGTAGAGAGTGTTGATTTGCAGCTGAATTTCTACATCCAGCGGCACAATAATCTTGGTATCGCCAAAACCTTTTCGAATGACAATGACATTATCATGGTTGACCAAAATCACGTCTTCCAAATGAATGGTGTCTTTCCCAACGATACGCAAAAGATTGATGTCATGAAATTGACAGCTGTCCTTAGAAAAATGCTGCAGGTCCCCCAACCAGCGATTTTTTTCACTCTGAATTTCCACATCTTCTTCATAAACGAGATGGGTTTCTTGATTTTCCTTATAGATATAAGGATAGGCAACAATCATCCCATAAACCAGCGCGAATAAAAGGGCAGCAATGACGTAGGGATTGAGCATGATAATGAAAAACAGCATAATCATAGAAGCGACCAGCAGAAAATTCCCTTTTTGCTTGCCGAAGTAATAATAGAGCAGCAGCAAAAAAAGGACCAAGATAATGACAACTCGTGAAAAATCAGCTGCCAACATGGTAACCAATGCCATAGATAATAAGACTGTTTCAACAAAGACAAATAATTGAACCTTCCACATAGCCGTTTCCTTTCTCTACCTTCCTATTTTAACAAAATTAAAGCAAAAAACCTCCGTCCAAGGCATGAAATGGGGAAATTTGTCCAGCAAAAAAGAAAAAAACATTCCTTTCAAGCTAGAAAGCTTAAAAGGAATGGTCTTTTATCATTGATGTTCTGAAGAACTAGAACTACTAGAATGACTTTCATCATCGGATGATGAACTGTTTTTAGAGCTGCTAGATGATGACGAGCTAGATGACGATGGTGTCGTTGCTTCTGTCACGTAAAGAGTGATTTTTTCATTTGACTTGAGGTCAATTGTCTGACCTGCCGCTGGTGACTGGGAAGTTACCAAGTCTGCCTGAGTCGAAGTGACCGAACGGTCAACAACTCGCTCAATTCGGGAAGAAGAAATTCCCATTTGGATCAAGTAAGACCGTGCATTAGCGTAGGTGTACTGCATGCTGCCAAAGTCAGGCATGGACACACTAGTTACTTCTTTCGCCACTGTCAGCTTGATCTTATGATTAGAAGTCAAATTATAGGTCGAACCAGCTGCCGGTGACTGGCGAATGACCTGACCTGGCTCGTACTCGTCCGATTCCTCCTCAACAATCTCAATCAATTTCTCAGAAACATTATAGTTTGTTTTCAGATTTTCAACTACGGCTGATTTTGCTTGACCGACATAATCTTCCATCACAAAGGTCTTTGGTCCCTTAGAAATAATCAGATCAATCTTGCTGCCTTCGCGGCGCTGACTGTTAGCCTGTGGATCGGTTTTAATAACTTTGCCAGATTCGACATTGTCGCTGTATTCTTCCTTTTCCTCTCCGACAACCAGCTTCTTAGCTTCAATAGCGGAGCGAGCCTCTGCTACAGTCTGGCCTGAAACATCTGGCACGCTGGTGTTAGACGGGCTGTTATAGAGAAGGACCACAAAGGCGGCCAAAACCAATAGGACTGCAAAGAAAAGAACCTTATAACGCGTTCTCAAACGACGTTTCTTTGGAGCTTTCTTAACCGCATCAGATGTCGCTTCCTTGACTTCAGCCGCTTCCGCTTTAGGCGGGGTAGACTTAACAGGTGGAACTGCCGGCTGAGGTACAGGTGAGATTTTTGGCAAGGTCTTGGTGTCTGCTTTCGCAACATCATCAAAGACCAATTTCTTTTCATTGCGGCGCTCATAAGATAAGCTGCTGGACAAGTCAACATACATCTCTGCAACCGACTGATAACGATCCGTCAGTTTTTTGGCTGTTGCCTTAATGACCACATTTTCCAAGGCCTGAGGCACATTAGGATTTTCAGAAATGATTGATGGCAGCGGCTTTTGGAAATGCTGCAGGGCAATCGTAACGGCGCTATCCCCATCATAAGGAATGTGACCAGTCAGCATCTCATAAAAAATAATCCCCATCGCATAAATATCACTCTGAACAGTTGCTTTAGAGCCACGTGCCTGCTCAGGCGATAGATAATGAACTGAGCCTAGCATTGAGTTAGTCTGAGTCAGACTTGTCTCCGCAAAGGCCACCGCAATTCCAAAGTCTGTTACCTTGGCATTGCCATCTGGGGTTAAGAGGACATTTTGTGGTTTCAGGTCACGATGGACAATACCGCGTGTATGCGCTAAGCGCATTGCCAGCAAGATTTGTCCCATGATTCTGACTGCTTCTTCATTTGAAATCGGAGAATTCTCTTTGATATAGCGCTTGAGGTCAAGACCCGCCACGTATTCCATAGCCAGATACTGCTGGCCGTCTTCTTCTCCAATATCAGTGATCCGAACGATGTGCGGATGGTCCAAGTCAGCCATCGCCTTAGCTTCCCGCTGGAAACGCGCGACAGCGATAGGATCTGTCTGGTAATTGGTCCTAAGAACCTTTACCGCAACTTCCTCACCATCCAAAATCAAGTCCTTGGCCAGATAGACATCTGCCATGCCTCCGCGGCCAATCTGCTTGATGATTTTATATCGCCCGGCAAAGATTTTGCCGATTTGAATCATGCCTTATCCTCCTTGTCAAAGCGAACCAGAGCAACTGTGATGTTATCCAGTCCTCCAGCATTGTTGGCAAAGCGAATTAAGGTTTGTGTTTTTTCAGACAGGCTGATGTCGCTAGTGACAATGTCACAAATTTCACTGTCTGAAATCATATTGGTCAGACCGTCACTGTTGAGCAGAAGGTAGTCACCATCTTCCAAGGTAATCATGCCATAGTCAGGCTGTACTTCGTCTTTTTGACCAATAGACTGGGTAATGATATTCTTCTGCGGATGACGCTCTGCTTCTTCTGGAGTAATCTGTCCAGCTTTCAATAAAGCATTAACAAGCGAGTGATCATTGGTCAGCTGGCGGTATTCATCACCGCGAATCAAGCCAATGCGAGAATCGCCGATATGGGCATAGATGGCTTGATTATCAATGATAGCCAAGGCTTCCAAAGTCGTGCCCATGCCCTTGTATTCTTCATCTTGACCAAATTGATGAATGCGCTGATTTTCCTCTTCCAAGTGCTCCGCAAACCATTCACGTACTTGATTCACCGAATCAATCTGTGTATCAACCCAGGCAGCTCCTAAGTCTGTCACAGCCATTTCACTGGCAATATTTCCAGCTCTGTGGCCGCCCATACCATCTGCCAAGATGATCAGGGTCTTGCCAGCCCGATTTACAAAAAGATTGGCATAATCTTGGTTATTTGTACGCTTTTGACCAACATCTGTTAATAATGAAATTTCCATACTGTCAGTTTCCTCCTCTTATTCCGATATCTTCCTAAATTGACTGATAAAAAATCCGTCGCTTTCATATAATTCCGGCGTAATCAAGATACAGCCGTCTTTGACGATATCTTTTCTTTCATGGTCTAATAAGACTTGCTCAAAATTCGGATGACTGGCCAAGAATTTCTCGACAACCTCAAAATTCTCCTTGGCCATGATTGTGCAAGTACTATAAGCTATTATACCACCTTTACGTAGACTTTGACAAACGCTGTCTAGTATATCCAGCTGAATTTTTTGTAAATTCTCAAAATCTGCATTTTCTTTATTATATTTTATATCTGGTTTGCGACGAATTAAGCCAATACCTGAGCAAGGAGCGTCCACTAAGATTTTATCGAAAGTATTTGGGCCAAAAGTCTCAAATACCTTGGTCGCGTCCAGCTTTTTAGTGGTGATTTTATCAGCCAAGCCCAGTCTTTTTGCATTTTCTTCTACGAGCTCTAACTTATGATCGTAGAGGTCCAAGGCTGTAATGTGGCCACTCGTCAGATAAGAAGCCATGTGGACAGTCTTGCCGCCCGGTGCACTGCAGGCATCCAAAATCTCCTCCCCCCCTTCGATGGCTAGAGTCGGAGCCACCAGCTGGCTAGACTCATCCTGAATCGTAATCGCTCCGCTTTCAAAGAGCTGATGCCCAGCAAAATGCCCCTGTTTCTTAACCAAGGCTGACGGAGACAAGAGCGAGTCCTCAACCCCTAAAAGCTGACGAAGCTCTGCCTTGCGCAACATATCCGTCACGCGAATGCTGGCCTTGCTGCGAACAAAGAGACTGGCAAAGATAGCTAGAGCTCTTTCTTCGCCATACTCTTCTATCAATGCTTTGACCAGCCAGACCGGCAGAGAATACTGGATCGAATAGCGCTTGTTTTTGCGCTTGATTGTTTCAAAATCAGCTACACCCTCACGCTCAATCCTACGTAACAAAGCATTGACAAATTTTTCGCTGCCGCGCTTACGGATTTTCGCAATTTCAACAGTCTCATGAACAACTGCGTGCTGAGGGATTTTGTCCAGATAGAGCATCTGATACAGGCTGAGCATAAGCAGAATGTAGAGCCAGTTATCTAATTTGTCCCTATCCTCAATCAGATGGGATAAATACCATTCCAGAGTGATTTTCCGAGCAACTGTGCCGTAAACCAGCTCTGTTACCAGACCTTTATCTGCTTGGCTCAGCGGACTTTGACTCAGAGCTCGGTTTAAGGCAATATTGGAATAGGCTCCTTCTTCAAAAACTTCTTCCAAAATTTCCAAGGCCTGCCAACGGGCCGTTTTTTGCTTACTTTCCAAAAGTATCTCCTATGGACAGGCTGCGGCCTAGTCCATTCAAAAAATCAACGATAGCCATCTTGGGCTTACCAGCAGGCTGAACTGTCTTCAGCGAGAGAGCTCCCTGACCAGCTGCGATCACCAGTTCTTTTTTACTAATAGACAATATCTGTCCCGGCTGACCGCTGCCAGCTGCCATATCTGCTTGGTAAATCTTAAAACGTTGCCCTTGCAGCAAGGTATGAGCTACCGGCCAAGGATACATGCCGCGAATTTGATTGAAAATTTGCCGGTTTGTTTTGCTCCAGTCTATCCGCTCTTCTTCTGGGCTGATATTCGGAGAAAAAGTGACCTGGCTAGGATCCTGCGGCTGAGGTGTAATCTGCCCTGCCCTATAAGCTGGTAGAACATCCAATAACAGATCTCGACCGATAAGCGCCAATTTTTCAAAGAGAGTTCCGACATTGTCTGTCTCTTCAATCGGCGTCGCCTTGCTGGCTATCATGTCTCCGGCATCCATTTCCTTGACCATTTCCATAATCGTAACACCCGCCTGCTCATCGCCGTTGATCAAAGCGTAGTGAATAGGCGCACCACCTCGGTATTTAGGCAGCAAAGAGGCATGAACATTTACCGCAAAGTCAACACTGTCCAGCAAGCGGCTAGGCAAAAACTGCCCAAAAGCAGCTGTGACAATACCATCTGCTTCTAAGTTCATCAACTCCTCTAAATCCGAGCTTTGTGCCAGCTTTTCCGGTTGATAAACCGGCAGCTTGTATTCCAAGGCCAATTCTTTTACTGGAGTCATGCGTATCTCTCTTTTACGGCCGACCGCACGGTCCGGCTGCGTCACCACGGCTAACACTTGGTATTGACCGCTATCCAGCACCCCTTTTAAGACAGTCGCTGAGAAGTCCGGCGTTCCCATAAATATTATTTTCATCATTTTTAACTATTGATTCCTTCTTTGTTCCTTCCCTTATTATATCAGAAGTCGCCTGCAACTACCTTAATCTCGGCTAAAAAGCTTTACATAAAATTTTGTGGTTCATTATCAATTGTCAGGCGTAAATCTTTATTGTCTCGATTCTGTGTCCAGTCCAAGACTTGATTTAGTGTCGCCTGCAGCTTGTCTTCAAAGCGATATTTGAGCAAAATCTGATAATGATAGAGATTGTGGGTGCGGGCAATGGGCTTCGGAGTTGGACCTAGGATTTGCACTTTTTCTGACAGACCTCTCCGCAGAATATCCATAACCTCATAGGCTTTTCGCACTGCTGTCTCTTCGTCCTTGTGCGACAGAGTCAGGCCGACCGTAAAGTAATAAGGCGGATAGCCTAGCTGCCGGCGGATTCCCATTTCATAAGTATAAAAACCTTCATAATCCTGCTGCTTGGCAAATTCAATGGCATAATGATGAGGATTGTAGGACTGGATAAAGACCTGACCAGCCTTTTCAGCCCGACCAGCACGGCCAGCCACCTGAGTCAGCAGCTGGAAAGTTCGCTCTGAAGAGCGAAAGTCCGGTAGATTAAGAGCAGTATCCGCATTGAGTACACCAACTAGCGTCACGTTTGGAAAATCCAATCCCTTGGCAATCATCTGGGTGCCTAAGAGAATATCTGCCTGACCCTGACCAAAGCTTTCTAAAATGGCTTCATGACTGCCTTTCTTACGGGTCGTATCTACATCCATCCGCAAAATGCGAGCCTGGGGAAAGAGCTGAACCAACTCATCATAAGCTTTCTGTGTCCCAGTACCATAATAGCGAATGCTGCGGCTGGCACAGTTAGGACAAGACTGAGGAATGTTCTTAGTAAAACCACAGTAGTGGCAGTTCATGGTCTTGGTGTCCATATGCAGGGTTAGAGAAATATCACAGTTAGGACAGCTATCAACGGTCCCACATTCTCGACACATAACAAAGCTGGAATAACCCCGCCTATTGAGCATGAGAACCGTCTGCTCTCCCTTATCCAGACGATCTTGAATTGCCTCTAGCAAGACTGGAGTGAAATTACTGGCCTCATGCTGTCCGATATAATCCCGGAAATCCACCACTTCCACTTGGGGAATCTGCGCCAGAGGATTTGCACGCTTGCTGAGCAGCTGAAAATCATAGACACCACGGCTTGCTCGAGCACGGCTCTCCAAGCTCGGAGTCGCCGAACCCAGCACTAAAACAGCTTGATTGTACTGAGCTCGCAGGAGAGCCACCTCTCTGGCATGATAGCGGGGATTAGAATCCTGCTTGTAGGAGGATTCATGCTCTTCATCAATGATGATGGCTCCAATATTTGTCAGCGGAGCAAAAATAGCTGAACGCGCGCCGACAACAACCTGAGCAGCTCCTCGCTCCACCTTGCGCCATTCATCATATTTCTCACCGTCAGACAGACCTGAATGCAAAATTGCAACTTGGTCGCCAAATCTAGAAATAAAGCGATCAGTAACCTGCGGAGTCAGAGAAATCTCTGGAACCATCATGATAGCGGTCTTGCCTTGGGCCAGTGCCTCTGCGATGACCTGCAGGTAAACTTCGGTCTTCCCGCTGCCAGTAACCCCTTCTAAGAGGACTGGCTGAGAATGACTCTGACCAATTTTCTGAGTGATTGCCACAACCGCTGCGGCCTGTTCATCGTTTAAGGTCAGACTTTGCTGCTGCCGCTCCTTTTGGAAATAAGCAGCAGAACGGCTGATTTCTCTATCTTCTATGCTAATTAGATTTTCTTTGATAAAGTAATTAATAATATCGCGCGAAAAGTTTTCTCGCAAATCAGCCAAGAGACGGCTATCTTTCTGCTCTAGCAAGACTTCTTTTAATTCTTGTTTTTTCTTAGCCTTTCGGGGAAGATCATGATTTTGCAGAGTAGTATGATTGACCTGATACCATTTCTCAGTCTTAATATGCTTCTTGTCCGTCGCCTGATACTCCAGTCGAATGCGGCCAGTCTGAGTCATTCGCATCAGTTTAGCCTGGCTTTTCTTGTCCAAATCAGAAAAGCGAAGGCTGTCTTCCTGTCCAAAGATAGCTGAACGTTCCTCATCATTCAGCAGCTCCGTCGGATAGAGCAGTTTATCATAACTTGAGTTGAGAAGACTAGGCAGCATGGCCTTTAAAAGGGTAATCTTATAGGAAAAGACCGACTTGCGCAGTTCGTCCGCCATCCAGAGCTGTTCCTGATTCAGCACTGGCCTGAAATCAAGGACTTCCGCAATTTCCTTCAGCTCTTCTTGGCCTCCCGTCTCATCAAAGCCGACCACAATCCCCTGAATCAGGCGATTTCCCTGCCCAAAAGGGACATGGACCCGCATGCCAGCCGTTAGCATTCCAGCAAACTCTTCTGGAATAGCATAACTATAGGGCTTGTCCGTCTGCATCAGAGGAACATCCACAATAATCTTTGCTAACTTCACATTCTCACCCCACTTTCCTAAACGTCATTACAGAAAAAATAAGATTGAGCATCCCCAACCTTAAATCTTCTCACCTTCTTCTTTTTCTTTAGCGATTTGCTCTTTAATCTTGCGTTCTTCTTCTTCCTTACGCAGGCGCTCTTCTTCTGCCCGACGGCGAACTGCTTCGCGCTTGCCATCTGGATCTGGATGGATGACCACGTTGCCGGATTCAATTTCTTCCAAAGCACGAAGAGTGGATTTGACAGACTTGAATTCCTGCGTAGCGGGAGCTCCAGCTTCAAGCTCATGAGCGCGCTTAGCTTCTAAAATAACCAAGGAATATTTTGACGGAACCTTGTCCAGCAAAGTGTCAATAGACGGTTTTAACATCATAATTTTCTACCTAATTTCTAACTTTCTATCGAATAATCGTTTCATTTTTGGGAAGCATGTCCTGATAACGGCCGATAACACGGTCTACTCGGAAATGCTCTGCTTCAATCACGCGCTTGACACGGTCGGCAGCCAGCGGCACCTGATCATTGACAATGGCATAATCATACTCGCGCATAAGGGCAATTTCTTCTTTGGCCTTTTCAATGCGCTGGGCGATAATCTCAGCACTGTCTGTCCCACGCCCGACCAAGCGGTCTTTGAGTTCTTCTAAGTCTGGAGGAGTCAAAAAAATAAAGACGGCATCTGGAACTTTTTTCTTGACTTGCAAAGCTCCCTGAACCTCAATCTCTAGGAAGACATCAATACCTTTATCCAGCGTTTCATTGACATAAGTCAGAGGCGTACCGTAGTAGTTTCCTACATACTCTGCATACTCCAGCATCTGTCCCTGACGAATCAGCTCTTCAAACTCCTCGCGAGTGCGGAAGAAATAGTCAACTCCATCCACTTCACCTGGACGCTGCGGACGAGTCGTCATGGATACCGAGTACTGGAATTGGTTATCAGTGCTTTCAAAAATTTCTCGTCTAACAGTCCCTTTTCCTACACCAGAGGGACCAGAAAAGACGATTAGTAAGCCTCGTTCCGTCATCATGTCTCCTTCACAGTCTTTCTATCTAGTGTAACAAAATTAGGCTGATATTTCAAGAGGATAGGAAGAAATGTATGTGTCTAGAGTTTTGAGAAAATAGAAAAATAAGCAAGCAAGCATACGGAAAACCAAATAGACCAGCAGAAAATTCAAGAAAAAAGCAATCTGTTACCAGACTGCATTTCTTCTTTATTTTGCGTAGTCAACGGCACGCATCTCACGGATAACCGTTACCTTGATATTGCCTGGATATTCCAAGTTGTTTTCGATCTTTTCACGAACATCGTGAGCCAAAATCGTAATCTTGTCATCCTTAATCTTGTCTGGCTGAACCATAATCCGGATTTCCCGGCCAGCTTGTAAAGCAAAGCTGTTCTTGACACCCTTGAAGCTATTAGCGATTTCTTCCAAATCTTGGAGACGCTTGATATAGCTTTCCAGAGATTCACTACGAGCACCTGGCCGAGCGGCACTGAGAGCGTCTGCTGCAGCTACGATAACAGCAATGACACTTTCTGCTTCCACATCCCCGTGGTGGCTGGCAATCGTATTAACAACGATTGGATGCTCCTTGTACTTACGAGCAAGTTCTGTCCCGATTTCCACGTGGCTACCTTCAACCTCACGGTCGATAGACTTGCCAATATCATGGAGGAATCCAGCACGGCGAGCTAAATTGGCATTTTCACCAAGCTCACCAGCGATGATACCGGAAAGTTTGGCAACCTCAATAGAGTGCCGAAGGACGTTCTGACCATAAGAAGTACGGAACTGTAAGCGACCCATAATCTTCATCAAATCAGGATGCAGGTTAGGTGCTCCAATTTCATAAGCTGCGGCTTCTCCGTACTCACGGATGCGATTGTCAATTTCCAGACGGTTCTTCTCAACCAACTCCTCGATGCGAGCTGGGTGAATACGACCGTCTTTCAAGAGTGCTTCCATGGTCATACGAGCAATCTCCCGGCGAATCGGATCAAAACCTGAGAGAGTGACTACTTCAGGCGTATCATCAATGATGACATCAATACCAGTCAGACTTTCAAAAGTCCGGATATTGCGACCTTCACGACCAATAATCCGACCCTTCATACTGTCATCTGGCAGATGTACCGTTGAGTTGGTTTGCTCAGCGACATAATCACCGGCAATACGCTGCATGGCTTGGACCAAGATATTCTTCGCAACCTTGTCAGACCGCTCTTTGATATCTTGCTCAGCATCCCGAATTCTAGTCGCAATCTCTTTAGAAAGCTTGTCCTCGGTCTGCGTCAAAATAATATCACGCGCTTCTGTCTGCGATAGCGAAGCAACTCGCTCCAGCTCTGCCGCCTTCTGCTTTTCAAGTTCCGCTACTTGTTCTTCACGCGCATCAATGTGTTTAGATTTATCTGAGAGACTTTGTTCTTTTTGCTCCAAAGCCTTTTCTTTGTTGCTTAAATTATCGTCTTTGCGGTCAAGGGTGGAAGCACGCTCTGTCAAGCGGCTTTCGATTTGTTTCAACTCTTGACGTTCAGACTTAAATTCTGCATCAACTTGTTCACGATATTTTCTGGCTTCTTCCTTTGCCTCCAAAAGTGCTTCTTTTTTAAGCGAACTTGTTTCCCGCTTGGCTTCTTTGACAATCAAATCAGCTTCGCGTTCAGCCTGTCCACGTAAATTGGTTGCTTCTTGTTCAGCATTTAAAAGAGTAAGCTCTGCAGCTTCTTTAGATGATTTCATCTTAGCTGAGACGCTTACATATCCAATCACTAAACCAATGATGGCAGCAAAAACAGACATAATTATAGGAAATAGGTCCATGTTTTTACTCCAAATCTATTTAATTGTTGAATTCAAAATTCCATACTATTCTATCACAAATCTAAAAAATTCACAAACCTATTTTTTGAAATTCAAGAAAGCTTTTGTCCAATTTTTAGAGACAAAATCATCAAAGTTTGTAGAAGCCTGAGCACCAAAACTCTTTTCAAACCATAAGCAAGATTATTCAAACTTTTCATTTTCCTAAAACTTGAACTTTATTCCCAAATAAAAATTTTTTATGCTATAATCAGAGAAGAAAAGGTGTCTATGAGATAGGCTTTTTCTTCACTAACAAGACAAACTTATGGCTTGATATCACTAGAAAAACCTTCTCGCACCCGCTACATTGTAAAGGAGAAACCATGTCTAAAGAAGTTATCGTTGAAAGCTTTGAGCTGGATCACACCATTGTCAAAGCACCTTATGTTCGTCTCATCGGAGAGGAAACTGGTCCTAAAGGAGACATCATTTCCAATTTTGATATCCGTTTGGTTCAGCCCAATGAAGATTCCATTCCGACTGCTGGCCTGCATACCATCGAGCACCTGCTGGCTATGCTGATTCGCAAGCGCATTGATGGTATGATTGACTGCTCACCTTTTGGCTGTCGCACTGGTTTTCACATGATTATGTGGGGCCAACACAGCTCCAGCCAGATTGCTCAGGTCATCAAATCCTGTCTGGAAGAAATCGCTGAGTCAACTAGCTGGGAAGATGTCCCTGGAACAACCATTGAATCCTGCGGAAACTACAAGGATCACAGTCTTTTCTCAGCCAAAGAATGGGCCAAACTTATTCTCAGCCAAGGAATCTCAGATGATGCCTTTGAACGCCATGTGATTTAAAACAAAAAAGTTCTCGAAATTGAGAACTTTTTTTGTGCATGTATAATGGAATCCATAAACAAACTAGAAAGCCAGCTGCTGAAGAAATGTTCAAATATAACTAAAAATCAAGCGAGTCAGCATAACCTGGTCCATTGCCGACGAAGTATCCTGTCTTACAGTTGATACTGAAGAGGTAGGTGCCGTCTGGCTTGAAGAGGTTATAGTAGCCGTTTCCTTTGATAATATTGACGCGTTCCAGGATATAGTTATCTCCAGAAATATAGCCACGTTCACGAGAAGTTTGCAAAATCTTCTCCAAAACGCCAGGATTGAATGTCCAAGCTGGATTGTTGACGTCATCAATAGCCGCTTGGTTATAAGGGACACGACTGAGGTCTCTCTGCAGATTTACTCCGTTGCTAGGAAGACCATAGCCAGAGTAAGAGCTGGAAGCTCCTGAACCAGAAGCAGACGAGCTTAAACCGCCACTTGTACCTGCACCTGCGCCTCCCTGATCAGTAGCAGGAGCTGGAGTTGGTACCTGTTGGCCGCGTCCTTGGGCAATTGCTGCCTTTAGAACTTCATCTAGCTTAGCATTGCCACTTGATACATCTGAGAAGGTCGCATTTGTATTAGCCTTGGCATCCTTGTTCAAGACACCGTCAGTGATCGCTCCACCGTCAAACTGCGAATTGACACTTTGGATAGCTGAAATTTGTTTTACTAGGGAATCATACTTACTCTTGGCTGCATCATAATCTTTGCTGCCTTTTAGCTTTTCAAGTAAGGTTTTTAATTTTTCCAAATCGCCGAATTTACTGTTTTTGACAGCTGTCTGATTGCTATCTGTGAAGAATGCAGCATACTCATCATTAAAGGACTTCAGATCCTTGGCAGTATTATCAGAGCTAGAGGAAGACGAGCTCTTTTTGCTGGACTGCGATGTTGAAGAGCTTGAGCTTGTAACAGTCTTGTGCCCCCAATTATGCCCCAGAGCAAAGTAAAGCCCTGTGCCCGCTACAGCAATCCCGAAAAGTCCTAAAACTGGATAAAGGAAAGCTTTTTTCTTGTAGAAAGGTGTCTTAGGAACCTGTAATTCCTTCTCATCAAGCGGCTCCGGAATAGGACCGTAAGATGTCTTTTGAACGGGAGAAGCGGGAACCGCATCTTCCTGCTCTGTGCGTTGACTGCGAGAACCTAAGGGGTTTGGAGCTGCTTCTGGCTCGCTTGCTGTCTCAGTGCCTGCCGACTGAGCTGCTGGAGTCTCCTGTTCACTTTCAACCTCTTGCCGTCTTTCTTTGATGAAGTCGGTCAAATCAGAAGAGGCTTGAGCAGCTTCCTGCTCCTGCAGCTTTCTGATTTTCTGGGTTTCAAATTTTCCAGCTTCGATTTCCTGACGGTGCTGCTTGATGTACTTATCCAGCACATTGTCGCTTTCATTCACACCGGCTTCCAGCTCCTCTTTTTTACGAGTAGCTTGACCGACTGTCATTTCCTTGGCCTCTTCAAAATCAAGGACCGACTCTTTCTTTTCTTCTTCCGGTGAGTAGTTTTCTTCTTTCGTCACGGCAAATCCTTTCTAATCTAACTGACGTTTGACCCGCTGGCCAAAATACTGATACAAATCAACTTTTAAAGTTCCATTATAAAGTTTGCGTTTTTTATCGGCCTGACTGCCATATTTGCTTTCAAAAGCTTCATCGCTAGTCAGGATAAACTTGCTCCAGGTTTTGAGCGGAGCAAAGGTTTCTCCCATCTCCTGATAAAGACGAGTCACAGCCTCATCATCTAGGAGGCGCTCCCCATACGGCGGATTAGAGATAATCACACCATTAATCTTATCTGTATGCAAATCCTGCAGACGCATCTGCTTAAAGTGAATCTGCTCTGCTACTCCTGCTTGCTCAGCGTTTTTTTGAGCTAGCTCTACCATACGGCCATCGATATCCGAGCCAGAAATATCCAGCTGAATGGTCTGATCAATCTGACTGAGTGCAGTCGAGCGAGCCTGTGCTACCAAGTCTTTATCTACCCAATTCCAGTCTTCAAAGGCAAAGGAACGATGAAGTCCTGGTGCCATCTTCATCCCTATCATAGCAGCCTCGATACAAAAAGTACCAGAGCCGCAAGTCGGATCAATCAAAGGCTTATCTGGATACCAATTGGACAGGAGTAAAATGGCCGCTGCCATATTTTCCTTGATCGGTGCACCGCCCTTATCTGCCCGATAGCCACGTTTGAAGAGGCTAGACCCTGTTGTATCAATCATGACCGTCGCTACATCTTTTAGAATAGAAACCTCTATCCTAAACTCAGCTCCATTTTCCTGCAAAGGAACCCCTTCCGGACGTGCATAATGCTTCTGCAGCTTCTTGACAACCGCCTTTTTAGAAATAGCCTGAACGCTAGGCTCATTGTGAAGTTTTGACTTGACGCATTTGGCCTTGGCAATAGGAAATTTAGCTCCCAGCGGTAGATAATTCTCCCAATCCAGAGCAAAAACTCCCTGAAAGAGCTCTTCAAAAGTCTTGGCTGGAAAACTGCCAACTACAATCTTAATCCGATCGGCCGCGCGCAACCAGAGATTGGTTTGAATAATGGTACTGACATCACCCTCGAAGCGAACCCGGCCATTTTCGACCTGACAATCAAGTCCCAGCTCTCTGATTTCACGGCCGACGACAGCTTCTAGCCCTGCCGCTGCGGTCGCAATTAAATTAAATTTTTCTTTCATCTCGGCTTTTAAATGGATTCCAATCTATACAAACAAAGGGAGTGAGACAAAAATCGTGATTTCGTCACATCGATTTTCCTCACTCTCCCTTTTTAAATTTTGGGCTGAGAAGGTTTCGCTGCCATTTATCAGCTAGCTCATTCCTTGAAATATCCATCAGACAAATGAAGCAACAGCTAGTTGAACTTGGCAGAGAATAGAGCGCTCAGCCACTCTCTTGCTATTCTATTATAAAATTTAAAGAGGACAGGACTTGACGTCCCAGCCTCAGCCTATATGCAATTTTCTGTAAGCCATGTTTTGTTCCGGAAATGACTAGGTACCATTTCCTTCGATAATCATCTGTCTACTGTTTCCAGTCAGAGTGCTATGTTCGCTTCCACGCACTCCATGCCCCGACCAAAGTTTGGGTTGCTAGCTTGAGGGGTTTACCGCGTTCCACTTCTTCTGTTTCCAGAAGAACTACGTCACTGTGGCACTTTCAGACCTAATCAGACATATCCAAAGACTTAGCCCTTTCAGTCGCCGTAACGGAAAAATCCGTCCCTAGGCTTATTTCTTCGCCTAGCACAAACACTACCGGCATCACAGCCAGTGCTAGCATGGACTTTCCTCATGAAAATCTAAAATTTCCACGCGATTATCCAAAAATTGCACTGTTCTAAAAAGAACCATTATTCACGATCCAGAATTTGTTTTCCGAATACTTCCTTTTCAAGACGGTTCAAGCGCTTCAAGATATCAAAATTAGTCGCAGAAGTCATCTGAGGGAAGCTTTCTGCAGTTGACTGAGTCGCTTGTGTTGATTGGACAGGCTGAGTCGGCTGAACCGGTGCTTTTTCAACCGGCTTCGCAGCTAACTCTTCCTTGAGACGGCGATTTTCCTCACGCAGCTCCTTTACCAAGGCTGCGTAAGTCTCATAATCTTTGATAATATCATCCAAAAACTCATCCACTTCGGACTTACTATAGCCGCGTACTTCGCGCTTAAAATCCTGATCAAAAATATCTTTTGCTGTAAAAATAATACTTGCCATCTTCTCTCTCCAATCTAGTTTATCATATTCAATTATAAACAAAATGCCTAATAAAAATCAAGATTTATCATCTAATTTCCCGAAAAATTTTCGGCCACTTCATTCAAGTCATCAAATGTTAATTTTTTGATAAAATATTGTTCTTGTTTTTTCATTTCTTGGTAAAGATATTTCAGTTTTGTCTCCTGTTCTTCATCATAAAAGAGGTAGGCTCCGTCTGTATTTTGAATGACGAATTGATTGTAATCACGAAACTGACTAGGATTTTGGTAGGTCGGATAAGCATACTTGACGAAATCGGTTTGCTTAAAAGCAGCTAATTTTGCCTGATTGGCTTCGTTCCAATTTTCACCTTGATTCTCAAAGAGAAAGATGGTTGCCGTCTGAAATTCATAGTCTTTTTTCAATTCATTCGCTAGATCCAAAACCCAAGACTCGAAGCCCAGATTGCCCATAAAAACCAGCCAATCTACTCCATCTTCCAAAAAACGGATTAAGTCCCTCTTAGCGGCTTCTTTTATAATTTTTATTCTCATATCTTTTTCCGTTGAAATGCCGATTTCAAAGGCTTTGTAGCCTGTTATTAGTAGACTGGTCATTTATTCTCCCTTAAAAAAGTTTTTTGTGGTATAATAGCATCACTCTATTGTACCAATAAGGAGTTTTATGGTCAACTATCCGCATAAGCTAAAGGCAAAAAGCAGTATCAACAGGCCTGTTCCCGGCATTGTTAACTTTGCCAATCGTGGGATGTCTTTTGAAAAGATGATCAACGAATCCAACAGCTACTATCTAAGCAGAGGACTCGCTGTCATCCATAAAAAGCCCACCCCCATTCAGATTGTCAAGGTTGATTATCCGCACCGTAGCCGAGCCAAGATTGTAGAGGCTTACTTTCGGCAAGCTTCCACAACAGACTATTCTGGCGTCTACAAGGGCCATTATATTGACTTTGAAGCCAAGGAAACCCGACAGAAAAAATCGATGCCCATGAAAAATTTTCATTCGCATCAGATTGAGCACATGGAGGCTGTCCTTGAGCAAAAGGGCATCTGCTTTGTCTTACTGCATTTTTCCAGCTTAAGGGAGACTTACCTGCTTCCCGCTTCTTATTTAATTGAGTTTTACAAGATTGACAAGGGAGGGAAGTCCATGCCCTTAACCTACATTCAAGAGCATGGTTATCCGATTGAAATGCAGCAACTTCCCAGCATCCCTTATCTTGAAATTATCGAACAAAAACTACTAGGTGGTATTATAAATGAATAAACAAACTCTTATGCAGGCTTTGAAATATCTTGCAAGTGCACTTATAACCCTGCTTATGATTGGATTCGTAATTGGCTGTTTGGTATTTACCTACTATGCAGTCAAGGCTCCTAAGCTTTCTGAAAAAGATCTCATCGCGACCACATCCAGTAAGATTTTTGACAGCAATAACAATTTGATTGCGGACCTAGGCGCTGAAAAGCGGGTCAATGCTGAAACAAGTGAAATTCCTACGGATTTGGTCAACGCCATTGTCGCCATTGAAGACCATCGCTTCTTCAATCACCGCGGGGTGGACTTTATTCGGATTGCAGGTGCCCTTGTTAGCAACATCCGCGGAGGTCGCCAAGGGGGATCAACTCTGACCCAGCAATTGATTAAGCTGTCCTATTTCTCAACCTCTTCTTCGGACGCGACCCTTTCACGTAAAATCCAAGAAGCTTGGCTGGCCGCTCAACTTGAGCGTAAAGCAACCAAGCAGCAAATCTTGACCTATTATGTCAATAAAGTCTACATGTCTAACAGTAACTACGGTATGCAGACAGCAGCCCGAAGCTACTATGGCAAGGACCTAAAAGACTTGAGCTTACACCAAACGGCTCTGCTGGCAGGTATGCCTCAGGCACCTAACCAATACGACCCTTACACCCATCCAGAGGCTGCAACCAATCGCCGTAATCTGGTACTTCGTGAGATGCATGATCTCAAGTACATCACAGATGAGCAGTATGAGCAAGCTAAGAATACCCCTGTCACCGACGGACTTCAAAGTTTGAAAGCTTCCACTAGCTATCCTGCTTACATGGATAATTATCTTAAGGAAGTAATTGAACAAGTAGAAGAAGAGACTGGCTACAATGTCCTGACAACTGGTATGGAAGTCTATACAAATGTCAACACTGATGCCCAAAAGAAACTCTGGGATATTTACAACACAGGAGACTATGTTGCTTATCCAGATGACGAAATGCAGGTTGCGTCCACCGTTATGGATGTGCAAACTGGTAAAGTCATTGCCCAGCTCGGTTCTCGTAACCAATCTACCAACGTATCCTTTGGTACCAACCAAGCTGTTGAAACCAACCGTGACTTCGGTTCAACAATGAAGCCAATCACCGATTATGCTCCAGCTCTTGAAAATGAAGTCTATACTTCGACAGCCGCTCCTATCACGGATGCTCCATATAACTTCCCGTATTCCAGCACACCCGTCTACAACTGGGATAAGAAATATTATGGCGGGATGACGATTCAATACGCTATTCAGGAATCCCGGAACGTTCCTGCCGTGAAAACGCTGGAAGCCGTTGGTCTGGATGAGTCTCTCAAGTTCCTAAATCGTATTGGGATTAACTATCCTGAAATGTTCTATGTTAATGCCTTTTCAAGTAACACCAGCAAATCCGGCAACGAATACGGAGCCAGCAGTGAAAAAATGGCTGCTGCCTATGCTGCTTTTGCCAATGGTGGTACTTACTACAAACCTCAGTATGTCAATCGCGTCGTCTTCAGTGACGGAACGGAGAAGACCTTCTCCAACAATGGTTCCAAGGCTATGAAGGAAACTACAGCCTACATGATGACCGATATGATGAAAACAGTCTTGCAGTCTGGTACAGGTACAAACGCTGCTATTTCTGGGGTTTATCAGGCTGGTAAGACTGGAACCTCCAACTATGCTGACGATGAATTAGCCAAACTGACCAAGCCTTACTACTACTCTAGCATTGTCACACCAGACGAGCTCTTCGTTGGTTACACGCCTAAGTATTCAATGGCTGTTTGGACTGGCTACTCCAACCGCCTGACACCAATCCTTGATGACGGGGTTAAGGTTGCAACAGATGTCTACCGCGAAATGATGCTTTACCTAGCTCAAGATGGCTCTGCTTCAGAAGATTGGGAAATGCCAGATGGTCTCTACCGCAGTGGCTCTTATGTCTACCTCAACAGTGGCACTGGCTATAACCGTTACTACAATAACCAGCAGTACTATAACTATTCTAGCTATAGCAGTTACAGTACAGAAGCTAGCTCTGACACATCAGCTTCCAGTGAGCATTCTGGTGATTCAAACAATAGCTCTTCTAGCCACAATGACTCATCTTCCGGTGACGGTGGAAATGACTAGAGAGACGAAGATTAGAATACAAACTAAAAGAGTAAGAATTCTTCATTCTTACTCTTTTCTTATTCTCTCATCAAAGCTTACTTTGCCAAAGCCCCCATGGGATCCCAAGGAGCCAAGACAATAGGCTCTGCTTCATATGCTGCTAATTCTGCAGCTGTCAGAAACTCCTTTCGGACGACGATTTGATAGGTATATTCGTCCATCCAAGCGTCAGAGGCTACGAAATAGCCCTTGTTACCAACCTTTTCACCCCAAGAGTTTTCGACCTTCCATTTCTTAGCCTTACCATTTTCATCCAAGTCTACCCCTGTCAAGACCATGGCGTGGGTCATGAGGCTTTCGCTATAGTCCAAGCGGCCAGCCTTGTCCTGAGTTAATCCAATATCCATGCTGGCAGTGAAATCGTGCATCCCCTCAACCATAACACCAGCCTTACGATTGCTAGACTGAGCAACATCCGAACCAAACCAAACAGTCTCGCCAGCCTTCATTTGAGCTATCGCAAGCTCTTTTAGTCGATCCATTTCAACATTCAAATAACGGACTGGCTTACTGCCAACGACATTGCCCAGCATCTCAACTGTATAGGACCTACCATAAGGCTTGTCTGCAGTCGGCGCATTGATGATAGAGACATAGTCATCTAGCTTTAGATCGACATATTTTTGATAGAAAGTCAGAGGTGTCAAGCCGCTCTCACTGTGGAAATGATTGTCCTTATCGCGATAAGAAAAGTCAAACTGGCGAGGCGGCAAGCCTAAATTCATAGCTAGGAAGTTAAAGACTTCTTGTAGGAGTTCTTCTTTCTTGGCCTGAAGTTCAGCAGAGTTTGCACCCTCTGCCACTAATTCTCGCAAAATCTGCGCATCTTGGCGCAAGAGCTTATTGAGAATCTGATTGAGCTCACGGCTGTTACTGGAAGAAATTGACTCCGGATAGACTGACTTAGGCACGACGCCGTATTTCTCAAAGAGGGAAACAACCATATCCCATTGACCGCCATCCTGCTGAGGCGTGTCTAAGAGAAACTTGACCTTGCGACTAGTCAATTCTTGGTCAGCCGTCGCAATCACCTGCTCCAAGAACCAGTTGGATTTTTCATACTTATCCCAAAAGAAAGTATGGGCCTGAGATAGCTCAAAATCTTCCAATTGGAAACCAGCAATCATCTTGTGGCGGAAGGTATTAAGAGCTGCAAACATCCAACAGCGTCCTGAAGCTTTCTGGTCACTGACCTTGTCCTTAGTGAGGTCTAGTGAAAAGACAGGTGTATTTTCCACGGCAGCGCTTCGCTTCTCTAAGGAAGCCAAAAGGCCATTGTGGCTGATGGCATTTTCCATTGCTGCAAACTTGGGATTTGCCTCATAAGCAGCGTATAGCTTATCTGTAAAATCTTGTTCTAACGAATGCATAGAACCCTCCTTGTCATTATACATCTATTATAGAACTTTAAAAAAGGAGCGCAAGTAAAAAAGTTAGGAAAACCTAACTTTTCTTTGTATCCTCTTCTAAAAAATCTACTAGCCTTTTCACTTCCAAAATTCATCAAAAATTGTAATTGGCAAATGGCGTTTGTGCTGGCCTTTATGCCACCAAGACTCGATAGTTTCTTGGGCTTGGGCTGAAACAAACTTGCCTTCGAGGTAGTCATCAATTTCATTGTAGGTCACGCCCAGAGCAACTTCATCCGCAATCCCAGGTTTTTCCTCTTCCAAGTCTGCTGTCGGCACCTTTTCATAGAGGGCCGGATCCGCTCCTAAGGCGGTCAAAAGCTGCTTGCCTTGACGCTTATTGAGACGGTAAAGTGGTAAGATATCTGCTCCGCCATCCCCAAACTTGGTGAAAAAAGCCGTGACATTTTCTGCAGCATGATCCGTCCCAATGACAGCCCCGCTGTATGAACCAGCCAAAGCATACTGGGCAATCATACGGCTGCGGGCCTTGATATTGCCCTTGTTAAAATCAGAGACTTTGGCACCCGTTGCCTCTACAGCCCTTGTCATAGCATCAGCAGATTCCTTGATATTGACTGTCAGACTGACATCAGGCTGAATAAAAGCCAGAGCCTTTTGCGCATCATCTTCATCTGCCTGAACACCGTAAGGCAGGCGGACAGCGATAAAGCGATAGCTATCATCCCCAGTCTCAGCCCGCATTTCCTCTACAGCCAGCTGAGCTAAGCGTCCAGCCAAGGTCGAGTCCTGACCGCCAGAAATTCCCAGAACAAAGCTTTTCAAAAAAGGGTGCTTTCTCAGATAGGCCTTGAGAAAGTCCACCGACTTGCGAATTTCTTCCTCCGGGTCAATGATTGGTTTGACGCCCAGTTGAGCGATGATTTCTTCTTGTAGACTCATTTTTCTGCTCCTGTCTGGTAGGCTTTCTTGCGCATCTGGTCAATCAAATCCATCTTATCCTGCCAGATATCTCTAGCCAAGTCAACTGGATAATCCTGTGGATTGAGAACCCGCTTGTACTCGTCCCAGAGTTTATCAAATTCCTTACGGGCATAGGCTTGAATCTCAGTTAAGGTCGGCTGATTATAAACCAAATTCCCTTCTTGGAAAATGTCCACCAAAAGCGGTACGGCATCAAAATTTTTGACCGTTTTATTGATGTAGGTATAGGTTGGATGGAACATTTCCAGCTCTTCCAAGGCATTGACATCAAGGCCATCATAGGTAATGTAGTCTCCCTCGGACTTCCCTTTTTCACGGCTGGTAATACGCCAAACCTGCTTCTTGCCTGGGGTAGAAACTTTTTCAGCATTATTGGACAGCTTGATGGTATTGCGCAATTCTCCACTCTCATCTTCAATAGCAACTATCTTATAAACTGCTCCTAAAGCCGGCTGATCGTAGGCTGTAATAAGCTTGGTTCCCACGCCCCAGACATCAATCTTAGCCTTTTGCATTTTCAAGTTGAGAATGGTATTTTCATCCAGATCATTGGACGCATAAATCTTAGCATCAGGGAAGCCAGCTTCATCTAATTGCTGCCGAACTTTCTTAGAAATATAGGCAAGGTCTCCCGAATCAATGCGGACACCCAGAAACTTAATTTTGTCCCCTAACTCACGCGCCACCCGAATGGCTGCCGGAACACCTAGGCGCAATGTATCGTAGGTATCTACTAGGAAAACACAGTTATGATGAGTCTCAGCGTAGGCTTTAAAGGCATCATAATCATTCCCATAAACTTGAACGAGAGCATGGGCATGGGTTCCCAAAACTGGAATATCAAAGAGCTTGCCAGCCCGGACATTGCTGGTACCGTTCGCTCCGCCAATCACAGCTGCCCTAGTCCCCCAAATAGCAGCGTCCATTTCCTGGGCCCGGCGCGTACCGAACTCCATCAGAGGTTCATCTTCGATGACAGAGCGGATACGGGCTGCCTTGGTGGCAATCAGCGTCTGAAAATTAACGATATTGAGCAGGGCAGTCTCAACAAGCTGACACTGAGCTAATGGACCTTCCACCTGCACGATTGGCTCATTGGCAAAAACCAAATCACCTTCCTGAACAGACCTTACGGTCAGGCTCATCTTGAGATTCCGCAAATAATCCAGAAATTCTCCGTGATAGCCCAAGGATTGCAAATAATCTAAATCGCTCTGGCTGAATGTCAGATTATTGAGATAGGAAATAATTCTTTCCAAGCCTGCAAAGACTGCGTAGCCGTTATTAAAAGGATTCTTACGGAAAAAAACTTCAAAAACTGCACGCTTGTTGTGAATATTTTGCTTGAAATAAACCTGCATCATGTTGATTTGGTACAAATCAGTGTGCAGAGTTAAACTATCATCTGGGTACATCTTCTTGCTCCTTTTCGCTAGATACCTTTTATTATATCATAATTCCAAAAAAGCTAAGCAAATCCTGTCAACTCACTTGAACAGACACACTTGCTTAGCTTATATTCTTATGCTTGCTCTGTAAGATATTTGTAGGCTTCCTGACTGGCAATGGCACCATCGCCAACAGCCGTCGTAATCTGACGCAGGTCTTTCTGGCGAACATCACCAACAGCGTAAATGCCGGCTACTGAAGTCTTCATCTGATGGTCCGTCAGAATCCAGCCAGCCTCATCAGTAATGCCCAAATCCTTAGCAAATTCACTAACTGGATCCAGGCCGACATAGATAAAGATGCCACCAAAATCTGCTTGGCTAGTTTCACCTGTCTTGACATTCTTGAAGGTTACACCAGTCACCTTACGCTCATCACCATGGATACTTTCCACTACAGAATCCCAGACAAAGCGAATCTTTTCGTTGGCAAAGGCGCGATCCTGCAGCACTTTTTGTGCTCGCAGTTCATCACGACGGTGAACGATGGTCACACTTTTTGCAAAGCGCGTCAGGAAAATAGCTTCCTCTACCGCCGAGTCGCCTCCACCGACAACCAATAGGTCTTCATCACGAAAGAAGGCGCCATCACAGACTGCACAGTAGGAAACGCCGCGGCTGTTGTAGTCTTCCTCACCAGGAACCCCCAGATGTCGATGATTAGCACCAGAAGCAATGATGACCGTTTTAGTTTCAAAACGCTCATCTTCTGTGATGATTTCCTTGAAATCGCCCCGATCTTCAATTTTTTCTACTAGGCCAAATAGATGTTCAACACCTAGATTCTCAAGAGGCTCAAACATTTTCTCTGCTAGCTCTGGACCGCTGATATTGGCATAGCCTGGGTAGTTTTCAATGTCAGCTGTATTGTTCATCTGACCACCAGGAATACCACGCTCCAGCAGGGCAACTTTTAGGTTGCTGCGGGCTGCATAGAGGGCAGCTGTCATGCCGGCAGGCCCAGCTCCAATAATAATTGTATCGTACATAACTCTTCTTTCTCCTTGTTGTAACTAGAATTATTCTAACAACTTTTCTACAGTTTTACAAGCATTTAAGCTTTTAGGACAATGAGCAGGCCCAACGTCGCAAAAGACAGGACTGGAATCGTCATAATGACAATCAGAAGGACATCGTACAGATGACTCTGGCGCTCCTTGGCTGTCTTGTCCTTGCGGCGAATCATCCGTAGTCCAATCCATAAACCCGCAATGATCCCTACACCGACTGCAGTATAAAGCAAGCTCTCGATATAAAGTGCAAATATTTGATCTAACATGTCAACTCCTCAAAGGTCAATCAGCCTTATTCTACAAAAATAAGAATAACTCCAAATCTAGCCATCTACATAAAACACCCACCAGACAAGAAAGCCTGCTCCACAGTATGCTAAGACTGAAAACAAACTCAGCTGGTCTAGCCAACTGAGCCTTCACTGTCTCTATTATATCAAATATAGGTCCGTTTGTAACTAGCAAAAAATTCCTTGGTTCTTTCTTCCTTTGGATGATGGATGATCTCATCTGGTGTCCCAGACTCTATGATTTTCCCCCTGTCCAAAAAGAGTACCCTGTCGGCCACCTGAGCGACAAAGGACATATCATGACTGACCAGGATCATGGTCTGGCCAGACTTGGCTGCATCAGCGATTGATTTCTCTACTTCTCTAACTAACTCGGGATCCAAGGCTGAGGTCGGCTCGTCTAGCAAAAGAACATCTGGCTTCATAGCTAAAGCCCTTGCCAAAGCCACCCGCTGCTTCTGACCGCCTGACAGATGTCTAGGATAGTGATTTTCTCGGTCTGACAAGCCAACCTTTGCTAACTCTTCCTTGGCTAGCTTAGTCGCTTCTTGGTCTGACAATTTCTTAACTACCAGTAGACCTTCCTTAACATTTTCCAGAGCTGTCCGACGAGAAAAGAGGTTGAACTGCTGAAAGACCATGGCTAGCTTGCGGCGCAGCAGCAAGATCTCATCTTTGGAAATCCTTGAAAAATCCACTTTGAAGCCGTCGATGGTGATCTTTCCGCTGTCTGGCTGTTCCAGATAGTTGAGGCTACGGAGGAAGGTTGATTTCCCAGCACCCGAAGAGCCAATCAAAGCTACCACTTCGCCTTTTTGAATATCCAAACTGAGATTATCCAGAACCTTTTGACCTGAAAAAGTCTTACTTAAATGTGAAATATTAATCATCAGATTCCTTCTCCTTCTGCTTGCTGAAGCGATTCAAATTTATCCGGCTGCTTGATATCCATCATCTTTTCAATCCAGCGACCAAGCTGCTCAATGAGAATATTGACAGCCCAATAAATCAGGGACACCGAGATAAAACGCTCAAAATAACGGTAGTCTGCCCCTGCGATAGCCTGCGCCTTGGCAAAAATTTCCACTACACCAGCACTAAAGGCCAGAGAAGTCCCCTTGGTCAAGCCAATCAGGGAATTAATCAGACTAGGCGTCGCTACCACTGCTGCATTGGGGATAATGACACGTATATAAACCTGCTTGTTGGTCATCCCTAAGCTACGAGCAGCCTCGATTTCTCCCGGATCTACGGACAAGATTGCTGCCCGAATGGTCTCACTGGCATAAGCCGCTTCGTTGAAAGCGAAGGCAACAATCGCAAAGACAGATGCTGGTATATCATTGATATTAAAACTTGTGCCATACTGCTGGTTGATGGCCTTGAGCAACAAAGGAATCCCAAAATAAGTCAGCATGAGCTGGACCAGCAGAGGCGTTCCTCTCAGAAAACTGACAAAGAAAGCCTGAATCGGATACAGGACTTTAACCCGATTAATCTTGACGACAGCAAAAACCATGGCAAGCATAATACCAAAGACTGCACCGCCCACCGTCAAAAGAAGGGTGATTGGCAGATTTTGCAAAATGCCCGGAATGGCCTCAAAAACGGCCCTTAAACTAAATAATTTACCATCTGGAATGATCTTGAGAAACTCCTCATACCAACCAGTTGTCAGAAAATAAGTTGTAACCACTATTATTACTTCCTTTTCTTGATAATGAAATATTTTAACATAAATCTGGAACAAAACAAAGAATTTGCTCCGCTTGGACTAGCAAGCTACGGCCTTTTTGACAATTAAAATATGAGCAGTCTGTGCAAATATTATGTATCCGAATACCAAAAAGACCGCACTAAGCCCAATATAAAAATAGACTAGTTTCACTAGTCTATCATATCTATCTCACAAAGACTAATATATTTTTCTTATCACAGCCATAAGAAAAGTATATCACTAAAATGTTTGGCGCTTAGCCTTACGCTCTGCCCGACCACGTGCACGATTCTCTGCTCGCATAGTCTTGCGGCGCTTCTCGTTCACCGCCCACTGGATTTTTTTCTTGTAGCCTGGTTTGATTTTTTTCTTTTTCTTCTTGACCAGCCCTAGCATTTCCGTATCCAGCTTCTCCCGGCTCTTTTCCCGATTGGCCCGGCGGTCTCGGTCGTAGGTATCCTGGAACTCGTCATCCTTTATCATCTTGGGAGTGAACTTAATCCCCATCTTTTCCAACTCCCGAATATCTGAGTCGTCACTCGGCTGGTAGAGAGTAATGGCTGTGCCAGGAAGACCATTACGGCCGGTGCGGCCTACCCGATGGACAAAGAAAGACAAGTCCTGAGGAATGGCATCGTTGATAACATGACTGACACCTTCGATATCAATCCCCCGCGCGGCCAAGTCAGTAGCGACAATGTACTCAAAATCCAGATTTTTGACCTGATTCATGATACGCTTGCGCTCCCGCGGAGCAATATCCCCATGAATTTTAGTAACTTTGAGCCCTTGAGCTGTCAGATAGCTGTGCAGCTCATCTGCCCTCGTCTTGGTATTAACGAAAATCATAGCCAGATAAGGCTGAAGGAGCTGACTGATTTGGTAAATCTGGGCATTCTTGTCTCGTCCCTTGGTTGATAGGAGCCAGTTTTCAATGGTGTCCGCAATGACCGTCTTGGTCTTAATCTGCTCAATAACTGGATTAGACAGGTATTTTTTCAAAAAAGGCTGAAGCTTCTGCGGAATAGTCGCTGAAAAAACGAGAAACTGCAGGTCTTTTGGCAGCCGGCCTGCTATCTTATCAACCGTCGCCAAAAAGCCCATGTCCAGTGTCATATCTGCCTCGTCAACGACAAAGGTCTTGGCCTTGTGAATGGCCAAGTCGTCAGACTCTACCAAGTCATAAATCCGCCCAGGCGTTCCGATGACGATATGAGGCTGACTGGACTCTAACTTCCCAATCTGACGAGCCTTGTCAGTTCCACCGACATAATTGGCCACCCGAATCTCTTTTTCAGAAAAGCTAGCTAACTGCCGAGCCGCCTGATAAATCTGGGCTGCTAGCTCCCGACTTGGGGCTGTAATAACAGCCTGCACGCTGTCTGCTTCCTCATCCAGCATTTGAAAGATTGGTAGCAAAAACGTGTGGGTCTTCCCAGAGCCTGTCTTGGACTCACCGACCAAATCCCGATCTGACAATACCAAAGGAATCAGCTTTTCTTGGACTGGAGTCGCTTCAACGAAGTTCAAATCCCTAAGCGCTTCCTGAATATATTCTTTAAACTTAAATTCTGTAAATTTCATCTTGTCCTCTATTCTATTATCCTAACTATTATACCAAAAAAACTGCCATCCTGCTCCCCCTCAAACCTAAGAAGCAGAAAAGCGAGTCTGAAACTCGCTTCTTGCTATAGATATAGAATGGCTAGGGTCAAGAGACTGCCCACGATGCCGATTCCCCAGAAGAAGAAATCGACTTTCCATTCGCTCCACTCCTTGCCATGACCACTCAAGCCGCCAAGTTCAAAGTGGTGATGAACCGGAGTCATCCGGAAAATCCGCTTGCCGCCGGTCAGCTTGAAGTAGGTCACCTGCATCATGACAGAGGTCGTCTCAAACACATATACGATACCAATCAAGAGCAGGGTCCACTCTTGATGAAGGGAAATGGAGATAGCAGCCAGCATACCGCCCAAAGCCAGACTTCCTACATCGCCCATGAAGATTTTAGCAGGCTTATGGTTGAAAACAAAGAAGCCTAGCAAGCCGCCAATCATACTGATGATGACAATCAAAATATCAAAACGCTTCTGCTCAACAGCAATTACAGCATAGGCCACCAAGCTAATGACCACAGAAATGCTGGCCAAACCATCAATTCCATCCGTCAGATTGACAGCATTGGAGAAGCCAATAAGCCAAAAAAGGACGAAAAAGACATAGAGGAAGCCTATCTGGACAGGAACGGTGAAGATATTCAGCTGGTCACCTGCACCATGCTGATTATAGAAGAAGTAAAAGACAACTCCGCCGACCAACTGCAGAAACAGTTTCTGCTTGGGATTTAGACCTTCGTTGATCTTACGAAACACCTTGAGGAAGTCATCCAAAAAGCCGACAACGCCATACAGGACCAAGATAAAAAGAATCATGATGAGACCATTGGACAACTGATGCGAAACCAGACCGATAACAAAGCTGGCCAGAACAGATGTCAAGAGAAAGACAGTACCACCCATGGTTGGTGTTCCGGCCTTGGCCTGATGCTGCTTAACATCTTCGTGCATCTGTTGGCCTGTGATACGAGCCTTATGGTAAAAACGAATAAAGGCAGGAATGCCGATGATAGTTAGGATAAAAGTTACGATTCCTGCAATAAGAGCAATAAGCATATTAGTCTCCCATTGTAATTGTTATTTTCTTGAGATTTTTCAGCGAAGTATTGGTCTTTTCGCTCTGCTTGACGACCTTGGAGCCCTCTCCTTTGAAAGTGACTTCAATGTCCTGCCACTTCGCAAAACGTTCGACATTGGCCTTGGTCCAGCCATACATATCAGGCAGACTGTCTAAATCATCTGACAAGATCAAAACCTGCTGGTTGGCCTTGAGATTCTTGCCCTCTTTGACAGATACTTTTTTAATCTTGCCACCTGTTCCCAGCACAATTGGTTGGACTAGGTTGCGGCGCAATTCATCTGCCAGACCGCCAGGACTGATTTGATGTTTCAGACCTAGTTGCTTGGTCAGATCTTCCAGTGATGGCATTTTATAGCTGGTTTCTTCAGTGACTGTTTCAAGAGCTGGAGTCGCCTCTGTCGTCAGATTAAGGCTATCTTTGAGAGCGACCGCTTCTTCCAAGACCGGATTGACCACTTCCTGCCAGAATATAGGCTGGAATTTTTCTTCAGGCTGCTGAACTGTCACATACATGATAAATTCAGGATTTTCTGCCGGCGTCATGGCAACAACTGAATAGATATAGTCATTCTCACCCTCTAGATAACCATTTTCAGAAGCGATCTGAGCGGTCCCTGACTTAACAGCGACATTCTGACCAGCCACTTGAATGACGGGTTCTCCACCGACATTCAGGGTTCCTTTGTAGGGGTCTGTTCCGACCTGAACCATATAATCCCGAGTGGTTTGAGCTGCTTTTTCTGAGACAGGATTTCCGATAATTTCTGTCGCTGTCTTACGAGCTGTATTGTTTTTTGGATCATGGATGGCATTGATAAACTTAGGCTCTACCATGACGCCGTCATTGGCAACGGACGAGAAGGCACGCAGCATCTGCACCTGGGTCACACCAATCCCTTGACCAAAGGAGCTCATGGCAATCGTAACATAGTTATCACCTGGCAAGGAGCCATAGGTTTCATTCCCCATCCCAAAGCGGGTCGGCAGACCAAACTTAAACTTACTCAAGTAGTCCAGCCACTTGTCATTGCCCATCTTCTGTTCTAAAATAGTCATACCAACGTTACTGGAATAGGTAAATCCTTGGGCAAAGGTCAGAGTTTCCCCTTCTGAAATCCCCATGTTGACGTTCCAGTCCCGAATGGTCGCATCCATAACCTTGTATTCTCTGCTGTCATAGGTATCGTTAGGATTAAAGCTGCCATTATCAATAGCTGAAGCCAGAGTCATAACTTTCATAGTAGATCCTGGCTCGTACTGGCCTTGATAGAGCATGGTGTTCCAGTTGCCCAGATTTTTCTCATTCAAGCCTTCCTTGGTATCTGCATTATAGGTCGGCCTTTGAGAGGTAGCTAGGATTTCGCCAGTTTTGGCACTGACCAAGGTCGCATTGACAAACTTACCTTTGACTTTTTCCTGAAAGGCGTTCATCCGCGTTTCTAGGTAGGTTTGCAAATCAGCTGACAGTGTTGTATAGACGTCCTTGCCATCCTCTGCCTGTACAGAGACCTTTTCTGACCCAGGCACAACATTACCGTTTCGGTCTTTTTCGTAGGTCACAATCCCATTCTGACCAGCAAGAATCCTATCCAGTGCCTGCTCCATACCAGAAGTCCCTTTCAGCGTCTTATTGCCTTCCTTATCCTCCTGCAGCTGGGCAAGACCGATAAACTGGGAGGCAAAGACACCGTTACTATAACTGCGGTTAGGACTGGTAGTAAAGTCAATCCCTTCAATACCAGCAGCTTCAAAAGCTTCCCGCATGGCGTTCATATTACTGTAGGTAATGCCATTGCCCTGTGCCCCGAAGGAAACCTGCTTGAGATTTTTCTGAGACAGCTGAGTTTTGACGTAGTCCTTGTCCAGCTCTAGGTATTGATTGAAAATCTCTGCCACCTTATCGTACTGGGATTCTTCTACATAGAGAATCTTGCCGGTAGCTGACTTGTAACTCTTGTCAATAATGGCATAAACATTATAAGTCGTGGCATCCTCTGCAATGGGAACTCCATTTCGGTCATAGATTGTTCCCCGCCGCGCAGCGACTGTAACCGTCTTTTGATGGACTACTTCTGCACCCTTTGATAGATTAACACCGAACTTTTGGTCTGTCCCGATAATGATGGCAAAATTAATCAAGAAAACGAAAAAGAGAAAGATAGCTAAGATGCTCATGCTCTTTCCCACTTGCCGCCGATTGTATTCAGGGGTTTGCCTATTTTTCAGGGCGTATTTTTTAATTTTTTCAAAAATTTTATTCTTCATCCGTTGAACTCACTGTTTTACGATTTCCCTTCTGGAGTTTCATATCCTGAGAGCTGGCTAACTGGGACAATCTTTCATAGCGGGTCAGTTCATTGACTTCCTGCTTGATGTCGGCTAGCTCTGTCTGCTCCGCTTCAATCTGCGTATTGACTTCCGTCAAATCCCGATCCACCTGCAATAGCTTGGTCTGCATAAAGACGATGCTGACTGCTAAAATAATGGCAGTCAAAACGATAGATCCGTAAAAAGCCTTCTCAACTCGGGAAAATTTTCTCATCTGATCTTGAAGCGGGTTTGGTCTTTTTTCTGACATTTCTTCCTCACTTGTGTATCTTACGGGCCACGCGCAGCTTGGCAGAATGAGCCCGGTTATTGCTTTCTAATTCTTCTTTGCTTGGTAAAATTGGTTTGCGGCTGACCAGCTCCAGCTTAGGCTGCAGTTCATCAGGGATGAAAGGCAGGCCTTTGGGAACATCCACTGTCGACGCCTCCTTGAAAAGCTGCTTGGTCAGACGGTCTTCCAGCGAATGAAAAGTAATGACCGCAATCCGGCCGTCCACCGCTAGCAGATCAATAGCCTGCTGAATAGACTCATCCGCTGCGCCCAATTCATCATTGACCTCAATCCGAATGGCCTGAAAAATCTGCTTAGCTGGGTGGCCTTTCTTCTTCAGCTCCTTAGCTGGCTTGGCTGACTTGATAATTTCAGCCAGTTCTGTCGTTGTTTCAATAGGCTTGACACTTCTAGCCTGCTCAATCTTGCGGGCAATCTGCTTAGAAAACTTGTCTTCGCCGTATTTAAAAAAGATTCGTACCAAATCCTGATAGCTATAATGATTGACAACCTCAAAAGCTGTCAAGGCTGCCTCGCGGTTCATGCGCATATCCAAAGGCGCATCCTGTTTATAGGAAAAACCACGCTCACGCTGATCCAGCTGAGGGCTGGAAACGCCTAAGTCATAACAAATCCCATCAATTTCTTCCACACCGGCTTCTTGCAAACGGCTCTTGAGGTGGCGGAAATTGTCCTTGATAAAGGTCACCATCCCCCGCTCTACATAGGGAGCCAAGCGCTTTTTAGCATTGTCAATAGCCGTCTGGTCCTGATCAAAAGCATAGAGATGTCCCTCATCTCCGAGCTGGCTCAAAAGATATTCGCTGTGACCAGCACCGCCAAGGGTCGCATCGATATAGATGCCGTCAGGCTTAACCGCCAACTGGTCAACCGTTTCATGAAGAAGAACCGTAATGTGATGAAATTCGTTTGTCATATCTTACTTATTATATCACATTCAAAAGCAAAAAAAAATTTAAAAGAAAAAGTAAGCGGATGAAATCCTTTTTAAATTTTTTTGTCAGATATACTTGACACTTTTTCCAAAAAGTATTATACTAGCATAAAATAAAAGTCAAATATAACTGACAAACTCACTGAAAGTTATCAGTTATAGAATTAGAAAGGAAGGGTGTAATGAATCGTGTCAAAGAATTTCGAAAAGAAAAAAAGATGTCTCAGCTAGAGTTGGCCAAGTCTATCGGGGTATCGCGGCAAACTATCAATATGATTGAAAACAACAAATACAACCCCACCCTCGAGCTCTGTATCAATCTGGCTAGAGCGCTGGATACTGACCTCAACGCCCTCTTTTGGGAGCCCCAGCTGACAGATGAAGAATCAGATGACTAAGAGTTTTTCCCTGCAGCAAATTTCATACCTAAAGAAAGGACTCAAACATGAAAAAAGAAACATTCTCAGACAAGATGATTAAACGATTTTACGGTATTACGGGACCTCTGGACGAGCAAAAACGCCAACAGGCTGAGCATCTAGGAAATATAGGCTTTATTTGGCTTTTCTTGATTTTGCAAGTTGGTAATTTCCTAGCTTTCATGCTAGCCGATATCTATCCAGGCTTAGATGCTCGAATTTACCCCATTATTATAGAGCTTCTTACCTTTATAATAGCTGGTGTCATTTACTTCAGGTCTGAGAAAAAGCACCTGGCAGATTTGGATTTGGAACTCATGAGTGAAAAAGAAAGGCGCAAGCTTCAATATCCTGGTCTTAAGATTGCTCTCTTCGTTGGGTTGACTTTCCATCCTATCTTTAGCCTTGTAGAAGCAGTCACTCTCAAGCAAGACTTTTTCACTCTCTTTTTACAAGCTGATCGAATCCTGAAAACAGCCTTGGTCGCTAGCATTTTAGGTGTTTTTATCAGCTTGTACTTCAAATCACGCAAACACCATACTGAACAGAGCGAATAATCCCTTGACTTAAACTAGAAAGGACACAAACATGAAAAAAGAAACATTCTCAGACAAGATGATTAAACGATTTTACGGTATTACCGGACCTTTGGACGAGCAAAAGCGCCAACAGGCTGAGCATCTAGGAAATATAGGCTTTATTTCAAATCACGCAAACACCATACTGAACAGAGCGAATAATCCCTTGACTTAAACTAGAAAGGACACAAACATGAAAAAAGAAACATTCTCAGACAAGATGATTAAACGATTTTACGGCATTACCGGACCTTTGGACGAGCAAAAGCGCCAACAGGCTGAGCATCTAGGAAATATAGGCTTTATCTGGCTTTTCTTTATTCTGATTTTTGGCAATGCCATCGCCTTTCCCCTAGCCTTTCGCTGGCCCAAAATTATCGCTGTTGCCTATCCTATCCTGCTGGAAATCCTTATCCTCGGCTTCTGTGTCTATATAGTCATTCAAGCACGCCGCAAAGGAATTGATGACCTAGAGCTAGAACTTCAGGATGCCAAGGAAGAAAGGGCCATGAAACATGCTGGTCTCAAAGCAGGTTTCTCCTATTGGCTACTCTTTTACCCTCTCTTCAGCATCATGATAGCTGTCATGGAAAAGAAAGATATCCTACAAGTTTTGCTTCAACCTAAACTTATTGTAACTGGATTAGCCGCAGGTCTTGGATTTGGACTGATTATGCATTTCATTGCCAAAGGAAAGATTCGTCAAGCACAAAAAAAGGAGGAAGAAGATCTATGAGACTCAATCTCAGAGAAAAAATGGATTTAGGGATTCTCTCCCTCATTATTGCCATCGCTGCTTATTTCTTTTTCCGTATCACGGAACCTTGGATTTTCTGGCTCGATGTAGCAATCATCGCTAGCTGCATCTATGTAGCTCTCCGTATTTTGAAAAAACGTAAACAAGAATAAAAGAATCCCTCGACAGGAACTTTCTAGCTTCCTAGCGAGGGATTTTTTTATTTATATTTATATCTACTTAAGACTCTGGGTCATCCAGACTACGGCCGTGAAGGCCTTTCTTGCGCTGAACTTGACGCAATTTTTCAGGCGTCACATCATTGCCATCCTCATCAACAATCTTGATGCCTTCGATGTGATGACGAACAGAGCGACGGTAGCCTTCGATATACTCTTCACGAAGCTTGGCTTGTTCTACTTTTTCCTCAGCAGTTAGACCTTCAGCTTTTTTCTTTTTAGCTAATTCATTGATACGTTCAATTTTTTTAGGATCCATGATTCTACCTCTCTTACCTTTTATTTGGTATTAATCTGATTAAACTGGGCCAGCTGTCCCGCTTTGGCTGTCAAAGAAGACAGGAGAGCCAGACGGTTGTTACGCACAGCCTCATCATCAGCCATAACCATAGTATGGTCAAAGAAATCATCGATAACTGGACTGAGGGCAAAAAGTTGGTCCAGATTAGCAGCTAAGTCTGCCGTCAGCTCCACTGCTTCAATGGCGGCAGCCAAGTCTTTTTCCTCTTGATTTTCAAAGAGAGCTGGATTGACAGCGGTCTGCCCTTGGGCTTTCTCAGCAAGATTAAAGACCCGAGACAGGCTTTCCACTGCTGACTTGAATCTAGCTTCCTGAGCTTTTTCTGCTAGAAGAGCAGCTGTTTCTACCAAATCGCGTACGACAAAGTGAGTGCTTTGAAGAACAGCCGCCACGATGTCTTTTGGAATGCTGCGATCTATCATTTTCTCAACACGAGCACGGAAGAAGTCCAGCACGGCTTCTTGATTGTCATAGCTTAGGCTATCAAACTTGAGTTCGTAAAGTCGACCAAGAAGCTGAGCCAAGTCAATGTTCCATCCAAACTTGTCTAAGATACGCACAACACCCTGAGTCGCACGGCGCAGAGCATAAGGATCATTGGAACCGCTTGGAATCAGTCCAACTGAGAAGAAGGACAGAATGATATCCAGCTTATCAGCCAGAGCCAAGACTGCTCCGACCTTAGTGTCAGGTAATTCGCCATCTGCTGAAGTCGGCATATAGTGCTCCCGAATGGCAGCTGCCACCGCAGCATTCTCACCAGCCAGAAGAGCATACTTCTCGCCCATGATACCTTGCAGCTCATCAAATTCCCCAACCATACCAGTCAGCAGGTCAAACTTATAAATAGCCGCTGCACGAGCCAAATCGACTGTCTCATCAGCATCCAATCCTGCTTCTTGCGCCAAGAGAGCAGCAATCTTGCCAGTCCGCTCCATGTGCTCTGCCAGAGAGCCAATCTTTTCGTGGAAGGTCACATTGCCAAGTTTTTCAACCAAGTCAGCAATAGCCAACTTTTGGTCTTCCCGCCAGAAGAATTCTCCATCTTCCAGACGAGCCACCAAGACTTTCTCATTTCCCTTGATGACATTTTCCAAGTGCTCTGCATTTCCATTGCGGACAGAGATAAAGTGCGGCAAAAGTTTGCCTTCACTATCGCGCACAACAAAGTAACGCTGGTGCTCTTTCATGGAAGTCACCAAGACTTCTTCTGGCACCTCTAAATATTTAGCATCAAAATTACCTAAGAAAGCTGTCGGATATTCCACCAGATTCAACACTTCATTGAGCAAGTCTTCATCAATCTCGATAGAAACCCCGTGCTCCTCTTCCAGTGCTCGAATCTGCTCGACAATCATATCTCCCCGCTCAAGAGGACTGGCAATGACAAACTGAGCCCGTAGGACATCTTCATAAGAATCTGCTGAAGCAATCTCCGTTTCTTGACCCAAGAAGCGGTGTCCTCGGCTAGTACGGCCGCTCTTGATGTCCAAGAAATCCAAGTCAAAGGCCTGCTCATCTAGGAGCACAGTCAAGGTGTGGACCGGGCGGATGTATTCAAAGGTATTGTTGGCCCAGTGCATGCTGACAGGGAAGGTCAGGGCTTGCAGAACTTCTGTCACTGCTGGGATGATTTCCTCAACCGGGCGGCCGACCTCTTCCTTGGTCACATAGACATATTCTTCCCCCTTGATTTCGCGGAAAGTAATGTCCTCAACCGTCAAGCCCTTGCCACGGACAAAGCCTTCTGCAGCCTTGGTAAAGTTGCCATCTGCATCCAGAGCAATTTTCTTAGAAGGGCCTTTGAAATCTTCGGTCAAATCAGACTGCTTGTCCGCCAAGCCAACCACGCGCACCGCCAAACGACGAGGCGTAGAGAACATTTCAATTTTCTCAAAGGTCAGACGATGGTCTGCCAGGAAGGCTCCCATCTTGTCGCGCAGCTGCTTCATGCTCGGTGTCACAACATAGGCTGGCATTTCCTCCAAGCCTAATTCAACTAATAAATTTTTTACCATGATTATTCTCCCTCCTCTGCCAAGAGTTTCTCGCGAGTCTCTGCATCCAAAAGCGGATAACCCAGACGCTTGCGCTCAGCCACAAAGGTCTTGGCCACAACACGCGCTAAATTCCGAATACGAGCAATGTAACCAGCCCGCTCTGTCACAGATACGGCTCCACGCGCATCCAAGAGGTTAAAAGTATGCGAGCATTTGAGAACATAGTCATAGGCTGGGTGCACCAGATGCTCGTCCAGACAGCGCTTAGCTTCCGCTTCAAACTTCTCAAAATTCCCCAAGAGCAAGTCTTGGTCGCTGACCTCAAAACTGTACTTAGAATGCTCATACTCAGGATGAGTGAAAATTTCACCGTACTTAACACCATCAGCCCACTCAATGTCGTAAACTGAGTCCACTTCTTGGATATAAGAAGCCAGACGCTCCAGACCATAAGTCACCTCAGCTGTCACCGGTTGAGTTGGTAGACCTCCGACCTGCTGGAAGTAGGTGAACTGAGTAATTTCCATACCATCCAGCCAAACTTCCCAGCCCAGACCAGCCGAGCCAGTTGATGGATTTTCCCAGTTATCCTCAACAAAGCGGATATCGTGCTCCAGCGGATTAATCCCCAAGAGCTCCAAAGACTGCAAGTAAAGTTCTTGGATATTGCTTGGCGATGGCTTCATAACCACCTGAAATTGATGGTGCTGATAGAGACGGTTAGGATTTTCCCCATAACGGCCATCTGCTGGCCGGCGAGACGGCTCTACATAGGCCGCATTCCAAGGCTCTGGCCCAATAGCCCGCAGGAAGGTATAGGGGCTCATCGTTCCCGCCCCCTTCTCATTATCATAAGCCTGCATGAGCATACAGCCCTGATCATTCCAGAACTGCTGTAAAGTCAAGATAATTTCTTGAAATGTTAACTTTTTAGACATTTGTTACTCCTTTAGTTTGTTTATATCTCTTTGTCTATTATTTTCTGTTCTATGAACCAATCCAACAAGGAAATTGTTTTATCTGTGTTTGCCCACCGATGATAAGAATCAAAGACCGCTTGCACACTGCCTAGATTTTCTACTAGCTTGTCAACTGTCAAAAAACTGCGCCAGTATTCGTAAAAAATACTAGCATAATTCCCTTGATAAGTTGAAGAGCCGAAATCATTCAATGAGTGCCAACCGTGCTTTTTCTGAAAGAGCTCAACAAGAGACTGATTACAGGCCTTTTCCGTTTGAAATCCCTCATCTGTAAAGAAATACTTGCGGCTAATATACTCAGCCATCCCTTCTTCAAACCAGATATAGGCACCGTATCCATCAAAATCATCTGAAAAATGCTCCGACCAATGAGCTAACTCATGGCCCACAATCTGCAAGAGAGAATTTTCAGACAAAGACTGATAGTGGTTTGCTATTGCTTGAGTTTGGTGAGAGGACTCGTAATTCTCTAACTGAAGGAGATACAAATCTTTCCAAATCGGCAACTCGGGAGTCATAACCATCCGCTTATCATTTGTATAAGCCGGCACAGGAATTTCACGAATGATCTGCGTAGCAGAATCAAAATCGGACCAAATGATGGCTTGCGGCAAGTCATAAACCGCAAACTCGTCTTTTAAAAAAGCCAGATAATCCTGCAACTTTGCGGCATTCTTTGCAACGAAATCTCGAAAAGCTACTAATTGATTCTCATCTTTTACAAGATAAAGGTTCTCCATGAATCTCCTTTCTTTCGAACAATAGACTCAGTACGCAAAAGAACCACATCCGACACTCCTAGGCTATTTACCTAGGGGCGTCAAGACGCGGTTCCACCCTAATTTATTACTTCATTACTTTAAAAATGTTAACCGAAAGCGCCATCTGCACTGCTTCCCTATCCGGCTCACACTATCCCGAACTCGCTAAAAAGTAGACAATGAGAATTCTTTCTAAAAAAGATTATAGCAGAAAATAGGACCAATGTAAAATACTTATCGAAAAATCCCTCAAGTTTCAACTTAAGGGATTTTAACTCACTTGAAAACCAATTAGGCTTGTCTAGGTTTTTTCGGTCTTACGACTCTTGGCTTTCTGCCATCGAGTTTTCTTTTTGCCTCTCTGAGGTTGGTAATGGCTGCTTTGACATCTTCCTGGCTGGCACCTGGATCCGCCAAGACTGCCTTTGCCTCAGCATAGGCCTCTAGATAAGCCGCCTTAACCGCGTCAGTCGCATAGATAAACTTATTGCTGATGGCTTGGTAATGCACCTCATCATCGACTATCTTCTTGAGATTGGTAAAGTTAGTCGCCTTGCCATCCAGCTTCTTCTCGGCTGTAGCTAGCTGAGCGATCGCTGTATCAATTTGCTCCTGTGTCACCTTGTCCTGCACCAAGAGCAGAGCCACTGCTTGGAAGGCCTTGTCATAAGCGCGACGAGTTCTATCCTTAGCATTGGCATAAGCTCCTGTCTTAGTAGTAGCTGCATAAGCTTCCACAGCCGCCTTAACTGCAGCGATATCAGAGTCCTTGCCGTCTAGATCAGCAGATGCTGTTTCAAGCTTACTTCTTACGGCATCAACTTGCGCTTGGGTCAGCTTGCTTGTCAAAGCGTCCTTGGCTGCCTGATATGCTTGGTCGAAGGCTGTGCGCTTCGCTGCAGAAGCATTGTAATACTGAGCAGTGCCGACCAGACTAGACTGCTGATTGACAGCTGCCAGCAAGCCTGACTTGACGATAACTCCCAGCTTCAGCAGGTTATTCTTACCTTCTTTGACCTCAACAGTCGGCTCAGTTTCCCAAAGCTCGTAGCCAGTCGGTAGGTTGACAAAGACAGAGTAGAATCCAGATGCTACAGATCTTCCGAAGGCATGCTTGCCAAACAGTTCTGCTGGAAGCGTATAAGCATCGCCATTATTATTCTTGAGAACCACTTGGGTATTCTTCGGAACAGCTTGATCAAAGGCAACGCTGACCGGTGCAAAGACCAGCTTCTTAACTAGAAATTCAATCGTCTTAAAGCTATCTTGGGCTGTCAGCTCAAATTCCTGAGTCAGAGCGCTGTAGAAACGAAGCTCATCCTTATCATAAGTAAAGATCTCAGCTGTGTAGCGTCCAAACGGCAGAGCATTGATTTGCTTGCCTTTGTCCAGTTCGACATATTTGCCCTTGCTGTCCTTGATCCGATAGACAAAGGTCGAATGCACATCTTGACGCGTATTGGCATCCACCAGAGCGACACGGATGCGCCCATCATTTTCAGCACTGACTAGCTCTGACAAAGCTATGGCATCACGGTTACCCGCATAGTCCTCTACCACATAGAAGATCTTAGACTTGTCCACTCCTTTTGGCAAGGTGTAGCTGCCATCCGCATTGGCTGAGATGTAAACCCGACGCTCGTAATCACGCTCAATGCCAAAATCATCCACGGCCTTATAGGTCTCTTTCCCTTTTTCATCTGCCTGCAGATAGAAGACCTGTTCTCTCAAAATACCTCCGTTTCCAACATCTTTTGGCTTGCGAGCTGTAAAGATTTCTGCGCCATCCTTGGTACTGATATAGCCTGAGCTAATCAAAGGCTTCTGGGTATCGATCTGCAGCTTAAAGGTAATCTGCTGCTCTTTAGCACCTGGTACATCTGGTGTATAGCGAACCACATAGGTATAGAGGCCATCTTCCAGCTTCTCACCCTTGCTATCACGACCATCCCAGTATGTATCTTCTAGTAGGTAGGACTTAGGATTGTCTGACTGACCACTATAATAGTTCTTGCGGCCTTCTCTAATCGTGCTGCTCTGCCAGATTGGGAAGCGATAGTCCGTATCATCTGCCGTATAGACACTAGCTGTCAGATTATTGATATTGCGATAGAGAACTGTCCGATACTGGATGCTGTCCTGATTGCCATCTCCATTAGGTGAGAAGGCCAGACGAATCTTGCCATCCGCTCCCAGCTGCAGCACATGCTTACCATCCGCATTTTCTGCAGTTCCCAGTACAATTGAGCTGCGAGCAGCTGTTCGACCGGTAGAGTAGAGTGTATCATTTGACTCTGTCACAAGGGAAGAGACATTGTTATCAGACAGGATACTCTTGTCCTCTGGCACTGGGTAATAGAAGCCTGACTTGCCTTCTTGGACCAGATCATAGATTGGTTTTTCTACCGCTGGCAGATCTTGGAATTGCCCACGGAAGCCCATAAATGGCAGACTAACAACATCGCCGTCATCTGCTGGATCGACAAAGCGGACAAAGCCTTCTAAGAAATAGCCGTTCGGCATCTGCTTGATTAACTCTTCCGCAAACTTAGCAGTATTTACCTTGACCGTCACTTTCTGGCTGCTGTGAGCCTTAACGGTGACTTCTGGCCAAACCGTTTCGGTTAGTTTGCGAGGTGTCAGGGTAAAGTAGCCATCCTTGACTCCGTCCGTATTGGTATTGACAATCATCTTCAAGGTCCGGTCCTTATCAGTAATATTATGAACCGTAACGTCAAAGGTGAAGCTATCTTCTACATTGCCCAGAGAAACGCTAGGATATTGGTTATCTCCTGTCACATAGAGGCCGGTAGAAACAGCTGCTGCCGTATCTACGATACCAGCACCCTGCTGACGCGGAGAGGTGTAGACACCAGTTTCTTTGTTGACGTGCAGCTTAGCAGTTGACATGATGAGGGCTTTGACCAAATCGGCATTCTGGGCAGGTGTTAAGTCTGGATAATGCTGAAGGAGATATTCCTTGACCAGAGCTGCTACACCAGCTACATGAGGCGTAGCCATACTGGTTCCCTTCATAGAGCCATAGGTATTGTCATTAAGCGAAGAGTAAATATCGCCACCTGGTGCTGTCACATCAGGCTTGAGCAAGCCATCTGTCGTAACGCCCCAACTAGAGAAGTCAGACAGACTACCAGCTCCTGGATGCGGCCGATTGACCTTAAGACCATTAAAGACTACCTTGTAATTACCAGCTGCCAAAGCCTCTCCATATTCCTTACTAATAAAGGCTGACGGAACCTTTTTAGATTCACTGTCTAGGCTCATCGTTAGGTTAGCTCCGTCGACATTATTGTAGATCAGAGCACCAACAGCACCATGGCTAATGGCATTTCTAACTTTTTCAGCAAAGGTAAAGGAACCACGCTGGATAAGAGCCAGCTTACCTGTCAGATCCTTACCAGCAAAGTCCTCTTCACGGCCAAGACCAACATGAACATACTCATATTCCTTGCCCTTTTCAAAGGTTGCATTTGTCTCACCCATGGAGTAGCTGAAATGACCGTTCAAAAGCTTATCATTCTTTTCCAGACCACGCACTTCCATGACTTCCTCTGTCAGAACAGTATTATTGACAGAAGCGACTGAGATAGAGCTTTCTGCTGTTGAAGGACTGCCAACTAGACCATAGTCTGGATTTTCAACCAGCGGTTTAGAGTATTCACTTCCGAAGGTGTTGTCATTACCCGCAGCAATGATCACGCTCACCCCCTTGGCCCGAGCGCGCTCAATAGCGGCCTGCAGACTAGGGCTGACATCAACCGTTGAACCTGTTGCTGAGCCCAGACTCATATTGATGGTATCAGCTCCCAAAGCCACCGCATCATCAATGGCTTTGATATAGATAGCGTCGCTTGTTGTGCGTTGACGGTCTGAGAAGACCCGCATAAACATAACTTGTGCTTCTGGCGCAACACCATAGACATACTCATCATTAGGAGCTTTCTTGTTGGGATTTCCCGCTGTAATCCCTGTTACGTGCATACCATGTGAGTAACTGTTCTTTTCCTTGATATTGTCATCACCGTCGATATAGTTATAGGCATAGACAACCTTGCTGTTGTACCACTTCCCGTAGTCAATACCGGCCTTTTTCTTAGCCTCTTCAAGAGCTGCCTCTGTCTGATACTTAGCCTTTGACGGGTCAGAGATCTTCAGAACCTCATGATGGACATCCAGACCTGAGTCGATAATGGCTACCACACGGCCTTGACCTTTATAACCCTGTGACCAGGTCTGAGGGACCTTGATAATCTCATTGGTACTGATGCTGCTTGGCTTAGCATCGCGAGAAGTTGGTGACTCTGCTACTGCATCAGGATTAGCAGCAGGCTTTTCTGAGTTTGCGGCTGTCGGAGACTCTACAGTCGAACTAGCTGGAGCTGTCGGCTTGGTCTCTGTGGCAGATGGCTGAGTTACCTTCTCAGCACTTGAAGAAGCCTGTTCTGATGAAGAAGTCGCTCCTTTTTCTACAGGAGCTGCGGCTGCTTCCTTAGCCTCTGCCGTAGAAGGCTGGCTAGAATTCTCTGTACTTGAAGTAGCCGATTCAGAAGAAGCTGGCGTTGCTTTCTCCACAGGTGCTTGAGTTGCCGGCTGACTCTCAGGTGTTGCTGCTTGAGAAGCAGACTCAGTCGCTGATACCACAGCAGCAGTCGTCTGAACTTGCCCTGATGAACTAGTGGTCGCCTGCTCATCTGCCTGAGCCTGTCCCGCACCAAAAACCAGAGCAGTTCCCAACAGAACAGAAGCCAAACCGAACTTGTATTTACGGAGTGAAAAACGTTGTCTTTGCATAGAAGTCTCCTTACTTTATTTATAAACCATATTATAATAAAAATTTTCTGACAATTCATACAATCCTAACAAATTTAACCAAAACGTAATAATGGCGAATGTTCTAGCCAAGAACAGCTATATAATAAAGTTTCAAGCATCTATTTGTTTGAAATACAGAACAAATACATCTTAAAATCCGGAAATAAGAAAAACCAATCAGAACAAGCGCAGAATACACCAGTTTGATTGGTTTGTGATAGGTTGTTTATTGGATATTATTTGTCAAATTAATTTTAACTTTAAAGCCTTGTAATTATTATAAAGTTGTCAAATGCAATAATACAAGGAGTAATTGTATTTCTTGTGTTTTTGTTTTTACATCTTCTTTTGTAATTATTCTAGCTCCGTTATGTACAGATAAGTTTAAAAATGCAATAAAAGCATTTACTTCACTTTGAGACTGAATAGATTTATATATGCCTAATAGTATCTGCTTATCTTTATCATCAAGGCGTGAATTCTTGATTCTATCTTCTGCTATTGAAATCACTTTATTATAGTTCTTTGATAAATCTGTTTTCTTTTCTTCTCCAATGTTATTTAATATATCATTAACTGTCAGTTCTATAAGAGTTCTATAAGAAATTACAGGAATAATACTGTAATCAGTCTTAAATAACTCGTTAATTTCATTTATTAAAACTTTGATATCTGAAGAAAAATTTGGAGTTTCGGTGATTGGCAATCTAATCAAGGACTGTTTTAATTGTTCAGGTTTTATTTCGTACTCCTCAGACGATTTTATCCTAAAAGTAAAATCACTTTCATATTCTAGTTTAGTATCTTTATCCTTTACACTTACAGTTATAGTTTGCTCTCCATTTCTACCAAACCTTATTTCTCCTTTTCTTCCATCATATCTGATTGTATGATTCCCATTTGTTGTTATATTCGGTTCTATTCTCTTCCATGGGATTCCTAAACTATTATATAAAGTAAAAATAGTTTCTAATTTGTAATCAACATCGCGTAATAAATCAATTTTGTGCACTTCTATTTTAGGCTGGACTGGCTTTTTCAAAATTATCTTTAGAGAAGTTATTGTAGTATTCGTCTCATTCTTAATCAGCCACTCCCCTTCCTGAAGTTTATTAAATCCATTAACTTTTTCTCCATTAAAGCTAATGTCTGTTGCAACTTGGATTAATTCATTTAAATTAGCAATCTTCTTATTTAGGTCATCTATATCAATCCATGATTCAACTGTACCCAAATCTATTGTTTTTTTAGCCTTCGGAATAATGTCTAATAAAGTTTCCTCATCAAATAAAGTACATTTTAATTTGTTTCCTTGTTTTTTGAAAATTATAGAATCCTTTAATTTAAAATTTGGTTTAATATATTTTTTAAGATTGTCAGGACTAGAAGTTTCTTCTTCGGGTATCCTATTTTGAATAAATGTTTTGGAAGAAAAATCTCTTAATTCATTTTTCAACGAAGCACCAATTCTCTGAATTTCTTCATTTAATTTTTCAATGAAATGAGCAATCTCATCAGTTAACTCACTCTGAGAAAATTGAGTCCGATCAGAATTAAACTGTATTGATGAATCACTAGATTTAATCGAAATATAACCAATTAATTGCTTTAATACTTCACTATATTTTTTAGTAGCCATTAATTCAGTATCAAACAACATATAGTTGTTAAATAAATTATTATTGATATAAATTAAAGGAGTTAAGTTATTATTAGTAGGATTATAGAATAAAGAGTTAATCTTACTTTTTCCTTTTGAAACGAGATAATAGGCAGCTAAATTAATATCAAGAGAATACCTATCTGAATTAAAACTAAATTCTTCAGAAAAGATATCCTTACCATCTTTCCTAAAGACTAGATTTTGATCAGACGAAGAATAATTTATTTCAAATAACTGCTGAGGCTTATTTTGTGTCTGTAATTGAATTTCATAATCGGTTGAGTTAATCTCTCCATCTATATTAAGTTTTATAATAAAGTTCTTATCGGCAGAAATTTTTCCGTCAGATATTTTATCATCAATAAAAGAATTTAAAATTTTATTTCGATTAACTTCTTCACTAAGATACCTTTTTAAAGTATTGACATTATAATCATTGATTTCAATTTGGATTAATGTACCTATAAAATCACCTGAACTTGAAAGAGTAACATCTAAACGCTTATCTGTTATATTATATTCAGTAACCAAAGAATCAAAATCTACAGTAAACTCTGAGATCTGAGTATTTTGAGCTGTTTTCCAATATACTTTTTTCCCAAATCTAAAAACAGATAAAAATCCCAAACCTTTTGACCCCTGAGTTAAGCGTTTAGTGTCCTTATAAGAAATAATTTCTCCATAATGCTTATCACTACTTGATATGTGGAATAATTTTTTAATTCCCTCCGTATCCATACCAATTCCGTAGTCTCGAATTGTAAGTAGTCTAGATTCCGAATCCAATGTAATATCGACACTAGGAGAACAAGCATCGTACGCATTTTTTATTAACTCATTTAGAGCAATAATATTATTCGGAATTTTTTCTGATAATTCACTCAATATATTACCTGCTACAGTAATAGGTACTTGTTCAACTTTATTAGACATCTAAATCTCCTTTATTTTTCTTAATATCAAAACATATTCTTGATTCATTGATTCCACTGATTTATCTTTTACTTTAGAAACCCGTCTTGGCATTCTCTTTATAGGTATATTACGTGTAATAGAAGCTTCCAACTCAAAACCAATATTTTCAAAAAATTCCTGCGTAATACTTGATAATGGCACTACTTTATTATCAACACGTCGATCACCTAAAGTTAAAACTATTCTCTTATCCTTTTTTAGAACACGTCCCATTTGCGTCATCACTTCCAAATAGTCTATTACAAAATTTTCCACTTTTTTTCGCTTATCTTGGGATATACTTTCAAGATACTCAGATAAATAGTGTGACTGATGCTTTTGTTTATTTCTTTTGCCAGATCCACCTAAACTATTTGAATCAATACTTGAATAATTATCTATTAAATTTTCAGAAAAAACCTCCAAATCCTTCCTATCAATCCAATATATCGGTAACATAGAGTACTGTCCATATGTTACAGTAGTTGAATTATCTCCATACGGAGGAGAAGTAACAATCAAATCCACTGAATTATTCTTCATTTCATATAAAATTTCTTCAGATTTTCCTATCTGTAAATTGATTTTTTTATTTCTACTATAGTCAGGTAAATATTGAAAGTAAACATTAATACTTTTTAAAAAATCAATAATGATATGATTTTCCATCGCTTCAATAGAGCTTTGCTCTTTTATATGCAATTTAAATGTCGAACTTCGTGTATTACTATACTTTTTTAAAATATTAATTAAACACACCCAATAATACTGTCTTACATATCTATACTTTTCTCTCTGGATAGCACAGCGAATTTTACTAAACGTCAATATGAAGTCTTGACGATACCATTTTTCTATATTATAAAAATAGTGTTTGTCAAAACCTGAATTGCTATTTTTTAAAAATTGTTCAATTTTTTTATTTGCCACATGGATATACTGTTTATTAACACCTTGTAACTTAACTTTTGTAATAAGATTAGCTAAAGGGTTAATATCTATACCAATAGGAGATAGGTTGTTCTTTTCCCCCTCTACTAGTGTCGTTCCAGAGCCATGGAATGGATCAAGAATATTTGCAATGGACGAATCTTCACTTTTGATTAAATTGATCAATTCATATTGCATATCAGGTACCATTGTAGCTGGATACGCACTAATTTTATGAATACCTGAAGCAGTTACATTTTTAAAATCCCAATAATTAAGGCCTTTTTTTCTTATTCTATTTGCTAAACTTAAATTCAAAGTGCTACCTCTTTTATAAAAATGGTTATTATTAGATAAATGAAAATCTATAGCTTAAGTATAACATAGATATCTTTACAGATAAAGAGATTAATAACAAGTTAACTGCAAAACGAAATAAAAATACAATATTAATTAGTCACTTCTTCGATTTCCAATTCTTGGGTCTTCTTCATCTAACTCCCCTATCTTAGTGTTTCGTTGAATATTGGTCGTATTTTACACCTTTCATTATTGCACTGAAACATCTTCTTTTATAGTTTCTTCTGATGGTAGAGATAAAAATTCCCAGTTCTTTTCAAACTGGGGATACTTTTATATTTTTAATTCATGCACTTCCTGCCAGCCGGCTGGTCCTAATATACGCTGGGGATGTTTGCTAAAGCCGGTCTCTCGGTAGAGATAGGAAGCGACTTGATTTCTCTCATTGACGCCTAGGATAATGCTTTTATACATAGGCAAATGTTCTCTTATGAAATCAGGCAAGAGCTTCAGCGTCTGACTACCGTATCCTCGCATCTGAAAGTCTTCATCCGTTGAAAAGCTACGAAGGAGCAGGCTATCTGGCTGACCTCCATAAGTAAACTTCTTTTCTCCAGCATCCAAGATCAGAAAGGTTACGATTTGATCTTCTTCAAGACCCAAGATAGCATAGCGATTTTCTAAGTCAGCGACAGCCTGGCTCGGATGACTGGTAAATCTCAAGTCGGTTAAATGGTAAGACTGCAAGGCTTCTCTATCTGAACTTCGATAGAATCGGATTTTCATCTAAAAATCCTTATTATCCGGATCTGGTGCCCCAGATTCAACTGATAAACTCTTCAGAAGTTCCATATCAGCAGCATCTAGCTCAATGCCAAAGCAGTCTAGATTGCTGGCAATTCGGCTCGGAGTGACCGACTTAGGCAGGGGCAGGAAACCTTCCTGCAAGCTCCAAGCTAAAGCGACTTGGGCAATGGTCTTGCCATACTTATCTGCCACAGCCTGCACGGCTGGATTTTGGAAGAGCTCACCTTGGCCAAATGGTCCCCAAGCTTCCAGTAAAATCTCATGCTCACGGCAGAAGTTCACCGCCTCTGTCTGATAGACACCTGGAGCCAGGCGGATTTGATTGACAGCAGGAGTCATGCGAGCTGTCTCAAGCAAGGCTTCTAAGTGATGAGGCAGGAAATTACTGACGCCAATCGCTCGAATCTTGCCAAGATTATAGAGGTCTTCCATAGCCCGCCAGACTTCGGCATTGCGATTTTTCCAAGCATCATTTTCCCTCAGGGGTTTGGGATTAGGCCAGTGGATGAGGTAGAGATCCAGATAGTCCAGTCCCAACCGCTCCATTGAGGCAGCAAAGGCCTCTTGAGCCTCTTCATAAGTATGGTTGTCATTCCAAAGTTTGGTCGTGATGAAGAGCTCCTCCCGTGGAATGCCGCTGTCCTTTATTGCCCGTCCGACACTCTCTTCGTTCTTATAGATGGCTGCCGTATCAATGTGCCGATAGCCTGCCTTGAGAGCGGCTAATGTTGCTTGATAGGCTTCTTCGCCATCCTGAGCTTTCCAAGTACCAAAGCCAAGCACCGGAATGCCTACACCATTGTTCAAAAGATATTCTTTCATCGCCCGCCTCCTTTACGAGTTCCATCCACTGCCTTATGCAAGGCAACCACTGTATTTACTAAGAAGAGCAGAGCTGCTCACTTCTTTTCTTTTTTCTTCATCATCGGCTTAGGTTTAAAGATATTTTCCTTGGTCGGCTCCATGCCTTTACTGAAAAAGCTATAGATAATGAAAGCTGCCCCTGCGACAAGGATTAAGATTCGTCCAAAGATCAGTCCCGCCAGCAGTAAAACAAGTCCCATTATCAAAAATTTCGCATCAATTCGTTTCATAGCCTACTCCTGTTTACATTATAGTCTCATTATATCACGCCTAAGAAAGCAATTCAAATCTAGGAGAAGGCTATCAAGTAGCTTGCCAATCAAAAAGAACAGGTTGCCCTGCTCTTTCTGAAAAATATAAGGAGACTAATTTAAATACCTGCGGTTCTCATACATGGAAACGTTCTTGACCATCAAGATAAGTAGCTACTAGCTCTAAATCTTTATCTAAGACGATAAAGTCAGCATCGTAGCCTTCCTTGATCTGTCCGCAGACATCATCAATATGGACTGATTTTGCTGGAATCAGGCTAGCCATCATAACCGCCTGATGAGGATTGGCAATACCCCATTTGACCACATTTTTCAATCCGTCCTTGAGTTTGAGGATAGAGCCAGCTAGATTGCCCGTCGACTTGAGCCGAGCGGTTCCTTCCGCCACAACCACTGGAAATTCTCCCAACATGTAGTCACCATCTTCAAGACCTCCAGCGGTCATACAGTCAGTAATGAGAGCAATATTTTCATGCCCCTTCTGCTTGAGTAAGATGTCACAGGCCTTAGGGTCCACATGATGGCCGTCACAAATCAGCTCCGCATAGGTGTGGGGCAACTCATACATGGCACCAACCATGCCCAGCTCCCGGTGGGTCAAGCCCCGCATACCGTTGTAAGCATGCACCCAGACACTGGCACCTGCTTCGACCGCAGTTTTGGCTTCATCATAGGTTGCGTTAGAATGCCCCAAAGCAACGGTCACACCTTCATCAGTCAGCGTACGGACAAATTCCTCAACGCCATCACGTTCTGGCGCGAGAGCAATCTTATTGAGCAAGCCATTTGCGGCCTTCTGCCAAGCACGAAACTCATCCATGCTAGGATCTTTCATATAGGCAGGGTTTTGGGCGCCTTTATACTTCTCGGTGAAATAAGGTCCTTCAAAATAGAGACCGCGAATCTTGGCTCCGCTGGCTTCTTGATAGCGAGCACCGATATTTTCAGTTACTGCTAAGAGCCGCTCATAGGATGAGGTCAGGGTTGTTGGTAAAAAGCTGGTCACACCGGTAGTCAAGAGACCCTCACTCATGGTATGAAGAGTTCCTTCGATGTTATTGTCCATGACATCAACACCGCCAAAGCCATGAATGTGCGTGTCCACCAGACCCGGCGCAATTGAGTAGCCGCTGTAGTCTATGACTTCCGCATCCTGCGGAACAGACTGCACCAGCTTGCCAAACTTGCCGTCAATCAGCTCTAAATAACCGCCCTGACGGATTCCCTGAGGATAGAAAAATTGATCTGCTTTAATATATGTAGGCATAAGACTGCCTCCCTTGTCTTGACTTCTGTATTCTCTGCCATTCAAAGCGGAATTCTGTGATAGAGCTAGCATCTTTCTATAGCTGCTTTCTAACTCCCGCTTTTGAATCTCTGAGTTTTCTTGACTATATTATAACTCTTTCTTTTTTATTTGTAAATGGTATATACCTATTTTTGCGAAAAATTGTTATATTAAATTAAAAAACAGAAAACCCAGCCATGATAGCTGAGTTTCTACTTTATTTTTTATCTAAATCGCGCAGCATCTGGTCGATTTTATTGCCATACTCGATGGATTCGTCCTTGACAAAGGTCAAATCTGGAATCTTGTACATCTTCAGATTGTGACCCAGCTCTCGTTTGATGGTACCGGTCGCTTTTTCCAGACCGGTTTGAGCTTTTTGATTATCAGAGGCCAGATTGCTCATAATCGTGTAGTAGACCTTGGCCATGGATAGGTCGCCCAGCATTTGGACATCGGTAATGGTCACACCTTGAACACGCGGGTCACGAACTTTCTTCTGCAAGATTTCATTGACTTCGCGCTTGATTTCCATGCCTACACGGTCTGTACGAAAATTATTTGCCATGAAATTTCCTTTCTAATTTTTCTTTTCTGCAATATAAGCTAGGCTAGGCCTAGCTTATATTTTAGTTTTAATGAATGAAATTCGATCTAAACTCTTTGTGAAAAAGATGCGAGACTAAAAATATAGACTTTCACCAAAAATGATTTCACTACGAGTTTTTAACGGACTTCTTATCTTATTTCTTAATTTCTTCCATGATGTAGGCTTCAATCGTGTCATCTACTTGGATGTCATTGTAGCCATCAATCATGAGTCCGCCTTCGCGGCCGTTAGTAACTTCCTTAACATCATCCTTGAAGTGCTTGAGGCTAGCAAGCTCACCATCGTAAATCACGACGCCGTCACGGATAACACGAACCTTGGAATCACGGGTCACTTTACCATTGATAACCATAAATCCACCGATAGTACCAACCTTGGAAACCTTGAAGGTCTCGCGGATAAGAGCTTCCCCGATGATTTTTTCTTCGTATTCTGGATCCAGCATTCCCTTCATGGCATCTTCCATTTCCTCAATAACCTTGTAGATAATGCTGTGGAGACGGATTTCGACATCATCAGCTTCTGCCTGTTGGCGAGCTTGAGATGTAGGACGAACGTTAAATCCGATGATGAAGGCATTTGAGGCTTCTGCCAGTGTCACGTCAGATTCATTGATAGCACCAACCGCTGAGTGAACAATGGTAATCTTAACGCCTTCAACTTCAATCTTCTGTAGGGAAGCAGACAGAGCTTCTACTGAACCTTGTACATCAGCCTTGATGATAACATTGACAGACTTAACTTCACCAGCTTTGAGGGTATCAAAGAGATTTTCCAGACTGACGCGGTGAGTAGCTTGACGCTGCTTAAGAAGGGCACGTTTGGCACGTTCTTCACCGGCTGCACGTGCAGCTTTTTCATCTTCATAAACCGCAAAGTGGTCACCAGCCATCGGAGTTTCATTGAGACCAGTGATAGAAACCGGTGTAGATGGTCCCGCCACCTTCACGCGACGGCCCAGGTCATTGGTCATAGCCCGAACCCGACCGAAGGTATTACCAACAACGATTGGATCCTGCACATTCAGAGTTCCCTGCTGAACAAGCAAGGTTGCAACCGCACCTTTTCCTTTATCCAAACGGGCTTCGATAACTGTACCAATCGCTCGAACAGTCGGATCTGCCTTGAGTTCTTGGATTTCTGCCACCAAGAGGACTGTTTCCAACAAGCTGTCAATATTTTGATTGAATTTCGCTGAGATTTCTACAAATTCAGAATCTCCGCCCCAAGCTGTTGACATGACACCATGCTCAGCCAATTCACCGATCACGCGCTCAGGATTCGCTCCTGGCTTATCAATCTTGTTGATAGCTACGATGATTGGGACATCAGCGGCTTTGGAATGGTTGATAGCTTCGATCGTTTGCGGCATAACACCGTCATCAGCTGCAACGACCAGGATAGTGATATCCGTAACAGAGGCACCGCGGGCCCGCATAGAAGTAAAGGCCGCGTGTCCAGGCGTATCCAAGAAAGTAATCTTCTTGCCGCTTTCCTCGATCTGGTAAGCACCGATGTGCTGAGTGATACCACCTGCTTCACCTGTTGCTACGCGAGAGTTACGCAGGGTATCCAAGAGGGTTGTTTTACCATGGTCAACGTGTCCCATGATGGTGACAACTGGCGGACGCTCTACCAAGGCATCTTGGTTGATATAACCTTCTTCTACGAAGAAGCGCTCAATGTCAGCTGTGTCAACTTCCACCTTCTTCTTAGCCTCGATACCGTAGTCCACCATGAGGAGCTCAATAGTATCGCCGTCAAGAGATTGGTTTTGCGTTGCCATCACGCCCATCATAAAGAGCTTCTTAACAATTTCAGCTGGCTCGCGCTTGATCCGTTTTGCAATTTCTGCAACGGTCATTCCGTCTGTATATTCAAATTCAGTTGGCAACTCATGGAACTTACGTTCTGTAACAGGTTTTGGCGCCTGATTGTGGTTGCCCTTTCCTTTTTTATTTTTCTTGTTTTTATTCCAATTACTATTTCTTTGATTTCTCACTTGATTTTGACTGCTTCGATTCTTTTGTTGTTTTCTTGGACCTTCTTCTTCGCGATCAAAATCATCGCGCTTCTTATCTGGTCGAGCTTGCTTCTTACGACGCGTATCCACAGCGGCTGGCGCTGGGCTTGGATTCGCTGCTGGAGCAGATGGAGCTGGTGCAGGCTGAACTGGTGCACTTGCTTCTGCCTTAGGCTGCTCCTTGCGGCGGTTTTGCCGTTCCATAACTTCTTTTGCCTCCTGAGCTTGCTTAAAGCGTTCCTCGCTGGAGCGAGCGTATTCAGCATTCTGCTCTGCTTTCAAAGCTGCTGCCCGAGCCTTAAAGTCAATCTTCGGTCCTTGAGGCTGTTGACGGTTTTGACCGTTAAATCCTTGCTGATTCTGACCATTGCGGCGGCCATCTTGACCACGATTATCGCGACGGTCATTTGGACGATTGCCCCTATCTCGGTCGTTGCGGTTTCCGCGATTCTTATTTCGATTATCGCGATCCTCACGCTTGCCTTGCTCTTTGTTTTGTGGTTTGCGGTTGCCTTGCTGCTTCCGACGTTCTGCCTCTTCTTTGGCTCTCGCTTCACGCTCTGCCTTAAAGTTCCGGCTTTGCGGGCGCTTGACAGGCGCTACCATTTCTGCTTTCGCTTCTGGCTTAGCAGCTGCTTTTGCTTCTGTCTGTTCTGCCTTGACTGGTGCCGCCTCTTTGGCAGGAGTTTTTTGCGGTGATGGCTGAGCTGCTGCAGGCTTTTCTGCAGTAGCTTGAGGTGCGGCTGCTTTTTTCGTAAAGCTGGACTTGATTCGCTCACTAGCGTCAGCTTCTACACTGGATGAATGACTTTTGACATCGAATCCCAGCTCCTTAGCACGAGCCACTACCTCCTTGCTTTCTTTTCCCAGTTCTTTGGCGATTTCATACAATCTTACTTTAGACAAATCTTGTCCTCCTCTTCTATTACATAAGAGACCTCATTTTCTTTGTAAAACCAGCATCTGTCACGGCGAGCACTTTTCTGGCCTTACCAATGGCAGAGCTTAATTCCAGTGTTGAAAACACGGTTGATACTTCTACTTGGTAGTAACGACTTTTATCAGTGATTTTCTTGCTGAGATTAGGAGCTGCATCCTGGGCCAAAAAGACCAGATGTGCTTTTCCCTCCTGAATAGCCTTAACGGTCAGCTCTTCACCAGAAATGATGCGGCCAGCCCGCTGAGCCAGTCCCAGCAAATTTGCAAGTTTCTCTTTATTCAAGACCTAACTCTCTTCTTTTGACCTTATGATCGACATAAGCGATTAACTCATCATAGAAAGCCTCATCAACTTCCATACTGAAGCTGCGGTTAAAGACCCGCTTCTTCTTAGCTTGAAGGGCTTCCTGATTATCCAGCTTGATATAAGCCCCACGGCCGTTGGCCTTGCCTGTCGGATCGATAAAGACTTGACCTTCCTTGTTCTTGACAATCCGCAATAAATCGCGTTTGTCAATCACTTCGTTGGACACCACTGATTTTCTTAAAGGGATTTTTCTTGTTTTTGCCATTCCAGCCCCCTTAATCTAGTTCTTCAGCTTCGCTTTCTAAACCAACTGTTTCTAGTACAGTTTCCTCCGCAGCTGCGTCAAAGTCTGTTGCTTCTGCTGTTGAAACTTCTGTCTCTAGAACAGCTGCATCCGCAAGAATTTCTTCAGCTTCCTGAGCAAATCCGCCCAGTTCATTGGCTGCTTCCATTTCTTCAAACTCTGTGGCAGACTTGATATCGATTCTAAAGCCTGTCAAATGAGCTGCCAAGCGTACGTTCTGTCCGCGACGGCCGATAGCCAGAGAAAGCTTGTTGTCCGGTACGACAACCAAGGCCCGCTTGTTATCTTCTTCGTTAAAGATAACTTGGTCAACCTCGGCAGGAGCAATAGCATTGTAGATAAATTCAGCTGGATCTGCTACCCACTCGATGACGTCGATATTTTCTTCAGTCGGTACCATACGGCCGCTCTTGGGATCATATTTGGCAGGATGGAACTTGCTCGTAATTTTCTTGATATTGGCTCCACCGCGTCCGACGATTGTTCCGATGGCATCCACATTAGGGTTGTGGCTACGAACCGCTACCTTGGTCCGATCGCCCGCTTCCCGCGATACGCTCATGATTTCTACAGTTCCGTCATAAACTTCAGGGATTTCCTGCTCCATCAAGCGCTTGATCATTTCTGGATGGCTGCGGCTGACAAAGACATTGACACCGCGAGGATTGTCTTCTACCTTGTAGACAAAGACTTCGATGCGATCATGAGAGGCAAAGACCTCACCAGGAATCTGGTCTTGCTTCGATAGCTGCGCTTCAATGCTACCAAGATTGACATAGATAAAGCGATTGTCAAAGCGCTCCACCGTTCCTGACATGATTTCATTTTCATGTTCTTTGTAGGTATTGTAGGTGATTGCTCGGGTCTGCTTGCGCATCTTTTCCATGATGGTTTGCTTGGCAGACTGAGCAGCGACCCGGCCAAATTCAGCTGGTGCTTCTTCAAACTTGATCTTATCTCCCAACTCATAGGCTGAACTGATAGCCAAGGCATCTTTGAGACTGATTTCCAAACGGCTGTCAAAGACCTCGTCCACGACTTCGCGAACAGTATAGACACGGAAATCTCCTGACTTTTCGTCAAACTCAATGGCTGCGCTGTCTGCCTGACCATAGCGGCGACGATAGGCTGAGCGGAGTGACTCAGTCACTGCGTCAATGATATCTTCTTTCTTGATTCCTTTGTCTTCTTCCAAAATACGGAAGGCCTCTAGCATTTCTTTACTCATTTTCATGTGACTTTTGTCGAAACAAAAGTGTTCCTTTCTTTTCTATATTGCTTCTTCGGCTAAAACTTAACGGCTAATCTGGCTTTGGAAACCAGACTGTAGGGAATTTCGACTTCTTTTCTGCGAGTCTTGTCCAGATATTCCATGTGCAGAACATCCTCTTCAAAGCTCAGCAAGGTGCCTTCAAAGACCTTCTGCTTGTCAACAGCCTTATAGAGACTGACATGGATATAACTGCCGACTGCACCAGCTAGCTGTTCCATGGTCTTGAGCGGGCGCTCCAAGCCTGGACTGGTCACTTCCAGAAAATACTGTTCCGGGAAAGGATCTGGCTTGATTTGATCCAAGAGCGGACTGATAATATCCGTCAAATCCGCTGTATCATTGACCGTAATACCTTCAGGCTTATCTACAAAGACACTTAGAACGTAGTCTCCGCCCATCTTTCCGTACTCAATATCGACTAATTCATAGGGGGCCAGAATGGCTGGTTCAATAACCTCCCTCACCAATTCAACAATCGTTGCGATATGACGACACCTCCTCACAGATAAGAGGCGAAGATACTTCCTCGCCTCTCTTTCCTTATTCATTACTAGTATTATAGCACGACAAGTCCCAGAATGCAAGGGAAATGTGCCATGCAAGCTTGTTAAGACGGAATTTTACTTAAAGCACTCTTATTCTTAAGCAAAATTCTTTTCTAATAATAAAGTCTTCAAGGAGCATTTCCTCGAAGACTCTTTCTTATTCAAATACTGCTTCCACCCGGTAGATGACTTGTCCTTTGTTAGCAAATTTCTGCTCATACTCAGTCAGGACATTGTCTTCAAAGTCGCTGGCATGGAAATCTAACCACACGCCCTTTAACTTCATACCATACTGAGAAAAGCTTACTAGGCTATACTCAAAAAGACCGCGGTTGTCCGTTTTGAAGTGGATTTCTCCATTTTCCGGCAAAATCTGCTGATAGGTCGCCAGAAAGGACTGATAGGTCAGACGGCGTTTTTCATGACGTTTCTTAGGCCAAGGATCTGAGAAGTTCAGATAGAGGCGGTCAATCTCGCCCTCTTCAAAATAATCAGTCAGATCCGAACCGTCCACCCAGAGAAGCTTGATATTAGGCACAGCCGTTGCCAGCACCTTGTCCAAGGCATAGCTGAGAACCGATTTCTGGATATCAATCCCGATGTAGTTGATCTCAGGATTGGCCTTGGCCATGCCGGATACAAAAGCTCCTTTACCGCTGCCAACCTCTACATGAATAGGATGGTTATTGCCAAAAATCTCCTGCCATCTGCCCTTGGCGTCTGCTGGATTCAAAATCACATACTGGGGATGCGCCTCCAGCAGTTCCGTCGCTCCCTTACGATTCCTTACTCTCATTGTCCTCTTCCGTATTTGGAACGGAAGTTTCGTAATGCGTAAATCTCCCGGTTCACATTTTCTAAATCATTGTTTTCATAGTATTTGGCAATCTGCATCAGATAAGAATACTGACCAAACCAGTATAGCTTATTGAAAACAGTCTGATTATACTTATAACCATAAGCGCTCAGCCACTCTTGCCAACCTGAATCAGGCACATAATGGCTCAAAATATGTGCTACATCCATCATCCTGTCTGTCAGGCGCACAGAATCCCAATCCACTAAGTAAATAAGCCCGCTGTCGGTCTCCACCCAGTTGCTGTGGCGCACATCTCCATGAACGATGGTCGCATAGTCCTCACGAAAGGCTGGTACAGTCTGGCGTAGGTCGCGGATTACTGATTGCAGATATTGATTATTCCTCAAAGCAAGCGGCACTTGATTGAGCCAAGCATTTAGCAAATCAGTTGGCGTTTCCAGTGTATAGCCCAGCTTGGTCAGCTGCGTCATCAACGGGCGCGAGCGATGCAGCCGAGTCAAAATATTGATTACCTGCTTTTTGGACATATCATTTGGGGTCAGAATAGTGCCTGAAAGCCACTCCTGTCCACTCATTACGTTGCCGTCCGGCATCCGGCGGCTCCACAAAAGCTGCGGTGCGATTTGTTCTCGAGCTAAGCCTGCTAAGATAGGGGTTGTATTCATCTTGACGAAAACGCGCCCCCCGTCCGGATAAGTCCCCATATAGGCCTTTCCGCTCTTACCAGCTATCGGTGTCAGGGTCAGCTCGTTATCAACCAAGTCCATGTTTCCCCTCCGTAAAAAGTTTCTTTATCATTTTACTAGTTTTACCTCTTTTAGTCAACCAATCTCCGTAACTTAAACGGCAGATAGAACAGATAGAGTAGGGCAGTCGCTCCCAGCATGGCCAGCACTGCTGTCTTGTCTTGGAGAAATAGCAAAGCAGTCATCACTTCACCCAAAAGGACACTGCTGCCAATAGATGTGATAATTTGTCTTGCTCCCTTCAGCTTTTCCCCTCTTTCTATCGGAAAAAGCTGGGTCAAAAACTGATAGTCAAAAGCTTCATACAAGGCCGTCAGCTGGAAGAGCAAGAGGTAATTGAACAAGACCGCAAAAGCTGTAGCAATCCAAGCTTGACTGACAAAAATCAAGGCCAAAAGAGCCAAAAAGAGCAGTCTTAAGGTTAGAGCAAAGAAGTCTCCATTTCGCAAGTAAGAACGCAAAAAGAGATTCTGCCAGGTCTTGTTATGCTGCTTGCCCACAAGCCTCGTCAAACCATCCAGATAGGCTCGGCGCTTGACACTGTTTGAAATGCCTTTAACATTTGTAAAGAGAGCAAAGAAGCGCAGAATCGTCTGCTTTCGAGCAGCTTCATAAGCCACCAGAACCTGCCAATCTAAACCATTTTCAGTAAAGAACTTCTTAGCCTTAGCCTGAAACAAAAACCATTTTAAGACTAGCATAAGGAGGCAGTAGAGCCCGAAGCCCCAAACAGGCAATCCCAGAGCTAGAAAAAGCGGTGCTAACAGTAGCAATAGCCCAGTCTGTAAGACTGCGTACAAAAGGTAGGAACGTAGAATCTGAGCCTTGATAAAAGCTCTGACTTCTGCTTCTCTGACCAGAAGAAAGAGGGCATCCGGCTTCTCCAGATAGGTCGCAATCCGTCCAAAAGGCAGGATAAAGACCGATAGAATAACCAAACTAGCAATAATGGGTAGGTGATTAGTCGGAAAATGCCGCAAAAGCTTACTGTATTGAACACCTAAAAATCCCATAAAAATCAGCAAAAAGAGCACGAAATGATCATTAAAAACATAACGCAGGTATTTCAGACACTGCTGACGAAAATCCTGCTTTCGTTTGGCAAATAATTCTTTCATAGCGCTGCCTCTTCTGTCAGGGCTAGATAGATGTCATTCAGACTAGCATCCGGCATTTGAAATTGAGCACGCAACTCAGTCAAGCTGCCCTTTGCCCGCACTTGACCCTTGTGCAGAATTACAAAACTATCACACATCTTCTCGGCAGAGTCCAGGACATGGGTACTCATCAGAATGGACTTGCCCTTCTTCTTCTCATCATCCAAGAGCTGGATAAGGTCTGCAATCGCTACCGGATCCAGACCCAGAAAAGGCTCATCTACAATAAAAAGGCTGGGATCAACTACAAAAGCACAGATAATCATCACTTTTTGCTTCATCCCCTTTGAAAAGTGAACAGGGAACCAATCCAGTTTTTCCTTGAGTCGGAACATTTCCAGTAGCTTATCCACGCGTTTAAAAGCTGTCTCCTGCTCAATGTCGTATGCCATAGCTACTGTCTCAATGTGCTCGCGCAGGGTCAATTCTTCGTAGAGACTAGGCGTTTCCGGAATAAAACCGATCTTCTTGCGGTAATCACTAGGATTAGTCCGCAGCTCCAGCCCATCAATTTGAATCTGCCCCTTATAAGGCGTCAAAAGACCGATAATCTCATTGATAGTCGTGGATTTACCCGCACCGTTGAGACCAATCAGGCCAATCAGCTGGCCGTTGCCCACTTCAAAGCTGACATCCTTTAAAACCGGGATATTAACATAGCCGCCCGTAAGCTCTTTGATTTCTAACATATTTTCTCCGAATTCTGGTATAATGGTTCTTATATTATAACAAAATCTAGCGAATAGAGGTACCATTTATGGCTGATTGTATTTTTTGTAAAATTATTGCCGGAGAAATTCCTTCTTCTAAAGTCTATGAAGACGAGAAAGTCCTTGCTTTTCTGGATATTTCCCAGGTAACACCAGGTCATACCTTGGTTGTCCCTAAAGAGCATTTCCGAAATGTGCTGGATATGGATGCAGACAGCACCAGTCAGCTCTTCGCTCGCGTACCTGACATTGCCCGTAAGGTGATGAAAGCCACAGGCGCAGCTGGTATGAATATTATCAACAACAACGAAGAAATTGCTGGACAAACTGTCTTTCACACCCATGTGCATTTGGCACCGCGCTATAGTAATGCAGATGACCTCAAGATTACTTTCGACGCCCACGAACCAGACTTTCCAGCTCTGGCCAAATTAGCTGAGAAGATTGCGCAAGCTTAAGGAGGGAATATGAAACTTTCAAATATTTTCCTATTTATTGGTGCCGCAGCAGCTAGCTACAAGCTAGTTGAAAACCGTCAAAAAATCCAAGAAGAAATCATTGAAACAACAGATAGCCTTGACAAAGTAAAGGACAGTCTAGCCAATATCCAACGAAATATTGCCATCATTCAAGAGCAAAAAGAGCAAGTCAAAGACATCGCTCAAGATCTTACTTATAAATATAAAGTCCTTGAAAATCAAGCTCAAGTGCAGATCCAGCAAGTCAAAGACATCTGGGAAAAGTATGAGTCTTGATAGAGAAAAGGTGTATGATAGGGGAACAATAATTCCAATCAGCCACCGCGTCAAGGGCTTTCCAACCAAAAGAGACCGAGACATTTTGTCCCGGCCTCTTTTTATATTTAACTTTTTTTACTCTGTAGCCGTATTGACTATTGGCTGACTTTGCGGGGTGCTGACACTGACATCTGCCGCTGGGGCGGAGGAAGCCGCTGGAGCAACTGGGGTCGTATTCGTAGTTCCAACTGTTGCATCTGTCGTCGGATAAGAGTAATTCTCATAGCCATTATTATAAGTTGGCTGACTATAAGGAGTCTCGTAGTTGCTGTTGTTTTCTGTACTGCTAGACGCACTGCTGCTATTGCTGCTTCTTAGACTGTTGCCGCCCATAATATCTTCATAGAGAACAGCATTGGTCTTCAGACTCTTGACTTTGTCCAAGCCCAGAGACTTGCGGATTAGATTCTGCATGCTCAGCAAATGCTCTGACGTCACCAGCTGATAGCTTCCACCGTCAGGCAAGGTCGCATCTTCTCCACGCAACTGCTCAGACTTAATATTCTTAAAGGCATCCTGATAGCCTAGCAGTTGGGGAATGCTTTTTGAATCAAGCGCGATATTGGTCTGCATATTGCTGCTGACAGCTTTTAAAATAGCCTGATAATGGCTGACACTGTTGAGACTGAGAACTTTTTCAACCACTTTCTTAATTACTTCACGTTGACGCTTTTGGCGGCCATAGTCCCCCTCTGGATCCTGATAGCGCATGCGGGCATAGACCAGCGCCTGATCACCATTGATAGTTTGCTTGCCTGGCTCAACCTTGGCAGTATACTCAGGCTCATTATCCTCAATAGAAATTGGGAAGTCAAAGGTATTATTGACCTCAATACCACCTACTGCGTCTACTAACTGAACCAAGCCCTGCATATTGATCATCACATAGCGGTCAATGTGGATATTCATCAAGCCCTCAATGGTCGAAATGGCTAACTCTGCTCCGCCAGTCGCATAGGCAGCATTCAGCTTGGCTTCAACTGTCTGACCATTTTCATCAATCTGAGTCAGAATATCACGTTCTAAACTCATCATGACTGTTTTCTTGGTCTTTGGGTTGACACTCAAGAGAATCATAGTATCACTGTTCCCAACCCAAGTATCCTCGCGGGAGCCGCTTCCTGTATCCACCCCCATCAGCAAGATGGTCATGGGCTTAGTCGCAGAAATGACATCCGTCTCATTTCCCAAGCCCTTATAAGTCTTGGACAGTTCATCTGTCGACTGACCATAAATCGTCCATGCATAAGTACCGATACCAGCTGTCGTTACGACAAGGAGGCTGAGAAACATCATTATAATCTTTTTAAACATATCTTTTTTAGTCTATCAGTTTACCCATCAGGTAAACATCAAGAAATATCCCTTCTTTTAAATAGGCTCCTCTTTTTTGTAAGCCTTCAATTTCAAATCCTAAATCTTTATAGAGATGAACCGCTCGTTCATTTCTAACCTGAACACTCAATTCCAAACGTCGAATAACTTGAGAATCTTCTGCCCAAGTCAATGCCTCTTCCAGCAATATGCGTCCCAGTCCTTGATTCCAGAAAGCTTTCTTCACTACAACAAAGACTTGACCAATATGGCGGATTCGCTCATGGAAATCGGCTGTGATGCTGACAAGGCCAGCAATCTCACCATTTAAAAGCGCCAACAAATAAAGCTGATTACTAGAAGCAGCCTGATGCTCAATGAATGAAGCCATCTCCTCCTGATTCATCAAAATTCCAGCCCCATCCAGCGTCATATAATCTGACTCAGACCCGACCTGATTGAGGAAAGCAATCAGCTCAGCAGCATCTGTTTTTTCCGCTTCACGCAAGCATAATTCATATTCAGTCATTCTGCAGTCCCTCAAGTAGCTCTTGGGCTCGCTTTCCTTGGGCTTCAAAAACCAATTCACGCCCGTCTTCCTTTTTCAAGAGGCTTAATTTGAGATAGTCTTCAGGTAGATTTTCTCCCAGCAGCTCCCCCCATTCAATGACCGTCACGCCTTCCCCGAAGAGAAAGTCATCCAAATCAATGGAGTCTGGATCGTCTCCGATGCGGTAGACATCCAGATGATAGAGTGGCAAGCGACCCTCGTATTCCCGAACAATGGTATAGGTTGGACTTTTAATCATCTGACTGATACCCAAACCTAGAGCCAGACCCTTAGTAAAGGTTGTCTTCCCTGCTCCTAAATCTCCCGTTAAAACCAGTACATCCCCCGCCTGAAGCAATGTGCCCAGACGCTGACCCCACTGGATTAATTCTTCCTCATTATGACTAAACATTCTCTTATTATACCAGAAAAAAATTTTTTCTGCTTAATTTTGCAAAAGAAAAATCAGCCCTTAAAAGCCGATTTTTTATTCTAAAAATATAATTTAGCCAAACTTCCCTACATACCGGAAAAATCACAATATTTGAATCTAATTTAAAGCCAGATTTACGAAATTCAAAATAAATAGAAGATCCAAAATCCAAATCATAGAATGCACATCCTTGGCTTGACCTTTGAAGACTTTGACCAAGGTGTAGGTGATAAATCCAGCTGCTATCCCGTGAGTGATAGAATAGGCAAATCCCATAAAAATAGAAGTAAAGAAAGCTGGAATGGCCTCCGCCATATCATCCCAATGGATATTTTTCAGACTAGCCAGCATCATAATCCCCACGATAATGAGAATCGGTGCAGTTGCAGCATTAGGAACAATAGCCAAGAGTGGGCTAAAGAAGCTTGACACCGCAAAACAGATGGCTACGACCAAGGCGGTCAGACCTGTTCGGCCTCCAGCTCCGATACCAGCTGCAGACTCCACATAAGTCGTCACGTTAGAGGTTCCAGCAATGGCGCCAATAGAGGTTCCGATGAGGTCCGAGTAAAGCGCCTTATCCAAGCCTTCTGATTCATGGTTTTCCCCAGAAGTCGCCACAATTCCGACCTTTTCACCTGTACCGATTAAGGTACCAATGGTATCAAAAATATCTGTCAATGAAAAAGCCAGAATGGCCATACACGTCTGAGGCCAGCGAGCTGAATCTGCTAAAAGGGCTCCCAGACCTTTCGGACCTACGGCGACCCCAAAAATCTGTCCCAATTCACTAACAGCAGTGCCAATGTTATTCTGCCCAAAGTCAATAGCTGACAAATCAACCAAGCCAACCAGAATAGCCACAACTGTCGTGACCAGGATGGATAGGATAACACCACCCTTGATATTTTTCACGATAAAGAAGATTGTGATAGCCAAACCGACCAAGGCTACGATGACCGCTGGATTGTTAAAGTCTACCAGACCTGGAGTTGCTGCTGAATTAGCCGTAATAGCTGCCGCGGCCTTATCTGCTCCCTTGCCAGCTACTGTATAATTGCCCGGATCGATTGAAAACTTGAGCAAGCCGGCATTTTTAATACCTACATAAGCCAGAAAGACTCCGATCCCAGCTGAAATAGCTGCTCGCAAGGAGCCTGGAATCGACTCGATAATCATCTTACGCACCTTGGTCAGAGTGATAATAAGCGAAATAATCCCACAGATAAAGACCATAGCCAAGGCTTCCTGCCAAGTGTAGCCCAAGGCAAAGACGACCGTAAAAGTGAAAAAGGCATTCAACCCCATGCCCGGTGCCTGCGCATAAGGCAAGTTGGCAAAGAAGGCCATCATTAAGGTGCCCGCAACAGCCCCGATAATCGTAGCTAAAAAAACACCCTGCTTAGGCATACCTGTCTGAGCCAGCATGGCCGGATTGACGAATAAAATGTAGGACATGGCAAAGAAAGTCGTCAGACCCGCCAAAACTTCTGTCCGGATGTCTGTCCCTTTTTCGGTCAGTTTGAAAAATTTATCCATTTTTCAATAAATCTCCTTTTGAGTAAAATTTCTAATATCTAGTTCAATAACAAAGAAAAACAGCTTGAATTTCATTTATTTGCGAACGATAGTTTAAATTATAATAAAAAACATTCACTTTTTCAAGATGAATGTCTCGCTTTTCTTATTTTTTATTATCTCTCATCAGAAATACCAAACTCATAAACTGCAAAAAAGTAAAACCAAGAATGAATGGCATCCGATCAGGCTGCAAGGTTTGCAAGAGCTTCTGTAGAACCAGCTGAGGATGAAGCAATAAATCCCAGCTATTGAGGCGATCATAACGTCCTATGTAGATAGCCAAACTGGACACAGCCGACAGAGCTGCCGTCAGCAATAAGTCCAAATACCAGTTAAGCTTCCAGCCTTCCTTGATGACATACCAGCTCTCCATACCACAGAAAATCCCGAATAAAATACTGGAAACAAAAGCTAAAAAGAGCAGGAAAACACTTGGCTTACTCAGAACATCTGTCACCCAAGTCATATGAATCAAATCAGTAATCATATAGAAAGTGTTGGGGAAGAAAAGCAACCACAGCAGGAAAAGAAGAGGATAGATCCACTTCTGTTTCTTGAATAAAAGCGTCAAGACAGCTGCATCATAGCTGATTAAGGCCAAGGTCATATTCCAGATGAGATAGGTCGGACCGCCGTTTAGAGATTGGATATAGATAAAAAAGGCAATCATCAGAAAAAGAGCATGAATCATGATCGGTTTACGCATACGAAAAGCTCCTCCTTGCTGTGTCATAATTGTGACTGATTAGAGCACCATTATAACATAAGTCGTGTTATTTACACTGAATTCTGTTATAATAGTCTGTATTATCACTGAAAAGAGACTCACATGACAAAAAAAGTAATCGCTGTGGACTTGGACGGAACCTTGCTGGACTCTAATAGCAATCTGTCTGATTTCACCAAAGAAACCATCAAAAAAATTTCCCAAAAGGGCCACAAGGTCATTATCACAACAGGCCGGCCCTACCGCATGGCTTTAAAATATTATAAAGAATTAGAGCTCAATACGCCCATGATCAACTTCAATGGCTCTTTGACTCACATTCCAGAAAAGAAATGGGACTTTGAAAAATCGCTGACGCTGGATAAGTCCTTTCTGCTGGATATGGTTAAGCGCAGGGATGAGATTGAAGCGGATTTCATTGCCGGCGAATACCGCAATAAATTCTATATCACCAATCCCAACGAAGAAATCGCTGATCCCAAGCTCTTTGGTATCGATGCTTTCAAGCCAGAAAACCAGTTTCAAGCCAATCTGGTAACGGAGAATCCTAACGCCATTCTCCTGCAGACACGAGCAGCTGACAAATATGCTCTGGCAGAGGAAATGAATGCTTTTTACCAGCATGAACTTTCTATCAACTCTTGGGGCGGCCCACTCAACATCCTCGAGTGTGCTCCCAAGGGTGTCAATAAGGCCTTTGCCCTTCAGTACCTGCTTAATATTCTCAATGTAGACCGTAAAAATCTGATTGCCTTTGGTGATGAGCAAAATGATACTGAGATGCTTTCCTTTGCTGGCACTGGCTATGCCATGAAAAATGCCAATACTGGCCTGCTGCCCTACGCTGACCAGCAGTTATCTCTGACTAACGACCAAGATGGCGTCGCCCACGAACTCAACAAACTTTTTTTATAAAAGTAGACAATTAGACAGACTCTGTTTGAGAGTTTGTCTTTTCTTTTTGTCATCTCTCGATCATCTTCAGGCTCAAAAAGCTTTAAAAATCGGAGCTTATCCGCCGTATCATAGTTTTAAAGGTTACTTCTGCTTGAAATTATAAGCGTTTGCCATTTGTTTGAGTTTGTGATATAATTAACATAATCAAAAAATAAATAACAGGAGGAAACTACTTATGAAAGCAGTCGTTGTAAATCCAGAGGGAACCAATGTCCAACTCATCGAAAATAAAGAAATGCGTCCTCTTGAAACAGGGGAAGCTCTCGTTGACATTGAATACTGCGGTGTCTGCCATACTGATTTGCATGTAGCACACGGCGACTTTGGCAAGGTACCGGGCCGCGTTCTTGGGCATGAAGGTATCGGTATTGTCAAAGAAATCGCTCCAGATGTAAAAAGTCTCAAGGTCGGAGACCGCGTCAGTGTCGCTTGGTTCTTTGAAGGCTGCGGTGCTTGTGAATACTGTACAACTGGACGCGAAACCCTTTGCCGGACAGTAAAAAATGCTGGCTATTCCGTTGACGGTGGGATGGCAGAGCAATGTATCGTAGCAGCTGATTATGCAGTCAAAGTTCCAGAAGGACTGGATCCTGCCCAAGCTTCTTCTATCACCTGTGCCGGCGTAACTACCTACAAGGCAATCAAAGAAGCCCAGCTGCAGCCAGGCCAATGGACAGTAATCTTTGGAGCAGGTGGTTTGGGTAACCTAGCGGTTCAATATGCCAAGAAAGTCTTTAATGCCCATGTTGTCGCTGTTGATATCAACAATGACAAACTAGCTTTGGCCAAAGAAGTTGGTGCTGATATCGTCATCAACGGCCATGAAGTTGAAGATGTTGCTGCTCTTATCCAAGAAAAAACTGGCGGTGCGCATTCTGCAGTAGTAACAGCTGTTTCTAAAGTTGCCTTCAACCAAGCTGTTGATTCTGTTCGTGCTGGCGGTCGGGTAGTTGCCGTTGGATTGCCATCTGAAATGATGGACCTCAGTATTGTCAAAACCGTTTTAGATGGTATCCAAGTCATCGGTTCCCTCGTGGGTACTCGCAAGGACTTGGAAGAAGCCTTCCAGTTTGGTGCTGAAGGATTAGTGGTTCCTATCGTTCAAAAACGCCCTGTTTCAGATGCTGTGGATGTCTTTGACGAAATGGAAGCGGGTACCATTCAGGGACGTATGGTACTTGACTTCACACACTAATCCTTTAAAGCATGTCAGTCCCAACATTTACTAAACTCTTGGAAACTTATGATGGACAGACTTGATATTATTTAGAAACTTTTGCCATTACAGAGGGAGACTAAAGACATAAGATGCGATTTTTTGTCTTTGGTCCTCCTCTTTCTTTTTTTGATAAATAAACACTTTCTCAAACAAAATTCTCTTCTGTCATTTCAAAAGTCTCTTTCATATTATTTCAATGTTTTTCATATATTAATCTATTTTATTTCTGTTTTCCTAATTTATTAAAACATTTCTATAACTAAGGTTTGCTTATACCTATATTTATCAGGGTTTCAGCAAATACTGACATTTTTGAAAGAAAAAGTCGTTTTTAGGAACAAACGCTTGCATTTTTCATGAAAACGTTTTATAATAAACTTGCCTTAAAGTTTTCTTAAAACTTAAGTCAAACATTTTATAAGGAGGAATGTCAATAATGAGTATCGGAATCATTATTGCTAGCCACGGTGAATTTGCTGCTGGTATTCATCAATCAGGTTCTATGATTTTCGGTGAGCAGGAAAAAGTACAAGTTGTAACTTTCATGCCCAACGAAGGACCAGATGATCTCTATGCAAAGTTCAATGACGCTGTGGCTTCGTTTGATGCGGACGATGAAGTGTTGGTCTTGGCTGACCTTTGGAGTGGCTCTCCATTCAACCAAGCTAGCCGTGTCATGGGTGAAAATCCAGACCGCAAGTTCGCTATCATTACAGGCTTGAACCTGCCTATGCTGATTCAAGCTTATACAGAAAGGATGATGGATGCCAACGCCGGCGTTGAAGCTGTTGTTGCTAACATCATCAAAGAAGCCAAGGAAGGAGTCAAAGCCCTGCCTGAAGAGCTGAATCCTGCTGCTGAAGAAGCAAATGCTCCTGCTGCAGCTGCTCCAGTTGCCCAAGCAGCGATCCCTGAAGGGACTGTAATCGGTGACGGCAAGCTCAAAATCAACCTTGCCCGGATTGACACACGCTTGCTGCACGGTCAGGTAGCAACAGCTTGGACGCCAGATTCAAAAGCAGATCGTATTATCGTTGCTTCTGACTCAGTAGCTCAAGACGAACTTCGTAAAGAATTGATTAAGCAAGCTGCACCAGGTAACGTCAAAGCCAATGTTGTCCCAATCGACAAATTGATTGCTGTTTCAAAAGACCCTCGCTTTGGTAACACACATGCCTTGATTCTGTTTGAAACTCCTCAAGACGCCCTTCGTGCTGTTGAAGGCGGTGTGCCAATCAAGACCCTTAATGTTGGTTCCATGGCTCACTCAACTGGTAAAACAATGGTCAACAACGTACTGTCAATGGATAAGGAAGACGTTGCCACTTATGAAAAGCTTCGTGACCTTGGCGTTGAATTCGACGTACGTAAAGTACCAAATGACTCTAAAAAAGATTTGTTTGATTTGATTAAGAAAGCCAACGTGCAGTAAAATCAAACGTTCGCTTTTATAAATTACGAAAGGATTTAGAACATGTCTATTATTTCTATGGTTTTAGTAGTCTTTGTTGCCTTCTTAGCTGGTCTGGAAGGTATCTTAGACCAATTCCAATTCCACCAACCGCTGGTTGCTTGTACCTTGATTGGACTGGTAACTGGTAATTTGGCAGCCGGTGTTATGCTTGGTGGCTCTCTCCAGCTGATCGCTCTTGGCTGGGCTAATATCGGAGCTGCTGTAGCACCTGATGCTGCCCTCGCTTCTGTTGCCGCTGCCATCATCATGGTACTGGGTGGAGACTTCTCAAGCAAAGGAATCGCTGTAGCACAAGGTGTTGCTATTCCACTTGCTGTTGCTGGTCTCTTCTTGACTATGATTGTCCGTACTTTGTCAGTCGGTTTGGTTCACGGTGCAGATGCTGCTGCGAAAAAAGGCGACATCAAAGGCGTTGAACGCGCTCACTTTATCGCTCTCTTCATGCAAGGAGCACGTATTGCTATCCCTGCAGCACTTCTTTTGATGATTCCTGCTGAGTCTGTTAAAGCTGCTCTTGAAGCTATGCCAGCTTGGCTATCAGAAGGTATGCAAATCGGTGGTGGTATGGTCGTAGCCGTTGGTTATGCCATGGTTATCAACATGATGGCAACTCGTGAAGTATGGCCATTCTTCGCTATTGGTTTCGCTTTGGCTGCTGTCAGCGAACTCACTCTGATCGCCCTCGGTGCAATCGGTGTCGCTATTGCCCTCATCTACCTTGCCTTGTCTAAAAAAGGCGGAAATGGTGGTGGCGGAGCAACAGCTTCATCTAACGATCCAATCGGCGACATCCTAGAAGACTACTAAGAAAGGAGACACACTATCATGACAGAATTGAATACTGTAAAACCTGATGAGTCAGGAAAATTGACTCTTTCAAAGGCTGACCGTCAAAAAGTTTGGTGGCGTTCTACTTTCTTGCAAGGTTCTTGGAACTACGAACGTATGCAAAACTTGGGCTGGGCTTATTCACTGATTCCAGCTATTAAGAAACTTTATACTAAAAAAGAAGATCAAGCTGCTGCTCTTGAGCGTCACTTGGAATTCTTCAACACTCACCCATATGTTGCAGCTCCAATCATCGGAGTTACACTTGCGCTTGAAGAAGAAAAAGCAAATGGTGCAGCAATTGACGATGCGGCTATCCAAGGGGTTAAAATCGGTATGATGGGACCTCTGGCTGGTATCGGAGACCCTGTCTTCTGGTTCACAGTTCGTCCTATCCTTGGAGCACTTGGGGCATCTCTTGCTTTGACTGGAAATATCATTGGTCCACTTATCTTCTTCTTAGCTTGGAATGCTATCCGGATGGCTTTCCTCTGGTACACACAAGAATTGGGATACAAGGCTGGTTCTGAAATCACTAAAGACATGTCTGGTGGTATCCTCCAAGACATTACCAAAGGTGCTTCAATTCTAGGTATGTTTATCTTGGCTGTTCTGGTTGAGCGCTGGGTATCTATTAAGTTTGTCTTTAACGTTTCATCTGTTAAGCTAGATGATAAAGCATATATCCATTGGGACAAATTGTCTAGTGGCTATAAGGGTATCCAAGAAGCCTTTGCTCAAGTAGGTCAAGGACTATCTCAAACCCCTGAAAAAGTTACAACTTTCCAACAAAACTTGGATTCCTTGATTCCTGGTTTGATGGGACTGCTTCTAACTTTCGCTTGTATGTGGTTGCTTAAGAAGAAAGTATCCCCTATCACTATCATCATCGCCCTCTTTGTAGTTGGTGTACTAGCTCACGTTGCTGGTTTGATGTAATCAAAAAGAAGGTTTCGGCCTTCTTTTTATTGTGGTATAATAGCTATATTATTTAAAAGGGAGTTACTCTATGGCACAGTCACAAAACAAAACAGTTGAATTTAATACCACTGGCGTTTCCTATCTTGGATTAGGCGGTAAGGTTGGGAAATTTTTAATCGGCGAGACAGCGCTGGAGTTTTACGCTGATGCCAATGTAGAAGATTATATCCAGCTGCCTTGGACTAGCATCACTGCTATCGGTGCTAATGTTTCTGGCAAGAAAGTCAGCCGCCACTTTGAAATCTGGACTGACAAAGGAAAGTTTCTCTTTGCCTCCAAAGACTCTGGTAAGATTCTCAAAATCGCGCGAGAACATATCGGCAATGACAAGGTCGTTAGATTGCCGACTCTGTTGCAAAAAATTGCTGGAATCTTTAAGAAGAAAAAACAGGGTTGAAAAAGTTTCAACCTTATTTTTTATATTTTCGACTAAGATAAAGACTGCTTGTATCATCAAAATGGAGCTAGCACAAAAAATTGGAAAGTGAAACAATCTGAGAATGCACTATTTCAACCCCTTGAAATGATAGGGTGGGGTAAGCTAACATTATCAATGCAAGACCGCATCATTAGATTTTTAAAAAGTATAAACATCAGCTAAATTTTTCTCGAAAGTCCATGTCTTAACACCTTCAACATCACGGACATCTAGTTGTTTAAATCCGTTCTTTTTGTAAAAACGACAGTTGCTTTCTGTATGAGTAATCAAAGTAAGCCGCTGACATTTCTCTTCTTTGGCAAGTAGCTCAAGTCCCTTTGAGATAAAAAGACCGCCAACTCCCTGTCCTTGATAATCAGGTAGCACACCCAGCAGTTCAAGATATAGAGTTGAAACACCCCTTTTCTTAGCTTCTTTACTCCCCTCCCCAAAGACTTTTTGAAAGGCTAAAAGCTGGGGAATATATTGCCACATCCTCCATGCTCCTGCCCGCAAAAAGGAAAGTATACCGACAGGATGGCTACCGAGCTTATGAATAGTAACGACCGCCATAAGACGCCCGTCCACTTCAGCAAGCAGGCAAATATGATGACGCATCGCCGCCTTAACCATAACTGCATGCAATCTATTTAGAAAATCAATATAAGACCGGTTGCTGCCAAAGAGAGGACGGAATTTTTCTCTGTAGATCTCATGCTCAGCAAAAGCAGCAGTTAAAACTGAGACCGCAGCAGCAAGATCCCTTTCATCGGCTCTTCTAAAATGAATCATGATAGCTACCTCTTCAAATCTTTTCTGCTAATTTTTCTAAAAAAGCCTGCCGTTTTTCAGCTGTAGACTGAGAAATATTCCCGAAATTCAACCAACGGCGCTGTCTAGCACCTATAGACTTAAAGGTATGTCCCAACATAGCTTTCTTGACGACATCACCACAGAAATACTTAAGATAGAAGGTCGGTGCTGCAGAGGTAGTAATAGCCAATACCTCTTTAATATTGGTCAGACGACCAACTAACTGGCGAGTTTTCGTCTCCTCGTAAATCTTATTTTTCAAAAAGACCTTATCTTCAAAGCCCTTGACAATAGCTGGCATATCCGCCCACCAGATAGGAAAAATCATGATAAGGCGGTCACAGGACGCAAGAGCTTCCTGATATTTTAAAACCAGCGGGTCTAGTGCCTGACCTTTATTAAAAAGCGCTAGCTCTTCCTTGGTATAGACAGGATTAAAACCATCCTCATAGAGATCGATCAGTTCATAGGTCTGACCTTTCTTCTCCAACAAGTCCTGAACCTGCTCTAAAATAGCATGGTTAAAGCTTTTATCATAGGGATGTGCATAAACAATGAGATTTTTACTCATATTTGTAACCTCCTAGTAAATCATTGAACATTGAGCGATAGACTTCCTCATCAAAAGGCTCCAAACCTTTGGCAATAAAATGACCATAGCCTGTGATGAAAGTGTCCAGCTTGAGCAAGAGAATCTTTTTCTCTTTCTGACTCTCAATAGGCAGCCTATCTAGATAAGCCACCGTCTTGTTCCCGATTTCCAGAAGCTCACCTTTCCGGTAAGCCTCTATCGCCACAGGACTGAAAAAGAGAAAATCCATCATCTGACTGTTGCTCTTATATTCCAATAAAAGAAAGAGTCCTATCTGCCAAATGCAATCCAAAGGATCAGACACTCCGTATAAATACTGTTCCTCTAAACGTTTAATCTGCCCCTGGTTTTCCAAAAGACAGACCTGATAGTAAAGTTCCTCCTTGTTCTCAAAAGCCTTGTAAAAAGCACCAGTCGTAACCCCCAGCAGAGATGCCAGTTTCCTCAGGGGGATATTCTGATAGCCATATTCTCTGATAAGCTGGCTTGCCTTCTCAATCATAAGGTCGCGCGTTGTTTGTTTTACCATAAGAACTCCTTTAGATAACTATGTTACCTTTATCTAAAGATAACATAGTTATCTTTTTCTGTCAAGATTTTTCCTATCCTAGGATTTACATTTTCCGGAAAATCCTGTATAATAGTCGAAACGGATAAGTACTATTGGGCACTTTTCAGAAAGTCTGCGGTGGCTGTGAGCAGATAAGGAGAAAATAGGAAATTCTACCGTTAGTTTAAAAATGAATAATTAATCAAGTGCACTTTTGTGAAGTTGGATGGAACCGCGGCTCTGCCGCTCCAACAGTTTCATAAAGTGCTTTTTATTTTTGGAGGTACCTATGTTAGATTTAAAACGCATCCGTACAGATTTTGATTCTGTCGCTGAAAAATTGGCTACGAGAGGTGTTGACGCTGCTACACTCAACCAAATGAAAACCATTGACAAAGAACGTCGGGATTTATTGGTCAAGGTCGAAGAACTCAAGGCTGAGCGCAATACTGTTTCTGCTGAAATTGCTCAAGCTAAACGCAACAAAGAAAATGCAGATAATAAGATTGCTGCTATGCAAAAACTTTCTGCTGAGGTCAAGAACTTGGACGCAACCTTGGCTGAGCTAGACGCTAAATTGACCGAGTTCACCACCACACTGCCTAATATTCCGCACGAAAGTGTTCCTGTCGGAGCAGATGAGGACGAAAACGTTGAGGTTCGTCGCTGGGGGACACCGCGACAATTTGACTTTGAAGCCAAGGCTCACTGGGATTTAGGTGAAGATTTGGACATCCTGGACTGGGAGCGTGGAGCAAAAGTTACTGGAGCTCGCTTCCTCTTCTATAAGGGCTTGGGAGCTCGATTAGAGCGTGCCATCTACAACTTCATGCTGGATGAGCATGGCAAAGAAGGCTACACAGAAGTCATCACTCCTTACATGGTCAACCATGATTCTATGTTTGGGACAGGGCAATATCCTAAGTTCAAAGAAGATACGTTTGAGCTAAGCGATACCAACTTCGTTCTGATTCCAACTGCTGAAGTTCCACTGACCAACTATTACCGAGACGAGATTCTTGACGGAAAAGAATTGCCAATCTACTTCACAGCTATGAGCCCATCATTCCGCTCCGAAGCTGGCTCTGCTGGTCGTGACACGCGCGGTCTCATCCGTCTGCACCAGTTCCACAAAGTTGAAATGGTGAAATTTGCCAAGCCAGAAGAATCTTATCAAGAGCTGGAAAAGATGACTGCTAACGCTGAAAATATCCTGCAAAAGCTAAATCTGCCTTACCGCGTTGTAGCACTCTGCACTGGAGATATGGGCTTCTCGGCTGCTAAGACCTACGACTTAGAAGTTTGGATTCCGGCTCAGAACACCTACCGTGAAATCTCTAGTTGCTCTAACACAGAAGATTTCCAAGCTCGTCGAGCTCAAATCCGCTACCGTGACGAAGCAGATGGCAAGGTCAAACTCCTTCATACTCTCAACGGTTCTGGACTGGCTGTCGGACGTACAGTGGCAGCTATCTTAGAAAATTACCAAAACGAAGATGGCTCTGTGACTATCCCAGAGGTTCTGCGTCCGTACATGGGTGGATTAGAAGTCATCGCGCCGAAATAAAAAGCAGATTATCCTGATACTTTGCCTGTATCACTAAGTCTAAATGCAGACTTATTTTGCTAAAATTAAAAAAATCCGAGATTAACTCAGAGAAAATCAAAAACAGATTTTCAAAGAGTATCATCTCGGATTTTTTGTTACCATTCTGGCTCGCAATGAGACTGTATAATAAAAACAAACATAAAGGACAATTACGAAAGCTAGCAGAGCTTCTGCATGACTTAGCCAAACAAGCCAGGTCCAACCTAGATAATCAAGTCCCAGTCTCAGAGCAAAAGCTGTATTGACAAGAGGAAAGGTCAAGGCTGACCAGCTAAGCTGAGGCCCCAGTCGGAAAATGCGAGGTAAAAGCCATAGGACCAAGAGATAAAAGCCCTGCGATAAGAGGATCAGCAAGGCAACAAACCAACCTTCAGCATCAGAACCAGCCAGACGGATATAGCTTCCCAACAGGAGCGAAAAAGGTGCACAGTAAATGGCCCACTGCGGCTTTAAAGCATCAGGCAGCCTTTGTGACCGTCTAACCTTGTAAAACAAGGGATAGAGAATCAAACTCACTAGCAGAGCAAAAAACCAAGCCAAATAGCCCAAAAGCGGCTGTTGAACTACACCCTGAGTCAAGCTTGCCATGGCCAAGCCAACATAGAGAACCGTCCAGCTCGGGGTTAAAGATAATCCCTCGGCCTTAAGCACATACTTCCAAGTAAAGTTAGCTATTAGAAAAATATGCAGAAGCAAGGCCATGTACCAAAGCAGCTGGCTCACCCAAAATAAGCCAAGCTTACTTAGGTAAGAAGCTAAGAGCATACTGGCCATAGGATAAGTCGCAAAGCTCGATAAGAAAGGAGCCTTTTGCAAATCTTGCCGATAGTCCGAAAATGACAGCACTAAAGCCAGTGTCAGATAAAGCCAAAGTATCAAAGCTAGACCATTCAAGAAGTAGAAAAAGATAGAATGGTAGTTCAGTAAAAGATTAGCTAAGCCAAATAGGCCAAGAATCAACCCAGATAAAAGAATGGGCGGTCGTTTGCTGTTCACGAAGCAACTCCTTTATAGTAATGTCTTGAAGTCCCTCTTCAATGACAATCAGATGTTTGTTTGCCATCATTTCTATGAAACTTCTAAAATATGCCGCAGCTGGACTGCACTCGGTGAGACAATGGGAAGAAAAGCTCCTTCGTTCCAACGGCGGATAAAGCCAGAAGTCGAATTACTCAAGTATCCTCTTCCTCCACTAGCCTGGAGCTCCAAGAGCAGACTTTGGGCTACCACATCAACTATATCAATTCGCAGCTGGAAGAGCTCCTTAGGACGCTCAACAAAATAACCAGGCTGGAGAAGACCTCTATAGAGCTGATCCTGGATTTCAGTCAGAGCAGCCACTTGCTCCTCCCACTCCTCTCTCAAAATGGAGCGGACTGACAGATTGACTTCGACCTCCGCCAGAGACTTCTCTGCTAGGCCAAGAGCCAAACCAAACTGATAACCTAGAAAAGCTGGGCGATTTTCTGCCAAAAAGGACTGGGCATCTTGATCGAGAATCCATTCCTCTTGTAAAAGCACATAGTTGAAAGTCAGGGCAGCTGTATTTCCCCCTTGCAAGGATACAAATTCTAAATCCGCCGAACGGGAGAAATTCTCTGCATCAGACGGCACAGCCAGAACCAGCGGCTGGTGGCTCCCGTCTTCGAAACCGGCAACAAATATACTGAGGAAGCGATCCGCGCGAGCATTGGTCACCCAAGGCAGGCGCCCCTTTAGATAAAGCCGCCCGTCTTCCTCCACAATAGAGACATTTAACTCTTCTAAGTCCGACAGGAATTTGACAGCATTGGACAGGGCTGTAGCACCTGCATATTCTCCTGACAGAAGCCCTTCCAAATAGTGGTCTCTAAAGAAGGGATTAGCAGACTTTAAGACGTTATCAATAAAGGTTCTTTGCCCCCAAGAGATAAAGGAGGCGGTCAAGGAATGGTGAGCCAGCTCCTTAAGCACTTCAATCACATCTGTATCATTGCCACCTTGGCCTCCCAGCTCTTCTGGAACGCCAACCCGAAAGGCTCCTTCAGCAGCGATACGCTCAATCAATTGATTGCCTGCTGCACAGGATTCTTTGTCAATTTGGTCAGCGTGGTCATCCAACCAGTTGATAAACTCTTCTGAAAAAAATGTCATTTGCCACCTCCTCAAAGACTAGGCATAAGGCTGCAATTCCGGATTAATTGGCGTGTTGGCCAGATTATTGGCATAATTGCAGAGGGTCGCAAGGCTGACACCCAGAACTACATCCAGAGCATTCTCATGCGTATAGCCCGCTTCTAGGAAGTCTGCCAAAGCCTCATCTCCGACCCGTCCCTTAGTATTAATGACAGCAATGGTAAATTTAGCAAGTGTATCTAGCTTCGGATCTGTATCAATCGGAGTACGATTGCGCAGAGCCTCTAAAAGATCATCATTCATTTGAATCTGCTTGATTGAAAAAGCTGTATGACCCGCTACACAGAAAGCACAGCCATTAGTAACTGCAGCCGTTATCTGCACTACTTCACGCTCAGTTGGTGTCAGGCTGTTACGGCGATTGATGGCTCCAACCGTCCGATAAGTTTCCAAAGCCGTTGGCGCATTGGCCAAAAGACCGATAAGATTGGGAATGTAGCCACCGTTATCTTTTTGAACAGCTTCCAAGACTTCTTTTACCTCAGCTGGTGCGGACTCAATCGTGTGGATAGTAAATTCTGACATATGAAACCTCATTTCTTTTAATTAGAAACTATCTTAACATAGGACGAGTGGCTTGTATAATATATATTTTATATAAGTCCTATAAAGAGAATATAATTCAATTTTTCAAACTAAAATATATTTCCCTCGTAAGGTAGCTCCACATCAATTACAAACAAGAATCCGAAACGAGAAAAAGAAGCCTTTTGGCTTCGATTTTTTAATATTTCCTGAATCTCTGGTAGCGATTTTCCAGTAATTGCTCCAAGGGTAGCTGAGACAGACTATTCAACTCAGTTGCGATTTCTTCTTTCACTGCAGCCAGTAATTCATGGTTGTTAAAGCCTCTTTCAGGAATAACCTTATCTACCACTTCCATCTGCAAGAGCTCGTGTGAAGTAATTTTCATCAACTCTGCAGCTTCCATAGCGCGGCTGCCGTCTTTCCAGAGGATGGAAGCAAAGCCTTCTGGACTGAGAACTGCATACATAGAGTTTTCCAGCATCCAGACCTTGTCTGCTACAGCTAAAGCCAAGGCACCACCTGAGCCACCTTCACCAATGATGATGGAAATAATCGGCACTTTTAGATTGCTCATTTCCATCAAATTGCGGGCAATAGCTTCCCCTTGACCACGCTCCTCAGCACCGACACCAGGATAGGCACCTGCCGTATTGATAAAGGTTACCACAGGACGGCCAAATTTTTCCGCCTGCTTCATGAGGCGCAGGGCTTTGCGGTAGCCTTCCGGATGCGGCTGACCAAAGTTTCGGCGCAGATTGTCCTGCAAATTGCGTCCCTTTTGAATACCGACCACCGTTACAGGCTGACCGTTTAGCGTCCCAATACCTCCAATCACTGCACCGTCATCTCGAAAAGAGCGATCTCCATGCAGCTCGACGAAGTTATCAAAAATTCCTTGTGCAAAATCCAGCGCAGTCAAACGAGCCTGATCACGCGCTTCTTTAATAATCCGAGTGATTTTTGTCATGCTTGACCTCCATGGAATGCTAATAAGGTAGCAAGTGTATCTCTCATGTCACCACGCTTGACGATGGCATCTACAAAACCATGCTCCATGAGAAATTCAGCCTTTTGAAAATCATCTGGCAGCTTCTCACGAACCGTGGACTCAATGACCCGACGCCCGGCAAATCCAACCAGAGCCTGTGTTTCAGCCAGAATAATATCACCTTCCATAGCGAAAGAGGCTGTAACACCACCAGTTGTCGGATCTGTCAAGACGGTCAGATAGAAGAGGCCTGCTGCAGAGTGCCGCTGAACAGCCGCAGAAACCTTAGCCATCTGCATCAAGCTCATAATACCCTCCTGCATGCGGGCACCGCCAGAAGCCGTAAACAGAACGACTGGCAATTTATGCTCTGTTGCATACTCAAAGAGACGGGTAATTTTTTCACCCACAACTGTCCCCATAGAAGCCATGATAAAGTTTGAATCCATGATTCCAAGCGCCGTTTTATGCCCCTTAATACTAGCCGTTCCAGTCAGAACCGCCTCATCCAACCCTGTCTTCTCACGGGTAAGTGCTAATTTCTCCTGATAGTTAGGGAAGTTCAGAGGATCCTTGGTTTCAATTCCAGTGAACATCTCCTCAAAACTATTCTCATCCACAGTTAGATTTAAGCGCTCATGAGCAGAAATACGGAAATTATAGCCACAGTTAGGACACACACTGTCATTCCCAAGATCTTTTTGGTAAATGGTATGCTTACAACCTGGGCATTTCGAAAAGAGTTCGTCTGGTACCTCAGGCTTTGCTTGAGGCTTTTCCCGACTCGCTCGATTAGGATTGATACGGATATATTTATCCTTCTTTGAAAACAAAGCCATCGTTTACGTCTTCTCCTTTTCAAGATTTTATACTCAGGCACATCAAACAGCAAAAGCCGCAGTCTTTCGAATTTACAGAGCAGCTCTTACATGTCTCATCTATTGTTTCTCTTGATAAGCCGGAAGGAACTTCTCCATGAGAAAGGCTGTGTCATAATCACCAGCAATCACATTAGGATCTGAGATTAAGTCCAGTTGGAAGCCACTATTGGTCACAACACCATCAATTTCGAGTTCATAAAGCGCACGTTGCATCTTCATCAGAGCATCGAAGCGATTTTCCCCATGAACAATTATCTTCGCAATCATGCTATCGTAGTAAGGAGGGATGGTGTAGCCAGGATAGACGGCTGAATCCACACGCAGCCCCACTCCACCGCTTGGTAGATAAACATTTGAAATTTTACCAGGACTCGGCGCAAAGTTAAAGGCTGGATTTTCAGCATTGATCCGACACTCAATTGCATGACCTCGGATTTCAACATCATCCTGACTGAAGGACAGCTCTTGACCGTTTGCAATCTTGATTTGCTCTTTTACGATATCCACACCAGTGACAAACTCGGTCACGGGATGCTCAACCTGCACCCGAGTGTTCATCTCCATAAAGTAGAATTCACCCTTTGCTTCATCAAGCAGAAACTCAATTGTACCAGCATTTTCATAGCCGACAGACTGAGCAGCCCGAACAGCTGCTTCACCAATCTGCTGACGCAGGGTTTTCCCAATCGCCACGGATGGACTTTCTTCCAGCACTTTCTGATTATTACGCTGCAAAGAGCAATCCCGCTCGCCCAAGTGGACCACATGCCCCTGCTGATCCGCCAAAATCTGCACTTCAATATGGCGCGCTGGATAGATGACTCGCTCCATATACATGGCACCATTACCAAAGGCTGCTTTGGCTTCGCTAGATGCAGACTCAAAGGCCGCTACTAAATCCTCAGCCTTTTCAACCTTACGAATGCCCTTGCCGCCGCCGCCAGCAGAAGCTTTAAGCATGACTGGATAGCCAATCTTTTCGGCGACTTCCAAGGCTTCTTCAGAGGTATGGACTTCTCCATCAGAACCTGGGATAACCGGTACTTTCGCCTTAATCATCTGAGCCCGAGCATTAATCTTGTCCCCCATCATGTCCATAACTGCACCTGAAGGTCCAATAAACTTAATGCCAACCTCTTCGCACATGGTCGCAAATTTGGAGTTTTCACTCAAAAAACCAAAACCAGGATGAATGGCTTCTGCACCTGTCAAAACAGCAGCAGACAGGACTGCATTCATATTCAGATAAGAATCAGTGGACTTGGCTGGACCGATACAGACTGCCTCATCAGCCAGTAAGGTATGGAGTGCTTCCTTGTCAGCAGTTGAATAGACAGCTACCGTATCAATTCCCAACTCGCGGGCTGCACGAATAATTCTGACCGCAATTTCCCCACGGTTAGCAATTAAAATTTTACGAAACATGGTGAAAGCTCCTTTTATCTACTGGCCGATCGCAAAGGTCAAAGTACCGCTGGCTGCAAGTTTTCCGTCAACTTCTGCTTTCGCCTCTACAACCGCAATCGTTCCGCGGCGCTTGACAAACTTAGCTGTCATAATCAGTTGATCACCTGGTACAACTTGCTTCTTGAACTTAACCTTGTCCATGCCAGCATAGAAGACCAGTTTGCCCTTATTTTCTTCTTTAGACAATTCCAGCACACCGGCAGTTTGAGCCAGAGCTTCCATAATCAAAACACCTGGCATGACAGGGTATTGAGGGAAATGTCCGTTAAAGAATGGCTCATTGACTGTCACATTTTTCAGAGCGACAATCTCATCTTCACTAACTTCCAAAACGCGGTCTACCAAAAGCATTGGGTAGCGGTGCGGAAGTGCTTCTTTTATTGCATTAATATCAATCATTTGATGCGTACCAGCCCTTTCCCAAATTCAACCATTTCTTCATTCTGAACTAGAATTTCTGTAACCAGACCATCTTTAGGTGCTGGAACTTCATTCATGACTTTCATTGCTTCAATAATCATAAGGGTTTGACCTTTTTTAACTTGGTCTCCAACAGATACAAACGGTGGTTTGTCTGGACCAGCTGCTAAGTAAGCCACACCAACCAAAGGACTTTCCACAACATCACCTTCAGCAGCAGGTGCCGGAGCTTCTGAAACTGCTTCTGGCTCTGCAGGCGGAGCTGCTTGAGGAGTTGGCTCAATCACAGGCGCACTCGCAGCCTGCAAAGGTGCAGCAATTGGAGCTGTACTGGCTGTTGGAACTGCAACCTGACCTTCATTCTTACTAAAAGTTAGCTCATCGCTCTGATTTTTGTAAGAAAACTCACGCAGACTAGACTGGTCAAACTGCGCCATTAAATCTTTAATTTCGTTGATATTCATAGGTTTTTAAGCCTCCCAGCGTTTAAAGGCAAGAACTGCATTGTGACCACCAAAGCCAAATGTATTAGAAATCGCATATGGGATTTCCTGTTCCTTACCTTGACCGTAAATAACGTTGGCTTCAATATAGTCTGGCAGCTCTGTTGTACCAGCTGTTTTTGGCACATAGCTATGACGCATTGCTTCAATCGTCGCAATAGCCTCAACCGCGCCCGCTGCACCGAGCAGATGTCCTGTAAAGGATTTAGTAGAAGACACCGCTACATCTTTACCAAAGACAGAAACAATAGCTCCGCTTTCGCCTTTTTCGTTAGCAGGGGTTGATGTACCGTGAGCATTAACATAAGCTACATCTTTCGGCTCAATTTCAGCTTCTTCAACCGCCTGTTTGATAGCCTTGATAGCGCCCAAACCTTCTGGATGCGGAGAAGTCATATGGTAAGCATCACAAGTGTGGCCGTATCCTACCACCTCAGCCAAGATAGTGGCTCCGCGTTTCTCAGCATGTTCCAAACTTTCCAGAACCAGCATGCCAGAACCTTCACCCATGACAAAACCATTGCGGTCCTTATCAAAAGGAATAGAAGCACGCTTAGGATCTTCTGTCGTAGAAAGAGCCGTCAGAGCTTGGAAACCAGCAATCGCAAACGGCGTAATAGAAGCTTCTGAGCCACCGACCAGCATCACATCTTGATAACCGAATTTAATCGAGCGGAAAGCTTCACCAATCGCATCGTTTGCTGAGGCACAGGCCGTATTGACAGACTTACAGATTCCATTGGCTCCAAAGCGCATCGCTACATTTCCTGCACCCATATTTGGCAAAGCTTTTGGCAAGGTCAAAGGTTTGATACGTTTAGGACCTTTTTCATGCAAGCGAACAACCTGCTCTTCAATTTCCTGAATCCCGCCGATACCTGAGGCAACGATGACACCAAAGCGATCCTTATCCAGAGCATCTACATCTAAGTGAGCATTATTGACCGCTTCTTGAGAAGCATAAAGCGCATAAAGTGTGTAATTATCATAACGATTGGTATCCTTTTTGACAAAGTATTTATCAAAAGGAAAATCCTGAATTTCCGCCGCATTGTGAACACTGTATTCACTATGATCAAATTTAGTAATTGGACCGATTCCAATATTGCCTTCTTTTAAATTATTCCAGAATTCTTCTGGAGTATTCCCGATAGGTGAAGTTAAACCGTATCCTGTTACAACAACTCGATTAAGTTTCATATTGAGCTCCTTTATTTAGATGAATCAACTGATTTGCTACTCGTTAATATTCAAAAACTGTGACTTACTGCATAGTAAAGCCACCATCAATCGTGATGACTTGACCCGTCAGATATTCTTGACCTGCCAAGAAGAGAGCAACATCTGCAACTTCTTCTGGAGTGCCAAAACGCTTCATTGGAATGAGTGCCAGAGACGCAGCCTTTACTTTTTCTGGAAGTACATCTGTCATATCAGATGCGATAAAGCCAGGGGCAATACAGTTGACACGGATATTACGTGCTGCTACCTCACGGGCAACTGATTTAGAAAAACCAATCAGACCAGCCTTGGAAGCTGCATAGTTAGCCTGACCGACATTCCCTGCCAGACCAACGACACTTGACAGACTGATGATAGCACCCTGACGAGCTTTTGTCATCGGTTTCAGGACTGATTGCGTCATATTGAATGCCCCAGTAAGATTCACTTTCAGCACCTGCTCAAAATCTTCTTCCGTCATTTTCAGCATGAGCTTATCACGTGTAATACCAGCATTATTGACCAACACATCAACAGAACCCAAGGCTGCAACAGCTTCTTCTACCATCCGCTGGGCATCTTCAGTTTTGGAAACATCTCCAATAACAGTTACAACTTTCCCAGAATAGCCGGCAAATCCAGCCAAAACATCATCAGAAATCTCCGCTAGTCCGTTTAAGATGATATTGGCACCGACACTAGCAAATTTATGCGCAATTGCCAATCCAATTCCGCGAGCGGACCCAGTAATTAATACATTCTTGTTTTGTAATTCCATGATGATTCCTCATTATTTTTCTAGAAGAGCATTTAAACTTTCTACATCTTCAACTTGGCGGACATCCGCAGACTTATCAATTTTCTTAATAAAACCAGACAGAACTTTGCCAGGACCAATTTCGACAAACTCAGTCACACCAGCTTCCTGCATTTTAGCAATGCTGTCATAGAAACGCACCGGTTCCATTACCTGACGAGTCAAAAGCTCTTTGACTCTCTCTTTTTCCATCACAGTTGCTTCTGTGTTTCCGACTAATGGCCGCACAAAATCTGAAAACTCAACTGTTTCTAACACTTCTGCCAATCGTTCGCTGGCTGGCTTTAAAAGCGCTGTATGGAAAGGTCCGGATACATTGAGCGGGATTAAGCGCTTGACACCAGCATCTTTCAAAAGCTCCACAGCCTTGTCCACCGCTGCTACTTCTCCGCCGATAACGATCTGACTAGGCGTATTATAGTTAGCTGGTGAGACTACACCAATGGCACTTGCTTCTTGACAGACTGCTTCAATGAGAGAAACTTCTGCATTTAAAACTGCGACCATTTTCCCAGAACCAGCTGGAGCCGCCTCTTCCATGAAGCTACCGCGCTTAGCAACCAAGGCCACCGCCGTCTTGAAATCAAGGGCTCCCGCAGCCACCAAGGCAGAATATTCTCCAAGAGAGAGACCCGCTACCATGTCAGGCTCTACTCCCTTATCAGCTAAGAGGCGATAAATAGCTACTGAAGTCGTTAAAATAGCCGGTTGCGTATAGCGAGTTTGATTGAGCTTTTCCTCATCCTGATCGATCAAAGCTCGGACATCATAGCCTAGAACTTGGCTAGCCTCATCAAAAGTTGACCGCACAAGCTCATACTGATCATAAAGCTCGTGCCCCATTCCAAGGTACTGCGCTCCCTGACCGGCGAAGAGAAAGGCTCTTTTAGTCATTTCTAGTTACTCCTGCCCAACGTTTTGCCTCCTGCTGAATCTTCTCAGCAGCACCATAATAGATATCTTTGAGGATTTCTTCGACTGTTTCTTCCTTACTGATTAATCCAGCAATTTGACCAGACATGACGGAACCATTTTCCACATCTCCGCGAACAACCGCATTAGCCAAAGCACCAGCACCCAGATTTTCAAAAACAGTCAAATCCGGATTTTCTTGCTTGAAGGCTTCTTTTTCTGCCTTTTCGAAATCACGCGTCAGCTTATTCTTAATGGCACGAACTGCATGGCCGAAATGCTGGGCAGAGATAGTCGTATCAATATCGCGAGCCTTCAAAATCATATCCTTGTAGTTCTGATGGGCATTGGATTCCTTAGCGACGACAAAGCGAGTTCCGACCTGAACGGCCTCGGCTCCCAGCATAAATCCAGCTGCAGCCCCAGAACCATCCGCAATACCACCGGCAGCAATAACCGGAATGCTAACTGCTTCAGCAACCTGACGAACCAAGGACATGGTAGTCAATTTTCCGATGTGGCCACCAGCTTCCATACCTTCTGCGATGACTGCATCCGCACCGATTTTTTCCATCCGCTTAGCCAAGGCTACACTTGGTACAACAGGGATAACTGTAATCCCCGCTTCATGGAAACGAGCCATGTGCTTGCTTGGATTACCCGCACCAGTTGTTACTACTTTTACTCCCTCTTCAATGACGAGATCCACAATGTCATCTGCAAAAGGAGAAAGGAGCATGATGTTAACTCCGAAAGGACGGTCCGTCAAAGACTTAATCTTGTCAATATTAGCCTTTACCACTTCCTTGGGTGCATTTCCGCCACCGATGATACCAAGACCGCCAGCTTTTGAAACCGCGCCAGCCAGGTCACCATCAGCAACCCAGGCCATCCCGCCTTGGAAAATAGGATAATCAATATTCAATAATTCTGTAATACGTGTTTGCATAATACCTTCCTTTTATCATTGCTTAAGTAATAGCTTGATCTCAAACTATCACATACTCGTTGTATTTTCTTTACTTTGACAGTCAAACTATTACCTAAACAAGAGAGAATATCTTTCGATACTCTCAGTTACTTGCTTATTTAGTTTTTTCTTCTACATAAGCAACCAAATCACCAACTGTGTTCAAACCTTCTTCAGTTTCGATTTGGATGTCAAATGCATCTTCAATTTCTGAAATCACTTGGAACAAGTCCAATGAATCTGCTTCAAGATCATCGAAAGTTGACTCAAGAGTAACTTCTGATGGCTCTTTGCCAAGTTCTTCAACGATAATTTCTTGTACTTTTTCAAATACTGCCATGGATAGACTCCTTTAAAAATAAAATATTTTTTATCATGTGTTTCCACTTGATTAACTAAATTGTAACAATAAGCGTGCCCCATGTCAAACCTCCACCGAAACCTGACATCAAAATTGTCTGATTTCCGTTCAATTTGATCAGTCCTTGCTCGACACACTCAGATAATAAAATCGGGATACTAGCTGCGCTAGTATTGCCGTATTCCATCATGTTGGCTGGAAGTTTCTCCCGCGCAACACCAAGCTTCTTAGCCATTTTATCCAAAATACGGATATTAGCCTGATGCAGCAGCAGAAAATCCAAATCTTCCGCTGAAAGCTGACTGCTTTCGATGGTTTCTTTGATAGAACGAGCAACATCACGAATAGCAAAGTCGAAAATAGCTCGACCGTCCATTGTCAGATAAGGTTGATTCTCACCTTTTTCAGAAAAAGGTGAAGCCAAACCCATTTTTCCGCAGGTCAGACTATCTCCGCGAGATCCGTCCGTAAACTGACTTTCTGCCAAAAAATGCTGTTCTGAAGCACTTTCCAACAGTACACCGCCAGCACCATCTCCGAAGAGAACAGCCGTTGAACGATCCGACCAATCTACCGTCTTAGAAAGGGTCTCACTACCTATGATTAGACCTTTTTGATAACGGCCAGAAGAAATTAATTTTTCTCCAGTTGATAAGGCGAAGATAAAGCCACTACAAGCCGCCGTCAGATCAAAGGCAAATGCATTCTTGGCCCCAATATTGGCCTGTACTCTCGCAGCAGTTGAAGGCATTAAAGAATCCGGCGTAATGGTAGCAACAATGATAAAGTCCAGATCTTGAGCAGAAGTCCCTGACTTTTGCAGCAAATTCTCTGCAACTTTTGTCGCTAAATCACTGGTCGTCTCATCTGACGATAAATGGCGTTTTTTAATCCCAGTTCGACTTGAAATCCACTCATCACTGGTATCCATAATCTCTGCTAGATCATCATTGCTGACAACCTGACGGGGAGCATAATGAGCCACCTGGCTAATCTTAGCATAGTTCATTATTTCAAATCCTCTAGGAAACTATATAAATTTTGCAGGCCCTTTTGCATCACTTGTCTCTCTTCTGGACTCATCCCATCCACTACCTGCATGACCATGCGGTTGTGGAATCGCTTGTGAAGACGATACAAAAGCCGCCCATTCTTTGTCAAATTCAGATGCACCACACGACGGTCAACTTCCGACCGACGCCGCTCAATATACCCCTTACGCTCCAGATTATTCAAACTAGTCGTAACAGTCCCCAAGGTAACCATCAATTCTCGTGATATATCACTTGGAGTAGCATTTGGGGTTGTGCCGATGACATCTATTGTATGCATTTCCTTAATGGAGACATCGTTGAAGCGACTGCTTCTTAGGCTCGATTCTTCAATAACCAAGACATTATTGAAAATAGACGTTAAGTAATCATTTACTAACTGAAAATTCAAAACCATACCTCCTTAAGAAAATACTTTGACAATCAAATTTTATCAGATAGAAAAGTAATTTGCAAGCTTTTTTGAAAATTAATTTGATTTTCAAATATTTTTGTAAACAACTTGCAAAATAAGCAACCTTGAACCAATACATTATTTACCAGTAAAGTTTGGACGACGTTTCTCAGAATAAGCCCGAACTCCCTCTTTGAAATCTTCTGTAAAAGCAAGCGATTTCTGCAGTTCCAACTCTAGTTCTGCATACTCAGACCAGCCGCTAAACAGACTCTTCCAGACCATTTCTTTCATGGCTCTGTAAGAATTAAGAGAGCCGCGTTTCAGCTTCTTCAGCAACTGTTCCGTTGTTTTTTCCAATTTCTCTGCTTCACAGACTTTATAAAGCAAGCCATAATCCAGAGCTTTCTCTGCAGTCAGAGCTTCCCCAGTCATAACCAGATGGGTCGCCCGAGTCACCCCGATAGCACGAGCCAGTAAGAAAAGACCGCCAGCATCTGGCGCCAGACCAACTCCGACAAAGGCTTGAATGAAACGGGATTTTTCAGTCGCAATACAGAAATCCGCTGCAACGACCATATTGGCAGCCGCACCAGCAACAGGACCATCAACACTCATGATAACTGGCTTAGGAAGGCGTTTCATAGCAAAAGAAATATCATTGACCAATTCAGCGATTTTCACCAAGGATTGGACATCATCATCACTGACTGCTCTCTGCATCTCAGCCAAGTCTCCACCCACTGAAAAAACCTTTCCATTCGCATTGATAACTAAAAATTTGACGGACTCATCCTTAGCAGCAAGTTCAATAGCCTCTAAAATTTCCTCACACATAGGAATATTAAAGCCATTTGAAACTTCAGGACGATTGAAAGTAATCGTTGCTACTTCATCTGCTACATGATAGAGAATTCCATTAAATGTCATTTCAGCTCCATTCCCGACCTGATCTCAAATCAGCCGTTTTATTCTATTCTTAAATAATTTGATATTCAAATTATACACAACTTATATTTTATCATAAAATATAAAAGAAAGGAAATAAAAAATGGGTAAAAATTAGATAGCATTCTGATTTTAAAAGATATTAGCAATAATTTTGGTAAAAATAGTATAAAAACAACGTTTGAATAATTTTCAGAATTTTGTTATAATTTTTAAAATAAGATAGGAGACCCTATGAAAGTTGTAAAATTTGGCGGAAGTTCATTGGCTTCTGCACTTCAATTAGAAAAAGTTTTGAACATTGTCAAATCTGACCCTGAACGTCGTTTTGTTGTGGTTTCAGCCCCTGGTAAACGTCATGACGACGATATCAAAGTAACAGATGCCCTGATTAAATATTACCGAGAGTATATTGCAGGAAATGATGTCACACCTAACCAACAGTGGATTATTAATCGCTATGCAGATATGGTGGCAGAATTAGGTTTGAAACCAAAAGTGCTAGAAAAAATTTCAAAAAGCATTACAACCCTTGCAACCCTGCCAATTGAAGATAACGCATTTCTTTATGATACTTTTCTCGCTGCAGGGGAAAATAACAACGCCAAACTGATTGCAGCATATTTCAGTCAAAATGGCGTTCCTGCTCGCTATGTTCATCCAAGAGAAGCAGGACTCCTTGTTTCCAGTGAGCCAGGTAATGCACGCATTCTCCCTTCTAGTTATGATAAGATTGAAGAACTCAATAATTCTAATGAAGTTCTAGTTATCCCTGGTTTCTTTGGTGTTACTCAAGATGGCCAAATCTGTACTTTCTCCCGTGGTGGTTCTGACATTACAGGTTCTATCATTGCTGCAGGCGTCAAAGCAGATATTTATGAAAACTTTACTGATGTTGATGGAATCTTTGCTGCCCATCCCGGCATTGTTCACAAACCGCATTCCATTCCCGAGCTAACCTATCGTGAAATGCGTGAATTGGCCTACGCAGGCTTTACTGTTCTCCATGATGAAGCTCTGCTTCCAGCATACCGCGGTAAAATTCCTCTGGTTATTAAAAATACCAACAACCCAGAACATCCAGGTACTCAAATTGTTCATAAACACAGTAAGGAACACTTACCAGTCGTTGGGATTGCTGGAGATGCTGGCTTTGTCAGCATTAACATGTCCAAGTACTTGATGAACAGAGAAATCGGCTTTGGTAAACGCGTCCTTCAAATTCTTGAAGATCTGAATATTGGTTGGGAGCACATGCCTACAGGAATCGACGACCTCTCCATTATCTTACGTGAGCGCGAATTAACTCCTATCAAAGAGGAAGAAATCCTTCGTCAGCTTGTCCAAAAAGCAGAGGTTGATCATGCAGAAATTGAACATGACCTTTCTATTATCATGATTGTTGGTGAAAAAATGAAAAGCCATATCGGGGTTACGGCTACCGCAACCAAAGCTCTTTCAGAAAATAACATCAACATTCAAATGATGTCCCAAGGTTCAAGCGAAGTATCCATCATGTTTGTTGTTGAAAAAAATCAGGAAAAAGCGGCCATCCGCGCTTTATACAGAGCCTTCTTTGAAGTCAACACAGAATCATAAAAGCAAACCTCAGAAGCATTTTTATCATACAATCACTCGATAATAGAAAAAGGCAGAAGCTAGTTACGTACTAACTTCTGCCTTTTTGATTTTACTGCTAAATAATGTTATTTAATTCACAGACTATCTTAAAAACAATAGCTTTTAACACTAGCACTCACAATCATAGAATTATCTCCCATTATAAATGATACCAAAATGTAAAAAAAAAGAGGTAAAACCTCTTTGAAACTCCGCCAGTAGGACTCGAACCTACGACATCATGATTAACAGTCATGCGCTACTACCAACTGAGCTATGGCGGATAAACGCTAAGCGACTTCCATATCTCACAGGGGGCAACCCCCAACTACTTCCGGCGTTCTAGGGCTTAACTGCTGTGTTCGGCATGGGTACAGGTGTATCTCCTAGGCTATCGTCACTTAACTATTGAATTAACTACTTTACCTCTCAGGCAAGCCTTGTCAACTCAAAATTGAATACAATATCAAATCTCACAATCTCTAAACCATTCGCTGCACTCTGATGAAGCTCTTATTCTAGGATAAGTCCTCGAGCGATTAGTATTGGTCCGCTCCATTGCTCACACAACTTCCACTCCCAACCTATCAACCTGATCTTCTCTCAGGGCTCTTACTAACTTGCGTTATGGGAAATCTCATCTTGAGGTGGGTTTCACACTTAGATGCTTTCAGCGTTTATCCCTTCCCTACATAGCTACCCAGCGATGCTCTTGGCAGAACAACTGGTACACCAGCGGTAAGTCCACTCTGGTCCTCTCGTACTAGGAGCAGATCCTCTCAAATTTCCTACGCCCGCGACGGATAGGGACCGAACTGTCTCACGACGTTCTGAACCCAGCTCGCGTGCCGCTTTAATGGGCGAACAGCCCAACCCTTGGGACCGACTACAGCCCCAGGATGCGACGAGCCGACATCGAGGTGCCAAACCTCCCCGTCGATGTGAACTCTTGGGGGAGATAAGCCTGTTATCCCCAGGGTAGCTTTTATCCGTTGAGCGATGGCCCTTCCATACGGAACCACCGGATCACTAAGCCCGACTTTCGTCCCTGCTCGAGTTGTAGCTCTCGCAGTCAAGCTCCCTTATACCTTTACACTCTGCGACTGATTTCCAACCAGTCTGAGGGAACCTTTGGGCGCCTCCGTTACCTTTTAGGAGGCGACCGCCCCAGTCAAACTGCCCGTCAGACACTGTCTCCGTAGATGATAAACCTACCGGGTTAGAGTGGCCATAACACAAGGGTAGTATCCCAACAACGCCTCCATCGAAACTGGCGTCCCGATCTCGTAGGCTCCTACCTATCCTGTACATGTGGCACAGACACTCAATATCAAACTGCAGTAAAGCTCCATGGGGTCTTTCCGTCCTGTCGCGGGTAACCTGCATCTTCACAGGTACTAAAATTTCACCGAGTCTCTCGTTGAGACAGTGCCCAAATCATTACGCCTTTCGTGCGGGTCGGAACTTACCCGACAAGGAATTTCGCTACCTTAGGACCGTTATAGTTACGGCCGCCGTTTACTGGGGCTTCAATTCATACCTTCGCGTTTCCGCTAAGCACTCCTCTTAACCTTCCAGCACCGGGCAGGCGTCACCCCCTATACATCATCTTACGATTTAGCAGAGAGCTGTGTTTTTGATAAACAGTTGCTTGGGCCTATTCACTGCGGCTGACTTAAGTCAGCACCCCTTCTCCCGAAGTTACGGGGTCATTTTGCCGAGTTCCTTAACGAGAGTTCTCTCGCTCACCTGAGGCTACTCGCCTCGACTACCTGTGTCGGTTTGCGGTACGGGTAGAGTATGATACAACGCTAGAAGCTTTTCTTGGCAGTGTGACATCACTCACTCGCTACTAAACTTCGCTCCCCATCACAGCTCAACGTTACAGGTATAAGCATTTGACTCATACCACGCCTCACTGCTTAGACGTACATCCAATCGTACGCACGAGTTAGCCTACTGCGTCCCTCCATCACTTCATACTCTAGTACAGGAATCTCAACCTGTTGGCCATCGGATACACCTTTCGGTCTCTCCTTAGGTCCCGACTAACCCAGGGCGGACGAGCCTTCCCCTGGAAACCTTAGTCTTACGGTGGACAGGATTCTCACCTGTCTTGCGCTACTCATACCGGCATTCTCACTTCTATGCGTTCCAGCGCTCCTCACGGTACACCTTCGCCACACATAGAACGCTCTCCTACCATACCTATAAAAGGTATCCACAGCTTCGGTAAATTGTTTTAGCCCCGGTACATTTTCGGCGCAGGGTCACTCGACTAGTGAGCTATTACGCACTCTTTGAATGAATAGCTGCTTCTAAGCTAACATCCTAGTTGTCTGTGCAACCCCACATCCTTTTCCACTTAACAATTATTTTGGGACCTTAGCTGGTGGTCTGGGCTGTTTCCCTTTCGACTACGGATCTTAGCACTCGCAGTCTGACTGCCGACCATAATTCATTGGCATTCGGAGTTTATCTGAGATTGGTAATCCGGGATGGACCCCTCACCCAAACAGTGCTCTACCTCCAAGAATCTTTATGTCGACGCTAGCCCTAAAGCTATTTCGGAGAGAACCAGCTATCTCCAAGTTCGTTTGGAATTTCTCCGCTACCCACAAGTCATCCAAGCACTTTTCAACGTGCCCTGGTTCGGTCCTCCAGTGCGTTTTACCGCACCTTCAACCTGCTCATGGGTAGGTCACATGGTTTCGGGTCTACATCATGATACTAAAGCGCCCTATTCAGACTCGGTTTCCCTACGGCTCCGTCTCTTCAACTTAACCTCGCATCATAACGTAACTCGCCGGTTCATTCTACAAAAGGCACGCTCTCACCCATCAACGGGCTCGAACTTGTTGTAGGCACACGGTTTCAGGTTCTATTTCACTCCCCTCCCGGGGTGCTTTTCACCTTTCCCTCACGGTACTGGTTCACTATCGGTCACTAGGGAGTATTTAGGGTTGGGAGATGGTCCTCCCAGATTCCGACGGGATTTCACGTGTCCCGCCGTACTCAGGATACTGCTAGGTACAGAATCTATTTAAAATACGAGGCTCTTACTCTCTTTGGCTGACTTTCCCAAGTCATTCTTCTATAAATTCTGAGTCCACAGCGCAGTCCTACAACCCCGAAGAGTAAACTCTTCGGTTTGCCCTCCTGCCTCTTCGCTCGCCGCTACTAAGGCAATCGCTTTTGCTTTCTCTTCCTGCAGCTACTTAGATGTTTCAGTTCACTGCGTCTTCCTCCTCATTCCCTTAACAGAAATGGGTAACAGGCATCAACCTGTTGGGTTCCCCCATTCGGACATCCCCGGATCCAAGCTTACTTACAGCTCCCCGAGGCATTTCGTCGTTTGTCACGTCCTTCTTCGGCTCCTAGTGCCAAGGCATCCACCGTGCGCCCTTACTAACTTAACCTTATTTTTGACCTTTCAGTCTTAAACTCATTAATATTCACAGCGTTTTCGGTTTATTTTCTTGTTACTATTTGATATTAGTATTCAATTTTCAATGGACAAGTAGGATAGCTATCAACCAAAGTTGAATCCCAGACTAACTTCTTAGGAAAAAAGACTAACTTCCTTGTGTTCATCGAACACAATGTCAGTTCTCTATTTTTCTACAGAAGTTCCCGCAAGCGGAACGTCTTCCATATCCTAATGGAGCCTAGCGGGATCGAACCGCTGACCTCCTGCGTGCAAAGCAGGCGCTCTCCCAGCTGAGCTAAGGCCCCACATAGCCCTCTCAAAACTAAACAAGACTCAAGTGCATTCCGTGTGTCCTTACGGACTCCTTAGAAAGGAGGTGATCCAGCCGCACCTTCCGATACGGCTACCTTGTTACGACTTCACCCCAATCATCTATCCCACCTTAGGCGGCTGGCTCCTTACGGTTACCTCACCGACTTCGGGTGTTACAAACTCTCGTGGTGTGACGGGCGGTGTGTACAAGGCCCGGGAACGTATTCACCGCGGCGTGCTGATCCGCGATTACTAGCGATTCCGACTTCATGTAGGCGAGTTGCAGCCTACAATCCGAACTGAGACTGGCTTTCAGAGATTAGCTTGCCGTCACCGGCTTGCGACTCGTTGTACCAGCCATTGTAGCACGTGTGTAGCCCAGGTCATAAGGGGCATGATGATTTGACGTCATCCCCACCTTCCTCCGGTTTATTACCGGCAGTCTCGCTAGAGTGCCCAACTGAATGATGGCAACTAACAATAGGGGTTGCGCTCGTTGCGGGACTTAACCCAACATCTCACGACACGAGCTGACGACAACCATGCACCACCTGTCACCTCTGTCCCGAAGGAAAACTCTATCTCTAGAGCGGTCAGAGGGATGTCAAGACCTGGTAAGGTTCTTCGCGTTGCTTCGAATTAAACCACATGCTCCACCGCTTGTGCGGGCCCCCGTCAATTCCTTTGAGTTTCAACCTTGCGGTCGTACTCCCCAGGCGGAGTGCTTAAATGCGTTAGCTGCGGCACTAAGCCCCGGAAAGGGCCTAACACCTAGCACTCATCGTTTACGGCGTGGACTACCAGGGTATCTAATCCTGTTTGCTCCCCACGCTTTCGAGCCTCAGCGTCAGTTACAGACCAGAGAGCCGCTTTCGCCACCGGTGTTCCTCCATATATCTACGCATTTCACCGCTACACATGGAATTCCACTCTCCCCTTCTGCACTCAAGTTAAACAGTTTCCAAAGCATACTATGGTTAAGCCACAGCCTTTAACTTCAGACTTATCTAACCGCCTGCGCTCGCTTTACGCCCAATAAATCCGGACAACGCTCGGGACCTACGTATTACCGCGGCTGCTGGCACGTAGTTAGCCGTCCCTTTCTGGTAAGATACCGTCACAGTGTGAACTTTCCACTCTCACACCCGTTCTTCTCTTACAACAGAGCTTTACGATCCGAAAACCTTCTTCACTCACGCGGCGTTGCTCGGTCAGGGTTCCCCCCATTGCCGAAGATTCCCTACTGCTGCCTCCCGTAGGAGTCTGGGCCGTGTCTCAGTCCCAGTGTGGCCGATCACCCTCTCAGGTCGGCTATGTATCGTCGCCTTGGTGAGCCGTTACCTCACCAACTAGCTAATACAACGCAGGTCCATCTGGTAGTGATGCAGTTGCATCTTTCAATTAATTATCATGCAATAATTAATTTTATGCGGTATTAGCTATCGTTTCCAATAGTTATCCCCCGCTACCAGGCAGGTTACCTACGCGTTACTCACCCGTTCGCAACTCATCCAAGAAGAGCAAGCTCCTCTCTTCAGCGTTCTACTTGCATGTATTAGGCACGCCGCCAGCGTTCGTCCTGAGCCAGGATCAAACTCTCATTAAAAGTTTGAGTTCGCACTCATTACTGTCCACTGACAGATTTATTTTCTCGTTTTTTGACAGGTTACATATCTCTATGTCACCCTGCACTTGGTTCGTCTTGTTCAGTTTTCAAAGGGCTTTGTCTTTCGCGACAACTATATTAGTATATCACCTATACCCACCAACTGTCAATACCTTTTTTTTTTTTGACAGGTTACATATCTCTATGTCACCCTGCACTTGGTTCGTCTTGTTCAGTTTTCAAAGGGCTTTGTCTTTCGCGACAACTATATTAGTATATCACCCAACCACACCTCCTGTCAATACCTTTTTTGAAAAATTTTAAAAAATTTTTATTTTTAAATTGGTTGATTATTTTACATTCCTTTGTGGCTAGTCAATTGACGTACATTCTATATCTTTTTAAATGCGCAAAAAAATGCCCTTTCGGACATTTTTTCTATTCTTGTTCTTGTTTATACTTTTCGAGTTCAGCTTTATTAGCCCAGACATAATGTCCTGGACGAATCTCTGCCATTTCTGGTTTATCAACAGAATAATCGTGCTGTTCAGGATCATAGACCTTCAACACTTTCTTGCGTTCTAAGATTGGGTCTGGGATTGGAACAGCCGAGAGCAGGGATTGTGTGTAGGGATGGACCGGATGGTTGAACAACTCCTCTGTCTCAGCCACTTCTACAATGACTCCTTTGTAAATTACGGCGATACGATCAGAAATAAAACGAACTACCGAAAGGTCATGGGCAATAAAGAGATATGTCAAGCCCAGCTCTTTTTGGAATTTTTTCAAAAGATTCAGAACCTGAGCCCGGACAGATACATCCAAGGCTGAGATAGGCTCATCAGCAATTACGAAATCTGGTTTCATGACCAAAGCGCGAGCAATCCCAATCCGCTGACGCTGTCCACCAGAGAATTCATGAGGATAGCGAGTTAAATGCTCAGCCAACAAGCCGACTTCATTGATGATATCTTTGACTTTTCTTTGACGATCTTCTTCGCTATCAAATAAGTGATAATTGTAGAGACCCTCAGATATGATGTAGTCAACCGTTGCACGTTCATTCAGGCTAGCTGCTGGGTCTTGGAAAATCATCTGAATCTTACGAATCAAATCCGCTTCTTCTGCTTTAGACTTTTTCCCATTAATCTTTTTGCCTTCGTAGAAGATATCACCGGCACTTGTATCATTAAGTCCGATAATAGCTCGACCAATAGTAGTCTTACCAGAACCTGATTCTCCTACAAGAGAGAAAGTTTCCCCCTTATTGATGAAGAAATTTGCATTTTTTACTGCTACAAATTTCTTACTTCCTTCGCCGAAGGAAATTTCTAAATCTTTAATTTCAACTAATTTTTCAGTCATTTCCTTCCTCCTAAGCTTCTAATTGATTGAAGCCCATTTTTGAACGAATTTTTTCATGTAGGTTTTCGATAATCTCTGGCTTATGAACCTTAGGTGCGTCTTCGTGGAGCAACCAAGTCTTAGCCCAGTGAGTCTCAGATACATTGAAAGCCGGCGCTGCTTCTTCAAAGTCAATTGACATAGCATAGTCAGATCGCAAAGCAAAGGCATCCCCTTTGATTGGCGAATAAAGAGACGGTGGAGTACCAGGAATCGAGTAAAGTGCACCGTTTGCATCTGCCAACTGTGGTAAGCTTGACAGTAGACTCCATGTATAAGGATGTTTTGGCTCATAGAAGATTTCTTCAACTGTACCGTATTCGATAATCTCACCAGCATACATAACCGCAACCTTATCTGCAATACTAGCTACAACTCCAAGGTCGTGCGTAATAAAGATGGTTGTGAAATGATATTCTTGCTGCAAGGATTTGAGCAAGTCAATGATCTGCGCTTGAATGGTTACATCGAGGGCCGTTGTCGGCTCATCACAGATAAGAATATCAGGACGGCAAGCCAAGGCAATAGCGATAACAATCCGCTGACGCATACCACCTGAGTATTGGAAAGGATATTCCTCAAAACGCTTTTCCGCATCAGGAATCCCGACCTTACTCATGTAGTCAATAGCCATTTTTTTAGCTTCTTTGGCTGATTTTCCTTGGTGCTTGATAATGACTTCTGTAATTTGGCTTCCAATAGTATTAATCGGATCCAAGCTCGTCATAGGATCTTGGAAGATAGTCGCAATTTTTGCACCGCGAATTGGTTCCCAATCCTTGTTTGTGCGAAGAGTCGTCAAATCTTTGCCTCGGTAATCAATGGTTCCTTGAGCTACACGGCCGTTTTCTTCTAACATACCAGTAAAAGTCTTGGTTAAGACAGACTTACCTGAACCAGACTCACCAACAATAGCCAGGACTTCGCCTTCAATCAAGTCCAATGAGACACCTCGAATGGCGGTTAAGACACGATCGCGAACATCGAATTCCACGACAATATCGCGAGCAGTCAATATTACATTTTCATTCTTTGTCATATTTACTCCTATCTATGTGTACGTGGATCGCTGGCGTCAGCTAAGTTTTGCCCAACTACGAAGAAAGTGAGGGATACCAAAATCAAGGTTGTGAGCGGAATCCAAAAGAGGTAGGCATTGGTCGTCACGTTTTGAGAATAATCTGAAATCAAGCGTCCCAAACTTGGCACTGTTACAGGAAGACCTAATCCAAAGAAGGATAGAAAGGCTTCGTAAGAGATAAAGCTTGGCAGCATCTGTGAAGTGGTGGTCACGATAACAGATACCAACTGTGGCATAATGTTCTTCGTTACAATCTTGAGAGTAGGTGTACCAAGGGTACGAGAGGCAAGGTTGTACTCCAAATCCCGATAGCGCATAATCTGCACACGGATAGTGTAAGCAATACCAACCCAACCAGTAATCGTCATGGCAAAAATCAGATTCCAGAAACCAGCACCGATAGAGTAAGTCAAGACGATGACAATCAAAAGGGCTGGGATATTTGAAATGATATTGTAGACTTCCATCATGACACGGTCAACTGTTTTGGAAATTCCCCAGATACCGCCGATGATAACTCCGATAGCCAGATTAATAACTGTCGCAATAATCGAAATAAGAATAGAGTTACGAGCACCAAACCAAACACCATCAAAGAGAGACTTACCATTACTATCCGTTCCAAACCAGTACTGACCACTCGGCTTGATGTAACGCATGCTAAAGTCGTTTACCTTACTCACGTCATTAAAGTCGAAGTCTGAAAACATAGGATAAATGAAGCTCATGAGAATAATGGCAATCAGAATTCCCAGCATAGTAATGGTTGATTTCTTTTTAAGGAATTGGCGCATGACTGATTTCCAGTAAGAGTAGGCTGGAGCATCAATCGTTTCAGAGGCAAAATCGTCACGTTTGACAAATTGGAATTTGCTTTTATCAATTGTAGCCATTATTTACCTCCTTTTGATGTTAACTTGATACGTGGGTCCAGTACAGTCATCAGAATGTCACCCAGCAAGAGGGCAAAGATAGACAGACATGTGAAGATGAATACAAGACCAACAACCATAGAGTTATTAGATGCCTTAACGGAATCAATCAACATCTTACCCATACCAGGGAAAGCAAAGACTGTTTCTGTCAAGGTTGCACCAGCAATAACTCCGACGATTGAAGCTGGAATACTAGATACCAGTGGCACCATAGCGTTTTTAAAGATGTGCTTGTTAGAAATTTCTTTTTCTGAGAGACCCTTAGCACGCGCAAAGCGGACAAAATCCTGAGACTGAAGGTCAATCATATACCGGCGAATCCAAACAGCTGTCCAAGGAGCACTCAAAAGCCCTAGAATAACAGCTGGCAGGACATAAGAACGCCAATCTCCCGCCCCCAAGATTGGGAAGGAATCTGGAAGACCAACGGCAGACCCTGCCAAACGGACAATGTAGACCAAGGCGATGGTTGGCAGTGACATCATGAAGGTCAAACCTGCTGTGGAAATGCTATCAAACCATGTATTCTTAAGTCGAGCCATGTAGGAACCGAGCGGAATAGCAATCAGATAAGACAGAGCCACACCAATCAAACCAATAATGGCTGAGCTGGTAATCATGGATGGATTTTGATAGTTGCTTTGAGTCGCTGTATAGGCATCTCCCTTACCAAACTTAGCAATGTCCTGTGAATCGGCTTTGCTTGGCGTCTTGTAAGTACGAGAATAAATATTAACAGACGATGTCTTTTTACCTGTTGGGAATTGAACTTCAGAAGACTTAGTTTGCCCTTGTCCCTGTGTAATAACCTGCAGAACAGGGATATTAGCATAGGTTGGATAAGAATTACCTAAATTAAAGGTAATAAAGTTCTGGTGGACAAATGGGAACTGACCATTAAAGTACAGCAGATACTTATGCTTGGTACCAGAACCCACAAGAGACCAGCCAACAGAAGGATCATTTTCAAACCGGATATAACGCTCTAGGTTTGGATTTTCCTCATCTTGAATAACATTTGGATGATCAATTTGAATCAAATTAGCATAGAACTCAAAGACACGCTCATAAACCGGCACTTCACGTACAGCATAGAATTCTCCGCTCAGTGGGAATTCTTGCAATTTCCAGCCGTTGCCAAGTTTATCAATATATTTCTGATAAATCTCTTTGTTTGCTTCTGTAGCTTCTGTTGTAACAGAGGAATCTTCCTTGCTGGCCTTCTCCTGCAGTTCCTTAGTATCATAATAGTCAATGTAACCCATCCGCTCAAAGATGGTGTTTTCATAGTTAGCTTTTTTATCTTTATTGGTCGCTATTTTATTATAGTTAGGATCCTGCTTGAAAATCAACCTTCTTGGCACCATAGTATAGATAATGGCATAAGTCAGAGTCGTCACCAAGAAAATCGACACAATTGAGCGTAAGATACGCATAAAAATATATTTTTTCATTTATCGTTTCCTTTAAATTCCAAAAGAACTTTCTCCTCTATTAGAGAAAGTTCTCTTAGCAAGCTTATTTCACGTGGTCTGCTAATTCTTCTTGAGCTTTTTTATTAGATTCCACACGTTCTTTATTCCATTTTTCCTGAGCGCTATTATAATCTTTTGTCGTTACAGTCTCATCTTGCAATTTCATGTACTTATAACTTGCTGCTTCACGCGCCTTAGCACCAGACCAAGCAAATGGAGTTGAGAATGGCACCACCTTAGTCAAGGTTGGACGGCCTGTTCTAGAAGTTACCGGAATCAACAAAGCACTATCAGTTAGCCAAGCCTGAGCAGCCGCGTATTTTTCGTAGCGCTTGTTGAGATCCATCTTTTCTGCTCCAGCTTCTTCAACTAGTTTGGTATATTCATCCAAACCAACTTGTTTTGCTGCAGCATTATCGGTGCCGTCAAATCCTAAGAAGGTCTTTGTATTCTCACCACCAGGTTTGATAACATCCAGATAGGTAGATGGGTCTTGATAGTCAGGAGACCAGCCGACATTGTCTGAAATATCCCAGTCCTCTTCAGCAGCAGAAGGAGCAAACAAGGTAATGTTGGTCACTTCATCTTTAGACAATTGGTGAACATCAATCACAACATTATCTGTTCCCAAAGTCTTTTCAATAGATTGCTTGAGGGATTGAACGCGCTGTACTTTAGAAGTAGCTGTTTGATCAACCGGAATGTCCAGATGGATTGGGAATTCTACGCCATCGGCTTTCAAAGCTTCTTTTGCTTTTTCAAATTCAGCCTTGGCTTTGTTCTCGTTATAGAATCCATCTTGGCCATCTGAGAAGTCCACATCTTTCCATTCGTCGCCATAGGTTACGACTTTTTCCTTAACTAAGTCACCGAAGGACTTATCACCAGCTTGCACAAATGTAGGTGGAATGTAAAGGTTACGAAGAAGTTTGTCTGCTCCGTCCTTACCATTAATCTGAGATGCATAAGACTCACGATTGAAGGCAAAGGTCAAAGCCTGACGGAAGTCCTTGTTAAGCAAGGCTTTCTTAGTTGAAGTCTTTTGAGTTTCTGACGTCTTAGCAGTATGGTTGTATGACTGACGATCAATGTTTGTACCTACTAAGAAAGTTGAGGCATCTTGAGGTGTATAGACGATATTATCTTTAAAGTCTTTTTCAACCTTTTCATAAGTCGCACTAGTTGGGAAGAGTCTAGCTGTTGTCAGAGCACCCTGACTGAACTGCTCAGCTGGCTTCCCTTGGTCTTGCCCGTCATAGAAAGAGAGTTTCACTGCATCTACATGAACATTTTCTTTGTCCCAATAATTAGGATTCTTCTCAAATTGGATTTCCGATTTTGAAGTCAATGATTTGAGCAAGAAAGGTCCGTTATAAAGCAAGCTTGTTGGATCAGTTGCTTGAGCGAACTTATCACCTTGGTTTTTCAAAAAGTCTTTGTTTACTGGGTATAGAATTCCCATTGTCGTCTTAGAATTCCAGAAGCTTTCTGGCTCATTAAGAGTATATTCAACGGTATGATCATCAACTGCTTTAATCCCTACTTCTGAGAAATCAATCTTCCCAGAAGTATAGTCCTTAAGCCCTTTGACAGAATCCTGAACCAAGTAGATTGTTTCAGATTTATTGTCTGCTGCATACTTGAGACCTGTAACAAAGTCTTCTGCTGTCACATCTGCGTACTCTTCACCTTCGGAAGTATACCACTTAGCATCTTTGCGAAGCTTGTAAGTATAAGTTTTTCCATCTGGTGATACAGTCCATTCCTCTGCCATTGATGGAACTAAGTTCCCATATTGGTCGTTTTCTAAAAGACCATCAATGACATTGGCTGTCAAGTCTGTAGTAGCTGCCTTACTTGAAGTTAGATAGTTCAAGTTTTCAGGGTCTGTTTCGTAGATATAATTAAAGGTCGTAGAGCTGCCTGAGTTTGTGTTTGACTTGGAGCCTGAGCAAGCTGCAAGAATTCCAGCCGCAAGAAGAGTCACTCCTGCTAACGCAAGGACTTTGCTTTGTTTCATATGGGTTTCTCCATCTTTTAGATTTTTAGATTTAATTAAGATTATAGCATAGATAGTGCTAAAAGTAAAATAAATTTTCAGAATATTAAGTTAGCTCACTAACACCCTAAGATGTTTATGCAATTGGTTTTCTAGGATGTTTATTATCTAGGACTAGACAACCTTCAAGCTGACCCATTTCGTCTTCAAAAATCATCAAAAATCCCACTGTTACTACAATGGGATTTTCTTGCTTTATTTGATATGTTCTGCGAGTTCTTCTTGAGCTTTTTTGTTGGATTCTTCCTTTTCTTTTGCCCATTTTTCACGCGCTTTTTCATATTCTTTAGTCGTTATTGGTTTATCTTGGATTTCAACATATTTAAAGCTATATTCACCCTTGTTTCCAGTCCAAGCAAATGGTCCTGAGAACGGAACAACCTTACGGACACTTGGTGTTGCACCACTTGACCATGCTGGAATCAGCAAAGCACTATCTGTCAACCAAGCCTGTGCTGCTGCATACTTCTCATAACGTTTATTTACATCTTCGTTTTCTGAAGCTGCATCTTCCAAGAGCTTGTCATACTCTTCAAAGCCGGCCTCTTTAGCTGCTGCATTATCTGTGCCAGGGTCAAAACCAAAGTAACTGTCAACATTCTCACCAGTCTTAGAGCCAGTGATTTCCAGATAAGAAGATGGATCATTATAATCTGGGCTCCAGCCGAGATTATTATTCAAGTCCCAGTCTTCTTGAGATGCAGAGTTCGCAAAGTAGGTGATGTTATTCAACTCATCATCTGTCATCTGCTGAATGTCAATCACCACATTATCAGAGCCAAGATTGGATTCAATAGACTGCTTCAGTGACTGAACACTCTTAACGCCATTGGTATCTGCTGAGCTGACCGGAATATCCAGATGAATAGGGAATTCTACTCCTTCTGCTTGCAGCACTTCCTTAGCTTTGGCAAATTCTGCCTTGGCTTTTTCTGGATTATAAAGACCATCCTGAGCGTCGTCTAATTTGACTCCCTTCCACTCGTCTCCGTAGCTAGCTAGATTTTCTTCTACAATACTGCCGAACTCTTTACCATTAGCTTGAACAAAGGTTGGCGGAACAAAGGTATTACGAAGCTGCTTGTCTGCTGCTTCTTCGCCATTGGTTTGTGCAGAATAGGCAGTACGGTCAAAGGCAAAAAGCAGAGCCTGACGGAAATCTTTATTGAGCAGTGCTTTCTTAGTGGAAGATTTCTGTGCATCCGTTGTCTTAGAAGTATGCTCGTAAGACTGACGGTCGATATTAGTTGTGACAACGAAGGTTCCTGAACCTTGAGGAGTGTAGACGATATTATCGCCATACTGTTTCTTCACACTGGCAAAGTTGGAGCTATTTGGGAAAAGACGAGCAATGGTGTAATTGCCGTCAGAGAAGCCACGCACCAGAGATTCTGTATCTTGACCATCGTAGTAAGAGAATTTGACAGTGTCAATTTTTACCTTTTCCTTATCCCAATAGTTTGGATTCTTCTCTAAGCTAATTTGAGATTTGGAAGTAATAGATTTCAAGATAAATGGACCGTTATAGAGGACACTGGTCGGATCCGTTCCCTGAGCAAACTTGTCACCTTTTGATTTCAGAAATTCTTCATTGATTGGGAAAAGAATCCCCATGGTTGTCTTAGAATTCCAGAAACTTTCTGGCTGATTCAAAGTGTATTGAACAGTAGAATCATCCACCGCCTTGACACCGACTTGGGAGAAGTCAGTTATTTTACCATTGACATAGTCGTCCAAGCCTTTAATGGATTTTTGAACGATATAGAGACCATCAGACTTGCTGTCAGCAGCATGCTTCAGACTGGTCACAAAGTCCTTAGCAGTCACATCTGCATACTCTTCACCATCAGAAGTATACCATTTCACTCCCTCACGAAGCTTATAAGTATAGGTCAGACCATCTTTTGAAACGGTCCAATCTTCCGCTAGAGAAGGCACTAAGTTACCATACTTATCGCTTTCTAGCAAACCATCCACTACATTAGCCATAATCTCATTGGTTGCCCGCTTATTGGACACAGTGTAATCCAACGTATCTGGATCTGCGGTATAAACATAGCTATAGTTTTTCCCAGATGAATTGGAGCCTCCAAACGAACAGGCAGCCAAAATTCCAGCTGAGAGAATGACAAGCCCAGTAGCTGCAGCTAACTTAGATGTTTTCATAAACTTCCTCCAGTTTTCATTAAGATTACTTTCATTATAGCACTTCTGCGACAAGATGTAAACGCTTCAATTCAATAGAAGGCGATATAAAAAAGAGACTGGGACAAAATGTCTCAGCCTCGCTTTATCGTATTTACAAACTTTTGATTCCAAACTGTTTGCAAAGAGTCAAAAGTTCGCGGTTCAGAATCTTATTTAATATGTTTTTCTAGCTCTTCTTGGGCTTTTTTGTTGGATGCTTCCTTTTCTTTTTCCCATTTCTTAAGAGCTGCTTCATAGTCTTTGGCTGTCACAATATCATTTTGGAGCTCCATGTTCTTAAAGACATAGACATCTCCTTTGATTCCGACATAAGAGTAAGACTTGGTAAATGGCACGACCTTCTGAACAACTGGTGAACCTCCCGCAGAAACACTAGGAATAACAATGGAGCTATCTGTCAACCAAGCCTGAGCTGCTGCGTATTTGGTATAACGAGCGTCGGTATCTTGTTTTTCCTTATCTGCCTCATCCAATAACTCTTTGTATTCGTTCAAGCCAACTTTATTAACGATATCTTGATTTTTCCCTTTTTCTAAGCCTATATTATCCAAAATATCACCAGTTTCTGGGTTGAAAATATTTAGATAAGTAGATGGATCTTGATAATCTGCTGACCAGCCAGACATGTTGAGGTCGTAGTCTTTCTGAGCTGCTGTTTCTGCAAAGTAAGCTGAATTATCGTAGTCATCTGTGGACATTTGCTGAACATCAATGACGACATTTTCTTGACCAAGCGCTGCTTCAACAGACTGTTTGAAAGAGTTGGTCCGCTGTACCAAGACTTTGTCAGTCTGATCCACAGGAACATCGATATGGATAGGGAATTCAACGCCTTCTGCTTGCAAAGCTTCCTTAGCGTTAGCAAACTCTGCCTTGGCCTTGTCAGCATTGTAGATGGTATCTTGGGCATCTGTCAACTTGACACCGCTCCACTCATCGCCGTATGTAGGAAGTTTGCTCTCTACTTCATCTGAAAAGTCTTTGCCATCAACCTGCACGAAGCTAGGAGGAACAAGCAAGCTACGGATAAGTTTAGTCGCTCCATCTTTACCATTCATCTGAGCTCCAAAAGATGTCCGGTCAAAGGCAAAGTTAATCGCCTGACGGAAGTCTTTATTTTGAATAGCCGCTGTAGTCGCTGTCTTCTGAGCATCTGTGGTCTTAGACGAATGATTATAAGCCTTACGATTCAGATTAAAGCTAAAGAAATAGCTGGTTGAGTTCTGTGGTGTGTAGATAATATTATCTTTGTACTGCTTTTCAACAGAAGCGTAGTTAGAACTTGTCGGATAAAGCCGAGCTTGAGAATAGGCACCGTCTGAGAAGTTGCGGATCAGTGATTCTTGGTCTGAACCATCATAGTAAGTCAGTTTTATATTTTCAACCTTGACATTGTCCTTATCCCAGTAGTTCTGGTTTTTAGCGTATTCAATGACAGACTTAGAAGTAAAAGCCTTCAGAATATAAGGACCATTATAAAGAATGGAAGAAGGTTTTACAGTACCAAAATCTTTTCCTTTTGATTCCAAAAATTCTTTGTTAATCGGAAAGAGAATCCCCATTGTCGTCTTGGAATTCCAATAACTTTCTGGCTGGTTAAGAGTGTACTCGACCGTATAGTCATCGACAGCTTTGACGCCAACCGTTGAAAAGTCATTTGACTCACCCTTGACATAGGCATCCAAGCCTTTGATAGAGCTTTGGACAATTGGAAGGGCTTCTGATTTTTCATCTGCTGCGTGCTTCAAACCAGTGACAAAGTCCTGGGCTTTGACACTTTCATATTCCTCTCCATCTGAAGTGTACCATTTAGCATCTTTACGAAGCTTATAGGTATAAGTCAGACCATCCTTTGAAACAGTCCAGTCTTCCGCAATAGATGGAACCAGATTACCATACTTGTCATTTTCCAAAAGACCATCGACCAGATTTGAAGCCACATCAGAAGTCGTTGCCCGATTGGAGTTTACATAGTCTAGGGTATCAGGATCAGCAATATAAACATAAGAGTAAGTATTGCTGGCACTAGAGCTTCCACAAGCGGCTAAAATCATTGCTGACACGACTGTCAGTCCAGTAATGGCCAACCATTTAGATTTTTTCATGAGCATTCTCCTTCTCAATTCAGTATATTGTATTATTATACAACATTTTTTTGAAAAAGCAAACGCTTTATGTAAAAAAGTAATAATTTTCTATTTTTCAGCCCTATAAACTGTGTTTTTTCAAATATTTTTTAATTATTGTCATATTTTCCTATGCTAAACTTTATAAAAATGCGCTCAAAGTCAATATCGGCGCCTTTTTACATCTATTCTGTAATATTTTTATTATCCTTCATTTGTAAAAGAAAAGAGAATTTTATGATACAATGGTTATATCTTGTTTTAGGGGAAAGAAATGAAACGATTATTCCTATGTTTACTAGTTTTGGTCGGAATGACCGCCAGCAAGGTTGCAGCAGATGATTACAACATTGCCGCTAAAAGTGCAATGGCTGTGGACGCTACTTCTGGAAAGATTCTCTACGAAAAAGATGCTAATACTCCAATTGAAGTCGGATCCATCACCAATCTTTTGACCGTCTATCTGGTCTATGAAGCCATTGACAGAGGAGACCTGACTGCCGATACTTATGTTGATATTTCAGACTACGCCTACAATCTGACAGCTAATCCAAATATCAGCAATGTCCCTTTGGAAGCCAGACGTTACAAAGTCAAGGACTTGATTGCCGCGTCCTTGATGTCCAGCGCCAACAGTGCCACGATTGCTTTGGCTGAGAAGGTTGGGGGCAGCGAAGAAAATTTCGTCCAAATGATGAAGGCCAAGCTCAAAGAATGGGGAATCAAAGATGCTACTATTGTGAACTCCACAGGGCTAAATACTCTTCTTCTGGAATACGCAACTGAAGAAACGGACTATACTGCCTCAGCTAGCACAGCTAAAAAAAGCAAGGACACTGAAAACAAATTCAGTGCCTACGACTTGGCTGTTATCAGCCGGCATCTGATTATGGACTTCCCTCAAGTGACAGACATCACTTCCAAGTCCACAGCCAAAATTGCAGGGACGAGTCTGGAAAATTATAACTTCATGTTGGAAAACCAGTCCAATTTCCGCTCAGGTGTAGACGGACTCAAAGCCGGCAGTTCGGATAAGGGAGTCTCTTCCTTTGTTGCGACGACTACTGAAAATGGTATCCGCATGATTACTGTTGTGCTGGACGTTGAGCAAACTGACGGCGACCCCTACGCACGCTTTGTAGCCACAGCGTCTTTGATGAACTATGTTTCGCAAAACTTCACCCAGACGACCATTGTGGCTGAGGGGGAGGCCTACAATAAAAGCCATTCAACAGTTATTGACGGCAAGCAAAAGACCGTTCCAGCCGTCGCCAGCAAGGATTTCACCATCATTGAGCGCATCGCCAATCAGGCTGAACACAAGGTGGAATTTTCCACCAAGGAACAAGGCTTCCAAGCTCCTCTGAAAAAAAATACTGAGCTTGGCACCCTGACCTATACCGACCCTGAACCGATTGGCCAAGGCTATCTGGAAAACAAAGCACCTTCTGTCACAATGGTGGCAGGCCAAGAGGTGGAAAAAAGTATTTTCTTCAAGGTCTGGTGGAATGACTTCGTCCGCTATGTCAACGAGAAACTATAAAGAACAACCGCGAATCATTTGATCCGCGGTTGTTTTGTCTGTTTTGTAAATGTTGGACTAGAACTAGCAAACTTCTTTGAATATTAACTCGCAATGCGTGGCTTCAAGCAGTGATTTAAAGTTTCGCTTAGACCAATCCTTATCCAACTGATCCTTCCATTTCATAGCTGATAAGACGGTTAAGCTCAACAGCATATTCCATAGGCAGTTCTTTGGTGAATGGCTCGACAAAGCCCATGACAATCATTTCAGTTGCTTCGGATTCAGACAAGCCACGGCTCATGAGATAGTAGAGTTGCTCTTCTGAAATCTTAGAAACCTTGGCCTCGTGCTCCAGAGCTACCTGAGAGTTATGGATTTCATTAAAGGGAATGGTATCTGACGCCGAAATATCATCCATGATAATCGTATCACACTCAATATGGCTGACGGATTTCTGTGAATTCTTTCCAAAGGTCACTTGCCCGCGGTAGTCCACTTTACCTCCGCCCTTAGCAATAGACTTAGACACGATAGATGAGCTGGTATGCGGAGCATTGTGAATCATCTTAGCCCCTGTATCTTGGTGCTGATTGGTATTGGCAAAGGCAATAGACAACATGGTTCCACGTGCTCCAGGTCCATCCAGATAGACAGACGGATATTTCATAGTCGTTTTCGCACCAAGGTTCCCGTCAATCCACTCAACTGTCGCATCTTTCATGGCCCGCGCCCGCTTGGTCACGAGGTTGTAGACATTATCGGACCAGTTTTGAATAGTGGTGTAGCGCATATAGGCACCATCAAGGGCAAAAATTTCGACAATTGCCGCATGCAAGCTATTGCTGGAGTATGTCGGAGCAGTACATCCTTCTACATAATGGACGCTAGCGCCCTCATCAACGATAATCAAAGTCCGCTCAAACTGACCAGAATTCTCATTGTTAATCCGGAAATAAGTCTGCAAGGGGACATCTACCTTGACACCTTTTGGCACATAGATGAAGGTCCCACCAGACCAGACCGCGGAGTTGAGAGCTGCTAGCTTGTTATCTGTTGGAGGAACCAGCTTAGCAAAATACTGCTTGAAGAGCTCTGGATATTCCTTAAGAGCTGAGTCGGTATCCGTAAAGACAATTCCTAGCTTTTGGAACTCTTCCTTCATATTGTGGTAGACCACTTCGGACTCATACTGAGCAGCCGCACCAGCCAAGTAAGCTCGCTCTGCTTCTGGAATCCCAATCCGCTCAAAGGTTTCCTTGATCTTCTCAGGCACTTCATCCCAGCTTCTAGCTGGCTTATCTGAGGCCTTTTGGTAATAAATCAAGTCATCAAAATTAATTTCTGACAAATCCGGCCCCCAAGTCTGCATAGGCATCTTCTTGAAAGCCTCGTAGGATTTGAGGCGGAAATCCAGCATCCATTCTGGTTCATCCTTGGCTGCAGAAAGCTCACGAATGACCGCTTCATTCAGCCCTTTCCCTGTCGAGAGAACAGGCTCAACATCGTCATGGAAACCAAATTTGTACTCACCGAGATCAATCGGTTTTGGTTCTACTCTTTCTTCTGACATAATTTCCTTTCACATTCTTACTTTTTATCTTCTTCAATTGCTCGCTTGAGGGCATTCCAACCCAAGGTCGCACACTTAATCCGCTGCGGGAATTTTGCAACGCCTGCTAAAAAGGCTCCATCTCCCAATTCTTTCTGGCGACTATCTTCCTGTCCCTGAACCATCTGTGAGAAAACTTCTGCCAATTCCAGGGCCTGCTCTTTTGTCTTACCTAGAACCGCATCCGTCATCATGCTGGCCGAAGCCGTTGAGATGGTACATCCGGAATTCACAAAGGCAATATCCTCAATCTGATTTTCAGCATTAAACTTGACAGACAGGCTTATAACATCGCCACAGGTCGGGTTATTGAGGACTACCTGCTCCACATCTTCCAGTTTCCCATGATGATGGGGGTGAGCCGAGTGGTCGGTCACAACCGCCTTGTAAAGACTGTCTAACTTAGAAAGCGCCATTGAAAAACTCCTTTGTCTTTTCTAAAGCATCTACCAGCTTGTCGCAATCCGCATAGGTATTGTAAACATAAAAGCTGGCTCGAACAGTCGCTGGCACCTGCAGATAGGTGAGCAGAGGCTGGGCACAATGGTGACCCGCCCGAACAGCCACTCCTTCGTAGTCCAGAGCTGTCGCGACATCATGCGGATGGAGACCATCCAGGTTAAAGGCAATCACGCCCGAACGCTGGGCCAAATCCTGAGAGCCATAAATGGTCAAACCTTCTACTGCCTGCAGCTTAGGAAATACATAGGCAATCAAGTCCTGCTCATGCTGGTCAATGGCATCCATACCCAAGTCTTCCAAATAATCAACGGCTGCCGCAAGACCGATTGCTCCTGCCATATTTGGAGTGCCAGCCTCAAACTTCCACGGGAGCTCCTTCCAGGTCGCTTCCTGCTCATAGACAAAATCAATCATTTCGCCGCCAAACTCGACTGGCGACATCTCTTCTAGCAATTCTTCCTTGCCATAGAGAACTCCGATACCAGTCGGACCTGCCATCTTATGCCCCGAAAAGGCGAAGAAGTCTACATTCAAATCCTGCACATCAATCTTCATGTGCGGAATGGATTGAGCCCCATCCACCACCAAAAGCGCTCCTTGCTGATGAACCAGCTGGGCAATCTCCTTGATGGGATTGATAACCCCGAGAACATTAGAAGCATGAGCCAGAGAGACAAACTTGGTCCGCTCATTGAGCTTGGCAAGGAAATCCTCCATATCCAGAGCACCGTCTTTGAGATAGACATAAACCAACTTGGCTCCCGTCTTTCTACAAGCCTTCTGCCAAGGAATAACATTGGAATGGTGCTCCATGATAGAAATCAGCACTTCATCACCAGGCTGCAGCCTTTCAGTCGCAAACTGAGCCACCCAATTGAGACTCGTCGTGGTTCCTCGTGTAAAGAGGACTTCTCTGCTAGAAGCTGCATTGATAAAAGAGCTAACTTTTTCTCTGGCTGCTTCATAGGATGCTGTCGCCCGCTCAGCTAGCGTATGCACACCACGATGGACATTGGCATTGTCTCTAAGATAGTAGTTTTCGATAGCTGCCAGCACCTGCTTTGGTTTCTGGGTTGTCGCCGCATTGTCCAAATAAACCAAAGGCTCATCATTAACAATTTGGTCCAAAATGGGAAAATCTTGCTTGATTGCTTCTGCATTAAATCCAGACATGAAGACTCCTATCTACTTACACAAGGGACAAGGCCCAACTTTTTATCTTTTTGCGAGAATAATATCGATATTTTCAATCATTTCATCACGGACTTCTTTAACAGGGATTTCTACAATCACTGAGCCCAAGAAGCCGCGCACGACCAAGCGTTCAGCCGTCGCCTTATCAAGACCCCGACTCATGAGGTAATACATATCCTCCGGATCAACCTGACCGATAGAAGCCGCGTGACCAGCTGTCACATCGTTTTCATCAATCAAGAGAATTGGGTTGGCATCTGAGCGAGCCTGGTCAGACAGCATGAGAACCCGGCTTTCCTGCTGGGCATCTGCTCCCTTAGCCCCTTTGATAATATGGCCGATACCATTGAAGGTCAGGGTTCCTTTTTCTAGGATAACTCCGTGCTGCAGGATATTTCCGATAGAGTTGCAGCCATAGTTAGTTACACGGGTGTCAATTCCCTGAACCTGCTTACCACTTGAAAGAGCCACCACTTTCATATCCGCATGGCTCCCCTTGCCATAGAGGTCACTATCGAAGTCAGCCACGACATTGCCTTCGTTCATAACGCCGATAGCCCAGTCAATCATAGCATCATTATCCAGCTTGCCACGGCGGCTGATATAAGCTGTGACATTTTCACCTAGGCGGTCAATAGCGGAAAACTTAATCTGAGCTCCAGCCTGAGCAATAACTTCGACAGTGATATTGGCTGTTACTGGAACAGCGCCCTCACCATAAGTTTCCAAGCGTTCCAAGTAGTTAACCTTGGAATGCTTGCCTGCGATAATCAAAATATGCTTGTTAAAAGGAACATCGCTTTCGCTGTCCTGATAAAAAATTCCTTCAATCGGCTGGTCAATCTCAACATTATCCGGCACATAAAGAACGGCACCACTGTTGAAATAAGCAGTGTGGTAAGCCGCCAATTTATCCTCGTCATACTTAACTGCGGACATAAAATGCTTCTCTACCAGCTCTGGTATCTCTTCCAAAGCTGTGTGGAAATCTGTGAAGATCACACCTTGCTCTGCTAAATCAGCCGGCAATTGCTCCAGAACAGTCTGAGTTCCCACTTGAACAAGCTTGAGATTGTCGTCTAGGGCTGTAAAGTCTGGAACACTTGTCAGCGCTTCACTCTCTGAAATATGGCCGTCACCTAGATTCCAGCGGTGGAACTTAACCCGCTCAATACGCGGCAATTCTAACTGGTCAATTTTATCAAAGGCCTGCTGGCGCAGTTGAAAGAGCCAGTCTGGCTCTGCATGTAGCTGTGAAAATTCTTGAATCAATTCTTTAGTCATGTCATTCTCCTATCTTTTATCAAAGTCAAAAGAATGTTTGACTAGGCTTCTTCGGTATAGGTGAAGCCCAACTCTTCAGCCAATTTAGCATAGCCTTCTTTCTCCAAGCGGACTGCCAATTCTGGACCGCCAGAAAGAACGACTTTACCATCCATCATGACATGCACCACATCTGGACTGATATAGTTGAGCAGACGTTGGTAGTGGGTGATAATCATAGCCCCAAAGCCTTCACCACGCATAGCATTGACCCCTTTAGATACGACCTTGAGAGCATCGATATCCAGACCTGAGTCAATCTCATCCAAGAGTGCAAAAGTCGGCTCCAGCATGAGCAACTGCAGGATTTCATTGCGCTTCTTTTCACCACCGGAGAAACCTTCATTAAGGTAGCGCTCAGCCATTTCTTCTTTCATGTTGAGCAGTTCCATCTTTTCATCCAGCTTCATGATAAAGTCGCGGACAGAGATTTTTTCCTCGTCTTCTTTGCCAGCATTCATAGCTGCACGTAGAAACTCTGCATTAGTAATACCAGGAATTTCACTAGGGTACTGCATAGCTAGGAAGAGTCCCATGCGAGCACGCTCATCTACTTCCAATTCTAAGATATTGACTCCATCAAAAAGCACCTCTCCTTGAGTCACTTCGTAGTTAGGATTGCCCATGATAGCTGCAGACAAGGTGGACTTCCCTGTTCCATTCGGGCCCATAATAGCTGCAACCTCTCCTGTTTTCAGAGTGAGATTCACCCCTTTGAGAATTTTTTTCCCTTCGATTTCAACATGAAGATCTTTGATTTCTAAGACAGACATTTCTTTTTCCTTTCTTTGCTTAGCTGATTTACACACTTTAGTATACCAAAAAAAAGCCCAAAAGGCTTTTATTTTGTTTAGAGCTATTCTTATTTATTCCGCTTTTGACGCCATTTCCGCCGAACTTCCTCTCGGTAGGAGGAATTCCCAATAAAGCGGAGAATATTGAGCAAAGGAGTACGATTAGGCCCCAAAACTCCGACCAGCTCAGCAAAGAGATCAACACCCAGAAGTAAGCCAATCATCAAGAGCACGCCCCCAATTCGACTGGAAACATTTAGTAAGAGAGAAATCATAGCAAAGACCAGTGAAATCCCATAGATAACCAACACTGTTCCTCGATGAGTCAATCCCAAGGACAAGAGCCTATGGTGGAGATGGTGCTTGTCAGGTGTGTAGAATTTCTGACCAGACAGAGTACGGCGGATAATCGCCAGAAAAGTATCCGTAATCGGTACTCCTAAGATAATCATAGGAGTCACCACCGCAACAGCTGTCGCATTTTTTAGCCCTTGCAAGGACAAGACGGCAATCATAAAGCCGATGAAGAGAGCCCCCGTATCACCAAGATAGATGATAGCAGGGTGGTAATTGTAAGGGAAAAAGCCCGCAATTGACAAGACCAAGACGAAAATTGTCAGGGTCAAAAAGAGATTATGTTGGGGCAAAAAGAAGTAAGAAACAATCCCCATCGTCACCAAGGAGATGATGGACACCCCGCTCACCAGACCATCCAGACCGTCAATCAAATTAACCGCATTGGTGATGGAAATAATCCACACCACTGTCAAAATATAGGACAGCCAAGGCTCAAAATGCAGGAAAGGTCCGCCAAAAGGAAGCTTAAAATCATCCAATCGGAAATCAGTCAGCCACCAGATTAGACTGGCTGCTAGAACAATTCCCCCCATTTTCAGCATGGGCGACAACTCTTTGATATCATCGATCAGCCCTGTAAAGGCAATAATCAAACCACCTAGTACAACCGGCCAAACATAAGCAAAATAGGTCTGTCCAAAAAAATCTACAGCAACAATCTGCGGCATCAAGAGCAGAGTAGAGATAGAAAAGGCCGCTACAATCGCCAGCCCGCCACTGCTAGGCATGGGCTTTTTATTTATGCGGCGAGCATTGGGATAATCTACCGCACCAATCTTAAAGGCTAGGAGCCGAACCAAGGGTGTTAGAATCACCCCAATAAAAAAAGTTCCCAGCAATACCAAGATAAACTTTAAAGGAAAAGTAATCATAGGCATTCAACCTTCTGCAGGCCGGAGACGGCATCTGTCACCAAAAGCAGATGACCGTGCTCCTGCAGCACCGCCCGAGTGATATCTGAATCATCTGCGAATTCACGCATCTTAGCCAAAAGCCAAGCTGGATAGCGCTCTGGGAAGCCCTCAACATCCACCAAAATCGTCAAATAATAAGCAGAATCATACTTATAAAGTTCTGATAAGTCAATCTTATAGTCCACCGTCTGGGCAAAAGCCGCAGCAGCCTTAATATCTTCAAATCGCAGGATGTAGTAAATGTAACGCTCTGCATTTTCATCCGACTGCTCATCAGCCGCCTCCTGAGAAAGTTGCTCCCTTTCCTCTGCTTCGGCTGTTTCCAAAGATTGGACTGCTTCTATGTCTTCCTTACTCTTTTCAAAAATGCTCTTTTCCAATGTCTTGAGGAATTCATCTGGAGACATATGAGACAGCTCATCCATGTCTGGCAGATCTGCCAAATCCTCAAAACTCAGATTCTTATCCAATTTAGACTTGGTAACAAAAACATCCACCTTATCCGGCTTAGGCGTCACACGGAAACTCAGCATACCGCTGTCCAAAAAATTATCCGGCATTTCCAACTCATCTAAGATGGTATAGAAAAACTCCTCTGTCTTTTCTTGGGGGACCAAGAAATCGGCCATTTCCATGCCGCGCTCTTCCAAATCTTCCAACTGAATCGTGATTTTTATGGTCGAATCACTAATCTGTTTCATTTCCATATCTCTACCTCATACACTTCTAGTCCTACTATTATACTAAAAAATCCCCCGCATTTCAAAAAATAGCTAGTATTGCTCTGAAAATGGATCTTACAAGAAAAAAACTCTCAGAAAATTCCGAGAGCTTCTTATTTTACTACATTGGATAGTCAGGGGAACATTAAAATTGCTCCTTTTACCCGATCAAAGCTTTGATTGCTGCATAAACCAGAAGCACACCGCCTAGGCCAATCCGGTATTTCCCAAAAGCGGTAAAGTCATGCTTTTTGACGTAGTCTATCAGGAAACGAATCACGACTAGACTGACACCGAAGGCCACCCCCATGGCAACTAAGAGCAAGAAAATTTGCCCAAATCCTAGACTGTTCCCATTCTTGATAAATTTGAGAATTTTCCAGCCACTAGCGCCAAACATAATGGGAATCCCCAGATAGAAAGTGAACTCTGTCACGACAGAACGACTGACACCATTCAAGAGACCGCCGACAATGGTGGCACCAGAACGGCTAGTCCCAGGAAAGAGAGCCAAAACCTGAAAGAGACCAATCTGCAAGGCTGTCTTGTAAGGAAGCTTCGCCAAATCTGTCACAGCAGATTCCTCTTGTTCGCGCCTTTCCAGATAGATAAAAGCCGCCCCATAGACAATCAGCATCACTGACACAGAGACCAGATTGTAGAAATGCGCTTCAAACCAATCATCCAAGAATAAGCCGATAACAGCAGCCGGCAAGGCTGCCACGACGACCTTGGCCCAAAGCTGCCAGGTCTTTTGAACCTGACGTGCTGACTTACCTAGTTTAAAAGGGTTAAGCTTGTCAAAATAGAAAACGACAACCGCCAAAATAGCTCCTAGCTGGATAACGACATTAAACATTTCCATAAAGGCTGGACTTTGATTTTTATACTGGATAAAGTCTTGAATCAAAATCAAGTGACCTGTACTGGAAATCGGCAGCCATTCTGTGATTCCTTCGATGATACCGTAAATAATAGAGATGAAAATTTCAATGATAAACATAGAATACTCCTGAAAGAAGGGTTTACTCAAGGAAAATCACATTTAAATTCCCAAAGAGTATTAGGTCTTATTATATCACAATTTCAAGGCTAGGAAAAGCCAGTACTAAGACTTTTCCGGATAGGAAAGGGCTTGTCTATTAGAAAGCTCCACCGCCTCCGCCACCTCCGCCACCGGAGAACCCACCACCTGAACTTCCGCCAGATGAGACGGAGAAATTGCTGGCTGTGGTGGCTACATGGCCGTAGTTTGAGAAACTGTGCATACTGCTATAGAAGGCATAGTGCAAGTTAGCCTGAACATAGCTGTCCATAGATGGATTTTGCAAGCGAATCTGACGCAGAGCCATGACACGGCTGACACGATCTGCATAGCCAAAGAGGGTCGCATAGACCAAGAGACGGTTCCAAAGGATAATACCTTCGATTTCCGTCTTGTCCAGATGAGCAATATCTCGCAACATATTGGAAAAACTTCTCCACAGAAAGAAGTCGTGCGCGCCCTTGTCATTCAGGACGCCATCTCGCCAATAAAGCTGTGCCTTACTAGCAAAAATCAAAATCAAGACAAGACTCACCAGCGCCAAAGGAATATAATACCAGATAAAGCCGCCAAAAGAAGCCATATAGATAAAGAAAACAGCGATAGACGCTACCAAAACAGCACTAGCTAGAATAATGGCAGTAATCAGCAATATCTTTTCCTGAACTTTAAGAGGCCGGTAATGACCAAAGAGACCCAAACGCTTGCCTTCAGAGCGCACTTCTTTAGATAAGGAGCGCAAACTGTTGGTAAATAAGGACTTAACATTGCTACCGATGTTGCGGATATAGGACTCATCCGCAGAAGACTTGTGCTTATAAAGATCTTCTGAAATTTGATAGGCTGAAAAGAGATCTTTCACCCTAGCTTGGGATTGCTTATTAAAAGCCATGCCCAAAAAACGTCTCTCAAAGTCTGCCAGCCCATCATAAGTCGCTATTTGCAGAACAGGATTTTCAGCATCCCCCTGCAGAAGGAGATTGCCCCTATCCAGCAAGTCTAACAAAGTCGCCTGAACCATGTTTTCAAAGTTCAGCACCGCCTTGCCGCCCCTAGTTGGGTTGACATCCTCCATGTCTACCGCGTAAATATTTTCCGCTAAGACAAGAGGAGCCAAGTCCTGAGGAGCCTCATATAGACGGGCATTCTTGGGATAAGACTGCTTAGGCTTGATTTTCTGGGCAAAGACAAAATAAAGAATAGCCGCTATAAGGATGGCACATAGGAGCAGCAAGGGCATATAAATCTCTCCCAGTTGCCGGTAAAAGACCGTCCTGCGGGCAATCTTTTCTTCTTGAGCTTTAAAGGTTGGCAAGTAGTCGCTCTCGTCTTCATTCTGGGACACAAGAGAAACCGCTTGTCGATCCCAATAGCCGTGGAGCTCGACATTATCGCCCGAGCCAATTCCATTGATTTTGACCAGATAGTCAGTACCATCCTTATCCACGAAAGGCTGGGTACCAAAGTAGCCACTATGAGCAAAGAGTTCGCTCTTATCTGGATTGCTCAAGCCAGAAACCGTCAAAACGACCTCCCCTATCCCCTGGTCCCAGTCGCTGATAGGAGTCCAGTTGAGCTCAGCAATATCCCTGTGAAGAAAAAGGAGATTTCTCAACTGCCAGGTCACAGTGACAACAACTCTGTCACCATCGTAGCCTGAATTATAGATTTTGACCTCATAACCATCGCCCAAATCTTTGATTTCTGGTCTAAAGTCCACATCAGTCTCACCATTGGTCTGAATCGAGACCGTCGGATTCCCATCAATAGCAAAGCCATTGGGCATCTTTCCAGCAGAGCCCAGCGAAACAATCTGACCATTATAGTCGTCATTAAACTTGTAGGTCACTTTCTCTGTGTAGGTAGCTGTATTGTCCTCACGCAAGGCCAGATTGCCTTGATAGGATTCAATATCATAGTCAACAGCCGAGACAACCCGACCAAAACAAAGGCAGGAAAATAAAACCAACAGAAGATAAAAATATCGCTTCATATTCAACCTCTCTTTACAGATATTTTGTTCTATTATATCATTTTTATCAAGTAAGGGCTTACTAGGATTGAAAAGAACGGTAATTTTCGATAGAATAGGAAGAACTATTATTAGATAAGCAGGAGAAACCCATGAAGAAATTATTACTCACTTTATTTACAGCCCTCCTGGTCGCCTTGGGAACGGTCCGTGTTATTCAGGCCGATGACTACCTGAGAATCGGTATGGAGGCAGCCTACGCTCCCTTCAACTGGACTCAGGATAATGATTCCAACGGTGCTGTAAAAATCGAAGGCACCAACCAATATGCCAACGGATACGATGTGCAGATTGCCAAAAAAATTGCACAAGAGATGGGAAAAGAACCTCTGGTTGTCAAGACTTCCTGGAATGGCTTGATTCCTGCTCTGACTTCCGGCAAAATTGACATGATTATTGCGGGTATGAGTCCAACTGCCGAGCGGAAAAAGGAAATCGCCTTTTCCAACAGTTACTACACCAGTGAGCCAGTTCTCCTAGTTCGTAAAGATGGAAAATATGCATCCGCTAAGACTCTAGAAGACTTCAAAGACGCCAAAATCACCTCCCAGCAAGGAGTTTACCTCTACAATCTCATTGACCAGCTGCCTGGTGCAAAAAAAGAAACAGCTATGGGCGATTTTGCTCAGATGCGTCAAGCCTTGGAATCTGGGGTTATTGATGGCTATATCTCTGAGCGGCCAGAAGCCTTGACTGCTGAGACTGCCAACTCCAACTTCAAAATGATTCAGTTTGAGAAAGGCTTTGAAGTCGGCGAAGAAGATGCTTCCATTGCTATTGGAATGCGTAAGGATGACGACCGTATCGAGCAGGCTAATGTTGCTATCGCTAAGATTACTACCAATGACCAAGTCAAGCTAATGGATGAGATGATTCAGAAACAGCCTGTTGATACGGATAGTGAAGCAGCTAAGGAATCATTCTTCAGTCAAGTAGCTAAGATTCTAGCTGAAAACTGGCCGCAATTCCTACGCGGAGCTGGTTTGACCTTGCTCATTTCGATAACAGGTACCATCGCAGGCCTCATCATCGGACTGCTGATTGGCGTTTATCGGACGGCACCGGCTTCTAAGAATAAACTCCTAGCATCACTGCAAAAAATCTTCGGCTGGTTCTTAAATGTCTATATTGAGATTTTCCGCGGAACTCCCATGATTGTTCAGTCCATGGTTATCTACTACGGAACAGCTCAGGCATTCGGAATTTCTATCGATCGGACTATCGCTGCGATTTTCATCGTCTCCATCAATACCGGAGCTTATATGAGCGAGATTGTCCGCGGCGGTATCTTTGCCGTTGATAAGGGGCAATTCGAGGCCGCAACAGCACTGGGGATGACACATGGTCAGACCATGCGCAAGATTGTTCTGCCTCAGATCGTCCGCAATATTCTGCCCGCAACTGGTAACGAATTTGTCATCAATATTAAGGATACATCCGTGTTGAACGTTATCTCGGTGGTTGAGCTTTATTTCTCTGGAAATACCATTGCTACCCAGACTTACCAGTACTTCCAAACCTTTACTATCATCGCTGTAATCTACTTTGTCCTGACATTCAGCGTGACACGCATCCTGCGCTATGTTGAAAAACGCTTCGACACAGACAACTACACGACAGGTGCCAATCAAATGCAGACAGGAGAAGTGAAATCATGACAGAAACCATTTTAGAAATTAAAAACCTCAAAAAGTCCTACGGTGAAAACCAAGTCCTCAAGGACATCTCCCTCACCGTTCATAAAGGAGAAGTGATTTCCATCATCGGCAGCTCCGGGAGCGGAAAGTCAACCTTCCTGCGTTCCATTAACCTTCTGGAAACGCCAACCGGCGGTCAGATTTTCTACCGCGGTAAGAATGTCTTGGCAGAGAACTATGATCTGACCCATTATCGTGAAAAACTGGGCATGGTCTTTCAGTCTTTCAATCTCTTCGAAAATCTTAATGTCCTGGAAAATACCATCGTCGCTCAGACAACCGTCCTAAAAAAAGAACGGTCAGAAGCCGAGAAAATTGCCAAAGAAAACCTCAACAAGGTTGGCATGGGCGAGCAATACTGGCAGGCCAAGCCTAAGCAGCTCTCAGGCGGTCAGAAGCAGCGGGTCGCTATTGCCCGCGCCCTCTCCATGAATCCTGATGCCATCCTCTTTGACGAGCCGACTTCAGCTCTCGACCCTGAAATGGTTGGTGAAGTTCTGAAAATCATGAAAGAACTGGCTCAGGAAGGGTTGACAATGATTGTCGTAACCCACGAGATGGAATTTGCACGTGATGTCTCCAGCCGTGTCATCTTTATGGACAAGGGCGTCATTGCTGAAGCTGGCAGCCCACAGGATATCTTCACCAATCCAAAAGAAGAAAGAACCAAAGAATTTCTGCAGCGCTTCCTCAGCTAAATTACTTCTATTTTCAAAAGCAAAAAGGAATCTGGAACTAAATCCAGATTCCTTTTTTTATTTAATGAGCAATATCAGTTGCACAATTTTGAAGTTTAGTCTTCAAATTTTTCATGGTTTTTGTCGTAGAAATCAATCAAGCCAAGAGCTGTTTCAAAAGAGATATTTTTCACTTTTGCACGTCCTTGAGCAAGAGCAATGATAGACATTTCACGTGCATTTGTTTCTTTACTAATACGGTAACCAGTGATCTTCTTATCACGTACCCAACTAACAACAGATTCTACTTTCTCGAAATTAGATTTAGCCATTTCTTACTCCTCTCTATTCTAGCTACATCAACTACTATAATTGTTTTTATACAGTTTGTCAACTTAAACAAACCAAATTCGAACAAATTAAATAATTCTGAATTTTCTTTACTTAGCTTTGAGGGCTGAAAGTATCTGAGTCCGAATACTTTCGACACCTTCTGGATTTGCTGGAAGGAAGATAGTATTATTACCCGAACTATCTGCAAAATTATTCAGCGTATCCAGGTACTGGTTGGTCAAAAGAATAGACATAATCTGCTCTTCTGTCAACTCAATATTGGCGCCCTTCAATTCCTTGATAGAGTCTGCCAAACCATCCACAATGGCTTTCCGCTGCTCGGCAATACCAACACCATGCAGGCGGTCTTTCTCAGCTTCTGCAGAAGCAGCTGTCACAATCTTAATCTTATCCGCTTCGGCTAATTCCTGAGCAGCCACACGCTTACGCTGCGCTGCATTGATTTCGTTCATAGACTGTTTAACTTCAGCGTCTGGCTCAACCTTGGTAATCAAGGTTTTGACAATGATATAACCATAGGTCGACATTTCTTCAGCTACCTGCTTTTGGACTTCTAGGGCAATTTCGTCTTTCTTTTCAAAGAGCTCGTCCAAGGTCAGTTTTGGAACGGAAGAACGAAGGGCATCTTCGATATAGGACTTAATCTGAGCTTCAGGACGCATAAGTTTGTAATAAGCATCAATCACATTGTTCTCATTTACGCGATACTGTGTCGCAACATTCATAGTTACGAAAACATTATCCTGCGTCTTAGTCTCAACGATAATCTCGCTCTGCAGCAAACGCAGCTGGACGCGAGCCGCTATCTTGTCAATCCCTAAAGGAAGACGGAAATTGATACCGCTGCTGCTGGTTTTGTGGTATCGTCCAAAACGCTCAATAATTGCCACGGATTGCTGACGAACCACATAGACTGCACTAAGCATCAAGAATACAAAGATTATAATCAATATGATAAAGAAAAATGGAATAAAAAACATGTTCAAGCCTCCTTGATTCACTATAGTATATTCTAACATATTTAATTTGCAGTTTCAAACGAAAGCATACAAATTAGGCTAAAATATCTTTACAATTAGACAAGCATATTGTAGAGTGTTTCATTTCCGTTCAGATTGATAAAGGAGGGATCGAACTGCTCAACACGGTTAATCAAAGAAGCATAATCATGCTTATCTGCCAGAGCAATACCAATCAGGACGGGACCCGTTCCCTTGCTTGCCCGTTTGATATATTCAAAACGAGTGATGTCGTCATTAGGCCCTAAAATGTCATTTACGAATTCACGCAGGGCACCAGGACGCTGCGGGAAGTTAACCACGAAATAGTGCTTAATCCCATCGTAAATAAGTGCCCGCTCTTCCATCTCTGGCATACGGTTGATGTCATTATTCCCACCTGAGATAATGCAACAGATGGTCTTCCCCTTGATATACTCACTCAGGACTTCCAAAGCTGCGATACTGGCAGCACCAGCTGGCTCTGCGACAATCCCTTGCTTAGAGTATAGGTCAATGATGGTCTCTGAAATAAGCCCTTCGTCTACACCGATAAGATTTTGAACATTCTTTTGTGTGACCTCATAGGTTGATGCACCGACTTTCTGGACTGCGATACCGTCCGCAAATTTATCAATTTCTTTAAGCTTAACTGGACCACCTGCTTCAAAAGCTGCTTTCATACTGCGGGCGCCATTGGCTTCCACACCAATGACTTCGATAGCTGGCTGACTTTCTTTGATATAGGTTGAGACTCCTGATATCAGGCCGCCGCCTCCAACTGGTACCAAAACTGCATCAAAAGTAATAGCTTCTCTCTTGGCCTCATCTAAGATTTCATAGGCTACAGTCCCTTGACCCGCTTGGACATCTTCATTATCAAAAGGATCGATAAAGGTGCGGTTTTCAGATTTAGTATAGTCAAGCGCTGCCTTGGCCGAAGCATCAAAGGTATCTCCAACCAGCTTGATGTCTACAAATTGACCGCCAAAGAAGCGAACCTGACCAATCTTCTGCTGAGGGGTCGTGATGGGCATAAAAATGGTTGCTGGAATTTTCATTTCCTTACAAGTATAAGCCACTCCTTGGGCGTGATTGCCCGCAGAAGCACAGACAACCCCACGCTGGCGCTCCTCTTCGCTAAGTTGAGAAATAGCGTAATAAGCCCCACGGAGTTTAAAAGAGCGCACCCGCTGCATATTTTCTTTCTTCAGGTAAATCTTAGCCTGGTACTTCTCTGACAAATAATGGTCGTAGTCAAGCGGTGTATTGACAACCACATCTTTTAACACTTTATGAGCATGCGTGATATCTTTTGCTCTGAGCATGTTTCTTCCTTCCCTGTTCTTTCAGTTTATTCTCTATCAAGCAAAACAAGGGGCTGGGAATTCGCATTCCAACCCCTAATGTCTTATCTGCTCTTTATCTTAATTGTAAATCTTGAAGGCATCGTCGTCGTTTTTACCAACGAATGGCATTGCTTTACGCAATTCTGCACCGACTTTTTCAATCTCCAGATTAGCAGCTTGCTCACGGAAAGCAGTGAGTTTCGGACGGCCAGCTTTATAGTCGTCAACGAAGTCGTTAGCAAATTTACCGTTTTGGATATCAGCCAAGACTGCCTTCATGTTTTCTTTGACTTGCTCAGTAATCACGCGCGGACCAGATACATAATCACCATATTCAGCTGTATTTGAGATAGATTGGCGCATCTTCTTGAAGCCACCTTCATAGATCAAGTCCACAATCAGTTTCATTTCGTGCAGCACTTCAAAGTAAGCCAATTCTGGCGCATAGCCTGCTTCAGTCAGCACTTCAAATCCTGCTTCAATCAGGGCAGTCAAACCACCGCAGAGAACAGCCTGTTCACCAAAGAGATCTTCTTCAGTTTCTTCTTTATAAGTTGTTTCAAGCAAACCAACACGAGCTGAACCAACACCTTTACACCAGTCCATTGCGATGTCTTTGGCATTTCCAGTAGCGTCTTGGTAAACTGCATAGAGAGCTGGCACACCAAAGCCTTCTTCGAAAGTACGGCGAACCAAGTGACCAGGGCCTTTCGGTGCACACATGAAGACATCTACATCAGCAGGAACTTTGATAAATTCAAAATGGATGTTGAAACCATGAGCAAACCCAACAGCATTGCCAGCTTCCAAGTTTGGAGCGATTTCTGCTTCATAGAGATCTTGTTGGATTTCATCTGGAGCCAAAATCATGATAACATCAGCCAATTTAGCTGCTTCTGCTACTGTATAAGTATCAAAGCCGTCTTCTTTAGCCTTATCAAATGACTTACCAGGACGAACACCGATAATCACATCGTGGCCTGTATCACGCAAGTTTTGCGCATGGGCATGACCTTGTGAACCATAGCCGATTACGGCAATTTTCTTACCATCAAGTGCTGCTACTTTCACATCTTTTTCGTATTCCATTGTTACTGCCATAAGTTTTACTCTCTTTTCTATTTTTATTGCCTGTTAGGCGGTTTTAACAAATTAAAGGTTTGATTTAATCTCGGGTAAAGCCTGTCGCTCCAGTCCGAGCAATATTTTTGATACCATACGGGCGGATAACCCGAAGCAGAGCCTCACTCTTCTCCGCGTCACCAGTCATCTGAACGGTAATAGAGCTAGGTGCCACATCCACAACTGTCGCCCGGAATGGCTGGATAATAGACAGAATCTCTGCCCGCTTATCAGCTGGAGCCGAGACCTTAACCAGTATCACTTCACGCTCCAAGTGAGGGCGGTCTGTGATATCTCGAACCCGAATCACATCAATCTGACGATTGAGCTGCTTGATAATCTGCTCAACCTCTGCTAATGAAGCCACATCAATGATGATGGTAATACGGGATACTTCCGGATTTTCCGTCGTTCCGACTGAGATACTCTCAATATTAACCTGACGTCTGGAAAGGACACCCGTGAAGCGGTTTAGAACACCCGAACGGTTTTGAAGTTTAGCTGTCAACATTCTACGCATGGAACTTCACCCCCAACATCTCATGATTGCTCTTGCCGGCCGGCACCATTGGAAGAACATGCTCCTTGCGAGAAATATCCACCTCAATAAACATTGGTATATCTTCCTTTAAGGCTTCCAAATCCTGGACAATAGTCTCCGGATCGTCAAATTTATAGGATTTAACACCATAGGCCTGAGCCATGAGCTGGAAATCTGGCAAAGTTTCAAAGACTGACTCAGAGGTACGACCATCATAGAAAGCTTCCTGCCACTGGCGCACCATGCCTAACGAATGATTGTTAAGCATGATGACCTTAATCGGAATCTTATAGATATTGAGAATAGCCATCTCTTGGTTTGTCATCTGATAGCCACCATCTCCGACAAAGAGTACGACTTCCTTATCCGGATTGGCAATCTTAGCTCCAATCGCTGCAGGTACACCGAAGCCCATGGTTCCTAGACCACCAGACGTTACCAGTTGACGCTCGTTTTTATAAGGATAATATTGGGCGGCCCACATCTGGTGCTGACCGACGTCTGTTACAACGATGGCATCACCCTTGGTCAGCTCACCCACGCGCTCAATGACAGCCTGAGGCTGTACGACACGTTCTTTCTTATCATATGAGCGGACCCGCTCCTTATCCTGCGTTACTTTTTCAATCCACTTACTGGTATTGTTATGCACCTGCTCTTCATTCAACAGCATCTGCAGGGCTTTCTTAGCATCCCCTACGATAGGGATGTCCACACTGATAATCTTTCCAATTTCCGCTGGGTCAATATCAATATGTGCTACTTTAGCGTTCTTGGCAAAGGTTTTCGGATTACCAGTCAGACGGTCATCAAAGCGGCAACCGATACTAATCATAAAGTCGGCCTCAGTCATGGCAATATTGGCCGCAAAAGAACCGTGCATCCCACCCATACCTAAGAACAAAGGATGGTCTGTCGCAATAGTCCCCTGACCCAACAAGGTAGTGACTACTGGAATCTGATACCGCTCCGCCAAAGCAACCAGCTCCTCTGCTGCCTCGGCATAACTAATACCACCTCCTGAAAGCAGAACCGGCTTTTTAGCCTTAGAGATTTGTTTGATAATCTTCTTAATCTGCAATTCATTAGGCTCAATAGTCGGCTGATAGCTCGGCAAATGCAACTTGCTGTCATAGATAAAGTCCGTTTCCAAAGCCGAGACATCCTTAGGCAAATCAATAACGACCGGTCCAGGACGACCTGTCGTCGCAATGTGAATAGCTTCTGTAATAATACGCGGGATTTCTGCCGTCTCCCGGACCTGATAATTATACTTGGTTATAGGAGTCGTAATCCCAACAATATCCGCTTCCTGAAACGCATCTTTACCGATTCCAGCCTTGGCCACCTGACCAGTAAAGACTAAAAGGGGGACGCTATCACTCATGGCATCGGCAATACCGGTAATGGCATTAGTCGCTCCCGGACCGCTGGTCACAACTGCAACTCCGATTTTCCCAGTAGACTTAGCATAGCCTTCTGCTTCGTGAACACAGCCTTGCTCATGGCGGCCTAGGATGTGACAGATGCCTTCAAAACTATAAATAGCATCATAAAGCGGCAGTACAGCGCCGCCGGGATAGCCAAAAATCGTATCAACACCAAGATTTTTCAAGGTTTCTAAAACAAGCTCCGAACCTGTCTTAGAAGTTTCTAATTTGATTTTCTCCATTCTTCCCCTTTCATTTATTTACAATTTTCTAAAAATTCAAAAAGCTTTCTACTATGATAACATTTTTGAAAAAAATTGCAAGCCACTAGTTAATTTTTTTCTTGATTTTTTATCTAAATCCGAATGTTTTTCAAACAAAAGATAAAAAGCCAGAACTATGTCTATAGTCCTGACCTTTCATTAGAATTATTAGCTCTCAAATGTTCCGTTTATGGGAAAGCTACCGCTCCTCATTTTTTCTACAAAACTGAGTATGCCAGCTATAACCAGCCTTTCTCTTGCCCGATTCGGACTGCTTCTGTTCGGTTTTCAGCATCTAGCTTGGTCAAAATAGCAGACATGTAGTTACGAACCGTTCCATTTGATAGGAAGAGTTTTTCAGCAATTTCTTTATTGGACAGGCCATTCGCTGCTGCTTGTAGGACTAGCCTCTCCTGCTGAGAGAGAGGGTTCCTGCTGGTCATCAGTACCTCCATCAATTCTGGCGAATATTCCTTTTGCCCAGCTAGAACGGTGTGGATGGTCTTCATCAAATCCGCAATGCTACGCTCTTTGAGCACATAAGCATCTACATCTGCCTTAACAGCTCGCTCAAAGTAGCCCGGCCGCTTGAAGGTTGTGACGATGATGACCTTGATGTTGTGTCGATTGGCCTTGACCCATTCGAGAACGTCTAGACCGGTCTGGTGGGGCATTTCCACGTCCAAAATAGCTACATCAACAGTTTCTGAGCTAAGACAGTCAATAGCCTTCTGCCCATCTGCGGCCTGATAGACTTCTTCGACATCTGGCTGCAGCTGCAAGAGCTGAGCTAAGGCATCTCTCAGCATACTTTGATCTTCTGCTAACAAAAGTTTCATGCTTCCTTCCCTCCGTACGGCAATTCAATCCGAATCCACGTTGGATCTTGGCTGCTAAGAATCTCAAGCCTTCCTGACAAGGCAGACAGTCGCTCTCGAATACTATGCAACTCCCGACCAGTCAGCTTTTGAAAACCACAACCATCATCCTGAATGTCCAAAACAAGCTTTTCGTCTTTCTTTACCAAAGAAAAATTACTCTTTTTAGCCTTGGCATGCTTAATGATATTGGTCGCCGCCTCCAGTAAGATCATACTAATCGTCGACTGCTGACTCGGTGGGATACTGGCAACATTGAGTTGGTTATCTATTTTTACCTGAACGCCGCTCATCTCCAGTATGGCACGAATGGTCACTAGTTCCTCGTCCAGAGTCCGATTCTTTAGATCGTTAATAATCCGCCGAACATCAGCCATGGACTTCTTACTAATCTCTTGCACTTCCTGCAGTTCTTTTGCTGCCTTGTCATAGGCTTCCATCTGCAAAAACTGCTGAGCCAGCTCCGCCTTAACACTGAGCATAGCAAAGGTGTGTCCTAGACTATCATGTAAGTCTCGACCAATCCGATTGCGCTCATTTTCCGCCAGGAAAAGATTCAGCTGGGCATTTTGCTTGACCTTTTCTTCCTTGATTCGCTCTGTCGTTTGAATCCGATAAAGACCAAAAGTCAAACCATCCGAAAAGAGAAAGATTACAATATAGGAAAGCAGCTCTGCTGGACCAACATTGCCCATCAAATAATTAGTCAGCACAATAGCAGGCTGCAAGGCGAGAAAGGTCAAAAAACGCCAGGATTTAAAAGAAATATCATCCAGTTCGTAAATAAGAAGATTGGATAGATAAAAAATATACCAGGTAAAACCTGTATTCAGCCAGACAGAACCATAATATATGTAAGCAATCAAGAGCCACCAAGAAAAAAACTGGATAAGGCGATGGTTACTTAACAAGACCGCATAGTAAGCCGCAACAAAAATAGCTGTCCAGAGCAAGACGAAAAGCGGGTATTCCCCGCTAATCACTCCCGCAACTGGAAAGATGATAAAGACCAGCGCAATATGAAACATATAGTGGACATGTTTAATTTTTTCCCACATGGTTTTATTTTACCTCAATTCGCTTTTTGAGTTGCAGCACAAGAATGCTGACCAAAACCGTATAAATCAGAACAATCAAAGCGGCTTTGCCATTGAACTGATGGTGTTCTAGATAAGAAGACACGACTTGCATCAGTTGATAACTTGGCGTCAACTTACCGATTGGCTGGAGCCATTTTGGAAACATAGTCAGAGGAAACCATAGACCGCCCAGAACAGCCAGTGCCATATAGACGATATTTCCCACTACAGACATGAGCTGAGCACTTGGCAAGAGACTGACCAATACCCCCATGGCAATAAAGACCACACTTCCTACCAGAAGGATCAAGGCAATAAGAAGCCAGTCCACCATTGGCAGATTAACCCCGCGAACAAAATGCCCAATCGAGAAGACTACGATGATAGAAAGCATAAAAGTCAACAGCGTACTGCAAAGTTTCGATATATAATATTTTACCATAGAAATCGGCGAGTGCTGAATCATTTTTTGCCAATTATTATTTTTATCAGATTGCAAAGTGCTTGGAATGCTAAAGAAAGCACTAGACATGATACTAAAAAGAGTCATAGAGAATAGGTAGCCTCGAAGCACATGTTCAGGCGTATCACTTCCAGACATCATTCCTGAGAAAATCAGGTAAAAGACGCTGGGCAGACCAATAGACAAGAGATAATAAGCAGCCTGCCGCTTCATCAAAATCAACTCAATCTTCATAAGACTTGCCATATTTTTCATGATTACTCTCCTATTCTTGTGTCGTTTCAAAAATACTATCCAAGAGGGTACGGTTACGTACTTCAATCTCTTCGATTGTACAGCCGTTTTCCTGCAGGACCTGCCAGACCTGTCCAGCATCTCTAGTAGCAAAAGATAAAGCCTTTTGCTTGATTTCTAAATCAGTCACATTATCCAGCTTTTCCAGCACAGACTGATAAGTCAGCGGCAAGGTAAAGTGTTTTTCCTGCTCCTCACTGCGCATGGCATAAGGCGTTGTATCCCGAATCAGCTCACCCTTATGCAGCACCAAAATCCGGTCTGCCGTATGCTCAACTTCTTCGATATAGTGCGAAGAATAAACGATGGTCACTCCCTGCTGCTTGAGCTGATTAACAATTTCCCAGAAATGCTGACGAGTGGAGGTGTCCATAGCTGAAGTCGGTTCGTCCAAGAAGAGAATCTTAGGACGGCCAATCAGACTCAGAACAAAAGAGAAGAGACGCTTTTGTCCACCAGACAGCTTGCTGGCCAACTGATTCTTTTGCTTGTCTGTAAATTGCAGCAAGTCATCAACTTCTTGATTGGACAAACTATTTGGATAAATAGCTTGGAAGAAAGTCAAGAGTTCCTTGACCTTCAAATCCTCCACCACTGTATTTTCCTGTGGTAAAATCGCTACAGACTGCTTGAGATGATTGTCAGTTGGTTTGAGTCCCTGAATCCTTGCTTCACCCGCTGTCAGAAACTTATCGCCCAGCAAACAATCCATGAGAGTCGTTTTCCCAGCTCCGTTAGGACCAATCAAGGCCACACAGTCACCTTGGGAGATTTCAAACGAAATATCCTTTAAAATCTCCTTGCCGCGAATGCTTTTAGAAAGCTTCTTTACTTCAATCAGTTCCATTTTGCTCCTCCTTTGATCTGATAACCGCGTCTGCGTCTGTCCTTTGTTTTTTTGTAATCATCCAAGCCTAGGGCTGGAAGAAAAACAAAGACCAAATGCTTTTTGAATTCTTACAGCAACCTTTTATCGTTTTGTTAACTATATTATAAGGCAAAGAAATTTTTCCTACTAGTTGATTTTGTCACCGACTCACATGACAAATGTCACTATTCCGCTTTTTGAACCCAAAGCTAGCAAATATTGGAATAATCTATTTATATCCCTTCTGCATGAAGACACAAAAAAAGCCGATCACCCTCGTTGAGAGGAGCCGACTAGTTGTATGTCTGTTGCAATTTAGATAGAAACTGGAATTAGAGCAGCCTAATCTAAAAATTTTTTCAATAAATTAACTACTTAATTTATAAGATGAGAGACCAACCGTTTTTAAATTTTAGCTCTGCCCCTCTTCTTTGAGACCGTTGAGCTTCAGACTCAGAATAAACATCTCAGGTGTGCTTTCCTTAATATCCTTAAGACCCAAATCTTGGAAGAAAGAATTCTTTTCCATCTCCTCAACATTCGCTTTCTGCAGGTCAATTTCAATCAAGGTTTGCAATTTCTTCTCTGCTGTAACTGAATAATCAATATTAACACCTTCCAGATTCTTAGCTGCTACAAAGTTTGGATCGGACTGGACCCCTTCCCGAATGATAGCCGTCATTTCCTCTGGAGTCAAGGTAGCTGAAGCTGCACTAGCTTCTTCTGGCAAGGAAGTGAGCAATTCCATCCGAAGATTCAAGATTTTCTTACCCTGATAGGTAATCGTATCGCGATGATGGATTTCTTGAATGTCTCCAACCAAGGTTTTAGAGACAATCTCTGTACTTTCAGAAGAAGAACTAGATGACTCGCTGGAGCTAGAGCTGGTTTTGTTCCGCTTAGAAGAAGCTGCTGATTCAGAAGAATGTCTAGGACGATGCTTGCTGAAGTTAGGAAACACACAGCCCGTCAAGAGTACCGAAGCAGAGATAACAAGAATGAAAAATTTTTTCATAGTTCACCTTTTTTACTTTTTATTTGTTACAGTATAACATAATACCAGTTTCTTGTCTAAATATTTTCTATAAAATGACAAAAGGCAACCTTTCGATTGCCTTTTTAAGCTATTCAACACTAAAAATATATGGATAAACCGGCTGACTGCCCTGATGAATTTCTACTTCTACATCCTCGAATTGTTCCATCAAATCTTGAGCAAGACTGCTAGCCAACTCTTCGCTGCCGTCTTCACCGATATAGATAGAGACAATCTCACTGTCTTCATTCAGCATCTTGCTGAACGTTTCTTTCAAAGTTGCCAGCATATCTGGATTAGAAACAACAATCTTACCATCCACCATACCGAGGTTGTCATTCTCATGAATTTCCAAGCCATCAATCGTCGTATCGCGAACCGCAGTCGTCACGCTGCCGCTGACTACTTCTGACAAGGCTGCAGTCATACGCTCTTGGTTTTCCTCAATAGTCTTTCCGCCATCAAAAGCTAGGAGACTGGTCAAACCTTGAGGGATTGTGCGAGTCTCAATAACAGCTGCTGGCTGTTCAATCACTTCTGCTGCTGATTGAGCTGCCATGAAGATGTTTTTATTGTTTGGCAAAATAATAATATTACGAGCATTGACTTGCTCCACAGCTTTGATGAAGTCTTCCGTTGATGGGTTCATAGTTTGCCCGCCAGAGATGATGTAGTCAACTCCCTGAGCCTTAAAGATTTCAGCCAGACCATCACCAGCCACCACAGCGATAATCGCATACTCTTTCTCTTGAGCCGGCTTAGCTGAGCGCTCTTCCTTTTCAACCTGCGCTTCGTGCTGGTTGCGCATATTGTCAACCTTGACCTTGACCAAACTACCATACTTGAGACCTTCCTGCATAACCAGTCCTGGATCTTCAGTATGGACATGGACTTTGACGATTTCGTCATCGTTGACTACCAACAGGGAATCTCCCAAATCGTTGAGGTAGTTGCGGAACTCATCATAATCAAAATCTTTTACATAGGTTGGTCCTGTTTTAAGAGCCACCATGATTTCTGTACAATAACCGTAAGTGATGTCCTCTGTTGCCACATGGCCAGCTACAGACTTATGATGCTCAGCATTGATCATCTCAGACATGGTCGCAGGTGTCGCGACAAAGTCCTCAGAAGCGATATATTCGCCTGTAAGAGCAGACAAGAAGCCTTCGTAGATAAAGACCAGCCCTTGTCCGCCAGAATCCACAACACCGACTTCTTTCAGAACCGGAAGCATATCGGGTGTCTTAGCCAGAGCAGTCTTGGCTCCCTCAAGAGCCGCTTTCATAACTTCTACAGCGTCATTAGTGACTTCAGCTTTCTTCTTGGCTCCGATCGCCGCACCGCGGGAAACAGTCAAAATCGTTCCCTCAACCGGCTTCATAACAGCCTTGTAAGCCACTTCTACACCAGACTGAAAGGCCAGAGCTAGATCTTCACCAGTCAGCTCTTCATGCTCTTTCACGCTTTGAGAAAAACCGCGGAAAAGCTGGGAAGTGATAACTCCTGAGTTACCACGCGCTCCCATTAAAAGGCCTTTCGCAAAGATACCTGCCGCTTCGCCAACTGTTGAAGCAGACTTATCTGACACTTCCTTGGCACCATTTTCAATAGTCATACCCATGTTGGTCCCTGTATCTCCGTCTGGAACTGGGAAGACATTCAAAGAGTTTACATATTCAGCCTGTTTATTTAAGCGAGTTGATGCTGCCTGCACCATTTCTTGGAATAAACTAGTAGTAATATTTGCCACGATTATTCTCCTACGACTTTAATATTTTGGATATAAACATTCACTGCATGGGCAGTAATTCCGAGCTTGTTTTCCAAACTGAATTTAACACGCTCTTGGATATTTTTGGAAACTTCGCTGATTTTGACTCCATAGCTTAACACAGTGTAGACATCAACTGCGATATCACCTTCATCAGTCGCTTTCACAACCACGCCCTTAGCATAGTTTTCTTTTCCTAAAAGGGCTTGAAAATTATCCTTGATTGCATTTTTGCTGGCCATGCCAACTACACCAAAAATTTCAGTCGCTGCACCGCCGACGATTGTCGCAATCACATCATCAGTCAGTTCAATTTGACCATCTTTTGTATTAATTTTCACAGTCATAATTTGTACCTCAAAAGTATTTTATAGTTTATTCTACCATATTTTATACAGGGTGTAAAAGAGGAAGGGTCTAAATCAACTGTCTAGGCGGAAATTTCAAAGCAAAAAAAGGACGGAAAATTCCATCCTTTTTAAATAAAGATTAAACGCGTTCAACTTTACCTGATTTAAGGGCACGAGCTGAAGCCCAAACTTTTTTAGGTTTACCGTCAATCAAAACAGTAACTTTTTGAAGATTTGGTTTAACAGCGCGTTTTGTTTGGTTCATCGCGTGAGAGCGGTTGTTTCCTGATACAGTCTTACGACCAGTAAAGTAACATACTTTAGCCATTATCGTATTTCCTCCTATTAGATCTAATATTACGGATGTGCTAGCACCACATACTTTCCTATATTACCAAAAAACTTGACGTTTGACAAGTACATTTGTCTAAACTTTCGAAATTAATCCGTTTTCTTAAACATAGCTAATCTTCAAAGAGCCGAAAGCCACGTTGCCTTTGACATAGAGAGTTTTTCTCTTTTCATTGACATTGCGAGGATTGTAGACAGAGCCAAAGGCATTATCTACATCCAGCTCTACACGCCAGTCACTGGGCACATAAAGCATCACACTGCCAAAAGACAGATCCACTTCAAAAGTTGCTGAGTCCCCTTCGATAGTCGCATTATCAAAATAAACCGATGCACTGCCAAAAGCACAGTCTAACTCTTCATAGGTGAAGTTATCTGAGTTGATATAGCGCGTACCACTGCCAAAAGCAATATCATCTTTTGAGGAAGAAGAGGCAGTTGAGAAGATACGCCCCTTAAAAATGCGCTGGGGCTTGAAAATCATATTGAGACCGATGCAAGCCAGAATACCACCCAAAACTAAGGTTCCTGTTGAAATGGCTAAAAAGTGGTAAACGGCATTGGCAATAATCAGCGCAATAACTGCCATAATCAGCCCAGTGCCAAAGTCTCTTTCTAAGAAATTTTCCAAGGCGAAATAGGCAAACATTGCAACTACTAGCATGGGCCAAATATTAAAATTGAAAGCAGGAATCCCAAAATTCCCCTGTAGCAGGACCCAAGCTGCCAAGACTAGAAAGCCGATTCCAAAAATTGTTTTTTTCATGATAATTACCTCACTTCACTTAACTTTTCTTTTACTAACTGATAATAGTGCCTAGACACATGCACCTGTTTATGGGTATTGTAAAACTGGACGGTACTTGTTCCTGAAAAGGACTTGTCCAAAGCATAGATAGCCTTGATATTGGCAATGGTAGACTTAGAAATCCGACAGAAATAACGGGGCAGAATCTCTTCTAACTCATAGAGTTTTAGTTTGACCTCATAAGCATCATTGCGGGCATGGGCAAAAATCTTGCTGCCGTCCGTCTCAAAGAAGAGAATGTCCGCTAAATCAAGAAAGTACTCACTGCTTTCCTTATAGAAAAGAATGGATGGAGTCGCCGTTTCTTCTAGAGCTTCCTGAATACGCTGAATCCGCTCATCCAGCCGCGAAACTTTTATCACCATTTCTGTTTCATCCAAACTCTGATCTAATTCAATCCGAATGTTCATACGCTCTCCTTTCCATCTGCTTATCTTTATTATAACAAGAAACTCCCGAGAAACAAGGCCTTTTCAGTAAGTGGTCAATTTTGACAGGTAAGTGGTTTATAAGAGATGATAGAAAGTATATTTACACCAGACAACAAAAATTTCTAGCATAAGCAAAGAAAAAAGAAGCCTTTAAGCTTCCAAATTAAAATGCCGATTGCAGGGATCGAACCTGTGACCTACGCGTTACGAGTGCGTTGCTCTACCAACTGAGCTAAATCGGCGCCTTTTCCCCTTTATTTTAGCATCTTGAGTTTTTTTGTCAAGGGAAAATTTCACAACTTTTTAACCCAAATCAAACAAGGGTTGCTTTTATCCCAAAGTTCAGGAAAGATTTCTAACTTTTTAAAGCCCCGAGCCTGATAGAAAGCGTTAGTCCTGTCGTAAGTAGGATAATGACCTGGTGCTACCGTTTTTACCTGCAGATAGGATGCTTTTTGACGAGCAGATTTTTCTAAAACTCCTAGAAGTTGACTGCCAATTCCTGCTCTATGATAGAATTTCTTAACAGCTAGACAGTCAATCTCAGCACAATCTTCACTAGAGTATGATAAGCTTACAAAGCCAGCCAAATCATTCTCCTGATAGGCAGCCCAAACTTGCAAATCCGTAGCTCCTTCAATGTAAGCTTGTGTACTTTCAGGTATTCCAAACCATTCTGGTAGATCCTTCAAAACTTCGCTAACCACTATCATCTTTTGTTTTTCTTCCTTCACTTCTTCAATTACCATCATCTTAAAACCCTTTCTTGATTTAAGCTTTAGGACCAATCATATTTTCTATCTTACGATCCAGCACTTTCATAGGCGTCCAAGCCCCTGTCCCATAGTTTCAAAGAAATGACAAAGAAGACAAGGGAAATTAGAATCAAACCACCAATGTTAAAGAGTCCATTCTTTTCCTGCAAGAAATAGCTAGCTGGATAGTAGGCCGTAAAGGCGAAAGGCACGATGAAACTAATCAACCAACGGATAAGCGAATGGTAAATCGAAATCGGATACTTGGCAAAATCATTGAACATATAGAAAATGTAGATCATAGCTCCTGATTGCTTGGTCCAAAAAGCAATACTCGCTGTCGCAATTTTCAAAGAAGTATAAATCAAGGTCGCAAAAGGAATACATACTAGGAAAAGTAGAAATTTGGGAAGAGTCCAGGCAATGCTAGTGACCGTTGTCGCCAGAAGGATTCCACCAACTAAAAGTTCGCCCAAAGCATCAATCTGAAAGGTCTCGACTAGGATGTGAAAGAGAGGATTGATAGGACGAGTCAGGTATTTGTCAAACTCTCCCTTTCGCACCAAGCGTTGCCCCAGTGCCCAGAGATTGTCAAAAAAGAGATGGTCCAATCCCTTGGGAATTAAGGAAAAGCCGTAGATAAAGGCAATTTCTTGAAAGGTCCAGCCCTCTAAGGAAGGAATGTGTTGAAAGAGTACGTTTAGAAACAAGAGGTTCAAGCCTTGGGTCAGGAAGACACCTAAAACACCAACCACAAAATCAACCTTATATTCCATGATTTGCTTGATGTATTGTCTGATAAAAATCAGATGCATACGCTGATATTTTTTCATACTAACCTCCTTGAATGGTGATAAATGACTGGACTCTTTTCCAAATCAACTGAGACAAGCCCGCCATCACTAAAAGCCAAAACAACTGCAGGAAAAGAGCCTGAAGAATCTGACTAGCATTGTATTTCCCAACGATAATCATAACCGGAGTGTAAATCAAGGATGAAAAAGGCAAAAAGGAAAGAATATTTGAAACAATCTTAGGAAAGAAAGCCAAGGGAATCAAACTCCCCGACATAAAGGCAATCAGAGAATTCTTGAGCAGATTAGAACCCCATAGGTTTTTAAACACAAAAGCTGAAAATCCAAAGCAGATATTAAAGAAAAAGTTAATCAGGTAGGCTAGCGTTAAGCTAAAGAGATAAATGACAGTTAATCCCAGCACTTCTAAAATGCCTTGTCCAGAGAGGATTTTCATCAAAACAATAACACTTAAAAATGGCAGTCCTACACTGACAAAAATCAACCACTTGGAACCAAGCTCAGTGAAGAGATATGAGGCCGCAAAATGCACCGGTCTCAACAAGCGCATGATAATGGATCCGTCCTTGACCTCCTCTCCAATCATAAAGGAAGAATCCGACTTGGTCAAAAGATTGGTCACAAAACTCATGATGATGTAGAGGGTGATATCTGCCATGCTGAAGCCCTGAATCAAGGACTCTTGCGAGGAATCAAAGACTGCTTTCCAGAGATAGAAAGCAACAAAAGCCCCCATGACATCGCCAATCCGATAGAGAATAAAGTTGACTCGATAGGTAATCAACTCCTGAATCCCTGCATTGATAAAGGGTCTATAACGTCTCCACAATTTGACCATCTTAGAGCTCCTTTCGGTAGAAGCGACGGATAATATCCTCAATATCCGTATCCACCATCTTCAAATCACGAATCTCAAAATCAGACAGGGTTTGCTTGATAATATCAGCTGACTGGTAGCGGGAACTATCGAATTCAATATTGAGGCTATTTCCTTTTCTATCAATAGTCGTATCAGGCAATCCTGCATAGTGAGAGACAAGATGACTTTGCCCTGGTACCAGTTCAAAGGAAAGAGTCTTCATCTTGCCAAAGGTTTCCTTGAGCTGGCTCACCGTTCCATCAAAAATCTCCTGCCCCTTGTCAATCATAAAAATCCGATCACAAAGTTGCTCAATATCACTCAAGTCATGAGTGGTCAAGAGAATGGTTGTTTCTTCCTCCTGATTGATCTGGGTGATGGCCCGGCGAATGTTATCCTTGACCGAAACATCCAAACCAATGGTCGGCTCATCTAAAAAGAGAACTTTAGGATTGTGGAGCAAGGAAGCCGCAATGTCCGCACGCATCCGTTGCCCAAGTGAAAGAGTTCGCACGGGGTCCTTGATAAATTCCTTCAAATCCAAGACTTCATTTAAAAAATCCATGCGTTTATGAAAGAGCGAGTCTGGCACATCGTAAATCTCTTTCAAGACCGTGTAGGTCTCTTGCAGTGCCAAATCCCACCATAGCTGGGTTCGTTGTCCGAAGACTACTCCAATATCCTTGACATAGTCTTGGCGATTATCCTGCGGAATTTTGCCGTTGATTCGACACAAACCAGATGTCGGTTTCAAAATCCCTGTCAGCATTTTAATGGTTGTTGATTTACCTGCACCATTGGCCCCGATAAAGCCTAAAATCTGCCCTTTTGGAACCTCAAAGGTTAAATTCTTGACCGCTTCAAAGGTCTGCTTTTCGGGATGAATAAAGGAGCGCAAAGCCCCCTTCAATCCTGGTTCCTTGACTGTCTTCACAAAATTTTTCTGAAGATGTTCTACTTCTATCATTGCCATACGTTTCTCAATATCCTATCATTCAATTCATGTTACAGACCATTTCCCCACCTAACTCAGGAAAAACAGAATCTTATCTCCTCACTATACTACCACTTTTACTTTCAAACTAACATAGGAAATTCAAAAATAATTATCATATTTTATCACACACTAAAAAACCTACCCTTACGGGCAGGTTTCTGTTTTGTAGTCTTCAGCTAGATTAAGCTTTAACTTCTCATTTCAATTCTTTAGCCAAGATACTCATGTTTTCTTCTAGATTCTCTAGGTAGTTTTTATCATTTTGGGGATCGGCTTCTAAAGGATTGAGAGTTTTCAGTCTGACTCCCGTTGACTTGACGAGCGTTTCTGCCACTTTCGACGATGCATTGCTTTCGGTAAAAATCGTTTTAACTTTATAGGTTTTCACAAATTCTTGAATTTCAGTAAGCTGCCTTGCATTTGGCTCTTGTTCAGGAGAAATCCCTGCAATACCTAGCTGCTGCAAACCAAACCGCTTTGCTAAATACGAGAACGCAGTATGTTGAGTGACGAAAGTCTTTTGCTTAGCCTTTTCAAAGATTGGTTGGTATTTTTTGGTCAATTCTTGAGCTTTAGAAATGAATTTCTTAGCATTTTTTTGATATATTTCCTTGTGTTCTTTATCGAGTTCAGATAGCTTATCCGCAATAATCTGCGCTTCTTCACCAGCTTTTTCAGGATCTAGCCATGTATGAGGATCATAAAGAGTTTTTTCATCGATTCCTTCGCCAGCTTCCACGTCTTCCAAACCCGGTACACGCTCCAAGGTCATTCCTTCGGATGCTTCCAGCACTTTCACCTTAGATTTTTGCAAATTTGGATCTAGGCTCCCCGCCCATGACTCTAAGGTATGTGAATGATAGACAAAAACATCCGCATCATAGATAGCAGCTACATCATTAGCCGATGGTTCAAATGAATGGATCCCTGTACTAGATTGAATCATGCGAACATCATTCAAATCACCAGATACTTCTTTAACCATGGCATAAACCGGATAAAAACTGGTCACAATCTTCAAACCTTTAGCTTGTTGTTCTTCTTTCTGAGTACACGCTCCCAGCATCAAAGCTAGTATACTCAGCATTATTAATACTGCAGTTCTTTTCTTCATATTAACTCCAAAATTGTTGGTTCATCTTTTATTTATCAATAAAACATTCATATCTAAAAACAGATAAAAATCAAGGTGTTGTTTCTGTATTAGTAGCAGGTGTTGAAACAGCTGATTTCAACAAGGTTAACAGTTTTTCTACTTCTGCCATGATGTTATTATTATCCATAGTCCCTAAATTAAGATTATTTCGCAATCCTGTTAAGGTCTCAGTTGCATTGGATTTCAAACTTGGATCCGTCGTCTTTTCAAGTAAGTCTTCCGCCTCTTGCAACTTAGCTTCTACTTTAGCAGTTTCAACTTGAGGTACTTCTGGCTCAGTTGGTGTTTCCTCTTCAACTTCTTCTTGAGGTTTCTCTGGGCTAACAGTATCCTCCTTGTCATCTTTTTTACCTAAAACATGATCACTTGCATTCCCCCATCCATCGCTAGACTGTGGTCGCTCATCTGGATGTTCAACATAATACTTGATAGTTGCAAATAAATCCTCTAATGTATAGCCATTAGGAGCTCGGTAAGTCTTATCATCGAACCAAGCAAATTTGATGTTGTGGTAGTGATCCTTATGAGGGATAATCAGGTTTCCATTTTTTACTGCTACAGTATGCTCAACATTGTAAGGCAGACGAACGAGCGGTATCCGTTTCTCTCCTTGAACACGTTCGTAGATAGCAGCCGCACTTTCTCCACTTGGATTGGCTTTGGAATCATCTGTTGGTGCAGGTGGAAACAGACCTTTTTCTTTAGTATACGCCTGAGCAGCTGCTTTTTCTTTAGCCGAAAGACTATCTTTTCCTATCCAGTGACTGTGTCCCATATGAGGGGTTACATAAGCATCTCCTTCGTCGCTGATAATATCGCGCGCATCAAAGATATATCCATCAGATGTCGTATATTTGTCAGCCAGCTGGGCTACTCGAACTTCGGTTTCAGTATACTCAATCTGTGAATTTGCTTTGCCTAGACGTTCTGGATGATTGATAGGCGCAAGAAATGCTAATAAGTCATCAATTAATTGCACCTTATCACTTGTCTCATCATTTAAACGCTTGACTAAATCATCCAAGACTTGGAAATCTGACAAACGTCCCTTATTTTCTAGTAATTGCTGATGAGCCTGAGCCAGAAGACCATATACTTTATCGTAAAACTCTTGATTTTTCGGTTCAACTGATTCTTTCTTAGCTTGCAGGACATGAGGTATGCTTTTCTGCTTCGCCAATTTATTTTCAATCGCTGTAATAATCTCTTTAGGCAAGTCTTTAGCTAAAAGATAGCGGGACACTCCTTTATCCTCTAGCACATAACCGTCAGCTATTTTCCTAACGACCTGCTGGATTAAATCCTTATCCAATGAATCCGCATGTTCCAAATTTAACTTTGGAGGAAGAATCGGTTTTAAAGCTGGTTGAGATGGAGTTGGTATAGGTCTATAAGGTGTCAATCCTAACATAGGTTTATTAGGCTGACTTATAAGAGGAATTGTCCGAGCAAGCTTTTCTTCCAATGCCGACATTTGTGTATAAGGAATAAAGTGATAATGATTACCATGCGGCACTGCTACTCCATTTTGTGTTCGACTAGTAATTTGTGCTGGATCAAAGATCAAGCCATCTGATTCAACATGACGCTGACTAAGTGGAAGATTATAAAGTTGCTGAAGGAGACCCTTAACATCTTCTCCTTGACTCGGTTGATAGTTATTTGAAATTTGAGTAAAAGTAGGTTGTGTCTGTATCCAGCCACCGTTTCCATTATTATACGAACGGCTGACTACAGTACTAGCTACTTTTCCTCTACCTGATAGGTAAGCTTGAGCTGCAGCTAGCTCACTAGGCGACAAATCACTCTTTGGGATATAGTGAAAATGATCACCATGAGGTACAATATACGCATCTCCCGTATCCTCAATAATGTCTGAAGCATTAAAAACATAGCCATCATCTGTTGTATAACGGCCTTGAGCTCTAGCTGCTGCTACTTCATTGCTTATTTTCGTAACATTATGACCATGTTCCTGCTTTTGACGATTAATCTCTTCCTTACTGCGAATATTATCCGCACGAGCTATATCTTTCAGATAAACATAATATTGGCCATTAACCTTGATAACATATCCACCCTTGACTTCATTGACAATATCCTCAGCCCTAAGTTGATAGTTGGGATCTTTCATCAAAAGATCTTCGCTGAAAATAGCATCATATGGAACTTTCCCATTATAATAATGATAGTGATCACCATGAGAAGTGACATAACCCTGATCAGTAATCTTGATAACAATCTGCTCCGCGTTAATCCCTTCTTTTTTGCTTACTTCGTCAGGCGTTAACTCCTCAGACTTTTGAACAGCTTGCTTACCATCAATATAGCTAACACGATTGGATTTTTTAATCGAACTGTTTGCCTGATAATAACCTAGTTGATGAGCAAAAAGACCCACAGTAGCAATGACAACAATTCCTGTTAAGTATTTCTTATTTTTTTCCATTGGATCTCACTTTCTTTTTTGATTATACAGAATTCGCTAAAACTTATCACAATTTACAATTAACTCATAATATACCCCCAAAGAAATCATCTAAATATTTTTTTCTATAAAATATAGCAGAAACTCAATTTTTAACAACTTATTAAACTTGTTAACTAGTTAATTAACTGGTTAATATTTTACTCCTCATCATCTAGTCTGTCAAGATTTTTTTATTAGATTGTAAGAAAAATATTATTTGTTCTTTATTTGTCCAATTGTCATAATACAAAAAAAGCTTATCCTTTCGGATAAACTTTTTTAAAAATATATCAAGCTTCTTATGCTTTACCTTCTGAACCGAATACATCGATACGTTCTTCAACTGATGCTTGGATGGCTTTTACACCGTCAGCCAAGAATTTACGTGGGTCGAAGAGTTTCTTCTTGTCGTATTCTGCTTCGTTTGCTTCGTAATCACGAGCGAATGCACGAGTTGCGTTAGCGAATGCGATTTGGCATTCAGTGTTAACGTTAACTTTCGCAACACCAAGTTTGATAGCTGCTTGGATTTGGTCATCAGGAATACCTGAACCACCGTGCAATACGATTGGGAAGCCTGGAAGAGCTTCTGTCAATTTCTTCAAGTGGTCAAGGTCAAGACCTTCCCAGTTTGCTGGGTATGGACCGTGGATGTTACCGATACCAGCTGCCAAGAAGTCGATTCCAGTTTCAACCATTGCTTTAGCGTCTTCGATTGGAGCCAATTCACCTTTACCGATGATACCGTCTTCTTCACCACCGATAGTACCAACTTCAGCTTCTACTGAGATACCTTTAGCGTGTGCTTTTTCAACGACTTCCTTAGCCAATTTAAGGTTTTCTTCTACTGGAAGGTGTGAACCATCAAACATGATAGAAGTGTAACCAACTTCGATACACTCAAGTGCATCTTCGTAGTGACCATGGTCCAAGTGAATCGCAACTGGTACAGTGATGCCCATTGATTCTACAAGGTTAGCGATCAAGTTGCGAGCAACTTTGTAGCCACCCATGTATTTAGCAGCACCCATTGAAGTTTGGATAAGCACTGGTGCTTTCTTAGCTTCTGCCGCACGCAGGATAGCTTGAGTCCACTCAAGGTTGTTTGTGTTGAATCCACCAACTGCGTAACCATTGTCACGAGCTGCTTGGACAAATTTTTCTGCTGAAACGATTGCCATTCTTATCAGGCCTCCTCTTATTTTTTGTGGTTAAACCACTTACATTGTTTATTTTATCACTTTTTCACTAAAATTGCTAGTTTTTCCTGAAATTTTAAGGAATTACAGGGAGAGACTCAGCCTTTTTAAGCGTCTCTAGTGCAAAAAGAAAAAGCTGGCCAAAGCCAGCTTACTTGATGCGGAGAGAGGGACTTGAACCCTCACGACCTAAAGCGGTCACAGGATCCTTAGTCCTGCGCGTCTGCCAATTCCGCCATCCCCGCGATTGAGTACCTTACTAGTATAACAGGACAGCTAAGGCTTGTCAAGAAAATTTTTGACTTTATTTCAAAAAATCAACTTTCTACTCAATCAGCAAAATTGGGAAAACTAAACGAAAATGAAGCTAAGGCAGGAACACAGAAAACTCAGTGCTGCTGAGTCGCAACAAAGACAGCCACCGTTTGGTCGGGATCATATTTTTCAAAGTCAATAGTGTAGTCCCGATGAAGCTCACCTTTTTCTTCTGCCTGCCAAACCCTCTGCCAAGCATGAAGAACCGCTTGAGGATCCTCCTTATCCGCTTCAAACACTTGATAGGTCTGCTCAGAGGTATCAAAATCATAGACTTCCCCATCTGTCAAACGGCAGATAGAGAGACTGTAGTCTCCTTTGTAATCACTGGCATAGTCATGATAGACAGCATAGACCGGTTCCCCTTGGACAAAAGCTTCTTTCACAGCTCCCTCTTGTTCCTGCCAGAGAGCTTGGATTTTTTCTATACAATGCTCATCTTGAAAATTATTAGTACGAATACTAGCTAAAATGTTTAGAAACATCTTCTTACCTCCTTTTGCTTTTCATTATACCATTTCCGCTAAGAAATGTCGCACCTTCCAGAAAAGCAGTTGGCTTTCTTTTGCTCTGAATCTAACCAAAGACATATAGCTGGCTTCAAAAAAACTCCCTGAAAACAGGAAGCTGCTAGTCACTGAAAATCAAAAGGGAAAGTCTCCTCCAGTTAATTTTCCTCAATACTAATGACATGTGTTTCGAATTCTAGTTCGGGCATGGACTCTGCTAAATCGTGTCGGATTCGTTCCAAGGCTTCCAGACGCATTTCGACAGAGGTATTGGCATTCCCCTGAATGATGAAAATAGCATCCTTGGTCTCCTCATCAAACTTATAATACTCGCTGTCACGAACATCCAGCCAAGCCAAAATGCCTTTGGCATCCCGGTAGACATAGTCCGTCTCGGCAACATGCTTCTCCTTGGACAAAATAGGCAGAAAAACATCTTCCTTTTGGCTTACGGTGAATTCTATCTGACCTTCAATCTTATCAAAATCATGCCCACCAATAGCCAGTAGAGAATGCAGGGCTTCGACATTATAAATATCAATAATGCTATTAATATGAGGGAGCGAGCCTCGGTGCTGGATATTGCGAATCAGAGCAGGAACCGTCGGAGGATTTTTCTTGACACTGCGACCTACGCGCTGCAGTATCTCTATATAACCTTGAACCACTGGCGACTCAAGCACCTCATCCAAGTCGCAGGCTAAAGCCCAGTCTTCCATTTCCTTTTTCTTTTTTAGAAATGAGGAAGACAGTTCTGCATGAGGATTGACATTCTTGGCAATCCCGATAACGACACTTTTTATGCCTAGTTCACCCAGACTCTTATCAATGACAAATTTCATAGCAGCATACCTCCATCTTTTCTTTATTAAATTTTATTAGTATTCTACACCTTCCGAACTTATATTTCAAGGAATATTAAAAGAAACAAGGGATTTCGTCCCTTGCTTCTTTTGGTTGATTTATTCTTCCTCTTCGGTCTCCGTATCTTCGTCAGAGTAGTCGTCATCTTCTTCGTTGAGTTCGACTTCTTCACCTAGATCATCTGGAGCGATTTCGTTGATTTCAGCATCGTAAGCTTCCACTTCGTTCTTCTCATCGTCTGGATTTTCCTCATCGTATGAGAGAGCTGGATCTGCTTCGTAGCCGTCCTCATCTTCTGGATCGTCATCGCTGTAGTCAATGGCATCCTCGTCGCCATCCATAAAGGCATTGACGCGTTTCTTCTTGCGTTTCTTAGGTGCGTCATCCTCATCAGTCTCTTCTAAGGCGATGATTTCTTCATCCACTTCGTCGATAGCATACCATGAACGCAAGCCCCATTTATTATCTCCCAGCGGAATAAAGCTGCCGTCTACATTGAGTTCTGTGTAGAACAATGGCAGAGCATCACGAATCTCACTGTTTGATTTTTCCAGATAGTTTTGAATTTCATTGACCAGATCATTAAAATACATCTCATGATCGCGGCCGCGGGCTTCCAAAATGGCACGCGCCACTTCAATCATAGAAAGCTCACTTTTTTCCTGTCCAGCAAATACTTCTAATTCCAAGGCTTTTCTCCTTTTTTGTCTTTCCTTACTATTTTACGCTAATTTCCAAAAATAGTCAAAGGGTTACCATTTATATTTTAAGTTAAAATTTTTCAAATTCCCAAAAAAACAAATCTAAGCAAATCAACTACAGCATGGGCTGTTATGGCGCTGTAGAGCCCCTGTTTCCGAAACAAAAAAGCAAAAGGCAAGCCGAAAACAAGACTAAGAATAACGACGCTTCCTATATTAAACTTTTCTAAACTAAAGTGAATCAGAGTATGAGGCAAGGTCAGAATACCATAAACTAACAAAGTCTCCATTTTTGAAAAAGTATCTTTTTTAGTCAGGTAAATGATAATAGCAAAGAAAAATAGTCTAAAAGCTACTTCTTCAAATACACCTGCGCGGAGAGCATCTAGGACAGCCTGAATAGGAAAAGAGCTTGGTAGACTGATAGGCTTGTGGGCCAAAGCGAGATTTAAAAAGCCTAGCACAAAGCCCACAAGAAGTCCCAGAATCAAAGCAAGAGCTGTTTGTTTCGGACTATCAAGTTTTAAAAGAGTGCTGAATTTTTCCTTTTTCTTCAATAAAAGACTGCTAGCCAGATAAGTCAGGAAAGTCAAAGCAGCAAAAATAGGATTCGAAAAGATCGCTAAAAATCCCAGAATAATAGCTGTTATCCAGTCACTTTTTGAAAGTTTGCGGTAGTTCTTAGCAATTACGGTCAGGGCAATACCAGCTAATAAAAGGAGCCAAAAAAGCGCTGCATTATGAAATAAAAGATTGACTATTAGCCAATAGAAAATAAAAAAGATAAGAATCAAGCCTAGCTTCAGATAAGATTTTTTACTGCTTTTCATGCTCGACCTCCTTCACGAGTTCTATGGACTAGCGACAGAGCAGGTTTTCCTTTTAACTATACTATTATTATAGCAGAATCGCCTCTTGTTTTCTAAAAAAAGGAGGCAAGAATGGTATCTTGCCTCTTTCATCCTTATTTCACTTTCGCAGTGCTTGTAATCACTTCAACAGCTTTCTTGATAGCGATGTCGTGTTTCAGCATGTCTTCTGACAGCAATTGACGAACACGTTCTACTTCCATGTTGTAGTCTGTAGCCAATGAAGTTACTTCTGCTTCGATTTCTTCTGCGCTAGCTTCAAAACCTTCTGCCTTAGCAACAGCTTCTACGACAAGGTTTGTCTTAGTACGTGACTCAGCATCTGCTTCGTATTGCTTGTGCAGGTCTTCCTGACTAGTACCAGTGATTTGGAAGTACATGTCAGGTGAGATTCCTTGGCGTTGCATATTGCCCAAGAATTCATTAACTGCACGGTGCACTTCTTCGTGGACCATTTCTGCTGGCAAGTCAACGATTTCCGCGTTTGCTACTGCTTGATCAATAGCTGCTGCTTCTACCGCATCGTTATAAGCTGTTTCCTTAGCTTCTGACAATTCTTTGCGGTACTTTTCTTTCAGCTCATCAAGAGTTTCTACTTCTTCGTCGATATCTTTTGCAAGTTCATCGTCCAATGCTGGAACTTCTTTTTCTTTAACTTCGTGAATAGTTGTCACAAACTTAGCTTCCTTGCCTGCCAAGTCTTCTGCTTGATAGTCTTCTGGGAAAGTTACGACAACATCCACTGTTTCACCTGCACTGTGGCCAACCAACTGCTCTTCAAATCCTGGGATGAATTGACCGCTGCCCAGTCCAAGTGAGAAGTTGTCACCCTTGCCGCCGTCAAATTCAACGCCGTCAACAGAACCAACAAAGTCAATCACAACTGTATCACCATCTGCTGCTGGACCTTCTTTGAGAACCAACTCAGCCAAGTTGTTGCGCTCACGCTCAATGCGCTCATCTACTTCAGCGTCAGTCACTTCTTTGCTAGCTTCAACAGTTACTTCCAAGTCTTTGTATGCACCTAGCTTAACTTCTGGCTTAGTGACTACTTCAGCTTTGATGACCCAGTCTTGACCTTTTTCCATAGACTCTACATCAAACTGAGGCTGAGCAACTACTTCGATACCTGCTTCTTTGACAGCAGCTTCATATGCTTCTGGAAGAAGAGCGTTCAAAGCATCTTGGTAGAGGGCTTCTTCACCAAAACGTTGGTTGAAGATAGCACGTGGAAGGCGACCTTTACGGAAACCTGGTACAGCAATATCTTTTTTTACTGAGTTAAATACACGGTCCAAGGCAGGCTTGATTTTCTCTTGACTGATGCTAAAAGTCAAAAGACCGCGATTTGTTTCTTTGTTTTCAAATGATACAGACATTCTGTCATTTCTCCTTAAAATTTATTGAATACAACCCATTATAGCATAATTAGAGTTTTTTTCAAAATTATTTTTCCTTTTATCCCTTCCTGATTTTATCCTCTGTATAGGCCGCTCTGGCGCCGCCAATTAGCTTGGGACGGCTGGCTAAAGCCGTGACATGGGCAGCTCCCAACTCCTTGAGAGTCGGTCGAATAGGAATCTGCACATGCTTGACATGCATTCCGATGGCAGTATCGCCAATGTCCAGCCCCGCCTGAGCAACGATAAACTCCACCTCGACAGGATCCTTCATGTATTGGAAAGCTGCTAGCTGACCGCTACCCCCTGCATGAAGAGTAGGCAAAACATTGACAATTTCCAAATCCTTCTTGTTCGCCAAGGCTCTTTCTACTACGAGGGCGCGGTTGAGATGCTCACATCCCTGAACTGCTAGAAAGATACCCTTCTCTTCTAAGACATCCAGTATGGTTTTGACAATGACCTGTCCGACTTCCAGACTGGAATTCTGACCGATATGGCCTCCAACAACCTCACTAGAGGATAGACCCAGAACAAAAATATCTCCCTCGACCAAGGCAGCCTTGTCTAAAACATCTAGAACAATCTGACGAGTTTCTGCTCCAATCTTAGCTAAGTCCATATCTCACCTCGTTTATTTCACTGCGACTGTCTTTTTCAAACTCTCTGGGAAGGCCTTGTAAAGAGCAAATCCAACTGCTAAACCAAATGCATTCTGCATAAAATTACTTGAGATTTCGGCTAGGGCAGCCCCGACACTATTCATGATACTACCAAAGAGGGCATAGCCACCGACCATAGCCACCGCAGCCAAAACTAGCCCAAGGTAGCGTTTCTTGCCCTCCAAACCAGCAAAGAAACCTTGAAGTCCGTGGCAAATCAGACTGAAAATCATCCACTGAGGATAGCCGGCAATCATATCAATCAAAAAGCCTGAGAGTCCTCCGACAATAGCCGCTTCCTTGCGGCCAAAGTAGAAGGCTGTAAAATAAATCCCTGCATCCAGCAGTGTCAAAAAGCCTGTCGCCGTTGGGATTTTAAAAAAATTCCCCAAAACCACAGACAGTGCTGTGATGAAAGCTAAGATAACTAATTTTTTAACTTGATTATTTCTCATACTGAACTACCCCATATTGATCTGAGCGCTGAATCGCTCGGTAAACAAAATCTTTAGACAATTGAACTGCTGCAAGCGGAGACTTGCCGAGAAGCAGCTGACTGGCAATGCTGGAAGCAAATGTGCAGCCCGCTCCGGTATTGTTGCTGGCCAGCACTGGCGATTCCATGACCTCAAAATCTTGACCATCATAGTAAACATCCACTGCCCGCTCCTTGCTTAAGCGATTGCCGCCCTTAATCACCACATGCTTGGCTCCCAAATCATAGAGCTCCTTGGCTGCAGCCTGCGTATCCTCCAGAGTTTTGATTTCTTTTTGGGTCAATAGCTGAGCTTCTGCTAGATTTGGTGTGATGATACTGACATAAGGGAAAAACTTGATGATTTCTTCTCTCAGTGCACTGACTTCCAAGTCATGATTTTCCTTGCAAACCAGAACAGGATCCAGCACTACTGGTATATCCGCATGCTGCTTGACAAAAGCCAGAGCTTGCTCTGCTATTTCCAGATTGGGTAAAAGTCCTATCTTAATAGTAGAAAAAGGAATATCCTTGAGACTGGCTAACTGCTGGGCAAAAACCTCTTCCTCAACTGGAATGACCTCAAATCCCTTATCAGTCATAGCCGTCAGGCAAGTCACAGCTACGAAACCATGCAGGCCATTGACCGTATAGGTAGACAAATCAGCGTGCAGCCCGCCGCCGCTGAAAATATCATTGCCCGAAAGGGCTAAAATCAACTTATTCTTCATAACGAATCTCCTTTAGATAGAGGCCGTTTGGACCGGCTGTTGGTCCTGCCAGATGGCGGTCTTTCTCCGCTAAAATCCTCTGAATCTGCTCCACCGGCATGCGCTTGTTTCCAATCTTGAGCAGGGTCCCGACCATATTGCGGATCTGCTTGTAGAGAAAGCCATTGCCCGAAAAAGTAAAGACCAGAAATTTACGCTCTGCATCATAGCGAACCTTGGCCACGGTAATGGTCCGAACCTTGTCTTCCACGCTGGTTCCCGAAGCCGTAAATCCAGTAAAATCATGCGTCCCCTCTAACTGAGCAATCGCTTCTTCTATCAGACTCAGTTCCAAAGGATATGGATAATGCGTGGCATAATGGCGCATCATAGGATTTTTAGGCCGGCCGATGTCCACCAAAAATTCATAGGTCTTGCTGTGCTTATTGTAGCGAGAATGAAAATCGTCCGACACCTGCTCCACACTGATAAAATCAATATCTTCCGGCGTCTGTGTATCCAAGGCAAAACGCAATTTCTCTTCATCCCGCTCTTCTGGTAAATCAAAATGCAGCACCTGGCCCAGAGCATGGACGCCGCTGTCGGTTCGGCCCGCTCCATGAATCACCACAGGCTGGCCTTTATTGATACGGGTCAGGGTCTTTTCAATCTCTTCCTGAACGCTTCTGGCATGGGGCTGTCGCTGAAAACCAGCAAAGCCATAGCCATCATAGGAAATAATCGCTTTATAACGTGCCATGTGTTTATTTTAGCAGGAAAAAAAGCCCCCAGCAAGCCCTAAAAGCAGGAACTGTCCGGGGACAGATTTTTTTGAAAAATATCGTTTAAGAATCAGGGATTCTTTCTGTTCCGACTTGCCATTTTGCAACAAAACAACCCATCTGAATCAGACTGTCAGTGACAACACAAACAGAGCAAATTCAAATGGGTTATTGATTACATATTGCTAAAGGTCATTATTTGCAGCTACTCATGTAGGCAATTAAACACTTTTTCTTAGGAACCCCAAATGGAGTTTTCATCCATAAAGCTATTGGTGTTCTTGAGCAATTGTGTAAAGACAGCATACTTGAAGTCCTTGGTTGCCCGTTCATCGACACGAGACTTCTTCAGATCCTTGTCAACAGCTTCTGCAAAGCCAGCTTTCAGCTCTTCATAAGTGCTGTAGACTTTTCCGTTGACTGTCACTGGCTTAATTCCTAAGTTTTGAGCTTTCTCAGCAACTTGTCTGAAGTAAGCTTTCTTGAAGGCTTCCATGGTTTCAAATTCGCCTTCAGAAATTTGCTTGATGATAAAGTTGTCGCTCAAACCAGTCACACCTTGTTCATTGGCTGTCTTGCGGTGTTTATTGGAAGCATAGCTTACAAAGCCTTTTTCATAGCCATAGTAACCCCAAATTCTGAAGGTATTATGCTTGAACATCAAGGCTCCTGGCGCTCCAGTATTGTTTTGACCGCCACCATAGATACCCGTCATGAAGTCGATAGAAATGTAACTAGAGTCATAGTCAGCAGGATTATAAGTTCGATTGTCAACTGCACGGTTAGACAGCAAGCCTTGATCAACCAAGTCCTCTACAGATGAGACTGACATGGCCGCTTTCTCCTCTGCTGTCAACTCTCTCACGACGTCGTATTGGGTTCGAGGATCCACAACTTTCGGTTCAACCTTCTTGAACCATTTGGCTGCTGCTTCATTTCCTTTGGCAACAACGGCTTGTCCCTCAAGGTAATCCAGCAGCATGAGGGTATCATTATATCCCTTCATGTAATGGTCGATGTCTGCTCGGTTCTTGAAGAGACTTGGCGAGCTATTGAAAATGAGACTGCCATTATTTGGACGATCAAAGGCCATATTGAGACCCAAAGCACCCCAACCTGGCTGATCAGGAACAGGTGATTGGAGCAACCCTTGGGCATAGCCTTCTGGTCCGATACCTTGTCGTCTGCCATGTCCGCCCAGATAAATATCTCTGTCATTGACGTGGGTGAGCTCATGGGTAAAGACGGACACACCGTATTCTGTCAAGAGATCAAAGGCCTCGAAGTTCACACGGATTGAACCAGCAGCATGGGCACCGTAGCCATTTGACTTGTACCAGCCACCAGCTCTGCCGCCAACTAGGTTAAAGAACTCGCGGGATGGTGCATAAGGATTGCCCTTATTATCATTTCCATTGACATCAATCCAGCCACGTCCTTCTACATCGAAACCATCCCATACAGCCGTTACATTTTCCTTGACCATTCTGGACTTGATATCATCTGAGAGCAGTTTGTACCAAGTGTCTACGTGGTTTCTATGCTGGGTCGCTACTTCCTTGATGCGCGCATTAAATCGTTCATCAGACCATGACCGGCGCTTGTCTCTGTTGACAAAGGCCATGGTGCTATAGTTTGACAGAATGGCTAAGCGCGTATTCTTCAAGGTTAGCAGAGGAAGGATATAGTTGCTGAAGTACTCTGAGTTGAGGTTGTCAAAGACGCGATACTTAGCCGTCTTAATCTCCTCGACTTCTGACTGGCGTTCTTCAAACTGAATAAAGCCACGAGTCGCATCCTTGAACCAAGAATCCATATCCGCAAAGTCAGTCAGCAGGCGACGGTTGTAATCCAAGTAAGCGACCAATTCACTAGACTTGGACTCAGCCTTCAACTGACGTGCAAACATATTGACATTGTCTGCCCCTTTGAGTTGATTTTCTGTCGAACGACCAATCTTAATCAAGCGATCCAGCAATGGTACTTTTTCACCATAGAAATCTGGTTTGAAGAGTACCAGTTCCTTGAGGTTGTAGTCGCCAAATTTGAGATCGTAATAACGGTTGAGGTAGGTCAGACCGAGCATGATAGCCGTCTTATTCTCTTCGATTTTAGCTTTCAGAGCTTCGTTGGCTGCTGGATTGTCTGCATGGAATCTTGTCCATTCATTGGCCAATAGCTTACCAAGCATATCCTGCAAGTTGGCTTTCACCTCAGCCAGAGATTCATCCAAGAAGAGGCGCTTCACTTTGTTGACCTTGTCATTATCATTAGGCAGGCCAACAGAACGATAGACTTCATCACTGTACAGCTCAAAGCTCTTCAAGCTCTCTGTCAGCTGAGCCAGCAAGTCTTCTTTGACAGCCGTTGAGTGATTTGGAGTATAGACTGTACCAAGCTCTGCAATCTGATATTCTGGCAGAGCCGTCTGTTCAAATCGTGCTTGATTTTGAAGATTGTAGATGGTCTTGCTTCCGTCTGCAAAATGGACTAAGATCTTATCTGCATCCGTTCCGCCAGCAACAAACTGATTGCCCTTCAGGGCTTGAACAGATAGAACTTTCTTAGTCAACAGGTCGCCCGCCTTACCAGCATCCACCAGCTTGTTGGACTCATGAATCAAGAACTCTTGATTGTAGAAAGGCATAAAGCGTTCTAGGTTCTGATAAAGCTGTTCATTTTCTGCCTTGTAACCTGGCTTATCTTGATAAGTACTTGTTCTCAGGATAGCAGCATTTAGCTTCTCAGTTGTCACTTCATTTGCGCTGGCTTGCTCAAGAGCCGTGATCTGATAGCTCTTAACTTTTTGCTCAGCTTCTGCTTCTGTCAAGCGACGGAACTTGGCATCTTTACCTGTCTTGGTTCCAGAGCTTTGTCCCTGAACCCCAAAGAGGTTTTGGAGTTTTTGTCCCATCCAAGCATCGGTAATCTCATTATCTGAGCTAAAGAGCTCTTTACCGTTCACTACTGTGGCATAGCTGACAGTGTCATTGATGGTTCCATACGGCCAAATGGAAGCAGCGATACCAGCTGAATTTCTTGAGCCTGCATCCTCTAACTTACCTTTGGCAACTGATTGCATCAATTTGCCCCAATTCCCCCAGCCTGAACCTGAATAGTCAGTGAAGTTTTGAGCGACCAGCATACCTGCATTTTGGCCACTCTTGACCCAAATATCCGCTTCAACGTAGGCACGTTTCACCAAGGACATGGCGTTGGTTCCAGCGATACCGGCTGTGACAGAGTTTCCCCCCTTGGACTTAATCTGACCCTTAAAGGAAACATTTTCAACTCGAGATTGGCCTTCTATATTGTTAACCAGACCAGCAATATGGTCTCTTCCTTCCAAGTATCCTTGGACATTGACATTTTCGATTACTCCTTTATTCTTCAAACGAGCAGCAATTGTCGCAATTGTATCACCCGCTTGCGAATCTGGATAAACCATATTGACTCGCTTAAAGTCAATATCCTTGACCGTTCCGCCAGTAATCGTATCAAATAGAGGATGCGCTAAGTCTAAAATCGCATGGCGCTCACCATTTTGCCCACCAATCAACTGGCCTTTGAATTCACCTTGCAGGTAAGATTTGCTGTTGGCAGGTTTGTCAATCAGTTTGGCACTGATACTGCGGCCCAAAATAAAGGTTCCAGAAGGATCTTCCTTGATGCCGTCCAAAAGGTCTTGGAAGTCATAGTAGACATTTCCTTCACGCTTCTTAGCCTTTTCCAGATAGAAATCAAAGCTGTTTTGAAGACCAGTTGCGCTTCTTTGCAGCAAGTCTGGCAGCTGAGCCTGGATCTTAAAGACAGGCTGGTTATTAACTACCACTTCCTCAATAGAGGTAACCGGCAGGACAGTATCCTTGAACTGGTCTGATGTAAAGTGCAGGTAATATTGGTCCAGATTTGCTGGTTTTTCAGCCAGAGTAGGCATCAATTTTGTCTGGCCATTCTCAACCTTCATCAAGGAGACATTAGTAATGGACTTGAGCTCCACCTTCTTCAAGTCAAGCTGGACTGTCTCTTGAGCTAATTCCTGACTTTCAGGCCCATTTCCTAAGTCATAGGACAGAGTCGTCTCAATCTTATACGTTGTATAGTAGTCCAAACCACTGAAGCTAGCAGTCAGCTGGCCTGCCGCCAAATTCTGCTCTGCTATCAGCTGGCCATCTTTCTTCAGACGAACATAAGCACTAGTAAAGGCTTGATCCCTGTCCGTCAGCTGGTATTGGACCTGAACTGATTTCTGCAATTCATCCTTCTTAACCGCTGAAACAGTTAGAGTCGGCGCTGCTTTAAGGGCCAATAAGTCTGCTAAAGCCTGCTTGAGTTGGTTGACACCCGCATCTACTTCATCTTGACTCGACGAAGTTTGATAAACTGTCGTAGCCATATTCTTAATTGCCTGCAATTGCTGATAGGATTGATTCGTGTAAACTGCTGGATCCACAGCCGCTGCTAAAGCTAGCTGCTTGCTCAATTCTTCTTTATTGATGCGAGCCTTGCTACCACGAGTGACCACTGTATCAACTGCTTCATGCAAGATTCTTTCAGTAGTTTGTGGCTCCGATATGCGATTACCGTCCAAGACTTCATAGCTGGTTACAATTTCTTTTTGTCCTGGAGTTCCATCAACAGTGGTCTCTTCATCAAGATACTTGCTATCATCTGTCTTGTTGACAACTTGAGGCTCAATCGTTTCCAACTTGATGTCTGTATGCAGACTAGGTTGTTCTGGCTGAACTGTCGACTCGCCGTTAACGCCGCCAGTGTATTCTGGGAGGCCTGACTGGACCGGAGCTGGGTCACTAACTGTAGCTACTGGAGCATCATAGACTGGATTGTCTGCTTGAACTACTGACTCGCCGTTAACGCCGCCAGTGTACTCTGGCAAAGCTGGCTCAACTGGGGCTATGTCACCAACTGTACCAATTGGCGCATCATAGACTGGATTGTCCGCTTGAACTGTCGATCCGCCGTTAACACCACCAGTATATTCTGGTAGAGTTGGCTCGACTGGAGCTGTATCTCCTGCTGTGCCTACTGGGGCAGTGTAGTCTGGATTCTCCACTTGAACTAGTGATTCACCATTAACACTGCCCATGTATTCTGGGAGGGCCGGCTCAACCGGGGCTGTATCTCCTGCCGTGCCTTCCGAAATTGTATAGCTAGGATTGTCCGCTTGAACTAGCGATTCGCCATTAACGCCGCCCGTGTACTCTGGCAAAGCTGGCTCTTGTAAGCTTTCCCCTTTTGCCGTCTCTATAGTTGGATTGGATGGCTGAGGAGCTGGAAGCTTCCCTGACTGTCCTGAATCATTTGCAGCAGGGTTCAGCTGATACAGCACCCCTCCCTGAGCAGCTCGATCAATAGAATCAGAATCCTCTTTTGCAGCTTCTGATAATTCTGCTTGTCCTCTAGCTTCTTGGCCAGCTGATAAGGAGGCCGGCTTGGTTCCTGTCAAAGCCAGCAAATCAGAAGCGGTAAAGTAACCGATATAGTTATAGCCAGCAATGGTCACATCCGCTTCAGAAACTGTTGACGAAACCGCAACTTGACGGTTATAGGAAAGCAATTCTCGATTTTCTAGCGCAAACGCTTGAGGAGACTGTAATACAGTCTGTCCAAAGCTTCCTAGCAAAAGCACTCCTAGTAACTTACCAGATTTCTTTCGTGAGAAAACCATGACAGCCAAAATAGCCGTTCCCGCAAATAAGCCGAGAAGCGGCTGACCGTTATTTCCTGTACTCGGCAAGACAGCTTGCCCATCTTGCTTCCGATAAATCAGGTAATAATTTTCCCCTGTTTGCAGATTTTCAGGCAGACCTTTCTTAATCAGACCTTTTTCCTGCTCTGTTAGCTCTTGCTCTTCAACATAAGTATAGTGAGCAGTCGCACCGCCTCCTACTTCATCTGCAGCAACAGTCGAACTGGACAAAGAGCTCCCAAAAATCAGAGCTGCAATGGCAACTGAGCCCACACCGACAGACAATTTGCGAATCGAATATTTCTGAATTCGCTCCTGCACTTTTTCAAAACGTTTCACTTTATAAATCCCCTTTTTCCTAAAATGTATAAAGCTAATCTCCAATTATCTCTCTAGCCAACTCCCCAGCAGGCTAAAAAGATGCGTTTTATACATATAGTATTATCATATATCTTTTAGGAAATTTTTACAATAGATTTTACTTAAAAAAACAATTAATTTTTGTAAAAGTAAATAGAGAAAATCTCTTTACGCTTTTTATTGTGAATTTTTTTGATTAAAAGGCTGGTCAAAGTGGCTCTTTCCCTTGACTGCATGCGCTCAATGCCCTTCTAGAAAACATAAAAAGAACAGCATTAGGCTGCTCCTTTTCATATTATTGCAAATCTTCCAAGGCATCTTTCATTTTGTCGAAGAAGCCTTTTTTCTTAGGATTGACTGAGATATTGCCAGCTTCCGCAAATTCTTTGAGGGCCGCTTTTTGACGGTCGTTGAGGCCAGTCGGCGTCACAACATTGACAGTAACATATTGGTCACCCATGCTTCCACCGCGCAGACTCGGTGCTCCCTTACCTCGCAGGCGGAAACGCTTGCCAGTCTGTGTTCCTTCTGGGATATTCAGCTCAACATCCCCGTGAACAGTTGGGATATCCACACTGTCACCAAGAGCAGCTTGGACAAAGTTGAGATTGAGCTTGTAGTAAATGGTAGAGCCATCTCGCTCAAACTTATCACTCGGCTCAACTTGGACCACGACATAAAGGTCACCATAAGGGCCGCCATTAAAGCCTGCTTCACCTTGACCAGACAGACGGACCTGCTGACCAGTTTCCACACCAGCAGGGATTTTCACCTTAACGCTGTGAGCCTGTTTTTCATGCCCCGTTCCATGACAAGTTTCACAAGGATTTTTGATTTCTTTTCCTCGACCGTGACAGACATCACAGGTCACTTGCCGACGCATCATGCCAAGCGGTGTCTGGGTATCAACATTGATGACGCCTGATCCATGACAGCGGCCACAGGTAACAGGACTAGTCCCTGGCTTGGCACCAGACCCAGCACAGGTATGACAGGTCGCTTCGCGGTTATACTTGATTTCCTTCTCAGTCCCGAAAATGGCTTCTTCAAAGCGGAGATTCACACGATACTGAAGATCGTCCCCTTGGCGCGGAGCATTAGGATTACGCGAAGCACCGCCACCAAAGAAGCTAGAGAAGATGTCTTCGAAGCCGCCAAAGCCGGAACCATCAAAGCCACCGAAGCCGCCTGCACCGCCGCCAAAGCCACCATTAGCTCCCGCAGCACCGTATTGATCATAGGCTGCCCGCTTTTGCTCGTCACTCAACGTTTCATAAGCCTCTTGGACTTCTTTATATTTGTCCTCCGCCCCAGCTTCCTTATTAATATCGGGGTGGTACTTTTTAGATAATTTCCGATAGGCTCTCTTAATCTCATCCTGAGAAGCATTCTTAGAGACACCTAGACGGTCATAATATTCTGTATTGTTCATATAAGATACCAAGACCGTAAAATTCGACTGAAAAATAGGAAATCAGGCAACGGAGCGATGCTCCTAGGCTGATTTCTCTTTTTTCCAAGAATTTAGGTCGGGTTCAGTTCCTTTCTTTTATATTGAGTTAGAATTTTTGGAACCCGTGTTCAGTTGCGAACACCCATGTTCCTTTCTTTAAATTTTAGAAAATATTGATCAGAGGGTATTTTCAAATTCATGCTTCATTTCAGCAAACTCTTCTTCTGATAAAGTGAATATCAAATCCTCTTCCGAATACTGATTCCGTTCTTTAAAATAGTTGTCAGCATTATCTACCAAATCTAGACTAAGAAGCACTTTTCTCGCAAACGCTTGATGTGCAAAACCAATAGCTGTAATGATGTTCTTATCTTGCAGAACAGCTTGAGCTTTGAAATTTCTCCTAGGAAGAAATTCAAAATAGTCAAAGAAGTTTTGCCAAATCCCACCAGTAAATTTAGTATCCTTCAATAAACCTACTTTCGCCAATAAAATCGGCGCTGAGGAAATAGCTGCAATTAAAACTTCTTGTTGCTTCAAACTCCTTAGGAAAGAAATCAATTTTTCATCATGCAAAGCAGGGATAATATTTATCATTCCTGGCAAAATGACACAAGAATAGTCTTCGATGACTACTTCATCCAGTGTTCTAGTAGGTTGACAGGCTAATCCATCTTCCGATCTTATAACATTTCTATATGAACCAGCATAATCAACCTCAACACCAAAAGATAGAGCTAAAGTACTGGTCAGACTAACTACTTCACAAAGTGAAAAATTAGGATAAATTAAACAGAGCACTTTCTTCATAAGCGTCACCCTCTAGTTTAGCGAAAAACAGAGGCTGGGTTGCAACCTCTGGATTTCTTATCATGTATTTTCTAAAAAATAGAATAATCTTTGCAAATTAATACTTCTGATTCTTTTCTTTTTGTTATCAAGATAAATAAGTTCCAATATAAATAATACAGTCAGAATACCCGCAACTAGCAGCGAGCCAACCTCATTATCAACTCCTATAGTAACTGCAGCAACATAGACAGCAACAGAAGGAAATAGAATTGAGAAAACTATATTAGTTACTAGTTCTATATTTACTTGATTGGTTCTTTTTTCAGAAAAAACCACCTCTTTATACTCATCCAATAAATCAGATGGAATGTTTTTAATGAAATCCTTTGCTTCTTCCAAATCATCAGCTTTTTTGCAAAAATCTTTATAAACTCGTTTTGTATCTTTTAGATACTCTTTAGTCAATACATTCATTCTTACTTCTCAGTAAACTCTCCGTCTACGACATCGTCGTCTGCTTTAGTTGAGCTCGCGTTTTCAGCTCCTTCTGCTCCCGCTTGGGCTTGTTGAGCTGCTGCAGCTTGCTCATAGAGTTTCACTGCCAGCGCTTGAGCTTTTTCGTTAAGAGCTTCCAATTTCGCTTTCATGTCGTCCAAGTTATTGTCTTCTTGCGCTTTCTTAAGTTCATCAAGAGCAGCTTGGGCAGCGTCACGTTCTGTGTCGAAGCCTTTGCCTTCAGTTTCCTTGATAGTCTTTTCAGTCGCAAAGATAGCTTGGTCAACTTCGTTACGCAGATCAACTTCTTCCTTACGTTTCTTATCTGCTTCAGCATTTGCTTCTGCATCCTTCATCATGCGGTCGATTTCTTCATCAGTCAGGCCGCTGTTAGATTGGATGACAATGTGTTGTTCTTTTTGAGTTCCAAGGTCTTTAGCCTTAACAGATACGATACCGTTCTTGTCGATGTCAAATGTTACTTCGATTTGAGGGATTCCACGAGGAGCAGCTGGAATATCTGTCAATTGGAAACGTCCCAGAGTCTTGTTATCTGCTGCCATTGGACGTTCACCTTGAAGAACATGGATATCAACGGCTGGTTGGTTGTCTGCTGCAGTAGAGAAGACTTGTGATTTAGAAGTTGGAATCGTTGTGTTGCGGTCAATCAACTTAGTGAAGACGCCACCCATTGTTTCGATACCAAGTGACAATGGTGTTACGTCAAGAAGGACAACGTCTTTGACATCACCAGTGATAACACCACCTTGGATAGCAGCACCCATGGCAACAACTTCATCAGGGTTAACTGATTTGTTTGGTTCTTTACCAGTTTCAGCCTTAACAGCTTCTACAACAGCCGGGATACGAGTTGAACCACCAACCAAGATTACTTCGTCGATTTCTGACAAGCTCAAGCCTGCGTCAGAAAGAGCACGGCGAACTGGTTCTTTAGTGCGCTCTACCAAGTCACGAGTCAAATCATCGAATTTGGCACGAGTCAGAGTCATTTCCAAGTGGAGAGGTCCAGCTTCGCCAGCTGTGATAAACGGCAAGCTGATTTGAGTAGAAGTCACACCTGAAAGGTCTTTCTTAGCCTTTTCAGCTGCATCTTTCAAACGTTGAAGCGCCATCTTGTCATTTGACAAGTCGATGCCGTTCTCTTTCTTGAACTCAGCTACCATGTGGTCGATAATCTTTTGGTCAAAGTCGTCACCACCGAGTTTGTTGTCACCAGCAGTTGCCAATACATCAAAGACACCATCACCCAACTCAAGGATTGAAACGTCAAAGGTACCACCACCCAAGTCAAAGACCAAGATCTTTTCTTCTTTATCTTGTTTGTCAAGACCGTAAGCAAGAGCTGCTGCAGTTGGTTCGTTGACGATACGTTCTACTTCAAGACCAGCGATTTTACCAGCATCTTTAGTCGCTTGACGTTGTGCGTCGTTAAAGTAAGCTGGTACTGTGATAACCGCTTTGCTGACTTTTTCACCAAGGTACTCTTCTGCATAGCCTTTCAAGTATTGCAGAATCATAGCTGAGATTTCTTGCGGAGTGTATTCTTTGCCGTTAGCAGCTACTTTTTCAGATGTTCCCATTTTTGATTTGATGGAAATGATTGTATCTGGATTTGTTACTGCTTGACGTTTTGCCGCATCACCAACGATGATTTCACCATTTTTGAATGACACTACAGATGGTGTTGTGCGATTTCCTTCTGGGTTTGCAATGATTTTGCTTTCAGTTCCTTCAAGAACTGCAACTGCTGAGTTTGTTGTACCTAAGTCAATACCGATAATTTTAGACATATTTTTACCTCTTTTTACTTTAATTTATTTTCAATACTCTTTGGTTCGCTTCACTCGTTAGAAGCAAAGCTGAACGAATGTTTTCTTCCTTCATAGTTTATTGTCGTTTCGGACAAGATTTTTCAAGTTTTCTAGCCTAGTTATAGACCACTACCATTGCTGGGCGCAGGATACGGTCATGAAGTTTGTAGCCTTTTTGGAAGACCTGCGCTATAGTGTCAGCTGGGTGCTCATCATCAGCTGGAACGGTTTGAATGGCCATGTGATAGTTATGGTCAAAAGTTCCGTCAGCTGGGATTTCTTCGATACCCTCTTCTTTGAGAGCATGAATCAAGCTTTCCTGCACCATTTCCAGTCCTTTTTTGACTTCGTCTGTCAGCCCTTCAACGGCAAGCGCACGCTCCAGATTATCTATCGAAGGCAAGATAGCCTTTGCCAGGTCTTGGCTGCGGTATCTTTGCAGCTGCTGGCGTTCTTCATTTGCTCGACGCTGGATGTTTTGCATTTCTGCATGAGCGCGGAGATATTTGTTTTCAAAATCTTCTGCCCGCTCATTGGCTAATTCTAATTCTGATTTTTCAGGGCTTGCTGATTCAGCTTGCTCAGCTGTTTCTACAGCTTCCTCTTTTACTTCCACATCTTCTAGATGTTCTTCTTGCTTATGTTTTGCCACAAGGCACCTCCTTTTTAGGAATATTTCTATTATATTTAATGGACTTCATAGTGATTGCTGCTCAGATAGCGGTAGAAGTCGGTTAGTTTCATAGTCAGCACGCGGTTAACGACATTCATCTGACTGACCAGCCGTTGGTAGTCAAGATTGACCGGACCGACAACTGCTAGCACTCCAAAGCCTCGATAAGGAATCAAGAATTTGCTGGAAATTAGTGTCAAATCAGCCAAACAGCTTTCTCTACTGTCTGCCACGCGCACGCTTTGCATCTGATCTTCGGCCAAGCTGTCGCGAATCTCAAAAGCTACTTTCTGCGGGTCATCAAAAAACTGATAAGCCGTCAGGTCTGAGAATTCCAAGAGCTGAACCTTGCCAGACAGAATCACATTTTCCTTGAAAATATCACCAAAGATATGCTCAAAGAGCTGGATGACATTGTCCGTCGTAGTGAAATAGCGCTGGATAATCTGCGGAATTTCTGTCCGAATCTTGTAATGGATATCCAAGACTGTCTGTCCCAAGAACCGCTCACGTACCAGGCCTTTAAGCCTATCCAGGTCTTCTCTTAGGAAGTTGCGCGGAATCATAAACTGACTGGTAATGGTATTGGACTCATCCAGGGTGAAGACTGCCAGAGCCGTGTGCTGACTGAGCACAACGATGTCAAAAGCTGTCAAACGCTGCCGACTGGGTTCTACATCCAGTGCAACAACCGTGCATCCACTGAGCTTGGTCAAAAGGTCTGCTGCCTGTTGAAGAATGTCCTCCAAGTTGAAAAACTCATGGTCAAAGGCTTTGATAACCTCATAAAGTTCATTCTCAGCGAGACGATCAAAGGACAGAGAATGCTTGACAAAGTACTGAAAACCAGCCACGCTAGGCTTACGGCCGCTGGACGTATGCGCCTTTTCCAGAAGCCCCTGCTTTTCCAAAGCCGCCATATCATTACGGATGGTAGCACTACTGGAATTGATGGAATCCTGCAAGGCTTTGGAGCCTACCGGCTCGTGGGTCTTGGTAAAGATATCAATAATCAAATTCAAAATCTCATTTTGACGCTCCGTGACCACGGCATCACCTCCAATCAAGATTCTGCTGTCGATTAGCACTCAATCACCTCGAGTGCTAACTCATGATTCTATTATACACTCTTCCACACCAAAGTCAAGACAAAAACTCAAAAAATTAGCACTCTTTTTGCAAGAGTGCTAAAAATCGGTCTAGCGACCTAGATTAGTCGTCCAAGATTTGCAAACGGTGCATCAAATAGAAAGAAAGTCCTGCAAAAAGAAGCAGCCAAACTAGCAGAGCCAAAAATTCTCCGCTCCATAAATGGAAATGAGACCAATCTTTCATATAGCTAGTAAATAGGCCCATAAAGCTATAACGCAGCACCTTAAATAAATCCTCGCTCATATTTGAAAACATAGGAATAAATGCCGCCAAGAGCATGGCTGGAACACTAAGGGATTGTGCCATGACCTGATTTTTACAAAACAGACCAACCATTAAAAAGAAGAAAATTAAGACCAGCATGGTCAATAAGAGAACCAAACCATAGCTGAATACATGATTAGAAAGCTTAGCTCCCACCAAAATTGGGGTAATAACAATATAAAAGATCCCAATAATCGATGGCCAGATTAAGGCTGAGAGAATGTATTGACCAGCTGTCACACCAGCCAAGCGCAAACTTTGCAAATTACGTTTTTCTCTTTCCTCAGCTAGGATGATGATGATAGGTGTTCCAACAGACATGGCTAGAGAGAAAGGCAGGGAGATCGTAAGCAACATAGTAGCTAGTTTATCCGCGCCAATTTCCTTACCAGCTCCATTCAGAGAAAAAATAAATTTATAGAGAAAAATGAGGAAAATCGGCATAAAAACCTGCAATAGAATACTTTTATTAGCTAGCGTCACTTGACCTCTCAGCCAAATCATACCTTTTAATTTATTAGACATTTAAGGTACCTCCTGTCAACGTGATGAAAACATCTTCCAAAGTTGGTTCGCAGGAATGAATACTGATAACATTGGCCAAATCCATGCCTCCTTGCAGTTCTTCAAAAGCCACCGTCTTAGTCGTCAAATCTTCATATTCTAAACGAACCTTCTTATCTGTATTGTACTTTTGGATTATCTCATGCGGACTGCCCACTTCGACTAATTTTCCTTTACTGAGCAAGGCCAAGCGATCACACAAAAGAGTAGCTTCCTGCATATCATGGGTTGTCAGAAAAATAGTTGTCCCCTGCGCTTTTAGTTCCAGCAGCAATTCGTGAATGGTGCGAGAGGTTGACGGATCCAAACCACTGGTTGGCTCATCCAAGAAGAGCAATTTAGGTCGATTAATCAAGGCACGCACCATTAACATGCGCTGCTTCATACCCGTAGATAGTTTTTCAGCCACCTTGTTGCGACTATCATAAAGCCCCACTTTTCGGAGAAGTTCATCGACTTCTGTCATATTAACACCAAAGAGCATAGCATAAGCCTTGAGATTCTTATAAAGTGACATCTTTTCATAAAAACCGCTGCCATCGCTGACAATCCCAATCTGCTCCAGCACTTCTGCCTTTAAATTCTCAACCGGTGCAGACAGCACATGAGCTGTTCCAGCATCTGCAGACAACTGACCAGTCAAGATATTGATAGTCGTCGTTTTACCAGATCCAGATGGTCCTAGGAAGCCAAAAATTTCTCCCTCTTGTATGGAAAAATCGATTCTTGCCAAGGCTTCTTGTTCCTTGAACTTCTTTTTCAAGCCTTGCACTTCAATAATGGTCTTTTTCATTGTTTTTCCTCGCTTTCATAACCATATTTACCAAAACCGCAATCAGTCTTTCAGTTCCTGCCTCATTTTCCAAAAACGCAAGGCAATATGGACCAATTGACAGAACAGAATGAGCAATATGACACAATCTATTGCTAAGATTGACTTGAATAATAGACTTGCTTTCAAACTCTTCTGGAAAATATCTAGAATGAGATAGGTAGTGACACACAAAACTATGATGGCTGGCAAAAACCGCCATATAAGCAAACGCTTGACCATCTCTAGCTTAGACCATGCGTCATTATAGATTTCAAGATCGCTGTCTGCATCAATCTGAGAAAACTGCTTGCGGAAATAAGAAAATTGATTAAAGTTTGTAATATGCTCCCAGCCACAATCCTCAAATAGTTGATAATAGGATTCTTGCTCCGCCTTCTTTATGGGTCGAAAATCTAATTGATAGGCCACTTCCTGAGGCGGACAGGCTTCAAAAGTATAGCGAACCGCAACAAGAAAGGGAGAATAACTTACTTTTTTCAATTTCCAGCCTTGGCTATGCATTTTTTTAAAATAAGCTGCTTCTCTGTCATAGTCTGCAATGGTAAAGATTTTATAGACAATTCTCTTTTCCATCAAACTTCCTCCTTACTATTGCGGTAAAGGCGCTCAATCCGCTGGATTTCCAACTCTAAAATCTGTCTTCCAAGCTCCGTGATAGAATAGAGTTTTCTCTTTTCTTCCTCACGAACAAAGGCAATCAGACCATCTTTTTCCATCTTTGCCAAGGTTCCGTACATGGTTCCCGGGCTGATGGATAGCTGTCCTTCTGTCAGCTCCTTGACTTTTTGAGTAATACTGTAGCCATGCCTCTCTTGTTGAAGACAGAAGAGGATATAAAAACCTGTCTCTGTCATTGGCACATAGACTCTCCTAAGCTTTTCTGTCAATCCACTCATTTTTTCATCTCACTTTCACCTCGATATATCGAACCTTGATATAAAAATTATATCGCAGTCCGATATAGTTGTCAAGGATTTATAAATATTTTTACAGAAAGTGATTCATTTTTATCTTTCAATACTTGTAGTTGATTTAATCAGAAGCTAAAAGGATTAGAGACCTGCCTCCTGATAAATCAGCATAAAAAAAGCCAGGAAAACCTGACTTATTTTTTTATTTACCCGCTGACTTAAGCAGGGCAATATATTCTTCCAGAACCAGATTGTGCTTCTGCATATATTGGGCATTCTCCACACCGACATAGCGGTAATGCCAATTCTCAAAATCAACTCCAGTAACGTCACTCTTGCCATCCGGATAGCGAAGGACAAAGCCATATTGCGGAGTTAGCTCAGCAATCTTGGCTGCCAGTTCATCCTCCTGACCTTCTGGGACACTCATATCAATAGCCAAGCCCGTTTGATGCTCGCTGGCTCCTGGAAGCTGCACTTGCTTCAGCACGATGCTGACTGCTTCTTCATTTGACAGGCCTTTGGCGACTTCCCCAGCAACTTTTTCGTTATAGAGTTCTTCCTGCTCCGCTCGGCTGCGATAGCCAGAGATTAGAGTTTCTTCAGGAGCTATCGCTTGGGCTGCAGCTAAGAACTGCCGAGTATTTTCAGCAATGCGGCTATCAACCTGGATCTCTCCAATCTGAGTCAGATCAGGTGTCTTCTCTTCTTGCTGGTTGTCACGATTGACTAAAATCAAATTCCAGTCAGTAGAAGAAACCTTGGGCAAATCAGACTGCGAACTCTCTGAGCTAGAAGAGCCCTTCGTAGCAGAACTGCTAGACGAACCCGAAAACTGAATCTTTGCAAGCAGATCTTGTAACAAGGACGGACGGAAATAAATCGCCGTTCCTCCAGCCGCCAGACACAAGACGATTAACAACAAAAATGTTAACCCAATCTTCTTAGACTTCGATTTTCTCTTTTCTCTGCGATGTTTAGCGCGTTTCAACTTCTTCCTCCATTACTTTGGCACCGACCTCTCGATAAGACATGTCTCCGACGCAAGCTACTGTGAATTTACCGTCTTCATAGTCTATAACCGTCACACTGCCATTGTCCAAACCATGAGGCCGAGTTCGATTGATTAGATAGACAAAGGTTCCGATGGTCATGCCGTGGCTGACGACAAGAGCATTGCCACCGCCAGCAGCTTCCAGCTCCTCAGCTATGGCTGAAAAACCTTCCCAGATTCGGCCGCTGAGCTTTTCCCAGTTTTCCGCCCAGCCAGCTGTATCGACTTCGACAAGACCTTCTGCTAGCTCAGCATAGCTAAGCTGATGGACATGCTCAATATTGAAAACCCGGGGCATCACACCCATAAAGAGCTCTCCATCATAACCACCATCAAAACTGCCAAAGCACCATTCGCGAATCCGTTTGTCAAAGGTATAAGGAATCTGTCCTGTCAAACCCAGCTCCTCTAGAATAATGCCCATGGTCTGAATAGTCCGGCCGCTGTCGCTGGAACGGGCCAATTTGAAATCAAGCCCAGCTTCTCTCAAGCCAATGCCCAACTCATGAATGCCACGTTCCCCAACTTCAGTCAATGGGGTATCAGACCAGCCTTGAGCCCGGCCGATAGTATTAAACATGGTTTTGCCATGACGAACCAAGTATAATCTTGTTTTTGCCATTTCATTTCCTCCGTTATTCTTTTCATATTATACCATTTTATGAAGAAATTGGCGCCATCTGGCTTTCAAAGCAAAAAGCAAGAGTCTCAAAACTCCTGCTCATTCTTGATTTTCTCGGTCTAATATGGCTGCGCCGACCTGACGGTAAGACACATCTCCCAGAGCTTGAATGCTGAAGCGACCATTTTCATACTCCAGCACTGTGACACTGCCATTATCGACATTAGGATTTTTCGTGATATTCTCATCAACCAGATAAGCCAAGGTACCAATGGTCATACTGTGGCTGACGACCAGAGCATTGCCGCCGCCAGCAGCTTCCAGCTGCTCAGCTATGGCTGAAAAACCTTCCCAGATTCGGCCGCTGAGCTTTTCCCAGTTTTCCGCCCAGCCAGCCGTATCCACTTCTACCAGACCATTCGCCAAATCAGGCCAACTGAGTTCCTTGTAATTATCCGTCTTAAGAACTCGTGGGATAACGCCATGAAAGAGCTCACCCCCATAAGCACCATCAAAACTGCCAAAGCACCACTCCCGGATGCGCTTGTCATAGCGATAGGGAATCCGGCCAGTCAAACCCAGCTCCTCTAGGATAATCCCCATGGTCTGAATGGTCCGGCCGCTATCACTGGAAAAGGCTTTGACAAAAGGCAAGCCCGACTCTTGCAATCCGATACCCAGCTCACGAATACCGCGCTCACCTTTGGCAGTCAGCGGGGTATCAGACCAGCCCTGAGCCCGGCCAATAGTATTGAACATGGTCTTACCATGACGGATAACATAGAGTCTTGTTTTTGACATATTTTACCTCTTTTATTTTTCCTTTGTTTATTATAGTATAGACCTTCGTATTCTTTAGATAAAGAAGAGGGTGAACTCAGTTTCCCACTATGATAGACAGCTGCTCACTGTGAAGTCAGCATCTAATCAACTATAGAGACTTAATATGAACTTTGACGGCACTGACACATCCAAGAACAATGTACAGATAATGGAGCCAATAATTAAGACCAAACTGTCCGGATAAAGCGGCTTTATTAATAGCGATAATAGCTTGCAAAACATGGCTTTCTCCTTGGTAAAAAGAATTGGCATAACCGATTTGAACAGCTAAAAAGCTCATCGTTAAAGTAAAAAAGAAACTTGCCACAATTCCTAAAACAGAAATTCCTTTGACAAACTTTTCATAGCAAGCAATGCTAAATAGCAGTGTAAAACCTGATATGAAGCCCATGGCCAAGGATGCACCTGTCAAGAAAAAGACCAGGCATGCACCAAGCAAGCTAGTCAAGAAAGCTCCGAAAATCCCCAGGAAATAATGTATTTTCTGCGGACTTCGATGAGGAAGAGGGCGCTTTGTCACCTTATCCTGTGAGATGGAAATCATCCGCTCATAGCTAGATGGCGTGAGAAAGAGCCAATCTCCTTTGAACTGATACAGGTCGACCTCTCCGGTTTCACCGGTTTTTTCACAGGCGCTAACCAACCCTTGCTCCTCAAAGTAGCGGGTGCAGTCTTCGATAGCCTCCTCCAAAATATCCGGCAGCAGATCCCGATCCTGATCAGCTAAAATCTGACAGGCTAGGCTATAGCCAGCTCTCTCAAAATCAATCAAGACCTCGGAATCGTTGATTAGAGATTCCAAGGTATCTCGACCAATATAGCCCTGCTCACATCTGACTGAAAAGAAAATCGCAAATTCGTCGCCATCCGTTATGGTCTCTAGATAAAAAGCATAATCCCTTCTACGGCCATATATAATGCCGCTCTCTTTATCAAAATCCAAACCTAAATCAAGGGCCAGCTCAGCTAGCTCTCTTTTATTCATAACCTAAACAATCTCCTTATAATCCCCTACATTTCAAGCATCCAGCTAGACTCAATTCCGCAAACTCCTACTGGGAAACTGAATAGCTGTCCTTTATAATGCTTTCTTAAAAGCTGTTTCAAATCTAGCTTTTTAATTTTTAAAGCTGTGAATGGGAGCTGGAATTTGACCACCCCGCGCGATAAAGGCCGCTGACGAAGCCTGATTGACCTTCATGACCGGAGCTATTCCCAAGAGCCCGCCAAATTCAATCATATCGCCTTCCTTGCCCTTCGGAATAATCCGCACAGCTGTCGTCTTTTGATTGATAACACCAATCGCCGCTTCATCCGCAATCATGGCTGCGATGGTTTCAGCAGGTGTCGCTTCTGGAATGGCAATCATATCCAAACCTACCGAGCAGATAGCTGTCATAGCTTCCAACTTTTCTAAATTAAGCGAGCCATTTTGCACAGCCGCAATCATGCCCTCATCTTCTGAAACAGGAATGAAAGCACCAGACAGACCACCAACCTGATTGCAGGCCATGACACCGCCTTTTTTGACCTGGTCATTGAGCAGGGCAAGGGCCGCTGTCGTGCCATGAGTGCCAACTGTTTCCAAGCCCATTTCTTCCAAGACACGGGCCACTGAGTCTCCGACTGCCGGTGTTGGAGCCAGACTCAAGTCAACAATCCCGAACTTAACGCCCAGACGCTCGCTGGCCATCTGACCGACCAACTGACCGATACGGGTGATTTTGAAGGCCGTTTTCTTGACTGTTTCAGCGACCACGTCAAAGCTCTCACCACGCACCTTTTCCAAGGCCCGCTTGACAACACCTGGCCCAGAAACACCGACATTGATGACCACATCTGCTTCACCGACACCAGGAAAAGCGCCCGCCATGAAAGGATTGTCCTCTACCGCATTGGCAAAAACGACCAGCTTGGCCGCCCCCATTTCAGAAAGCCGGGCCGTTTCCTTAATAATCCTCCCCATATCCGCCACTGCCGTCATATTGATGCCGGTCTTGGTTGAGCCGATATTGACAGAGGAGCAGACCTTGTCCGTCTCAGCCAAAGCACGTGGAATGGAATTAATGAGGATTTCATCGCCTTTTTGATAGCCCTTTTGAACCAAGGCCGAGAAACCACCGATAAAGTCAACACCGATTTCCTTAGCCGCCTTGTCTAAAGCCTTGGCCAGAGGCACGTATTCACTGCTGTCTGTCGCTGCCCCAATCAGCGAAATCGGAGTCACTGAGACCCGCTTATTGACGATGGGAATCCCAAGCTCGGCAGCAATTTCATCCCCAACTGCCACCAGATCTTTTGCTTTGGTCGTGATTTTTTGGTAAATCTTCTCCGCCGCCCGATCAATATCTGTGTCGATACAGTCCAAGAGTGAAATGCCCATGGTGATGGTCCGAATATCAAAATTCTGCTCCTCAATCATGGCAATGGTTTCTGTTACTTGTCTAATATCCATCCTTCACTCCTTAGATATTGTACATGGCATCAAAAATGGCTGCGCTTTGAATGTTGATTTTGACATTGAGCTCTTGTCCGAAAGCTTCAAACTCATTACGAAGGGCCGTAAAATCTTGCTTTTCATCGCTTGACACCAAGGCCATCATGGTAAAATATTCCTCCAAAACAGTTTGGGAAATATCGTCAATATTCAGCCCCAGCTCCGCAATCTTGGTGGAAACTCCGGCTACAATCCCTGTTTTATCTTTTCCGACAACGGTAATAATTGCTTTCATGCTTGGCTCCAATCATTTTAGTTTGTCTCATTGTAGCATAAATTCGAGGATTTTGTATACTATTTCAGAAAATAAAGACAGAAGGTTCGGATATTACAAATAGCACTTGAAACAAGGAAGATTCTCCTACACTCAGCAATTCACCTTAGAGACTATTTTGGGCAACTTTGTATGTTTATTCTGTTTTTATTTGAAAGCGCTTTCGATATTTGTTATACTAAATATAGAATATTTTACACAAAGGAGATTTCCTAATGAACGATTCATACAAGAAGCGTCTCTATACTCAGGCTTTAAGTTTATCAGCCGCTGTATTGATGGCTGTCTTAGCTCAGGGCAAGGCCGCAGCTGACCAGCAGAACAGCACCGACTCACAGCCTGCCACCAATCAGGTAGAGGCTGTAACTCCTGCGACAGAAGCTGCTCAAGCTGCTCCAAATCAGACAGGAGAAAAAGAGCAGACTCCTACTCCTGCAGCGGACAATCCAGCTGTCTCTGCAGCAGCTCAAACAAGGGCAGCTGCTTCTGAAGAAGCCAAGACACAGCTGGCTGACAGCACTGTCTATATGTCCGAGCCTGCAGAGGTCAAGGAAACCGTCCAAGGACAGGCTTCTCAGGCGGGCAAGCTGACCTGGACTCTGGACAATAAACCGATTGCCGACTGGAAAACCTGGAACATGGACAGCGGCACCTTTACCGGCCAACCCTTTGTCACAATTGAGGAAAAGGCCGACGGGAACGACCTTCATCTGAATCTGCAGTTTCAAAAGCTTTTCGGAGACGATCTCAGCCTGCGCTCTCCCAACAATATCCGCCGGACCTATCGAAACTTCATTGGCAGCCATGAATTGGTCGGTACGAGTCAGGACTTAGGACTGACCATTCGTAAAAATATCATCTTGCGCCCTTACGAAGACTTCCACAGCCATGAGGAGATGCTGGCATCTATCGAAAAGAGCAGACAGGATGCCAAAACCGATCGCTTGGTACAGATTGAGGATATCGGAAAGAGCGCTCAGGGTCGTGATATCAAGCTGGGTATCATTAGTTCCGACCAAAAGAGCATTGACGACTATCTCAATACAACCAATCCTCAGGCCTTGACAAAACCAGCTGAAATGCTGGCAGCTCTCAAAAATGGCAATCTGGACTACAAACTGCCTATCCTCATCAACAATACCCACGCTGATGAACAGCCTGGGATTGATATTATCACAGGTCTCTTTAAGACCTTTGCGACCAAAGACCAAGTCAGCTTCAAAACAAGTGCTGCCGATGGTTCTGAAAAACTTGTCACTCTCAACATCCAAGACTTGCTGAAGAAGTTTATTTTCCTCTTTGACTTTACGGAAAACCCTGACGGCGATGTCCTCAACACGCGGGCTCTGGCCAATGGCCTTGACCCCAACCGAGATACTGGCTACCAAGCCAATCCTGAAACCCGCACCGTTGCTGGATTGATTAACAAATGGAACCCAATTGCCCTCTATGATATCCACGGCTTTGTCAAGGAATTCCTGATTGAGCCAGCAACCCCGCCGCATGATCCTAACTTTGAATATGACCTTTTGGCAGACCTCATGCTGGACAATGCCCATCATATGGGGCGGGCCGGCGTTGCCAATTCTGGCTACGACAAATACATCATTCCAAAACTCGACTGGGGAGACGGATGGGACGATTCCTTCTCCGGCTACACAGCGGTTTATTCTATGTACCATGGCATTCTGGGACATACCATTGAAATTCCCGAGGGCAATCAAGAGTCCTACAAGGCTGGATACTATGTAGTCCTAGGCGGTCTGGACTATCTCGCTCAGAACCCAGATAAGCTCATGGAAATGCGCCTCAACTTCTACCTGCGTGGTATTAATAAGATCGAAGATCCTAAGGCAGAAAATGAGCTCGTCGGACCAGGTGGCCAGGTTGTAGGCCGGATTAAAAAAGGCCAGGAAAAATTCTTCCCAGACTACTATGTCATCCCGATGGGTCTGGACAAGGAGAACGATACCCAAGAAGCCTTTAATATGATTGACTATTTCAAGCGCAACGGTGTGCTTGTCAAAGAACTCAAAGAAGACAGCGGCAACTATAAAAAAGGTGATCTGGTTGTCGATATGGCGCAAGCTAAGCGTGGCTATGCCAATCATGTCCTCTACAAAGGCTCAAATGAATCTAAGTGGGCAGCTATGTATGCAGAGTTAGTCGTCAACTTCCCTGATATGAAAGGCTTTAAAGCTCAGCCAGTCTTTGGCGACAAGCTCTTTGAAGGCAAGCTAGGAGAGGTGACAGCCCTCCGTGCTGCCCGTACTAGCCAGGTTGACAATAAAGCGCCTTATTATGTCATTGCCAATACGTCTGAAAGTGCCGTTAAGGCCGTCAATCAAGCTCTTGCAGAAGGAAAAAAGGTTTATCTGACAGATGACGGCTATATTGTTGATACTCCGACCTTTACCAGCCTTCTGGATCGCTATGCCATTTACGGTGATGCCCTCTATAAGATTCCACAGGGACCAACTCTGAAGCCTCTCAAGGTCTACGCACCACCGCATCAATTTTCATGGGCAGGCGTGGACGCTCCAGCACATACTGCCTTAGCTCTGAAGAATATGGGCTTTGAAATCGTCGATCGCCCAGAAGATGCTGACGTCATCGTCCTTGAAAGCAACAACTATGACAAGTCTCTTGTCGGACTCAAGCCAACTATCGTTGTCGGAGGCTCTGCTATGCAGCGCTTGGAAAAATTAGGAATCCTAGACGGCTTCGACGCTGAACGCTTCAAGAACGGCAGTGACTATGAAGGACTGATGAAGGCTATTATCCAAGACCAAGACCCGCTGACCAGCGGCTACAAGAAGGATGGACTCTTTTACTCCAACTCTGGTAACTGGATTGCTAAGATTCCTGCCAACTTTAGAACTCTTGCCAGCATTGCCGGAAGTGACTTCTATATCGCTGGCTGGTGGCCTGGCAATGAGCAACTAGCCAACAAAGTCGTAGCCATTGCTGGTACCTATAACGAGAAGCCTCTCTTTGTCTATGCTGGCAATCCGACCAATCGGCTTCACCCTGTTCATTTCTACCGCTGGATTTCCAATGCTATCTTTGGCAGCCAGTTGGCCGAGCTGACTGACCTCCCGAGTCCTACGACACCTGATCCAACCTATCAAGCGCCAAGTCAGACTGTCCTTGACTGGAAGCCTGCTACAGTGAATCCACCGGCTCAAACGGTAGTCTTGACCTACAACAATCAGACTCTACCAGAGACCGGAAGCCAAGAAACAAGTGCTAGCTTCGCTCTAGCTGGACTTCTGGTTGCTGGAGCAGCTGGACTCTTCCTCTTAAAGAAAAAGGAAGACTAATACTTAAAAATACACCTCCCAATTGATGTGGGAGGTGTATTTTTAGTTATAAGCTCTGCTATTTTTCCACATAGGTATGAAGTGGATAGGTCGGATAGGCTAAGTCACGCGCCAACTCAGAGGTCACATAACCTGCCGGTGCGTCTAACACAGATGGGATACGATTGACAATGGTAGCACAGGTCAAGGCTACAGTATCAGGCTTGCTGACTGAGAAAACTAGATTTGGATCGCCGGTAATTTCCCAATCACACATATCCCCGTCATTTTCACGATAGACCTTGCCAATACACTCTACTTCTAACTCAATTCCTTGATGGGTATGAATGGTTGTCACAGCCGACATCCCCGTTACTTGACCTGCTGGAACCGTGCGTCCCAGGGTTTCAGAATAAACATCTTCATCCAAAATGTAAGGAACACTCTTTTGTGAAATATCCTGAATGGTCCAGTTCATCTTAGAGCAAATAGCTTCAGCAGCATTCCACATATAGGACGGCAGACTCTCAGCACTGGCAATTTCCTTTTCAAATCTCTCTGAATCGTAACCAGCACCATGCGCTTCTGCCAAAGCCAGACCATAATCTTCCACATTATAGCTGACAATCCCTTTCACCTTTTGAATGCGATTAAGGCCAGACATAGCCAAGCAAGGCATATTAATCCAGTAAATATCCTGCATGCCTGAGCCCATTACAGTGACACCATATTCTTTGGCCAGCTTGTCCAAGCGGTTTGTTTCAGATGGCGACGTCGTCCAAGGGTAGATAGCTTCCTCACAGGTCGTGATGATATTAACTCCATGCTTGATGGCTGTTTCAAAAAAATCATACATTTCCGGCATATAGGAAGCAATAGTGACAATGGCAATGTCAGCGTCACACTCTCCAAAGACATGTTCGGCATTATCAGAAATCAGAACACCAGTCTTATAGCCTAGCTCTGCAAAATCGCCAACATCCTGTCCTACTACAGCAGGATTGTTATCAATAGCTCCGACAATTTCTACACCGTGATCCAGCAGATACTTGAAAATCACTTTAGACATCTTGCCGCAGCCATACTGAACAGCACGAATTTTTGTATTTCTCATGGCAAACCCTCCATTAATTGTTATTATTTTCACAATTATAGTATAATATCTCTAGTAACTAGAGAGTCAATAGAGGGTTTTAAAAAATGAAAAAAATTTTGCGTATCGGAGAATTTTCCCAAATAAATCAGATTTCCATCCAAACTCTACGATTCTATGACCAAATCGGTCTTTTAAAACCCTATAAAGTCGATCCAGAAACCAACTATCGCTACTATCACATCAATCAATCTTCTCTGGTTGACTCCATTCAGTACCTGCGTCAACTGAATTTTTCTCTAGAAGACATCAAAGAAATCCTATCTGATAAGGACCATTTTCAACTGCACCAGCTTATCGAGGAACGCTATCAGCGCCTTCTAGAGGAAAAAGAGGATTTAGAAAAACAAATCCAAGAAATCGAAATCTTTCGGTCTGGTGCCCGTATCTATGGCGAAAAGCAGAGCGAGCAAGAACTGGAAATCCTAACTTTTCCTGAGCGGCAGCTGCTTACTTTTGAAATTGAGCAAAATATTTATCAAATGAAAAGTGAAGAATACGAACTTGCTCTCCGCTGCTTCAAGCAAGAAATTCTACTTTACAGTCCTTTTTTCACTCATTTCAGCCGCGTTGGCTCCATTATGAAACAAGAAGATTTCCAAAAAGAAAGATGGATTTCCAAGCAACTCTGTCTCTTCCATCATACTCCCAATGAACTTCCTCACTTAAATCGAATGTTGCTGCCGGCAGGAAATTATGCTGTTGCTTACTGCCCTTCCTTCGCAGATGAACTTAAAGCTCTGCCGCATTTTTACCAGGATCTGTCCCAAGCTGGATATACTCCTGTGGGTGATTATATCTGCGAGGTCATCCATGAACAGCCACAACTCCAGGAGCAGCACCGCGATATGTTCATCCGGATGCAAGTTCGGATAGAGGGATAAAAAGCAAGTAGATGCATGTAGTAGAATTTCTTGCCAGATACTAGAGCATGCCCAGCCAAAAACTAATCATTTCACAAGCCGTATCTATATCAAAAAAGGACGGGAAAACCCCATCCTTTTTATGTGCAAATAACCATCGCTTAGCACCTTAGTCTTCTTGTTTCTTCCTTCCAGCTAGAAGACCCATTCCCAGAAAAGCTAAACCAGCCAGAGGCAGAAACTTATCTTCTTGAGTGCCAGTCCTAGGCAGAGCTGAGTCGGGAGCTGGCTGCAATCTTGGCGACGGAATAACTTTCTCTTCCTTACCTTGCTTCAGAGCTTGAGGCTGGGTCCTTGTCAAAGGCTGTTTAGCACTTTCAGCCACCACCTTGCTGCCAACTTCTACTAGTTCGTCAACTGCTAGAGAAAGCACTTCCTGACCGAGGACGGTTCTCTGACCCTTCAAGACTTCTACAAAGACTCGCTTTTGACCCTTTTGGCCAGTTACAAGTATCCGCCGCTGCCCTTGTTCCAGTTCTGGATTTTCCTGTTCTCGGGTCTGATATGCAATCTCTTCCATTACGACTTCTAAGAAAGGCTTTTCTTCCACTAGGTCCTTTATCCCTTCTTCCGGAGTGACCTGATGACTTGGTTTCACAGCCAGAGCAGCAAGAGCTGCTTTCAGATCCTGTTCTGCTCTATCTAAATCTGCCTGCTCCGCTTTTTCATCTGCCAAGAGAGACTGGGCTCGAGCCAAGGCTGACTGGTAAGCTTGAACTGTCTCATCTGTGTAGAGGCTTGGATCTAGACTAGCCGTATTGTCTACCACTTTCTGCAGAGAAGCCTTATTAACTGCTGGGGCATGAAGATTGGTCACAAAGAAATTGCGCGCTTCCAAGTCCCCATCCCAGAGTCCCAGACCGACGTAGGCATCATTATAATAAGGCTCAACCGTATCAAATTGGTGGTTCAGGTATTCTACACCATCCACAGATACACTGACACCATTTTTAGTTTTCACTAGCTTAACATGGTGGAACTGGCCGTCATTAAGATGCTTGCCATTCATGCTACTTTCTGCAATCGTCTCTCCCATAAAGCGGTAAAGTCGAATCTTATCATTATCGCCAAATTGAATAGAATAAGCATTGCGAGGATCAACATTTTCAGACGCATAGAAAATATTAATCAAGCCTTTTTGATACTTGAGATCCACATCCAAGTTATACTCAGGGAAAGGAATCTTCTGACCTCCCATATAATAATCATTGGCGCTGGTATTCTGATTATAGAGACTTTCACCGTCGACATACCACTTACCAGAGATAGCTTTTAAGTCTGGAACATTGGTCTTAAAGTCATTACGGCTGATATTGATGGTGAAGACCTTGGAAAGGCTTGGATTTGCCTTAGAGGTCGCCGTTACCTTGACCACGCCCCTTTGCAGAGCAGTCACTCGCAGCTTATTGCCATCTTCCGTGACAGAGACCAAGTCTGGCTGATCCACACTCCAGCTGACCGCTTGAGAGACACTTGCTGGCATGACATATGCTTTCAAATCCAAAGTATCGCCGACATAAATATTATTTGTCACAGGAGAAGCCTGCACTAGTTCCAGTGGTTTGGTCACTGTCTGTTTGTCTTTCCAGATGCCCTTCAGCGGATAAAGAGCAATGTCAGCCTTAGCAGCACCACCTTCTACAAAAACACTAGCCGCAAGGCTATTTGGCGCAGGGAATATCTGATTGGCACCCGCTACAGTATATCCTTTGGCAAAGACTTCTAGGCTGGAGCGATCCACATAGAGATGCAGATCTATACTTCCATCCGCATTGCGCTTGACGGACTGACTATCCACCTGAGCAAATTTATTACTGAGAAGAATGCCGGACTGGCTGCGGTCAATAGAGAGAGTTTCCTTTTCTAAATCATAGGTAACTCTAGTCACTTCTCCATCTCCAACCCGCAGGTTAAAACCGACTTTCTTGGTCGTTTCACTCGGCCGAAAAGTAGAGACAATTTCATACTGAACACCGGAAAAATCTTTCAACAGCTCATTCTTCTCACTAACTTCCACATCTTTATACAACACAGCCTTATCTTCCTGACGCAGAGTCTGATAAGCTGCAATTGGTGTCTGAGTCAGCCGATAGCTGCCATCTTGCTTGATAAGGCCTAGTTTGAGGTTAAGGTTGAAGGTTCCGTTGAACTTCTGACCGACGGTATCGGCTACCAGATTACAGTAGTCCTCCCAAGTATTCATCCAGTTAGACTCGATAATGTCGGGTAGGGTTGGATTAGCCTTGCTGCCAAAGTCCTGAACGTAGTAAGTCATGGCTGCATAAGAGTCTTTACCAAAGTTCATGACCTGATCAGCCTGAGCAAACTCAGCATCTGGAACGAAGGTCCACTTGCCCTCCACCTGTCTAAAATCACCGACCTTATAGGAGCGCCCGCCACGAGACAGGACCCATTTTAGGCTACCATCATCTGCCAGTAGAGGATAGAGATCCGGACACTCCGTATGGAGATCCGTATAGGTTGACTCCACCTTCCAATTACGCAGATTATCAGAGGAATAAATTCTCAGCGGTCCGCCTGCAACGATCATAAACCATTTACCCTCCCAACGGAAGACCTTGGGGTCACGAAAATCCTGAGATTGCAGTGGATCATCCGTCCAGTCAGCTGCAATTTGATCAAGCTTCGTCCAAGTCCGGCCCTCATCCTTACTGTAGGCTAACTTGATGCGCTGACCGTTTCCATCGGCAGTAATCAGCGCGACTAAACCGCCCTGGTCATTGTCAAATAAACCAGAGGAATTAGTGGTATCTGCTACGATAGAGCCTGAGAACATAGCCCCATTAGCATCCGGATAAAATGCAATCGGCTGTTCTTCCCAATGAATCAAATCCTTGCTGGTCGCATGGCCCCAGTGCATAGGCCCCCACTTGGTATCATCATAAAACTGATAGAAGAAATGATAGACTCCCTTGTAATAAACCAGCCCGTTGGGATCATTGGCCCAACCGTCCTTGACCGAATAATGATACTGACCACGATAGAGCTCATTGTAGTATACCTCATCTGCCTGCCGACGATGGACATTGAGCCGGTAAGTCAGGCTGACCTCCTGCCCATCCGCATCCGTCACAGTACTGGTCACAGTCAGATAGTTTGCCCCCACTGCCAGCGGAATATTCTTCAAATCACTATAAACCCTACCTGCAGCATCGGTCACGCTTACCTTGGCAGCAGAATTTTTCGCTACGACGGTCAAGCTTACAGTCTCAGCATCATGCTTGACATACTGGATAGTGATAGGGGCAGTGAACTGACCTTTCAGCTCCACTTTCCCAACCGAATAAGTCACCCTTATATCCTCTAACTCGGGATTAGACTGAGGAGTGATTTCTTTGTAAAAGGTGTTTTGAAAAAGCAGCTCGCTATTCCAATTTAGTAAGCCAAAATAACCTTCTGACAGATAAGTATTCTGCCCCTTATCATCTCTCTGAAGCGTGTAATCTCCTGAGCTGGCCACTAGAATATCATTGACATAATAGGATACCCAAGAGCCGATAGAAACAACCTTGAGCCGATATTTATTATCATCCGTTGGCTCGATATGCTTTTCATTGATGAACTGATAGTCACGCCCGCCTTGCCAACGCCAAAATTTCACATTGTTGCTTCCACCATCAATATTAACTGCATAGCTGCTCTTGTCATCCGGATTATTATTACTGCGGAAAATGAGGGCTGCCGCCCCTTCCTTACTGAGGAAAGTTACATCCGTCGAGTAAACAAAGTCTTTGCCCTGACTTTGAGAGTAAAGGAAACTATCACCTTTGCCTCTGGCATCACTATAAAGACCTTGTTCCCGGACTTCCCAAACTCCATTTTTGTCTCCCTTGGCTTCTGCCAAATTAGTATTGAAGCCTGACTGCTTATCTACAGTCTCTGCGGCAGGGAGTTTTTCCGAAGCAACTTCCTTCGCTGCTGGCTGTTCGTCTTCTTCCTGTTTGGTCTCTTTAGCGTTTGCTGTGACTTGATTATCCTTATCAGCCTTTTGGTTGGCTGACCCCACTGCTGCATCCTGACTACCCACTTCCGTCGCTGCAGCCGCAGCTGTCTCCTCAGCTACAGAGTTTTCTACCTTATCGGCATTCCTTGTAGGATCAGCTGTTTGCCCGATCTCAGGCTCCGAGACAGCTGATGAATCAGCCTGCAAGACCTGAGTAGGGGCTGGATTAGTATTACTCTCATCTGCATAAACCACACCGCCACCATCTAACAAGAAAGCTCCAAAAGCAAGCAAGGCGCACCCAAACACCCAACGCTTGCCGCTTTTTCTCATAAACCAATTTTTACACACTTTTTCCTGATGATTTTTCATGATGCACCTCAATATTCTAAAAATAAAATCAGACTCCTCACAACCAAATTACTGCTACATAACGCACTCCTTTCACCTTTTCTTGTTCAAAATGAACACCTCGTTTAGCACCTAACTCCTTTATAAAAAAGAAGCAATCTCAATAATCTAAATATAACAAATTTTTGTAAGCGCTTCACCTAACGTTTGTCACAAAAACAAAATGACAGATGTCATATTTTAGAAATAATGAAGAAAAAACAAAAAGCCTCCAAAACGGAAAGCTTTTGTTTGTTTTAAATTTATTCTGGATAGGATGCTGCCAGCTCGTTCTTTAGATATTCTGCCAAGTGCTGATGAGCAAAAATTCCTGCTTTTTCTTCTGCTGTCGGATTATAGTTGGTATTAGTATTCACATCATAGACATAGATCTGACCTGCCTCCGACTCTACCCACTCAATGGCTGCCACATCAATGCCGGCCTGAGCTAGAAATGTCTCATAAGCCTGTCTTTGACTAACAGGCAGCGGCTCTGTGATTTGAAACTTATCCGATGTTTCCAACTGAGCAGGCTTTTGCCCAATCTGACACCCATCTGCCGGACAAAGCTGAAAGCCATCTGATGAATCAATGGATACAGTATAAAGAAACTTCTGGTTGATAAACTCCGAACGACGAATGCGACCATCCGCAGGCTTGATATAGGCCTGAAGTAGAGTGATCCCATCCACAGAAGGCTCAAAAGCAGGACTGTCTACATAGGCTTCTAACTCTTCCTCACTATTGAAGAGCTGCACTCCCAAACCTTTCCCAGCCCGATTGTGCTTGGTAATCAGGGGATAAATATCTAGTTTTCTAGCCGCTTCCAGAATATTCTCTTGACCCAAAACGGCTACTGTCTCTGGATAAGCAATTCCAACCTCAGAAAGCTTCAAATACTGTTTAATTTTGCTGATTTCCAGATTAATAGCCACACTGCCGTTGATGACTTTACGATCATGAGCTTCCAGCCAAGTTAGAACTTGCTCTGTAAATTCTGGTGCGTAGCGGTGTCCACGCGTATGAGAAGAAGCAGACATCCGATTGTAGAAAATTCCTGTTGGGGGCGGACTCTGCAGATCTAGGATCCCACTTGACAAATCCCAAAGTTCATAGGGCACATCTTTTTTCTCCAGCCACTTGACCAAGTGCTGCGTCCACTCCAAATTTTCATGAATAACGTATACTTTTGCTTGACTCATAAGTCTTCTCTCCTTTAGGAATACCGAACAGCCAGCTTGCTGCTTTTCGATTCTTCTACTACATTGCCTTCCGTCTTTTCAATAACACTGACGGCCAAGACCTGACCTAGAACATTGAGGGCAGTTCGACCAGCATTAACAAAGAAATCAACCGCAAAAATCAGGGCAACGCCTTCCACCGGTAGGCCTAGCTGAGGCGCAGCTGCCAGCAAGACAACAATCGCTCCTGAAGGCACAGTCGCAGCTGTTTTACCAATCAAAGTCAAAAGCAAAACAGTAAAGAAAAGCCCTGATACAGAAAAAGCAATCCCATAAGCATGCGCAATAAAAATAGTTGCTACAGAGAAATACACAGCGGCCCCCTCAAGATTAAAAGTGTAACCCAAAGGCACAACCAAATCTATGACATGCTCATCATAACCCTGCTTCTTTAAATCTTTCAACAACGGCGGCAGGACAACACTGGAGCTGCCAGAGACAAAAGCTAAAGTCAGAAGACTCCAAATCCGTTGTAAGCTTGTCAGATAAGGAATTCTGAAAGCAAAAGCAAGCAATGGAAAAATCACTAAAGCTAGCACCGCATAAGCCAGATAAGTCCCTGCTACAAATTGACCCAAACCAATCAACTTATCAACTCCTGTTGTGGCTACATCTTTGGCAATAAAACCAAAAATACCAATCGGAGACAGCTTCACAATCACACCGACAATTTTATAAATAGCCTCAATCCAAATCTGCAGCAGCTCAACAGCTTTCTGAGTCTTTTCTTCCTTGAGGCTTCCAAGCCCAAATCCTAAAAATAGAGCAAAAACAATAATAGGAAGCAGAGCTCCTTCTGAAAGCGACTTGATGATATTGGAGGGAATGAAGCTAAGAAAAAACTCATCCAATTGAATACTTTTGGCAATCCCATCAATGCTGGCTCCCGCCTGACCGATATTGACTCCCTGACCAAAGCCTAGATAATAAGCTGCAAAGACAAAAATAAAGGTAATCGCCGTCGTGACCGCAAAGAAATAGAGCAGACTCTTTGACAAAAGCTTCCCGAAAGATTTCTTGCCGATCACACCAGCCACAGCTACGACTACAACCGGAAAGACTAGCGGAATAATCACCATATTAATCAAACTGATAAAAGCTTGACCCAAAAACTGGTAAAAAGCCGAAAACTGTGGCCAGATAAGAGCAACAAGAATACCCAAAATCAAAGCAATCAAGAGTTGTAAGCCCAGAGAAACCTTTGACCATAAAGAAACGATTTTCATTCCAAACTCCTTTAGTCTATTTTGATAGCTATTTTACTATGATTGACCCTATCTGGCTAATATATATTTTCTATGAAAGTAATAGAAGAATTTTATGGGGGAGTGGAATAATGGAAAAAAGACATCCAAGAAATAACTATTGAATATCTATTAGTTTTATCCCTATAGGCTGATTCTGCTAATGAAGCATATATTATTAAAATTTTTCAAATTCCAATTAGGTAAATAATCTACCTTCTATTCTAATATCGGAACCTATATACATCTCATCTATATTTAATGTATTGTCATCATTAATTGGGAGATCTACTCCCCAACCCGATTCTTCAATATTATTGATACGCCCAAAAACATTAATATAATACTCGGGATTTGTAAGACCGCCATCACTCCATTGCGTCTCTTCCCAATCAATCTGAACTGATTCGACTTTTGGACTTTGAGCTTTTACCAAATCTATAATTTCTTGCTCATGATTTTTTAGATAAGCGAGCTGTTTTTGCTTGATGGCTTCTTTATCATCTTTGATAGCCTTTTTTGAAGAAGCAACTTTCTTATCTTGTTTATTACTTTCTTTTTGAGTCATGGCACATCCTCCCAGACTTACGAGCGCCACTATTGATGCAATTGTTGCAATTATGCTTTTCGTTCGTTTTTTCATAACGTCTCCTTAAATTTTTTGATACCACACTAATTTTCTAAAACAGCTGGTAACATCCATACTAATTTTTCAGTCACTCAAAACTCAATGTTACACATCTAGTTTACTATATAAATTTTTAAAAATCTATAAATTACTAAATCTATGAACCATACCCGCAAAGCTGTTGGTTTATTTTTCTTGTACCTTGGAGAGCGAGAGAGGCTGAAAACCACATAACTACTTCTCTATCTTCAAGATCTTTACAGCCTCTTCATTACAACTAATAGATCTCTGCTAACATTACAATTTCTATCAAAGAAGTTGTTCTAAAAGCTTTAAAACAAAGAGATAAACAAAATCATTAAATTGACTCTTTTAATTTCTTATATGATATAATTATTTTAAAAATCATATTAGTGAGAAATATTATGTCAAAGACAAAAGGTAACAAAAAAAGAAACTCCTCTAAAGTAAAATATATCTTAGGAAGTGGAGCTTTAATTTTAGCCTCTACAGTTCTTCTGCCTAGAGTATTGAAAAAAACTAGAAATTATGTATATAAAAAACAAGTAACACTAACTAATCATCTAAAAACTAGTTTTGATGGAAAGGACACGTTAGTTAAAAAATCTGACTATAAAAAGGTAGAAGATCATGCAAATTAATACCGATAATATTGCGCAGCAATGTCTCAACGCGATTAATGATAAAATTAATAATTTAAAAAGATTAAACATCATTGTCATTGGTAAATCAGGTGTTGGCAAAAGCACACTAATTAATAGTTTGTTTAGAGGGAATTTTGCTGATACTGGACTAGGCCGACCAGTAACTCAGGAAATTCGCAAAATTGAAAAAAATGGATATCCTTTGGCTATTTACGACACACCCGGCTTTGAATTATCATATACCCAACAAGAGAGTGTCAAAGATGAAGTGATAAAGCTAATTAACGACGGTTACTCTTCTAATGATATCAATGAGGTCATTCACTGCATTTGGTATTGTATTAACGTCGGTTCAAACCGTACTTTCGATAGTTCGGAAGTGGAATGGCTCAGAGAGTTTTCCGAGAAGAATAAACAGTCTAAGGTCCCAATCATCGTTGTCCTTACTCAATCTGTACCTAAAAAGAAAGCACTAGAAATGAAAGCTCATGTTGAGCAGGAAAACTTAGATGTTTGTAAAGTTGTGCCTATTCTAGCTCAGGACATGGATTTTGACGAGGAATATGTCGCTAAAGCTTTTGGATTAGATACTCTGATTGATGTGATGTCTGAGGTCTTGCCAACTGAACTGCAGGATACACTGCAAAACATCCAAAAAGTATCTCTGGAATCTAAAAAAAAACATGCTAGGGCAGTCATTGCAACTGCAGTAGCAGCAAGTTTTGGTGAAGGTTTCGCACCGGTTCCATTTGCGGATGCCTTCATGCTTGTGCCGACCCAGATAAGCATGATTACTGGCATTACTGTAATATTTGGACTTGATATCAATAAAACCTTTCTAACCGCCTTTGTATCCTCAACTTTAGGATCTGGGGGAGCAACATTCCTTGGAAAAACAATTGTCTCTAATATACTCAAATTTATCCCAGGAGTAGGCACAGCAGTTGGCGGAACGATTTCTGGAACCACAGCTGGATTAATTACAACTGCTTTAGGCGAGGCTTACCTATTTTTAATGGAACAAATATTTAAAGGAGAAATAAGCAAAGAAGCACTAGGTACTCCTGCCGGACAAAAACAAATGACAAAACTTTTTAGAGAACAATTATCTAAAAAAAGATAATACCCCAAGATTTTGAATCTTGGGGTATTTTTAGGTTAAATGACTTTTTACATCAAAAAGACATCCAAGAGAAAACTCTTGAATATCTGTAAAGCTTGATAACTCCATCAGTCCTGTCAGCAAACTGGGAACGATGATACTATAGATTCGTTATCTCAAATACTGCTGTATGCACCCACTCATTATTAATTTGTAAATTATTTTCTATAATTCTACTATATGTGAAACCATTTTTCAAAAGCACTCTCTTAGAGGCCAGATTATCCGTTGCTGTTCCCGCAATGATTCTATTTAAACCATAAGTATAAAACGCCTTGTCTAAAACGAACTTAACCGCTTCGCTTGCATAGCCTAAATTAGTATATTTTTCTCCAATCCTATATCCAAGTTCTGCTGTTTTTCTATCACTCCCTAAAACACTTAAATTGATCCTTCCGACCATAACGCCTTTCGAATCTCTAATAATATGCATGTAGGCGTCATGATTTTCTTGTTCCGTTAACAATTCCCTTGTAATTTCCTTAAAACCTTCTGGATCAAAATAATTACCTGGTCTAGGAGGTAAATTTCGCTCAAAATACTCTTGATTTTCTTTTTCAAAAGAATAAACATCTATACTATTTTCTTCAGACATCAGCTCTAAATTTATCATTGTAAAACATCTCCCATCATTGTATACATTCAAATTTTCTCATATTTATAAAAAGTGAAATTTATAGAATTCAAACAAATACTTTTGTTTTTCATATCGTTTCTACATTATAACACAAAAGACTATTTACAAAATAATATCTAGGGTAAACCACATAAACTAAGACATACAGGAGCAACCCTTGCTAAACAAGCCGGAACATCATTGCAATCAATTTCAGATGCTTTAACCCACAGTGAAACGGGTACAACTCAAATTTATGTCAATACTTCTAACTTAGTCCCTATGGAAATTGGAGAATTTGCCTTAAAGCCTCTAAAACAATAAGGTGAACTTTGAGGCAAACTCTTCCAAAAAAACACGCAAAAAGCACCCATGAGGTAAACTCTTGAGTGCTTTGAAACGTTGATATAATCGCATTGATTAACGTTTTGAGAATTGTGAAGCTTTACGAGCTTTCTTAAGACCTGGTTTCTTACGTTCTACCATACGGGCATCACGAGTAAGAAGGCCTGCGCGTTTCAATGAATCGCGGAAGTCTGGATCTACTTGAAGAAGGGCACGAGCGATACCATGACGGATAGCTCCTGATTGACCAGCGTAGCCACCACCATCAACGTTTACGAAAACGTCGTATTGACCAACAGTTGAAGTAACTGCGAATGGTTGGTTGATAACCAAGCGAAGGTCTGCGTGTGGGATGTACTCTTCAACATCTTTTTTGTTTACAGTGATTTTACCAGTTCCTGGAACAAGGCGAACGCGTGCAACAGCGTTTTTACGACGTCCAGTACCTGCATATTGTGCTTGTGACATAGCTTATTTGTTCCTTTCCTTAGATAAGTCCTGAAATATCAAGAACTTCTGGTTGTTGTGCAGCATGAGTGTGCTCAGCGCCTACAAATACTTTCAGCTTCATACCTTGAGCGCGGCCAAGAGTATTGTGCGGAAGCATACCTTTAACAGATTTTTCGATCAAACGAACAGCGTTCTTAGAGCGAAGCTCACCTGCTGAGATTTGTTTCAATCCACCTGGGTACATTGAGTGAGTGTAGTAGATCTTATCAGTCGCTTTTTTACCAGTCAATTTTACTTTTTCAGCATTGATAACGATTACGAAGTCACCTGTATCAGTGTGTGGTGTAAAGGTTGGTTTGTTTTTTCCGCGAAGTACGCTTGCTACAACAGCAGAAAGGCGTCCAAGAGGGACATCAGTAGCGTCCACTACATACCATTTGCGTTCAACTTCACCTGGCTTAGCCATGTATGTTGTTTTGTTCATGATTTCTCCTATGAATATCGTTTTTGTTTACAGGGCGGATGTTCCGGTCCGCGAGTTATTTGAAAGGTTCCGGGGCCTTACAAATGGGGTAAACAATACCGCCTACTATCATATCAAAAATAGTAGGCAAAAGCAATAGATTTGAAGCAATTATTTATGAAATAGCGATTTCATATTTTCTTAGTCTTGAATGTCTTGGGCGATACTAAAGAGTCCCAAAGTTCCAGGACCAGTATGAGTAGAAATGACAGGCCCCAGAGGCATGACGAGAACTTCCTCCACTTGGTCGCTTTCCAGCAGCTGGGCTTTTAGACTCTCAGCAATCTCTTTGGCACCTGCATAGGCGATGACCACCCGCGGATCAGCAACTCCTTCCAGAGTCATGCGGACCACTTCGGCCTGCGCCTTCTTCTTGCCGCGAACTTTAGCGACCGAGTCCAGAGTCCCATCTCCCTTGACAGCGATAATCGGCTTGATATTGACCAAACTCCCCATAAGCGCAGCAGTTTTGGAAATCCGACCGCCCCGCATGAGGTGATTGAGATCATCAACCAGAAAATAAGTCTTGACCTTAGGCACCAAGCTCTCAATCAAGTCTGCTGTCTGCTCCAAGCTCTGACCTGCGGCTCTAGCTTCTGCCGCCTTCATGACTAAAAGTCCTTCACCCATAGAAGCTGCCTTGGTATCAATGATACGAATCAGTGCATCTGGAAAATCTTCCATGACGATTTCTCGCGCCATAACTGCACTCTGATAAGTACCAGACAAGGCCGAAGCAAAGGCTACATAGAGAACTGGCATTCCTTCCTTAGCATAGCCGCGAAAGACATCTTCAAACTGGCCGACATTGATCTGGCTGGTAGTCGGCTTGCTGCCGGACTCCATCTTATCCAGAAGTTCTTGGCTGGTCAGCTTGCCTGCGCCAACTGTCTCATAGGTTTGACCATCCAGCTGAATGGTTAGGCCTAGGACCTGCACATCATTTTCCTGGGTCCAGTTTTCTGGCAGGTCTGCTGTTGAATCGGTTAAAATTTTAAAGGTCATCTTTTTTCTCCATCATTTTTTGTAAATCGCGCAAAGATTGGCTGTCCATCGGTCGCAAGGGCGGTCTTTGCAGGTTGATTTGTCCGCTCAGTTTATTGAGGTCTGATTTGGTAACAGCGACTCGCTTCTCTAGCTCTCTAGCGGACACTCTCAAAGCCCCTTGGGCGAAGACAGTCCACTGCTCATTGAGATCGCTGGTCGCAACCGACACCTGATTTTTGGGTGTATTGAGCTCAGCTGCCAAGCGCTCAATATAGTCATCCGCCGTTTCCTCCTCCTCAGTGAAAACGACCGTTACATTAAACTCCTCGTAGGTCTGCCGAACTCCCGGCATATACTGGGCATCAAAGACGCAGATAACTTCCAGTCCTTCAAAGCTGGCATAATTGCTGAGCTTCTGGAGCAGAATGGTTCGCGCTGCATCTAGCTCTCCTCGGTTAAAGTAAGGACGAGTCTCCCGCCAAAAGGCCGTCATATTGTAGCCGTCCACCAGTAAGATTTTTCTTTTCATAGGCGATTGCGAAAGACTTCATACATGAGAATAGCAGCTGCGACACTGGCATTGAGACTCTGGACATGTCCATTCATGGGAATGGAAATCATCTCGTCCACCTGCTTTTTGATATTGCTTGAGATGCCCTTACCTTCGTTACCGATGATGAGGGCCAGCTTGCCTGCTGTATTCCACTTATGAGAAGGCGTCCCCTGCATATCTGTACCGAAAATCCAGAAACCAGCTTCCTTGAGCTTGTCCAGTGTCTGGCTGAGGTTGGTCACACGGGCAATGGGAATATGCTCAATGGCACCCGTTGAGGTCTTGGCAACGACTGGTGTCACACCGACTGCCCGGTGCTTAGGAATGATGACTCCAGCCACATTGGTCGCGTCAGCCGTCCGCAAGATAGAGCCCAGATTATGCGGGTCAGTCAGCCCGTCCAAAATCAATAAGAGAGGATTGTCTTCCTGCTCTGCTTTTTTCAAAAGCACCTCGAAGTCAGTATAGGCGAACTCCGCCACCCGCAGAACAAAGCCTTGGTGAACAGCCCCGTCTGTCATTTCCTGCAAGGTCTTCTTAGGTGTCCAGGAGATGGAAACCTTTTTCTCTGCTGCTAAATCTTTGATTTTATCGACCTTTTTTCCACGCAGGTCATCCTGAATGTAGAGTTTATTTCCAGTGTTAGCTGCGAGAGCCTCTGTCACCGCATGCACACCGTAGACAATATCGTTTTTTTCCATAGGACTAGTATAACACAAAGGCGAAAAAATGGCGGCAGGATTTACTCGGGCGAGACAGAATTCTGCTCTGATAAAAAGCAATCAGCAGGCCCTAAGATTCCCCGCTAGTCGTGCTATAATAGAAAGAAGTCTAAAAAAGGAACTCTTACTCATGTCTCTCCTCCAACGCACCATCAAGCTAGTATTAGCTACCTGTCTCGCTGCTTGGCTGGCTGACTTTTTAGGTCGGCCCTACTCACCTTCAGCCGGAATTATTGCCATCCTCAGCGTGACTGATACCCGCCGCAGCACAGCAAAGCTAGCTGGCAATCGCTTTTTATCTACCCTGCTGGCTCTGGCTATCGGAAGCCTGGCCTTTCACTTTCTAGGTTTTCATCTCGGAGCATTGGCCATCTATATCGTGATCTATGTACCTCTGGCCTTTCGGCTTGGCTGGGAAATCGGCATCACACCCAGCACCGTTCTGGTCACCCATCTGCTCTTAGAAAAATCCACCTCCTGGTCTCTGCTTGGAAATGAGCTAGCTCTATTTCTTATTGGAACTGGCTTTGCTCTGCTAGCCAATCTCTATATGCCCTCGCGCCAGCAAGAAATTGACAGCTACCATGAGCAAGTGGAAGAACAGCTGAAAAAGATTCTCCTGCGCTTTGAATATTTCTTAAAATCTGGAGACGGCCGAAATGATGCAGCTCTGATCAAGGAGCTGGACAAGATTTTGCAACAGGCCTTGCAGCTGGTCTATCTGGACCACTCCAACCACCTCTTTCACCAGACCAACTACCATATCCACTACTTTGAAATGCGACAGGCCCAAAATAGTATCCTGCAAGACATGGCCTGCAATATCAATAACTGCCATCTAGCAGCCAGTGAAAGCTTGATTTTAGCCCGCCTCTTCTCCCAAACCGCTAAGCAATTGAGCCAGGAAAATCCCGCCCGAGACCTCTTGGGCGAGATTGAAAACTATCTAGCCGTTTTTCGCGAGCGACCACTCCCTAAGACCCGCCAGGAATTTGAAACCCGAGCCATGCTCCTGCAGCTCCTACGAGACTTGGAAACCTTTATTAGGATTAAGGTTGAATTTTACGAAAAATATAAAGAAGACTAGCTGCTTTATTTTGCAAATAAAGTACTAAAACTAAAAAAGAGATAAAGGACTTTAATCATCTTTATCTCCGAATTAAAATAATTTGTTTTCATTTCATGACATCGGCTATATAACTGATGTCTTTTTAATTAGGTTCCTTAGTGTCATAAACCTTGTTTCCCTTAAAATAGACGTAATAGTCCTTATCATCCTCGTCCGCCCAAACGAAGCGAGTAAACATACCTGTCACATCCAGTCCTCGTGGTTTACCTAGTTTTTTGACAACATCTTGGGCTGACATCCCTTTAGAAATACCGCTTAAACTTTCCACCTGCTTAGAGGAAGTGAATGTAATAAGCTTATTCATAACAACAGAATTTTCATCATAACCAATAAGGATTGTATAATTATCCGACTTCCACAGGTCACCTCCACTACTTAGCTCTGAAGTTGGCTGACCTAGTTTAGCACGCACTTCATCCTTTTTAGTAGCAACCCGATCAGACTCCTCTTCAAAATAAATGAGATTGATGGATTTAAATTCTTCCCACTTATCAATATCTTGCATATCAGTAAGGGCGTCCAAAGATTGACCAAAGTCATTAAAGAGAGTATATGGATCATCTTCAATTGCAGAAGACGAACTAGATGAGCTATAGCCATAGTCGTCATCAGAGTATTCTTTTTTGGAAGATGAACTCTGCTTTCTAGAGTAGCTAGAGCTAGACGAGGAAGAAGTATTGCCACTTCGTCTGAAAAGAGGGACAAACATGCAGGCGCTAAGTGTCATCAGACTAAATAAGCAGACTGCAAACAATACAAATTTTTTCATAAAATTCCTTTATTCAATAATATTACTCTTCGATATCAATTCCTTTAGATTCAAATAAGTCACGTACTTCTTTAGAAAATGGAAAAATTGTTCCGTCTATGGTTTTTAAATTCGAAAACTGTGATAGCTCTTTTTCACTCACATTTTCCAAATCAAATTGATCATCTTCACCATCCCATAAAGGGATTAATTGCGCATAGATATCATTACCTCCATCAAAGAAGAGGCTTTCCACATTCTACGCATACTCTTTAGGTATTTCCAACTGTTTGAAATAAGTCTCTACTTCAGGAATTGGTGTCTCATCGAAGTCTTCTGGATCTACAGATAATTTCTCAGATTCACAAAAACTGTAAACATCAAATCGTGGCTCAAGCACGTTTTGTTCATACATTAACTCCTGAATAATAGCCAACTTGAAATTAAAATTGTCAAATTGTAAGAAATCACTCATAAATTAGTTCCTTTCAGAATCAGAACGAAGCCTCTATCTTCTGAATACACCAGTCAATCAGCTCTTCCAGTCGCTCAATAGATTCGGTCATATGCAGGTAGCCCATGACTGCCTCAAAGCCGGTCGACATCCGGTAGGTGACGATGTCTGTATTCTTAGCCTTGGTGTGGCTGTTGGCATTGCGGCCGCGCTTGTAGATATCCTCTTCCTTCTCCGTCAGAATCCCTTCTTCCAGCATGAGAGAGATGAGATTAGCCTGAGCCTTGGCAGAAACGTACTTGGTCGCTTCCCTATGCAGCTGATTGGGCTTGGTCAGCCCCTGAAAAATCAGGTGACGCCGGATATACATGGAGTAGACAGCATCTCCCTCAAAGGCGAGGGCAATACCGTTAATCAGGTTGACATCAGTCACGTGTCCACCTCACTCCGTCCTTAGTATCCAAAAGCTTGATGCCCTGAGCGGCCAATTCATCCCGAATACGGTCCGCAGTCGCAAAGTCTCGATTAGCCCGCGCTGCTTGGCGCTCCTCAATCAAGCGCTCAATGTCCGCATCCAAGACTTCTTCTACAAAAACGATACCAAAAACTTCTAAGAGCTTGGCAAAGGCTGCCTTAACTTCAGCGGTGTAATTGCCAGAGTTGATCCACTTGGCTAACTCGAAGACAACCGTGATACCATTGGCTGCATTGAAATCTTCATCCATGGCGGCAGTGAATTTGTCCAGAAAGGTCTGAAGCTGAGCAGAATCTGCCTGACTAGTGAAAGGCTGCTCATAGGTATTCTTCAAATATTTGAGATTAGTCGCTGCATCATGAACAGCTTTTTCCGTGAAATTAATTGGCTTACGATAATGCTGGGTAGCAAAGAAGAAACGCAGCACCTGACCATCAATTGTCTTGAGGGCATCATGAACGGTGATAAAATTACCTAGAGACTTGGACATTTTGACGTCGTCAATGTTGACAAAGCCATTGTGCATCCAGTAGTTGGCAAAAGTCTGGCCAGTCTTGGCCTCTGATTGGGCGATTTCATTGGTGTGGTGAGGAAATTCTAAGTCTGCTCCTCCGCCGTGGATATCAATAGTATCACCCAAAATCTCCGTCGACATGACCGAACACTCGATGTGCCAGCCTGGGCGACCTGCTCCCCAAGGACTGTCCCAAGAAATCTCACCCAGCTTAGCCGCCTTCCAGAGAGCAAAGTCCACTTTATTTTCCTTACGAGCAGTCTCCTCATCTGTCCGACCAGAAGCACCCAACTCCAAGTCTGCCAGGGTTTTGTTGGCTAATTTGGCATAATTGTGAGATTTTTCCACACGGAAATAGACATCGCCCTCTGACTCATAGGCGTAGCCCTTGTCCACCAAAGTCCGCACAAAGTCAATGATTGCCTCCATAAAGTCAATCACGCGCGGATGCTGAGTAGCCGGCTTAACACCCAAAGCTGATACATCCTCACGAAAAGCTGCGATATACTTGTCCGCCACTTCTTTTGGTGTGATGCCTTCTTCCTTGGCGCGATGGATAATCTTATCATCTACATCTGTAAAATTGGAAATATAATTGACCTCAAATCCCCGATACTCAAAATAGCGACGAACTGTGTCAAAAGCTACTGTTGAGCGGGCATTGCCGACATGGATATAATTATAAACCGTCGGACCGCAGACATACATGCGAACCTTGCCCTCTTCAATGGGCACAAATTCACGTAGGCTGCGGGTCATGGTGTCGTAAATTTTAATCATGCGGTCCACTCCCTTCTCTATTTCTGACTTTTTCGGCTGAAAACCAGCTCTGCAAAAGGGCCAAATTGTCTGAGGCTATCCAGTTGGTAAAAGCGCTGCCCTTCCTCTTGGGTAAAGAGGGGAACCCCCTTTCCTAGGATAAGGGGCGCTATCTGAATAATGAGGTGGTCGAAAAGATCCGCATCCAAGAGCGGTCCTACCAAGGAATTACCACCAATCACAAAGACATTTTTGCCTTTATCAATTTGGTGAACAAAGTCCACCACATCCCCAGCTACTGACTGGTAATTGCTGACAGGCAGGTGCCTATCATGCGTAAAGACATAGTTTTCCGTAGCTTGATAAAAACTTTCTACATCTTGCAAATCTTGGATTTCCTCAAAGGTCCGCTTGCCCATGATGGTGATATCCATTTGCCTGTAAAAGTCATCATAGCCTGTATCCTCTACAGAACCAAGCTGATGCAGCCAGTCTATCCTGTGCTGGCTGTCTGCCAAGTAGCCATCCATGGTGATACAGCCGTAAAAATATACTGCCATTCTTGTAGTTACCTTTCTAGTTCCTTTGCTATTGTCAAAGCGATAGTGAAAAAAGTCATGGCATCAGCTGTCCGCTCTTCATGGCGGGCATCCCAGGTTCGATTATGATGATCCACATAGTCAGCTGTGTAGAAGAACTGATAGACCTTGCTCTTGCGAAATTGACTCCAAGCCATGATAGCTGAAGCTTCCATATCCACCACTTTGGCTCCGGCTGCCAAGCGACGCTTGACCTTATCAGGTGTTTCCCGATAAAAGGCATCCGTCGTCCAAGACTTAGTACGGATATGCTCGATATCGTGCTTGTCAAAGATGGCTTCCAGCTCAACCAGCAGAGACTCGTCATAGGCTACTTCGTCACCCAGTGGGGCATAGTGATAGCTAGTTCCTTCATCTCGCAAAGCGGCTGCAGGCAGGATGATCTTATCCGCCTCAATTGAGCGGTCCAAAACGCCACAGGAACCTAGAATGATGAAATTCGTGAAGCCTCTGGCCGCTAACTCCTCCAGCTGGCCGACTATCATGGGAGCCCCAATCGGAGCCAACATAACTGCTAGCTTGCTAGGTCCTTGGCCATAAATATACCATGGATGCTGTCCGTTTATGCTTTTCAAATAGCCTCCTGGATAGACTGCTTCTGACTCAATCAAACGTTTCAGAATTTCCCCATTAAAGGACAGGATGATGGTTTCACACACTTCACCCTTGTCATGGACTGGCTTTTCAGTTGGCTCAATGACTGCTGCTACATCTTCAAATTCCTCTAATAGCATAGGTTCTCTTTCTTTAAGGCTTCAGCAAATCCGTCTTCATTTTATTTAGGCGGCGCAGCTTGGTCTCATCTTTTTTTGCTTCACTGATATAGCGAGCCCATTCGCGCTGGTGGCTAGGCGGCAGTTTGGTAAAACGCTCCTTGGCAGAACCGTCCAAACCTTCTTTCAGTTCAAGGATTACCTGGTTCAAAATAGCATCTGATAAATCTGACATGTCGGTTCCTCCTGTCATATTTTACTTAGGTAACTTTGCCAACCTTTTCTACAGACTTGACGAATGGTGGCTGGCTTCACGGGCATGCTCTAGCTTGTCTAGATAGTATTCCCGCTTCTCCTCTACCTCGTGAATGGTTGGCTCGTCTTTCTCACCGTGGACACGGACAATCTTCGCTGGTACACCAACAACTGTCACATCACTTGGAACATCCGCCACTACAACTGCACCGGCTCCGACCTTGGCTTTCTCGCCAATCTCAATTGGTCCGATGACTTGAGCATGGGCAGAGACCAAGGCACCCCGACGCACGGTCGGATGCCGTTTGCCTGTATCCTTGCCAGTACCGCCCAGGGTCACACCGTGGTAAAGCATGGCCCCCTTCTCCACAATGGCCGTTTCTCCAATCACCAGGCCACTGCCATGGTCAATAAAGACACCTGACTCAATCTGAGCGCCGGGATGAATCTCAATCTGGGTCCAGAAACGCCAGAATTGACTGTGCATGCGCGCCAGCAGCTTGAAGCCGTTCCGCCACAAAAAATGTGAGAGGCGGTGGGCCGCCAAAGCTTTGATGCCTGGATAGGTTAGCAAGACTTCCAGCGACGTTCGTGCCGCCGGGTCATTTTCCTTTACGATATCAATGGATTCCTTCCACCAACCCATGCTAGCCTCCTTCCTTCTCTAAACAAGGAGAGACGAGAACTAGGCTCGCCTCTGCCGATTTCTGATGAGGTCCACAGGGATGAGCGACCTCTTATTCTTCTGTTTTAGGGATTTCTTGATGGTCCTTATAACCCTTGTGCTCCTTGCGCGGATGATGTCCCTTGTCATGATGATGTTTCGGCTTATCAGACTTTGGCGGACGTGGCAGCAATACTTTCATGGAAGCATCTACCCGACCTTTGGCATCAATCTTGATAACCTTAACATCCACTTCATCACCGATTTGTACAACATCTTCGACGTTGTTGGTCCGAGTCCAAGCCAGCTCTGAGATGTGAACCAGTGCATCTGTCTTGTCAAAGAGATTGACAAAGGCACCGAATTTCTCAATCCGAACAACCTTGGCATGGTAAACTTCGTCCACTTTTGCTTCGCGGACCAAGCCAGCAATGATTTCCTTGGCACGATTAATCGCGTCTTGGTCGCTAGAGTAGATAGATACATTGCCCTCTTCATCAATGTCAATCTTGACACCGGTTTCAGCGATAATCTTGTCGATGGTTTCCCCACCTTTTCCGATAACAATCTTAATCTTATCCACATCAATCTTGATGGTGTCAATTTTCGGAGCAGTTGGAGCCAACTCAGGACGTGGAGCTGGAATCGTCGCTTCAATCAAGTCAAGGATTTCAAAGCGGGCTTTCTTAGCCTGAGCCAGAGCTTCTGTCAAGATTTCTGCAGTAATTCCTTCAATCTTGATATCCATTTGCAGGGCGGTAATCCCTTCACGGGTACCAGCTACCTTAAAGTCCATATCGCCAAAGTGGTCTTCCAAACCTTGAATGTCCGTCAGAACTGTGTAGTTGCTGCCATCTGAAATCAAGCCCATAGCAATTCCGGCAACCGGAGCCTTAATCGGCACACCTCCGGCCATCAGAGCCAAAGTGCCCGCACAGATAGAGGCTTGGGAGGATGAACCGTTTGACTCCAAGACTTCTGCTACCAGACGAATCGCGTACGGAAACTCTTCCAAGCTAGGCAAGACTTGCTCCAAGGCACGTTCCCCAAGAGCACCGTGTCCAATTTCACGACGGCCAGGAGCCCCATAACGGCCTGTTTCACCGACAGAATATTGCGGGAAATTATAGTGGTGCATGAAGCGTTTCTTGTATTCTGGATCCAAACCGTCAACGATTTGTGTTTCCCCCATTGGTGCCAGAGTCAGGACAGATAAGGCCTGGGTTTGCCCGCGAGTAAAGAGACCAGAACCATGCACGCGCGGCAGGTAATCCACTTCTGCATCCAGCGGACGGATTTCATCAACCTTACGACCGTCAGGACGGATCTTATCTTCAGTAATCAAACGGCGCACTTCCGCATGCTCCATTTGCTCCAAGATTTCAGCCACATCACGCATAATACGGTCGAATTCTTCGTGGTCCGCGTATTTCTCTTCATAGACTGCTGTAACTTGGTCTTTGACGGCCTGAGTCGCGGCTTCACGCGCCAGCTTTTCTTCTACCTGAACAGCCTTTTGCAAGTCGCTGTTGTAGGCTGCGATAATCTCTGCCTGCAGCTCTTCATCAACATGCAGCAATTCTACTTCTGCTTTTTCCTTGCCGACTGCTGCGACAATTTCTTCTTGGAAGGCAATCAATTCTTTGACTGCTTCATGCCCTTTGAGAAGAGCTTCCAACATGATATCTTCAGACAGTTCCTTAGCTCCGGATTCTACCATGTTGATAGCATCTTTGGTACCAGCCACTGTCAGTTCCAAAAGCGAAACTTCTTTTTGTTCCTTGCTAGGGTTGATGATAAATTCACCATCTATATAGCCGACCTGAACTCCTGCGATAGGGCCGTTAAAAGGAATATCTGAGATAGAAAGAGCCAGAGAGCTACCGAACATAGCAGCCATTTGAGGCGAAGCATCTTCGTCATAAGAAAGAACGGTATTGATAACCTGAACTTCATTGCGGAAACCTTCCGCAAACATAGGACGAATCGGACGGTCAATCAAGCGAGCAGTCAAAGTCGCATCTGTTGACGGACGGCCTTCGCGCTTGTTAAAGCCACCAGGATATTTCCCAGCCGCATACATTTTTTCCTCATAGTTGACCTGTAATGGGAAAAAGTCACCAGTAGCCATCTTTTTGGACATGGTTGCCGCAGTTAAAACGGTACTTTCTCCATATCGAACAACGGCGCTGCCATTTGCCTGTTTTGCAACCTGACCGGTTTCAACTACCAACTCACGGCCTGCAAAAATAGTTTTAAAAACTTGTTTTGTCATAAAGACTCCTTGCCGAGCACATGCTCAAATTTTTTCATACGCCTTGGCTACAAAGATCAAGATATTAAGCCCGTCAAAAGCAACGTAAAAATAGGAAAGCGAGCGACGGAGCGACTGCTCCTAGATAGATTTATCTTTTTCTACAGAGTTGGAGGCGTGTTCAATTCTCAAGATACTAAAGGGCGGTTCAACTTAGCTTTAATTTCATGCCCTTAGTAGCTTATTATATCCTCATCTTTGTATCAAGCACGTACAGACCTTATTTTACCACAATTTCAGGCAAAAGAAAAAGGCTTAGACAGCCTTTTTAAATGAATATCTTGAATCTACATATTTTTAGATTTTAGAGCCAGTTATAGTTCTCCACAAGGATTAAAGCTAATCAATTGTTTCTCGGCTAACGGATTAAGACGAACTTAGAGTCGTATAATAAAAAAGAGCCCTAATAGAACTACGGTTACAGATTATTCAAATTTTGATTCATTTGCGTCATTGGCAGGTTTCATATTGATTTGGAAAAGATTCGCAATGTTTTCTTTATCAATCGTAGCTTTTCCTTTACTATCTACTTTAATAGCAAGGTAATTGATATATGTTCAGGAATAACTTGATGTTCATCACTTGCGACAATTAGGATTCTATGTATATCATGGCTAAAGTAATTGAATTTTTGCTTTTCCAAGGAAGAACTATCCTTTAAAAATCAAAAGTTGATTCACTTAGAATTTATTAAGAACAATAAGAATGATTTGGAAAAGAAGGAAAGAAAAAAAGAGAGCCTGAGCTCTCAGTTAAATTAACGAATTCGTAAGCTTTTCATAATCTGTATTTGTAAATTATATCTATATAAGCTATCGTTACTTCGTGTAATTGAAAAACATCCAATACGCTGAGCAATTTCTTCTAACTTTGAAATTGAATACTTAGTATAAGTTACCCTCTTTTTGAGTAAAAGTAATATATCATCAGTATCAGAAAATTGGTTAAGAATAATTCTTCCTTTAGAACTTGAATTAACAGTAAACAAACTGAATAAGAGTGCAGTCTGTTCCGAGGTAAATTGGTTTGAGTACTTCTTCCTAAAATAGTGGAATGTCCTCAAAAGATTTTTTAGTATATTATCAGAATTGATAAACTTATAACTAAAACCAATTCCAAATTTCAACTTATGGTCAATTCCTTTTTCACCGCTGGAAGTAACTCCATAGATCAAATTTTTTATTCTATAATAAAGAATCCAAAAATCTTTATCAGTATGGCTGGAAGAGTTATAATATTTGAAGTATCTGGTCAATCTGTTCAGAATTTTTTTATCATACTTATTTTTAGAAATATCAATATATAACTTCTCGTCTTTTATATTAAAATTATATCCTAGATAGTCAAATTTTAGTTCATTATTAGCTAATCCATATTCATATATATCTGTCTTAGTTTCATTAGCTGATAAACTTATTTCGTTCAATAACCTAAATAATAATTTCTTCTCACTTTCCTTATTAATAGTATTATCTACAGGATAGCTTTTTACCATTAATATATCATCTACATATCTAACATAGAAAATTGGAGAAAATTTCCTCCTTATAGCATCATCAAATTCCTCTAAATAGACTTCAGATAATGCACTGGAAAAAGGCATCCCCAAAGGAACACCAGAAATGTGATTATTAAATATAAAAGATTTAATAACATCCAAACTACTATCTTTTAACAAAGAAGATTTAACTATTTTTTTATAAAGTATATGTTTGTTAATCGAAGGAAAGAAATTGGAAATATCTGCTTTAATTACATAAAAATTCTGATTTGTAGCAGATAAACCTGATTGATTACAATAAATATTCCCTTGACTTAAAAATTGAATCAATGATTTAATAATAACATTTCTATTTGGAATAACTAGATTGAATTTATTGATCAATTCAGTATTTAAATCCTTGAATTCCGAACGTCGGGATTCATCTTTTAATTTATAAACTTGTCTCTCACCTTGGTAGATTTCTACAAATATTGAATCAAATTTCATAAAATACTCCTAAAATTGTAGGCAAACTGAGTAGGATAATAAAATCCTACTCTAGATAAATATCATGGTAAATTACCGTGATATCTTAAGCTAAGCTTGAAATAATCTTTTTGTGTGTGAGAGAAAAACATCTTGTTTAACTAGTATAAAATATTTAGTTACTTCTCTTGCCTACTGCTCTATGATACAATATAAGAAACTAAAATTCAAGGACAGATAGCAATTATGAATAAAAAATACCTTAAACAAGAATGGTTTTTAACAACCGAAGTTTTACCTTCCGAGGTTCCAACATTTTTTACAAATTTACCATTGAAAAATAATTTAAAAAATCTAATAAATTTAGTTCCGACAGATATTGAAAATTTCAACAAAAAATTCAATGAGAAGCATACCATTCCCTTAAAATATGAAATACCGAAAAATAATGGTAGTTATAGAACAATTTCTTTAATGCATCCTTCTTCACAGTTAAAATTTCTATTTTATATTATGAAATACGAATACCTGCTAATCAACTTTCTTCAAAAGTCAAAATTCAATGTTCGTAAAGTTCAAAAAGCAAATACTATAACATATGCAGAGAGTAAAGCTCTAGATAAAGAGCGATTAAAAATTGAACAAGATTTTGGTATTACAGGAATTAGTACTATTACAAACGAAGAATTAGATCGTTTTTTTAAAAAATATTTTACCTATAATAAGCATTATAAATTATCTGGTATCATAAACTCCCCCAGTTTTAATCGAGATAGTTTACGGTTTAGATTTTTTTCTAAGCTTGATATTCAGAATTTTTTTGGAAGTATCTATACACATTCTATTACATGGGCAATAGTTGGAGACAAACATTTAGGGAAAGACTATTCTAAGCGAAGTTTAAAGAATACATTTGCTGCTCAGTCAGATACAATACAGCAAAAAAGTAACGATAATGAAACTAATGGTATCTTGATTGGACCAGAGATAAATAGAATAATCGCTGATATCATTCTAACACATTGTGATTACAGCATTGAAAAGAACTTAAATCATCAAAATATTCATTTCAATAAAAACTATAAAATCTATCGCTTTGTTGATGATTATTATATTTTTTCCTCAACGTATGAAATATTAGAAACTATTGAGCAGGAAATTGCCAGAGAGCTTTCAAATTTCAATTTAAAACTAAATTTTGAAAAACACCAAATCAAAGAACAACCCTTCTCGCTATCTGATACCCCTATCATACAGTTAAAACAACTTCTTAATGTGTTTTCTAATAATCGTGAAATAAATCAATTGAAGTTATTAAAAAATGATAATTTAGAAAAATATCTGCAACTTGAGCCCTCCTATAAACTTTCGATAACTCAGATTTTAATCAATGAGTCTGCTTGGATACAACTATACGAAACAATAAGAGATATTGTTAGCACTACCCCTAGTTCTAAAAGACGAATCACTTTATATTTTTTAAAATTTATTTCTCTGAAAATTTATGAACCAATTTTTATGGGCAGTGAAAGCACTTATTTTTTCAGATACCTTCGTACAATTTATATTGCTTTAGACGAAATAAACAATATATACTCAATACACCCTGACTCTGACACAACCAAGGCATACATTAAAACTCTAATGAAATTTAGAGCCTCGTTATCCAATTTAAGATTAATAATCAATAAGAATAAAGAAGAGTTTATAAAAAACAGTGAAAATTATCTATCAGATATTGAAAACAAAATATTCGAAAATATCTATAGAATATTGAAAAATAACTCAAATAGAATCAATAATATATCTGATTTAATTGTATATTTAAAGTCTTTTGATAAGAAATTGAGCACACAATTTTTGTGTCAACTACTAGACGAAAATCCAGAGGATTACTTTACTCTCTGTGCTGTTGGATATTATATAATCGGGAATGAAACTAGATATAGGGTCGTCTTAAAATATCTTTTTAAATCAATATTGAATTTTATCCAAAATTACCAAACACATACAATCAGCCTTTTAGAAGATGCTAAATATTTTTATATTTTAAATGATTTTATTCATTATCCAGAATTTCAAAAACTAAAAATAAAAAGAAAATCTGCAAAAAAAATCTTACAAGAATCCAAAAATAAAGAATTAAATAAGCTAGGACAGAGCAGTATTTATTACAAAATTTTCAATCTGCTTATGGAGCAGTCTTATTATAACTGGAATCTAAAACAAATTGATTTTGAAAAATTACAAATTCAAAAAATAATCACTGATAAAAATAATTCTTCTTTTGATGATTACTAACATGATTCCAAGATTAAAAAACAATGTTAAAATGTTACCTTATGTTCGTATGGTGATATGAGTTGACTTTGAAAGATTATGTCTTTGGTAGCTTGTTTATAGCTAATCAGACATAAACTATTATTTTTATCAAAGTGAACATAAAAAGAATGCTGATAAATCAACATTCTTTTTTTATTTCAAATACTTTCTCATAATTAGAGCGATGGTTGAAAACTGAATTTTCGTATACTAAACTCCTTAATAATATAATGCCAACTCCTAAAACATATGCTATTTTTGCATTAAATTCAATTAGAATGCTCTTTTATCAGAATTTTTTTATCACATATCTATTCTAGGCAGGACATTTTAGGTGATTTTTTGCTATACTATTTCTATATACGACAAAAGGAGTAGACTATGGAACAAAAACATCGTTCTGAATTTCCAGAAAATGAACTCTGGGACCTAACAGCCCTTTACCAAGACCAGGAGGACTTCCTGCGGGCCATCGAAAAGGCCAGAGAGGACATCCAGAAATTCGTCCGTGATTATCAAGGCAAGCTCAGCACTTTCGAAGATTTTGAGCGGGCTTTTGCTGAGCTAGAGCAGATTTATATCCAAATCAGCCACATTGGCAACTACGGCTTTATGCCACAGACCACTGACTTTGGCGACGAGAGCTTTGCGCAGATTGCCCAAGCAGCTATGGAGTTTGAGACCGAGGCCAATGTCGCACTCAGCTTCTTTGACGACGCCCTAGTCGGCGCAGACGAGGCTGTCTTGGAGAGACTAGGCCAAGAGCCCCATTTGACCTCAGCCATTCGCCAAGCTAAAATCAAAAAAGCCCACTATCTGGGAGCGGATGTCGAAAAAGCCTTGACCAATCTAGGTGAAGTCTTTTACAGTCCACAGGATATTTACACCAAGATGCGGGCCGGCGACTTTGCTATGGCTGACTTTGAAGTAGACGGCAAAGTTTACAAAAACAGCTTTGTCACCTATGAGAATTTCTATCAAAACCATGAAAATGCAGAAATCCGCGAAAAAGCTTTCCGCTCTTTCTCTGAAGGCCTTCGTCAGCATCAAAATACTGCTGCAGCTGCCTATCTGGCTCAGGTCAAGTCTGAAAAACTGCTGGCTGACATGAAAGGCTTTGACTCTGTCTTTGACTACTTATTGGCAGAGCAAGAAGTTGATCGCTCTATGTTTGACCGGCAGATTGACTTGATTCTGAGCGAATTTGCCCCAGTAGCTCAGAAATACCTCAAGCATGTCGCTAAGGTAAACGGACTTGAAAAAATGACCTTTGCCGACTGGAAACTGGACTTGGACAGCGAGCTCAATCCCGAAGTCAGCATTGACGACGCCTATGACCTTGTCATGAAATCAGTCGAGCCACTCGGAAAAGAATACTGCCAAGAAGTTGCCCGCTATAAGGAAGAACGCTGGGTCGATTTTGCGGCCAATGCTGGAAAGGATTCTGGAGGCTATGCTGCTGATCCTTATCGAGTTCACCCTTATGTTCTCATGAGCTGGACTGGCCGTATGAGTGATGTCTATACTCTGATTCACGAGATTGGCCACTCTGGTCAATTTATCTTCTCTGACAATCACCAAAGCTACTTTAACGCCCACATGTCTACCTACTACGTGGAAGCACCCTCTACCTTTAATGAGCTCCTGCTCAGTGATTATCTGGAACGCCAGTTTGATAACCCACGCCAGAAACGCTTTGCCCTGGCTCACCGTCTGACGGATACCTACTTCCACAACTTCATCACTCACTTGCTGGAAGCTGCCTTCCAACGCAAGGTCTATACTTTGATTGAAGAAGGCGGAACCTTCGGTGCAAGCAAACTCAACGCTATCATGAAAGAAGTTTTGACAGAATTCTGGGGCGATGCCGTTGAGATTGACGACGATGCTGCCTTGACTTGGATACGCCAAGCTCACTACTACATGGGGCTTTACAGCTATACTTACTCCGCAGGCTTGGTCATTTCTACCGCCGGCTACCTACATCTGAAAAATGACGAAAATGGTGCCCGTGACTGGCTTGAGCTACTCAAATCTGGCGGCAGCAAGACTCCGCTTGAGTCTGCTATGATTATCGGAGCAGATATTTCGACGGATAAACCACTCCGCGACACCATTCAGTTCTTGTCTGACACAATTGATCAGATTATTGCTTACAGCGAGGAGTTAGGGCAATAAAGAATAAACAAAATCAGCTTGAAGATTTGCTTCAAGCTGATTTTTAAACAGTTTAATAAAAATAAAGAGACCCAAAAAAGCGGAGATAAAGTAAAATATAGGCACTAAAACAAGCGATAAATATAAGCCATCTTGTCCAGTACTGTGACTTAGTATAATTCTTCATTCGCAGCAGGCCGATGAAAAACCAAATCAGACTCCAAAAAACCAGACCTAATATCTGAGGGGCAAAATACGAAATTAAAAGCAAAACAGGGATCAACAAAGCCAATACTAGTATGATTCTTTTTTGCGTGATCTGCTCTCTAGGAATCATCCACCCCACAAAGAAACACAAAACCGCTGGAGCGATGAATGGTGTAAAAATCATAAAGACAAATAAAAGATGTTTTAGAAACTCAATAATAATCATTACCACATTCCCATCATTTTTAAATAACCCAGCTCTCTAGCACGATCCATTGGAAAAAATTTACCTCTACTTATTATACCTTAAAAAGTGAATTTTCGAACAAAAATTTTAAATTGACTCATTATTGTTACAATCGCAATAAAAAAACCACTCTATAACCAGAGCAGCCTTAATTTTAAATAGGTCTAATTTAATCTTCCACTCACCTTATCCCAATTCTGCCACAATGGCTTTAATCTGCTGGGCAGTATGAACGCCCGCTACCTGCTTGACGATTTGACCGTCTTTTTTAAAGAGCAAGGTCGGGATAGACATGATGCCAAAGGCGCGTGCTGTAGCGGGATTTTCGTCCACATCCATCTTGACAATCTTGAGCTCATCTTCGGAAAGTTCCTCTGAGAGCTTGTCAAGGATTGGCCCCTGCATCCGACAAGGTCCGCACCAAGTGGCCCAAAAGTCAATTAGCACTAATCCATCTTTTGTTTCTTGCTCAAATGTTGCATCTGTGATTGCTTTTACCATTATTTTTCTCCTTTATTCTTAGTCAAACTTTGTCAAATCCTGCTTCATCAGGAAAAAGAAAACATCGCCGTAAGTACCCTGATAGTTCAAATCATGACCTTTATAAGTCAGTTTTTTAACTGGGTAATAGTCCGCCACACCAATCAAGCAGGCTTGCTGGGACTGCTCAAACTCCTGATAAGACTCAAAGGTCATCTTTCGCTCCTGCTTGACAGCATCCAAATATGTAATTTCAATCATAATTTCTCCTTTTTCAAATTACTCTTGTAATTTTTATTTTATGACTATATTGTAACGCCTTTAGTTACATCTGTCAAATAAAACGACTTGGAGAAATCAATTCACTTTTTAAGCCACTCACCGATTGCCTGATAAACGAAAAGCCTCCCATCGGAAGACTTTCCCATATAAATAAGAAAAAACAGGTTCAATGCCCCTTGTGCTTTTTCAACCGTTTTTGCTGTTTGAGTTCAAATTTCCTTTGCTTAGCCAGTTCTTTCTGCTGCTTGCGCTTGACTCGAGCGATTTTCTTTTGCTCTTCAAACTGCAGCTTCAGCGCTTCCTGAGACTTTGAAGAACGAGAAGCCATCTGCTCTTTTTTAGCCTGTTTCTGCAGGCGTTTAGGACTGACCGACTTAGTCCTCTCCTTCACTCTGATGCTAGGACTAAACTGCAACCGATGATAATAACGGTTTAGAAAATCCAACAATTCCTGCGTGCTAGGCTCTGCACCAAAGGTGACTCGGCAAACTCTATAAGATTGAGCATGTTCCTGCTCAAAAAGACCGTGCCAGAATCCCTCTTCAAAATAAACTGTCAGCGTCATTGAAATCTTATCCATGACAGCACCTCCTTTAAAAATCCCTAAGAATGGACAACCAAGGAGGAAGGTTACTGACAAAAAATGGATTTTTGCGTCTGGACTACCAACCAGAACAGTGTTTTTATCTTAGTAGCTACAGTCTAGCAAGATTTTCTAAAAAATTCAAGGTTATAGAAATCTCTCTTAGATAAGTGAATTGGATTTTCTTACATGAAATCCAGAAAAATTAAAGAGCAAGAAAGCTCTCTCCTTGTAAAATACATTCATTTCCGCTATAATACTACAAATAATGAAAGGAGAGAACTATGAAGTATATTTGGGCTTTCTTAGCAGCCTTGAGCTTGGCTGGACTGGCTCTGTTCTTCTGGCATTCCCAGACCAAACCGAATCCTACCCCTCCTAAGCCAGAAACCACACAGACAGCCTCTAGCGAGAAGAGCAACAAGCAACCGACTCCGACACAAGACATCGTGTCCGAAGAGTACAGTATTTCATACGACGACAAGCAACTCTACGGAAATATTACTGCTCCTCGTGACTACAAGAGTAAAAAATTGCCGACTATTGTTATCGCGCATGGATTTAACAACACCCTTGAGCAATATGAAATGTACAGCCAACTGCTGGCAAAGCAAGGTTATCTGGTTTACAGCTTTGATTTCTACGGCGGCAGCCTCCAATCGAAAAGCGGTGGACAAGATATGCTGAATATGTCAGTCAAGACCGAACTCACAGACTTGACTCAAGTCATGGAAAAACTGAGTTCTGAGACCTTTGTAGATAAGAGCAGAATGAGCTTATTCGGTGCCAGCCAAGGTGGTGTCGTTGCCAGTCTCTATGCTGCTGCTTATCCGGACCGCGTGCACAAACTCATGCTTATCTTTCCAGCTTTCGTTCTTTTTGACGATGTTCAGGAGACTTACCGACAGCTGGGAAGTCCCGACTTCGATCAACTTCCTGATAGCCTGACACACCGCAATGCTACCCTGGGCAAGATTTATCTAATCGATGCCTTAGACATTGACATCCAAGTAGAGCAGGCCAAAATCACAGCTCCGACTCTCATTATCCACGGTACTGATGATGCAGTCGTGCCCTACCAGTATGCTGTTCAAGCCAGCCAGACCATTCCAAATGCAGAGCTTTTCACTGTGGAAGGTGGGGAGCATCGCATCGACGAAAGATTTGCTATCACTGCCGCTCCTGCAATCCAAAAATTCCTGAAAGAGTAAATTTGCTGATAGAAAAAGTTCTTCTAAAATAATAGAAGGGCTTTTTTGGACCACAAAAAGAGTCTGACTGAGTTAGAAGCAAGACTAAGGAAAAGCCCTCTGAATCCAGAGGGGGTGATTTGTGCTCGGACTAAGATCCCAGTGAAAAAGAAAAAGCACTCTACAAATAATAGTGCTCCATTCTTGCAGGATAAAATGTTTCTAGACAAGGCGACGAGCCGAAGATTGTATTAAAATTCTCTTGAAAAATAAAAAATCTCCCCTAAGGGAGAAGATCTGGTTTATTTTACCTTGCAGTGCTAGGAACCGTAACCGAAGATAATACTTGAGTATATCGAGGTAAGGTGACGAGGCAATGTAAGTAGAAAATAAAGCAGATTAGCGACGAAGTCCAAGAGAGTTAATCAACTCACGGTAACGGTTAACGTCGTTCTTACGAAGGTAAGCCAAGAGGTTACGACGGCGACCGATTTTCTTCATCAAACCACGGTAAGTAGCGTGGTCTTTTTTGTGTTGTTTGATGTGGTCGTTGAGGTGGTTGATTTCCCAAGTAAGGACAGCAACTTGTACCTCTACTGAACCAGTGTCACCTTCGTGACGTGCGTATTGTGCAATGATTTCATTTTTTTTCTCTTTTGAGATTGCCATGATATACTCCTTTTCTTTACGCTTCATCCGAGTGACAGGTTTGGCATGGCCTGCAACCAAGAAGAAGTTATTTGTCTTTACGACATACTTATTCTACCAAGAAGGTCTACCTTTGTCAAATGATTCTGTTTCAACTCTTTTGTATGAGGAATTCAGGCTCTTTCATTTACAATTCAACGCCGAAGATTGCCAAAGAAAGCATTTCTTCCTCGGTTAATCTCCGCCATTCTCCGAGAGCTAGTGCGGGATCCAACTGTAGGGGCCCCATCGTGAGGCGCTGAAGATCCGTAACTTCTTTTCCGCAGGCAGCCACCATACGCTTGACCTGATGGAACTTGCCCTCAGTTAAGGTAATTTCTACAAGAGAAGTCTCTTTTGCTTCATCCAGCTCTACAATCTTGAGCTGAGCTGGCTGGCAGGTGAAGTCTTTCAGTTCTATTCCTGCAGCAAAGCGCTCCTCATCTGCTTGGTTCATCAGGCCTGCTACTTGAGCTCGGTAGATTTTTTCTACGTGCTTTTTGGGTGACAGCATGGCATGGGCCAGCTTGCCATTATTGGTCAGAAGGAGCAGGCCGTGGGTATCAATATCCAAGCGGCCGACAGGAAAGACTTCTTTCTGACGGGCAGTCTCGTCCAGCAAGTCCAGAACCGTCTTATGACGGTCATCCTCTGTCGCCGAAATGACTCCCTGCGGCTTGTTGAGAAGGTAGTAAACGAATTTTTCATAGGTCAGCCTTTGGCCAGAAACAACAATCTCATCTGCTCTTTCATCAATCTGAGCCTTAGGTGATTTCTCTGCTCTGCCATTGACCAAAACCAGCCCTTTCTTTAGGAGCTGCTTAACCTGAGCGCGTGAGCCCAGACCATTTTCTGCTAAAAATTTATCCAGACGCATCGTATAACCTCCTAGCTTTTTGGAGCCAATCCGCTCTTTTCTTTGCTAAATCTTAGCACAAAGAGCGAGGTCAGAATCATAGCCAGCCCCAAAACGCTGAAGATAAAGGCTGGGGCGTTAGAGAATCTCCCAATGAAACTGAGGACAAATGTAGTGGCCGTTGCTCCGATACTGCAACCTAAAATCACGATAGAAGTGGCTTGATTGAGGAGGTGGGCGGAAATGCGCTCGGACAGGGTGTAAAAAATGGTCGTCAGACCGACACTATAGACAAAGCCGGCGCTAATAGTAGCCATACTGAGGGACAAGAGATTAGGTGAGAAGCCAATGATAATCTGAGTCATTCCAAAAACCAGACCAGAAAGCATCAGCAGTTTATCTCTAAAAAGATGTGTCAAACTAGCAAAGCTGATACCCGCTGCAATCCCAATCAACTGCATCAAGGAAAGAATCACGCCTGCTGTCTGAGCTGTCCCCATACCAGACTTCTCTACAATCCCCGGCACGCGCACATTGATGGCAATATAAGTCAGCACAATGACCCCTGCCACAAAGGCAAAAGCTAGACTTAGCTGCCAATCATGACTGCTTAGCTTAGGAGCCAATTCAGACTGCTCGTGCTGCTTTTCAGAGACCTTGTCATAAGGGACAAAAAGCAAATAAAGCGCCAAAACCACCAGTCCAAAGGTATAGACGAGAAAGGCAGCCTGCCAACCGAGAGGAAGAAGCCGACTGACGCCAAAAGTCAAGAGGGCTGTCCCGACTACTTCTGCTGATCCCCTCAGTCCTAAAAGCCGAACGCGTTCCTGTCCCTGGTAGCGCTCACTCACAATCGAAATCGCCTTGGCATTGAGCAGACCAATTCCCATCCCAAAGACAAGCCGAGAGGCAAACATCAGCCAGTAAGACTGATTAAGAAGAGGAAGAAGCCCGCAGAGCGAAAAGATTAGAAGCCCGCTCACAATCATCTGACGCTCTGTCAGGTATTTTTCAATGATCCGATTAAACAGCAACATGAGCATAATCCCAGCCGAAGGCAAAGAAACCAGAAGTTCTACCCAACTTTCTGGAATCCCTTTATAAAAAGCAAACATGGCCGACTGGGCACTGGAAATCGAGAAAGCCGTCGTCAGAATCAAAGAAAGCGAGAGGATACTCACCTTTTCCATCAATTTTTTCATTCTATTTTCCTTTAAAATTCACACTACCTCTATCATACAGTTTTTTGGGTCAAGACGCAATTTCTTTGTCAGGAATATTATGGGTCCCTGTGGCTCCATCAAAAAGCAGACACCCCCAGCCAGTCAAAACCGCTCCCGCCTTTATTTCTTACAGCTTTTATGTTATGATGAAGGATAGAAAAAGGAGAGAATCATGTCTGTGAGTGAAAAAACATCTGTTATTGAACGATTAACCAAACCAGCCCATTTAATTGATATGAAGGACATTATCCGCGAGGGCAATCCGACCCTGCGCGCTACCGCTGAGGAAGTCAGCTTCCCTCTGTCTGATCAGGACATCATTTTGGGCGAAAAGATGATGCAATTTCTGAAACATTCTCAGGACCCTGTCATGGCTGAAAAAATGGGCTTGCGCGGTGGTGTTGGCCTTGCTGCTCCCCAGCTGGATATTTCCAAACGGCTCATCGCTGTTTTAGTTCCCAACCCTGAGGACGAAGAGGGCAATCCACCTAAGGAAGCTTATAGTCTACAAACGCTGATGTACAATCCTAAGATTGTAGCCCACTCCGTTCAGGATGCTGCCTTAGCTGACGGTGAAGGCTGCCTGTCAGTCGATCGAGAAGTACCGGGCTACGTGGTTCGGCATGCACGAGTGACAGTGGATTACTTTGACAAGGACGGTCAAAAGCATCGTATCAAGCTCAAGGGCTATAACGCCATTGTTGTTCAGCATGAAATTGACCACATCAACGGCATCATGTTCTACGACCGCATCAATGAAAAAGACCCATTTGCAGTCAAAGACGGCATGTTGGTGATTGAATAAATAACTTGCATATCATTATCAAAAACACTGATGTTATAATTTAAGACTAGTTTTATTAATTGTTTATAAAAATGAAGAGATTATTTTAAAAATTTTAGGAGGAGGAATTCTCATAAAAAAGTTTATTGATATCACTATTTTGTTGGTATGTCTAGCCTTATTACCTTCTTTGCTACCTTTTTTATGGAACCAATTTTTAGGCTTAATTATAACAACAATTGGTACGTTTATTTTTTGCATTATTTACATTCAAATTAGAAATTTGATGAAAAATCTTTATTTTAATAGTTCAGATTTTCTAGAACAAAAAAATAACATTACAGATACAATTAAAGAGTTTAACGATATTGCAGAGTATGCTAAGTTAATACCAAACAATAATTGTTTTAAAGCAAAGAAGGTTATAGGAGAACATATTCATTTAGCATCTTTTGAAAATACAAGTAGATATAACTATCGAAGAGATAGAAATATCCGAACTTATAATAATGATAAAGTCTATCCAGCTTCTTTGTATATTGTTAAACGTTCTTCAGAAGAACCTATTAAATATCTATGCAAATATTTCGATATAGAAGCAAGCGAAGAAAACCTAAAGCAACTTTAAGAAATTAGCGAAAATATTTCGCGGATAGAAAATACTCTGGGGAATCTGAAAGATAGGCTTGAAAATATTAAAAATAATTTTCAAGCCCCAAAATATATCATTAAATATTACGAACAAGATTTAATACAACATTTAGAAGTTAATGTCCCTGATATTAATATTGAATACACTAGATATGTTTTTGAATATGTAAGTAACTCCGGGAACAGTTCTCAAAGAACAACAATTACTTTTAACAACGAAACTGTTGAAGCAGTCTATCAATATATTTTAGAACAAATTCAATATAATAGAAGTATTCAAACTCAACGATCATTTATGACAAATAGATTACGCAACTATATTAAAGAGCGCGATAATTATACATGCCAAATTTGCGGTGCGTCAACCAAAGAGCAAAGTCTTTTACTATTAGAAATTGATCATATTATTCCAATTTCTAAAGGCGGATTATCTACACCAGATAATTTGCAAACATTATGTTGGAAATGTAACCGTTCAAAATCAAATAAAATATTATAAACTTTTGAGTTCTACTTTATCATTGTTTATTCATAATAGAAAGTATAGCTTTTAAACTGACCAAAGAAAACAACAGCTAATAATTTTGTATCGCTGTTGTTTTTTTCTTTTTCTATTCTAACTATCCCGTCTCCAGAAAATAGCCAAGAGGATAACTGCTCCTAGCACTGATGGAACAATAGCTGTATCAGCAAGCATTGGTCCCCAATGGCCAAAGAGAAATTGACCAATCAAGGAACCAAACCAACCCAAGAGGATCTTTCCGATACAGCCCATGCGCTCCCCACGGCTAGTAATAGCCCCGGCGATAAGGCCGATGATAAAACCGACAAACATACTACCAATCATATATTCCCCTTCTTTCTATATTTCTAGCAAGGCTTCTCAAGAAGCAAGTGGAAGCCGTCATTATGGAATACGCCATTCAAGGCAGCTCAAAATCTTAAATCACCCAGTCTCCATTGCGGAAGATAGGCACGCGGCTGCCGTCTTCTCGGATACCGTCAATATCCATCTGGTTAGAGCCAATCATAAAGTCCACATGGACATCCGAGCGGTTGAGTCCAGCTGCTTCCAGCTCTTCTTCGGATAAATTCTCTCCGCCGATCACACTGGTCGCATAGGCCGCACCGATTGCCAAGTGATTAGAAGCATTTTCATCAAAAAGTGTATTGAAGAAAGTAATGCCTGACTGGGAAATCGGACTGGGATCTGGTACCAAGGCACACTCACCTAAAGCACGCGCACCAGCATTTTCAAAGACAAGATCCTTCATAACCTGGTCTCCCTTTTCAGCAGTAATGTCCACAATCTGGCCATCCTTGAAGGTCACCTTGATGCCTTCGATGATGTTGCCATTGTAGCTAAGGGGCTTAGTGCTGGTCACATAACCATCGGCCCGACGGAAGTCTGGTGCTGTAAAGACCTCCTCTGTCGGCATATTGGCAATAAAATATTCACCCTGAGCATTGAGACTGCCAGCTGACTCCCAGTGATGGTTCGTAGGCAAACCTAGTGTCAGGTCTGTTCCAGGAGCTGTGTAGTGGAGAGCAGAAAATTGCTCTTCATTCAAAACTTTAGCCTTTGAGCTGAGTTTTTCTTCATGCGCCTGCCAAGCGGCTACTGGATCATCTTCATAGACACGGCAGGTTTTGAAAATCTGATCCCAAAGCAAGTCTACTGCTTCCTCATCGCTGGCTGCATTTGGAAAAACCTTCTTAGCCCACTCTGTACCAGCTGCTGCAGCGACTGTCCAGCTGACTTTATTGGATTGGGTTGCGATTCGCATTGGCTTCATGGCTATGCCCATAGCCTTAGCAGAAGCTGATAATTTCTCAGCATCCACGCCGTTCAAAGCCCCCGGATCAGATGAACGAACGCCCAAGCGGCTGGCTTTCTTTTCGAGGAGATAGTTCATCTCAGCCACCTTATAGTCTGGGACATTGTCCAAGCACTCCATTGGCGCATGGAGGAATTTTTCCCGCGTAGTCAAATCATCCGCCCACTGGACGATGACCTCGTGAGCTCCCAGAGCATAGGCTTCCTTGACAATCAAGTGAGCCAGCTCACGCTGCTCCACATCAATATTGAGCGCCACCGTGTGACCCGGCTGCACATTGATACCATTGGCAACCAATAGTTTAGCGTATTTTTCTAAGTTTTCTTTAAAATTTGGCAGAACCATGCTGCTTCTCCTTTTCTTTTGTTATTTCTCTTTAAACAGGGACAGCAGGCTAACCGCTGCCACTGTGCCGCAAATCAAAGCGGTCATTTTCAAAATCGTATCTGGATCAAGATGCAACTGGTAATCAAACACTTTTTGTGCTGGCTTATCCTGAGCGGAAATGGTACGTTTCATAAAAACCTCTTTCTATATTTTAGAAAAACTCATCAAACAGACTCAACTGGTTATCTTCAGGCATATTGCCCAGGATTCCCATGTCGTCCATTTTTTCAACTAGGGTGCTAGAGAGACCGCCACGCTTGCGGAGCTCCGTCTTAGAGAGGAATTCGCCTTCTTCGCGGGCTCTGACCACTTGGCGGGCAACGTTGTCACCCAGACCGTCCATAGCAGAGAATGGTGGGATAAGGGTATCCTCTTCGATGAGAAACTCAGTCGCATGGCTCTTGTAGAGATCCAGCTTTCCGAATTTGAAGCCCCGCTCCAGCATTTCATTGACGATTTCCAAAGTCGTATAAAGGTCAATTTCTACATTGGAAGCTTCGTTGTTCTTACGCTTTTCAGCGATTTCGTTCATCCGGCGCTTGACGGCATCAAGACCGCCACTCATGGTCTTGATATCAAAGGCCTTAGCCCGGATGGAGAAATAAGCACAGTAGTAATAAATCGGATGATGCACCTTGAAATAGGCCACCCGCAGGGCCATCATAACATAGGCTGCCGCATGGGCCTTGGGGAACATGTACTTGATCTTTCCACAGGACTCGATGTACCACTCTGGCACATTGTTTTCCTTCATGGCTGCGATGTAGCCGTTACGCTCTTCTTCAGAAATCTTCAGCCAAAGGCCCTTCCGCACGCGCTCCATGATTGTAAAGGCCATCTTAGGATCCAAGCCCTTGTGCATGAGGTAAACCATGATGTCGTCCCGACAGCCGATAACAGTGGACAGGTCGGCAATCCCTTGCTTGATCAAATCCTGAGCATTGCCTAGCCAAACGTCCGTACCATGAGAGAGACCAGATAGCTGTAAGAGCTCGGCAAAAGTTGTCGGATGGGTCTCATCAACCATTCCCCGTACAAAATTGGTCCCAAACTCCGGAATCCCCAGCATACCAGTCGGCGTGCCGATTTGCTCCTGAGTCACACCCAGAATGTCTGTCCCAGAAAAGAGGGCCATGACGCCAGCATCATCCATAGGAATGTCATTTGGATCAATGCCAGACAAGTCCTGAAGCTTCCGAATCATAGTCGGATCATCGTGTCCCAGAACGTCTAGCTTGAGGACATTTTCATCGATATCGTGGAAGTTAAAGTGGGTGGTCTGCCACTCGGCCGTCACATCATCAGCTGGATATTGGACTGGTGTAAAGTCATAAACATCCATGTAGTTAGGGATAACAACGATTCCGCCCGGGTGTTGTCCAGTCGTCCGCTTGACTCCAGCAGCTCCCTGCGCCAGCCGCTCAACTTCTGCGTCTCGGTAGAATTTACCGTAGTCGCGCTCGTAGCCCTTGACAAATCCATAGGCCGTCTTAGCCGCAACGGTACCAACGGTACCAGCCCGAAAGGCATATTCTGAACCAAAGATATCCCGCACGTCCAAGTGGGCGCTCGGCTGATCCTCTCCGGAGAAGTTCAAATCAATATCGGGTACCTTGTCGCCGTCAAATCCAAGGAAGGTCTCAAATGGAATGTCCTGACCGTTCTTGCTCAGCTTGTGGCCGCACTCTGGACAGTCCTTATCCGGCATATCAAAGCCAGAACCATAGGATCCATCCGTGATGAACTCGCTGTATTGGCATTTGCCACAGACATAGTGGGGTGACAAAGGATTAACCTCGGTAATCCCAATCATGGTCGCAACAAAGCTGGATCCGACAGACCCCCGCGAACCTACCAGATAGCCCCGCTCATTGGAGCGCTGCACCAGCATCTGCGAAGCCAGGTAAATCACGGCAAAGCCATTCCCCAAGATGGAGCTCAGCTCTTTTTCAATCCGCAAGTCCACGATATCCGGCAGAGGATTGCCATAAATCTCAAAGGCCTTTTGATAAGTCAGCTCGGCAACTGTCTCCTCGGCTTTTTCAATGAAAGGTGTATAGAGATCGCCCTTGACTACCTCTACCGGCTCAAAGGTCTCCGCCAGCTGATTCGGATTGGTGATGACCAACTTCTTAGCCAAGTCCTCACCTAGGAAGGCAAATTCGTCCAGCATCTCATTAGTAGTCCGAAAATGAGCCTTAGGAAGCGGAGCTGGCTGGGCATTTTCACCGTGGCCAATAGTCCGGTTAATCATGGCTCCCTGACCTAGACTCCGGACGATAATCTCCCGGTAAATCTCTTCTTCCGGCTCGATATAGTGGACGTTCCCCGTCGCAAGGACAGGCTTGCCCAAGCGATCTCCGACCTCAATCAGGTTGCGAATAATGGTCTGCAATTCTTCCTGATCCTTGATTTGTTCCTTGGCAATCAGAGGCTCATAGATAGCCGGCGGCATGACCTCGATAAAGTCATAATACTTGGCTACTTCGACAGCCGCATCCACTCCCTGAGAAACAACAGCGTCATAGACTTCTCCTTCTGAGCAGGCCGAGCCCAGAATCAGGCCTTCACGATGGGCATCTAATACGGTCCGTGGAATCCGCGGAACTCCTTCAAAATATTTGGTATTGGACAGACTGACTAACTTGAAAATATTCTTTAGACCCGTCTGATTTTTCACATAAATGGTCGCATGCTTGACCCGAGCTTTCTTGTAGGAATTCTCATCGACCAGATCCGTATTCAAATCCTTGAGATTGGTCACACCATGCTTTTCAGCCACATCCTTGATAAAGATAAAGAGGAGACGGCCCGTCGCTTCCGCATCATAGTTGGCCATGTGGTGGTGCTCCAGAGCAATCTGGAAACGCTTAGTCAAAGGCCCCAGACCATGACGCTTGTACTCTGGATAGAGGTTGCGGGCAAATTCTAGCGTGTCAATAACTGGCTGAGTGATTTTCGGCAGGCCATGCCGCTCATAGTTGACATTCATAAAACCCACGTCAAAGGTGGCATTATGGGCAACGAGGACACTGTCCTGGCAAAATTCCTGAAATTCTTTCAGCACTTGCTCTAGCGGTTTGGCATTGCGGACATGCTCATCCGTAATCCCGGTCAGATCCGTCGTAAAGGCCGACAGAGGATGCCCAGGATTGATAAACTCATCAAACTCAGCGATAATATTGCCCTTGTGCATCTTGCTGGCAGCAACCTGAATCAAGTCATTGTATACCGCCGAAAGCCCAGTCGTTTCCACGTCAAAGACCACATAGGTCGCATCGCTCAGTTCCATGTCCACTTCATTGTAGACGATGGGGACTCGGTCTTCTACAATATTGGCTTCCATACCGTAAATCAGCTGAATACCCGCCTTCTTGGCAGCCTTGTAGCCATGGGGAAAGCTCTGCACATTGCCATGGTCGGTAATGGCGACAGCCTTGTGGCCCCACTTGGCTGCCGTTGCAACGATTTCCTCTACCTCAGGCAGGGCGTCCATCGTAGACATATTGGTATGGGCGTGAAATTCAACCCGCTTCTGGCCCTCAGGCATCAAATCCTTGCGCTCATAGTGGGTAACAGCCTGCACATCCTGAACATTCATGGTCAGGTCGCGGGTGAAATTGTTCATCTCCACATTTCCGCGCACGCGCAGCCAGGCGCCTTTCTTAATCATGTCAAACTTCTTGGCTTCTTCTTCGTTTTTCATCCATTTCTGCAAGGAGAAGCTGGAAGTATAGTCTGTCATCTTGAAATTGAGAAGGACTCGACCGGTCCGAGTAACTTTCTGCTCCAGATCAAAGACCATTCCCTCAAAGACCAGACGGTTTTCCTCAGTCTGAACTTCAATCATAGGGGTAATCTCTGCCTTGTCCAGCTTTGGTTTAGCCGCAGCCTTGCGAGCTTGGAAGTCATAGGCTGGCTTTTCCTCTGGCGGTGGCGCCATCTGCTGCAGGGATTCCATAGCTTTGAGCGCTTCTTCATTGGCCGCCTGAACAATCTTGTCATTCTCCGCCTGGAAATTCTCCGCTTGCTGCTGGGTCAGCTCATCGCTGTGCTGAACCAGACAGGTCAGCTGAGGAAAGCCGTACTTGACCAGCTGCTGGCTGAGATTGGGCAGGTGGTTCTTGCGAAAATGCTCCGTATCAATGGTCGAAGCCCCCTCAATCAGCAACTTATCACCTTCCAAATGAACCTGCAAATCCTGATACAGACTCTTAAAACCATGGCTGGCACATGGACCTTCCTCAAAAGCCAGCTGGTAATAAGCCTGCAAGAGGTCATCCGATACCTGAGGGGCCTGACAGTGAATTTCAAAAACGGCTTGATTGCCCGTCTTAGAAAACTCTTGAGCTAGGCGCTTCTGCAATTCCCGAAAAATCTCAATAGGCAGAATATTCGCAAAAGAAAAATGAAACTCCCAGACCCGACTGAACTTGTGGACCAGAACCTTCTCAATTTCTGCATTCAAAAAGGCCTCTGAATTTCTCATTTCCAGTGGCATATCCAGCTGATGCATTAAAATTTCAAACTTGTTTGACATGATATTTCCTCGTACAGTAGTGACCCTATTTTACCATAAATCAGCACTTTTTTCGATAGAAAAAGAGTAGTCTTAGTCTGCTCTCCCTCAACTTTATAGAGTAATTTTTATTGTTATTAAAGTGTGTTATAATAAAGTAAATAATCTGCCTTAAAGGAGTTCTTATGATGAAAAAAATCCTCTTAATTTGTGCCTGCCTCCTGACTTTGACAGCTTGCGGAACATCGAATCAAACCAATCAGGAAAACAAATCCAATCTGGGTCAAAGCAAGGCGAAAACAGAAAAGATTAAAACCAAGACTTTTTCAAACACAATGTTTAAGGGAAATTCTATTCGGTTTAAAGTCAGATATACTAAAGACAAGGTCACAGACTTTGATTTTATAACAGAAAAAGAAATCCCTAAAGAAGAAAGGAATAAAAGTCACAAAGAATTAACTGACATCTATCAAGCTAAAAATCAAAAGGATCCGCTTATAGCAAGAATTAGCAAATTGAAGGGAATTAAACTGGCTGTAAGGATTTCTGATGATAGAGAATTTGTCGCACAAAGTGTCACCTTCGATCTAAGTAAAGTGAATAAAGATGAAATAAATACCGCTATGGGGCTTAAAAATAAAGAGAATGTTATGTTTGAAAAATTAGAAGAAAAACCAGAGGTATTTTTTGAGGCTTTAAGAAAACAAGGTTTCAAAGAAGAATAAAAAAGCCTTCTGAGTGATTTAACTTTACAGTTAATGCTCAGAAGGCTTTTTCTGTCTATCTTAACACCGCTTCTGCTAAGGCCTTTTGGATAGCGATGACGCTGCGGTCACTGGTAAATTGCAGGACTTCTGCTGGCTCTTGAGCGCTGGAAACCCAGATTTTCAGCTCAGCATCTAAGTCAAAATGGCCGGCTGTTTCCACTGAGAAGCGACTGATAGTGCGATATGGAAAGGACTTATAAGAAGTCTTTTTGCCAGTCATTCCCTGCTTGTCGACCAAGATTAAACGCTTATCTGTAAAGACAATCAAGTCGCGAATGAGGCTAAAAGCCAGTTCCACATTCTCTGTTGTTGTCAGAATATCCTCTAATTGTCTTTCTGTTTTTTCAATATCTTTCTGAGAGGCATTGCCTAATAAACCGCTGAATAATCCCATCATTCGGTCCTCCAATCTATTTTTTCCTACTATAGCATTTTCACCTCCAATAAGCAAAAGAAAACTGCCAGATAAAACTGGCAGTTTGTTTTATTTTGTCAAAATTGACAAGGTTTCTAGCAAATTATCAGCGTGGACTTCGATAGTATCACCTGTAGCCTTAATCTTGACTTCGACAATACCTTCTGCAGCTTTCTTACCGACTGTCACACGGATTGGGAGACCAATCAAATCGCTGTCGCTGAACTTAACACCAGCTCGTTCATTACGATCATCCACCAAGACCTCATAACCAGCATTTAGCAAGTTAGCCTCGATTCGGTCAGTTAGAGCCAAGGCTTCCTCGTCCTTGACATTGACCGGAATCAAATGCACATCAAATGGTGCTAGCTCTTTCGGGAAGTTGATGCCCCAAGCATAGCGGAATTCACCCTTAGGAGTTTTATTGACAAAGAGACGGGCATGCTGCTCCATAACAGCGGACAGGAGACGGCTGACACCGATACCGTAGCAACCCATAATCATCGGTACTGCTCGGCCATTTTCATCCAAGACATTAGCGTTCATGCTGTCAGAGTAGCGAGTTCCCAGCTTAAAGATGTGCCCAATCTCAATACCACGAGCAAACTTGAGGATACCTTGACCGTCTGGCGAAATTTCACCTTCACGAACCTCACGGATATCCACATACTCAGCGGTAAAGTCACGGCCTGGATTGACACCGGTCAGGTGGTAACCATCTTCGTTAGCACCCACCACAGCGTTAGCTATGTCTTGCACCTTGCGGTCAGCGATGATTCTCACGCCTTCTGGCAGATTGACTGGCCCTAGTGAGCCAAATCCTGCTCCTAGGAGCTGACGGACTTCATCTTCACTCGCCACATCAAAGAAATCCGCTGCCAAATGATTTTTCAGCTTGACTTCATTAAGCTGGTCATTGCCGACCAAAAGTGCTACGACAGGAGCTTCGTCAGCCATGTAAACCAAGGTCTTGATTGTCTGGCTTTCATCCAGCCCAAGGAAGGCAGCAACTTCGTCAATAGTCTTGCAGTCAGGCGTTGAAACACGGGCTACTTCTTCCTCAGTCACGACACGTCCTGCTGGCTTGTATTCATCCGTCGCCATTTCAAGGTTGGCAGCATAGCTGGACTCACTGGAGTAAGCGATGGTATCCTCACCAGATACCATCCAGCTGGTCAATTCTGTCCGAATAGCTTCCTGAACATCCTCAGGAATCTCATCAAAGCTGGCTACAGACTTGTCCAAGACCACCCAGCGATTCAAATCTGTCCGGTCTGGCGTAATGGCCATAAATTCTTGGCTGTCCTTGCCCCCCATAGCACCGCCATCACCGATAATGGCTTTGAAATCCAGCTCGCTACGGGTAAAGATTTTCTCATAGGCAGACTTGTATTCATCATAAGCTACATCCAAGCTGTCATAGTTAGCGTGGAAACTGTAGGCATCTTTCATAATAAACTCACGCGTTCGTAAGAGTCCGTTACGGGGACGCTTTTCATCGCGGTATTTAGGCTGAATCTGATAGAGATTGAGCGGCAGCTGTTTGTAGGATTTAACCGAATCACGGACGATAGCCGTAAAGGTTTCCTCATGGGTTGGCCCTAGGATAAAGTCTGATTTCTCACGATTTTTAAGCTTGTAGAGGTCTTCACCGTAGGTCTCATAACGGCCAGACTCGCGCCAAAGGTCCGCACTGAGCAGGGCCGGCGCCAGCATCTCCACTGCACCAATCTTGTCAAACTCTTCCCGCATGATTCTTTTTGCTTTTTCAATCACGCGATTAGCCAGCGGCAGATAAGAATAGACGCCAGCCGAAACCTGACGGACATAGCCAGCCCGCAGCATCAGAGCGTGACTGATTACTTGAGCATCGCTAGGCATCTCACGCAGAGTTGGAATTAACATTTTACTTTGTTTCATAAAAACAAAACTCCTTGACTTTCATTGAATAATTTCTTTTTCATAGTTCTAAAAACTTTAGCTTCCTAGAAGAATAATTTCATAATATCGTTCCAGGTAACGGCTATCATCAGAATAACCATAATAGCCACTCCAGACAGAGTGATATAGGTCTCCGTTTCTCTTTTCAGCGGTTTTCTGCGGATAGCCTCCAGAATATTGAGGACGATTTTTCCACCGTCCAAGGCTGGAATGGGAATCAGGTTGAAAATACCGATATTGAGCGACAGCATTGCCAAAAGGCTGAGTACTGCTGGCAAGCCTTGCTCCGCAGCCTGACTGCTGAAATTGTAAATAGCGACCGGACCGCCCAGCTTATTGATATTGAAGTTGAAGACAATATCTTTCAGAGCTGACAAGATACGAACCGTTGTAGCCCAAGCAGCAGTAAAGCCGCCAATGACCTTGTCCCAGAAGCCTGTTTTGACTGTCGGGGATACACCTAGCAGATAGCGATTGCCGTCTTTTTTAGGCTGTACGGTAATCTCTTTCGTTTCGCTGCCGTGTTTGTAGGTAACAGACAAGGTCGGCGCTTCCTTACTTTTGGCTGTGATTTTCGCCAGAGTACTGGTTAGATCCGCCCAGTTGCTAATCTCATAGTCATTAATCTTAAGGATTTGGTCATTGTTTTGAACCCCAGCAGCTGCTATAGCACTACCATCCATGACTTGAAAATGATTGCTGTTTTCATCGCGAACGCCGCCTTGAACAAAGGCTAGTAGCATAAATACCAGCACGCTCAGGATGAAGTTATTCATAGGCCCAGCAAAGTTGGTAATAAGACGGCCCCAGATACTAGCATTCTGATACTGAACATCCAGCGGTGCAATCCGCACCTCAGTGCCGTCTTCTTCAACAATCGTTGCATCATGATCTACTGCATAAGTCTTGAGCTCATCAAGGACCAGACCTGTGATTTCCAGCTTTTCCTCAAAGTCAAAGCCAGTCACATTCATGGGCAGAGCTGTCTGGTCAACCTTTTTCCCAGAGAGATTGATACGAACCACCTTGCCCTCTGCATCCAAGGTCAGACTAGCCGGTGTCCCCACCTTAATGTCAGTGGAATCTTCCCCCCAGCCGGCCATACGCACATAGCCGCCCAAGGGTAAAATCCGAATCGTATAGGCCGTCCCGTCCTTTCCAATATGGGAAAAAATCTTGGGTCCCATACCGATGGCGAACTCTCTGACCAAAATGCCGGACTTCTTTGCAAAGTAGAAGTGTCCGAACTCATGGACCACCACAATGATCCCAAAAATAATAATAAAGGTTATAAACTGCATGGACTTCTATTTTTACCTTTCCTAGAAATCTTATTTTTTCTTTAAATCAAAGAAGGAGCAGAAAACGGCCAAATACCGAGCTTCCCGCCCCTGCATAGCTGACACTTTTGAAAATAGGGTAGAAGCTCCTCTCAAAATTTTGAGCTCTAATTCCTAGTTCCTTCTCAGATTGTGCGGTCGTTAGACAAGCTTGCCATCCCTTGCTTTCAGCCATGCACGACTGTCTTAGAACAAGCCGAAGAAATGCATCAGCGGAAAGACAAAGAGAAGGCTGTCAAAACGGTCCAAGACACCGCCGTGGCCAGGAATGAATTTACCAGAATCCTTGACCCCGAAATGACGCTTGACTGAGCTTTCGACCAAATCACCCAACTGGCCTGCAATACTAAAGAGCACTGCCAGAATCAAAAAGACAAAGGCATTGTAAGGTGCGTACACTTGCGGTCGAACCAACATAAAGATTCCAGTCACTAGAATAGCTGATAGAATGCCGCCTAGGCTTCCTTCAATAGTCTTATTAGGAGAAACTCTCGGCGCCAGCTTTCTTTTACCAAAACGCACTCCGACCAGATAAGCTCCGCTGTCAGTAGCCCAGACGATAAAGAGAGCTAGCAGGACCTTGTCAATATTCATCAAGCGGGCATCAATCAAGGCATTAAAGCCAAGACCGACATAAAAACTCGCTGCAATCGGATAGGCCGCATCCTCAAAAGTGTAGTTGGAACCCAGAACAGTCGAAATCAACAGAAGGAAGACGACCAAGCCATAGGCCACGACATTGCCATCCACAGGCAGAAACTTCAGATAGTTCTCCAAGGGCAGGGTTAGGACAAAGGCTGCCAGCATGGCCAAGACCCCTTCGATGGTCGCTGTCGGCAGACCTTTCATTTGGAGAAATTCATGCACCGCCAGCATAGCCAGCAGCCCCACAAAAATCTGAAAGATGACGCCTCCTGTCAATACCAGAGGAATAAAAATAGCAAGAGCGATTCCCCCAAAGATTAGACGTTTTTGTAAATTTTTACTCATACTCTTTTACTTTCTCCCTTAAACACCGCCAAAGCGTCGATTCCGACGGCTGTATTCTGCAATTGCAGCCTTCAAAGCCTTCTCATCAAAGTCAGGCCAGAGGATATCCGTAAAATACAGCTCACTGTAGGCTGACTGCCAAGGCAGAAAATTGCTGAGACGCAGCTCTCCACTGGTCCGAATCACCAGATCCGGATCGCGCAGCATCTTAGGCAAATTGCTGGTATAGAGGTAGTTGCCAATGACTTCCTCAGTAATGTCACCAGGACTGAGTTTGGCATCCAAAACATCCTGAGCAATCAGTTTAACCGCCTGATTGATCTCATATCGTCCACCGTAGTTTAGGGCAAAATTGAGAATCAAACCTGTATTGAGCTTGGTCAGGCTTTCCGCCTTTTCCAAAGCTTCAAATGTCGCCTTAGGAAGCTTAGTCGTATCACCAATCATCTGGATTTTTACATTGTTCTTGTGCAGCTCCGGTACATAGCGGTCGTAAAATTCAACCGGCAGATTCATGATAAAGGAAACTTCCTTTTCAGGCCGAGACCAATTTTCCGTTGAAAAGGCATAGACAGTCAAGACCTGAACACCCATTTCCTTGGCAGCAATCGTCACCTTTTGCAGGGTTTCCATGCCAGCCTTATGACCGAACACGCGCGGCTGCATCCTCTTTTTAGCCCAGCGGCCATTGCCGTCCATGATAACAGCAATGTGTTTGGGAACATTCAGCGGTGCGTTCAGCTTTTCTTTTTTCTTAAAACTAAACATACTTTTTATCCTATTTAAAGTTTTGTCAGTTCATTATATCATAAATCCTTGGAATGTGGGCAATTCATCCGCTTTTTCAAGCCTGAGAGCATAAAATAAGGACAGAATGTCAACCAGAGAATCCAAACTCAGTTAAAAGTCACTCAGCCTGTCCAAACTGCAAGGCAGATAAGGTTGCAATCAAACACCTCCTAGCCACATGAGTCACAGAAAAAAACAGCCCGCAAGCTGTTTATTTCTTTACTCTTCAATCGCTGATTCTTCCTCGGGAACGTCAACGCTTCCTTCACCGCCAGCAACAGCAGGAATGCCCTCAGTCAACGGCAGTACAGTCTTAATAGCTGTCAGTTCAAAGGTCAGGTAAACACCGTCCACATCCAGAACAACTGTTTTCTTGTCTGTGTCTACTTCATCTACTGTTCCATACAAACCGCCGATGGTAATAACTTCATAGCCCTTTTGTAGCTTGTTAAGACTTTCCATACGCTGCTGAGCCTGTTTCTTTTGGGCACGCATTTGGAAATAGGTCATCCCTATCAGTACAACCGCAAAGACAATAAGCATAGTTGGATTCATATATTTTCTCCTTCGAATGTCATATATGAACTACTATAGCAGATTTCCCTTATTTTTACAAGACGATTCTGACTTTTCAGGTAAAGTCCATCTCAAGTCGGATGAAGCATGACTGGCCTAACTATACTTTTTTAAAAAGCAAAAATCAGGATGACCAGCACCCTGATTTTATGTCTTTTTATTTAAGATTTTTAATAACTTCTGCTACATGCTCAACTGTAAAGCCATATTCTTCCAGCACCTTGCCTGCTGGCGCAGAGGCACCGAACTGGTCGATTCCGATAACTGCACCGTCCAGACCGACATACTTGTACCAAGGCTGGCTAGCTGCCATCTCAATCGCTACGCGGCGACGAACTGCATTGGGCAGAATTTCTTCTTTGTAGGCTGCATCTTGAACATCAAAAAGCTCTGTTGATGGCACGCTAACCACGCGGATTTTAGCGCCTTCTGCTGCAAGTGCTTTAGCAGCTGCAACAGCCAAATTAACCTCAGAACCAGAAGCTAGCAAGATGGTATCGAAATCTGCTGCTGTTTCGTAAACCACATAAGCACCTTTAGCTACCTTGTCAAAGTCTGTGCCTTCTTCAACTGTTAGATTTTGACGAGTCAAGACCAGAGCAGTCGGAGTGGATTGGCTCTTAAGGGCCAGATACCAAGCTGCCTGAGTTTCACGCGCATCTGCTGGGCGGAAAACAGTCAGGTTTGGAATGGCACGCAGACCAGCCAAATGCTCAATCGGCTCGTGAGTTGGTCCATCTTCACCAACTGCAATAGAATCGTGAGTAAATACATAAGTCACTGGCAAGCCTTGAAGGGCAGACAAACGAACAGCAGCCTTAACATAGTCTGAGAAGACGAAGAAGGTACCACCATAAACGCGAAGACCACCATGAAGCGCCATACCGTTAAGAATCGTACCCATAGCAAACTCGCGCACACCAAATTGGATGTTGCGGTTGAGACGGTGGGCATCATCCTGCAGACCGTCTTCCTTGATGTAGGTCATATTGGAATGAGCCAAGTCAGCAGAACCGCCAAGGAAAGTTGGAAGCACCTTAGCTGCTGCATTGAGGGCATCCTGACTGGAATTACGGGTTGCTTGAGAGAAGCCATTTTCAAGTACTGGGAAGTCTTCTGGTTTGATCTCTACTGGATCCTGACCAGCAATGATAGCTGCTACTTCTGCTGCCAATTCTGGATGGGCTTGCTTGTAGTCCTCTACCAGCTGTTTCCAAGCATCGTAAGCCGCTGCACCACGCTCCGCCACATTTTGACGGTAGTCAGCATAGACTTCCTCAGGAATCTCAAACGGCGCATAGTCCCAGCCTAAGGCTTTACGAGTAGCTTCTGCTTCTTCTGCTCCCAGAGGCGCACCGTGAACTGCATTCGTTCCTTGCTTGTTTGGAGAACCGTAACCAATAACGGTCTTAACTTCAATCAAAGATGGTTTGCCGGAAGCTTTAGCTTCATTGATAGCTGCATCAATCGCTGCAAGGTCTGTTCCGTCTTCCACCAAGGCAGTATGCCAACCGTAGGCTTCATAGCGGGCACGAACATCTTCTGTAAAGGAATCCTTGGTCTCTCCATCTAGGTTGATATCATTTGAATCATAGAGAACAACCAACTTGTCCAGTTTTTGCAGACCAGCATAAGAAGCTGCCTCAGCTGAAACACCCTCCATCAAATCACCATCACCACAGATGACATAAGTATAGTGGTCGAAAATTGGATAGCCTTCACGATTATACTTGGCAGCCAAGAAACGCTCTGCCTGAGCAAATCCAGTAGCTGTAGAAATACCCTGTCCCAGTGGGCCAGTAGTAGCATCAACACCAGCTGTGTGGCCAAACTCTGGGTGGCCTGGTGTCTTAGAACCCCATTGGCGGAAGTTTTTGATTTCCTCCATGCTGACATCTCTGAAGCCAGACAGATGAAGCAGGGCATAAAGCAACATAGAACCATGTCCTGCAGAAAGGACGAAGCGATCGCGGTTAATCCAGTTTGGCTGTTCTGGATTGATACGAAGTTGTTTAGTGAACAAGTCGTAAGCCATCGGCGCAGCGCCCATGACTACACCAGGGTGACCTGACTTAGACTTTTCAATCGCGTCAATCCCTAAAAAGCGAATGGCATTAACTGATAATTGTGACATTGGATTCTCCTTATTTTTACTAAGATCTGTTCTGATACCAGAACAGGATAAACAATGGTCGTAGAAACGATAAAAATTGTCTCATATCTATTATAAGAAAATTATCCCTATATCGCAAGATAGGGATAATCTCATTTTTTTATAGATTTATTATAAATCTTGAAAGCGATAACAAAAAGACCAAGAATTACACAGGTGACTGTTCACTCTTGGACTGTCAAAAAAATCTGCCCCTAAGGACAGAAAAAAGTAAGAAAGTCAGCATCGCTGCTCCTAAGTTCGACTGCGCCTCTGGCTTGTCTCATGAAGTTTTTACAGAATCTAGTTTTCGCTAATGCTAAAACGACATCTACGCCTCTAAGATCTGCTCGAATCTGCGAGCCGGCAATCGCTAAAACATTAGCGGAACGTAGACTTCGCTTGCGCTCAGTCTGCATCAATGCCTCTAAATTCGACTGCCGCCCACGGCTTGTCTCATTAAGAGGCATAGAAAAAACCAGCTATCCAAATGGTTAGCTGGGTTAGGGTTGAGCTACATCATAGTTTTAGACTATCCTGCGGCCTTTTGATGAATGGTGATGCCGTATTTTTCATGGTTTTCTTCATACCAATTAATTAAGGCCATCGCAGTTTGATAAGTAATGTTCTTAATTTTGCTGGTCCCTTTAGTTAAGGTCAGGATACTCATCTTACTGATGTTTGCATCCGTCGCAATTCGATAACTAGTTAAGGTTCCATTAACTAACAACTGAACAACAGCCTCGACTTTCCTATAGTCAGGCATAGTTGTAATATCCAACTTTTTCATAATTAAATCCTCTCCTAAAATTTAATTTACTAATCTATTATACACTTTTTTCTGACATTTACATATATAAAAACTTGAAAATGTACAAAAAATTAGAACATAATTCATTGGAATGTCAACTTTTCCAGTTTTATAGGCATTTGTTTTTTATTTCCATTATCTAAAAACGTTAAAATTCCCAATTGTCATTTGCTATCTTCCTCCAAATTGTCTAAACATTTTTTTAGAGGCATAAATCATGCTAGTTCAGATTATGTGAGTGTCATCCAGCAGTTTTTCAAGAAGAAACTTAGAAAATCTGCAGGAAAATAGCAATGTCAACCTTTCTAAATAGTAAGCAGCTTTATGAAGCCAGTATGTTAGCCTATCAGGGAGATCGACAGTATCTGAAAGAAAACAAAGGGCTTATGATAAGTGATAGTCCTTTTGCCCTTGCAAGTATTTCCAGATTATATACTTATACGATTATTTTCCAGCTGTTAGACCAGGGTTATGATACAGACTTGATGGCTATTTTTCCGCAAGAGATAACCAAGGGGCTGCCGCAAGCTGAGCAGTTCACCCTACGACATCTGCTTGACAAAATCTCCGGCTTTCCAAATTATGAAATGGACCACCAAGCCAATGGAAAAGTTTTGATAGAAGACTTGTTTAAGGCTTATCGGCTCTTTCCCTGCTGCAGGAGCTTGTTCAAATGACAAAATCCGCCTCGCTAGAACGAGACGGATGCAGCTGTGCATTAAGGTGACTGAGATTTAGACTTCTGCTCCAGCCTCTTGGCTGAGGGGCTGTCTTTTCTGACCAGATAAAGGCTCTCCTTGGAATTGGTCGGTTCATCCTTGAGCTTGAGCATGAGCAGATCCCCATTGTGGACATAGCTGTAAAGTTTAGATCCCAGCCGGATACTACCGGCCTTGCGGTCAATGCTGCCCTTCTCTTCCAGACCGTCTTTATAAAAGGTGACTTTCTGGTCTCTGAGATTCAGAATCGTTTCCTTGTCCAAGCCACTGAAGCCTTCTGCCCCATCCTCAATCTGGCGGTAATACACTCCATCTAGACTGGCCTCATTCAGGCTGGCAAAGAGGAAGAGGGCTCCAAAAGCTAAAGCAAGGAGGACCAGGCCTGAGAAAATAATTGTCTTACGCTTCATCTGTGGCTCCTGCTCTTTCTGGGACGGTCAGCCTGGGATAGGGGATATCAGCTATCAGCTCGTCATAACGCTGAAGCAAATCCTGAAAAGTTACATCTACATAACCAACAAAGACTAGCCGCTCAATATCTTCTTTATTAAAAAAGATTAATTCTTTTCTCGTCAGACCGGAGGGCAGGGTCACTGCCCCAAAGTCAAAGTAGCCGGTCTGTCCGTCAAGGGTCGTCACAGGAAATTGGCTGACAATCATCAGGGGTTGAGAACTGCCCTTGACCATAACTACACTTCCGATAGGTAATTGTTGTTTCATCAAAGCTTCCTTTCTCCTTAAGCCAGAGCAAGCACTGGGAGGGCTACAGGACCTGCTGCAAATACAGCTGCTGCAGCTACTACTTCCAGACCATTCAGGGTTTGGGCTCCCATTTCAACCGAATTGACAGTTGTATTCCCTTTCGAGTCTTTGCTGATAGTCGAGTCGACCCCATAGACTCCAATCATACCATTCCAGATATCAGTAGATACTTTAAGACCGACCGCAGTATCATGCTGTTCTGTTCCACCATTTACAGAAAGATTAATCTCCGGCATAGGGAGCCAGCCTGTATCTGTATTAAAGCCAAAACTGCCATTGAGACCGACATGATAGCCGCCGACACTGATTTGAGGGCTGGTATTGAGCTTCCAGTCACTGGCATCTATATCGACAGAAGCCACACCCAAATCTACAGCCGCTCCATTGATAATACCATTATTTGTCTTGTATTTTAAAATACCAGGATCGTCTTCTTCCACAGTTGTCGAGTATTTGGCATAGGTACTATATAACCATCCTGTACTCCAGTCAGTCTTTTTGGAATGTTCCAGGGTATGGGTATGCCCAAAAAGAAAGTCCCAAAAGCCCGATGACCACCGCCACTGCCACCATCCTGTTTGGCAGCAGGCATAGCTGCTGTTTGGGCGCCAGTTTGATTACCTGCTTGCTTCATAAAGCCCAGCATAGCCCCAGCCCACAGTCCATTGAAAGCAGCTTGCGAGAGGCTACCAGAAGCCTTATCTGCCCGAGCTTGGTTCAGTCGTGCCTTGAGGCTGGGATCTGCCTGCTGGACCGCTTCTTCCAGACGGCTGCGAAGGGCCTCCGGAATGTCTCGGGTGGGATAACGCTCCAGATAGGCCTGGACAGCCTGGATATCCTCCGGAGTCAGCTCTTCACCGCTGTCTAGCTTATCCATGATCTTTTGAAAGGCGGCTTCAGCTGCTTTTTTGCTCTCCCAAGCTGTTTCAACAGTCTGGGCCCAGATCATCCTGTCCGGACTGGGCAGGACAAAGCTGCCGTTAAAATTCGCAAACCCTTCTGTCATCAGACTCAGAGCCTGATCCAAAGCAGCAGCCAGCCCCGGCAGATTATCGAAAATAGTGGCCGACGATGAATAAAAGGCCAGCAGTTTATTCAGCTTGTCCTGTAATTCCTGACGTTTGTCCTGAGCTGCTGTAATGGCATTCTGGATGCTGCTTTTGGTAGAAGCAGCCACATCTTTCTGTTTATCAGCCTCGGTCAGAGCCTGATTTTGGCTGTCAATGGTCTGATCATAAGAAGCAATCTGACTCTCCAGTACATCCTGATCCAAGCTCTCTTCTGCCACCTCACTAACATAACGGCCGGGTAGGTCGCTGCCAGCTTTGACCAGCTCTTCTTCAAAGAGAATCGCTGCCTTAAAGAGGGGAAGAAACATCCCCTGACAGTAGGTTTTAGCACTATCATAAGCTGTTCCGGTCAGTCCGCTTTCCCCTGTAAAACTTTCCATGGCCTGCATGGCAGATTCATAAGCCGCAATCCTCACCTGACCGGCAGAGGACACTGACCCTGCCTGCTGGTTGGAAGCGGGGAGTTCCATCTTAGCGCCCATATCCAGCCTCCTTTTCTTCTGCTTCCAGAGCTTGTCTATACTGACCCTGGATGGCCTCAATCTGACGGTCTAGCTTTTTTCTTTCCTTATCCAGCCGATCCTGACCATCCTGGATATCCAAATCTAGCAGTCGGTGACTGTGCTCAACCAGACCCATAATATCATAAAAATCCTGACCGTCCTTGGCCGTTAAGGGCAGGTAATTCAGCTCTCTCAAGGCCGAAAGCCCCCGGTCATAGAGATAGTCCATATCCTCTTCAAAGCGGTCCAGACGGCGCTTTTGCTCCTCAGCCTTATCCAGCTTTTCAAAAGCCTGCAGGCGTTCGGCAGCCAGAGTTTGGGAATTCTTCATACTACTTACCCCTTATCCCTCAATATCCGCAGCCAGTCCTTGGTCGGTCGCTTGAAATTCCTCTGCTACGCTTTGCAGGAGCTGACTGAAGCTTGTAATCTTATCGGCGATATCAGCTGACGCCATACTGGAATGATCAATTTCCTCACTGGCTCGGCTGTTTCCTTCCAAACGACTGATAGCATCCTTGTCAGCCTGAGATGCTGCTCCTATCTGACTGGAAGCCGTTGAAAAGCTATTAGCATGGCTAACTGCCAGCCCATTATCACTTTTAATATCTGACATTGTTTGCTCCTCTGTTTTTTTTGCTTTTATTTTATGACATTTATATTATAAGTTCAAGTCTCCGCCTGATTTTTAACTAAAAAGAAACAAGACTGATAAATAATTCCAATCTTGTTAATTACTAAGCATGCTTAAGCTGGGGCTTTTAAAGTCTCTGATTTCCGCTCCCGAATGATCAGAAACTCATCCTCCAGATTGCCTTCCAAATCTTTGGCAGCCAGATGATTCAAGCGAAAGCCGGCAACATTATCAGGAATCAGCCTTCTATTACTCTGTTGGCTTGCTGTCTCGAACTAAATGGCTATATTCTTGCTTTTTCTCCATTTTCGTATAGCTAGACCAACTGTTAAATAAAGAACGGTCGGAATCATCCCCACTGAAAGTGAGAATAGGAAAGCTTGATTTTTTCTACCGAGACAAATCCTAGTAATAGCAAAGGATTTATAACTGCATCCTCCATAGTGTATATAATTACCAGGGGCAATACAGACTTAGTAATTCTAAAAATCTCTGTATACATGATCGTCCAGCATGCAACAGTTATCATCCCGATAAGGAAGAATGTTAGCCTTCCAAACAGATTCTTCAAAAATATTTTTTATGAATTGAGTCCCTATCTGTGTAAGCAAGATTCCAAGATAGATCATGAGCTCAACCTTCACATCTGTCACTCTGATGTCTTGTGTCATCAGTCCCAACAATATCACTATCATCGTAACAAGAGGTAGACTAAAAAGCCAATCAGGTATAATTTTTTATTATTCTTAAAATTAATGAAAAACCCCGCCTCTTTTCAGCCGTCTTCGCCAAAGTTTCGGAGAAAGAGGGTACAGATTAACGGGGGTTCCAGCCAAATCAGCATCCTAAAAAGCCGCTTCCTATCTCTGTTCCGATATTTTCGTAATGAGCCTGGCCGGTTATTTTATCAACAACATAACCAATCCAGCCGCATAGAGTGCTGAGAATGGCAAAGATAATGACATTGAGCTTAATTGTAGTTACTGTTTCATAGCATTCTCCTTTCGTCAAAAAATTATTCATCTCTCTTGTTTTAAATCCTTCTGCATAAAGCTGATCCCCCTGATAGGCTAATATACTGGCTTTATAAAGTCGCTTGCTTTTAGGTTCTGTTAAGGAGAGTCAAGTTGAGATTTTGGGATAAATGCTAATTTATTTCCAGAAAGTAATTTAGAATTCCTACTTTATAAAAAAGACCTGCCTTCATCTAAGAAGGAGGTCTTTGAAAAGTTAGTTGACTTAGTAAGCTTTATTCTGCCTGCTTGTCTTCTTCAGATGCGGCAGCACCCTTTTCCTTGATAACCAAGACACCATCTTCCAAATCGGCCGTCAAGTGCTTAGCATCTAGATTATCCAAGTGGAAATCCGTCACCTTGTCACGAATTTGCTGCTCGATGACACGGCGGAGTGGACGAACACCCATGACTTGGTCATAACCAGCGTCGCGCAGGAATTCCTTAGCTGCATCAGATACAGCCAGATCAATTTCTTTCTTGCTCAAGGTTTGATTTACTTCGATCAGCATGAGATTCACAATCTCCATCAAATCTTCTTTCTTGAGATGAGAGAACTCAATAACTGCATTGAAACGATTGAGGAACTCTGGACGGAAGTAAGCTTTGAGTCGGTCCATCAGATCAGGCTTTTCTGCGTCTTCTTCCAAGCCAGCTTCATAGCCAAATCCAGCATTGGAAGTCGCAATGATGACCGTGTTCTTGAAGTTAACTGTATTCCCTTGACCATCCGTCAAGCGACCATCATCCAAAACTTGAAGGAGAAGGGTAATCACCTGTGGATCCGCCTTTTCAATCTCATCCAAGAGAATGATAGAGTATGGATTGCGGCGCACACGCTCGGTCAGTGTATTACTGTTGTCATCATAGCCGACATAGCCTGCAGTGGTACCAATCAGCTTGGAAACAGCAGTCCGGTCGGAGTATTCTGACATATCCAAACGGATGATGGCTTCCTTGGTACCGAACATATCCAGAGCCAGTTGCTTAGCCAGCTCAGTCTTTCCGACACCTGTCGGACCAACGAAGAGGAAGCTGCCAATCGGACGGTTGCCTTCATCAAAGCCTGCACGGTTACGACGGATAGCTCTTGCTACAGCTTCAACAGCCTTGTCTTGGCCAATCACTTTGGCTTTGAGACGGTCATTCATGCCCTTGAGGCGCTCAATGTCGCTGGCTCCCATCTGAGATACCGGCACTCCCGTCATCCGTTCAACAGATTCTGCTACGTCGTTGACTGTCGCCGTCACCTTCATATCCTCGGTGTGGTTTTGAATTTTCTTTTCCAGCTCTTCAATGCGGGTCTTGGCATTCAGAGCTGCTTCATAATCTTCTTTTTCAACAGCTGCTTCCTGCTTGTCTTTTTGCTCAGCAATCTCATGTTCAACCGCATGAACATCGGTTACTGGATGCTGGGCTGCCAAGTGGGCAGCAGTCACATCGACCAGGTCAATCGCCTTGTCTGGCAGGCTCCGCTGTGGAATATACTGGACAGAGTAATCCACAGCCGCTTTCAGCACTTCATCCGGCAGGATGACATTGTGGTGCTTTTCATACAAGTCCCGAATACCTCGAAGGATCTGATAAGTATCCTCAGCAGACGGTGCATTAACTTTGACTTCATTGAAACGACGAGCCAGAGCTGCATTTTTGAGAATGGTGTTACGGTACTCGTCCTGAGTAGTCGCCCCGATAACGGTCAACTCTCCACGAGAAAGAGCTGGTTTGAGAATATCCGCCAAGCCCTTAGAGCCACTATCTCCGCCAGTAGAGCCAGCCCCCAGAATTTGATGAATTTCATCAAAGAAAAGGATAATGTTGCCGGCTTCCTTAACTTCATTGATCAAGTTTTGGATATTTTCTTCAAAGCTACCACGATATTGAGTACCAGCTTCCAGACCAGAAATATCAACAGAAATGATTTCCTTATTCTTGATAGCCGCTGGCACATCACCATTGACGATAGCCTGAGCTAATCCTTCTACGACAGCTGTCTTACCAACTCCGGCATCTCCGACCAGAACCGGATTGTTCTTAGTCCGGCGGGAAAGGATTTCAGCTGTTTCTTGGATTTCCTTATTACGCCCAATGACTGGATCTAACTTACCGTCACGCGCTTCCTGAGTCAGATTGCGACCTAGCTTAGCTAGGATACCATCTTGCTTAGGTCCATGAGCAGCAGCTTGTCCAGATTGCTCACCTGTTCCTTGACCAGGGAGCTTGCCAGTAGCCCGGTACTGAGCAAACTCTTCCGGTGTGACCTCTCTACCATTAATCAAGTAGCGACGGTGTTCGCTGTTGTAGCCACCCATGCGTCCCATAAGTTGGTTAAAAAGGTCATCCATATTGTTAAAATTGTTGTAGTTGTTGTTCATAGCATTGCCTCACTTTTTTTATATTTTTATTTACATAATTTTTTGTTTTCCAAAATTTCAGATAAGAAATCTTTTCCTTATCTACTATAAATATTCATTTGGGAGATCTTCTCCTGTCTATTACTTTACATAACTTATTTCATTTCCAAAAATTAAGACTGATTTAGTCTCTACTTTTATGAGTGAATCAAATCTCTTTCAGACGAAGATGATTTTACATAATTTTTGATCCTCCCAAAAATAATTGCCTTCCGGCTGTATTCATACTTTCTGATTAAATTTACGTAAACTTTTTTGTTTACAGTTGTAATTTTATCATGACATAATTTATTTGTCAATACATTTTACATAATTTTTTAAAATAAATTTACAGTTGCAATCAAAATTTTCGTTTAGATCCTTTTAATTCCTATAAAAAAGCCCTGCAAGCTAAAGCCCTGCAGAGCCTTGTTTGTTTCAGCAGAATTTTTTCGTTCTTAGAAGAGTTCTTTATAAAAAGCAATCGTTTCTTCTAGAGTTGGCATGAATGGATTGCCTGGCGCACAAGCATCAATCAAAGCGTTTTTAGATAGGTAGTCAAAGTCAAAGTCCTTTTCTTCGATACCAAGTTCAGTGAGTTTTTTCGGAATACCAACCGTTTCAGACAGTTTTTTGATTTCAGAAATGGCATAAGCTGCACATTCTTTGTCAGTCTTGCCTTCGATTTGCAGACCAAAGGCTTTGGCAACATTGCGGAAAGCTTCTGGTACCCGTTTAGCATTTTCACGCTCTACAACTGGCAGGAGCATGGCACAGCAGACACCGTGCGGCAGATTATAAACTGCCCCAAGTTGGTGAGCCATAGAGTGAACATAACCTAGACCAGCATTGTTAAAGGACATACCGCCAAGGAAGATGGCATTCACCATGCCTTCACGCGCTTCAATATCATGGCCATTTGCAACCGCACGAGGAAGGTATTCCTTGATAAGTTCAATAGCTCCGATAGATAATTTCTTGGTTACACCGTAAGCTCCTGGTGTGACGAGAGCTTCGACTGCATGAGTCAAAGCATCCATCCCTGTTGCTGCTGTGAGGGCAGCTGGTTTGGATACCATGAGTTCGGGGTCATTGACTGAGATCAGGGCCAAACTATTCTTGTCCACCATAACCATCTTAACCTTGCGTTCCTCATCTGTGATGACATAGTTAATGGTAATTTCAGCTGAAGTTCCCGCTGTAGTATTGATTGCCACTACTGGCAGACCTTTCTTAGCAGACTTGTGTAAGCCTTCGTAGTCTTGTGGTTTGCCGCCATTTGTCGCAATAACTGAAATACAGCTAGCCGCATCCTGTGGTGAACCTCCGCCGACACTGATGATGAAGTCACAGTTGTGTTCCTTGAGAGCAGCCACACCATCCATGACATTCTTACAAGTCGGGTTTGGCTCAACATCGCTGAAGACCACATACTGGATGCCTTCCGCATCTAGTGGTGCTAGGATTTGGGGCAGGATATCACTGCCTTCGATAAACTTATCCGTCACTAGCAAAGCCTTGCTATAACCCAGCTCTTTAACATAAGGGCCAACTTCCTTGACAACACCTTTGCCAATAAGATTGACAGCTGGTACATAAAATGTAGACATATATTTTCTCCTTTTGATTTATGTTGTTAATATAATGATACTGCAAAAATTCGCTTTTTGCAAGTTTTTTGTGATTTTTTTAACAAGTTAATTGATAAAAAAAGCAAAGAAAGCTCCAGATAAGGATGAGGAACAAGGACACTCCTTTCCAGAAGCAACCTTGTCCACCTCTTACCTTTTTTTTCATTAGCTGGCAATGACACCTTTTTTCAAAATGATGTTGCCGTACAGAGCTCCCTCGCCCGTTTGGATGACCAAATAAGCTTTTTCCGCCTGCTCATAGAAAGCAAAGCGTTCAAATTCTTTGATGGCTGTACCTGGATAGTGCTTTTCTAATAAAGCCTTGTAGTCTTCCCAGATGACTGGTACGGTCGGATCACCCGGCACTACCTGCATAAGGCCTGCTTGGTAATCACTATAAGTATCTAAGGGCAGGACAGTCAAGATAGCATCTAGCAGCGCTGGAACTCCGTGGCCGTCACAGCGAACAACCCGCTGACCAATCCGATGGGCAGGAAAGTTTGCATCGGCAATGACCACTTCGTCTCCATGCCCCATCTCCATCAGATACTTGACCAATTCTGGACTTAAAATAGTTGGAATATGCTTTAACATCTAGCTTCCTACTTTCATACTTGCTTGAAATTCTTGATAGGACTGAGCCAAATCTGAGCCTTCTTGAGCTTGGTATTGCTTGGTCTTTTCTGAATCCTTGATGAGCTTTTGGGCAGTCTGCCGATCTTGAATCTCACCCAAGGTCAAAAGCTGTGCCAAGATATTTCCCAAAGCGCTGGCTTCAATCGGTCCTGTTAGGACTGGCTTCTGGCTTACATCAGCTGTCAGCTGACAGAGCAGCTCATTTTGGATACCGCCGCCGACCATGTGAATCTGCTCGATTTTCTGACCGGTCAGGCTCTCAATTTGCTCCACGGTTTGACGGTAGGCAAAAGCGAGACTTTCCAAGACCACTCGGACAACCTCGCCTTTGCTTTGAGGGACAGGCTGGTTGGTCATATGGCAACGCTCCTTGACCTTAGCCTCCATGTCTCCCGGAGCTGCAAAAATAGCATCATTGGGATTGATCCAAGAGCGATTATTCGTGACATTTCTTGCCAGTGTCACCATTTCAGCAAAGCTGATCTCCTCTCCTTGCAATCGCCAGTCCCGCTGCAGTTCTTGGATAATCCAGAGCCCTGTCGTATTCTTCAAAATCCGATAGCATCCGTCAAAGCAGCCTTCATTGGTCAGATTGGCCGCTAAAGCTGCCTGGCTGGTTACAGGATTCTGAGATTCTAGACCGACCAGAGACCAAGTGCCACAAGAGATAAAGGCTGTTGGCTGCTCACTCGCATAAGGAATAGCCAGAACAGCTGCCGCTGTATCATGACCAGCCCCAGCAATGACATCAAAAGGCTCAATTTTCAGCTCTTGTGTGATCCGTGGCGACAGGCTTCTCAGGACTTTTCCTCCCTGCGTCACCTCACCAAACCACTTTTTAGGAATCCCTAGCGTCTCAAAAACGCTGCCAGACCAGGTCTGAGAATTGATATTGAGCAAACCACTGCTGCTAGCAATGGTGTACTCGCTGGATAAAACACCTGACAAAAGATAGTTAATCAAATCCGGCATGAAGAGCACGCGCTCTGCAACTCTTGCCAAATGCGGCTTTTCCTGCAAATCAGCGAATATTTGCAGGACAGTATTAATGCAGGCAGGCTGTACGCCTGTCTCCTCAAAAAGCGCCTCTTTGCTGATTTTCTTATAAAAAGTTTCTTCGTATTGGCCCATACGATTGTCACGATAACAATGCGGCTGGTAGAGCAGATCACCGTTTTGGTCTAGGTAGGCATAGTCCACTCCCCATGTATCAACGGATATGGATCGAATAGGAATCCCATCTACTGAAGCTTTCTTGATCCCAATCTTAATTTCTCCAAACAGATGCAGGATATTCCAATAAAGACCGTCATTCACGTTCATCGGCTCGTTTTTGAACCGATGAACTTCTGATAGTTGGATACTATGGCCATTGTAAATTGCTTGCATGACACGACCTGAACTAGCACCTAGGTCAATGGCCAGTAATTTCATCAATGTCATTATCATCCCCTCCAATACACCAATCTTTACAAACAATTTTGATTATTGGTAAAGCAATGGTTTGATTTCATCAGAGTCGATGTTTTTGGCATCATACCATTTTGATCCTGTGTCTACATCTTTGACTTCTTTCCCTTGAGCCGCTTCAATAGCTAATTTTACAGATTGATATCCGATTTGAATCGGGTCTTGCGTAACAGATCCTACAAAGAGACCATTACGAATTGCATCTTGCTGTAAGGCACCTGAGTCAAAACCGACAGCCAAAATCTTGTCTGCACCGAGCTTGGATTCCTTGAAACTGCCATTTGCGTTGATAATAGCTTTAGCTGCAAATTCATTTGAACCGTAAATAGCGACTGTATCTGATTTTTCAAGCACAGTTGATGCTTCTGTCTTTCCAGCTGCATCGTCTACTTGAGCTGGTACACGAACTTCAATGATAGCTTTGGCATCTGATTCAGAAACATTGTTTTTGAATTTATCGTGACCAACAACAGCTGTTTTGACGCCTTTCTTTTCTAGCAATTCAACCATCTTATCAATGAAACCGGAAGTCCGTTGTGTGATAGAAAGTGAGTTTGCTTCTTGGGAAACCACCCCGATACGAACCGGTTTATCACCCAATTTCTTTTCCAACAATGGGAATAAGTGTTCGGCCGCATTGGCACCAGCTGCATGGTTGTCTGTTGAAGCAGTTGCTTTAATTGCTCCGTCTGGTGCACCTGGAACCCCTGAGTCAAAACCAATCAGTGGGATATTCTTAGCTTGGGCTTGTTTAATAGCATCTAACTCTGATTCGGTGTCAAGCGCTGCTAGGGCAATGGCATCTGGATTTTTGTTAATGGCATTATTTAACTGTTCTAATTGTTCTGCGATAGCGGTTTCATTTTGAGGACCGACAAAAGTAATCTTAGCGCCAAATTCATCTGCCGCTTGTTCAGCACCCTTATTAACAGCTTTCCAGAAGTCATGTTGGAAACCTTTGGCAATTACTTCTACCCGATAGTCTCCACCCTTGCTGTTTGTAGCTTTATCGCTGTCTTTCTTAGAAGAACAAGCAACTAGTCCAATCGCAGCAGCAGCAAGAAGTGCCGCAGTAGCAAATTTAAATGATTTTCTCATGATAAAAGCTCCTATTATATTTTATACACTCATATATATGATGGCGAGGGCTGTACTTATTTCTTCTTATTCTTGCGAATGAAAATATCAAAGTAAACAGCGACGATAACAACGAAACCAGTAATAAAGAGTTGATAGTGGGGTTGTAGGTCGATATATGGCAAACCAATTTTCAGGACTGACATGATGAAGACCCCGATAATGGTACCAATAACAGATCCGACACCACCAGCTAGAGAAGTTCCCCCTACTACGACACCGGCAATCGCATCAAGCTCCATACCGTTACCAGTACCTGGCAGAATCGTAGAATAGGTGGCTGCATAAGCAACGGCAGCAAGCCCTGCTGACAGACCGCCTATGACATAGGCCATGCCTTCCCATTGACGACATTGACCCCAGACAGACGAGTGGCTTCTTTATTGGAGCCAATCGCGAAAATATAGCGGCCAATTTTTGTCTTGTTCAATACTACCGCAGCAAGGACAGCCACAAGCACCAGCACAATCAAGCCTGTCGGGAAATTATCCTGGGTTCGGAATAAATCTTTGTACCAACCTTCACCTGTTCCACGAAGAGGGAAGGTTACACTTTGGACATTTGAGACAATGGAGCTCAGACCGCGGGAAATCATCATCGTACCCAGTGTCGCAATAAAAGGCGGCAAACCGAATTTTGCGACCATGATTCCATTGAGCAGACCGAACAATCCTCCAATGACTAGAATAGCCAGCAAAGACAGCCAGAGTGGCCAGCCCATCTTGGTATGAAGGACGCCCCCGATAATAGCCGAGCACATCATCACCGTACCAATAGAGAGATCAATACCACCTGTAATGATGACAAATGTGACCCCAATGGCAAGGAAACCAATGTAATATGACGCATCTAAGATACTGACTACCGTATCAAACGAACGAAATGATTCGCTGGAGATGGCAAAGAAGGCAAAGATTACCACCAAGGCAATCAAGGCAATCAGCTTTTGTAAACCAACTGTTTTTTCTAATTTCATCCATAAGGATTGTTTCTCTTCCATACGTAAACACCTCTGTTTTCACTTTTAACGGTCAGTCGCTAGCGCCAAGATTCTCTCTTGCGTTGCTTGGCTAATATCCAGCTCACCCGTTTTTCTACCTTCACACATGACTACGATTCGATCGCTCATCCGTAAGATTTCTGTCAGTTCTGACGAAATCATAATAATGGATTTGCCTTGAGCAACCAGATCATTCATCAGTGTGTATATTTCACTTTTTGCTCCGACATCAATCCCTCGTGTCGGCTCATCAAAGATTAAAATATCACTATTTTGTTCTAGCCATTTGGCAATGACCACTTTCTGCTGGTTCCCTCCCGAAAGATTGCGAACCAGCTGTTTGGATGACGGTGTCTTGGTATGTAAAGATTGAACAAACTGATCACTCGCCTTGACAATAGCACCATCATCAATCAAGCCCGCCTTGATATACTTATCAAGATTGGTTATAACCGTATTGTTGGCAATGGTCATGTCCACGATGCAGCCAAAGCGCTTGCGGTCTTCAGATAAGTAACCAATCCCTTCCCGGATGGCATCTTGGGGGGAATTGATGCTTACTTCTTTCCCATTTATAACAATGGAACCGCTTTCTTTTTTGTCTGCACCAAACAGCAAACGGGCAACTTCTGTCCGACCGGCTCCCATCAATCCTGAGAAACCTAGAATTTCACCCTTATGGAGTTTAAAACTCACATCTTTAACGGCTGTTCCTGCACAGAGGTTTTTCACCTCCAGCACCACAGGGGCATCTTCTGCTACTGTTGACGCAGCCTTAGGATCTTCATAAATCGTCCGTCCAACCATCATAGAGATGATTTCATCCTTGGTGGTATCTTTGGTATTGACCGTGCCTACATACTCACCGTCTCGCATAACAGTCACGCGGTCTGTGATTCGGGCAATCTCATCCATCCGGTGAGAAATGTAGATAATACCGACACCTTTAGCACGCAGGTCGTCAATGATGACAAAGAGCTCATTGATTTCCGATTCAGTCAGAGCTGCTGTCGGTTCGTCAAAGACAATCACCTTGGCATCCATTGAGAGGGCCTTGGCAATTTCGACCATTTGTTGTTTCCCAACTGTCAGATTTCCTACTTTTTCAGTTGGGTTAATGTCTAGTTTTAAGAGACTAAAGAGTTCTTTTGCTTTCTTAATACTGGATGCATCGTTAATGAAGAAGCTGCCTTGAACTTCTTCCCGTCCAATAAAGATATTTTGAGCCACTGTTAGATGGTTCATCATATTCAATTCTTGGTGAACGATAACGATCCCTGCATCCATTGCTTCCTTGGGCTTGGAATAGACCACCTCTTCTTGATTGTAATGAATGGTACCCTCATTTGCTCCATAGATACCAGTCAAGACCTTCATCAAAGTGGATTTACCAGCCCCATTTTCACCCATTAGAGCATGCACTTCACCAGCCCGCAAGTCAAAATTGACCCCTTTTAAGGCTCGGACTGGACCGAAGCTTTTAACAATGCCCTTCATTTCTAATATGACAGGATGATCCATGCTACTCACCTACCTGTTCCAGTTTTGCAATTCTTGCTTTTAAATCTTCGATTTCTTCTATTTGATTGAGAAATACGGCGGCTAATTCGAGTAATAAATGGCTATTCATAAAATGGTCCTGAGCATGGACCGCCAGCAGACTTGGAGGATTGGCTTGACCACTCAGTTCAGACTGGATAAGGTTGGTCTGTAAGTTGTGAGCCTCCACGCTTAGTTTTCTCGCTTGTTCCAACTCAGCATTTGCTTCTTCCTTCTGACCTGACTGAGCCAACTCCAAACTCTGCATGACTTGCGCAGTCACTTTGCTACTCTTGATAATCAGTCGCATCAGCTCTTGGCTTGAGCCTTTGTCTTGTCCTGCCATAGGCCTAGTCCATCAATACTTCAGCCTGACGAAGCACTTCTTCGCCTCTCATCAACTCGAAATCTTCATCACTAATGACTGCGACTGGCACCTGCAAGCTTGCTTTAGCCTTTTCTTCTAAATAGGCTAATTGCGGACTGAGCAATAAGACATCGATATTCTTCAAGTTATTCATACCCGTAATCCCAATGGAATAAAAGGAGTAATCCAATTGGTCACGATGAATAACTTCATTGATTCGCTCTACCAACATACTGGTTGTTAAGCCACCTACACAGGCTAGAATAATTGTCTTGGTCATCTAAGCTACTCTCTTTCTATTGGGTAGGTTGCGTGCCCAGAAAGAGGCACGCCTACCCAAAATCTTTATTTATGAATTGGCCCTAATAATTGGCAAGCACGGTAGTCGGCTGATTCCAAATCTTCTGTACCAAATAGTGACCAGTTCTTGGGACGGAAGATGTCTTCCTCTGGCACATTGTGCATATTAACTGGGATACGCAGCATGGAAGCCAGCGTAATCAAATCCGCTCCAATATGCCCATAGGTAATGGCACCGTGGTTGGCTCCCCAGTTGTTCATGACATCATAGACAGACTTGAAGGCGCCTTTTCCTGTCAAACGCGGTGCAAACCAAGTGGTTGGCCAGCCTGGATCTGTCCGATTATCCAAGGTATGATGCACTTCCTCTGGCAATTCCAAGGTATAGCCTTCAGCGATTTGCAAGACTGGACCTACGCCTTTCAGGATGTTCAAACGCACCATGGTCACTGGCATATCGCCCTTGGTCAAGAAGCGAGTAGAGAAGCCGCCACCACGGAAGTATTCGCGATTGGCTGGTGGGAAGTCTGTGTTTTCAAGCATCGCATCTACTTCGCTTTGTTCCAATTCCCAGAATGGCTTGATGACTGGCTTGCCGTCTCGACTGGCTTGACCTGTACCATCCAGGGTACAAGAACCAGAGTTAATCAAGTGCAGGAAGCCATCAGCTGCCTTGCCTTCTAACTTGTGTCCTGTCACACGTTCTACCGCTTCTGGACTCCAATAAGTCCGGACATCTGCGAAGATTTGCGGAGTGTTTGTCAGGAGATAGTTGAAGAGCATAGACACACCGTTGAGCGAGTCATTTTCTGTCGCAAAGACATAAGGCTTACGAATGCCGTTCCAGTCAAACTGAGTATTGAGGAAGGTTTCCATGAAGTCCCCGTTCGGGAAGTGGTCGGTCCATTGACGCTGACCTTGGAAGCCAGCAACCAAGGCATGATGCCCAACAGCTTCTTCCTCAAAGCCAAGCTCAGCCAAGCGAGGATTGCCTTGCATAAGGTCTCGGCCAATCATGAACATCTTGACCACAAATTCCCATTGTTTTGCTTTTTCTTCTGGAGAAAGAACCAAGTCCTCACGGTTGCGATCCACACCTTCTTTGATGTGCTCTTTGACCCAAACCATGGCCCGTTCAAATTCTTCGTGGTCATAAATGCCTCGGTCAATCCGACGAGTAAACTCCGTCATATCAACTGATTCATTGCGCATACCCAAGTATTCTTGGAAGAAATCTGGATTGACAATGGAGCCACCGATTCCCATAGAGACGCTGCCCATGGACAAGTAAGCTGTGTCACGCATCAGTCCTGTTGCCAAAGCAGCCCGGCTATAACGCAGAATTTTTTCTTTTACATCTTCTGGAATTTCAGTGTCGCTAGCTTCCTGTACATCCCTGCCATAAATACCAAAAGCTGGAATACCTTTTTGTGCATGTGAAGCCAGTACTGCAGCGAGATAAACCGCTCCTGGCCGTTCAGTGCCATTGAAGCCCCAGATCGCATGCGGAATATCTGGTGACATATCCATGGTTTCACTACCATAGCACCAGCATGGTGTCACTGTGATAGTCGCGCAGACATTTGATTTTTTGAATAATTCATGTGATGCGGCTGCCTCAGGCACACGTCCGATGGTAGATGGTGAAATAACACATTCAACAGGCTGACCGTCGGGATATTTCAAAGTTGAGCTAATCAAGTCAGCCACACTTTTAGCCATATTCATGGTTTGTACTTCTAGTGATTCCCGAACACCTTGGCGACGTCCGTCAATGGTTGGACGAATTCCAATACGTGGATGTTGAGTCATAATCATTTCCTCCGATGTTTCTTATTCTTTGATAGTCCCGTCACCATTATATTTACGATAACCAGGGTGACGGCCTGTGACTTTATAATTGGCCCGCATTGCAAACAAGCGTTCCAAGGTTGGACGAGAAATCTCTTCCTCCTCAACTCCCTTAGTAGAAAGCAACATGCGTCCGTGGAAAGTGGTCTTAGCAACCAGCTCCAAGGTTTCCATCCGATAGTAAGCTGTAATTACATCGCTTCCTACAGTCAAGGCGCCATGATTTTCAAGTAACATGACATCATGTTCTGACAAGTATGGGGTGATGGCATCTGGCACTTCCATGGTAGATGGCACACCAAAGGGAGTGATAGGAATTGCCCCTACTACAATGGCACTCTCAATCAAGGAATAGGTATCAAGCGGAATATGAGCCAGTGCAAAGCCAGTCGCAATTGGTGGATGCGCGTGGACGACAGCATTCACATCCTCCCGTTCTTCATAACAGCGAATGTGCATCTTGATTTCACTGGATGGACGATAGCCGTCCTGAGCCTCGATAATCTCCCCTTTTAGATTGAGCTTGACGAGTTTTTCAGGCGTAATAAAGCTCTTACTGATACCTGTTGGCGTTGCAATAATGGTATCTTGGTCTAGACGGACTGAGACATTGCCGTCATTAGCGGCTACCCAGCCTAATTGCCACATCTTGTGGCATACATCACATATTTGTTCGCGGATTATTTCTTCTTGATGATCCATAATCTCACTCCTTTCTGGATTCATCATAGTATTTTTTGTAAGCGCATTCAATACCTATGCCTCTAATTGATAAATAGCCAACTTTTATATAACAATATAGCCAAAACTGTTCATAATCGTTCAATCTAATGGTTACTATATTGATTTTTTTTCGTTTATTGTGTTATAATGTGACCATAAATGTTCAGCTTTGTTCATCGGTGGAGGTCACTATGGTTTCTTTGGAACGAATGAGTCGAATTATAGACATTCTCAGCAAGCGAAAGATTATTGCAACCGCCCAACTTGAAGAACTTTTGTACTGTTCTACATCAACACTTCGACGGGACTTGATTGAGCTAGAAAAAGAGGGGAAAATCATCCGCTCTCATGGTGAAGTCATGCTGATTACGGCCAACAATGTAGAATATGTGTATTCTGCTCGCGCCCGTGAAGAAGAAAAAAGCAAGCAGCAAATTGCTGAAATTGCTTCAACTTTTATCACTCATAACCAGTCTATTTTCATTGACAGCTCTACGACTGCAGCCATGCTCATTCCGCATTTGGCACCTTTCCAGAACCTACGTGTCATAACAAATGGTATTGAAGCAGCCCGCCAGCTAAATAATTTTGAAAATGTCACCCTCTTCTTATCAGGCGGACATATTGGCTGCGGGACCAATTCTGCGCTGGGCGATTTTGCAGCCAACTTCATCAACAATTTCCATGCAGACTTACTCTTCTTTAGCTGCCGCGGATTGGATCGCTACGCTGCCTACGAAGCCAACCACAATCAGGCACATATCAAGCGCGAAATGATAGCGAATAGTGACAAGGCAATTCTATTGGCCGACCACTCTAAGTTTAACACCAGTCATTATTTCAAACTTTCCAACTATTCTAGTCTGGATTGCATTATCACCGACCAGCCACCAGTCGAATCCTTCCAAAATGCTGTCGGCAGCCAGTGCGAAATCCTCTGGTAAGCACCTTTCTTTAAACACAAACTAGACCGAGATAGGCTTATCTCGGTCTAGTTTTTTACTATCTACTCATCCCTCCATTTTCAAGCCAAAGGATAACAGCGTTCTATCAAAAATAAAAATCTGGACTCACTCCAGATTTTAAATCATGTACTCTACACTATAGCTGGCATCCGACAGAATGCGGGACAGAAACTGTTGGGTCCGCTCTTCCTTCGGGCTAGAGAAGAATTCCTGAGGAGGATTTTCTTCGATGATGTGACCGCCGTCCATAAAGATGACATGGTTGGCTACATCGCGGGCAAAGCTCATCTCATGGGTCACAACGACCATGGTCACTCCCTCCTGAGCCAGCTGTTTCATGACGCTGAGAACTTCACCGACCAGTTCTGGATCTAGAGCCGAAGTTGGCTCATCCAGTAGGATGACATCTGGCTTGACAGCAATGGCACGCGCAATCCCTATCCGCTGCTGCTGACCGCCTGATAGCTGCGAAGGATAATAATCCTTGTAGGCCAAGAGGCCCACGCGCTTCAAGGACTCTTCCGCAATCTCAAGCGCTTCTTCCCTCGGTATCTTACGAGCGATCACTAAGCCCTCTAAGATATTTTCAAGGGCTGTTTTATTAGCAAAGAGATTATAATGCTGAAAGACAAAGGCTGTCTTTCTACGAATTTCCAAAATCTCCTTTTTGCTGAGCTTAGCCAAATCATAGTCCTTACCAGACAAAGTCAGCTGGCCGCCATCCGCTTTTTCTAAGTGATTCAGACAGCGCAGAAATGTTGTTTTCCCAGAGCCTGAGGGTCCCAGAATAACCACAACGTCACCTTGATTGACCTTGAGACTGACATCTGCCAGCACCTGGTGCTCTCCAAATCGTTTGGAGATATGTTTTACTTCTAACATAATCTTTCCTTCCTAAGCAAGAGCGTAGCGCTTTTCCAAGCCCCTAAAAATCCACTGAATCAAGCCACAAATAATGAGATAAATAACAAAAATCACCAGATAAGACTCTGAATACTGGTAAGAGTGGGAGGCCTCTATTTTAGCCAAGGCTGTGATATCCTTGACCGTCATGACAAATACCAGCGAGGTTCCCTTGACTAGATTGATAACCAGATTGGCCAGATTGGGCAGGGCTGAGCGCAATGCCTGAGGAAAAATAATCCTCCGATAGGCTTGAAAATTCGTTAAACCAATCGCCTGCGCCGCTTCTAACTGTCCTTTATCTACTGTCAATATGGCAGAGCGCAGTATTTCTGACAAACTGCCTGTCGTCATCAGACTATAAACGATGAAAGCATAGTAAAGCGGATTGAACTTAAAGACGTCTATCTGACTACCCAGACTTTTAAAAATTTGATTCAGTAAGCTAGGAAAAAGACTATAGAAAAAGAGAATGAGCAAAATAGGAGGCGTTGCTCGAATAAAGGCCAGATAAACCACCGAAAAGGTCCGCACACCTCGAACTTTATAAATCTGCCCCAGAGCTAGAAGCAGAGCTGGAATAAAGCTGAGCAGAATAGCCACCACCATAATGATCAGGGTTACTGGTATGCCTTTCAACGTTACCAGAAAGGTATTTACTATATAATTCAAATCCATGCTTTACCTCTCCTTGACTGTCAGACTTTTTTCCAGAAGCTGGGAAGCCAGAGAAACCACTAGGGCAATCCCCCAGTAAATCAAGGCCACTGCTGTATAGGTTTCGAGGGAATAATTGCCCAGATTCCGGCTGATGAGATTTTGCCCCGCTCCCATGACATCAACTGCCCCAATCGTATAAGCCAGCGCAGCATCCCGCATGAGATTAAGAAGGGCAGTAGTCAGATTAGGCAGGGCGATGCGAAAAGCCTGTAGCAGGACGATGCGCAGAAAAGTCTGCACCGGTGTCAAGCCAATACTGAGACCTGCCTCGGTCTGTCCCTTGGGAACAGCAAGATAGGCTGCCTTGAAGACTTCCGCAATCATAGCCGCAAAGAGCAGAATCATGGTGATGATGACAAACACAGTCCGCGACCAATTATTGATATCCAGCCCCAGCCACCATTCTAAAAACTCTGGAATGCCATAAAAAACCAAGAAAAGCAAGACGATAGGCGGTGTACATCTAAGGATAAATATATATCCTCTAGCCAGGCCAGCAAAAGACTGCTCCTCAGCAATCTGAGCCCAAGCCAACAGACCACCCAGCAAGGAGCCAATCAAAGCTGTCACAAACATAATCCATAAAGTGGTCGGCAGAGCCTGCAGCAGACTAGGCAGCAGACCAAAGACACGGGATAAGTCATATGAGACCATAATTTTCTTCTCCTTCGACAGTGATTAGATAGAATAAGCTTCTCTTGGACGGGCACTTTCAGATTGGAGCAGCCATGCTCTCTCTTTGAAAATTCCTTCAAACAGCATCAAGGTCAGCTTAGAAGCCACCAGCTCTGTATTCAGCTAGCTTCTCAGTCAGCCTTTTGATTTTCCGTGATCAGCAGACAGCAGCCACTAATTCTTGTCCACATAAGAGAAAACATCTTCACCGAAATACTTTTCAGATAGTTTAGCCAAGGTTCCGTCTTTTTCCAGTTCCTTAATTGCCTTCTTGTATGCCTTGGCAAATTCTTCATTCTTTTCGTTTTTATGAAGCAGGGGATAGGTCGGAATCCCCTTGTAAGGGAACCAAGACAGTTGATCCGCATACTGATGGTAAGAACCTTCCTTGTCCGTCACAGCTTTTTCAAAAGACAGCTTGATGTCAAAGAAAGCATCGTAGCGCCCTTCCAGAACCCAAGCATAAGCATCAGCTACCTTGAAGGACTCTGCTGCAGTCAAATCAATAGGAGCACCGCTATGCTTTTGGTTATACTCTTCGATAACGGCCCATTGAGCATTCTGCGGAGAGATTGGCACCAACTTACCCTTTTCCTTGGCAAAATCATCAATGGTCTTGTATTTTTCAGCGTCTTCCTTGCGGATAGTGAAACCGATAATGCTAGCGCCGATTGGGCTTTTTGGAATGATGAACTTCTTCGCCCGCTCTTCGGTGTACCATGCTCCCTTGGTTCCGATGTCATATTTTCCAGATTCCAGACCGACTAAAAGATCTTCATCACTGGTACCAGTATATTCAAACTGATAGTCTGGCAGCTTTTCATCAATGGCCTTGAGAACAGCAACCTCATAGCCATCTGACTCACCTTTTTCATCCACAAAGTCATAAGGAACATAGTTCTGTGTATGTGCCACTTTTAAAGTCGTGACCTTACTGCTGCCTGATGCAGAGCTGCTCGTCTTGCTAGATGAAGCACCTGTCAAGGTCCGCCCCAAATAAGTCGCTGCTACAATAGCAATCACTGCTGCTCCACCAATAATCCATTTTTTCTTGCTCATTCTTTCGTCTCCTTCTTATGTTAAACTTGCTGCTTGGCGAACCCACTGAATCCGCTCTGCTTCAATATCGCTTGGAATAGTACAGTCAGCCCCGATAATCAAAGCTTCCTTACCAGCCGCTGCTATCAGCCGCTTGGTCTCGTCTTGAATAGCCGCTTGGCTGCCCGTGTAGAGCAGGCCGTCCTTACCATTTTCAAAGCCACCCAGGACAGTCCGACCGCCAAACAATTTCCGGCCCTCCGCTAGGCTGATGCCTTCTGGCCCCACCGCCCAGTTGACGACTTGAGCTGGATAATCTGTAAAAAGATGAACATCGTTTCGCGCGCCTTCGTAGCCACAAATGTGCAGGATATTCACTCCGCCAGCCGCATTGGCTGCTTCCAGCACCGCCAATTCACTAGGAGCAATAAAAGTCTTATAGTCTTCAGCCGAAACCCGTGCATCCTGAATGCTCTGAACGCTGAGGTAGATTCCATCCGCACCAGCTTCCTTGATAATCCGCTCCGTCAGAGCCGCAATATCTTGAGCAATCACATCCAGCACCCGCTTCGTGAGTACCGCATCCTCCGCCAGGAAATCTGCAATGATGTCATCTCCACCAGCAACCTTGCCGACCAACCATTTGAAGTAGGTCACTGGCGCAAAAATATTGTAAATAGCGACCAAGTCCTCTGTAAAGCTAGCCTTAATCTTCTGAACCAGCTCAACCTGATCACTAATCCAAGGGTGGTCAGCACCTAGCGGCTCAATATCTGCCAACTCCTTGATAGATTGGACTTTTTTCAAGCGTTCATTAGGATAGGCAAAATAACCATCACTCATCAGCTTGATAAAGTCTGGCTCAACTTCTGCCAGAAAAGCTTGATGACCAGCCAGATTTTTCTCAATAATGGCCTGATTTCCAAAACCAGCCAGCCACTCCTCTTCGCTGGTAAAATGATGCCAGAAACCAACTGGCACTCGGTTAACGGGCTCTCCTCTGAAAGCTTTCAGTACTAATTCTCTTTTTGAAATCATCTTCTCTCCTTTTTCTATCATTCCTATCTAGCCAATGATTTGTTTTTTAGCTTTTTAATTAGGCTAATTCATCTTTTTAAGTACAATTCTAATCCAACAAGAGCAGGGCCGCGATATCATTGGGCTGCATCAAGCCAGTTGACTGCTCTGGCAGTTTCTTGATCACCTGCAAATCATCTTCTTTTTTGTCTGAAGAATGGTGAGCATAAATCTGACTGATGCTCAGAAATGTTCCTATTATCAAGAATATCAGAGCAAGAACTGCAAGCCTTTTTTGATACCGCTTCATCTATCTTCCTCCTTTAAAGAGTTGAAAATTACTCTTTGATTGCTTTGGCAAATCTATCAGAACTGACTAGCTGCCTGACGAATCCAGTCCAGTCTTTCTACTTCGAAATCATCTGGTACTGTGCAGTCAGCCCCAAGAATCACTCCCTGTCTGCCAGCTGCAGCCAGCAGTCGCTTGGTCTCATCCTCTAACTCTGCACGACTGCCTGTATTTAGAAGAGCTGCTCTGCCATTTTCAAAGCCGCCCAGGACAGTCTGACCGCCAAAGAGCTTGCGCCCTTCAGCTAAGCTGACACCCTCATGATGGGTTGCCCAGTTAAAGACTTGAGCCGGATAGTCCTTGAACAGTTCCAAATCATTGCTGGCTCCTTCAAAGCCGCAAATGTGGAGAATATTCTGACCGCCAGCCGCATTGGCCGCTTCCAGAACCTTGACCGTACTAGGCTCAATATAACGACGATAACTGGCCGCATCTACCCGGCCGTCTTGGACTTGCTGGGTACTGAGATAAATCCCCTCAATGCCCGCTTCCTCAATGATCCGCCTAGTCAAAATAGCAATATCACCGGCAATGACATCTAAAACATGTCCTATCAGCTCAGGATCCTCTGCCAGAAAATCTGCTATTTCTCTATCTCCTCGTGACCCTTCCCGACGGAACCAGCGCTTGAGATAGGAGACCGGCGCAAAAATATTGTAGAAGGAAGCGAGGTCCTCCGGATAGCTTGCCTTTACAGCTTTCACCATATCAATCTGCTGCTCAATCCAAGGATGATGCTCACCGATAGACTGGATAGCTGCCAAGTCCCGAATGGACTCAATATGATCCGAATAAAGCGTGCTGGGATACTTAAAGAAGCCATCGCTCATAATCTTGACAAAGTCTGGCCGTGCAGCTCGAACATAAGCAGCATGCCCCTCAACACTTTTATTGAAAATTACTGGATTGTCCAGGCCCAGCATCTTTTCCTCTTGGCTTACAAAGTGAAACCAAAATCCAACAGGCACTCGGTCAACTTCTTCACCCCGAAAAGCTCTCAGCACTAATTCTTTCTTGCTGGCCATTACTTCCTCCTTCTTTGAATTTGTAATATATCTTACCATCCTCTCCTTCTCCTGGGAAATATATCTTCCCTATCAGCCTGATTAAAAATATTTATCAAAGCAAAATAAAAAAGCTAGACTAAGCTAGCTTTTTCAAGGCTTTTCAGACTCTGCTGAATAACCTTGTTTTTTGTACCTTTTTTAGATAAGTACCATATATATTTTCTATAGACGAGATAGATAATTTTTATAGGCAATGACCCTCTGTGCTTATTCTACAGTGACAGACTTAGCCAGATTACGCGGTTTATCAACATCCAGACCACGGTGCAAGGTTGCAAAGTAAGCAATGAGCTGTGTCGGTACCACCATAGAGATCGGTGACAGATATGGATGAACCTGATTGAGTACGATATCGTCACCTTCTTTGGCTACATTCTCTTCAGCAATAGTCAACACCTCGGCACCCCGAGCTACGACTTCTGAAATATTGCCCCGAGTATGGCTAGCCAATACTTCGTCTGAAAGCAGGGCCAAAACTGGTGTTTCGTCTTCAATCAGAGAGATTGTACCGTGTTTGAGCTCACCAGCAGCAAAACCTTCACACTGGATATAAGAAATTTCTTTGAGTTTTAAGCTAGCTTCCATCGCCACATAGTAGTCTTGACCACGGCCGATATAGAAAGCATTGCGGGTTGTTTCCAGAAGGCCACGGACCTTATTGTCAATCAACTCCTTTTCTGACAAAGTGGACTCAATAGACTGCGCAACTAAGGACAGCTCGTGAACCAAGTCAAAGGCTGCCGCTTTCTCGGAATTATTGGCATCACCAACAGCTTTAGCCAAGAAAGCTAGGGCTGCAATCTGAGCTGTATAGGCCTTGGTCGAAGCCACCGCAATTTCAGGACCAGCATGGAGCAGCATGGTATGATTGGCTTCCCGAGAGAGAGTTGAACCCGGAACATTGGTCACGGTCAAACTTGGAATACCCATCTGATTCGCCTTGACTAAGACCTGACGGCTGTCGGCTGTTTCGCCTGATTGACTGATAAAGATGAAGAGAGGCTTCTTGCTAAGGAGCGGCATAGCATAGCCCCACTCAGAGGCAATGCCCAGCTCAACAGGTGTATCCGTCAGCTCTTCCAGCATACGCTTAGAAGCATAGCCAGCATGATAAGAAGTTCCAGCTGCAAGAATATAGAGACGGTCAGCTTCCTGAACAGCTTTAACAATATCCGCATCTACTGATACTTGCCCCTTATCATCTGTATAAGCGCTGATTAGCTTACGCATCACAGTTGGCTGCTCGTCGATTTCTTTGAGCATATAGTATGGATAAGTCCCCTTACCGATATCGGACAGATCTAGCTCAGCAGTATAACTTTCACGCTCCAGAGTATGCCCGTCATAATCCTGCACTTCCACACTATCTTTACGGACAATAACCAGCTCTTGATCATGAATTTCCATAAACTGACTTGTCTCGCGAATCATGGCCATAGCATCTGAGCAGACCATATTGTAGCCCTCACCCAGTCCAACTAGAAGCGGTGATTTATTTTTAGCAACATAGATAACATCTGCATCTTCTGAATCCACCAAAGCAAAGGCATAAGAACCACGGATAATGTGGAGAGCTTTTTTAAAGGCTTCTAAAAGAGACAAGCCTTCTTCTTCAGCGAATTTGCCAATCAGGTGCACAGCAATCTCTGTATCTGTCTGCCCCTTGAAGTCATGACCAGCTAGGTAAGTATTCTTAATGTCAAGGTAGTTCTCAATCACACCGTTGTGAACCAAGACAAAACGGCCAGTCTGTGAAGTATGAGGATGGGCATTGTTTTCACTTGGTTTTCCATGAGTAGCCCAACGAGTATGTCCGATACCAGTAGTCCCAGCAACATCAATGCCAATTTTAGCATGTAGGTCAGCGATACGACCGACAGACTTGACCAGACTAGAAGTTTTCCCTGTTGTTACAAAAATTCCAGCTGAGTCATAACCTCGGTATTCCAGCTTTTCCAAGCCCTGCATCAAAATATCTGTTGCGTTGCGATTTCCGACAACTCCGACAATTCCACACATAACGTTACTTCTGATTTCTAGCCTTAGAAACCAGCCCTTCTTATTAAAAATTGGTATAGTCTTCTTGGAGTCTAAAAACTCCAACAAAGCTAGTATACACACAGTTTTTTAGTTTGTCAAGCACGAAATTGGTATAGTTTTCTTTAAGAAAAGTATGCTTAGCTTCTCTTACCGCAAAATTGCTCCTTGAAGTATTTAGAAAAATGGACAGATATGTCAGAACTGACTTTCTATATAACTAATAAAGAATAGGAAATAGAGCTGTACATTCGCCCTGTCTCTGATAATTCTCGCAAAACAGTGCACAGAAAAAGAGACTCAAATGAGCCTCTTTCTTCTACTATTGAATTATTTAGCGATTTTCGCGAAGTATTCAAGAGTACGTACAAGTTGTGCAGTGTATGACATTTCGTTGTCGTACCATGATACAACTTTAACCAATTGTTTGCCGTCAACATCAAGAACTTTAGTTTGAGTTGCGTCGAACAATGAACCGTAAGCCATACCTACGATATCTGAAGATACGATTGGATCTTCTGTGTAACCGTATGATTCGTTAGCTGCTGCTTTCATAGCTGCGTTTACTTCATCAACTGTTACGTTCTTTTCAAGAACAGCAACCAATTCAGTAACTGATCCAGTTGGAGTTGGAACGCGTTGTGCAGATCCGTCCAATTTACCGTTCAATTCTGGGATAACCAAACCGATAGCTTTAGCAGCACCAGTTGAGTTAGGAACGATGTTTGCAGCACCAGCACGAGCACGACGAAGGTCACCACCACGGTGTGGTCCGTCAAGGATCATTTGGTCACCAGTGTATGCGTGGATAGTAGTCATCAATCCTTCAACAACACCGAAGTTGTCTTGAAGTGCTTTAGCCATTGGAGCCAAGCAGTTTGTAGTACATGAAGCACCTGAGATAACTGTTTCAGTACCGTCAAGAACGTCGTGGTTAGTGTTGTATACAACTGTCTTAACGTCATTTCCACCAGGAGCAGTGATAACAACTTTCTTAGCACCACCTTTAAGGTGTTTTTCAGCAGCATCTTTCTTAGCAAAGAAACCAGTTGCTTCAAGAACGATTTCTACACCGTCAGTAGCCCAGTCAATTTGTTCTGGGTCACGTTCAGCAGAAACTTTAACGAATTTACCGTTAACTTCGAATCCACCTTCTTTAACTTCAACAGTACCATCGAAACGACCTTGAGTTGTGTCGTATTTCAACAGATGTGCAAGCATTACTGGATCTGTAAGGTCGTTGATGCGAGTAACTTCAACACCTTCTACGTTTTGGATACGACGGAAAGCAAGACGACCGATACGACCGAAACCGTTAATACCAACTTTAACTACCATTCGTGATTTCCTCCTTATGAAAATCAAAAAATTTTTATGTGAAAAGAGTAACTTGAGTTGCTACAAATCACCTTTCAACATTTCTATTATATACTTAATTGAGGTAAAATGCAACTGATTTCATCATTGTCAGAGAAAGTCGTTCATTCTTCCAAATCTTTTTCAATACTACTTTCAAAAAGCAAAAGATATCCTTAAAAGACAGCAATCCAGAGCATGGATTAGAAGTATCTTTACCTGTTTTTTGCTTACTTAAGAACTCAAACATATGCCCACTTTTAATTTCTCTTGAAATTTTTCTAAACAAGCAGAAAAGTCTCAAGAACCTTCCATTCTTGAGACTTTATCTTTAGTCTGAAGCCCTTACAATAAGGATTTTATTTCTTCTTACTGACTATAAATTGAATTTCGGAACTCATCTGATTCTTTGAGGTAAGCCTTATAAACAGCCTTCTTCAGTTTTTGAACAGGTGTTTCAATGAAATTAAATTTTTGAGCTGTAGTATGACCTGCTTTGATTTGAGCAAGTTCTTCTTTAACAGCTTGAGCCATCAATTCTCTCAGTTTTTCAGCGTTCTCTATGACCTGAGTTCTGCCATTGTAGTTGATAGAAATCGGTTTGAGCTTACTTAGATTTGCTATTCTCTCGCTGACTTGTTCTTTCTTAAACTGAGCATAGGATTTTCCTACTAAGATCTGTTCAAAGATGTACTTATCAGACAATGGTTTGTTTTCAGCTTCTGCTTGGCCTTTATATTGGTTGGATACATATGGCACAAAGCCTTCATAGTATCCTAAAGCAGCCAACAATTCAAAAGCTTGCTTCCTGAAGCTGATATCTCCGCTCATACCACTATCATTCTCACTTACACCGTAAATCGTATCAAACATATCGACAGTATAGTAACCGTTGGCATCTACCTTGCCAATCCCAGTAAATCCTTTGATGAGAAAACGATTCACCACGATATGATGATCAATCAGACTAAAAATATCTGTCAGTTTGCTAGCCTCAGTCTCGGTTAGAGCCTTTGTCTCCTCGCTCTTATGATTTGGTTTTATGCCTGAATTAGTATAATTTACAGGGCTTCTAGAACCACTGGTTGCAGTTGGCAAGAGTTGCTTAAAGTAGAGCATTTTGTCACTGGTCGCCAGATTCTTGGTTGCTTCTGCTTCTAGGTAGTCTAAGCTATAGAGGACATCAAAGCTACCGTGCATATAGGTCTTAAGATCTTTTGCAGACTGGAAGCGGTCTGGCGTCTTATTGTAGAAACTATCTTTCTTACTCTCATCAAAAGTAAAGTTTAAGTTGAAGTGAGTGTCAGTTTCTGGGTAGTAGGAATTTTCAAACATACCGCGAGCATAGAACTCCGCACCTGTACCATCACGTCTGCCATAATTGTTAAAGAGCACTGTGCGATCCAGCAAGTGGGTCATCTCATGAGAATAGGTCGCTGAACCTCGATCATCCAGAACCCTATCCATGAAGTAACGTACACCGGCACCATTTGCCTCAGCACCAACAGTTTGAGCCGGAGAATACATACCGAGCGGTGACATGAAATTCTTCACGCCTTGATTGGCATCTGGACCAAACTCTTTTGACCAAGTCGTTTTGATTGTTGCGCCCTTATCATCGGAGTGTTTTTTCATGGTGTCAACGATTAAACGATTCGTAATCAATTTTGAACGATTGTTTTCTTTGGTGATTCTATAGAGAGTATCTACATAATCCGCCTGACGGTTTGCGGTCAACTCTACCAGAGCTTTAACTCTTTCTAATTCGGTCTTATATTTAGCCTCATTATTTTTAGCTAAAGTCAAATCCATATACGTTCCGATATTGCCATAAGTGACTGTCGCAATGTTTGTAATCGCGTAGATGCTCGGTTCTTTTATGTTGACTAAGCCCAAAAGAGTAGCCATATTGTATTGTCTGCGATTCGTCACTTGCTGAGCTTCTGCGCCGTAGTGAGCTGGTTCAGATGTCAACTTCGTATACAAACCGACATTTTCATCCATGGTTTCTTTTGATTTTTTCTCTACAACAATGGCTTTTGTAGCTGTCTTCAGCCAAGTATCGCCATCCATATTTGTGAAGGTTGTCCGATTGTAATCAAGGAAATCCAACAAGCTTCTCTTATCTGTTATTTTCCAAAAATACTTTTCAAATGTTTTCGGACTATTGGTTAATTTCATTTCATCGTAGGTCATAGAACCCAGATGTTTCAACCAATCCAGGGATGTCACATCCTTCTTCCCAAAGGAGCTAGGATTGTAAGCTAGGATGTCGCGGATATTCGTGTCTCCGAAATCGATATTGTAAAATCGCTTGATATAAGTTAAGCCTAAGAGAATTTTTTCCTTATTTTCTTCTAAATCTTGTTTTACTTTTGCCCGATTTTCAGGACTATCACCAAGGACTCTTAAGGTATGAGCTACAACTTTTTTCAAGTCAGCATCCAAATTCTGCTTGGTTTCCTCTAAAGTCTCTCTAATTGATAGCCTTTCAAGATACTCTTTGCGCAGAGCTTCTTTGACTTCTTCGTCAGTGATATTCGGCTTAGTTTTCTTCAATTCAATCTTTTTGGTAATAAGATCTCGGGCTAGGTAGGTCGGCTGGAGAGAGGCAGTTAATGTATCATTCCCCAACAGATCCATCGATTTCATTGCCCTGCTAGCCTGGCTTACATCCACTGCATTTTCCAGCTCAGTATTCGGTGGTAGTTGATGTGGTTTATCATCCTTTACTCCTATCAAAACCACACGAGGTTTCATGGCCTTGGTTTCAAGAGTCCTTTCCACAGGAGCAGTCAGTTCACCCGTTTGCGAATTTACCGCATAAGTCCGCATCAGAGTTGATTCACCAGCTTCTCCAGTAGCTTCCACTCTTTCGATATTTTTCTCAAGCGACGGGTCTTTCCGGCGCTCTTCTACGATAGGAATCGGTGTGACAATTTTTTCTACATTTCCGATTTTTACCACTTTATCGACCGGAGAAGTCACTTCTTTTTGCTTTTCTGCTGCAGTAACTTGACCTGTTTGAGTGTTTAGCTGATAGTTTGTCCTAATCTGTTCAGAACCACTCTTTCCATCTAGGGCAATTTCCTGCTTCCCAAAATTCAAACTTGGATCTGCTTGGTAGACAGTTTTATTGAGGATTATCTTAGTTTCGATACTTGGTTTTGTGCCCACTAAGATGACTTCATCTACCTTCTCAACCAGTGTTTTCTTAGCACTGGACTCAGTAATATTTCCGCTCGCTTGATCTCGAGAATAGGTGAAGGTCGTCTCTTCTTTTCCGATGACGCCTTGAATCTTGGTTTTTCTGCTTCCGACTTCCAGGGTATTGTCAGCCTCATAGATTGTTCCATACGGAATGCTCTTTGTTTCAACTTTTGGCTGTGGCAGCGATGCTTCCTCCCCTTTAGTACCGACCACGATAATCTCAGTCACTGGGGGTGTCGTAACTATATCTGAAATGACTGTACGTTCTTCCCTGCCTTCGACTGTTTTTACCTCTGTCAGCACAGTTCGTTGACCATCAACTCCCGCTTGAATGACCTTTGTTTGACCTTTTGGCAAATTCGGATCTTCTTGACGACTAGTTGTATAGGCTACAGCTGTTTGCGAAGTTTCCAATTCTGGCTTGACTGAAACCGGACTGGTCTCACCTTCTTGAGGAGTGTTTGTCGATTCGACTTTAGTACCAACTGCAATAATCTCTGTAACCGGGGCGGTCGTAACCGTATCCGAAACGACTGTACGTTCTTCCCTGCCTTCAAGGCTTGTCACTTCTGTTAAAATGGTACGCTGCCCATCAACTCCGGTTTGAACCACGTTTGTTTGATTGGCCATCAAACTTGAATCTGCTTGCTCAACAGTTACATATGGAATAGATTCTTGCGAAATCTCCAATTCTGGCTTCACTTCAACCAGACTTAGATCCCCTTCCTGAGGTATAGACGTTGATTCAACGATTGCATCAGATGCGATGATTTCGGTTACTGGTTCTGTCGTGACAGTATCCGAGACGATGGTGCGTTCTTGCCTATCTTCGACCGTCGTTACTTCTGTCAAGATGGTACGTTCACCTACCACTCCTGCTTGAACAATTCTCGTTTGGCCGGCAGGCAAGTTCGGATCTGCTTGTTCAACAGTTGGATAAGGTACAGCTTCTCTCGATACCTCTAATTCTGGCCGGACTTCAATCAGATTTGAAACACCTTCTTGGGGAATAGCGGTTGATTCAACTTTAGTTCCCACTGCAATGATTTCGGTTACTGGTTCTGTCGTGACTGTATCCGAAACCACTTTTCTTTCTTGCTTGCCGTCAACTATTTTGACCTCTGTCAAAATAGTCCGTTCACCAGCAAGTCCCGCTTGAAGGATTCTTGTTTGACCCGCAGGTAAAGTAGGGTCTTCCTGCTCAACTGTTGAATAAGAAACAGGTTCTTTCGAACTCTCCAACTCAGGCTTAACCTCAATGAGATTTAAAGCACCTTCCTGAGGGATAGATGTCCTTTCTACACTTGGGGTCTGAGATAAACTTGTTCCTGATGCCAAATCAGATACTAATCCCCGTGTTTCCTCCGGAGCTAAAGCCGGCTGTGTATTTGATGTTGGAAGCTGAGCTGAAGCTTTCTCGCCAGCTTCTATTTCAAAATAATAACCTGTAAACTCATATCCCTCTATCTTTTCTGGACTCGGCAAAAAATGTCCTTCTATGGTTTTTACGAGAGCAGGTTTTAGTTCTGTTAAATGTTCCAAAGCAGAAATTGATGTAATTCCACCACCTAGAGCCATTGCTGTGACAAGGAAGAAAGCTTTGCCTTTTTTCTTCTTGACCAAAGTCAAAGACACCAGCAAGATCCCCATACCAAGCACTGGAACCAATTCATTTAAGGAAAGACCTGTATTTGGCAAATGATTGGCAGTCTTGCGATAGATAAAATAATAGTTTCTTCCTTCTTCTACTTTAATCTTGTTCTCTTCAAATCTTCGTAGCTCCGCCTTCAATGTATCAGGCAAACTCTTGTCTTCTACATAATGAGTAGATACTAAACGAGGAAACTGCTCATCTGCAGCTACAGACTCCGCTCTTATTGCAGCAAAAAACAAACTTGTTCCCAATAAGACAGAACAAGTTCCTATGGCGTACTTTCTCAAGGAAAAACGATGTTTTTCCTTGAATAAATCCTTTTTCATTATAGTCTCCATTATCCTTACTTATTCTTCTCTAGTATACCAAAAATATCAGTCATACACAAAGAAATTCAAGCAATAACCTGTACTTTTCTATTATCCCTATTTATCATCTTGGACAATAAAAAACGCCTCAAAAGTTTTAACTTTTTGAGGCATTTTTTTAATTCAAATCCCTTTAAAAAGGATTCTAGATTCAGCTATTAAGCTTCACCTTTGTTTTTCTTAATGATTTCTTCTTGTACTGACTTAGGTACATCTTCGTAGTGGTCAAATACCATCATGAAAGTACCGCGTCCTTGTGATGCTGAACGAAGAACTGTCGCATAACCGAACATTTCAGCAAGTGGCACATAGGCACGAACGATTTGGCTGTTACCATGCGCTTCCATACCATCAACACGTCCGCGACGAGCTGTTACGTGCCCCATAACATCACCAAGGTTTTCTTCAGGAACAGTGATTGTTACCAACATCATTGGCTCAAGGATAGCTGGCTGTGCAGTCTTAGCCGCTTCTTTCAATGCAAGTGAAGCCGCAACCTTGAAGGCCGTTTCAGATGAGTCGACATCGTGGTATGAACCATCGTAAAGTTTAGCTTTCACGTCAACGATTGGGTAACCAGCAAGGACACCGTTCGCCATTGACTCAACCAAACCTTTTTCTACCGCAGGGATGAATTCACGTGGAACCACACCACCGACGATAGCATTTTCAAACTCGAAGCCTTTTCCTTCTTCATTTGGTGTAAACTCGATCCAAACATCACCGAATTGACCTTTACCACCAGATTGGCGTTTGAAGAATCCACGAGCTTGAGTAGAAGCGCGGAATGTTTCACGGTAAGATACTTGAGGAGCACCTACGTTTGCTTCAACCTTGAACTCACGACGCATACGGTCAACAAGGACATCCAAGTGAAGCTCACCCATACCAGAGATAACTGTTTCACCAGTTTCAACGTTTGTTTCAACACGGAAAGTTGGATCTTCTTCAGCTAGTTTTTGCAATGCAACGCCCATCTTGTCTTGGTCAGCCTTAGACTTAGGCTCAACCATCAATTGGATAACTGGTTCTGGAACATTGATAGACTCAAGGATGATTTTAGCTTTTTCATCTGTCAATGAGTCACCAGTAGTTGTATCTTTCAAACCTACGGCAGCAGCGATATCACCAGCGTATACTGTTTCGATTTCATTACGGCTGTTGGCGTGCATTTGCAGGATACGTCCGATACGCTCACGTTTACCTTTAGAAGTGTTCAATACATATGAACCGCTGTTCAAGACACCTGAGTAAACACGGAAGAAAGTCAAACGACCTACGAATGGGTCAGTCATGATCTTGAAGGCAAGAGCTGCAAATGGCTCTTCATCAGATGCAGGACGAGTTTCTTCTTCTTCTGTATCTGGGTTGATACCTTTGATTGCTGGGATGTCAAGTGGGCTTGGCAAGTAGTCAATAACTGCATCAAGCATCAACTGAACACCCTTGTTCTTAAAGGCAGAACCACACAATACTGGGAAGAATTCAACGTTGATAGTCGCACGGCGGATACCAGCCTTCAATTCGTCAGTTGTGATTTCTTCACCTTCAAGGTATTTCATCATCAATTCTTCATCAGTTTCAGCAACTGCTTCCACCAATTTTTCACGGTATTCTTGCGCTTGCTCAAGGTATTCAGCTGGGATATCTTCTTCCAAAATATCTGTACCAAGGTCGTTAGTATAGATTTCAGCCTTCATCTTGATCAAGTCAATAATTCCGCGGAAGTCATCTTCTGAACCAATTGGCAATTGGATTGGATGAGCGTTTGCTTGAAGACGATCATGCAAAGTGCTTACTGAGTAAAGGAAGTCAGCACCAATCTTGTCCATCTTGTTAGCAAATACGATACGAGGAACTCCGTACTCAGTTGCTTGGCGCCAAACTGTTTCAGTTTGAGGCTCAACACCTGATTGTGAGTCAAGAACGGTAACCGCACCGTCCAAGACACGAAGAGAACGTTGTACTTCGATTGTGAAGTCCACGTGTCCCGGTGTGTCGATGATGTTTACGCGGTGGTTGTTCCATTGAGCTGTTGTCGCAGCAGATGTGATAGTGATACCACGCTCTTGCTCTTGCTCCATCCAGTCCATTTGTGACGCACCTTCGTGAGTTTCACCGATTTTGTGGATTTTACCAGTGTAGTAAAGAATACGCTCAGTTGTTGTTGTTTTACCAGCATCGACATGGGCCATGATACCGATATTACGAGTTTTTTCAAGTGAAAATTCGCGAGCCATTTGGTTATTTCTCCTATTAATTTATTTTACAGTTTATTATAACATTATTTAGCAAAAACGGATAGGCAGGACCTACCCGTTCTCAATGCTTATCTTGTTTTTGTTGGTTTCAACTTGTAGATAAGTTGAATTGAACTCGGGCTAAAAGCTCGACTTAGCCTATTTGAGCTCAAGCTAAAAGTCTGGAGAAAAAGATGAATCTCATTGGTTGCAGTCGCAACCTGCTTCGATTCCCTATTTTCTCTGGGACTTTCTTAACGCTTTCGCATCCTATATTACCAACGGAAGTGTGCGAAGGCACGGTTAGCTTCTGCCATACGGTGAGTGTCTTCACGTTTCTTAACAGCTGCACCAGTGTTGTTAGATGCATCCAAGATTTCTTTTGCAAGACGGTCAACCATTGTGTGCTCACCACGTTGACGAGCAATCGTTACCAACCAGCGAAGTCCAAGTGTTGTACGACGTTCTGGACGAACTTCAACCGGAACTTGGTAGTTTGAACCACCGACACGGCGAGCACGAACTTCAAGTACAGGCATGATGTTTTCCATAGCTGTTTCAAATACTTCCAGCGCATCGTTTCCAGTTGCTTCTTTGATTTGGTCAAAAGCTCCATAAACGATAGAAGCCGCTGTACCACGCTTACCATCAAGCATAACGCGGTTGATAAGACGAGTAACTAATTTTGAATTGTAAAGCGGATCTGGCAATACTTCGCGCTTAGGCGCTTGGTTTTTACGACTCATTTATCTTTCTCCCCTTTCCTTATGCTTTTGGTTTTTTAGTACCGTATTTAGAACGGCCTTGTTTACGATCAGTAACACCTGCTGTATCAAGTGCACCGCGGACGATATGGTAACGTACCCCTGGAAGGTCTTTTACACGTCCACCACGAAGAAGCACCACGCTGTGCTCTTGCAGGTTGTGTCCGATACCTGGAATGTAAGCTGTAACTTCAATCAGGTTGCTCAGACGTACACGGGCAAATTTACGAAGGGCAGAGTTCGGTTTCTTAGGTGTCATAGTTCCGACACGGGTTGCAACTCCACGTTTTTGCGGTGAAGATACGTTTGTTTGAACTTTTTTATGGCTGTTGTAACCAACGTTCAAAGCTGGTGATTTAGATTTTTCTACTTTTGATTTACGCGGTTTGCGAACCAATTGGTTAATTGTAGGCATCTACATTCTCCTGTATTTTTTTAATTTTGGTGATGATACACTTGGTGACAGCTACCATCTGCGTGTACTTTTGCAACATTTGTCAGCACGTCTCTGTACACTTTTGAGAGACCAAAAGTAAAAAGTACCGTCTATCATTATAGCACGACGATACTTTTCTGTCAATACATTTTTTCTATTTTAAGCCTATCTATGCTTATTAGATTGCTGCCAACTTATTGCTGCGGCTGAGCCGCTGCTTCTTCTGGTGTAGCAACTGAATTTTCATAAACACCAGCCTGAGCCCCTTCTGGGTCAATCAGGACAGCTATTGCATGAATACGGCTTTGGAATCTAGCCTTAGTAGCTGCATCTTTGACCTTCTCTGCTGCAGTCTTAGCTAGCTGCAAATCTTCCAAAGTTTGCATGGTTTCAAGCTGTTTAACTGCTTCTTCTGCGGCCTGAACTGCTTGCTCCTCTTCCTGGATTTCTTTTTCCTGTGCTTCTTTTTGAGCAGAAGACAGTTGCAAGGAAGAGCTGCTTGATGCGATGCTGGCAGCTGAACTAACTGAATTTCTGTTGGAATTAGACTGTCCCTGCACCAAAATCATGCCAGTAATCAGAATTCCAAATAAAATCGACAATACTCCTAAACGAATCCACAGCGGACTGTGGTCAAACTTTTCTAAAACTGTTTTCATCTATAATCTCCGCCCTTTTCCCTAATCAAAAATATTTCCAATTTCCACATCAATGGTATTCGCCTTGACATCAATATTGGTTACTTTCAAGAGCGATTTATAGTCCAGATAATCGCGATTGGCCTGTGCATTGTCTGCAAAGACAGCTACACCTGCCAGCTCAGAGTCGAACTCAGATAAGAGGCTAATCATCCCTGTAATAGTCCCCCCACCTTTGAGGAAGTCATCCACAATCAAGACACGGCTGCCGGCCTTTAGGCTGCGCTTGGACAAGAACATCTTTTCAATACGATCTCCGCTGGAGCCTGATACGTAGTTGACACTGACCGTTGATCCTTCTGTAATCTTTAAATCCCGACGAACGATGACAAAAGGCACATTGAGAACATTAGCTACTGCATTGGCCAAAGGAACACCCTTAGTAGCAACCGTCATGACAGCATCAATCTGTTGATCTTTAAAGCTCTTGGCAATGATCCGTCCGATATTATTCAAAATGGATGGAGTACTGAGCAGATCAGATAGGTAAATGTAGCCCCCCGGAAGAATCCGATTGCTTTCAGACAGTTGATCACAAAGACCTTGCACAATGGTCTTAGCTTCTGTATCGGAGATGGACGGGCTAAAAATGACTCCTCCACCGGCACCAGTAATCGTTTCAATGGTCCCAATTTCAATCTCTTCAAAGGCTCGCTTAATAATGACAATATCTTCTGAAATAGAAGATTTGGCAGATTCGTATTTTTCTGCAAATGTATTTAAGCTCGTTAATTCATAAGGATGGTTAATCAAATAATTAGAAATAACCACCATACGCTCACTTCTTCTTAATTTCATTTTTTCACCAATTAAAGTTATTTTATTCATTATACCATAACAGAAACAAAAAAACGAACATTCTTTTCCAAGTAATGTCCATTTTTCGTATTTTACTGTTCAAGTTTTGGTTTGTAGAAAGAACGGCCTTCAAGAGCGAATATTTTATTGCTCATTTCACCTGGATCTACAAGTCCTAAGGCAGCAGTCATCATCATCATCTCCGCATCCAGATTATCAATCATGTGCAGAATTTCTGCCTCCATAATCTTAGGCCGGACAGGACTGCCATATTCCAAGAGACCGTGGTGGCTGAGAAGGACATGGCGCAGTACGATTACTTCTTCCTTGCTATCATCAATTTTCAGCTCCATCAAGGTCTTGGTCAGTTCTTCATCAATCAAAGCGATGTGGCCAATCAAATTGCCTCGCACGGTATACTCCGTATTTTCCGGACCGCTGAGCTCAATGACCTTGGCCAAATCATGAAGCATGATCCCAGCAAAGAGCAAGCTTTTATTAAGCTGAGGATAAATGTCTCCGATAACATCTGCTAGCTTGACCATAGTAGCGGTATGAAAGGCTAGACCAGACTCAAAAGCATGGTGATTGGTCTTGGCAGCTGGATAAGAATAAAACTCCTTGTCATACTTGCCATAAAGAGAGCGGACCACGCGCTGCCAGACCGAATTTTCAATCTTGAAAATCATCTGAGATAAATAGTCTCGAATTTCTTTCTGGTCTACTGGCGGTTTTTCCTTGAAATCCGCTGGATCATTGGGCTCTCCAGCCTTAGGAAGGCGCAGGGTTAATTGATTGACCTGAGGCGTGTTATTGTAAACTTCCCGTCGACCTTGCATGTGCACAACCTTGCCAGCTGTAAATTCTTCAACATTGTGCGGCTGAGCATCCCAGAGTTTTCCTTCGATGACTCCTGTATCATCTTGGAAGGTAAAAGCCAGATAATTTTTCCCAGCCCTTGTCTGACGGACTTCTGCTGACTTGATCAGATAGAAACCTTCAAACAGTTCATCTTTTTTCATTTGATTAATCTTCATTGTTTTCCCTTTCTTCTGAAAAATCAAGTAAGTTCAAATCGAGGTCTTGGTCAGACAGCTCAATATGGCGTAAAGTTCTTTCGATAGCTCCTGTCCGCCGAGTTAATAGTTCATCAATATTGCCCGAAGCATGCTGCAAATGTTTCTGTGCCTTGGTCAGAATGCCACCAAACTTGTTAAACTCGGATTTGACAGAACCCAGAACCTTGCTGATGTCGTCCGCACTTTTTTGGATATTGAGCGTTTTAAAGCCGACAGAGAGCGAGTTGAGCAAGGCAGACAAGGTAGATGGACCTGCCACCACAATCTGCTCCTCCCGTCGCAAACTGTCAAAAAAGGCTGGATTGCGGACAACTTCCGAATAGAGACCTTCCGTTGGCAGAAACATAATTCCAAAATTGGTCGTAGCCGGCGGTGCCAGATATTTACTCTTAATATCCTTGGCAAAGCGCTTGACACTTGCTAAGAGAGACTTGCGATAGAGCTCAATCTCTTCCTTGCTGCCAGACTCATAAGCATCTTCCAAACGGTAGTAATCAGCCAGGGGGAACTTAGAATCAATGGGCAGATAGACATATTCATGCTCCGTCTGTCCCGGCAGTTTAATAGCATATTCGACACGCTCACTGGAGCCAGCCACCGTCACAAACTCTCGCTCATACTGACTGGCCGTCATAATGTCCTCGATAATCTGGCCTAGCTGAAGCTCCCCTAGAATCCCTCGTGTCTTGGTGTTGGAAAGAACCTTGTTCAGCGTGCCGACATCTCGAGCAACACTCTGCATTTCTCCCAGACCGCGATTGACAGACTCCAACTGCTTAGAGACCGTTTCAAAAGAAGTCTGAAGACGAGTCTGAAGTGTTTTTTCCAGTTTCTCTTCAACAGTCTGCCGCATCTGCTCTAGACGGGTTTCATTGGACTCTTGAATCTGCCGCATACGCTCGTCAGTTTTATCCCGATTCTTGGTCAGGTTATCACTGATTTCCAAGCGCAGCTCTGTCAAGTTGCGGTGCAAATCTGTCCTGACCTCGCTCAAACGGTCTCCAAGAGCTAATTCCAGCTCTTTCTGAGCCGTTTGCTTTTTCTGGCTTTCCTGCTCCAAGCGATAGTCCAACTGATCCGATAAATGATCTGCCTGATTTTCCAAGACTTGCTTTAGCGTCTCGGTCTGCTGACTGAGCTTTTGCCATAGAAGAAAGGTCAACACTAGATTTCCCAAAAGAATGAGGATGATTATAAACTCCATATCAGCTCCTGTCTTTGCTGTAAATGACGACTGTATAGCCGCTATCAAAGTCCAAATAAATGGGCCTATCTATAAATTCGTTAGAAGCATACACTTTTTTGAAAAAAAAGTTATCTTTATTGAGCGGATATTTGGCGCCCTCAATCGTTAAGGCAGCATCATCAGATGGCAGAAAGGCTAGATAACGCATGCCAGTTACCGGCTTGATTTCATGGCGCCCCTTTGGAACATAGGTCAGCAGATTCTGTTCGTCTTCCAAAAAAATCTTCTCCATATAAGGTGCAATTTTTTCATTACTGGGCAGGAAAACATTGGCCAAGGCATGATCCAGACGGCCGCCAAAGGCGCCGAAAATGGTCAAACGGGCATCTGGACACCGTTCAAAACAAGCTAGAACAGCTAACTCCAAATCTGTATCGTCTTTTTCAGGATGGGCCGGAATGACTTCCTTGGCTCTATCTTTTATGCGCAGCAATTCTTCCTTGCTCACAGAGTCAAAATCCCCGACAGCCAAATCCGGACAAACTCCCTGCTCAAGCAGAAAGAGGCTCCCACGGTCTACTCCAACCAAAACATCAAAATCCAAGCTAAAATGTTCCAAGTTCCCGCCAGCAAACAGCGCAACCTTAGTCATGCAGGGCATCCCTTAAGGTCTGAACTTGATGATTGACATCACCTTTGAAGACATAGCTGCCTGCTACGAAGACATTGGCACCGGCTTCTTTAGCAATTCCAATAGTCTTATCGTCAATACCGCCATCCACTTCAATATCAAAATTCAGCTGATTGACTTCGCGCAGAACGACCAGTTCACGAATCTTATCCATGGTTTCTGGCAGAAAGGCCTGACCGCCAAAGCCTGGATTCACTGTCATCACAAGGACTTGATCAACCAAATTCAAAACATTTTTGACTGCTTCGACTGGTGTTCCCGGATTAATCACAACACTAGGTTTGACTCCCGCTGCTCTAATCTTCTGCAGTGCTCCGTGGATATGAGGTGTCGCTTCGGCATGGATGCTGATAATATCTGCACCGGCACGAGCGAATTCTTCGATATGGTGCTCAGGATTGGAAACCATCAGATGGCAGTCAAAGACTAGCTTGCTGTGAGGACGCATACTGGCAACAACCCCAGCTCCAAAGCTGATATTTGGTACAAAATGACCGTCCATAATATCAATATGGGCATACTCAGCACCTGTCGCTTCTAACTTCTTCAATTCTGCTTCAAAATTAGCATAGTCCGCACTTAGAATTGAAGGGGCGATTTTGAATGATGTCATAGTTCTTCTCCTTATTTAGAATTTTTTTTGGCAACTTTTTTATAGATTTCCCGACGATTTTCAATCTCGCTGAGAAACTGCAGGTAATTATCAAAGCGGAATGACGCTATCTGGCCGGACTCGACTGCTGGCTTAACGGCACAAGCTGGCTCGTGGGTATGAGTGCAAGTACGAAATTTACAGGACTGGCTGACCTCAGCAATCTCCGGAAAAGCTTGATTGAGATCTTCAGCTGTAGTCACCTCGTAGTCCAAAGACGAAAATCCTGGCGTATCGGCAATCTTACCGCCATTTAGATTGTAAAAGCTGACAGCCCGTGTTGTATGACGGCCACGGCCCAGACTTTCAGAAATCTCTCCTGTTTCTAGCTGCAGGTCTGGGGCGATTTTATTGAGCAGAGTGGACTTTCCGACCCCAGTCTGTCCCATGAAAACAGTGATTTTCCCTGTCAGCAGCGGCAGCAACTCCTCAGTAGTTTTAAGGACCTCATAGCCGATGGACTGATAAGACTGCACATAGACATCCAAGCTCTGCTCATCTTCAAGTAGGTCTAACTTGCTGATGTAGATAATAGGGTGAATCCGCTTATGCTCTAAAAGCACCAGAAAGCGATCCAACAGATTAGCATTGAAATCTGGCTCTTTCGCGCTCATGATTACAACTGCTTGGTCAATGTTGACAATGGGAGGTCGCACAAGACTGTTTTTACGCTCTGCTATTTTTAAAATATAGCCTTCCGAGTCTTTTTCTGCTGAAAATTCGACTTCATCACCGACATAGGGTGTCTGCCCTTTTTTGCGAAAATTACCCCGCGCTCTGGTTTGATAAACCTGTCCGTCCGACTCTACATAATAGAAACCAGCCAGAGCCTTAATGATTTTTCCTTGCAAGATTGCTCCTTAAAAGTTAATACACTCATTATAACAAAAAATGCGAGATTTAGCTTGCTTGTTTTGCATAGAAGGCATTTCTTAAGGTTTGCTTCATTTTTCATAGAAAGCAGCTGCTATAAAATACTTGAGATGAAACCAGCATGATAAAAGCGAACAAGTCCAAAAGAACCTGTTCGCTTTTTTATATCGAATGAGATGCTCACTGTAATTTTCAGTAAGTCACAAAACTGATTAGCTGCGTTTCGCCTTAGCCATCAGCATTCCTCCTGCGAGAAGCGCTGCTAGGAAGCCAAGAATAGTAACAAGGAGATTTTCTTCCTGTCCAGTACGAGGAAGAGCTTTTCCTCCGACTTTCGGAGCTTGACCGCCTGACTTATTAGGTGAAACCGCTCCTTCAACAGCCACTTTCTTAGTAGGGATACGACTGAAGGTTAGCTGAGTACCGTTGATCTCAAGCTTGTAGCCATCAACTGGATCAGCCGCAACACTATAGACAATTTCCTTGCCGTCCTTGTACTTAGGAAGGTCGCTAAAGTCATACTGCCAACCATTTTCTTCTGACACAACCTCTTCTTTGATTGGTTTGCCATCTACCAAGAGGCGAACAGTAATCTTGGAAGGTCGAACCTTATCTTGATTTTCAGCATCTGACCATACCGCAGTTCCCTTAACAGCAATCTGTGTTGGTTTATAGCTATTAGTCAAAGTGAAGCTGCCATCTGTTGCTTGTTCTTGGCTGCTGCTATAACCCTCAACTGTCACTTCTTCAAGGACTGTATAGTTGATTTTCTTGCCCTTCTTATTCTTAGGTAGATCTTTGGACTCAAACTTCCAGTCAGTAGCTGCTGTCACTTCCAGCTCATCTACCACCTTATCTCCGTCCAAAATCTTGACCTTGATAGATGCTGGGCGCTTGCCGTCTTGATTATTAGCATCATCCCAAACCTTTTGGCCAGAGACTTTAACAGTTTCCGGTGTGTAGGAGTTGGTAACGGTGAACTTATCAATCTTAGTTTCATACTGAGCAACAGCATCTTCCTTAAGTGTGTAAACAATCTCTTGACCATTTCTATATTTAGGCAGGTCTTTAGATTCAAACTTCCATCCATTAGCAGCTGTTACTTCAAGTGTATCAATAACTGTGCTTCCATCCATTACTTTAACTGTAATAGATGTTGGGCGTTTGCCGTCTTGATCGTCTGCATCATCCCAGACTTTCTGACCAGAAACTTTAACCTGCTCAGGAGTATGAGAGTTAGTGATTGTCTGACCTTCTACTTTCGGACTGTAACCTTTTTCTTTTAAAGCAGCTACTGTTGCATCATCCTCTTTGACAGAGTAGGTGATCTCCTGTCCCTTGTCAAATTGAGGCAGATTGGTGAAGCTTGCTTTCCAAGTGTTAGCAGATGCCTCATTATCAGCCGTCAAGGTTAATGTCTTACCTGCGACAGCAACTGGATCTTGACCATTTGTTGAGCTATACAGTTGCACTGTGATAGAAGCTGGACGCTTGCCGTCTTGGTTATCAGCATCTTCCCAAACCTTAGTCACAGCATATTCTGTACTTTGAGGAGTGTAAGAATTAGTAATGGTGAACTTATCAATCTTAGTTTGATAGTCCGCAACTGCTTCTTCAGTAACAGTATAGGCAATCTCTTGACCTGCTGCATACTTAGGAAGGGCTTTAGACTCAAACTTCCAATCGTTAGCAGCTGTTACTTCCAACTCATCTACGACAGTATCACCATTTTTCACCTTAACCTTAACAGAAGCTGGACGCTTGCCATCTTGGTTTTCAGCGTCATCCCAGACTTTTTGACCGGAAATCTTAATCATCTCTGGAGTGTAAGAGTTGGTAACTGTGAAATCTTTGATTTCTTTAGTGTAGCCAGCTACATCATCTTCCTCGATAGAGTAGTCAATCTTCTGACCATTTTCATAAACTGGCAGATTTTCAAATTTGGTTTGCCATTGATCAGCAGCCGTCACTTCCTTGCTAGCGACTTCTGTCTTGACACCGCCGACTGTCTTCATCAGCTTAATGCTAATCTTAGTTGGACGTTTGCCGTCTTGATTATCGCTGTCATTCCAGGTCTTGCTGGCAGTGATTTCTGTCTTCTCTGGTGTATAAGAATTAGTGATATTGTAGCCATTAAGATTAGTTGAATAACCTGGAACAGCTTCTTCCGTTACTGTATAGGTAATCCGTTGACCATCCTTGTAGACTGGCAAGCCAGTAAAGTTGTAAGACCAGCCTTCTGCCTCACCGACTGTTTGGGTATTGACTTTTTGACCGTCAGCTAGCAGATTAACTGTGATAGAAGCTGGGCGCTTGCCATCCTGGTTATCGCCATCTTCCCAAGTCTTGCTACCAGACACAGTCGTTGTCTCTGGAGTGTAAGAGTTAGTAATGTTGTAGCCGTCCACCTTGCTCGTGTAGCCCGGCACAGCTTCCTCACTTACGGTATAAGTGATTTCTTGACCTGCTGCATATTTAGGCAGAGCCTTCGACTCATACTTCCATTCGTTAGCGGAAGTCACATTTTGCTCGTCAACAACCGTATCACCATTCAGAATTTTAACCTTAACAGAAGCTGGGCGCTTACCATCTTGGTTATCTGCATCATCCCACTTCTTCTGACCGGAAATCTTGATGGTTTCTGGCTTGTAAGTGTTGGTCACTACAAAGCCATCAGCAGCATTGCCAGTTACCTGAGATTGATAATGAGGGACTGCGTCTTCTTCCAGAGAATAAACAACTTCTTGGCCCTTTTCGTATTTGTTCAGATCTGTGAACTGAGTTGCCCACTGGTCAGCTTCGGTCAGAGTTCGGTTCGCAACTTCTGATTTCTGACCACCGACTTCTTTATAAAGTTTTACAACAACATTGGCAGGACGTTTGCCGTCTTGATTTTCAGCGTCATCCCATTTCTTGCTAGCTTTAATAGCGATTTTCTCTGGCGTACGACTATTGGTAACAGTGAGATTTTCCTGATCTACTTCTGGAGCATCGTAGCCATCAAGCTGATCTTCACCGATTGTATAGGTGATTTTTTGACCATTTGCATCAAAGATTGGTAAATCAGTTGTCTGAGCTGTCCACTCCGCATCTGTACTTCCACCAGTTACGGTCACTGTCTTGTCAGCCAGCTTTTGACCGTTAGCGTAGACATCTACAGCAATAGAAGCTGGACGCTTGCCGTCTTGATTGCTTTCATCTTTCCAAATTTTCTTGACTGTCAGCTTTTTGCTGGCATTTGGATCCACCGTATTCTTGACTGTCTTAACCGCTCCATCAGCCTTGATAGTCACCTTCATCGGATTGCTGTCCAGTACATAGCCTTCCGGAGCTGTTACTTCTTCTACTGTAAATTGACCTTTCTTGATTTCTTCACTTGAGAAAGGCTGTGTAGAAACCCGACCATTAGCATCTGTTGGCGGCAGAGTAATCTCTTCGCCGCTCGGAGTTGTCACCTTGAAGACAGCCCCCTCAAGCATTTTGCCTGTTTTGGAATCTTGCTTGTAAATAACCAGACTGTTACTGATATCAGCTGTAATAACCCCGCCCTCTGTAATCCGGCTGCTACGTTCTATTATAGAAGACTTAACACTAGGACGATCATCTCTGAATGGCAATGTTTCATTGTCAACTTCCATTTCAGCTATATTGGATACCAAAGATCCGTCAGCTGGAGAAGTTGTCATATAGTTCAACATAAAGGCATGGTTGCCTGGGTTATTGATGGTTAGAGTAAACTCTGTATAAGTGTCATTATAGGCAACCGTATAATCTTGACCTTCTTTCAAAATAACAGAATTCGCAATACTTGATAAACTCTGTTTGTACTCCCCTTGGCGAAGGACAAATTGCTCCGGAACGAACTGCATCGGAGCACTGTTATCCGGAATAGTGTCCTTGATAACAATCGGCGAATTATAGGACTTTTGCTGAGTATTGATACGTACAGTCCAGTTGTGTGAGTAGTCACCGCTCTTGCCTAGAATAGCCGAATTATAAGGTTTCTTGGCAATAACTCCGCCAATTTTAGCGTAGTTTTCTCCTGCAGTTGAAAAGCCACCTTGTCTGCGCTCGTTAATAGTCACCTTGTGGCTTATCGTCCCTTGGGTTTCCTCAGGCTTATAATTCCAATCCTGTTCAGCACCTACTGTCGTCGCCTGAAAGTCGAAGAAGAAGCTTCCTCTTACGCCAGTAGCTGTCGTTTTAGCCTTGTAATCTGCTAAATTTTGAATAGTGACTGTAATAAGGCCACCCTTGGCTGAACCATTGGAAGTCATCTTAGCTGATCCAAGCTGGACCTGCGTTTCACTATCTGTCAGAGTAAAGGTTGTACCGTTCGCAATGGTAGCACCATTTGGCACTGTAAAGTTAAAGGTATCCCCATCCTTGAGCTGGTTATCGTAAGCAGACAAATCAAAAGTCAGCTCATAGCGATAATTTCCCCCTTGAATCAAATTATAAGCACCGTTAACCTTGGTTGCTTCCCGACCATTAGAATGGTCCCAGATTTTAATATCTGTGATTGCATTCTTCAAAACATCCGCTTGAGCCGTTGCTGTAAACAGCTTCAAATCCAGCAAAAACAGAAGGGGCAGCATCAAAAATAGCAGCCATTTTTTCAGTTTCATAACATTCTCCTTTTTTATTTCGTTACCTAAATAAGTAATTAATCTAATTGTAACAAATACTTACTATAATGGCAATATTATAGAACTATTTTAGTAAAGAAAAATAGAGGCTTTTTCGTAGTATGAAAAAATTTCACATTCTCTATTGGCATTTTCACAAAAATAAGTTATAATAGAGTCTCAAGCGGAGGTGGTGGAACGGCAGACACGCATGCTTCAGGCGCATGTGCCCGTACGGGTGTGAGGGTTCAAATCCCTTCCTCCGCATAAAAAGCAATCCTATCATGATTGATAGGATTTTTTGTTATTATGAAGTAGAATTACACTGCTTAGAAAAGCCAGAAAGGTCAGTCCCCCAGTTAAATACTTCTCTAATAGACTTGCGGTTACAAAGGAATTGAAAACAGTAGCCAAAAAGAGAAAAACAGTTCCGCTTAAGATGATCTTTCTCAGAACAGAAGACTTCAAGCTACTTCTTAGCCAACCGCCCAAAGATAGATAACTAAGACTAAAGAAACCCCACAGTAAGAAAAGCAGGAAGTTGACAGGACGCAGCCATAAAGGAAATACTATATAAGCGCCGCCAAATACCAAACGCCCCAGCGGAAGTCCTAGCAGTAGAAGGAAATGGAGTAAAGACTGCGAAAACCAGAGCAGGGCAGAAAACAAAGACAGAAATTTCATTTTCATATGTACCTCATTAGCAAAATAGAAGACCAACTATACAGAGCAGATCTTCTATTTTTTATAATCCCTCAGACTTCAAAGCGTCTGCCAGGCGCGCAAATTCCTCTAAAATCAGAGCTTCTCCCCGAACACTTGGAGATAAGTCAGCTCGTTCTAAAGCTGCTGTCAGTTTGCCTTTAGTCTCCTCAGACTTCCCAAAACAACTGGTCAGGTTATTCCAGAGAGTCTTCCTGCGGTGGACAAAGCTGGCCTTGGAAACCTTGAAAAAGAATTTCTCGTCCTGTACTTCAACAGCTGGCTGGTCTCTGCGCACCATCTTGAGAATAGCCGAATCCACATTTGGCGCTGGCACAAAAACTGTCCGCGGCACGATAAAGGCAACCTTAGCCGTCATGTAATACTGCACCGCGATTGACAAACTGCCATAGGCCTTGGTATTCGGCTGAGCCGAAATTCGATCCGCCACTTCCCTCTGCATCATAACGACAAACTCACTAAAAGGAATCCCGCTCTCAATCAAATGCATGAGAATCGGTGTCGTGATGTAGTACGGAAGATTCGCCACTACCTTGATAGGCAGGTCTGGATTTTTAAACTCTGCTATGTACTGAGCCAGATCAACCTTGAGAATATCCTGATTGACCACTGTCACATTGTCAAAATCGCGCAGAGTATCTGCCAAAATCGGTACCAGCCGATCATCAATCTCAAAGGCCATGACCTCCGCGGCGCTTTCCGCTAAAAACTCCGTCAAAGCCCCAATTCCGGGTCCAATCTCGATGACATTGACATTTTTGTCAATCTCGGCTGTATCCACAATCTTCTGGAGGATGTTGGTATCCGTCAGGAAATTCTGACCGAAAGATTTTTTAAAAGTGAAACCGTGACGCTCCAGAATGGCACGGGTAACACTATGGTCTGCAATTCGCATGCATCATCTCCCATCCTTTGTATTCGTATAGAAATTCAAAATATTTCTATATATGTTTGTTAAATAAACAATTTTACTTAAATATTCTACCTTTCCTAGTATCTTTTATGTTTTTTTCTTTTTCGTCTATGATAGAATCAGTATTTTTGATTTTACAAACGATATGACAAGATTAATCATTAATATTCTGATAATCTAAAATATTATTTCTTATGGCGTCTAGCAAAGGAATAAACTCAGTAAAATCAAATTGCGTATAATTCTTAAGAACATATTTTGAAAAGATTTCTTTTCCATAATGATTAGGATCATCCTTTTTCGAAAAAGCCTTACCTTTTAAAATAGGAGGTTTTTTTTGAGATAATAACAAATCTTCAATATCAGATGAGTTACCGTTATTCATATTAGGTAATAAAGGGGTTGCCATTATATACAAGCTTCCTTTTTTAGTAATTCTACTAGACGATCCCCTTCTAGCTTGTTCTAAATTATCTGAATCAATTTCCAAATCTCTTGCATGACTCGCAAATAAAAACAAGGGAGCCTTATCGTCCTTCTTTCTATTATTTGGTTCATTATCAAATAAGAATATTGTTGGATATTGAGGTTTTCTTGTAGTAAGCTTTTGAAAATATTCAATGTAATTAGGGTATAGCAATTTCTCTTTTGAGTCCATTTGAAATTTTTCTTTATTAGAAAAATAATTATACCAATGCTTGAGACCTTCTCCACCTCCTGGAATATTAAACAGGTATTCTACCGTATTACTACGATTTAGAAATTCAATTTTAAATATAAAGTTATTACCAACTTTTTCAACAAGTTCAGGATAGCTTAGATATAATTTTTTTAAAGCCGCTTTAATATACCGGGGATCAGTCTTTCCCTCTGTTACAATTATAGGTTTGTCGTTTCCGAAAAAATATTTATAAAATAGAAATTTCTTGTACTCTTTTTCTCTAGAATTGAATAAAGACATGTACATTTTCTTTTGTTCCTTACCTATACTGTAAAATTCTTTAGGTAAATTATATGTATTATGTTCTGTATTATCAAACAATTCTTTTCGTAAATCTTTATTATAAAAGATATACTTCCAATAATATTTTGATTCAGATTTTTTTGAAGAATTTCTTCCTAATAAATATTTTTGTGAATCTAGATTATTTTGTATCAGGGATTTTTTATAAAGTAAATAGTTGTTATATTGATCTATTTGAAAAATAAAAGCAAATCGTCCCGTCAATTGATTCAGTTTTCCTGGTTTTGTATCTATTTCAAAAGCTCCATCTTTATATAATTGAAAGGCCATTGCACGAGTATTTTTCACGTATTCTCTTCTTACATTTATCTTTTTGTTGACAACTAGTCCAGTAACTTCTTGGCGTTGCATGTTATTACTCAATCTTGTTTTTTTAGGATTAATTTTAAATCCAGACGAGGCAATCAACTCCTCTAATTCAGCTAAAAAGTTTTCTAACTCTTTGCTTGCTCTCAATTTATTAGAGTTTAATTCACGATTTGTCGAAAAAGTCATATCATCGGCATATCTAGAATATGTAAAACGATATTTTTTAGCAATTTTGACAATCCGATAATCTAAAATTCTAGTAATTAAATTTGTGATGATAGGAGAAGATGGTGCTCCTTGTGGTAACTTACCTTGGTAACACACAATTTGCGCAATTACAGTAGCAATTTCTGGTGAAACTGCAAAATCTCTATCTTTTATAAAGAACCCCCTCACTCTCCCAAAATTAAAAGAATCAAAAAAGTCTTTCAAATCAATGTTAAGAATATATTTCTTGTTTCGATGCATCTGAGAATTGGTAATGATGCTTTTCCCTTTTTCAAATGCATGAGACAGAACAGGCGTTTTAAAGTTCTTGCCCTTAGATTTAGATTCTATGCTTTCAAGGTAACATTCCCATAAAACATTAGCTAATTTTTTCTGAAGGAATTTTAGCTCTTTTTTAGGGGCATGTATAATTCTTTCTCCCCCATTCTTTTTAGGAATTGTAAAAGAGTTGTACAAATTATCGGTTTGTATATTGTACAGTAAATAGTTAATATATCTGGCATTTTTAAAACCAAGAAGCTTTGCTAAGTCATCCTTGGTTTTTAATTGGTTTAATTTATTCATTATCTTATCCTTAGTAAAAAGCGCATGAAAACTCTTATGCGAACGACAGTATAGAAATCTTCCTAAGACTTCAATTGATGAAAGTTTGGAATAATTCTCGAAAAAATCTAACTGTCACTATTGTCGGAAATGACTGGAGTGAGCTGAACACTCTAGTAACATTGTTCTTAATACTTGCGAACACACAAGTCAAAAATCTAATCATGCGCTATCATATAATACCATAAAAGCTTTGTTTTTTCCAACAATTATACCATTAGTACGTTGTGCAACCTCAATATCAACAAAAACATAACTCTAACCCAGATTTTCTCACAAGCTTGCTCAGCGGCTTCTTTTCGCCTACAAAACAGGAATACTGAGCAATCCTTTTCAGCTAACTGCTTAGTAGCCTGATAGCCAATACCGCTATTGCCGCCCGTAATAATTCCTTTTTTCATTTCTGACTCCGTTAGACTGAATATTTGAGCATGGCTTCTTCCACTTCCGCCAAAGTCACCCCAAACAATTCCAAGCGTTTAAGCAGCTGCTTGCCGTTAGAATAGCCGATACGGAGCTCTTCACCCAGATACTCTCGGCGCTGACGGCTGTCACTTCCCATAAGCAAACCCAGTCGCACGAGGTCACTTTTAGTGATGTCAAAATTATCCTCATCATCGAAATATCCGACCAGCCCAGCTAACGCCTGCTGTAAATCCTCAAATGAAGCGTGTTCTACTCCAAGCGATTTACCTTTGTTCTTAGACTTAGGAGCCGCTTCATCACGGCGGAGAAAGGCATGCTGAGCAGTTGGCACAGCCTCCATAATCATTCGACGGATACGCTCGCCATTGTAATCTGGATCGGTAAAGACAATAACACCACGCAGCTGGTGCAGTTTCTCAATCCGCTCTAGATCTTCTTCATTAATGGCGGAACCTCTCGTCTCGTAAGTGTCAACTTGGTAAAATCGCTGAAGATTGGCTGTATCATCCTTGCCTTCAACGACAAGCACCTGAGGGATTTTTATCTTCTCAATCAAGCCCAAACACCTTCTTTGCATTATCATAGGTCGCCTGCGCTACTTCTTCGACAGTCAGCTCACGCAGATCAGCAATTTTCTCTACAACATAGTGAGTATAGGCTGTTTTGTTTTCTCGGCCACGCTTGGGAACAGGCGCCAAGTAAGGCGCATCCGTCTCGACGATGATTTTGTCCAAAGGCAGATTCTGCGCAGCCTCCTGAATTTCCGTAGCTTTTTTAAAGGTAACGACTCCAGAAAAGGAAATCATCATCCCTAGCTCGATAAAGCGCTCTGCCATTTCCAAAGAACCGGAATAAGAGTGCATGATACCGCCCTTAGGGCCGACACCCTCACTCTTGATAATCTCATAGGTGTCTTCTAAAGCATCACGTGTGTGAACGACAAAGGGCAGGTTTAGCTCTTTAGAGAGCTGGATTTGGCGGCGAAATACCCGCTCCTGAACATCCTTGGGCGCTGTCATCCAGTGATAGTCCAGCCCAATTTCGCCCAAAGCCACCACCTTGGGGTGACGAAGCTTGTCCAGCAGATAGGCTTCCACCGCCTCATTATAAGTCCCCGCCTCAGTCGGATGCCAGCCAATCGTAGCATAAAGCTGATCATAGCAATCTACCAGCTCCAGGGCGCGCTCAATGGTCGGTCGGTCAAAACCGACAATATTTATTTTGCTGACGCCCATTTCTGCAGCCAGCTGCAGCTCCTCTTCCTCTCGACCAGCAAATTCTTCCACATTTAAATGCGTGTGTGTATCAAAAATCTTCATGTTTTACTTCCTTGTCTTTCCTGTTTTTCATTATACCAAAAATGACCTGAAAAATCAGAAGTCTCTTCAAAGCAGAAAAAATAAGATAGCTGCCATTCAACAGCTATCCGAATCTGCCTTCAAGTTCTCCATTGGAATAATTAAGTAGAAAGACAGTACCAGCATTAACACAAGCGGGAGGAGAATATAAATAACCCCCAAACTGCTGGCAAGAGCTATTAACAGCATGGATAAAACACTCGGAACAGCCATGCTAAATAGATTAATAGCCGACTGGATGGCTCCCATGGACTCTTCTGGTATTAGGCTGAAGACAGATTTCTGCAATCTAGGACTCAGCAGACCGACTGTAACAGAGCAAGCAAAGCTTGCTATCAGGACAAGTAAAAAGTTTTGCCAGAAAAAACCGCAAAGAATAAAACCTTCACATACTTGGCTACTATACATAGCAAGCTTAGTCGAAAGTTTTTTCAACAAACTGCCACTCAAAATATTCCCTAAGATTAGACCAGCGGAACTTAGAATAATTAACATGGCAATGGACTGACCGACCTGCAAATTCCAAAAAGGCCTTTTCAGCAATAAAAGAGTCGCTACTGGCGTCAGAATATTCAGAGTAACCTGCCCAAAGGTTGAAACCAATAACAATCTCACAACGTTTTTCAATCCAAGCAAGACTTTAAGAGAATCCAATAAATGCTGCCAATAATTCTCTTTATTTAGCTCCTTGGCACTGCTGAGCTCCGGTTCTAAGTCCTGTAAGCTTTTACTAATGTGCCAAAAACCTATGTAAGCTAGCAAGAATGTCAGAGCATTTAGTCCTGCCAAAGCTCCGATACTCAACCAAGCGATGAGAAAACCGCCAGCTAGATTCCCCAAAATATGAACCAGACTCATACTACCCTGCCGAAAGCCCATTGCAGAGGTCATATCTTGCTCAATCATCTTTACATAAACTGGGGTCAGCATGGCCCCTGAAAAATAACTCAAACTATCCGACAGAAAGTTAATCAAGCAAATCACAAGCAGAATCAAGAAAGAGAAATCTTGTCCAAGCAGCAAAAACGTTACCAAGCTATATAAGAATACCTTACTAAACTGTATAAGCAGGTATTTATGAATACGATTCTTCTGAACGTCCGCCGCAACTCCAGTAAAAACTTGAATTAACTGAGGTAGCGTTTCAGAAAGAGAAATCAATAAAACCGCAAGTGGAGCAAAAGAATAAGCGGAGACATAGTTCATCAAAGCCAAATAAAAAACAATGTCTCCAAAACCTGAAATCCATTGATTGATAAGCAACTGGCGAAAATTTTTGTTTTTTGCAAAAGCAATCATACGACATCTCCTTTACTCTTGTTAGATTTTTGTTTAACAAATCCTAACAATAAATTAGTCATTTGTCAAATTTTTATTATATAATTATTTAACAAAAAAGAAGACCTAGAATGAATCCAGGTCTTCTGAAACTATGTTAGGTCCTGTTTGAACTTCTCCATAATCTTTCGAATCAGTTCTTTATTGACCGTGTATTTTACAGAATCATCATCCATCACAAGCTCCAGCAAGCCAGAATTTAGCAGCTTCTGCGTATGGAATGAGATAGAGGCTCTTGTAAGCCCTAGTTTTTTAGCTATATCTTTATTCTTGGCATGCGGTTGAATCAATTCAATCAAGACTTTATAGCGGGTTTCATCTCCAAGAGTTTTTAAGGTCAGAGCCAATGTTTCATCGTTAAGCTCCGATTCCGCCTTTGATAACTGGGAACTTCTCGTCGAAAGGACTAAGGAATAGGAAGTGAAATCAGGAACCTTTTCGAGAAAAGAGTCAATAAACATGGGTGACAGAACAAAGACTTGTGTGTCCTTTTCAAGAAGCTTGGCATTCTGTTCTTCATCATCCATCACATCAGATAGGCTAAATTCTTTTTCAAAAGCTAGTACTTCTTGCTCAAACTGCTCATAAATAGGCTGATAGAGCTCGAACACTCTTTCCAACAAGGAAACTAATTGGTCCCGAAGCTTCTCTGGATGCTGAATAGCTTGGTACCAGTACCATTTTTTTTCCGGAGACTTGTCACTATTCTCTATAAGAGGTAGCAGATCCTCAGGACGTTCCTTGGTAACTTCCCCAGCAGAAAGCTTAAGTGATAAGCAATAGATGATTTGCTCTGCGTCTAGTTTTTTCAGACATTCTAACAAGTCATGCAAATTGGCCGGATCTTCTCCTTTTTCTAGCAAGTATAGGTAGAGGAGCGGAGCCAGTCCCACTGTAGCTCCTTCAAACAAACTAACCGCAACAAGCTCTCTCTTCAAGGGAAGTAAATCCTGATAGAGCTTATCATAGTGCGGCTGTACATCAAGAAGCCGCTCCTTTTGATTCTGCCGTAAATCCTTCCACATATGTTTATCAACCCTTGAAACGATGGCAGGCACCATGAGAAATTCATATAACTTACTACGATAATGAACAAGTTTTACACCCACAGATTCTTCCCTCCTTGCACATACTCCGCTTCTGACCAGAAAGAGTATACAATTCCTGTTTTTCATTATACCAAAAATCAGGCGAAATATTCATCGTCTTCTGCTCTGTTCATCTCCTGATAAGAAATCCATCTCTATATAATAAGAACTTTTTAGAAACTTCCATCTAGTCCTTAAGACCGATTTTATCTTTTTTCGATAGTTTTTTATTGATTATCGATAATATCCGTGTTATAGTTACTAAGAAATGAATCGTTAGTCGGAGGAAATTATGACAGACAAAATGAAAAAGACTGCTGAAGATATGAGCATCATTCTTACAAAAATCAGTATCAGCCTTTTATTTATTGCTTCCATTATACTGATAGCCCTAGGACCTTGGGTCGTCAATCTAGTTATCGAATTTCCCTCTCCTTTCTTTCAAGGGGAGATGCGCTTTTGGATCTTGCTGCTGCTCGGCTATGTCCTAGGCTGCCTAGCTCTGGCCTGCATTGTCCATCTCTATCGGCTCCTTAGCCGCATCGGTAAAAATCAGGTCTTTATCACACAAAATGTTCAGTACATGCGCTATCTTGGCTGGGAAGTCGGCACTGTCGCTCTTATCTCCCTCTTTATGGGACTGACAGCCTATTTGCCCATGCTCTTAGTCACTGTTTCCTGCAGTATCTTGACCCTGATTATCCGTGTCATCCGCAATGCTTTTGGCAAGGCCATTGAGCTGCAGGATCAAGTGGACTACACTATTTAGGAGGTCTTATGATTCAGATAAATTTAGACCTTGTCATGGCGAAAAAGCGCATCAGTGCTGGCCGTTTAGCAGAGTTGATTGACCTAACACCAGCCAATCTATCTATCCTAAAAAATAATCGAGCTAAGGCTGTCCGCTTTTCAACACTCAACGCTCTCTGCCGTGAACTAGACTGCCAGCCTGGCGATATTTTGGAGTATATCCCTGACGATGAGGAGGAGAAATAATTATGGAATATCCAGCACAAGAAGAGATGAATGTCCAGCCTTGTCTGCCCGCAGAAGCAGAACGACAGACCATCTTCACAGGCCTAGAGGACAAGCAACTGCGATTCTTTAAAATCAGCTATCTAATCCTCTATCTTTTAACATACTTTTACTCTGCAGTATTTTTTAATTATCAAACTGCATCCTTTTTCCCGTTTGCAATCGGCCTTATATTATTATGCGAAACCCTAATCAGGAAATTGGCCTATCCATCACTGCAGATAAAGAATCTTGACAGCAGATTAGAGGCTAGAAGCTTTCTGATTATGACGCTAGCTCAAGCCCTAGCTTTAAGTCTCTGGGGGCTTCATCGCCAGCTAGAATTTTTCCAATTTCTAGCAATCCACATCTCATTCGCCTTCTACATTCTGTCCCGCACCGGATGGTTAAGTCAGGGGCGTTTGGGGATCCTGGTCTGGTTTGATGCCATTCAAGCCTTCTGCATCCTGCCCTTTAAAAATTTCATTGCTGCTATTCTAGTCTTTATAGAAGGCAAGCAGAAGGACTCTTCCGACAACTCTGAAAGTATATCTTCAAAGAAAGCCCAACAGCTCGCTATTATTGTCAGTAGCTTCTTTGTCGCGGGAATCTTGGTCTACTTTGTCTGGTCCCAGCTGAGTCAGGTTTCAGACAGCTTTGCCTCTTTCTTCAGCAATACCGCTGATGTTATTGAGAATCTACTTGACTCCCTCTTTTCAAGTCTCGATAGCAGCATGATTCTATTCAAGGCCTGCCTGGCTATCCCTGTCAGTCTCTACTTGTACGGCCTCCTAGCCGGCAGTCTGTTAGGCAAAAAAGATACTAAACTTAGCTACAAAAAATTCCAAGCAAGTATCCGCCCTTTGCGAGTAGCACCCGCTTTCGCAGCCTACATTATCATCGGCAGCCTCTGTCTGACCTATGCTGTCTTCTTCCTGACTGGCCTGACTGAGCTCGGTCAGTTACTAAGTGCTGGAACAGTAGCTCAAGCGATTTCTCCGCAGAATGCTTCGACTGTTGCCGTAGCTGGCTTCTGGCAGCTGGTTCGGGTGTCTATCCTTAACTTTGCAGTTCTAGGTGTCTTCTATCTGATTGCCAAAAAGCCACTCTGGGATCAAAAAGGGACGCGATTCGCAGCTACTATCCTCTTTATCTTTACGGGTCTGCTGGCCTTGCTAGCTGGCTGGAAATTATTTGGCATCTACATCTACCTTTATGGACCAACACCGCTGCGCTTGATCTCAGCATGGTTCATCCTAGTTCTATTAGTCTGGTGCCTACTGACCCTGATTCGCTTCTACAAACCTATCCAAGCTATTCGCATTGGTATCTTTTATGCTCTGATAAGCTTTACCTTGCTCTGCTATCTGTATCCAATGCTTTTACCAGTGGCAAAATAAGCAACTGTACTTAACTATACACAAAAAACCAGAAAGAAAATCAGTTTCTTTCTGGTTTTATTCTTCTTTTTTATATCATTTACCGGCATTCAATAATAGACCGCTCATTCTTCTAATTCAAAGAAAAAATGATTATATCCTAAAACCACAGGTCAGTAAATGATCATTGACCATGCCAATGGATTGCATAAAAGCATATATGGTCGTAGAACCAACAAAAGAAAAACCTTTCTTTTTGAGTTCTTTGCTAATTTTATCGGATAGATCTGTTCGAGCGGGTACCTCTTCAATACTGGACCACGAATTGACAATCGGTTCATTCTTTACAAAAGACCAAATATAAGAATCCAAACTACCATATTCTTCTTTTAGCTTTAAATAGGCGTTAGCATTTTTTATAACTGCCTTTATTTTTAGCCTATTTCGTATCACTCTTTGATCACTAAGCAATTCTTCAATCTTCTGCTCGTCATAGTTGGAGACTATTTCAGGATTGAAGTTTTCATAAGCCTCTGTCATAGCATGCATTTTTGACAAAATAGTTTGCCAGCTCAAGCCCGCCTGCTGACCTTCCAAAATCAACATTTTAAAGAGTTTATGCTCGTCATGCACAGGTCGCCCCCATTCATGGTCATGATAATTTCTCTCAAGCTCACTATTTTCAGCCCAGTCGCATCTTTTTATCTCAACCATCTATTTTCTCCTTATAGTTTGATTTTCTCAACTTGATTATTATCTAAGACCAAGACAGCATCAGAAAAAGAGACTTCAAAAAGTTGCAAGGAGTTGCTATGCTGCTCAATAATAGCTTGATAATAAGGATACTTCTGGACAAAAACGCTTCTTATATCCTCAATAGAAAGCTGGCTTTCTTTGACTCTTCCTTGAATCCGGACATACCTCCCATCACCTTTCGGGACTGTTGTAAGAGCAATACGATTATTGATTGCCAACTCTTGGATTTTATGACTATTTTTAAATGAGATAAAGAACAATTTCTTTGTCTCCTCATCATAGTAAAAATTGACAATTCTTACATTTGGGATATCCTTTACAGAAGTAGCTAGAGCCATTTCTGTCTGTTCTGCCAATAAGGCCTTAAAATATTGATTCATATTTGACTCCTTTATTATTTTCTCTAAAACTAGTATAATATAAAAAGGTATCATTTTTTGAAACCATTTAATAAAAATATGGAGTTTAGCATGAATAAATCTCAAAGAATTAACGATATGCTTATTTTTCTCAATAAGAAAAGACGATTCAATCTAAAAGATATTATGAATCGATATCACATTTCAAAAAGCACTGCCCTTCGTGATATTGCCAGCCTTGAAACGCTAGGCATTCCAATTTATTCTGACTTAGGCCGGAATGGCAGTTATAAAATTCTTAGCAACGACTTGTTATCTCCTATTATTTTCTCCATAGATGAAATTTCTGCCTTATATTTTTCCATGCTGACTCTGGAAAACTACAATATGTGCCCTTTTGATATAGATTTGCAAAAATTAAAAGAAAAATTTGAAAACTCGATTTCAGAACAGCAGTTAAGCAAGATTGCAAAAATTGAGAAGATCCTTCAACCAGAAGTCAGAAAGGCAATCAACAACTCTCAGTTGCGAATAATTCTCGATATTTTATTGCACAGGCAGGAAGAATTTTTTCCAATTAAGTATAATCAGCAGTCTCTTCAGGTTCAATTTGTCAAACTATTTAGCCACAAAGGGGATTGGTATGCAGAGGTCATAAATAAAGACACTGGCCAAAAAGAGGAACTTTCCTGCCAGTCTATTGAATTTTACCCGTGAATTTAACACAAAAAAACCAGTGGTCTCGAGTCTCCGCTGGTTTCTTGATAAATCGTTTGGATTAAGCAGCCAAAACTTTGCGTCCTTTACGACGGCGAGCTGCCAATACACGACGACCGTTTTTAGTTGACATACGGTGGCGGAAACCATGTTTACGCGCACGACGGATTTTACTTGGTTGATAAGTACGTTTCACGATGAATACCTCCTCTTAGATTCTTGTATTCGTTTAGCCGGCTAGTTGTGATCAGTTACTAAACATACTTTACTATTCTATATGATTCTGGGGCTTTTGTCAATACTTACTTAAATAACTTTCTCTTTGTAAACGTAATCATAAAGCCCGAGTCGCTTCATAAAAGGGAATCAAGGCTGTCATGGCCTCCTGCAGCTGGGACAGCACTTGCTCTCTTGAAGGAGCCTGAGAAAGGGGAATATCGTATTTGATCAAGACCTTACGAACTTGACCAACCGTCAGCTGCTGAGTAAGGAACTGGCGATTTTCCTCTGTTCCTTCAAAGCGCTGACTCACACCATCTATCTGAGCAAAATAGTAAGCCGGCGGCTGAATAGGTAGCTCCAAGACCCGATTTTGCTTGCTGAGGCTGTGCTCATCTTTCTTGCGCTCCATGAAGCTCACTTCCAGCGACACTCCAAAATCTTCCGCAGTTCCATACAAGCGCAGAGCAAACATTGGCTCAGTAATTTCTCCATAGCCTTTAAGATAATTCCAAAAATGGGGCCGCAGTATCTGCGCCTGATTCATCCACTGGCTGGTTCGCTCCAAGGTCAGCTTAGGATAGAGGCTCTGAAAATCCTTGACTAGTGCCGCAAACTCCTTTCGTGCCGCCTGGCCCTTAGCTCTCAACTCCAACATAGACTCACGCAGCTGCCCTGCTTTATCTGGAGACATATACTTAGCCCCTTGATGAGGCAGATAACTTTCAATAGCTGGAAAAAGTGACATAAAAATCCTTTCTATATGCAAAAACCAGCATCTCTGCTGGCTTTCTTTTTATTCGCTGTCAATATCCACAACGACATAGCGGTTTGGCTCGTCGCCTTCGGAATAGCTAGTCACGCCATCGATGCGAGATATGATGCGGTGGATAATTTTGCGCTCGCTGTTAGACATAGGGTCTGTGTGCTGACCGCGTCGGTCTTCCAAGGCCCGCTGAGCCAATTTCTGCGCATAGCTTTGCAGCACTTCAGCCCGATGCTCAACATAATCATTCACATTAATAGAAATGTAGAAGCTCTTAGAATATTGGTTATAAAGATAGTTTTGCGCCAAGAGCTGCAGAGCTTTCAAGACTTTTCCGTGGTAGCCAATCACGCGCCCCGGTTCATTGGTATCAATCTGCATGTTGATAGTTCGGCGGTTGTGGCTGCTGGAAATGCCCGCTTCAACATCCATCTCATCAACGATTTTCTGAACATAGTTCGTTACGTTTTCAACTACTTCTTCAATATCGTAGTCTGCTTCGACTTGGATGCCTAAGTCAGCAAAAGAGCTTTCTTCTGTTTCTGTTGGCTCAGCCTTGTCTTTAGCCGCTTGTTCAAAAGAGATAACCTTGCTATCGTCCGCTTCTGCTTGAGCAATTGACTCATCAATAGCCTGATTGGTCTTGAGAAGATCAATAGTGCCAGTCTCTTCTAAAATCGTATTGGCTTGCTTGTCATTTTTGAGAATTTCAGCCTTGACCTCATCCGAGATAACTTCTCCTTCTCCTTCGACCTTCTTGATGGCAGCTACCACACGGCCCAAATCAACCGTTGCTTCACTGACAGACTGCACAGGCTCATTCTGAGCATTAATCTCTTCGGGAACACCTTTTACAGCCTTTTGATTGGCCTTGACAACTGTCGTCTCAGCAATCGGCTCGACATCCACCTGAGCTGGCTTCTTGCCAAACAAGCCTAAAAAGCCTTTTTTCTCACGTGAAATAACAGTGATATGCGCTCTCATACGTGGAATATCCAACGTTTTCAAACCATTTTGAATGGCTTCTTCAACACTTGCTCCTGTAAAAATAACCATTGCAAGAGTCCTCCTTCTTACTTACTTTTTCTTTTTCTGTGCTCTTTTCAGGGCACGTTTCTTTTTCTGTTCCAATTGACGCTCTGACCGTTCCTTGGCTTCCCGCTCAGCAATGATTTTAAAAGGATTGCTCAGCAGCAAGGTCTGAACCACCTGATAAGCATTTGAGACCGCCCAGTAGAGGGCTACCCCACTCGCTGCATAGAGGGCAAAAAAGAAAATCATCACTGGCATCAGGTACATCATGACTGTCATACCGCCATTTCTCTCAGGCAAGGCCTTGTTTGAAAGCCACGTACTGAAGAAAGTGAAGAGAGCTGCCAACAGGGGAAGAATAAAGGTCGGATCTGTCGCTCCTAGATTGAGCCAGAGGAAGTGACCTGTTTTCATAAATTCAACCCGAGTCAGGGCTTGAAACAGAGCCAAGAGCACCGGCATCTGGATAAAGAGCGGAATGAATGAGGCATAGGGATTGACACCCTTTTCTTTGTAGAGCTTTTGAGTTTCCTCAGCCAAGGCTGTTCTGCTCTCCATATCCTTACCAGGATACTTTTCCTGCAGTTGCTTGATATGCGGCTGTACTTCCTGCAGCTTGCGAGAAGAAGTCGTCTGGAATTGGAAGACTGGCAGGAGAACTGTTCGGATAATCAAGGTAAAGAGAATAATCCCAATCCCCTTGCTTCCACCAAAGGATAGAAAACGAATGGTGTCGGCAAAGAAATAGACCAGCTTCTCCCAGAAGCCATTTGAATCGGCTGTTACTTGACTGGTTCCGCAGGCTGTGAGGAAGATCAGCGAGGCAACCAGCAAAATCCCTAATTTACTTTTCTGTTTCACAAATGAATCCTTCCTGATAAAGTTTAGCAATTTTCAACACATGCAATAAATTTTGTTCAACTTGGTGGTAGTCCAACTCCTCTACTCCCTTGCGAGCGATAACGACGAAGTCTGCCTGAACTAACTGTTTTTGATGCTGCATCAAGACATGGCGGATTTTTCTTTTAATACGATTACGAACCACTGCATTCCCTAGCTTTTTACTGACGGAAATTCCAACTCGAAAATGCTTTTGCTCTTTTTCTAACATGTAAACGACAAATTTTCGATTAGCAAAACTCTGTCCTCTTTTAAAAATCGCATTAAAATCTTTTTCGCTCTTGACGCGATAGTTTTTTCTCAAAACTCAACTCCATCCACCAAAATTATATCTATTATACCATATTTTTCGAAAATGCCAATAAGAGCCGCTATGACGCTGTTTTTGCAAATATTTAAAAGGTCGATTCACTTAAAAAACACCGCAATTCCTTGCGATGTTCCCTATATCTTATTCCTTTTCCAGCTGTTTCTTAGCCCGTTCCAACTCCTGACGGATCTGTGCAAATCCAGTCCCGCCAAGGGAATTCCGCTTTTGTACAGCAGTCTGCGAATCAAGCGCTTGATAAATGTCTTCCTCAATCAGCGACGACACTTCCTGATAGCGACTCAGCGGAATATCCTGTAGATAATAGCCTGCCTTGCTGCATTCCAGTACCAACTTTCCGACAATCTCATGGGCTTCCCGGAAAGGCAGTCCTTTCTTGGCCAGATAGTCAGCCAATTCTGTCGCATTGGAGAAATCCTGCTGAGTTGAAACCAGCATTTTTTCTTTGTTTACAGTCATACTAGACAGCATACCCGCCATAATATCCAGCGATTTTTGGATGGTATCTACTGTATCAAACATACCTTCCTTGTCTTCCTGCAGGTCCTTATTATAGGCCAAGGGCAGGGATTTCATAACCGTCAGAAGGCTGAAGAGATGCCCATAGACCCGGCCGCTCTTGCCCCGAATCAGCTCCGCCATGTCCGGATTTTTCTTTTGCGGCATGATGGAAGAGCCAGTGCTAAAGGTATCTGACAGGCTGACAAAGCCGTATTCATAGCTGCACCAGTTAATCAGCTCCTCGCAGAGACGAGACAGATGCATGATGAGAATGCTGCTGTTAGATAGAAACTCCAAGATAAAGTCCCGATCGCTGACCGCATCCAAGGAATTGTGGTAAAGTCCTTTGAAGCCCAATAAATCAGCCGTCAGCTCCCTGTCAATCGGAAACGTTGTACCCGCCAGAGCGGCTGCTCCTAAAGGAGACAAATCCGTATGCTCCAGATTAAAAGCAAAGCGCTGACTATCCCGGCTGAACATCTGATAATAGGCCAGCAGATGATGGGCAAAGCTAATCGGCTGGGCATGCTGCAGATGGGTATAGCCTGGCATGATGGTCTCCACATGCTCCTCAGCCAAGTCCAATAGCACCTGACGCAGATTCAAGAGTTTATCCGCAATCTGACCGAGCTGATCCTTAAGATAAAGGTGCATATCTGTCGCCACCTGGTCATTACGGGAGCGAGCCGTATGAAGCTTACCGGCTACTGGCCCAATCTCCTCGGTCAGAAGAGATTCCATATTCATATGAATATCTTCATTACGCACATCAAACTCAAGCTCTCCAGCCTCATAACGTGCTAACAGCTTTTCTAGGCCTGCCTGAATAGCAGCTGCTTCCTCTGGAGCAATGATTCCTGTCTGCCCCAGCATTTTGACATGGGCTAGGCTGTCCTGCAGATCATAAGGAGCCAGACGATAGTCAAAGCCAATGCTGGCACCAAACTCCTCTACCCAGCCTTCCAGAGAGGCTTCAAAACGTCCGCCCCACAGTTTATGATTCGCCATAGGAAAGCCCCTTTCTATTTGTCCTTGTGGGCCTGAACCTCTGCGTGAACCTTAGATGGAAGCCCCCATAGCTTGATAAAGCCAATCGCGGCATCCTGGTCAAAGGTATCTGCACTGGTATAGGTAGCCAGACTTTCGTCGTAGAGAGAATTAGCAGACTTACGCGCTACGACTGTCGCAGACCCCTTATAAAGCTTCACTTTAGCTGTGCCATTGACCACCTGCTGGGTGGACTTGAGATAGGCAATCAGAGCTTCTGTCGCTGGATTAAACCAGAGGCCATTATAGATGAGATTGGACAGTTCGTTTTCGATAATCGGTTTGAAATGAGCTAATTCTCTGACTAGAGTCAGATCCTCGATTTCCTTGTGGGCAGCCAAGAGAGTCACCGCACCAGGGCATTCATAGATTTCCCGAGACTTAATCCCTACCAGACGATTTTCCACATGGTCAATCCGTCCAACACCGTGTTGTCCTGCCAAGTCATTCAGCTCAAGAATCAAGTCCGCCAGCTTCATCTTTTTGCCATCTAAAGCAACTGGCACGCCTGCCTCAAAGTCAATATTTACATAGACTGGGCTGTCTGGCGCTGCTTCTGGCGCAACCGTCAAATCATAGGCATCTTCCGGGGCTTCATTCCAAGGGTTTTCCAAGACTCCGCACTCATTGGCTCGTCCCCAAAGGTTTTGATCGACTGAGTAAGGACTATCCAGATCTGCAGGAATTGGCACACCATTAGCTTTAGCATAATTAATTTCTTCTTCCCGAGACCATTTCCACTCCCGAACCGGAGCGATGACCTTGAGACTGGGATCCAAGGAGGCGATAGCCACTTCAAAACGAACCTGATCGTTTCCTTTTCCCGTACAGCCATGGGCAATGGTTGTCGCCCCCGTCTTGTGGGCAATTTCAACCAATTTCTTAGAAATCAAAGGTCGGCTCAGAGCGGACACTAGAGGATATTTTCGTTCGTAGAAGGTGTGTCCTTGCAGAGCAACCAAGACGTAGTCTTCTGCAAACTCGTCTTTAACATCAATAACATGTGATTCGATAGCGCCAACTTTCAGCGCCTTGTCATGAATGAAATCCAAATCATTTCCTTCACCTACGTCCATACAGACCGCGATCACATCATAATCCTTGTCCAGCCAAGTAATAGCCACCGAAGTGTCCAAACCGCCGGAATACGCTAAAATGACTTTTTCTTTAACCATGCGATTACCTCTATCCTTCTACATTTTATTTTTAAACATTCTACTGTATGAAAATGCGAATGTCAAGAGGAAATTTAATATTTATTAAAATAAAAACGTTTTATCAATTTTTATTCAAAATCAACATATTATATACTGAACTCAAAATAAGAAAAAAAGAGTCTGTCAAGACTCCTTATTTTACACGGTAAAAAACATCGGGATGTTCGGAAACACTCTGGGTGATGATGAAACGATCTTGACTGGTATCAGTCGGATCCGTCCCATTGACAGTCTCCCCAGCTGGCAGACTCTTTCCTGCTGGAATGATGAGAAAGGCAGCACCGGTTTGGTTTTTCCAACGAATCCCTGCTCGGTAAATCCCATTTTCATCTGGCCCGGAGTAATCTCCTGTCTCAAGCTTGGCAACATCTGAGTCGATACCAGACGCATCAAATGTATAACTGTTCCCTTTGGCATCCTGCCAAGTACCAATCATGCTGGAAAAATCTCCAGAAGCAATAGCCTTCATATCCAAACTAGAAGTTGATGCCGTATCTTTCTCTCCTTTGCTAGTTTCCTTGGCAGACTTTTCAGCTTCAGTTTCCGAATTCTGCTGAGAGCCTGTATCAGAAGTTTCCTGATTGTCCGCTTGACCATCAAGTTCGCTCGAATTGGACCCTCTTTCAGACTTTTTAGAAGATGCAGAGCTAGTTGAACTTGCTTTAGAATTGTTGGAAGCAGGATTCGTCTGCTCTTTCTTTTGGTTACAGGTTACTAGCACGAGTATGGCTACTAGCCCTCCAACCAAGATAATGATCCATTTTTTCATTTCTCTCTCCTTAAGGTATTTTCTTATTACAATTGTGACATAAAAACAAAAATTTGCAAAGTAAAAACCAGCTCGAAAGCTGGTTTATCTTATTAAATTTGATTTAGCATGTTTTCGATATGCTGGATAGATTTTTCACGACCTAGCAGGTAAATGGTATCTGGCAGCTCTGGTCCATGCATTTCACCAGAAACGGCAATCCGAATCGGCATAAAGAGATTTTTACCCTTGATACCAGTCTCTTTTTGAACTGCCTTAATCTGCGGGAAGATATTCTCCGTCACAAAATCTGCGTCAGACATTGCTTCTAGCTTTTCTTTGAAAGCTGTCAACACTGTCGGTACCGTTTCGCCAGCCATGACCTCACGCTCCGCATCTGTCAACTCTGGAAAGTCGGCAAAGAAGAGGTCTGTCAGAGGCACGATTTCATCTACAGACTTCATTTGTGGTTTGTAGAGCTCTACAAGCTTTTCTGCCTTATCTGTCAAACGGCCCGCTTCTTCCAAGTACGGCTTAGCTAGAGCGAAGATTGTGTCAAAATCTGCATTCTTGATGTATTCGTTATTCATCCAGTCCAGCTTCTTCTGGTCAAAGGCAGCTGGGGACTTACTGAGACGTTTTTCATCAAAGAGCTCAATCAATTCTTGGCGAGAGAAAATCTCATGCTCGCCACCAGGATTCCAGCCCAGCAGTGCAATAAAGTTAAAGACTGCTTCTGGTAGGTAGCCTTTCTTGCGGTAATCCTCGATGAACTGGAGGGTATTGGTATCGCGCTTGGACAGTTTCTTACCTGTTTCAGAGTTGATAATCAGGGTCATGTGCCCAAATTCTGGAGCTTCCCAGCCTAGAGCTTCATAAACCATGAGCTGCTTAGGTGTGTTAGCAATATGGTCATCTCCACGAATAACGTGCGAAATTTCCATCAGATGGTCATCAATAACCACAGCAAAGTTATAAGTTGGGTAGCCGTCTTTCTTCTGGATAACCCAGTCGCCACCGATATTGCCACCTTCGAACTCAATTTCGCCCTTGACCATGTCAGTCCACTTGTAGACACCAGCATCATTGACAGCCAGACGAACCGTCGGAATGATCCCCGCTGCTTCGCGCTCAGCGATGTAGGCTGCTTTCTCTTCCTCTGACATGCCTAGAAACTCATTGATATAACGCGGTGTTTCACCAGCTGCTTCCTGGCGTTCACGTTCAGCCGCTAATTCTTCCTCAGTCACATAGGACTTGTAAGCTAAGCCCTTTTCCAAGAGTTCATTGACGTATTTTTGGTAAATATCCAAGCGCTCAGACTGGCGGTAGTTCTCATGAGTCTCAGGACTTTCATCCCAGTCAATACCCAGCCAGCGTAAGTTTTCAAGCTGCGAGCGTTCCCCGTCTTCTACATGGCGCTTGCGGTCTGTATCCTCGATACGGATAATGAAGGTCCCGCCATGATGACGAGCATAGAGGTAGTTAAAGAGCGCAGTCCGCGCATTTCCGATGTGTAATAGTCCAGTCGGACTTGGTGCATAACGCACTCGAATCGCTTTTGTCAAAGTTCCATTCTCCTATTTGTATTCGGGGAATCATTCCCACTCCGATTTTCAAACGTAATCATTATATCATACTCTGAGGGCAGAATACGACTTTACAATCTATTTTTACGACAGGCGCTCTTCCAGCTGGAAGTCAATAGGAATCCAGGCCAGTACATTCTCCATCTGCTTTTCCCAGTAATACCACTCATGCTTACCTGGACTGTGGCTGTAAGTAATCTCCAAGCCCAAGTCTTGCAGGTTTTTCACTGCCTCCTGATTGGCCTTGTAGAGAAAATCCTCTTCGCCACACCAAGCCCAAAGCTTGGTCTTTTTATCAGATTGCTTGGCTATACTTTCCAGCGAGTGAGGGCTGCTAGTCCAGTCTTTATAGTCTCCAAAAACTCCTCGCCAATAGGCTGGTGTTGCCAGCTCAGCATTATCTGGACGAGCATCAAGAAAACTCAAAGCTCCAGAAAGACTTGCCGCGTATGAAAAGCGGTTAGACTTGAGAGCCAGCTTAAAGGCTCCGTATCCGCCCATGGAAAGACCAGCGATAAAATTCTTCTCCCGCTTATCTGACATATTTGGGAAAAAGCGCTTGAGCACCCGAGGCAGCTCCTCAGCGATGGCTTCGTAATAGTTAAAACCGTACTGAGTATCGGTGTACCAGCCGTTGCTGGTATTAGGCATGACAACAATCAAGTTGGTCGAGCGAACTAGACGCTCAATATTTGAGCGCTTGAGCCAGCTATTGTGATTCCCGTTCATACCATGAAGCAGGTACAAAACAGGAATGTCCTTATCATCCGGCTTGTCTACGCGAGCTGCATCCGGATAGAGGACATTAACGCCCCATTCCATCTCCAAAGCCTCAGAATAATACTCTATTTTCATCACTGCCATTCGCATTTCTCCTTCGTATCTTCCTGACAAGAAAAAGCCGAAGCCCGACTTTTCTTGTATTTGTGTTCAGATTTTTACCGCACTTCCATAACAACCGGCAAAATAGCTGGGCGACGCTTGGTTTGGTCAAAGAGATATTTGGCCAGACTGTCACGGACAGCACCCTTCAGCTCACCCCAGTCAAAGCTATCCTGCGCCAGATAGTCTTCCACGGTTTTATTGATAAGGTCAGAGCTCTCACGCAGAATATCTCTGCTCTTCTTGACATAGACAAATCCACGGGTGTGTACTTTAGCCTTGGAAATGATTTTCTTTTCCTTACGGTTAACCGTGAGTGCTACGATGAAAATACCATCTTCAGACAAGACCTTGCGGTCGCGCAGGACGATATTGCCTACATCACCAATCGCATTCCCATCAATCATGACATCTCCAGCTGATACTGCACCAGCAGGCACAAAATCACCATGGTCGTATTCCATGATGCTGCCACGCTTAGGAATGAAGATATTTTCCGGCAGCATGCCAATTTCCATGGCAGCCTTAGCATGAGCATCCAATCCGCGGTACTCACCCTGAATAGGGAAGAGGTACTTAGGCTGCAGCAGGTTAATCATGAGCTGCAAATCACGCGCATTTGCGTGACCCGAAACCCGCAGGTTTTGGGTAATCAGCTTGACAATCCCCCCAGCCTGATAAATCATATTTTCTACACGAGCCACGACCGCTTCCTTGGCAATAGAAGGCGTTGTTACGATGTAAATCAAATCTCCTTCCTTGATTTCCACATAGCGGTGGCGGCCGATTGACATCTTACGCAGGCCATTGATAGGCTCACCCATCCGGCCAGTCTCCAAGATAATCAACTCATGGTCTTCAAACTTAGACATTTCCTTAGGCTTGATCAAAAGGCGTTCGTCCACCAAGGACAGCTTCTTGAGGCGGATAGCCGTACGAACGATATTTTCAACATCAAAGCCTGTCAAAACCACTCGACGGCCAGTCTCTGCAGCTGCATCAAAGACCTGCTGGATACGAGACAAGTTGCTGGCAACCGCCGCAACAATCACGCGGCCATCCCAGTCAGCAATCGTATCTTCGATTTCCTTGCCGACCTCGCTCTCGCTAGCTACCTGAACGCTACTGTCCGCATTGGCTGAATCACTGAGCAAGGCCAGAACACCCTCGCGGCCAATCTCAGCCAGACGGCCAAAGTCTGTCGCATAGGATGGGCTGGCAGACTGGTCAAACTTGAAATCACCTGTATAAACGATACTGCCTTTTCTGGTCTTGATGACAATTCCCAAACTCTCAGGAATCGAGTGGGTCGTCCGGAAGAAGGAAACTACGGTTTTGCCAAATTCAATCTCGGTATTTTCATCAATCACATGGAAATCATTGAACTTCTTAACTACATCATTGTTTTTGACAAATAGCTTAGCCAGCTCAATCGTCAACTCTGATCCGAAAACCGGCACCTTCGCATCTGCTAAAAGATTAGGCAGAGCACCAATCGCATCTGCGTGTCCGTGCGTCAGAAAGACACCCGCAATCCGCTTCTTATTTTCAAACAAATAGTCCATGTTGGGAACGACATAATCCACACCCAACTGCTCATTTTCTGGGTACTTCAGCCCAACATCCAATACAAAAATGGAATCATCCACTTCGGCAACATAGAGGTTTTTACCATTTTCACGTACGCCGCCTAAAGCAATCAGTTTAATATTGCTCTTGCTCATTTTTTCTCCTATTCAATTTTCAGAACCTCACTTTTATCAAAGATTCTTTATTTTATTACTAACGGTCCTTGGCTAGCCAAGTCGAATTACAGTCTTGCAAACCTTAGGTTTGCATATCTAACCTATTATAGCATTTTTTCATGTTTTTTCAAAGTCAAGTGTGCCTTCTTAGCGCCCTTGGCTACAAAAAACGACCTCTAGCTTTACTCGGCTAGAGGTCTGGTTTACTTCGCTGGTATGAGAGCAATCAGTTCATCCAAAGTGTAACTGAATAACAATTTTTTATTTATTGTTTTTATTATTTTTTATAAACTTTTAATTCCTTCAACCGCTAATGATTTTCTTTTTATCTTAGCATTGGAAATCTCTATAACATAATAAAGCACTATTGATTGAATTCTCGAAGTTTGAAAACCATCTAAAAGCTTCTACTTTCTATACTATCGTTACAATCAGGCAAGCTAAGCAGGCCTGTCTGACAATTCAACCAATATGTCAAGTAAAGCAACTACTTATGTATTACAAACAACTATACCAACAAAGTAAACTTAAAAGCGAATGAATTTGGTTTCCTTTCTTTCTATTTCCTTAACTCTATTATAGTACTCTATCCAGATTTTTGCAAGCGTTTACACATTAAAAATACAAAAATATTTTAAGATTTTCGAAAAAGTAGTTACACAAAGAAAAAAGGCTGTCAAACTAGATGCTGTTTTGTTATTCGATTAATAATTCAGTATGTGTTGCTTTTTCAATCCAGTAAGAATGTTAAGAAACCTCTTCTCAGAAATTAGATTCTAATCGTAATTTTTTATGTTAAAATAAATAGCGGTTGTATACTTCTTCCGGTATTTCATTTGGAATATTACTTATTTCATTCATTGCTTTGCATGAATTTATAATTTAGAGGACTTTAATAAGGGGAATACTATTATGAGAAAAATTTTAAAAGAGGATAAACTTTATTCTTTAGCTGAATTTAGAGATAAGCTCTATGATGATTTAGATTTATCAAGAAGCGATTTAGCTACCTTGTTATGTGCAATGTTGATTGCATCTATTGGCTTAAACATGGATTCCACTCCAGTTATCATTGGGGCAATGTTGATTTCTCCATTAATGACACCTATTATTGGAATTGGTTTTTCATTAGCAATACTAGATATGAAACTGCTCAGAAAGTCATTTAAAATTCTTTCTATTCAAGTTTTGTTAAGCCTCTTAGCATCTACGATTTATTTTTTTATTTCTCCAATTTCTTATGCAAGTTCAGAAATTATTGCCAGAACTTCACCAACAATTTGGGATGTAGTTATAGCTTTTGTGGGTGGGGTAGCTGGAGTTATTGGAGCACGAAAAAAAGAAGCAAATAACATTGTACCTGGAGTTGCTATCGCAACAGCTCTTATGCCCCCAGTATGTACTGTCGGCTATGCTATAGCAACGGGAAACTTTGAGTTTATGTTAGGAGCATCCTACTTATTTTTCATTAACTGTAGTTTTATTATGCTTGCTACATACATAGGAACGAGCTTAACTATGGTGAAAAATCATTATATTAAACATAATCAAGAAGCCTATAAAATGCGAAAAATATTAATTCTAGTTTCGCTTATTCTTATTATTCCAAGTTTGGTTTCAGCGACTACCTTAGTGAGAGAGACCTTAATCAATGAATCTATAAATAAATACTTATCTGATCAGTTTAAAGACAACACAATCCTAAAAAAGAACTATGACAAAGACGATAATACTTTAAAGTTAACTATTTCAGGAAACTATCTTTCAGATGAAGAATTGAAAGAAATTCTTAGTAAACAAAACGATTATGGTTTGAAAAATATTTCAATTCAAATTTCACAATTATCCAATGATCGATTGACCGAAAAAGACATCGTCGAGTATATTATTCAATATAAAAATGACCATGAACTTCAAAAAATTGATAAGGAGAAGGAGAAGAAAGAAACTCCAACTAAAAACAAAGAGTAAGAACAATTTTCCTAGTCAAATACACAAAAAAGAGAGAACAGGATTAAATGTTCTCTCTTTTTAGTTACTATAGTTAACAAAGACTTTTTTATAAGGAAAATCAACTATTGGTTTTATTTATCGTCTTTTTTAACCATGTTTTTAACGCCTTCGATTGCACCTTCAACAGCATCTTTGGCATCTACTGCAACTTCTTTAACTTTAGAAACTACTTTTTCAGCAGCTCCTTCTTTTTCTGTTTTTTTATCACCAGTTAATTTGCCTAGGCCTTCTTTAACAGAACCTTTAGCTTGGTTGAATTTTTCTTCTGTAGACATATTTGATACCTCCGTTGTTAGTTTCAATTTTTAAAGAATGAAAGAATATAAGAATTCCTAACCTCAGTGAGAGAATTAACGAACGCGAGCTTTTTCATTTGATGCAGCGTCTTTAACAGCCTCTACACCATCGCCAACTTTTTCTTGAACAGCTGAGAAGCCACCGCTAATGCCAGATTTTGCTTTTTCGAATTGCTCTGAAGCAAATTCACCTGTTGATTCAGCAACATCTGTCACTCGGTCTTGAAGGCTCACTGAATCCGCTTCGTGTTGTTCTTTCGTTTTAATATCAACAACATTAACATTTACTTCAACAACTTCCAAATCAGTCATCTTAGAAACTTCTTCTACAACAACTTTTTTGATTTCCTCGTATAATGCAGGAACATTCTTTTGATATTCCACAACTACGTTCAAGTCAACAGCTACTTGTTCTTTACCAACTTCAACGTTAACGCCATGAGTCACGTTGTCAGAATTGACAATTTTATCTTTTAAGTTAGAGAAGAAGCCACCATCAACAGCAAGCAAGCCTGAAACTTTCTCTAAAGAGATACCGATAATTTTTTGAATGACCTTATCATCGTAAGTCAATTCACCTTTTACTTCGTGAGCTGCTTGAGCAACTTCTTTTTTAGCAACATCTTTAACATCTTTATTTGACATGTTAAACTCCTTTATTCTTATTTAAATATATTTTTGTTTTGAATATAATATCCGATTCCTGCCCCTAGAGTAGCGCAAATCAAGACAAATAGAGTCTTAAAGAAGCCAAAGGATAGGATAAAACACGCTAGAATAATGCCTGCTAATCCAGACAAGATTGGATATTGATATTTTTTAAACCATTCCATTTTTTACTTCCTTACTTTACACGACTAGTAGTTTTTTTAGCCGCTTCTTTTGGCTTGAAGTCTGAGACAGAGATTTTAAGCTTGACATTATGATTGATTCCGAAGAATTCTGTCAATCCAGACGCAATTTCTTCTTGAATCAACTGACTTCTCTTGATGATGTTTTCCGAAGGAACGATTGCCCCTTTAACGGAAACCATGCATTTGTTTTTACGGCTATTTACTGAAACTGTAGGATCTTTAATTAAACCGTGTTCTGTTAACAGACTACGAACAAACCCTTCAATCGCTGAATTTTTCAGCATCAGTTTCCCATCCGCATCAGCTAGCTGAATTTCCAAACGTCTCTTAGGATAAAAAGCTATCACTAACATCAGTAGTAAGATTAAGCTTGCTAAAACCACAGTGCCCCAGAAAACATACCTAGAAAGATAGTAGCCCACAAAAGGAATCTGCTTCCAAGTGAATAACTTCCAGCTAAATAACTGGAGCCCCAGACCGCTGACTTTATGAAAGTCTAGCAAAACAGGAATCAAAATTGTCAAGATTAAAATACAGAAAATAAGGGAAAGTATTTTTCTTGATTTTGACATATTGAATCCTCACATCATTAAATTTTAAATTGTATTTTGAAAAGCAAAAAGACAATTTATGCCTTTTTACCTACAAAAAATGATACAACAGCTACTACAATAACTGCACCAATGATAGAAGGAAGCAAGGCCATACCAGCCAAACTAGGACCCCAAGTTCCTAAAAGTGACTGACCGACAGCAGAACCAACTAAACCTGCAACAACGTTTGCAATAACACCCATTGAGCCGCCTTTTTTAGTGATTGATCCAGCAATAAGACCAATAACTCCTCCAACAATAATAGACCAAAGCATATTGATTCTCCTTTCTAATTTTTTCTAAATCAAAATTGTTTAATAATATTTTTTACTATTATTTTTTGATTAACATAATTATATAATTTTCCAACTTGGAAACATAATAATTCAACTTGGTTTTCTTTCCGTTTATATGTACTATAGATACGCAAAAATAATAATTCCTTGTTCTATAGGTTTTTATCAGCATTTTTAGATATATTTTAGAGTTGTTAAACGAGGTTAAATGCATAAAATATGGTATAATTGCCTGATAATAAAAACACTATATAAAGAAAGATAATATTTTAATGCGAGAATTACTGTCTAAAAAGAGCCACAGGCAATTAGAACTATTAGAACTACTATTTAAAAACAAACGCTGGTTTCATATTTCTGAACTGGCTGAACTATTGAATTGTACGGAACGCTCAGTAAAAGATGATTTGTCCCATGTCAAGTCTGCGTTTCCTGAATTGATTTTTCACTCTTCTACTAATGGCATACGTATCATTAATACCGATGATAGTGATATTGAGATGGTCTATCACCATTTTTTTAAGCATTCAACCCATTTTTCAATTTTAGAATTCATCTTCTTTAACGAAGGATATGAAACTGAGAGTATTTGTAAAGAGTTTTATATAAGCTCTTCCTCACTCTATCGTATAATCAGTCACATTAACAAAATTATAAAAAAACAATATAATTTTAAAATTAGTCTCAATCCTGCTCGGATTATTGGAGATGAGATTGATATCCGTTATTTTTTTGCACAGTATTTTTCAGAAAAATATTATTTTCTTGAATGGCCATTTACAGATTTTTCAGTAGAACCTTTGTGTAAGCTGTTAGAACTGGTCTATAAAGAAACTGCATTTCCTGTCAATTTCGCAACTCACAGAATGTTAAAGTTGCTCCTGGTTACAAATTTATATCGAATAAAGTTTGGTCATTTCTTGGAAGTTGAGAAAGATTCTTTTAACAATCAATTGTTAGAATCTTTCATGCAGGCAGAAGGAATCGAAGACATTATAGCGAGCTTTGATTCTGAATACCATATCTCTTTGAATAAAGAAGTGATAGGCCAACTATTTGTCTCTTATTTTCAAAAAATGTTTTTCATTGATGAAAATCTATTTATGAGCTGCGCAAAAACAGACAGCTATGTAAAAAATTCGTATCAATTATTAAGTGATTTAATTGATCAGATAGAAAGCAATTATAATTTTAAAATAGACAATAATGACAATCTTATTTGGCATTTGCATAATACAGCACATCTGCACCGTCAGGAACTATCTACAGAATTTATTCTGTTTGATCAAAAAGGGAATACCATCAAGAACTTTCAAAATATTTTCCCTCAATTTGTTTCAGATATTAAAAAAGGGATTGAACATTATCTAGAGACTTTGGATATCCATAGCACACCAATGAAAGTCAACCATCTATCCTATACTTTTATCACTCACAGCAAACATTTAGTGCTGAATCTTTTACAAAATCAGCCTAAATTAAAGGTTTTAGTCATGAGTAATTTTGATCAGTATCATGCAAGATCGGTAGCAGAGACACTTTCTTATTATTGCAGTAACAATTTTGAACTTGAAGTTTGGAATAAATTAGAACTATCAATTGATTCTCTAAAAGAATCACCTTACGATATCATCATTTCTAATTTTATTATTCCACCAATTGAGAACAAGAGACTTATCTATTCCAATAATATTAATACAGTCGCACTCATCTCCTTACTTAACGCGATGATGTTTATTCGCTTAGATGAGTGATTTAGACTATTTTGATAACAAAAAAACCGCAATCTAGCGGTTTTTATTCATCTATTAGGGCAATTTGAAGAAAAAGGACATAGCCCTATTTAACAGAGAACCTGAGCCTTTTGAACATTAATTGTCTAACTTTGTGGGAGCAGTACATTATTTAGTACATATTCTTTCTCTTATTTTTACGAAACTCTGAGAAAGCCTATTCAAACAAGCCATAGTAGTCCGCGATGGTCATCTTGGCTTTCTCATCTTTGTTCAAGTCCTGAATAATCTGTCCATCTTTCATGACGATTAATCGGTTGCCGTATTTGAGGGCATCTTCCATGTGATGGGTAATCATGAGGGCTGTGAGGCGGTCACGATTGACAAATTCATTGGTCAGCTCCATCAAGGCTACACTGGTCTTGGGATCCAGTGCTGCAGTATGCTCATCCAGAAGCAAAAGCTCTGGGCGCTTGAGCGTTGCCATGAGCAGACTCAAAGCCTGTCTTTGCCCGCCAGAAAGAAATTCAATCGGGGTATCTAGATGCTTGTCCAGACCATTGCCGATTTTCTCAATCGTCGCCTGAAACTCTTCCCTGTAACTGTTGAGCCCACGGGGCACCAAGCCACGCTTTTCGCCTCGGAATTTGGCGATAAGAAGATTTTCCGCCACTGTCATACGCGGAGCCGTTCCCATCTTAGGATCCTGAAAGACACGGGACAGGTACTTGGCCCGCTTTTCTGGTGAAAAATGAGTGACATTTTCCCCCAAGATATGAATGCTGCCGCTGGTCAGGGGGAGAGTTCCAGCAATGACATTGAACAGGGTTGACTTTCCTGCACCGTTTCCACCTAAAATCGTAATAAAATCATGCTCGTGAATGTCTAAAGAAACATCATTTAGGATGATTTTTTCTTCATCAAAGCCGCTCTTTACAAGCTTGGTTGCATTTCTTAATTCTACAATCGCTGTCATTTGCTTAACTTGGCTCCTTTAAAGAATTTATTTTTCAGGGTTGGAATCATGAGACAGACGGCCAGAATCACCGCACTGTAGAGACGGAGATAGTTGGTATTAAACCCGAGAGCAATAACGCCCCAGATCAAGAACTGATAGGCAATCGCACCAACTACAATGGTAATCAGACGCTCTGCCAAGGTCAGACTCTGGAAGAGCACCTCGCCGATGATAAGGCTGGCCAGACCGACAACGATTACTCCAATCCCACGGGAAACATCTGCATAGCCTTCCTGCTGGGCAATCAGCGCTCCAGCCAGAGCAATCAAGCCATTTGACAGAATCAGTCCCATCAGCTCCATCCGGCCAGTATTGATACCAAAACTGCGAGCCATATCCGGATTATCTCCGGTCGCGATATAGGCTTGTCCAAGCTTAGTATCCAAGAAAAAGAGCAGGGCAGCAATCACCAGACTGACAAAAATCAAACCAGTCAAGAGGTCATTAACTTCCCCTGAAAAGGGCAGAACATCCTGAATCTTACTGCTGCCTAAAAGCCCTAGATTGGCACGACCCATTAACATCAGCATGATAGAGTGGCAGGAGGTCATGACCAAAATCCCAGAAAGTAAGGTCGGAATTTTCCCCTTAGTATAGAGCAGACCTGTCACAGCACCCGCAGCACAGCCCGCTAAAACAGCCGCTGCTGTTGCTAGAAAAGGATTGACTCCCTTGGTAATCAAGGTAACTGCCACCGCCCCGCCCAAGGGGAAGGAGCCTTCTGTCGTCATATCAGGAAAGCCCAGAATCCGAAAGGTCATAAAAATACCTAGACCTAGGACGGCCCAAACCAATCCCTGAGAAATAATGGAAAGAATCATAACATTGTCCTAACTAATTAAAATCGTTTCTCTATTTTAACATAAAAAAGGAGCCAATTTCAATGCCAATGCGCAGACAAAGAAATTGACTTCCTAACTATTCCTCAACAACTGTCATCCGACCAGTATCTACATCGTAAACCGCTCCAGAGATTTCTACATCAGCTGGGATCAGCGGTGACTGTCGTAGCAAGGCCATGTCCTCGCGCACACTTTCCTCTACATCTGTAAAGGGCAAAAAGTCCTGATTGCTGACATTGACGCCTAGTTCTTTATTAAGATAGGCCGTAAAATCCTCATTCTTGAAGGTCTGTGCCCCACAGTCTGTATGATGCAAAACTACGATTTCCCGCGTTCCTAGCTGCTGCTGCGAAATAACCAGCGAGCGAATCATATCCTCCGTCACCCGACCGCCGGCATTGCGCAAGATATGGGCGTCTCCTAGTGCCAGTCCCAGAGCCTGAGCCACGTGGAGCCTAGAGTCCATACAGGTTACAATAGCTACCTTGGTCTTGGGCTTGATCGGCAGATGTGCCGTTCCATGCAGATCGACATAAGCTTGATTGGCCTTCATAAAATTTTCAAAATATGACATTCTTTCCCCTTACTGGTACTTTGATATTCAAATAATTTTATATTATCTTACCATCTTTTCTGCTATTTGTCAGCTGCCGGCTTTGTTATAAAAAAATAGGACAGATAAATCCAGCATCTAGCTGATCTTCTGTCCTAGTTTTATTTCTTATGAGCTTCTTGGGATATACTTGCTGAGTGAGCCTGCAAAGGTTTGAAGATTGAGACTTTGCACATAGACTTCACCAGTACCTTGGAAGGTGTTGACCACTCCTTCACCCGTTCCGATAGACTGCCAAAAACCATTTTCCAAATGTACATGATAGTTCAAGGACTGGCTCCAAGCCACTACATGGGCATTGTCAATGGTCACTTCTTGGTTATGAAGCTCAATTTTCTTAATAGATCCAAAAGCATTGGCCAACAGAGTCCCCTGGCCTTGGGTTGTCATGACGAAGAGACCGCCTTGGCCGCCGAATAGTGCTTTCCCAACAGACTGGCGCTCCATGGTATAGTAAGCTGTACCATCAAGGGCAAGAAAGGCACCGTCATTGAGCCGGTATTGTTTTTCGCCTAGCTGAAGAGGAATAACCTGACCAGGAGAATCTGGTGCTAAAGCAAGGTAGCCATTATCAGACTGGGCAACCGCTTGGGTAATAAAGGTACTTTCGCCAGAAACCATCGAACGTCCCACAGCCTTGACAAAACGTCCCAAACCAGAACCGCTAGCATTGAGCTGGGTATTCAGGGTCACATTTGGCGTGTGGTAGACCATGCTGCCACGCTGAATAAAGACGGTTTCTCCTTGATTGAGCGACAACTCAACCAAAGGAAACTGCATATTACTGTCCATAGAAAATCGCATTGAATCTGCCTCCTTCTTATTATGACTTGATTATAACATTTTCCTACATTTTGAACAAAGGAAAACTGAAGCATCAAAAAAGAAGAGACTGCCTGAGTCTCTCTTAGAAATTTTCAAGAATTGTCAATATGCAGATGTGGGCGAAGAACATTAGCAAAGGTTTCAATATTGAGACTTTGGATGTAAATTTCCCCAGTTCCATGAAAGGTATTTACTACTCCTTCGCCAGTCCCCATGGACTGCCAGAAACCATTTTCTAAATGAATATCATATTCCAGTTCTCGACTCCATGCTACTACGTGAGCATTGTCAATCGTTATCCTATCATTATGCAGCTCTACCTTTTGAATTGAGCCAAAGGAATTTACCAAGAGTGTCCCCTGACCTTGGGTACTCATCACATAAAAGCCTCCTTGGCCACCAAAGAGAGCTCGACCTACCGACTGCGTCTCCAAAGTATAAGAGGCAGAGCCATCCATAGCCAGAAAAGCCCCATCATTAAGGCGGTATTGCTTTTCACCTAGTTCCAGAGCAACAATCTGACCAGGTACATTAGGTGCTAAGGCTAGACGACCGTTATTTGATTGAGCAGTTGCTTCAGTGATAAACACTCCTTCGCCAGAAGCCATAGAACGGCCTACAGCTTGGATTGCCTTGCCAAAGATTGATTTAGACTCTGCATTCACTTTAGCATTCAGGACAACATTGGGAGTGTGGTATATCATGCTCCCAGTCTGAATACGAACAGACTCTGATACATCTAAGGCAATCTCCGCCAAGGGAAATTGAGCATTGTTGGTAATAGAAACATTCATACGATGATCTACCATGGTTGATTATCCTCCTAAAAAATCTGGAAAAACAACTTATAGGAATTTCCAGACAAATCCTATTTTTTCTAGCAATATTATAGCACGCACAACAACTTTTCGCAATACTACTTTAATCAAGAAAATACCTTCTTTAACACTTCCCCAATCGTCGTCACACCAATGACTTGGATATTGTCTGGAACTTTGAGACCACTCAGAGAGTTTTTAGGAGCATATACCTTGGTGAAGCCCAGTTTTGCCGCTTCATTGATACGCTGCTCGATGCGATTGACTCGACGGATTTCACCAGTCAGACCAATTTCACCGATAAAGCACTCTTGAGGATTGGTAGGAAGATCCTTGTAGCTGGAAGCAATGGCTACCGCTACTGCCAAATCAATCGCTGGCTCATCTAGCTTGACGCCGCCAGCAGACTTGAGGTAGGCATCTTGATTTTGCAGGAGGAGTCCTGCCCTCTTTTCCAGAACTGCCATGATGAGGCTGGCTCGGTTAAAGTCCAGTCCAGTCGTGGTTCGCTTGGCATTGCCAAACATGGTCGGTGTCACCAAAGCCTGCACCTCTGCCAAAATCGGCCGCGTCCCTTCCATGGTCACGACGATAGAAGAGCCTGTCGCGCCGTCCAGACGCTCTTCCAGAAAGACTTCACTTGGATTGACAACCTCAACTAGCCCACCAGACTGCATCTCAAAAATGCCAATCTCATTGGTTGAGCCAAAGCGATTCTTGACTGCTCTCAAGATACGGAAAGTGTGCTGGCGTTCGCCCTCAAAATAAAGTACGGTATCCACCATGTGCTCCAAAGTTCGGGGGCCAGCTAAGGTTCCTTCCTTGGTCATGTGACCAACTATAAAGGTCGCAATATTATTGGTCTTGGCCAGCTGCATGAGCTCAGCCGTCACCTCTCGAACCTGAGAGACAGAGCCTTGAACACTGGAAATTTCCGGCGACATCACCGTCTGAATGGAGTCGATAATCAGAAAATCTGGCTTGATTTTCTCAATCTCTGTGCGGATATTTTGCATATTGGTCTCGGCGTAGAGATAAAATTCACTGTCAATATCACCGAGACGCTCCGCCCGCAGCTTAATCTGCTCAGCTGATTCCTCTCCGCTGACATAAAGGACTGTGCCCTGATGAGAAAGCTGGGTAGATACTTGCAGAAGCAGGGTGGATTTCCCGATACCGGGATCCCCGCCAATCAGAACTAGACTACCAGGCACTACGCCACCACCTAGCACACGATTGAACTCGTCCATTTCTGTCTTGGTCCGGTTGACATCAATCGAAGTGACCTCAGCCAGCTTCATGGGCCGGGTCTTTTCACCCGTCAAGGAAACACGGGCATGCTTGACTTCTGTAGCCTCTACTTCCTCAACAAAAGAAGACCAAGAGCCACAGTTGGGACAGCGGCCTAGATACTTGGGCGAATGATATTCACAATTTTGACAGACAAAGGTCGTTTTTTTCTTAGCGATAAGATATCTCCTTTATATTTCTAATTCACATTCAATAAACTGGCAAAAATCAATCTGCTGATCAGCTACAAACTGGCGGATGAGCATGCGATGGGCTACAAGAGCTACCGTCTCGTAGTCTCTGTATTTGCTTAAGGCACTGAAAAAGCGTTCTTTCATCTGCTCAGCCGTTTCATACTGGACAGGACTTCTTGCAGGGAGACAACCATTATTTTCAAAAAACAACTCCCGAGCCTGCTCAAACTTTTCTATCCCATTCTCATATACCTGCCATTCATGCAACAAAGGCTCCACAAAAAGCGGCAGTTGGCGGTCTCGAATCAGATAGGAAGCCGTCTCCAAAGCCCGCGTCACAGAAGAGGAGATCAGAATTTCCGCCTGTTCCAGCAAAGGATTAGCAGCGGCCTCTGTTGCCATCCGACGACCAGCAGTCGACAAGGGAGCCAAATCTAGTCCAAAGCCAGTATAGCCAGCCTCTTCCAAGGGTGAATAATCTGGCTCTCCATGGCGGATAAAAATGATTTTCATACTAATTCCCTGTCGATCCAAATCCGCCGGTCCGCACGCCTTCTGCCTCATCTCCATCCGCAATTAAGAAAGGTGCGAAGACAGCCTGAACTACACGTTCGCCAGCTTCAAGGACGACTTCCTGATCTGTGATGTTTTTCATCTGAGCAAAGATATGCCCTTCGTTTCCAGGATTGCCATAGTAGTCGCCGTCAATGACCCCAACGGAGTTAATCAAGACCAAACCTTTTTTACGAGGATTGGATGAGCGGTCATAAAGATAAAGCACCTCGCCCGGCTGCATATATGCCTTGACACCAGTCGGAACCAACTTAATCTCCCCTGGCGCAATAGGGGTGCGCTCTGCCACTTTCAAATCGTAGCCAGCTGCGTAAGCCGTCTCTCTCTTAGGCAGCAAATCTTCATTTGTAAAGCTGGAAACCAGCTCGAATCCGCGAATTTTCGTCATATTTTCTTTTATTATCCTTTCAAACGTTGATTTAATAAGGTTTATAACCCTTATAGATAAGTTGTTTTATAAAATTGTTCACCTTTTTGTGGACTTATAGACTATTTATAGCTTTTTCATAATATGAAACAGCTTCTTTTTCTTTGTCCTGGGAGAGGTGACTATACACATCTAAGGTCATGGATATATTAGAATGTCCTAACCTATATTGCAACTCCTTGTAGCTGATACCAGCATTGAGCAATAAACTAGCGTGAGTATGGCGGAAAGCGTGACAAGTGAAACGTGGGATGCCTAATGTCTCGCAACGCTTATCTATAATCTGTTGAAGAGAATGCCTTGGCAGATACTCTCTAACTGTAGTGGCAAAGACAACAGACGGAGCCGGAGCCCCTACTTCTAAGAACATTAGGCGCTGACGATTCTGGTACTGTCTCAGCATAAGCGTAGTTTTGGGATCTATGCTTATCTTTCGAGTACCTGCTTTTGTCTTTGTTTCCCCTATCATCCGAATTTCTTGGCTGTAGGTTTTACTGATTGTGATTGTCTTTTCCTTTAAGTCAATATCAGACCATTCCAGGGCTGCAAGCTCTCCAATGCGGCAGCCTGTGGCCAGTAGCAATTTAAAGACCACAAAGCGGTAATAATGCTTGTAGCTCTTTGTAGATAGCTTTTCAGCATAATCGATAAACACCTTTAAGTTATCTGGCTCTATGAACTTAACCGCTTCTCTGCCTTTCTTTTGCTTCTTAGGCAGAATCACATCACGTCCAGGGTTAGACGTCAGCAGCTGCAATGTTACACCATGCTGCAGTATTCTTCTGTTAATTGAGTTAATCTCCTTGAAATTCACAAGTTTATAGGCCAGATTGTTTATAAACTCCTGAATGCTGCTAGGCGTTATCTTGTCTATCTTCATACTCCCAAACTCAGGGATAAGATGATGATTAACTTGTCTCCTAGTTACTGCAAATGTTTGCGGTCTAACTGTAAGCTTGTGACTTTCTAGCCATAGGGCAGCAAGCTCTTTGTAGGTCTTGACCTGTACCGTCTTTTTGACTGTCGATCCGTTAGTTTTAAAATCAAACTGCGCGTGCTGGGCTTTGCTCTTAACCTCTTTCCTTGTCCGTCCAGTGATACTTGTCTTTACTTTTTTACCAGTAACCTTATCAACTCCTAGATAGACGCTAGCTCGGTAAACGGTAGTGCCGTTTTTCTTTTTGACTTCAGTAATTTTCATTAGTTCCCCTTTCTTTTCATCAGCAGGCAAGCCGTAAGGGTTTTAAGAAAGGGTTAAATGGATCCAGGGCGTTGTAGAATGCCCTAGAGTTCGTTTTGATAGGTTAGTCGGTGAAAATCTATCTGGAAAATAAAGACAAGGCTTAAAAAAGCTTATACGAACTTGTGGGGCAAAGGATGTTATGCTATACTATTTTTTGTCATCGGTTACCGATTACCTTTCTGTGAGGATTGGGAAAGGGGGTGATAGAATGAGTGATATCGCTATTGAGCTCGTCCTTACTATCATGGCAGAAGTGATAGCAGGTCTCTGCCTGCATTACCTTTGCAAGTGGCTAGATAGTAAGGAAGATGACCGAGACTAGCCCAAAAAACACCCGTTAATCTTAATAGAACGTAAAAAAAGCCCCAAGGAATCGCACTTCCAAGGGGCTTTGGTGATATTTGAGTAATATCGCTATTAACTACATTATATCATTTTACCTCTTTTCAGGCAAGATATTTAAAAAATTGGAGAACCAGTCATCAGTTGCTGGCTTTTTATATGGCAGTTACTCCATATTTTAGAAGAATAACTTTCTTAGCCACTTTTCATCATTTCAATAAGTTTCAAAAAATCAAGCTCTGATAGAATTTCTATTTCATATCCCTTAGCCAGAAGTTCAAAAGCTTTTTTCATCTTGTTACTTTGTCCGCTTTTCCCAACAATACGAAAATCTTGTTCCCCTATAACCAAATAATTTGTCTTAGTTGTCACATTACCTTCAGGGACACCACCAAGTAGAGCTATTTCCTTTGCTGCCTCTTGCCTCGTGAAACGTTCCAGCTTTCCAGTAAACACAAAATAAGTGCCATATACTGGATTTGATGGATCCATAGCTGCCCGTTCCTCTACTGTAGGAATATAAAATTTATTTTTAAGGGTATAGGAGTGCCTGATAGAAGTCCTTAGAAAACCATTTCCGCCAAGATTTCCTAATTTCTTATAGCGTATCGATTGTAAAAATTCCATTAAATTTGGCTGATTATTCAATTCCATTAATTTACAAATAATCTGGCCACTAACTTTTGCATCTGAGAGTGCATCGTGATGAATTAAATTAAACCCAAAATGTTTAGCAAGTTCATTAAGTTTATAACTTATTTGTCCAGGATATGCAAATTTAGAAACAAAGTAGCTGCAAAAATAACTGATGTCATCAAAAGGTAACTGATATTTCAAATAAGCATCTTTTAAAGCTCCCATATCAAATTGAGCAAAATGAGCAACCACTGGTAGATTATCAATAAAATTTATAATAGATTGTCGAATCTCTGGAAAAGTTGGAGCTCTATGGGTTGCTACTGGAGTAATACCATGAATAAAGATATTAAACTCGTCAAATTCTTCCTCAGGATTGATAAGGCTGTAAAAACTATCTACCACTTGTCCGTCTATAAATTTTACCAGCCCAATTGAGCAGATACTCCCTCTAAAAGAGTTTGCTGTTTCGACATCAAGGGAAACAAAACTACTTTTCATCATTACTTCCCCTCTTTCCTGCCAGGCCATCAGCTAAGTTACTCAAAGTATCGAGGGCTTTCTGTAGATCTGTAATATATGAATTTTTAACATTTTTAGAATGTTTTTTTATTTTTTCTAAAGCACTTTCTAAAAATTTGATTGCCGCTAGCACATCAATTTGAATGGCATCTTTTTCTTGAGATTTTCGTAATTCAGACAGAAAGATTGTATTTAGAGTTCTTATTTTTTCTTTTTCAAACTCTTCTCCGCTGTCAAAGGTCATAATTTCATCATTATACCCAAGCAGATATGCTACACTAACCTTGAAGTAATCAGCTAGCTGTTGAGCTTTTTCTGGTTTGATGGCATGTTTATTATTTTCCCAATTAGATATAACCATCTTTGATACTAGCTTTTCGTTATCACTTACCCCATCATTTAATTCCGTTGCCAGTTTATCTTGTGTTATTCCTTTTTTTGTTCTTAATTCCTTAAGTCTGTTTTTTATTGTTGGCATCTTATCACCTCAGTTAAATTATAACTACTAAGAAAACTTTTGTAAAGTTTTTTTTTATTATCTATTGACAAGTAAAGAAAAACATTATATACTTGACTCAAGTAAAGATAATCTTTACAAACAGGAAAGGAGAAGAAATATATTGCTTATCACCTCAACTCAAGCAAAAGCAATACGCCGAAAGCAAGCGGATAAAAAATTAACTGCTAAGCAAGCTAGCGAAGAAATAGGTATCAATCCTATTACATACAAAAAAATTCGAGACGGCGGAGAAGTAAAACCTTGCATTTACCAAAAAGCCATGGAATGGCTAGCAGAAGATTATTAGAAAGGAGCTTACAGCACTAATACAATTAGGCTGAATAAGTCTAGAAGCAACAAAAAAAGCCTTAACAGACGACCAAATCAGCAAGGCTTTCACTCTAAGATATTCAAACACTTACTAGCAGGCAAGCCGTAAGGGTTTTAAGAATACATTTTATACTTAGATTGTACCAAAAAGGGATATCAAATGCAACCGCTCAGAGAGGCGACTCTATAAACTGCCGATAAAAACCAAAAGAAAGAGATAAGGATAATCAACATGACTAAAACACCATTTACACAAGGAGACCTGGCCCAGCTTTGGCAAGACGAAGGTCTGATCACTATGGACATTCTTAGAAAGCGCCTGCCAGACTGGACAGACAGACAGATAAAAGTTCGCTTGAACAACTGGAAAGCTCGCAAGGCTATAGCTTTCACCATAAAGAACAAGGAAATCGTCAGCTTTGAGCTTTTGAGAAACAAGAAGCAGGAAGAAGAACAGACATCAGGCGGCCGCAAGCTAAAGTTAGAAGATTATTACAAGCAAGTAATGCCTACTCGCGAAATTATCGAAAAGAAAACTGCTAGTGACACTAACCGCCTCAAAGCTATCCAGTTGCAGCAGCAAGCACTGAACGAAATTCCTGATCATATCTATAAAGAACTAGCAGAAATTTTTGCATGAGGGCAAAACAAATGATACAAGAAATTGACATGACGCCAGGGCAAGCAATCGTCTTTGTCTCACTACTGCTATTCCTAATCTGGAAGCTATGGCATCTAAACAGCAATCAGAGCTCACTAGAGGGCCTTAGAGTGGCAGAAAGCTCTCAGACGGAAGAAAGCACTGACGACAAACTAACCCCCGAATACGGGGCATATATCCAACTTGCAGGACGCAAGTACAACTAAAGGAGCAAAAAACATGAAACTACAAACATTTTCAGATAAAGCAACAAAACGGACTTTCACTTACGACTTTTTAGATCGTGATGCTGCACAAGCAGGTGGCCATGCTCTAATGGGCTACATGGTTGGAAACTATGCCCAGCCAGTGATTGAACTGACACACAATAACAACGGACAGCTTACTGCTGTATATATCGAGGACAATGATCTAATTGACGTATTTAATCGAATTTGCGACAGCTTCCAGGACTTCCAAACGGTAAGCACTAGCAATTAGAAATAGCTAGGAGAGGTAAAAATTATGGAAATTTCAATCTTTGACCACAACAAACTAAATCGTAATGCTTTTTACGTTAAAGAGCTAGATGTGCTTTTTGTAGCAGATACAGTAAACGAAGAAGAAAAGCAAACCCTTATCCGACAACTCGGAAAATAAGTACTATAAAAGCGAGGAACAAGAAAATGACTAAAAAAACAGAACAAACTAAAACTGTACAACTTACCGTTGAAGAGCTGCAGAACTTAGGCTGCCGACTGTCTAATATCCTAAAGACAATAAAAATGGATCAAGTGGCTCAAGCTGGGGTGTCTCTTGCAAAAGACCAAGATTCATTCACTTTTACACACCTAGCGACAAACTATCTAAGCTCTTCCTACGAGGTATTTGAAACGATTATAGCTGAGCTTGATGATATAGCTAGTCAGCTTTTGGAGTGCGACGATGCCGAGGAGCTGGAGGGTTTTAGAATGGCCGATAAATTTGAACCAAGCAATAATATTGTCAATTTCTCTGAGCATATGCAGGAGTTGGAAGACCAAGAGATAAGTCTAACAAACTTTCAGAATGATGGATCATTCAATAGCATGGTCTGTGAGTTCGCCATTGGAATGAGTAACCATATAGACAGACTAATTGGGTATTTGGAAGAACAACAGAAAACCATTCGCAGCATGACCAAGGAAATTGAAAATCTAAAAAGAAAAAAGTGAGGCACGAACATTGATTAAGTCTAAAGATATCAAAGCAATAAAAGAAAGCCTTAAAGCTATTGAAACTTGCCAAAATGAGCCAACAAGAGAAGCCTTGCAACTTATGGCCAAGATATTGTGTCAAACATTGGACCTATTGGAGCAGCAAGATAAAAAAATATTGCTTATGAATAAAACTCTAGGAAAAATTGCCGGCAAGGTCATGGCAAATCAGAGGAGGTGGCCTTGATATGGCACTATTCAGCGCAGAAACTGAAAAGGAATTAAAAACAGAGGCTCTATCTCTGGTTGCTGGCTTCTTGGAATCCTATGCACGTCCAAAGGCTAAACATCTGGGTTTAATGTCTGCTGTAGAGGTCCGAGAAGAATTAGGAATTAAGGCCAACACTTTGAAACGTTGGGAGTTGGAAGGGGGTTTGAGGCGCTACCAGCCGCCTCTCGAAGATACTCGTAAGGTATTTTACAAAATAAAAGATATTTTGATTTTCCTAGGAGTAGATGATAACGGAGGAAGAGTATGAATACAATTATGGAATTAACTTTTACTCCTCAGACTATGAAGCTGTTTAGCTTCTTGAAAGAAAACCCCACTGCTGTCTATAAAAAAGGGAATTACTACAAGTTCCTCTATTTTGAGCCACTGGATGTTTATATTTCAGAATTCACTTATAAAGGCATCAAATTTAGAAAGCTAGAAAGCAAGAATCTGAAACTGGCCGGCTGGAAATTAGTAAGAGATATGCCAATATCTCTGGCTAAGCCAGAACTAATAACCGTCTTAAAAGACCTTGAAAAAGTCAGAATCAAGGAAAACCGCCAGGGAACTGGGATAAAACTGACTGGCTGGATATTAGAAACTTTGACGCTAGGCCTTTACACCAAGCAAGAAACAGCCTTATTCGTCCGCTTACTATATATCAATGGCTATAGTTGTGAGGATATAGCAGGGTTATTCTCCGCTATTGTGAAGCGCCCAGCCCTTGCCAGATATTTTATTAAAGAATTAAGCAATTTAGAAAGGGGTGTAACTTGACAGAAAAAGAAATCATACAGTCGATCATCGAGGATGACAGAGGGGTAAAGCAGGATAAGTCAACAGAACTGGACAACCAGGAACGAGGGCAGCCCCAAGAATTACAAGAAGACTGTTATTTTAAGACTTTCAAGGGTGTTAGGAAGCTTTTAAAAGATGATCTCCAAAGTCTGTACGAACAGACTTATCAGAAAGCCTTAGCAACAGCTCCAGAAACTGCAGAAGAGACAGCCGAGGAAAAGGCTAGGAAAGCTGCCGCAAGGAAAATGCCTCGAAGCGCATTGCAAATTGCCGAATTTCTACGCCAGCGGCTGCACTTTGTCAGATTAAAGAATGACATGGAGGGCCAACGGGAGCCGTTGTACTATTACAATCCTGATAGGGGCTTCTACGAGACAAACGAGGAATTTATAAAAGATTTGATTTTCGTTGTCAATCCAGAGCTGACGGAACGCAAAGCCCTTGATGTTATCTATAAACTATCCAGAGCAGCTGTCAGCAGAAAAGCTGATAATCGTTATACTGCATTGGGAAATCTGCTTTACAATGCTAAAACCGGCGTAACAGAGCCATTTAGCCCTCAAAAGCTTGTAATTAGGAAGATTGACTGTAATTATATTGCAGATGCAAAAGAACCTAATATAAAAGGCTGGAAAGTAACTGAATGGCTGAAAAATCTGTTCGGAGGAGACGATGAACTGTATAGGATGGCACTGCAGATCATCAAAGCCAGCGTTACAGGCGAGAGCTTGAAAAATGTTTTTTGGCTACTAGGCAAAGGGGGAACTGGTAAAGGAACCTTTCAAGAACTGATAAAAAATCTTGTAGGCGCTCAAAATGTGGCAAACCTAAAAATAAACGAGGTGAATAAAAGCCGGTTTGAGACCTCTGTACTGGTAGGCAAGACAGTTGTAATAGGTGATGATGTCCAAGTTCGAGTGAAAATCAAAGATGTATCGACATTCTTTAGTTTAACCACTGGAGATCCTATCAAAATTGAAGAAAAAGGGAAAACACCCTACTCTGTCAATTTAAAAATGACCATCATCCAGTCATCCAATGGTCTGCCTATCATAAACGGTGATTCTGATGCTATTGGTCGACGATTCCGAATTTTGCCATTTAAAGGCGGTTTTGCTGGAAAGGTAAACCCAGCCATCAAAGATGACTATATCTGCCGTAGAGAGGTACTAGAGTATTTACTTTGCCTAGCTTTAAACACTAAGACAGATTTAAAGTTAAATCCTCAAGCGTCTCAAAAAGCAGTTTACGACTTTCAAGAAGAGGTGAATGAGGTGGTATCCTTTACTCGCAATTTCTTTAAGAAAAGCTTAGTATCTTCCTTTCTCCCTAACTCCTTTGTCTGGTGGGTTTGGCTGAGCTTTAAAGAGTATTATCAGATAGAAAATGATCTGACTCCCAATGCTCTGCATAGAGAGATTAAAAACAATCTTCCAGATGGTTTTAAACCTAGCAAAGCCAACATTCCAGCTGGTCAAATGTTGCCAAGAGGATTTTCACCTAAGGAAGACCTCCCTCACTATGCAGCTAAAAACTACAGCACAGATAGAATGCAAGGCAAGGGAATAGAAAAGAGAGGGCAAGAAAAGGGTTATTTGAAAAACAAGGAATTGGATGACGGATGATGCCGGCAAGATGTCGGATAAGTGAAAAGCAAAAATCCTTTATTATCATATATTGAGTACCCTTTTGATGATTGATGACGGATATTTTTAAGAAAAATAGAAAAAATAAAAAAGAAAGGAATAAAAAAAGAAAATAAAAAAGAAATTAAAAAAAACCGTATCACCGTCCTCATCCGTCATCAACCCTTGGTAATACTGGATTTTCAAAAATGAAAACCGGCATCAAAACCGGCATCAATTCAGGAAAAACCATCATCAATTAGAAAAAAACTTAAAACTACATCATATATTAGCAAGTTTCTACCTCAGAGGAATTAGAAATACAGTAAGCAGCTCGTGCTTTAGGATTTTCATAAACTAGCATGGCATGGTTGGAAATACATTGAATTTTAGCAATAAAAATCTATTGTATTTAACATATTGAGGATTTGTAAATTCATTTTAAGAAAAACAGGTCAATGCCTTGATAAGACTAAGGTTAAGCAAGGTTAGTTGAATCTAACAGAATGTAAGATATGTTAAATTCAAGCAGGAGAAAAAGGAGGTGATAATGTTAGAAAAACCTTGGATAAGAAATGAGACAAAACTATAAAATGATTGAAGAATAGAACTAATGAAGTAGATTACTAGCAAAGCGAAGGAGATAAAGAAATGACTGAAACACTAAATCAAATCAAAGCTGAATTGACAGCGATTGTTACAAACAAAAACCAAGAATGTGATAGATTGCGCCAGCAAATAGCGTCGCTATCTAAAGACATAAAGGAAAAGGAAGCAGAGAAGAAAGAAGCAGAAAGCAAAACTGACTATAAAATCTTGTCTGAAAAAGTAGGGGAACTGTGGAACTTAGAGCAGACTCAGAAGCTTCTGAATGATAAACTCAAGAAATTGGAGTCTACTCAGGGAATCACATCCGAAGAATGCAAAGAATATCAGGATAGGATTCATGCCGCAGCGAGAGAAGAGAGTGAGAAGCTGATTGAAAAGGCTAAACCGCTGTACAATTCATTACGTGAACTATCAGCAAAATCAGGAGAAATTTATAATCAGTTTGATGAACTGACAAGACTCCTGACCTATGACGTTATGAACACTCCATCCATCCCCTCCCTGCCTCTTGATAGCTATCGCGGCAGATCCATTGCAGGAATAAAAGATGTACTTGATTTCGTTCAATTTGAAGAACTGAAGAAATAAGGAGGCAGCAATATGACAGAAACAGAACAGAACAATCATTATTCTTGGTATGACAAGATGGTTGAGGGAGCAACCCAGGAACAAGAAGAGCGACGCAAGAAAGCAGAGGAAGGCTTAGAAGCGATAAGACGAAAGTCTCAAGCTCAATATGATTCAACACAAGAACTCTGGATGAAATCACTGAACAAGATGAAAGAGGAGCGAGAAGCGGCAGGCTATCAAGCAGCAGAACTTGAAGCCAAACAACAGCTAGAAGCTTCTAAAAAAGCTCACGGTGTAAAGACAGATGATGAAAAGGCGCTGGATGATGCAATGAGAAAAATGATAAAAGAACTAAAATAATTATTTTTAAAATTTTCTTTTTAAAATCTGGTATGGGGGGTATCCCCCTCCCCTTTGGAGTTTGAGAGCTTCACGCCGTCACTGTACAAATTTTCTCGCGCGAAATTAAAGGATATGAAAACAAAATGGATTTAAAAGGAATACCTTATCTAAGAAATAAGCTGGCAAATGTCAGGGATAGGGTTGACATGAGATATAAGCAGTATCAGCCTTAATTGGCTCTTGTGCTTTCGTCTATATCTCTAAAGGTGAAGATGATACACCTAGACTACAAGTAATCGAGGCCAGCAACGCTACTGGTGTGATAGATCCTTTCACTGGCTTACTAACCGAAGGATATGCAGTATTAAAAAGAGATGAGTATGGGGTGCCCGTTTTAGAGGCTTATTTCACACCGACAGAAACCTGGTATTTGTTGAAACAAGGAAAAGATTTCATGATTCCAAATCCTGCAGGTACTCCTTTATTAGTTCCGATTATTCATAGACCAGATGCTGTGCGTCCTTTTGGACGGTCAAGGATAACAAGGGCTTGTATGTCATATCAGAGATATGCTAAACGGACACTTGAGCGAGCCGATGTTACAGCTGAGTTCTACTCATTCCCTCAAAAGTATGTCTTGGGATTGAGTCAAGACGCTGAGCCGATGGATACTTGGAAAGCAACTGTTTCCAGCATGCTGCAGTTCACCAAGGATGACGACGGGGAGAAGCCTACAGTTGGTCAGTTCACTACATCGAACATGTCACCGTTTACCGAACAGCTTCGCTTAGCAGCGGCCGGTTTTGCTGGTGAAATGGGGCTGACACTCGCTGACCTTGGCTTTGTATCAGACAATCCATCCTCGGCAGAAGCTATCAGGGCAAGTCATGAGAATCTGCGACTTGCTGGACGCAAAGCACAGCGCTCTCTTGGATCTGGTTTGCTGAATGTGGCGTATGTAGCAGCTTGCTTGCGTGATGAATGGAAATACTTGCGCAGTCAGTTTGTCAATACAATCGCAAAATGGGAGCCTCTCTTTGAGGCAGACGCTAGCACCTTGACCATGATTAGTGATGGAGCTATCAAGCTCAATCAAGCAATACCAGGATATCTTGATGCTGATATCATCCGAGATTTGACAGGTATCAAGGGCTCTGATAAGCCTGCGAATGCTCAAGAGTCAGATCAGGGTAAAGGTTAAAGATACTGTCCTGTATTTGCTTGACAACTCAGCGCCAGAACAGCCTCTACCTCTTCAGGAAGAATGGCGGTCAGATTCTCTCTGAGGCTCTGATAGGCTCTTTAACAGCTTCTAATTTGTCAGATGGCAAAATGTATTGCAATATAGCTAAGAAGTTGTTAGAAGGCTTTTTAGGCAGTGATTATGACAAAGCAATCGTGTACTCATAGTTTATCTAAAATATTCTGAATGATGAATCTAAAAACAAGACCTCTGTTCATAGTTCGATTTTAAATCGATATAAGTTAGACGGTCTTGTAAATCAGCTAGACAGCAGAATCTTGATTTAAGGGTATAGCAGGAGCTTATAATTATCCAGATTCCTAATTGAAGTATATAAGAGGCACAGTAATTTCAGGTGTCCTGTTGACTACCATTCAGGAAGTGGGCGCAGGCAGATTGTCTTTTCTAAAAAATGGAGTGCGGAGAAACAAGATGCAGCTGAAGAAAGAAAGTTAATCGACCTGACAGAAAGCAAGGAGCCTTATCAGAGCATAAAAAAAGAGAATTGACTATAGTGCCGACCGTGAAAACGGACAAGGGGCACGAAACCAATCCTCATTACTTAGAGTATACAACATTTTTGCTTGAAAAGAAAGGGAAAAGAGAGGAAATTCTGCTTGTTTGAACTTTGGGGCAGTTAACCTAAGAAAATAATTCTATATCTGATTTAGATATCAAAAACACTCCTATATCTGTGGCGAAATTTCAAGATTTGGAGTATAATGCCATTGAGAAATATGAGCGATTGATTGACAAGGCCTATATTCTGAAAATTGCAGTCTAAGTTCTGGTTAGACAAAGTTAATATTGAAAAAGAATCGCTATAGTAAGATCGGAGCACATATAATCCCGACATATTATGAAAAGTGAGGAAAAAAATGAATTTATTACAATATAATAATAAAAAAGTTTCCCTGACGGATGTGGAAGGAAAGATATGGAGCGGTATGGCTCATTATTGCGATGCCGAAAGTTACGACGAAGATGAAGATATGCTGGATATCAAAGTAGGTAACGAATATATTGTATTTTCAGAGTCTGAAATTTATTCTGTGGAAATTTTAAATTAGCATGTCGGTAGTTGCCGAGATGCTTTTATATTCTCAGAAAGAAGGAGAGATGTGGATATAGCAGTTGTAAAACGAGATAATCAATTAGTCGACATAGTTCAAAAAAGGAAGTAACCATCATTCCGACCACAAAGTGGACAAGGGGAACAAGATTACTTCCTTCATTAACTTAAGTATACAACATTTTTACTTAAAAGGGAAAGGATCAAGATACATGGTTTTAGATGAAATAGAAACAGCACGAAGAGCTTATTATTTTCTAAAGAGTTACAAATCGCTGCATACACTAGCAGAACGAAAAAACGAGCGTGGAGCATTCAAGGATAAGGCTGTGGAGTTAGTTACAGAGATTGAAGCTTACAGAGATAATCTGGACGAGGTAAAGCGTGAGATATTCGCTAATTTGTTTACAAAAAAGCCAAAAGAGACCAAAAAGCTTTGCGATTTATACAAAGTGCTTTGCGTTGATAAAATAGAGTATAGGCATCTTAAAACTGAAATCTTGCTTGATTTTGCTAAAAGCTATCGGAAGGGCGCTTTATTGGTGTATAAGACATGATTTTTATGTCCTTGTTGCTCTATCTCGAACTACAAAAAGGAACTGACTTAGGCGCCGACCTCAAAGAGGCCATAGGGTGCCAAACCAGTTCCTTATCTCATTTTAACATACAACATTTCTTTTTAAAAATTAAAGTATTATGCCCTGGTGAGATACGTTACATTCAAAAAGCAAAATATGGTATAATGACATCAAGCAATTAAAAAAGCACGTTTGACCGTGCTAGTTCTTGCCTGCTGAACTCATAATTTTCACGCCCTTTTTTAGGGCTTTTTTTGTTCACCTTTTTGTGGACTAAGAGAGGGCATTAAATACCTTGTATGATATATAATTTCTTCTAAACCTTATACAATCAAGGGTTAATAGCTTACAAAGGGCTGTAAGAATAACTAGAAGAATATTCCTCGAATTTTCATTGTATTCTCTTTTCTATTTTTGCTGTCCCTATTATACTAAATTCGCCAAAAACAAGCAAAAAAACCGCCAATTGGGCGGTTCTTATAGGGAGATTATTATGAAAAAGAAAAGTTTTAGGATTTCTAAACAAAGTTAGGAGGTCTTTGTTTATGATCTTAGTATAGAACACTTATCTTAAATTTTCCTAAAAGTAACTTAAAAAAATGAAATAATTTTTTACAGCTCTTGCAAAAGGTACTGAAACAGCTCCAAATTGCCCTTTTCTTCGTTTATTAAAAACTCCGGATGCCATTGAAGGCCTATGATACGATGATTGTCAACCGATTCAATCGCTTCAATGGTATTGTCTCTGGGGTCAAAAGCTGTCGCTCGGAAATTAGGCGCCAAGTCCTTGATACTTTGGCGATGCACCGAATTAATCTGGCTAGCCTGACCAAACAAACGCTCCACAACGCTGTCTTTCTCCGTGCGAATGGAGTGCGAAGTACCAAATGGCAAGCCCTGCCAGTGATTGTCAATGTGCTGATTAAGAGTGCCGCCAAAAGCAACATTTACCAACTGCAGGCCGCGGCAAATAGCCATTACAGGCTTGTTTTGGCGCAGAGCTTCTTTCAAGAGTGCCAACTCAAACTCATCGCGGACAATATTGTAGTCGTCACTGTCGATGGTCTTTTCTTCCCCATAAAACTGCGGGTGAACATTTTGCCCGCCTGACAAAATCAGCTTGTCAATCGTTTCCACATAATCCTGAACTAAACTTTTATCCCCAACGGGAATCACCATCGGCAGGCCACCAACCATTCGTACGCCGTCCACAAACTTGCGTGAAACAGAGGTGTGAATATTCTTTCCAGCTTCATCTACTGGACAAAGATTAGCTGAAATTCCAACAATCGTTCTGCACATACCGTGATTCCTCCTTATTTTGATATAGTATATCTTACCACGCCTTTTCTCAATCGTCCAATAGATTTTTTTTAAGCTCCTTATAAAAATTTTTTATCAAAGGCTCTGCATGTCTCTCGAATAAAAAAATCTCGAATGCACTATAAGCACAAACGAGAGTTTAGAAAAATATCTCAACTTTCTACTCAAACACAAACTGGTTGTGATAAAGTTCTGAGTAGAAACCGCCGAGTTTGAGAAGTTGGTGATGATTGCCCTGTTCGATGACCTCTCCGTCTTTGAGGACGATAATCTGGTCGGCATTTAGGATAGTTTTGAGGCGGTGAGCAATAACAAAGCTAGTTCGGCCAGCCACAACGGCTTCCATAGCCTGCTGAATCTTGCTTTCTGTTACCGTATCAACATTAGAAGTCGCTTCGTCCAAAATCAAGACTTGCGGATCCGTCAGCAAAGTTCTAGCAATGGAAATCAACTGTTTCTGCCCAGTTGAGAAAATATTCTGGTCATCATCTACCAGGGTATCGTATTTGTCTGGCAGACTTTCGATATAGTCATGAATATGAGTCGCACGCGCAGCCGTTTCTACCATTTCCTGACTGGCATCCGGCACACCGAAGCGGATATTGTCCCGAATCGTACCGCTAAAGAGCACCGAATCCTGCAAGACAATCCCCACATGGCTCCGTAAGCTATCCAGCTCATAGTCCCGAATGTCGCGACCGTCAAACTCAATGCTGCCATTATCCACATCATAAAAGCGATTGAGTAGGTTCATAATGGTCGTCTTACCTGATCCAGTCGGGCCAACAACAGCCGTCATCTTGCCCTTAGGGGCTAAGATAGACACGTCTTTGAGAATGGGCTTGCCTTCAACATAAGAGAAGTCCACATGCTTGATCTCCACGGAGTCTGTGAGCTCTGTGAAAGCAGGTGCATTCTCTGGCCGGACTTCCTCGGGCGCATCAAACATCTCCTGAATCCGGTCAGCCCCTGTAAAGGCTAACTGCAAACTGCCCCAACGGGCCGCAATCTGAATAATGGGCTGATAATACTGCTGGGAAAACTGAGTATAGGTAGTAATCAGGCCAACTGCAACAGCTGTTTCAACATTAGGATCACTAAGCAGGATTGCCGAGCCAACAAAAATGACAATGGCAGCATTAATAGAATTCATCCCGTTCATAATAGGGTAGAGAAGCCCCGAAAAAGTTCGGCCTTTAAAGGTTGCTGAACGTACACGGTCATTCTGTTTAACAAAGTCCTTAGTGACTTCCTCCTGTAATCCCTGAACGATAACGACTTTCTGACCAGAGATTATTTCATCCATATAAGCATTGAGGCGGCCGACTTCTTTTTGCTGAAGATTAGTGTATTTCCGAGCTAACTTGAGAATGACCATTAGAAGAAAGAGAGCCACTGGCGTACTGGCAACCGTTATCCAAGCCAATCTAGCATTTTGGACAAACATGATAATCACCAAGCCAATATAGAGTAAAACATTACTCATAACCTCAATCATTCCATCATTCAGAGTCTGGTGGATATTATCTAAATCGCTGGTAAAGCGCGACAGAATGTCTCCATCCTGATGGCGGTCAAAGAAAGCGACAGTCATCTTGGACAATTTGCCGAATAGGCCCTTGCGCATCTCATTGGTCGAATGGGCAATAACGCGGGTCATCAAAAGCATGTAAATTAAGCTGGAAACAGACAGGCAGACAAAGGACACCAATACGCTGAACATGACGCTGCCAAAAGCGGACAAAATCTGATCAGTCTCGCCCCGATCCGCAAAAGCCCGTCCCAACTCAACCAAATGCTGAACAGCCTGACCGACATAAACCGGAAAAAGGACCTGAAAAACAGTCGCTGTCACCATCATCAAAAGGACAATGACAAAGGATAATTTGTAACGCTTAAAATATTGCCAGAAAAATGCAATCGTCCGCATCTTAGTCCTCCTTTCCTTTCTGAGTTTCGTAGATTTCACGGTAAACATCGTTAGTGGCGACTAATTCCGCATGCGTCCCCTGACCAATCAACCGTCCTTGATCCAAGACCAGAATCTTATCTGCATGTACAACAGAGCTAATCTTTTGAGCAATGATAATCGTTGTCGTTCCTTGCAGCTCTTTGTTCAAGGCTTCTTGAACCAGCTTTTCTGACTTAGCATCCAAGGCTGAGGTCGAATCATCTAAAATCAAAATATTGGGATTGTTGACAACACCTCTGGCAATGGACATCCGCTGCTTCTGTCCCCCAGAGAAGTTGCTGCCACGCTCAGCCACCGCACTATCGAAACTCTCTTCCATACGGCTGATAAATTCACTGGCTTGGGCAATGCGAGCCGCCCGCTCCATCTCAGGCAGTGAAGCGTTGAGTTTGCCTTGACGGAGATTGTCCGCAATAGTCCCGCTAAATAGAATCGCCTGCTGCAGCACGATGGAAACATTTTTACGAAGAGTTCCCTGACTGAGCTCTCGCAAATCCCGGCCGCCAATCTTGACAGAACCCTCCTGCGGATCAAAAAGACGAGGAATCAGTTGGACTAAGGTAGACTTGCCAGCGCCTGTCGCACCGACAACGCCAATCATTTGTCCCGGCTCAACCTCAAAGCTGATATCCTTTAGCATAGGCTCGTCATCATTAGGATAGGAGAAGGTCACATGATCAAAGCTGAGGCTGCCTTCTAGCTCTTCGTCCGGTAGGTCTTTGAAGGACATGACTGGCTCTGTCGCCAAGACTTCCTTGATTCGACGGATAGAAATCACACCACGCGTCACACCACTTCCCAAGAAACCAGCCATAATGATAGTGAAAATAATCTGGCTCAGATAACCGATAAAGGAAGCGATGGAGCTAACCAGCTCTGGTTCCGCCTGAATCATGCCAGACAGAGTCCAGATAGCCAAGTAAACAGAACTGTAGCCGACCAGCATCATCAGCGGCTCTACAATTGAAAAAATATAGCCGATATAAAGAGTTTGAGATAGAAGCTCATCAGATACTTGACTGAACTTATGAAACTGTTCTTCCTCCTGAACAAAGGACTTGACCACTCGCACACCGCGAAGATTTTCCTTGGCAATGGCATTAATCTTATCCAAAAGAGTCTGGAATCTCTTAAAACGAGGTCCCATCATTCCCATCATCCCGACCGTTAAGCCCGCTATGAGCATAATCAGTAAGAGAATAATCCACCAAAGGGAAGGTACGGTCACGATGGCCAAGATGACCGATCCGATAAAAAGGATGGGGAGTCGAAGGAGGATTTGAAAGAGCATCATAGTCACATTTTGAATCTGATTGATGTCATTCGTCATCCGCACGACTAGATTTCCAGCGTTGAATTCCTCGATATTGGCATAAGAAAAGGTCTGAATCTTGCAGAAAGTCTCCTCACGAAGATCCGATGAGACAGCTTGAGCAATATAGGCAGCTAAGCTTAGGTTGATCCCTCCGGCCACCAACCCAACAAAGCCGATGCCAATTAGCCAACCGCCCATACTGTAGATAGTCTGGCTATTTTGCTCCTGCAGAGCATCTAAGATGTGCTTTAAAAACCAAGGCAGTAAGAGAGAGCTGGCAATCATCAATGAGGTCATCAAAAACGAGCTCAGGGCATACCATTTATACCGTAATAGACTTTTAAAAAACATGCTTCCTCCTACTTTTTTCATATTTGGCTTAGTTTCCTTACTATATCACAGATAAAAACAATGTCAAGTAAGAAATTTCTTATATTATATGGTAAAATGAGATATAGAACTCTAAAACTGATTTAAATTCAGACTCGGAATTTCATCATAAGGAGAAGATATGGATAAACAACGAGTTGCTGTGATTGGTCCTGGTTCTTGGGGAACGGCCTTATCACAAGTGCTAAATGACAACGGACACGAGGTTCGTATTTGGGGAAATATCGCTGAGCAAATCAACGAAATCAACGACGAGCACACCAATAAACGCTATTTCAAAGATATTGTACTGGACGAAAAGATTAAGGCTTATCATGACCTAGAAGAAGCTTTAAAAGATGCGGATGCTGTGCTTTTTGTTGTGCCGACCAAGGTAACCCGTCTGGTAGCCAAACAAGTAGCTCAGGCTCTAGACCACAAGGTGAAAATCATGCACGCCTCCAAGGGACTGGAACCCAATACTCACGAACGGATTTCAACTATCCTAGAAGAAGAAATCCCTGCAGAGCTTCGCAGCGAGATTGTCGTTGTCTCAGGTCCCAGCCATGCTGAGGAAACCATTGTACGCGATATTACCCTGATTACTGCTGCTTCCAAGGATCTGGAAACAGCTAAGTATGTGCAGGAGCTCTTCAGCAATCACTACTTCCGCCTCTACACTAATACCGACGTCATCGGAGTGGAGACTGCAGGCGCTCTGAAAAACATCATAGCAGTTGGAGCCGGTGCTCTCCACGGACTGGGCTATGGTGACAACGCCAAGGCAGCTATTATCACACGCGGTCTGGCCGAAATCACGCGTCTAGGTGTCAAGTTAGGAGCCAATCCTCTGACTTATAGCGGCCTATCTGGTGTCGGTGACCTGATTGTAACTGGAACCTCTGTTCACTCCCGCAACTGGCGGGCCGGCAATGCTCTAGGACGTGGCGAGAAATTAGCTGATATTGAAGCCAATATGGGCATGGTTATCGAAGGAATTTCCACCACCAAGGCAGCCTATGAACTAGCCCAAGAGCTGGATGTTTATATGCCGATTACCCAAGCTATCTACAAGGTTATTTATCAAAATTGTAATATCAAAGATGCCATTTATGAAATCATGAACAATGAATTCAAGGCTGAGAACGAATGGACTTCGTTCTAATAGAAAGGAAATAATTATGTCAAAAGTTAAGAAAGCCGTCATCCCTGCAGCTGGCCTAGGAACCCGCTTCCTGCCAGCTACCAAAGCACTAGCCAAGGAAATGTTGCCGATTGTTGACAAGCCAACCATCCAGTTTATCGTTGAGGAAGCTCTCAAATCTGGAATTGAAGATATTCTAGTTGTTACAGGTAAGTCAAAACGCTCCATCGAAGACCACTTTGACTCAAACTTTGAATTAGAATACAACCTCAAAGAAAAGGGTAAAGACGACTTGCTCAAATTGGTCGATGAAACCACTGGTATCGGTCTGCACTTCATCCGTCAAAGCCATCCACGCGGACTGGGAGATGCTGTTCTTCAGGCTAAGGCTTTCGTAGGAAACGAGCCTTTTGTTGTCATGCTGGGAGATGATCTTATGGACATCACCAATGATAAGGCTGTACCGCTGACCAAGCAGTTGATTGATGACTACGAAGCAACTCATGCTTCTACTATCGCTGTCATGCAGGTCCCTCATGATGAAGTTTCCTCTTACGGGGTCATTGCCCCTCAAGGCGAAGGTGTCAAAGGTCTCTACAGCGTGGAAACTTTTGTCGAAAAGCCAAAACCTGAAGATGCACCGAGTGATTTGGCTATTATCGGCCGCTACCTGCTGACACCGGAAATTTTTGAAATCTTGGAAAAACAAACACCAGGTGCTGGAAATGAGATTCAGCTGACCGATGCAATTGATACTCTCAACAAGACGCAGCGCGTCTTCGCTCGCGAATTCAAGGGTGATCGCTATGATGTCGGTGACAAGTTCGGCTTTATGAAAACTTCTATCGACTACGCCCTCAAACATCCGCAGGTCAAAGACTCCTTGAAGCAGTATATCATTGACTTAGGCCATACATTAGAGAAAAAACAAGAGAAAAAATAATGGCTTCAAACAATTAGCGTTGAAAATAAAATTTTAGCCATAAAAAAGAGGTTTTTAACCTCTTTTTTGATATTTCGTCAGTTATTTATACACACTTGTTAAATCAAGGAATGATGAAAGCCTAGAAAAATCAGAAGGGCAGCCAAGGCTAGATAACCAAACAGGACTAACCAGCGCTGAGCAGGTTTAAAGGCATTGCTTGAGCCTTTGACAGGAAGAATGACCGCGCAGAGTATGCCGCCAATCAAACCGCCCAAATGCCCCGCCAGGCTGATACCAGGCATGAAACTAAAGATGATATTGACCACAATCAAGGTCATATAAGACTGCCCCAGCTGCTGAATGTAGCTGTCGCGAACGACATAGTGCAGGGTCACGATAGAGGCAAAAAGTCCAAACAAGGCTGTAGAGGCTCCTGCTGACAGAGTATCCGGACTGAAAAAGAAGACAAAGATATTTCCCATCAAGCCAGACATCATATAGAGCAGAAAGAAATTTCGCGAGCCAAAAATGTCTTCTGCCTGCCGTCCAATAAAATAAAGAGTAACAGCATTTACCACAAAGTGCTCCAAGCCAATATGCACAAAGATAGCAGAAAAAAGACGCCATATCTGAGTAGGATACATAATAATGGTCGGAGAAAAAACTGCTCCAAATTCAAAGACAGTTTGTGCTTCAGCATAAGAAAAACCACGTAAAATAAGCATCCCCACAAAGACAAGTGTTGTTAGAATTAACAAAAAACTGGTCACAGGATATTTTTTATCGTAGATGTAGTTCATAAATCAGTACTTCCTTTACTGCTATATCGTGATAATTAGGCTCAAAATCAGACTTTTGAAAACTATAGATGCTGCTGATGGATGCTCCTGCAAAATCAGCCAGATAGCGATCATAGTAGCCACCACCGTAACCAATCCGAAAGCCTTGAGAATTGAAGACCACACCCGGCACATGAATCAGATCAATTTCTGTCTTGTCCACAGCCTCTTCACTTATCGGCTCCATAAGACCAAAAGAGCTTTTTTGCAGGCAACTTTCATCATAATCCACAAATATCATCCGACCCTGGCCATAGGTTTTGGGCACTAAAACCCGCTTGCCGTCCAACTGAGCCTGCTTGATAAAGGATGCAGTTGAGACTTCATGCGGCATAGAAAGATAGGTAGCGATAACCTGAGCTTTTTGATAAGCTGCTGAACTGAGCAAGTGCTGGGTCAGCCAGTTATCTGCCTGCTCTTTTTCTTTTCCTGTCAGTTTCTTCATCTGGTTCAGTACAGTTTGTCTCAGCTCTTTTTTCATGCAGCTCGTCCACCTTTTCCTTATCTTTCGTTGATTTTATAATCTAGGAATTTCCCAATCTTTTCAATAGCAAAGGGCAGTGCTGCCTCATCCGGTGCCATCTTGGGATGATGGAGGGCATAGGGACTGTCCACTCCTAGCCAGAACATGACACCCTTGACCTTACTGAGCAGATAGCCGAAGTCCTCACCTGTCATAGCCGGCGCAATATCAATCAACTGCACTCCTTCTTCCTTCTGGAAAAAGTCCATCAATTCGTCTGCTAGGTCAGGATGATTTTCTACAGGTAGGTAGCCACCTTGTTTAAGCTCCAAGTCCAATTCCAGACCGAAACTTTGGGCTATGCCCTCTGCTATTTCCCGTAAGCGCTTCTGAGTCAAGAGGTTCATCTCCTGAGTCAGAGTCCGAATGGTGCCATGCAAAAAGGCCGTTTCTGCTATGACATTGTTGGTCGTGCCAGCATGGAGCGAACCAAAGGTCACAACTGCCCCCTCGATAGGATCGACATTGCGGCTGACAATGGTCTGCACCTGGGTGATAAAGTAGCTAGCCGCCACCAAAGCGTCATTGGCTTCATGAGGAAAGGCCGCATGGCCCCCCTTACCCTTAAAAGTCAGCTTGACTTCACAGGTGCCAGCAAAGAGAGTTCCTCTGTTAGTCGCAATATCACCGACCTTGAGGTCCGGTCGCACATGAAGTCCATAAAACTCATCTGGCAGCCAGTCACCAAAAGCACCGTCTTCGTACATGAGCATTCCACCAGCTTCGTTTTCCTCTGCAGGCTGAAAGAGAAAAAGCAGATTGTGGGTAGGCTGAGTGCTCACAGCTTGCTCCAGCAGACCTAGAGCCACCGTCATGTGCATATCATGTCCGCAGGCATGCATGCGACCTTCATGAGTACTGGCAAAGTCCAGGCCTGTATCCTCCACAATCGGCAAACCATCAATATCTGTCCGCCAGCCAATCGTCTTATCTGGTGAACTTCCCTTGATAAAGACCAAAATACCAGTCCGCCAAGTTCGGATTTCCACAAAGTCTAGGCCAGCCGTCAGGCCATCAATGACCTGCATCAGGTAGGCATGAGTCTTGTATTCTTCCAGACCGATTTCTGGTATCTGGTGTAAATCACGGCGAATGTTCAGGTAATCAAGCATTGTTTCTTTCCTTTAAAATCTTGTCAGACCAGTCAAAGTGTTGGGCCGCACCCAATCAATTCAAATTTATGCCATCTTTAAAGAGTACGCAGAGCGTCTTCCAGAGCTGTCTTCTGCTGGGTCTTCTCGTCAATGGTCTTGATAACTCGTGCCGGAACGCCAGCAACTACTACGTTTTCCGGAACATCCTGGGTCACAATCGCACCGGCCGCAACAACGGAACCACTGCCAATTTGTACACCTTCGATTACAACCGCATTGGCACCAATCAGCACATTGTCTCCAACCCGAACTGGCTCAGCACTAGCAGGCTCAATGACTCCCGCCAGAACAGCACCAGCACCAATATGACTGTTTTTGCCGACAATCGCTCGACCGCCCAGAATAGCACCCATATCAATCATGGTCCCAGCACCAATCTCCGCACCGATATTGATGACTGCTCCCATCATGATGACAGCATTATCACCAATTTCAACTTGGTCACGAATAATAGCACCCGGCTCAATACGGGCATTGATATCGCGCTTGTCCAAAAGCGGCACCGCAGAGTTGCGGGCATCCTGCTCTACGACATAGGTCTTATTCTCCTCTAAGTTCGCTAGGAGCGGCTTAATTTCTTCCCAGTCTCCAAAAAGAACATTGCCTAACTTCACAACAGACCAAGGGATTGATCCGTGCAATTCTCCATCAAAGGTTACTTTGACAGGAGTTTTTTTCTTGGCATCAGCGATAAATTTGATAATTTCTTGAGCGTTCATTTTAGTAGCAGACATGATTCTTCCCTCGATTCGTGAATGGTTTAGCCTTTTAGTTTACTTTTCATCCTCAATACACAACAATTTTAAGAACAATTGAAGCAAACCAAGAAGCTTGATTAGACAATATTATAACACAAAAAAGGGGATTGCAAAACTCCTATAAGATTCTCTACATGAGATACGGATTGTAAAAAGACACGAACTCTCGTCCGCGTCCAACAAAGCAATTCCAAACTATATACCAACGATATTATTTAATTCTTTCGTTCAAAATGTTTCCACTGTTGGCATCAATGGTCATTTTGATCTTTTGCGTACCATTCAGAGCTTCAACCTTGTAGACTACCTGACCGCTCCAAATATCCAGTTCTTCGTCATAAACATGGGCTTGAGGATATTTTTGCTGCAAGATCTTCTCAGCATCTTCAAATGTCAATTGCACATTAGTCTGAGTCAGTTGCATGTCCTCATTGTCATCAATTGGCTCTTCCTTGGCTTTGAGAATGCTTCCTGTTCGAGCATCAATCTTGTACTCTTTTTCTGTAAAGCCGTCCAATACCGTTACATCATAGTATACAGCACCAGCTTTATTTCCGTCTAAATCAATAGAAACGACTTTCCCTGAACCAGCTGTCTGCAAGGCAATCGCCTTAGCGTCTGAAAGAGTTACGGTTGCTGCCTGAATCCGAGTAGCTTGCTTATACGAATCCGCTGAAACAACAGTTGCTGCTCCACCTGCTAAAATTCCTACTGCCAAACCGGCTAATAAGATTCCTTTTAGTTTTTTCATGGCTCGTCCTTCCTTTCTAAAACTTAACCCTAGAAATCAAAATCAGGCGAGGAAAACACCGTTCCAGTTAATGCATCCTAGACCATTCTTTTCATTTCAAAGGGGAGAGCTATCAAATGTTATTCATTTGATACTTATATTGTACAAGGACTAAATGAACCTAAAATGAATTTTGAGGAAATTTAAAAAATAATTCGAAAAATCTTCTATTATTTCTCCAGCTGGAAAGTCAGGATAAAGCGACTTCCCTGGCCAAGCTCTGACACCAACTCTATCTGAACCTGGTGCAAATCGGCGATTTTCCGAACCAAGGCTAGTCCCAGGCCGCTTCCCTCTCGGCTGTTTTTATTTCTGGCTTGGTCAACTTGGTAAAACCGATTCCATATTTTATCAGTCTCGGACGGAGCAATACCAGCACCATTATCCGCCACCGTCAGCTGACAGACGCCATCCAGCTTATGCAAGGAGAGCTCAATGCGATCCTTCGTAAATTTCAAGGCATTGCTAATCAGATTATCTAAGAGCCGGTGAAGAAGGAGTTCATCAGCAACAATCCAACAATCTTCATCTATGGAAGCTTCTAAAACAAGACCATGCTCCTGACTTAGCTTCTGGAAGTCTGTCATCTTATCCGACAGTAAGTCAGACAGAGACAGGGATTTTTTGACAAGAGCCGGCTGATTCTCAAGCCTGGACAGATCCAAGATGTGGCTAATCATCTCCTTCATGCGCTTGGTCTGACGGTTGATGATTTCAAATGATTCCTTGGATTCATCCATATTTTCTGCATAACGAAGACCATACTCGCTCTCCGATAAAACAACCGCCACCGGTGTCCGCAGCTCATGAGAGACATCATGATTAAACTGCTTTTCCCGCTGGTAGGAAGTCTCCAGCGAATCCAGCATGAGATTAAAAGCCTTTCCCAGACGATGCAGCTCATCATCCTTATCTTTCAGAGCCAGCCGCTTGGAAAAGTCTCCGCTCTCGCGAATTTCTAATGCCGTCTGAGATAGCTGATCTACCGGCCTCAGGGCTTTTTTGAGAATCCAGCAACCACCAGCAATAATTAAGATTAATAGAAATGGAGAAATGAAGACCAGAGACGTCAAATAATCAATCCATTCATGATTGCTATGACTGCTCATCGTTACCGCCCTCAGCCATTGATCGCCATTTTTCATCTCAATGTCAAAATAGAGATAGGTCTTTTGATCAACAGTCGCCGTCGTTACAACAGATTGGTTAAAAAGAAGAGTCTCATCAAAGCCAGATGGCAGACTTTTTCTGACAAGGTTTCCCGAACTATCATAGATTGAATAAAAAATTCCATCATCCATAGCCTCGTACTCACTGGGCTGCTGGCTGATTTCCGTGGCTGACTCAATCAGCTCACGCTTGGCCGCTGCATCTGCCAGATTGCTGGATAGCAGAAAGGCCAGACCCAGCAGCACTAGAATAAAGACAAAGAGAAAACTGCTGTACCAAAGAGTAATCCGTAGAACAATGCTGCCTTTTTTCTCCTTATTCCGATCTCCAGATAACATAGCCTACTCCCCTCTTGGTGTGAATAATGGACTGCTTCTTGTCCTGATCGATCTTGCGGCGAATATTTTTAATCAGAACATCAATGATATTGGATTCTCCTTCATAATCAAAATCCCAGACATGGTCCCGAATTTGTTCCCGCGACAGAATATGATCTTGATTGCGAGCTAGGTATTCCAGCACTTCGTATTCCTTAGCTGTCAACTCCAAGACTTGGTCATCTTTCAGGACAGCTTTTTTAGTCAGATCCAAGATGATATCCCCTAGGTCAATCTTCTGGCTAACCAGCTCACGCTGCTGTCGCCGCAAAAGAGCCCGCAGCCGCGCCAAAAGTTCTTCAAACTCAAATGGCTTGACCAGATAATCATCTGCTCCCAAGTCCAAGCCTCTAATCTTGTCTTCCAAGCTGTCACGCGCCGTCAGGACCAAGACGATGACCTGCTTTCCAGCCTGACGGATCTTCTCTAGAAAGGCAAAGCCGTCCATACGGGGCATCATAATATCTAAAATGATTAGGTCATAGTCCACCATTTCCAAAAATTCCAGAGCTTCCTCTCCATCAAAAGCACTGTCCACACTAAAATGCTCTTTCTTGAGCAGCTTGATCAAACTGCGATTCAGATCCGCTTCATCTTCCACCAACAATAACTTCATCAGGACTCCTTTCCAATCTTGGTCTTTCGTTTTTCAGAGCCATCACAAGAACGGCAATCACAACTACAAAACTGAGCTAATTGAGTTTCTAGCAGCTAGATGAAAGTCTAGCACAATACTGCTACATCTCCTCTGATTGTAACATATAATCAGGGAAAGGAAAACTGCTGCTGTTCAAGGGTCAACAAGCCAAGGATAGATTAATTGACTACGAATTTCTTGGAGTCACAAAAAGAGCGCAGATCTACAAGCCTCAACCAGCTGTAAGATAAGCACTCCTATTCATTTATTCTATTTAGAAAGATTACTCAATAGGTACTGTCCGTTTTCCTGACGGATAAAAGTCAAAGTTATCTCCTTATTTGAAGAGGTTTCATAGTTTACAAGCATCTTCGGCTCTGATTCACCATCCCCATAAACTGAGATATGTTGATATTCTGGGTATTCCTTGATCACTTCTTTAAAGGAAGAACCGCCCTCGCCTGTTTCCGCATCACCCGTCTTTAAATTCTCTGTAATCTGGCCAGATACCTTTTTATCATAGTCGTCACTACCGGGCATAATACTCATACCCTGAAGATGGTAGCTGCCATCCTCGTGTTTCATAAAGGTCAGAGTGGTATAACTAGAGTCAGGTAACCAAGACAATGAGAGCCCTTCTTCCTGAAACGTCACACTGCTGGCCAAGCCAAAATCTTTGACTACTTGTTCAGGGGTCAATCCTTCATCATCCGCACTAACAACGCTCAGCTTTTCAAGGTCTTTCACTTCCCACTCATATACATCCTCTTTTGACGGAGCCACAAAAGAAGCAACATCGCTTTGATGTCCCTTTCGAGACAGACTTGGCACACTTCCCCCACCCATAAAATCATTTAGGAAATAGCCGCCGAGACCTCCTAGCAATAGTCCCGCTGCCAGACCTATTCCTAAAAATCCTATCAGCTTGCCCGTACTATTTTTCTTTGGCTCTGGACTTGGCTGTGCAGCAAAGTTTGTAGCTTGCTGTGGTCCGGCAAAGTTCTGACCAGCTGGATTAAATCCCTGAGGAATTGCTTCTTGAAAAGCAGGATTTCCCCAATTATCCTGCTGAGGCATCTGCTGCTGAGGAGCTTCAAAAATGGGTTGCTGAACACCAAAATCTTGATTAGGATTCATCATTTCAGGACTGTCTCCTTCTGTTGGGAAAGGCTGCCCCTCTGTTGAGTTAGCTACAAATTGTCCTGAGTCTGATGACTGGACTTGCTGTGGATACGGAGCCAATCCTTCTAAAGATTGTTCCTGCGGTTTATTTTGTTCTGACATCGTTTCTCCTTTTATTATTTGAGTTCTATTTTATTTATTGGCAGTAGTGGACAAAAGATAGTTTCCGTCCTCCTGCTGAACGAAGAACAACCTATAAGTACCATCATTAGGAGCGTCATAAGCCGCCTCCATAATGGTTTGACTAGTATCCTCATTGAAATCTTCATCTACACGAATAGAAATACTCCTCGGACTGCCATATTCCTTAAAAACTTCCTTATAGGAAATGCCATCCTTACCAGTCTTTGCATCGCCTTTTTTCAATTTTTCAAAGTAATCAGCCGCCATCGCTTCGTCCTCAGCATTATGTTTGCTTTCTTCAAAGCGAATATTATAGATATGAAGGCTATTCAGATAGAAACCATCTTTTTTCTTCTCAAAAGCCAGAGAAGCGGTTTGATCTGTATAATAAACTGGCCAGTCCTCCTCATCATCAGAATCTTGAAGCGTTCCCCACTCTAAATCAAGGCTGTCACGAGAGATTTCTTCTTTTAAAGCCTTGCCATATTTATCAAGAATATCTTCCACAGAAGTACCATTCGTATCTGTCTGAATAGTATTGAACCGTAACTCTGACAAACTATCAATGTCCCACTTGAACTCAGTAGTATCAGGGTCAATGTACTGATTTGATTGATCTCTCTTTGATTCCCTAGCATCTGCCAAAGGATGAAGCACAGGATATTCCCCTTTGATGACATCCGCTACTCCCATTCCATAACCCCAGATTCCCCCTCCGATTAGTCCAAGACCAAGAGAGAGCAAGGCTGCACCTATCAGGATTCCTTTCCAGGATTTATTCTTGGTTAAAGGTGGGGTTGGTCCCTGCGGACTTGAAACATGGCCCTGCTGAGGTTGAAAATGATGCGGGAATTCCTCTTGCGACTGAGCATTCCTTGAAGGCTCAAAAGAATGCTGTGTTTGCTGTTCTGTCAATCTTCTTTCCTCTTTCTTGTTTATTTCCAATAGTCTTATCAGTTCTCTTTTAATAACGAAATGCTTTGAAAGCAGTCAGTCACAAAAGATAAACTAAATAACTAAAAACTTACATTTCCTCTGACTTTATATATAAGAAATTTCCATCTGGCTGGCCTACAAACAATAGGTATTCATAACCATCTTCTGTTTTATAAGTCACCTCAGCAATCAGACGGTTGGAGATAATCTTATTATCTACGTCACGCTCGCTTGTGATGACAATTTCTGACGGAACAGGATGCCTCTTCAGAACCTCTGATAAAGCTGTTCCTCCTTCACCCGTTTCCTTGTCTCCTTTTTTCAAACGTTCAAGGTCTTTGGGAGATAATACGCTCCAATCTGTCGTTTCCTTCCCTTTTCTATATTCTTTAAAAGAATCTCCAACTACCACTTGCCTCAGATAGTAGTTCTGGTCAACTTTATCAAATTGAAAAGAAATATTTTGCTCCTTGTCCCTGACAGAAGGGCCCCATCGGAGTAACAGGCGATTACGATCATATTCTGCTGAACTAGCCAAGCCATAAGTTTCAACAATTTGATCAGCCGTCAGACCTAATCCTTCATCATTTGTATAGCTCAACCGTCCCAAGTCTTTCAAAGTCCAATTAAACTGAACCGACTGCCCGTCTGTAGTAAAGCTGTCACTCTTGTCTTTGGCTTCTTCCTGAGCCTTACTCAGACGCTTAATCCTTTGAATATCCTTATTTGTCTGCGCCTGCTTGCCGATAAAATAAGCTGAACCGCTGCCAATCAAAAGACCAATTATGAGAGCAAAAATTGAAAGTCCTATGACTTTTCCGATATTACCCTTCTTATCAGGCAATCCTTGCGGCTGAATCTGCTGGAAATTCCCTTGCAATGGCTGGCTGCTAGTTTGATTTTCTTGCCAAGCCCCTTGCGCTTGACCTTGACCATCTTTATCTGACATGGTTTTCTCCTTATAAATTTTGTTGATTTGTCATATTGCGAAAATATTGAAAAACAATGACAAATTTTACAACATTATAACATAAATTGTTCTTCCAATCAAAAAACCTCCCCTAAGGGAGGCTGCGTTTCCTATTACAAACGTGCATTCAATTCTTTGCTCAATTCTTCAAACCCTGGTTTACCAAGAAGGGCAAACATATTTCTCTTGTAGGCTTCAACCCCTGGTTGGTCAAATGGGTTGATGGCATTCAAGTAACCTGAAAGGGCGATGGCCAATTCGAAGAAGTAGATGGTGTAGCCAAGAGTGAAGGCATCTTGCTCTGGAAGAGTCACATACATATTTGGTACGTCACCATCTGTGTGGGCAAGAAGAACACCGTCAGTTGCTTTTTTGTTTACAAAGTCAACGTCTTTTCCTTGAAGGTAACCAAGTCCGTCAAGGTCTTCTTCCAAGCTAGGAATAATCACGTTCTTACGTGGTTTGTCAACACGGACAACTGTTTCAAACATGATACGAGTTCCTTCTTGGATAAATTGACCCAATGAGTGCAAGTCAGTTGAGAAGTTAGCTGAAGTTGGATAGATTCCTTTTTGGTCTTTCCCTTCTGACTCACCAGCCAATTGTTTCCACCATTCTGAGAAGTATTGAAGTGATGGCTCGTAGTTTACCAAAATTTCAGTTGCATAGCCTTTGCGGTAAAGGATGTTACGAACTGCTGCGTATTGGTAAGCTTCGTTTTCAGCAATCTTGTCTGAAGTGTAATCTTTACGAGCTGCATTCGCACCTTCCATAAGGGCTTTGATGTCCGCACCTGATGCAGCGATTGGAAGCAAGCCAACTGCTGTCAAGACTGAGAAACGTCCACCGATATCATCTGGAACCACAAATGTTTCCCAACCGTTGGCATCTGCTTCAACTTTAACGGCACCTTTTTGGCGGTCAGTTGTTGCATAGATACGTTTGTTGGCTTCTTCTTGACCGTATTTCTTAACCAAGAGTTCTTTGAAGACACGGAAAGCGATAGCTGGTTCAGTTGTTGTACCTGATTTAGAAATCACGTTTACTGAGAAATCTTTGTCTGCTACATACTCTACCAGGTCAGCAAGGTAAGTAGATGAGATTGAGTTTCCAGCGTAAAGGATTTGTGGCGCTTTGCGCTCTTCTTTTGTTTGCAAGTTTGCAAAGTGGTGGTTCAAGAAGTCGATGGCTGCTTTGGCACCAAGGTAAGATCCACCGATACCGATCACAACCAAGACATCGCTGTCTGATTTGATTTGCTCAGCAGCTTTCAAAATGCGGTCAAATTCTTCGCGGTCATAGTTTTCAGGAAGGTCCAACCAACCCAAAAAGTCGCTGCCAGCACCAGTTCCTTTACGGATCAATTCATCCGCTGCTGTTACTTGTGATTGCATGTACTCCACTTCATGTGGGGCAACAAATTTATCTAAAACTTTTGAATAATCAAATTTAATGTGTGACATGATATTCCTCCATTTTTTATTCCACTCTATCATATCGCTTTCATAGTTATTTAGCAAGTAATTTATTGTTTTAAAACGCTTCCAATTTATTTTTTTATAAATAGGCTAAAGCTAGAAAGCATCTGAAAGCAATCGTTTGCGTAAGTCAGCAAATTTTAACCCTATTGAGAAGAATAATTTTGATTGACAAGAAAGCCAATATGCTTCTTAAGATTGAATGTCAGCTGAATTCATTTCAGGTCCGTTCAAACTAGATTCACTGCTCCAATATTCATCTGCGCCTTTCAGGCTTAACTGATTCAACATTGGAACCTAGTTTTCGCTTCGCTTAACTGCGTCAATGTCTCTAAACTCATCTTCCTCCTTCGGAGTTGATTCGTTGAGAATCTTTATAAGGTTTACTGATTTTTCCCTTATGGGAAAAACTGAATCCATTGCTCTAAGATTCATCTGCGCCTTGCAGGCTTGATTCATTCAACATTGGAACCTAGTTCTCGCTTTGCTCAAACTGCGTCAATGTACCTAAGTTCTTCTGCGTCTTTTGGACTTAATTCACTTAAAGACTCTATAAGGTTTACTGATTTTTCCCTTATGGGGAAAAACTACATCCATTGCTCTAAGATTCATCTGCGCCTTTCAGGCTTGATTCGTTAAGAGGCATAGAAAAAGAGCACACAGCTTACTTCGCTTAGGGCTGCTGGATTCCTCCCCTGACCCGCTTCACGCAAAACTGTTGCTCCGTTAATTAGTATAACACAAACTTTTGATTTTGGCTAATTTTATTTTTTTCTTCTTTGTCTGAAAAATTTCTGCATGATTTGAGCACACTCTTCTTGGAGAACACCTACCTCCACTTCTACTCGATGATTCAGGCGCTCATCTGTCAAAATATCATAAAGGCTGCCAGCTGCTCCAAACTTCTGATTTGCTGCTCCATAGACAACGTGAGGAATGCGTGCCAGACCGATTGCTCCACTGCACATGACACAGGGCTCAATAGTCACAAAAAGCGTTGTATCCAGCAAGCGCCAGCTATTTTCATGCCGATTTGCCTCTTCGATAGCCATTATTTCCGCATGCATAACAGCCCGTTGCAGCTCCTCACGTGCATTGTGACCGCGACCAATAATCTTCCCCTCTTTAACCAAAACACAGCCGATGGGAATTTCATCATGAGCCAGGGCAATCTCCGCCTCCTTTAAAGCTTCTCGCATAAATGCTTCTTTTTGTTCAATCGTATAATCCATCATTGTCTTTCTAAATCTGTAGTCGTCTATCCCATTATACCACAAGCCTGCCGCACTTCTCAGAAAAAGTAAAAGCCACCACTGGGGTGACTTTCAGGAGATTATTATGAAAAAGTTTAGGATTTTTAAACAAAGTTAGGAGGTCTTTGTTTATGCCGTTAGTATAAAATATATATCTTAAATGAGTCTTAATATGAAATTTTCCTACAAAAAAGCACAAGAAGCAATTTCCTTGTGCTGACTTTTTTATAAATTAGACCAGACGCTTTCCAAGATATTGGTCTGCTCGCGGCCAGGACCGACTGAGAAGGTAGAAATGCGAACGCCAACCAGCTCACTCACTCGGCGAACATAGTTGCGGGCATTTTCTGGCAAGTCTTCCAGACTGCGGACACCAGTGATGTCCTCTGACCAGCCTGGCAGCTCTTCGTAAATCGGCTTGCAGCGCTTGAGCTGTTCCAGACTAGCTGGGTAGTGGTCAATTCGCTGACCATCCAAGTCATAGGCTACACAGATTTTCACTGTATCCAGACCGCTCAAAACATCGATGGAGTTAAGCGAAAGATTGGTAATCCCTGACACACGGCGGCTATGGCGCATAACAACAGAGTCAAACCAGCCTACCCGACGCGGACGACCAGTGGTAGTGCCATATTCGTGGCCGATATCACGAATGCGGTCACCAACTTCATCGAAAAGCTCTGTTGGGAATGGTCCATCTCCGACCCGACTGGTGTAGGCCTTGCAGACACCAACTACCTTGTCAATCTTGCTCGGACCAACACCGGAACCAATAGTCACTCCCCCCGCAACTGGGTTAGATGAAGTTACAAATGGATAAGTACCTTGGTCAATATCCAGCATAACCCCTTGAGCCCCTTCAAAGAGAACTCTCTTGCCTTGATCCAGCGCATCGTTGAGGATAACAGAAGTGTCCGTCACATACTGCTTGATTTGCTGACCATATTCATAGTATTCTTCAAAAATATCATCAAAGCTGATTGCTGTACTATCGTATAATTTCTCAAAGAGGCGGTTTTTCTCAGCTAAATTCCGCTCCAAGCGTTCTCTGAAAATATCTTTATCCAAAAGGTCAGCGATGCGGATACCGACACGGGCAGCCTTGTCCATATAGGCAGGGCCGATTCCCTTGATTGTCGTCCCGATTTTATTGTCACCTTTTGCTTCTTCCTGCAGGCGATCCAGTTCGATATGGTAAGGCAGGATGACATGCGCTCGATCAGAGATGCGAAGATTATCCGTTGTCACACCTTCCTCATGCAAATAATTCAGTTCTTTAACCAGAGATTTTGGATTAACCACCATACCGTTTCCAATGACTGATATTTTTTCTGGGAAGAAAATCCCTGATGGAATCAGGTGCAGTTTGTACTTCTTGCCGTCAATCACGATAGTGTGGCCGGCATTGTCACCCCCCTGATAGCGGGCAATCACTTCGGCATTGGCTGAAAGGAAGTCTGTAATCTTACCTTTTCCTTCATCTCCCCACTGGGTTCCTACAACAACTACTGATGTCATAATTTTGTCTGAGCTGAAGCAGCTCTTCCTTTCTTGAAAAGCAGGCAGGAATCTCACCTGCGATTATGTTTTATACCTCATTATATGAAAAATTTAACAATTTTTCAAGATGGGACCCATTCTTGATTTGCTTTTTCCCTTTTGAAAACGAATTAAATTTTCACAAAATCTGTATTTTCTGAAATTTATTAGTTTATTAAAAATAAAAGTTCGGAATTTTTGTAAAATCGTAGCGAAAATTTGTTTTCTTTTTCTGTTTGTAATAGACTAAAATTACTATCATAGGACGGTGAAACGATGATGATTAATCAATTACTGCAGAAACTGGATACAGCAAGCCCCATTCTCCAAGCGACCTTTGGTCTGGAGAGGGAAAATCTGCGGGTGACAACTGATGGACACTTAGCTCAAACTGCTCATCCGAGTCAGCTGGGTTCCCGCAATTTCCACCCAACCATCCAAACAGACTTCAGCGAGCAACAACTGGAACTAATTACACCTATCGCTCACTCGACTAAGGAAGCACGACGCTTACTGGGAGCTATTAGCGATGTGGCTGGTCGCTCGATTGACCAGAATGAACGCCTCTGGCCTCTGTCTATGCCACCACAGCTGACGGAAGAAGAGATTGCCATCGCCCATCTGGAAAACGACTATGAACGCCACTACCGAGAGGGCTTAGCTAAAAAATATGGCAAAAAACTACAGGCTATCTCTGGCATCCACTACAATATGGAACTAGGGAAAGATCTGGTCACTGCTCTCTTTCAAGTCAGCTCCTACCATTCACTCAAGGACTTTAAAAATGACCTCTATCTCAAGCTGGCTCGAAACTTTCTCCGTTTCCGCTGGGTTTTAACCTATCTCTACGGTGCTGCCCCTCTAGCAGAAGCTGGCTTCTATAGCCAGGAAATTTCCCAGCCTATCCGCTCTTTTCGTAACAGCGACTATGGCTATGTCAATGACGAGAATATTAAAGTTTCTTACGCTTCTTTGGAGCAATATGTAACTGATATTGAAAACTACGTTCAGTCTTGCGAGCTCAGTGCTGAAAAGGAATTTTACTCAGCCGTTCGCTTCCGTGGACAGAAGCACAATCGTGCCTATCTGGAGCAAGGCATCACTTATCTGGAATTCCGCTGCTTTGACCTCAATCCTTTTGACCATTTAGGCATTAGCCAAGAGACCTTAGATACCGTCCATCTCTTTTTACTGAGCCTGCTCTGGTTAGATGATGTAGAAAATGTTGATACGGCATTAAAAGCTGCCCACGACTTGAACCAAAAAATTGCTTGTAGCCACCCGCTGACTGCCCTGCCAGATGAGGCAGACAGCTCAGCCCTTCTCCAAGCCATGGAAGAACTCATCCAGCTTTTTGAACTGCCAACTTACTACCAAAGTTTGCTTGAGCAGCTTAAGGAGGTACTACTAAATCCTCAACTAACCCTATCTGGTCAGCTCCTGCCTCATATTCATCAGGATTCCTTAATGGCCTTTGGACTAGACAAAGCGGAGGAGTATCACCGCTACGCTTGGACTGCTCCTTATGCCCTCAAAGGCTATGAAAATATGGAATTATCCACTCAGATGCTGCTCTTTGATGCTATTCAGAAGGGGCTGAATGTCGACATCTTAGATGAAAACGACCAATTTCTCAAGCTTTGGCATGGTCACCATGTGGAATATGTCAAGAACAGCAATATGACCTCCAAGGATAACTATGTCATCCCTCTGGCCATGGCCAATAAAACAGTCACCAAAAAGATTTTGGCTGCAGCTGACTTTCCTGTTCCGGCTGGAGCAGAGTTTTCTTCCCTAGAGGATGGACTGGCCTACTACCCTTTGATTAAGGACCGACAAATTGTCGTCAAACCCAAGTCAACCAACTTCGGACTGGGCATCTCTATCTTCCAAGAACCAGCTAGTCTGGAATCTTATCGCAAGGCTTTGGAGATTGCTTTTTCAGAAGACACTGCTGTCTTAGTCGAAGAATTTATCGCTGGAACAGAGTACCGCTTTTTTGTCTTAGACGGTCAGTGTGAGGCAGTCCTCTTGCGAGTAGCAGCCAATGTCGTCGGAGACGGTCAGCATACTGTGAGAGAATTGGTTGCCATCAAAAATGACAATCCGCTGCGGGGCCGAGATCATCGTTCACCACTTGAAATCATTGAACTGGGCGACATTGAACTCCTTATGCTGGACCAGCAAGGCTATGGACCAGATGATATCCTGCCTGATGGAGTCAAGGTTGACTTGCGGCGCAATTCCAACATTTCTACTGGCGGAGACTCGATCGATGTCACAGACAGCATGCACCCGTCTTATAAGGAACTCGCTGCGGATATGGCAAAAGCTATGGGAGCTTGGGCCTGTGGCGTTGACCTGATCATCCCTGACAGCTCTGCTATTTCCACAAAGGAAAATCCCAACTGTACCTGCATCGAGCTCAACTTCAACCCCTCCATGTATATGCATACTTACTGTGCTGAGGGACCGGGACAAAGCATCACCCCTAAAATACTAGCCAAACTTTTCCCAGAAATGGACTGATAAAACACGAATCGCAGGGTATTCCTTGCGATTTTTGTTTGAATACTTGAGAGAAACGAAGAAGCTTTCGTTCTAGAAACAACGCTTGCTTTATTGAGAGGAAGCAAATGCCTTTCTGAATTAAGCAAATATAAAAAATGGTCTCAATATATAAAATCATTTCAATCTTTATCCTTCAAAAATCAGCTTTTATGTTAAAATAGAGATATCACATTGAGAAGAAAGAGAAACGTCCATGTCGAGGAGAAATGATGATTCCAACCAGCAACCAGAATGGTTTAGCTGGATTTGGATACTTGTATTTGTATTTGGTTCTGGAGCTGTAGCCAGCTATCTAATTCCCATAGCTATTCTGGGGGCTATTGGTTACGGAATCTATCGCCACCAAAGCCAGAAAAAAGTTCGGATTGAAGCAAAGCAAGCCAGCATTGGCCGTATTGAAGATTTAAAATCAGAGATTGGTCATGCTGACCGCCGCATTAAAGAATTGGAAGGCTACCAAGAAGATGGGGACCAAGAAAGCTATCAGAATTTAGCACTAGAAATTCTTCCCCAGCTAACCTATATCAAAAATGCTGCTAACGACCTACGCGGAGAAATTCCTACTTCCGTCTACCAACGAATCCAGACCAAAATTCGTACTGTCACCGATGAAATTGATGAACAGCTGAAAAAGATTGAACGAGAGAAAAAACGAAAAGAAGCGCAACCTAAGAAAACTAGTCTAGAAGAGCTAGCCCCAGAATTGGTCGCTACGGTTCGCAATATTCAGATTGACCATGAGGCCATTCTTCAAAAAATCTCTCAATCCGAAAGCAATAATAAGGAAGAGCTGACTGCCATTCATCAGTCCCAGATGGAGCACTACAAAGATATTTTAGAAGGCTACCTCAAAATCAAAGCTTCTCCCAAAGATTTTTACAATGCAGAGGAGCGGCTAGCCAAGGCCAAAGCAGCTATTGAGCAGTTTGACTTGGACCTAGACGAAGCGCTGCGTCAGTTAAATGAAGCTGATTTGAGAGACTTTGACATTAGCCTGCGCATCTTAGACAAAGAAAAGCAAACAGACACTGGCTTTTAAGCTAGATAAACCAAAGGAGAAAATATGAGCCAAGAATTTAATTTTGACATTGATAAAATCGCCAACAATGCTATCAGTAAAAGTGACAAAACAACGGAAATCATCGAAGCCACTACGACTCAAGGAAATGGCCAGCTAACTTTTCTGGAAAAACTGACTCCTGAGCAACAGAGTGCGATTACGGCTAAAGCTCCGCAGCTGGTGGATAATTTCGTGTCGGACCAAAATGCCCTGCTCGACTTTGGCCAATCTGCTGTAGAAGAGGTCAACGGTACTGTCAATCGTATCTTAGCCGAGCAGAAAAAATTACAAATTCCCCAGGTAGATGAGCTTTTAAAAAATACCAACAAGGAACTCAATGGCTTTGTCGCAAAATACAAGGATGCTCAAGTAGCGGAACTGGACAAAAAGCCTAATTTCTTGGAAAAACTCTTCAAACAGAGCAAAAACACTCTTCAAGAATTCTATTTTGACTCACAAAATATTGAGCAGAAAATGGACGGCATGGCTGCAACCGTCGTCAAGCAAGAGGATGTTCTGGCTCGCAATATTGTCTCTGCTGAAATGCTGATTGAGGACAATACCAAATCGATTGAAAACCTAGTCGGAGTTATTTCCTTTATCGAAGCTGCTCAGCAAGAATCTGGCAATCTAGCGCTCAAACTGCAGGCTGAAGTCGCTCAGTTAAATATGACAACTGTTGACTACCAAGTCAAATCGCAAGAATTAGCCCGAATGACAGAGGTGGTCAATACCTTAGAGCAGCAACACACTGAATATGTCAGCCGTCTCTATGTGGCTTGGGCAACTACCCCTCAAATGCGTAATCTCGTCAAGGTTTCCTCTGATATGCGCCAAAAACTTGGAATGCTCCGTCGAAATACCATTCCAACTATGAAACTGTCTATCGCCCAGTTAGGCATTCTCCAGCAATCGATGAAGTCTGGTCAGGTAGCTGACGCTATCTCTAATGCGAATAACGCTGCCCTGCAAATGCTCGCCGAAACGAGCAAGGAAATCATTCCTCAACTGGAGCGGATTTCCCAAAGCCCTACTATCGCTGTTGAATCTGTCACTAAGCTGGCAGAAAGCCTCGTCGCACAAAATCAAGGCATTATCGAAGCCATTGATAAAGGACGAGAAAAACGCGCTCTGCTAGAAGCCACTGTTATCCAATCTGCAGAGACCATCAACAACTCTGTCAAACTGCGTGATCAAAAGATTATCCAAGCCCTGTTGGACCAAGGCAAGGAAGCCCAGAAAGAATTAACTACAGAATAAGTAAAAGAGCCTAGGTGGCTCTTTTACTGTTTTACTTTTTAAATGATCAATACAGTCCTTTCTTCCGATTATCTCTTTAAAACAAGCAGCTTTCCAGCAGTTCTTTATTTCGTAACTGGGCCAGCCAGTTGTCAGGAATCCCTTCCAAACCATAGATGATACCAGCCAAGCCGCCAGCAACTGCTGCTACTGTATCAGTGTCATCGCCCAAGTTAACAGCTTTCAGGACAGTTTCCGGATAAGAAGTGCTAGTCAGCAGACACCACAGTGCTGCTTCCAAGGTATCCACCACATAGCCACTAGAGCGAATGTCATCTTCGGTCAGCTCTGCTAAAGTTTGCAAACGAGCATAGGTCGTACTAGTCTCTAAGCCTGATAGTATTTCCTGTAGTTGCCGGCCTTTTAAGAGTCTACGAGCAATGGTCACATAAAGCAGGCAGGCCTCTACGGAAGTCGCATGGGCATGTGTAATACTGGAAACAGCCTCAATATCAGACGGACCAGCTGCCGTAAAGGCTAGGGGCAGAATCCGCATCAAAGAACCATTTCCATTGGAATATTCATCAGACAGACCGTGTCCTCTTGTCAAGGCTTCGCGAGTCGCATTTCCTACATCGAAGGTCAAACCATCTGGTGTGTAAACTCCCTCGAAGAGCCAATGTTTAAACCGCTGCTGCATATCGACAGGGTCAATCTTACCTTTTTCCCTAATAGAATCACAGGTCGCCAAAACAAGGCTGGTATCATCTGACCAAGTCCCAGCCGGTTGCTGATGGCTGCCATAACCCACCATCTCAACCGCTTTAAAACTGCCTCGGGTTAAAAATTCATACGGAACTCCTAATGCATCAGCTACCGCTAAACCATAGACTGCCGCTTTCAAAGATTGGTTCATGCCAGCCTCCTATGCTTTTTATTTTATTATACTATTTTTGATCTTAAAATGCTTCCTAACCCCAAAAAACAAGCGCAGTCGCGCGCTTGTTTTTCTATTTTGTGTTAAAATAAAAGGTATGGACAAAATTATCAAAACTATCTCAGAAAATGGTTCTTTCCGCTCTTACGTGCTGGATAGCACAGAGACGGTTCGGACCGCTCAAGAAAAACATCAAACTCAAGCAAGCTCTACCGTTGCACTTGGCCGTACACTGATTGCCAGTCAGATTTTGGCTGCAAATGAAAAAGGCCAGACCAAGATTACCGTCAAGGTCCTCGGGACCAGCTCACTAGGCGCAATTATCACAGTGGCAGATACCGAAGGCAATGTCAAAGGCTATGTACAGAATCCCGGTGTAGATATCAAAAAGACTGCCACCGGTGAGGTTCTAGTTGGTCCTTTTGTTGGCCAAGGCGAATTCCTCGTTATCACGGACTACGGTACGGGTAATCCTTACAACTCCATGACTCCTCTCATCTCTGGAGAAATCGGTGAAGACCTAGCTTTCTACCTAACCGAAAGCCAGCAAACACCTTCCGCAGTTGGTCTCAACGTCCTCTTGGATGAGAATGATAAAGTCAAGGTTGCTGGCGGTTTCTTGGTACAAGTTCTACCTGGTGCCAAGGAAGCTGAAATCGCCCGCTTTGAGAAGCGGATCCAAGAAATGCCTGCCATCTCAAAACTGCTGGAATCCGATGACCATATTGAAGCTCTGCTGGCTGCCATCTATGGTGATGAGCCATACAAACGCCTGTCTGAAGAGGAAATCCGCTTCCAGTGCGACTGCAGCAAAGAGCGCTTTATGAATGCCTTGGCTACTCTGCCAAAGGCTGACTTAGAAGAGATGCGTGACCAAGACCAAGGGGCTGAAATCGTCTGCCAATTCTGCCAGACAGCCTATCACTTTGACCAAAACGACCTGGAGGAACTGATTCGTGACAAATCTTAATACCCCTTTTATGATTGGGAATGTTGAAATTCCCAACCGCACAGTTCTAGCACCTATGGCCGGCGTAACCAACTCTGCTTTCCGAACCATTGCCAAAGAGCTGGGAGCAGGCCTGGTCGTGATGGAAATGGTCTCTGACAAGGGCATCCAGTATAACAACGAAAAAACCCTCCACATGCTTCACATTGATGAGGGAGAAAATCCCGTTTCTATCCAGCTTTTCGGTAGCGACGAGGACAGTTTGGCTCGCGCAGCGGAATTTATCCAAGAAAATACCAAGACGGATATCGTCGATATCAATATGGGCTGCCCGGTCAATAAAATCGTTAAAAACGAAGCTGGAGCTAAATGGCTCAAGGACCCTGAGAAAATCTATAAAATCATCAACAAGGTCCAGTCCGTTCTGGATATTCCTCTGACAGTCAAGATGCGAACTGGCTGGTCTGACAGCTCACTAGCTGTAGAAAATGCTCTAGCAGCCGAAGCCGCTGGGGTCTCAGCCCTAGCTATGCACGGTCGCACTCGTGAGCAAATGTATACTGGTCATGCTGACCTTGAGACCTTACACGACGTAGCCCATGCTCTGACCAAGATTCCTTTCATCGCTAACGGTGATATCCGTAGTGTGCATGATGCTAAACAGCGTATCGAGGAAGTCGGTGCCGATGCCGTTATGGTAGGTCGAGCAGCTATGGGAAATCCTTATCTCTTTAACCAAATCAACCACTACTTTGAAACCGGCGAAGTTCTTCCAGACCTCAGCTTTGAGGACAAGATGAAAATCGCCCACGACCACCTCTCCCGCTTGGTAAATCTCAAAGGAGAATATGTGGCCATCCGCGAATTCCGTGGTCTAGCACCGCATTATCTGCGCGGTACTGCCGGAGCAGCCAAGCTCCGCGGTGCTATTTCACAAGCTGAAAGTCTGGCTGAAATTGAAGAACTCTTACAAATTCAAAAATAAAAACAAAAGGAAGCCAATTGGACTTCCTTTTTTGTTCTGTTTAGGGTTGGGTCACCACAACGCTTGTTACTGAGCCGTCTGCTCCTGTTGTAATCTGCAGATTGGCATTGCCTTGGCCGCTTAATTGAGCATTGTATTTGCCATCATCCAGTGTATAAGAGTAGGAAGCGATGGAATAATTATCTGTCTTTCCATCTGCAGACTGGACTGTGAATTGACCATTACCTGATACAGTCACAGTATTTCCATTGGCATCCTTCCAAGTTCCAGCAGCGGCTGAGAAATCCCCATCCACCATTGTCAAGACACCTTTATAGCGAGCATTGCTAGCTGCCTGTTTATTCTGAAGCTGGCGATTGCTTTCCGGTGCTTGGGCTGGTTGAGTTGCCTGACTCTGAGTATTTTGTCGACCTGAAGCTTGCTGTGGCTGCGTTTGTTGGGCTTGAGACGCTTCTACAGTAGACTGTTGCTGACTGGCAGGAGCTTGGGCTTGTCCAGGCTGGCTAACTGCTCCTCCTGAAGAAGCGCTATTGCTAACCTTAGGAGAAGCGCTGGCCTTGCTGGATGACGCAGCTTTTGAGCTAGAGGAAGTCTGAACAGTCTTGCTAGAACTAGCACTTGTTGTACTTTCTTCTTTCTTACCACATGCCCCTAAAAGCAAACTAGAAGCCAGAACTGCAGCTGCCATCATTTTTGTATAAGTACGTGTTTTCATCTTTTGTCTCCTTGTAATATTAAGAAATCTTTTTGTAACATTATTGTAACACTGTGATTTTACTATGTCAATCATTTATGCAAAATTCTTAAAAAATTTTTTACTCAAGCGAAGTTCTGTTTCTCAATCTGTTTCTTTTGTCATGAGAAACTTGCTCCTACTTATCTATTCGTAATTAGAAACGAAAAAACAGGACAAATTTGTCCTGCAAGAGAAATATATGATCAACTTTCTTTTAATCTGATTTTTCTGCCTTCAGCCGATACACTTTTCTCGGCTTCTTCTTTGGCACGCGCTTAACGCCTGCCTCCTCTAGGTATTCTCCAAATTTCACTAGAAAATTATTGCTGACAATAGGTCGTCTAGGCGTGATGAGATTGACCAACTCAGTCCCTTCATAAACAGTAAACGGTGATTCCAGCAGATGGAGAAAAGTTGGATTCCAGTCCAGTCGCCCCTGAATCCGCTTGATAGATTCCAGCAGGATTTGGTAGTGGTCAAAGGCAAAGTCCTCTGCTGTCAGGAGCCGTTCACCATCTTTAAAACTACTTGTCTTAAAGTCAACATCGAGAAAGGTGACTTCCTTGGCATCATCCCCAGCTTGCGCTTGATCTACTGCTATGGCCGGCAGATAGACCAGATGAGCAATAGCGATGACCCATCCGCGTGGATCACGCCCAGGAGTAGAAACCGTCATCAGCTGCTCCACCTTTTCCAGCGGTATCTCCAGCCCTACCTCTTCCTCGACTTCCCGAATGCAAGCTTGATAGGCATCCTCATACTTGTCCACAAATCCTCCGACTAAGGCATATTTATTCTGATAAGGATGAGTCTTACGCTTGATGACCAAGAGTTTTATCTGGCCTTCCACGAAGCAGTAGGCTACCATATCTGCTGTTACGCTGGGCGTCTCATACTTGGGTAAATCCTGTGTCTTGTACCATGCCAAAAAGGCGGACTCATCCGCCATGGTTTCGTAATACTCTTTTTCCGATATTCCCGCTGGGATATCCTGTTTGGTCATGAGTTTCTTCCTTTCCCAAGTTATCTTTTTCTATCAAAAATCCTCCAAATCTTGCTCTAAGCTTTCTTCACTGCCTTGGTCCACTGATACCATCCAACGATACTATTGAGGGTATAAACCCAGTACATAGCCTGGATATGGAGATTGCTACCCCACCAGAGATAGATACTGAAGAGATTGGTCGCAATCCAGAAAAGCCATTGCTCGCGATAGAGACCAGTCATAAGAAGCTGACCGATACCATTGGTCGCATCTGTCACACTATCACGGAAAGGCCGGTGACTGTGAATGCTCTTATAGGCAAAGCCCATACCAATCCAAATCAAGGCAGTCAAGGCCAAATATTTAAGCCAGCCACGCCAGTCTAACTTCTTAGCTTCAAAATGAGATGGCTCTTCCTTATCTTGTTCATTGACCCGGTTGGACAGCCAAGTATAAAGGCCAATCGGCTGCATGATAAAGAAGTAGACTGTAGTCAACACTTCTCCATAAAAACTAGCATTGAAGGACAATATAAGGTAAATTGCCGAATTAACCGCTCCGAAGAGATAATTGCTGGCCCGCCCCTCGGCTACTAGAATAACGCAGACGATGCCTGTCCAGGAAGCAAAGAGTCCCAGCCAGTCATGCTGCTCCTGACCACTGGTGAACTCCAGAATGAAAGGCAGACTGGAAAGAGCAAGCAAGTAGAGCCATTTAGGCAAGCTGCGCCCGCCAAATAAATCCTGCCAGAACAATTTCGCTATGCCGCTAAAACCTTGTTTTTTAGCTGCCACACAGACATTGCGGAAATTCTGAACAAAGGTTTGAGATTTTTGTTTCAGTCCTGCGTACAGAGCTGCAGGCGAGAGTTTTTGATTTTTTACTACCATTCTATTTTACCACTTTCTTTTTTAATCCGCTTGATAAATCATGTCAATCGCTTCTTTGGCCACCTGATAATTGTCCAAATAACTGCCAGCCAGATAGACCGTCGGAATATGAGCCAAGCACTGCTCTTTCAGCTTTTTCAGATAGCTTGAAAAATCACTGCGTATAGCCTCGTCTGCCATCCTCATATCGCGAAAGCCATCGTTGACATAGGCCCCAACCGGCTCAGCAAAGAGAATCAAATCCCATTTTTCCTTGGACAAAATGCTGGCAAAGAGATTGTCAAAAGTATCTGTTTCCTCGTCTTGAACCGAACTTTCTTTCAGATAGTAATCATAGTAAGCCTTGGTTACCAGCGAATTTGTATCAGCCACGACCAGACCACGGTTGGAGCTGCTGTCAATCAAACGAGAAGTCTGAGCATATTGTCCTAAGAGCAGATAATAATAGTCTTTAGGGGTCAGCTCATCGTCTCTCACGTTATTTTGAATCTGATATTCTCGAGCATATTCTAGACTAACCGGAGCATCATAGTAGCGAGCTAAATCTTTGGCCAAGGTTGTTTTGCCATTGCTAGCGCTGCCCATAATCAGCACTTTCTTGGTAAAGTGACGCCGGAAAGGTTGGGCGATATATTTCCAATAACGACTAGGATTTTCCCGAATCATGGTAGCTGAGATACCAAACTGGCGCTCCTGCAAGGAAGTTTTGAAGTCACGCTTTTCTAACTCCTTCTGATAGTCAGCCTCACCAACAAAGAAAATAAGTTCCTCGCGTTCTGCATCATAGCTCACCAACTCTAATAGAGCTGACAGCCACTTATCCCACCCCAGAGGATAGCGAGGAAAGGAAGTTTCATCTAGCTTATAAACCTGTGTTAACTCATCATCTGCGAAAGTCTCCCGCGTATATCGAAAACGCTTCTGCAGAGACAGACCCACTTCCTGCCCACGGTCTCCCTGATAACCTGAAACCACCACGCGCACCTTATCATAAGAACGCTTAGCCTTCTGAATCAAATCGATATGCCCCTGATGTAGAGGAGCGAAAGTTCCAAAGACGATTGCAATTTTTTCTTTCATAGGGCTATCCTTTTTATTGTTTTTTATATTTTTGTTCTTTATATGTTTTTATTATAAACTATATTTTTATTTTGTCAATAGTTTTTTATAAAATTTTATAAAATATTTTTCAGAAACTTTAAAACTGTATCAAGGGCACAAAAAAAGAACCTAATGCCTTGAGCATCAGATTCTTTTTATAAAAGATTTATTGCTGATAGACTTCTTGGTAGAATTCCAGCTTGTCTCCATCCTTGACAGTGATTTGATTGGCTGCCTTAGGAGCCATTTCTCCGTTGACCTTAAACATCCAGTAGAGGCCCTTTGCTTCATCTTGAGCATGACCGTCAATAGAAGTGATAAAACCATCTTTTTCTTCGACCTTATAGGCCTTCTTCAAAGCATCCATCGCTGTCTTTCCTTCTTCGACAGCCACTGTTTTCTCGCTCTTCTCCTGACCTTCTGGTGCAATACTGATGCTGATTTTCAGTTCCTTTTTGACAGAAGAATCAGCCGAGCTAGAGCTCTTGTCAGTATTTGTCTGGCTGCTGCCGCAACCAACAAGGAGAAGGGCAAAAGCAAGTGTGAGCAAACTAAAGATTTTTTTCATTATAGAGCCTCCTTAAAATAGGGTACAAGAGTGGGTAAAAAAACAAAGTCGACAGTCCGTGCGCTATATTGAAAGTCAAAGCGTTGATAACCGCATAAGACCACCAGTGATAGTTGTACAGCAAGGCTGTCAGTGTATCGATGGCAATGCCATAGCCAAAGGATAGGAGAGCTGCTGCTATTCCCTGTCCCACTAGATTTAACCGAGGATAGAGCAGCCGCCAAAGGCAAAGAATCAGTCCAAAGGACAGCAACTGAAAGAGGACGATCGGACTCATTCCCAAAAGAAAGGCTGATGTAAACATCGTCACAGCCATCACTAGGAGTGAAGTCTGCAAATCCTCAAAGATAACTATCAGGAAAAAGATAGCTGAGATAGGCTGCACATTGGGTAAAAAGGAAAATGCATAGCGAAAGGCCACACATAGAGCCGATAGGATGGCAATTTTAGCCATTTTACGAGCAGACAAAGGCACCTCCTTTCTAATTGAGTGAATCAAGAGAAGTTGGACTAGGTATGCAGCTCAACAGCATCCCAGTCCTGGGCCGTATTCAGCCCCAGCAGCCAGTCAAGACCAGACCGCCTCTCCAGAACAACACTTTCATCAAGGCCTGCCGGTGCTGGCTGGTCATGAATCCGAGCATCAACACAGGCCCAGTGATAACGATAAATCAAATCATCTTCATCCAGTAACTCTTCTAAGCTGCGCGGTTGGCATTTACCTAGAAATTCCTGAAAGTCAACTGCACTAGCGACTGCGTCAATGGCAGCATCACAATCACAAATCTTATCTGGAAAAGGTAAAGTATCTACTAGACCCAAGGACCAAATCAAGGACCAATAGGCCTCGTATTTCCAGACCATATTGACGATAGCTGCCGGGTCGGCACGATCTTCCAAGACCGCCCTTTCTTTGGGCGTCAGCTCTTCCTGCACCCCGTATTGCTGCAGTTTATCCTGCAGCCACTGGCGGCTCTCCTCATTATAATTATTATTTTCGATATCCAAGGCCGCCTGAATAATCAAGAGGCTGGTAATAGCCCGACGCGCAATTTCTTCTAGCGAGCGCGGCCGTACCTGCTCAGCACTTTCGATAACCGGCAAGTGCTCAAGGTAAGGAATTCCCTCCTTTTTCAAGCGCTGGATACTAGCCGCCTTGCGCTCTTCTGGTGTTTTCACTCTGGCTTTCTTGCCAGCAAACAAATCTTTAAAAAACGACATATCAGTCTCCAATCCTTCAATTTTCCAGTTTCATTGAATGATGAAATAACTGTTCGGTATCTATAGGTATGATTGCTATCAGGGATTAACCGCGAACACACAACTTTCCATTGAAAAACTGCGCTTTCTAAGCCACTTCGAACTTGAGCTGGCCAGCCTTGACCCCGATCTTAAGTGTTTGGCCAGTAGCTAAATCACCTGTCAAGAGGAGTTCAGACAGCTTGTCCTCTACCTGGGTCTGTAGAGTTCGGCGCAATGGCCGTGCTCCCATTTCCACATCGTAGCCTTCCTGAGCCAGCAGCTTAAGGGCACTAGCCTGAAACTTCAGCTCAATTCCCTTCTCAGCAAGACTGGCAATGAGCGGTTTGACCATAACCTTGACCACCTCCTGCATATCTTCTGCAGATAAGCTGTGGAAGACTACCTTCTCGTCAATACGGTTGATAAACTCCGGTCTATGTGCTTTCTTGAGTTCTTCCAGCATCCGTTTTTCCATATTGGCATGGTCCAAGCGAATATCCCGCGCTCCAAAGCCCACCGTCTTATCATCCCGCAAACTAGTTGCCCCCAGATTGCTGGTCATGATAATAATCGTGTTGGAGAAGTCTACCTTGCGGCCCTTGCTGTCAGTTAGCTGACCGTCATCCAAGACCTGCAGGAGAACATTGAAAATATCCGGATGCGCCTTTTCCACCTCGTCAAAGAGTAGGACAGAATAAGGTCTGTTGCGCACCTTTTCCGTCAGCTCCCCTCCTTCTTCATAGCCTACATAGCCTGGAGGTGCTCCGTTTAGGCGACTAGCTGCGAATTTCTCCATGTACTCACTCATATCAAAGCGGATGAGGGCAGATTCGTCATCAAAGAGACTTTCGGCCAAAGCCTTGGCTAGCTCTGTCTTCCCGACTCCTGTCGGACCTAGGAACATAAAGGAACCAATCGGCCGCTTACTGCTGCGGATACCAGACTGGTTTCGTCGGATAGCTCGGCTGATAGCTGAAATCGCCTCGTCCTGCCCAATCACGCGTTTATGCAGTTCTGTTTCCAAATTGAGGTATTTCTTCGCATCTGTCTGAGTCAGCTTCTGCACTGGAATACCAGACAAAGCACTAAGAGTAGCCAAAACATCGTCTTCTTCCACTTTCAGTTTATAGAGCTTGGGTTGCTGCTCTTGCTCAAGCAGCTTCGACACCTTTTTAAAGTCCGCTGCCATCAAGGCTTGATCCACTTCTGTCAAATCCGACTGCTCGTAATTTTGCGGTCCTCTGTTCTGCACTGTCGCACTAGCCTCGTCCAAAAGATCGATGGCAGAGTCTGGCAGGTGCTTGCTAGTCAGATAGCGATGGGCGTATTTCACCGCCGTCTCAATAGCTTGATCACTAATCTGTACCTTGTGATGGTCCTCATAGCTCTTTCTCAGACCTTGTAAAATAGCAATGCTGTCAGCCACATTAGGCTCTTCTATGCTGACCTTGGCAAAACGCCGAGAAAGAGCAGCATCTTTTTCAATATGTTTCTGGTACTCTTCCTGCGTCGTAGCACCAACTGTCCGCAGAGTTCCGCGAGCCAGAGCCGGTTTCAGGATATTGGCCGCATCTAAGGTCGAGTCAATACCGCTGCCAGAGCCCATGATGGTATGAAGTTCATCGATGAAAAGAATAACATGACCATCTTCTTCAATGTCATTGATGATGTTGTTCATCCGCTCCTCGAAGTCTCCGCGAAAGCGAGTGCCAGCGACTACATTCATCAAGTCCAGTTCCAAAACCCGCATCTTGGCAAGTTCAGCCGGAACCTGACCAGCTGCCACACGCTGGGCCAGACCTAAAGCCAGAGCAGTCTTACCAACCCCAGCATCTCCAACCAGCACTGGATTGTTTTTAGTCTTGCGACTGAGAATCTGAACTATCCGTGAAATTTCCTGATCACGGCCAATGACGGGCTCCAATCGGCCATCTCTAGCCAACTCCGTCAGATCACGGGTGTAGTCTTCCAGACCACCGCTGGTAGAAGCCGGCATGCCCATCATATTAGCCATGGTCTGCTTAGCGGCCATTACTCCCTTATTCAGACTGCGGATAGCCTTGATATCTTCCTTGCCCCAGCCAGCTCTCTGCTCCAAGACCTTTCGCAAATCACTGATTTTCGGTCCCTGCTCCTTGTCTTCGTAGCTAAAGCCGGTAAATTCCAGAATACGAGAGGCCAAGGTCCCTCGGTCAAATAACATGGCCAGCAGCACATGCTCAGTACCTACATGCTTAGCGCGAACAGCTTCTGCAATCTGCCCCGCCTCCTCAAACAACTCCTCTAAGCGATAAGAAAAAGGCAGCAGCTCGAAGTGACCGTCTTTCTGATAAGCCTGACCAGTAATCTGAAAAGCCGCTTCTTCAAATCCATCCACTTCCACAGGAAACTCATTGAGGACTGAGCCAGCAACGCTGTAGGGATTATTAGCCAGAGCAATCAGTAGATGCCATGATTCCAGATAATCTGTCCGAAAATGGCCGGCCAAGAGCTGGGCTGCTTCCAAGCTTTCTATTAAGGCTTTTGAGTATTTCATTTATGATTCCATTCCTTTTCTGTCTAGTTGTTGTAAAATCTTTTTTAATATTCGGGCACGAATCACCGCAGCTCCATCACCTAAAATCGAGTCCGACGCTGTTGACAAGATTAGATTGCCCTCACGTTCAGTCATAATCTTTTCATCAAAAAGAAGCTGAATAACATCTGTGAAAACCTGCTGGCTGACTCGCTCTCCCACACTGTCGTACAGGCCGCAAAGCATCTGATGGCGGTCGGAAAATTCAATCTTTCCAATCCGAATATAGCCTCCGCCACCACGCTTGCTTTCAACGATATAGCCCCGACTTTCCGTAAAACGCGTCTTAATCACATAGTTAATCTGACTGGGAACCACCTGAAAAACATCAGCCAGTTCACTGCGTTTCAGTTCAACCATCCCCGCCTGAGCCAGAATAGACTTGATATATGCTTCAATACTGTCCGATGTGTTTTTTGCACCCATGACTTCCCTTTCCAGTTGAGAATTTCAGAATAAATTTCTTTTTTCCTTGCTTCTCTAACATTGACTATCTTTGACTAATATTATACCGGAAAAGTCTCTTTTTTAAAAGAAAAAGGGATGACTGAAAGGTCTGACAATTCAAACTAGTGAAAAAGCTTTGTCAGGCTTGTGTAACCGCTTGCTTTTTGCTTTTAAAGCGTTATAATATAGGTGGAAATCCACAAGGAAAAGACAGACAGAAACTACTTCCTGCCAACTATCATCTAAACAAGGAGGATAATCCAATGAAAATGGATTGGCTCAACTATTCTCGTCATGTACTCAAATGGCTCTTTGCAGCTCTGAGTATTTTCACCATCTTTTCCGCTGATTACGTTGATATTCCTATCGGAGCTCTCATCGCCTGTCTTTATGCTCCCCTACTCTTCGAACAGGAGCTGGTCAGCAACCGAGTCAAATGGTATAGCTTTCTGATCATGATGGTGGTTACTCTGCCCCTTTTGTTTATTACCAAAGTCTACCAGTTTAGCCTGACTTACCCCCAAACAACTGCACTTCTCTTCATATTGGTTGTTTTGATTTTTACCAATGGCTTGATTGCTCATAAGGAAGAAAGAGAAAAAGCAGCTAAGTGATGCTGCTCACCATTCTAAACTTGATGTTTAAAAACCTATAAAAAGGTCTGAGAAAAAATCTCAGACCTTTCAGACCGAAGACAAACACCATTTGGAATGTTTGTCTTTTTCTGTTTGCCAGGCTAAAATGCCATCTTTTGATAGAATAATGGTCATTTGAACAAAATAAAAAGACTTCCCCACCCTCATTTTTACTAGTTTTTTGAGATTCAAACACGCCAAAGCAAGCCCAACCTTATCTTCCATCTTGGACTTGCCTTTCTCTCTTGTATAACGGAGGTTGTGGTATTCTTTGGCGGTCCCAAAGAGCCGTTCAATGGTTTCTTTGCGCTTCTTATAGATCTCCTTCATTCCTCTTCGGTGGCGAATCTCTTCACAAAATTCAAGCGCATCTTTCCATACATGTCTCGCGATTACTTTTTGGTGATTTTGGCTTTGGGTGCAAACGGATAATAGGGTACAGGAAGCACATGTATTTGGATTACTCTTATACTCACGGTAGCCTGCTCGGGTCGTCGTGCGATAGGCTAATACTTGATTCTCTGGACAGAGGTAACAGTCATAATAGGAATCGTAAACAAAATCACTGGGCCTTAAGTTCCCTTTTACACCCTTGGGGCGGGTATAGGGGAAGACAGGGATGATGTTTCGCTGTAATAAATAATGGGCAATAGCTGGGGTTTTATAACCTGCATCGGCGATGAGATAGGTTGGATGAAAAGGCTCAATCTTGGCAAAAAGGGCAGGGAAAGCCTGACTATCATGAACATTTCCTGCTTCAACCGTATAAGCCAAGGCCCAACCATGCTTATCACACGCTACTTGGGCAGAATAGGCAAATACTTCCTTGTGTTCCCCCTTGTGGAACCAACCACTCTCAGGATCTGTCCTTGAGATTTTCTTTTCTTTAGCCTCGCTTCCTTTTGCGGGCTTTAAGGACTTTTTTTCGTGTTTTTTCCTATCTACATCAATCTCCACTTCCAATTGCTCACTCATAAATTTAGCTTGTTGGGCAACCATTTCCTTATGATACTTGTGACTGTTAGCGGCCGCTTTGATAGGGGTTCCATCCACAAATATTTCCGAAGGATCCATTAGACCAGCACATAAAGCTTGATGGAGTACTTGTGAAAATATCTCAGTCATCAGTGCTTTATCTTGAAAGCGACGACTATAATTCTTTCCATATGTGGTAAAATGAGGCACCTTGTCATCCAAGCTTAGTCCAAGAAACCAACGATAGGCTACATTGACTTCAATGTCTTTAATGGTTTGGCGCATAGAGCGAATGCCATAAAAACATTGAATCAAAGGGATTTTGACTAACATGACGGGATCTAGACCGGGACGACCCTGATCTGGGCTATAGGTTTCTTCAACCAAGTCATAGATAAAGTCGAAATCAACCTCTGATTCCACTTGGCGAAGAAAGTGATCTTCTGGGACCAATTCGTCTATCGTATAGAAGCCATATTGGCAGCGATGATAATCAGGTTTTTCTTTGTGAAACATAGCTAGTACCTCACAACTGTTCTTACCTCTATGATACGACTTTACAAAAAGAAAAGCCCTTAGAAACTTCTGTTCTTAGGACTTTGTCTTCAATCTGAAAGGTCTGAGAAAAAATCTCAGACCTTTTTATCGTTCTATTTCTAAGCTAAAAACGATTAGTTTTGACCAAGAGCAGCAGCCATTGTTGCAGCTACTTCGTTTTCAAAGTCGTTAGCAGCTTTTTCGATACCTTCACCAACTTCAAAGCGAGCGAACTCAACTACTGAAGCATTTACTGATTCAAGGTAAGCTTCAACTGTCTTGCTGTCATCCATGATGTATACTTGCGCAAGAAGTGTGTATGCTTGGTCAACTTTAGTATTGTCAAGCATAAAGCGGTCCATTTTACCTGGGATAATCTTGTCCCAGATCTTTTCAGGTTTGCCTTCAGCAGCCAACTCAGCCTTGATGTCTTCTTCAGCTTGAGCAACAACTGCATCAGTCAATTGAGCTTTAGAACCGTATTTCAAGTGTGGAAGTGCTGGTTTACCAACCATTGCCCGGCTTTCGTTATCTTGATCGATAACATGGTTCAACTGAGCCAATTCATCTTTAACAAATTGCTCATCCAATTCTTTGTATGAAAGAACAGTTGGTTTCATCGCAGCGATGTGCATAGAGATTTGCTTAGCAAGAGCATCGTCTCCACCGTCAATAACTGAGATAACTCCGATACGGCCACCGTTGTGTTGGTAAGCACCAAAGTGTTGAGCATCTGTCTTTTCAATCAAAGCAAAACGACGGAAAGAGATTTTTTCTCCGATAGTTGCAGTTGCAGATACGTATGCAGCTTCAAGAGTTTCACCTGAAGGCATTGTCAAAGCAAGTGCTTCTTCGTTGTTAGCTGGTTTGCCTTCAGCGATTACTTTCGCAGTTGCATTTACCAAGTCAACAAATTGAGCGTTTTTCGCAACGAAGTCAGTTTCAGCATTCACTTCAACAACAGCGGCAACGTTACCGTTTACGTAAACGCCTGTCAGACCTTCAGCGGCAACACGGTCAGCTTTCTTAGCTGCTTTTGCCATACCTTTTTCGCGAAGCAATTCAATCGCTTTTTCGATGTCACCATCTGTTTCAACAAGTGCTTTCTTAGCGTCCATGACACCAGCACCAGATTTTTCACGCAATTCTTTGACAAGCTTAGCTGTAATTTCTGCCATTTTTCTTCTCCTATTTTTTAATTTAAATAAAGGAGCTGGGCTGAGCCCTGCCCCTTTAGGTTAGTTTACTGATTATTCGTTTGAACCTTCAACAACTTCAACGATTTCTTCGATAGAATCTGCTTGAGTTTCAGTTGCAGCCAATTCTGCTTCTACTGATTCAACGCTATCTTCACCTTGACGGCCTTCGATAACAGCATCAGCCATTTTCGCAGTGATCAATTTAACCGCACGGATTGCATCGTCGTTAGCTGGGATGATAACATCGATATCATCAGGATCAGTGTTAGTATCAACCATGGCAACCACTGGGATACCTAATTTCTTAGCTTCCTTAACAGCGATTTGCTCTTTATGAGGGTCAACTACGTACATCACATCTGGGATGCGAGGCATATCTTCGATACCGCCCAAGAATTTTTCAAGACGAGCACGTTGTTTGTTGAGAAGAGCGACTTCTTTCTTAGGAAGAACTTCGAAAGTTCCGTCTTCTTCCATGCGTTTGATTTCTTTCAAACGAGCTACACGTTTTTGAATAGTAGACCAGTTTGTAAGAGTTCCACCCAACCAACGGTGGTTGATGAAGTATTGACCTGAACGTTCTGCTTCTTCTTTGACAGCGTCAGCAGCTTGCTTCTTAGTACCAACGAAGAGGATAACTGCATCGTTAGCAGCAGCATCACGCATAAAGTCGTAAGCTTGGTCAGCATACTTTACAGTTTGCTGTAAGTCGATTACGTGGATACCGTTACGCTCAGTGAAGATGTACTTAGCCATCTTAGGGTTCCAGCGACGAGTTTGGTGACCAAAGTGAACACCAGCCTCAAGAAGTTGTTTCATTGAAATTACTGCCATGAGTAAATTCTCCTTTTTTGTTTTTTCCCTCTTTTAGATTTCAGCTCGCAGGACCACCCGAGGGCAACAGTCCCACAATTCATCTAAAATGAGTATTTCGCCATTTACACGGCACCCTCTATTATAACAAAAGCGCAGCTCTTTGACAAGGTGTTTGCCAGATTTTCTGCCACTAAGTACGAATTCTACTTCTCGGCTGAACATTTGTTCCTGAAGCATTCAGAATGGCAGCGTCTAACATTTTCTGCTTTGGCTATGAAAGACTCTTGACGAAAGCAAGTATTTACGATAGAATAATAAGAGTTGCGGCGGTATAGCCAAGTGGTAAGGCACGGCTCTGCAAAAGCTTGATCGTCGGTTCAAATCCGTCTACCGCCTTCATAAATATATTTCTAGAAGTCCCTCAAAGGGCTTTTTTATTGCATTTTCTATTGTTTCTAGCAAATTTTGCTGATATAATATTATAAAAACATCATTCATCATCAGCGAAAGGAAAAAAGATTGATTATGAAAAAAGTCAGCTTCTATACCCTTAGTCTCCTCTCTTTGCTAGCTCTCTCAGCCTGCATGCCTGCCAAGCAGACACAGCAAAGAAAAAAGACGCCTAGCTCCCTCAAAGCTTCGAAAAGTTCATCCTCTAAGGAAACATCCAGCAAATCATCTAGCAGTAGCTCTAGCACCTATGAAAGTAGTGATGAGGTATTTCAGAAACGTGCTACCTTTGATCCAGATGACGCTTCTGCACTACAATACATACCAGATGCAGCTTCTATTCCTGAATTAGAGAAAATAAGAAATTTCCATATTTCCACTGGCTTTGTCATTCAGGTAAACGGAGAGGATATCAATGGTGACAAACCTAAAACGTCTTACGATGAAGTAACAGCAGCTCTAGGCCAACCTACATTCAGCACTGATGAGAATGACCCTGGCAACTCTGTTAACATCTGGCACACAGACAACGGAGACATTATGTGCTACTTTACCAATAATGTCCTGACGAATTTGAGCTTTAGTCTAAAAGACGCTCAGCCAGCCAAAAGCAGTTATTCTAGCATCACCACATCCGACACTCCCAAGACAGCTTTCGACAAGCTTGGTCGTCCGGAAATGATTATGCGTTCAGAACGCGATACAACCTTTGTCTATAAAAATTCCAATGACGAACAGTTTAGTTTCTCTACCCAGAACAATCAAATCGTTGGGGTAATGTCTACCTATCAAATGAAACAAACCAAAGACATTATTGACTCCGTCATTAAGGATAAGTAATCTTCTAATCAGTTCCAAAAACATAAAAATATCAGCTGTAGCGGTTGACTTAGCATTAAACTGGAGAGAGAATCAGATTTGTTCTCTCTTTTTTGACGTTGAAAGCGATGAAAATCTCAGTTTTAACACCTTTCACTACAAGTCATATGGGGCTTTTTTGACAACCAGATAAGACTTGGACCTCAAGGTTTCCTGACATCTTTTTCTCTTCCTATTTCCTTACCGTCAATTCCTTGCTGTAGCTTACAAAAAGGATTATAATGCAAGTGAAGGCCTTACTTTTCTGTAGAAAGGAAGATGTTTATGAAACGTTTTAGCTTGATCCTGACCATTATTCTATCCAGCTTTTTCCTAATTTCCTGCCAATTCCAGCGTGCCAGCACTCAAGCTTCAGATCCTAGTAAGGACCTGGCTTTGATACCGGGTATGGAGTCGGTAGATAAGTGGAAGCAATTCCAACAAATCCGTACTCAGGATAATCCCAGCACTGTTCAAGAACTGGATAAGCTGCTAGGAAAGCCCAGCCAGACTAAGAAAGAGAATAAGCAAACAAAACTAACCTGGAAACTAGCCAAGCACCTAGAGATTCATATTCATCTCGATAAGGATCAGGTGCGAGAAAAAGAGCTGGTCTTCGAGCACACGCGCGGTACCTGTATGCTTTTCCCGAGTATAGAAGATGGCACCCCCATTCCAGAAGCCTTTGGAAAAACTGGACAGCCCTATGCCATCCGTGAGAAGCAAGGCCAAATCATTACTTCTTGGTATATGGCTGGCAAATTCCACTACCTGCGCTTAGAAAACGGAAAAGTCTATCAGATTGCCGAACCCTAAAAAGTAATCTTGCAATTCCTTCCAAAAACACAAAAATCCAAGACTGAAAAGGTCTTGGATTTTATTTTTGACGAGGATAGCGAAGAGTTCTCCCTGCTTCATCAATTAAAGCTCTGCAATCTGGCTAAGATTAACTTCGGCCACGGTGTCATTACCAAACATGGAAATGATCATCTTGACCTTGTTATTATCAATCTCCGTAATCTTACCTGTATAGTCAGTGAAGGCACCATCTATGATACGAACGGTATCGCCAACCTTGACATCTAGGTCAAATTCCTGAACTGTTTGACCCATGGAGATGAGAATGTTGCGAATCTCTTCTTCCAAGAGTGGCGTTGGTTTAGAGCGGTTCCCGTGTGACCCGACAAATCCTGTTACATTCGGAGTATTCCGCACAACAAACCAAGCTTCATCTGTCATGACCATTTCCACCAAGACATAACCAGGGAAGCGATTTTCTTCGATTTCCTTGGTCTTGCCATTTTTCTCTACTTGCACGGTCTGAGTAGGGATTTCCACGCGCAAGATATTTTCCAGCATATTATAAGTCTGAGCGCGCTGCAAAAGATTTTCTTTCACCTTATTTTCGTAGCCTGAATAGGTCTGCAGTACAAACCAGCCTTTATCAAAACTGTCCATGAGTTCATCCTTTCCTAAATAAAAAAGCCTGCGGGCTTCTGCTTCTTTCTAGCCCTATTATACCATAATTTCCTCAAATGCAAAGGAATTTATTAACTATTTCCCGGACAAATCAAAGCCTTGTAATTCTGCCTCAATTTTTTGAAAAATAAAAGAACGAGTAATTAGCGATATAGGCCAAAAATCCCACCTACTCACAATAGGTGGGACTTTAAATGATATATCTGTCGCAGTATTCTTTTCTACTTCCTCTACAGTTATTAAGAGAAAATATTCAGAATCTGGAAAAGACCGCTTGCTACTACTTTGTCAAAGATATAGATGATTACCACAAAGAATGCAGTGTATTCCATGACAGAGATAAAATCTGTCCATCTTTCTTTTCGGGTAGGCCAAGTTGTATCTTTCAATAATTTAAAAACGTCTTTAAAGAATTTCACAACAATCTCCTATCTAGTTTCTTTATGCAGGGTGTATTTACTGCAATGCTTACAAAATTTATTAACTTCTAAACGCGTTGGTTTTGGAGTGCTACTGAGCTTAACCGAGTAGTTCCTAGAACCACAGATTGTACACGCTAGACTCGCTTTTTTTAATGCCATAACGCCTCCATCTTTCTTATTATAGCAGGATTCTATACTTTTGACAAGCCGTTCAGCTCTTTTAAATCCTATTGAAACCAGCTGGTGATGGTATCCCAGAGATTCTTAGCTTTTTCAGGTAGACCGGTATCATCAATAGCCTTCTTGGCTTCATCCACCAGATTTTGAGCTCGATCCTGAACGTCCTGCAGGAAGTCTTTGTTTTCGGTTGTAGTTCCCGTTTCCTCGGTACCATAGGTGTCGACAGGGGCAATACCGTTGGCAGCATAGGCATTCTTTTGCCCTTCAAAGGAAGTTCCTTCTGTATATGGCAGGATGCTATTGGCAACATTTCGGAAAACCGCCGAGGCTTCATTTGCGCTGGTCCCAGTCAGATAGTGGGTTTCGTCAGTTTTTGGAAAACCTAACCACTGGCTGATAACCACATCCGGCGTATAGCCAATAACCCATTGGTCACCAGATAGATCTGGGTTAAAGTCCGTTTCAGTCGTACCAGTCTTACCAGCCATAGTGTAGCCATAAGGAGCCGCATAGATACCTGTACCGTTTGAGAAGGTCCCCAGCATCATGCTGTTCATCTTGTCAGTAGTTGAGCCATTAAGAACTCGAGTAGAGGTTTGGCGATGGGTCTTGACGACCTGACCGCTGGCATTTTCAATTTTGGTAATGAGATGGGCATCGTTCATCACGCCGCCGTTGGCAAAGACCGAATAAGCCTGAGCCATCTGCAGTGGATTGGTCGTGACTCCACTTCCTAGTGCAACCCCCAAGGTCTGATCGACCTTGTCCATATTGAGACCAAACTTTTTCCCGTACTCAAAGGCTTTGTTAATGCCTAACTGGTCCACAGTTGAAACAGCCGGAATGTTCAGAGATTCTGCCAAGGCTTGATACATTGGAACTGTAGGTGAACTTTGGATATTGCCGTAGTTGTTGATAGTATAGTCACCAAAGGTAGTTCTGGTATTATCCAGCTCCTTATCTGTCGGCCAACCAGCAGCAACTGCCGGACTATAAGCAACCAAAGGCTTAATTGTAGAACCTGGGCTACGGGAGGACTGGGTTGCATAGTTAAAGCTTCTGAAGGTCAAGCCTTCTGCACTATTGACTCGTCCAACTAATGCCCGCACACCGCCGGTTTTTGGATCCAAGGCAACACTGCCTGATTCAGCCATAGTGCCATCTTCTGCTACAGGAAAGAGAGAAACATTGCTGTAAATAACCTGCATGCTGGCTTGGTAGTTCTGATCCAACTCCGTGTAAATGCGGTAGCCATTATTAACAATCTCTTCTTCTGTCAAGCCGTAGTCATTGACCGCTTCATTGATAACTGCATCGAAATAGGATGGATAGCGATAGTCTTCTGACTTACCGGCATAAGCATCAACCAGCTGACCACCGATTCCCACAGCGGCAGCCTGATCAGCTGTCCCCTGATCAATAAAGCCTGCAGCAACCATATTTTGTAGCACCGTATCGCGGCGATTGGTCGCATTTTCAACCGAATACAGCGGATTATATATCTCTGGTCCCTTGAGCATACCAGCCAGAACAGCCGACTGATCCAGACTGAGCTGGCTAGCTGAGACTCCGAAATATTTCTTAGAGGCATCTTCCACACCCCAGACACCATTTCCAAAATAGGAGTTATTGAGGTACATGGTCAGGATTTCCTGCTTGCTGTATTTCTTATTGATTTCCAGAGCTAGGAAAAATTCCTTGGCCTTCCGCTCAATGGTCTGGTCCTGAGACAGATAGGCATTCTTGGCCAACTGCTGGGTAATGGTAGAACCCCCACCCGAGCGACCGGCTGTCAGGATAGCTAGGATAAAACGACTGTAGTTAATCCCACCATTCTCATAGAAAGTCCGGTCCTCTGTTGCAATGACAGCATTCTGCAGGTCTTGACTAATCTCAGTCAGCTCGACATAAGTTCCTTTCTGACCAGACAGACTTCCCGCTTCATTGCCATCCTTGTCAAAGATGAGCGTGGTCGCCTTGAGGGCATTCTGCAAATCCTTGACATTGGTCGTCTTAGCAACATAAAAGAGATAGCCACCGACTACCAGACCAAAGGTTAAACCGAGAATCAGGAATATCTTGGTCAGATGAAACCTGCGCCAAAAACGGCGGATAGGGTGTTGAGAGAGAGGTTTCTTTTTGGTCTTGCCCGAACGGCTGAGACCAGATTTGGCCTGCTCTTCTGTCAGCTCTACCTCCTCTGCTGCTTCTTTTTGAGGTTTCTGTATGGTAAAATAATCTACTAATTTTTCAAACAAATCTTTTAAATTCTTCATAAACCTTATTTTATCACCTTATTTAGGTGCAGACAAGAAAGTACCCTATTTCCCGTCTGATTTTTAGTTATTTTTAAGAAAAAGAGTATATTAAATAGCCTTTTAAAAGCCTCTGCAGCAAGTCTTATCCGACACTGCCTATTTTCAAAGTTCTGGCTTTCTGCTACAATAAATGTATGAAATTTACACTGACTATCCCAGATGGACTGCCCGCCATGACGGTCAAAGAGCTGCTGGAAGAACAATTTCTCATTCCGCGAAAAATCCGGCACTTTCTACGGATCAAAAAGCATGTGTCTGTCAACGGTCTAGCCATCAACTGGCAGACTGTAGTCAACCCCGGAGATGACATCAGCCTGATATTTGATGAAGAGGATTATCCTCAAAAAACAATCTTGTTTGGAAATGGCGAACTCGTAGAAGAGCTCTACCAGGACCAGCACCTCATCATCGTCAATAAACCCGAAGGTATAAAAACCCACGCTAATGAGCCAACGGAACTAGCCCTTCTTAATCATGTTTCCGCCTATGTCGGTGAGACCTGCTATGTCGTTCACCGGCTGGATAAAGAAACCAGCGGTGCTGTCCTCTTTGCCAAGAATCCCTTTGTCCTGCCCATCCTCAATCGGCTGCTGGAAAAGCGAGAAATCAGCCGCGAATATTGGGCTTTGGTCCAAGGCAAGTTCCCAAGCAAAAAGCTTATATATAAAGACAAGATTGGCCGCGACCGCCATGATCGCAGGAAACGGCGGGTTGACCCCCGAAAAGGGCTCTATGCAGAGACCCATGTGACTCGTCTCAAGCAGTTTAGACAGGCTGCCTTGGTCAAATGCCAACTCAAGACTGGCCGCACCCATCAGATTCGTGTCCATCTGGCTCACCACGGACACCCTCTGGTTGGCGACTCACTCTATCATCCGCAACCCCAAGGGCGGCTTATGCTCCACGCCCATCGGCTGACCTTCACCCACCCTTTTACACTAGAAAAAATCACCGTCGAAGCCCGCTCTGACAGTTTTGAAAAGGTCTTAAGCAGCCTGAAATCATAAAAGCTCTACTCTGAGAGATAGACTGTAACCTTATCCTAGATAAACCACGAAAAGCAACAGAAATCATCTGTTGCTTTTGGTTTGGAGTGAAAGCAATGATAAGCTCTGACAGTTTACATCACTGAGCCGGAAGCGCACTGATAAGTCTGGGCCTGAGGGCTTTTTGAAAAGCTATGCTCAGCAAGTAAGATAGTAAGAAAATGATAAAAAAGCCAAAACTATAAATAGTATTCCGAGGCATTATCGACCTGAAAATGAAGATAATGAAAGGATGAATGATATAAATCATGGTGGCATATCTCTTGGCGATATTATTCAAAATCGGAATATCAATATCGGACCCATTTCTTACCGCATAGAAGAAAATTGCACTGGATGAAAAAAGAGTGCTGGGGTAGAGGTCATATTCCGTACCCATGAAACAGTACTCAAGTAAAATCAAACCAGTTATTCCTAGACCGATCGCCCATTTCCTGACAGACGACAAGTCATAGGCTAAAATCCGATCCCGATGCTTAGCAAACTGCATCCCTAGAATGAAAAAGGGAAGACCCATAAACAGGAAGTTGCGATAGTAAAATTCGCTATCTGTATTGAACTCGATACAAAAAGCCAGAATCAACAAGAACAATGACACACCCAAGCTAGTTAAGCGGTGAAAATGCTTATAAAAAACCAGATAAAGCGTGTAGATATAAGAAATAGCCAGCAAATACCAAGTCGGCGTAGCAGCCGAGCCAATCAAGTCTCTGGGACTGTTAAAGAGGAAAAAGTCCGCAAAATCAGATAGGTCTATAGCTGCCATCTTTTCTGTTAACTCTCTTGTCAGCAGCAAGTTGACAAAATGCACAATCGTGTAAAACAGAAGACTGGCAGCTGTCAAAAGGAGCATCTGCTTGAGACGATACTTGACCTTGTCTCTGGAAATATTAAAGGAAAAATAGCCCGACAGCATCATGAAAAAGGGAACTGCAAAGCGGGCCACAATTTGATAAAAAACCCCAAATTGCCCTGGCAGCAGAAAGTGTAAGGAAACAATACTAAAACAAGCTAGGGCCTTAAAAGCGTGCAAAGTTGTGTTTTCAGTTTTCATGCAGACATTATAGCATGTTTATTATTACAGCTCATCAAGACCAGATTACACGCCCATTAAAAAACATATCAATTGATGACAGGGGAGTGCATATAAAAAGCCCTATCTAGGACCTTTTATACATTCAAATTACTTTTTCATTTATAATTTCTCAAGCATCAACGAGTCCGCAATTGCTGGAGCAGGCCTTTTAAACTTTGGTATTTGTAAATGCTGTAGGTCAGATAGACAAATCCGTAAGCTGCTGCAGCTAGATAAACTGATAAAAACCAATTCGAAGCAATAAATACAAGCGTCATTAGCAATTCAACCCAGATATCTTTGACGACCTCAATCTTCATCCTCTTGGCTAAGATTAGCTCTGCCAGTATACTCCTAGTCGCCAGCAACAGCACGATAGACAGCACTGTAGCATTCAGATTGCGCAGAAAAACTGCAAAAATCAAGGTAGTAGCGAAACTTAAGAACATGGCAATAACATTTACTTTAAAAATCTGCCTCTCCATTCGTAAGGCTTTTAAGTAGGTATTGATAAGAAGAGCCATTTTACCCTCGTAGACAGACATAGGAAAGACTAGAGCCATAAATATCAAGGACTCTCTGTAAGCCGGCAGCCAGCTGTCCAAAGCTATTTTCAGGGGATAATACAGCAAAAGCACACCAAACATAAGAACCATAAGGACATTCCGCAACTGACTGTAAATCTTAGGCAATTTGCTTTCATCCGTCCGTTTCAAAATTGGAAAGATAACCAAACCGATAGCGTTGATAAAGGTCATCAGCAGATTGGAAATGCTCAGGGTCAAGGATACTTTCCCAAATGTAGCAATATTCCATACCTTTTGAATCCCCATTCGAACCGTTCCGATAATGAGCATACTGGCTACATTTGATAGCATCAGATTGATACCGACAGCAATATTGCGAACCGTTTCCTGTATATCAAGCTTAAACTGATTGAGAGGTCGCAGGGCCATATCTCGGCATAGATACATGGCATAAAAAAGAGAAACAACTCTACCAATCAAATCTGCATAGACCATAATCTTGAAGTCTCGAAAACCCACGAAAATAAAGACCAGCAAAAGCAGTAAATAGAGGAGTCGGTCTCCACTGACAACATAGGAACTTTCCTTCAGTCGATTAGTCATCTGCAAAACGTACACAAAGAGAAAGCGCAGATTGGTGACCAACATGGTATAAACCAAAAGTATAAAAACAAACCGACTGCTCTCATCTCTAATAAAGGCAGAAGTCCCTAAGAAAAATAAAATTCCAATCCCTGTCAGATAGATCAAAAGCATGAGAAACTGAGAGAAAAACTTCTCTTTATCCAGATCCGCATACTCCAAACCACCGTAGCGAAGGTAGATTCCGTCCACCCAGCCCAGATGAACAAAACCAGCATAAGATAAATAAAAAATATAGAGTTGCCAGTATCCATACTCCTCTACACCCATAATCTTAGGCAAAATCAAGACAACCAGAGAAGAAACTATTACTGTCAGCAAATTGGACAAGACAACATAGGAAAAATTAGCTACTATTTTTTTAAATCCACCAGACAAATTTGCCCCCTATTTCTTCCTATCTGTTGCCATGCTCTCAATCAAACGTAAAAACATGGTTTCTAAATCAGTATAAGCTTTCCAGCCCAAACTCTCAAGCTTGTCCGTATTGAGACGAATCTTAACTGTCGGATTATAGCCTAGCTTTTCCACATCCTCTGCCAAATCAAAGACCAACTTCGATTCATTGCTACCGCTTAGTTCAATAACCATCTCCGCCATCTCACGAATAGAAATAGCCGTCTCTTTATTGGCGACATTATAAGCTTGACCTGCTTGGCCTTTCAGCAGAATGTAAAAAATGGCTTCAATGGCATCTTTGGTATAGCAGTAGTTCCGAACAGTTTCCCCTTTAGTCCGGAGAACAATATCTCTCTTTTCAAGGACAGCACGCGCAAACTGCGCAAAAACTCTGTTGTCCTCATAGCTCACACCTGGACCAAAGGTTTGTGACAAACGAGCCATTCTAACTGGTACCTGATACTGATGACAATAGCCTACACACAAGGACTCTGCCATGCGCTTGCTTTCCGAATAACTGCTACGAACACTGGTTGGATCCAAATAACCGTAATCTTTCTCGTTAATGCTGGAAGCATCTGGATTTGTCGTCCCATAGACTTCCAGAGAAGAGAGATAGACCATACTGCGAACCTGCTTATTTTTAGCCAGCTCTAGCATTTTTTTCGTTCCATTTATGGCTAGATCAATTGTCTCCACAGGATGCTCAACGAAAAAAGAGGAGTCCGTTGCACTGGCTCCATGGATAATATAATCCAAATCTTCCTCTATTTTCCAATCTGACAGCAAGTCAGCATACACTAGCTTCAGATTCTCACTATGTAAAAAATCCTGAAATAGATCTTCCGCTTTTTTCTGATTTCGTGCCAAGGCCACTACTCTGACATTAGCTTGGTACAAATCGTTTAAAGCCATCAAAGCGGAAATGCAGTGTCTGCCTATAAGTCCGGTTGCTCCAGTTACCAAGACTGTAACATTGCTCAGTTCTCTGAGAATAGGACTGACAGCAGCTAGGTCTTCCATATCCTTTTGTAAAATCGTATTATTTCCCATATCAACCAAAAATTTGTGCATTTTCACGCGCTTCGTAAATCGCTCTAAAAATATAAAAATCAGATGGAGTCGTAATTTTAATATTTTCGCTGCCCCCCATGACTGTATGCAGAGGGAGTCCAAAATAACGAGCCAGTGTCGCAGAATCCGTCATATCAAACTGATTCTCTGCCTGAGCTTTTAAATGCAAGGAGTGAATCTTTGAAAGCGCGAAGGTTTGAGGGGCGACAGCTGTCTGGCAAGTGGAACGCTCGATAACCTGATTAATAACATCCGCCTCATCGACTTGAATAACTGTTTCGATAACCGGCTTAACCGTAATAGCTGCCCCATACTTTTTTGCTGCCTCAATATTTTTAGAAATGATTCCCCCGTCAATCAAAGGGCGAACACCATCATGAATCAAAACATAGTCGTCATCGTTCTTGTACTTTTCCCGTAAGACAGCGAGACCATTAAAAATAGACATTTGGCCAGTCTCTCCACCAGGAACTACTTGACTGACTTTTTTAATATTGAACCTAGCTAATAAATCTCTGCAGTAGTCCAGCCAGCCGTCTACACAGACAACCACAATGTCCGATACTGCTGGATGGTCTTCAAAGTGCTCAATCGTATGAATAATAATAGGCTTACCGTGCAACTCTAAAAACTGCTTGGGTAAGGTCTTGGTATTCATGCGGCTGCCTGTGCCGCCTGCGAATATCAGAGCTGATGTCGTCATACCGATACTTTCCTTCCTCTCGTTGTAAATCGTACTCTACTCAGTAAATCAGCTGCCATATAAATCACAAAAGCATAGATAATCCGATTAATATGGGTTGTCAGCAATGACAGCAATGTTTCCTGAAAGAATGAAATGACCAAAGGATACGCAAATAAAGCGAAAACAATAACCTTTAGCGGGGTGAAATAGCGTTTTTTGATAGAATAGTAGAAACTTCCGTAAAAGAAGCCATATAAAAGCTGAAAGATAAGGACTGAGAAATAGCCAAAATCCTTGATAAAGTAGTAATAAATTGTGTAAACATTGGTTTTATCGTCGTTAAAATGAACAACAGGCAAGAAAGGTGTCAGCTCATGGCTAGACAGACCGAGGGATTTCAATGTCCCATAGATAGCAATAAGTGTATTTTCTCCAAAGACTTGATTATCGCTATAAAGAGTAGGATTTTTCAGATAATAGTCTAAAGCCTGAATGGGGGAACCCATATATTTAACCAAATTATCCAAAATTCCGAACTCTGCCCGACTATCCACTCGATTGAGAACAAAGGTTCCAACCGCCATAAATAAGACAAGGAATACAAAGCCAATTATCAGCAAAGATCGAAAAAGCTTCACACCATACCTGCTGTCTTTCCACGAATAATACTTCGAGAAAAACAACATATACACAATCGCATAGCCAGCAACCAAGCCCAACAACTCCGTACGTCCAGTGGACAAGAGGGAAATACCTAAAGAAATCAGGCTAATCAGCAGTAATTTGCCTTTGTAAAAAATGCCATCTTTTCCTGAAAAAAGAGACTCGCAGAAAAAGTAGAAGAAAACAATTCCTAAGGAAAAGTTAACCCGCAACAAATTGAGGCTAAGACGACTAAGAGAGAAATCATAATTTGTAGTCATATGCCGAGCCAATTCAATGGTTTTAAACAATCCCCCAGGTACCTGCTTGCTCTGCGCCGCCAAGTAAAGCAAATCGGAATAAATAAACCTGACCGCATAAGCCAAAAACAAGAGAACTAAAATAATGAAAAGAGTACTCACCTTTATTTGACTAGGTTTGGCGTCCAACTTCCTTTCAGCAAACAAATTCGATGACAAGAGGACTCCCATTAAAAAAATGGCATTTCCAACAAAGATAACAGTGACCGTTATCAGAGAAAGTCCCTCTCCCCATTTGGATGAATAAAATGCAGTAAAAATGCTTGCTATCATCCATATTGCCAGATATATAAAAGCCGGGTTAGCATAGTCTCTTCCTACTGTTTTGATTGTCAAAAACAATAGGAAAAGGCCACCCAAAATTAGTAAAAAAACCATTATCTTCCTTCTATCAATTCAACCCAATTATCTCTCAGTCTGACATGACGTTCTGTCTGTTCTTTTTTTTCAGGCGGTGTCATGTAATCACCGTAGCGATTGGTCAGATACTTGTCCGCATCATTAGGTCCATCGAACTCATAGCCTTCAAAGGAATACTTCTTAGCTGGATAGAAACTTTCATAGTCAATTGTCTCTCCCAAATAGCCTTTTACACCATAAGCAATTGTTATTTTTGAAGTCTTCTTATTAGACTGGATGAGCTTTTCCATCAACTTATACATATTAGCTGGTCCCATGATAAAAGAAGGGAAGCCTATCAGTCTTCTGATCCAAAGATTTTGTCTGAGTTCTTTGGATTCTTTAGCCATATAGGTCAGATGCGGAGTAAACTTCGTATAGCAGCGTGAGCTATTGTGTGACAAATCCAAGGCTCTGAATAGAAGACCCTTGAGCTTGCGAAGCATGTTATTCTCTGGGACAAAGTCAATTGGCAGCATATCAAGATAAAGATGTTTCTTTTTACTGAAACCTTCTCCCAAAACATCATAGTAGGTCAGTGACTTGCTCTGCAGCTTTAGAACCTTAAAGACACTGTCTGTCGCATCCGCAGGAGAGATCAGCTCGAAGTCCTCGCTGTCCGCAAAGATTTCCTGAAGACGATTGTAGTCCTCTCGGAACATCACCAAGTCGATATCATCGTCCCAAGGGATGTAGCCCCCATGTCGCAAAGAACCAATCAAGGTCCCTGCAACCATATAGGAATGAATATGATGCCGACGACACTCTGCATCAAATTTTTTATACATTTTTAAATAAGCTTTTTGTAAAACCTTTAATTTATCATCCGTAATTTTTTGATACATGGGGCTGAAGCGTTCTCCCAAAGCCAACTCCCATTCAATCTTACTGGTTCCTCTCATTTTTCTTACCTCCCAAACTTTTTCAATAATCTCCTAGTAAGTCCATTCAGTGAATAGGTGTATACCAAATCACTGATGAAATCTTTTATCGTTCTATACTCCCTTATTTGAAACATTAGGACCAAAGCCCAAAATGGATTTCTAGACTGTAATAATTTCAGTCTAAGATTGGTCAAGACCAAAGCCCTAGCAACCTGGCGATGATCCGCCTCAGAAATCTGTCGCTCCTCTGCGATTTTTTTCACAGACTCATAGCGACTGATGACCTTCTGTAAATAGTTTATCCTAGATAACCTTGTTTTATTAAAACTGAGCGACGACGCAGACTGGGTCACATTCGCCTGATGAATGCGATGCTGATCTAGAAGCTGGTCCAAGCAAACAACTTTTCCATACAATGGAACCAGCATACCAAATAAAACATCATGATAATCAAATCCAGGATAATCCGTATACTGCTGCTGCAAAATATCAGCCAGTACCGACTTTCTAAAAGCTGTCTGATAACCTGACGGCCATTTTTTCAGAAGCCAAGCTAGATTTCTTTCTTGCCTTTCTCCTGAAACCTTGGGCTCTTTGATGACCTGACCATTTTGATCGATCAAGTAAGACTGGCCATACACCATAGCAGAGTCTGTTTCTAACAGTACTTTCTGCAAGGCAGCTGTTTTATCAGGCAGCCATTTATCATCCTGATCAGAGAAAAAAACAATATCATGCTCAGCCAAACTCGCTAATTTTATAAAAGTTCGATAATGGCCCAAATTTTCCTGATTTTCAATCAGCTGCCAATCAGTTAGTTGATGCTTGGTGATGTAATCCTTGATTAGTGCCACTGTTTGATCTGTCGAACAGTCATCACAGATAATGACCTGATCAGGCTTCAGCTTTTGAGTGCGGATAGAGTCTAGTTGCTCCAAAACAAAATCCGCCCCATTATAGGTCGCCATCACGACAGAAATCATTTCTCTCTCCTTCCTAAACTTTTCATCCTATATCCCCCCTAACTCCTAGCTTTCTCCCTGTCTAAGCTAGACTGCTCTGTCTGTGAAGAAGATTACTTTCTTCTAAGCAGATACTTATAAATAAACGCTTTTATCCAAATAGGCGTTCCCACAAAAGCACGAATCATCAACATATTTTGATAATATTGCCCTCGGTTCAACATACCATGTGACAGCAAAAAAGTATTGACTACTTTCCAGCTGGCAATCTGCTCTGTCTGGCTTCTTCTCGTATGCATGCCGTTTCCGACACGAGCATAAACCAAAACCCGATTAAGATTGGCGAAACGACAGCCCTGAGCAGCCATTCTCGCCCAAAGATAATAGTCTTCCACTAAAGGCAAGGGCTTGTAATTACCAGCTTTTAAAACAGATGATTTCTTAAAAAATACTGTCATGTGACAGAAAGGATTTCTCCGCTGCAACCTTTTGATAATCTCTTCATGGGAAAGCGGCATTTGTTTCTCTGCCACTATTTGATCTGGTTCCGTGTCAAATTCTATGATATTGCCACCCAAAACATCTAACTGCGGATTCTGCTCAATATAGTCCACTTGTTGCTGAAAACGGTCCGGTGTCGCAATGTCATCTGTATCCATTCTAGCAATCCAGTCATAAGAGCAAGCCTCAACTCCCCGATGCAAAGCTTCTCCCAATCCGACATTTTCCTTTAAGGGTAGAACTTTCATCTCTGGAAATGTTTCCTTGAAATCTTGAATCGTCTGATAAAGCTCTTCTGTCAGCGGTCCATCCTCTACAAGGACAAGCTCATCTGGCTTGCGGCTCTGCTCTATAAGAACGCTATTTAGACTCTTTCTTAAGAAATCCGGATTCTCCTTCTGATAGACAGACATCAATACCGAAAATTTCACTAACAATCCCCCCAATCATCCTAAACTAGTTTCCCTTCTCCGTCTTCTCAATAGACCTCCTAAAATTTGCTACCTGATAAGACTGAGAATAGCTAGACATCTCTTTTTCATAAGTTAAATCTGAAAACAACTTATTCATAGTCGAAACATGGCGAGACAATCCTTTTAAAATCCAGTTAAATGCAGGCAGCAAGACTACTCTCTGACCATGAGTCCGTTTTATTTCTTTGACTAGCTGAGAGGTATTGACATAGTCCTGATTTTGAGGATAGAAGATACCGCTGTCTTGATTCTGAACAATCAGTCTGATAAACTCACAAAGGTTATCAATATAAATCATACTACGTTCATTCTGGATCAAAGGGAAGACTGGTAGTTTCTGAGCCAACTTTGACAATCGCTTATAATTTCCCTTAGCTTGATGACCATAAACCATAGGTGGCCGTAAAACTGCCAATTTGAAATCTTCGCTCTCCAATTCCGTCAGAAGTTGCTCAGCAGCTAGTTTGCTTTTGCCATAAAAAGAATCAGGACGCTCTTGTGTATCCTTTGTGATAACCCGATCTCCCAAAACTTCGCCATAGACGCTCATACTACTCATAAAGATAAACTGTTTGACACCTTCGCCTTTAGCCTTTTGAGCCAATTCATAAGGTAGCTGAGTATTGACTTGATTATATACCGACTCCATCTCTTTTGATGGGTTGGAGATATGGACAATCGCCGCCAAATGCAAAATTACATCAAAAGACGAAAAATCTTTCTCCTTCCAGGCTTCTCCGCGGACGTCCAACTCATCAACCTGGACATCCTCCCGTGAAGAAACATACCTCTTAAAGCTCCGGCCGATATAGCTACCCTCTCCCGTAATTAATATTCTTTTCATCAGCCTTTAATCTTTCTTTTCCATATTTCCCGTGCCGCCTTCGACAACACCTTCGCTCTTAGCAACACTCTTAATGGTGCCAAAGAAACAGCGGACATCCAATCCAAAAGACAAATGCTGGACATAGTAGCCGTCCAATTCAGCTTTCTTGGCAATCGGCAACTCATCTCGCCCGTGAATCTGAGCCCATCCCGTCAGACCTGGCAAAACATCATTTGCTCCATATCGGTCTCGCTCTTCAATCAAATCATACTGATTCCAAAGAGCCGGTCTTGGACCTATGATACTCATGTCACCAACAAAAATATTCCAAATCTGAGGCAACTCATCCAGAGATGTCTTCCTAAGAAATTTCCCAACCTTTGTAATCCATTGCTCAGGATTTTCAAGTAAATGAGTTGGGGTATCCTTAGGTGTATCCATTCGCATCGTTCTGAATTTCAAAATATAGAAGTGTTTCTTATGCAGACCAATCCGCTTCTGTTTGAACAAAACTGGTCCTTTTGAATCCAATTTAATAGCAAGTACTAGAAGCAGAAAAAACGGTGATAAGACAATCATTCCTAAGAATGACAAGACTATATCTAATGTTCGTTTAAAAAATTTATACATGATTATCCTAAAAACTTATTGCTGTGCAAACTTTACCAGGCTATCCTTGAGGTCATTTGCACCAAGAGTCAGAAGAGAGTCCACATAGGAATCCACCTCTATCTTAGGCAGCGACTGAACATTCCCTACAAAAATCTTTTCATAGACTTGATCATTGACCTTTTCCTTGGCAGACAAGAGCTCTTCATAAAGCTTTTCGCCCGGTCGAATGCCTGCTTCCTGAATCTGAATCTCCTCTTCAGTATGGCCACTGAGCGTGATCATCTTTTTAGCTAGGTCCAAAATTTTCACAGGCTCGCCCATATCCAAGACAAAAACCTCTCCCCCTTGCATCAAGGCTCCAGCCTGAATCACCAAGCGGCTGGCTTCTGGTATGGTCATGAAATAGCGTGTCATTCGAAAGTCCGTCACGGTGATAGGACCTCCCTTAGCAATCTGCTCCTTGAATAAAGGAACCACACTACCTCGGCTGCCCAAAACATTCCCAAAGCGGACAGCTGAGAAAAGAGTCTTTCCTTCTTCATTTAAACTGGTCACGACCATTTCTGCCACTCGCTTAGTTGCCCCCATAACATTGGGCGGGTTGACCGCCTTATCTGTAGAGATCATGACAAATTTCGCGACACCAGCTGCCTTTGCTGCTTCTGCTACATTTCGTGTACCATAGATATTATTTTTGACCGCTTCTGTCGGATTGTACTCCATCAAGGGAACATGCTTGTGAGCCGCTGCATGATACACTCGATCAGGACGATAGGTTTTCATAATATGAAAAATCCTCTCTCTATCTTGAATGTCTGCAATGATTGGAATCAACTCAATATCATCTTTATAACGGCTTGACAGCTCCTTGTGAATCAAATAAATTGAATTTTCTCCATGACCTAGAAGTAGAAGCCTAGCTGGGCAGAATTGAGCAATCTGACGGCAAAGTTCCGAGCCGATAGACCCACCGGCCCCCGTAACAAGCACAGTCTTGCATTTAAGATTGGACTTCAAACTTTGCTGATCCAGCTTCACTTCTTTACGCCCCAACAAATCTGCAATGTCAATTTCCTGAAGTTTGCTGACAGATAGTTTCCCCGTAATCACCTGTTCATATTTAGGCATGGCATTGACCTTGACCTCCGTCTGTTGGCAGTACTCTACGATTCGCTCGTAATCATCCGGAGCCAACGAAGGAATGGCAATGACAATTTGTTCAACTTCATAATTCCCTACAATTTCAGGTATCTGCTCGGTTGTTCCTACAACTTTTACTCCATGAAGATACGTATTTTGCTTATTCTTATCATCATCTACAATCGCGACTATCTTCAAATCTTTTGATTTTTGCTGGGCTGTCTTGATAAAAAGACTAGCACCATCCCCTGAACCAACAACAAGGGTCTTTGTCCCATCTACTTTCTTACCCAGTAAGGCTGAAGGGTGCTGCACGAATTCATGAATCTCCCGCCAAGTCAGCCTTGAAGCAATAACCAACAAAAACGATAGCAGCATAGAAAGGACAATATATCTACTATTTGTAGATTCATAAAAAATTTTCTCTACAATGTATACAATCGAGTAAGCTCCCAAAATTGAGCCCCCAACTCGAAACATTGTTTTGTAATCTGTATACCTTGTAATGGTAGAAAAGACATTCGACAGTGTTGCAAATGTCAAATATAGTACAATAATCCCCATTAAAATAGAGACAAAAGATAAATCCGTTATCCCGACATATTTTGCTAAGAAGAATTTTGAAATCCCCTGACTTATACTGAGCAAAATAATATCAACAATAATTAAGATGACTCTTTTTCTCGCTCTTGTCATGTTCCTAATCTCCCAATTATCCTAAAACTCTTTATTCCCTATTTCCCATAATTGCCATAGCTGCCATATCCCCCATAAGTTCCGTAGGCACCATAGCGCTCCAAATCAATGTTATATTTATTGAGGACAACACCCAAAAAAGGAGTTCCCGTTTGTTCCAACTGCTCTTTAGCTTTCATGACTGCTTTTCGTTTGATATGGCCTGCTTGTGTCACCAAGAAGCTAGCATCGCATTTCTGAGCGATGATAGCCGCATCAATGACCAGACCAATCGGTGAAGTATCTACGATGATATAGTCATAGCGGACACGCAGGTCAGTCAAAAGCGCTTCAAACTGCTTGCTTTGCAAAAGCCCAGTCGGATTAGGTGATACTGGACCAGATAAGATCACATCCAGGTTGTCCATATCTGTATCGTTGATGACTTCATGCAGGGCAGCCTGTCCTGACAGATAGTCCGTCAGTCCTGATACTTTTCTCTGACTGCTAAACACACCAGACATGACTGAGTTGCGGATATCCGCATCGATCATCAAGGTCTTATGACCAGCTCTGGCAAAGGCGGCCGCGAGATTCACTGAGGTTGTAGACTTTCCTTCATTTGCCGTCACCGAGCTTATTTCGACCATCTTGATATTGGCACCGCTCAGCTGTACATTAGTACTTAGAGCATTGTAGTATTCCTCGGTTAGTTTGACAAGGTTCCTTTTTTTCCTAACTAATTCTAAGGTTGCCATTTTCTCTCCCTTACATTCTGTTCATATCTGGGATAACGCCCAATAGCGTCAAGCCCATGACTTCTTCAATGTCCTCTGGCTTCTTCACCCGATCATCCAGGATTTCTACAGCGATGATAAAGATCGACATCAGGACGCTGCCCCCTAAAAATCCTAAGATAACATTACGCCGAATATTTGGTGAAGAAGGCTCTGCTGGGACTGTTGCTTCTTCCAAAGTTGTCACATCAGAAACTTTTGTCACCTCGATGATTTTCTCAGCGGCGATATTACGAAAGGCATTGGCAATGCGAGCCGCTTCCTCCGGATTGTCATCTTTAACTGTAATCGAAACGATACGAGTATCCGCCGGAACGGAAACGGTGATGTGACGCGTCAGCTCTCTTGGTGACGTTTGCAGTTTCAACTCACTAATTGCCTGTGATAGAACCGCCTGTGACAGAATGATTTCCTTAAAGTCCTTAACGAGGTATGAACCCGCCTGCAGGTCCTGATTAGTCAAAGCTGCCTGCGTTTCGTTTTGACGGCTGACCACATAGATGCGTGTGGTGCTCTGATACATTTTCTTAGCAATAAAAACGCTGTAGCCAAAAGCCAGCAAAGAAAAGAGCACAGCTCCCAATACGATGGTAAATTTCTTCAGCCATAAGGCTCTCAGCAAGGACAAAATATCGATTTCTACGATTTGCTTTTCTTGTTTTTCCATTTTTCCCCTAAATCAATTCATTTTTCAATAATAATGCTTGGTTGCCGCCAAAGAGGGCTTCTGCTCGGCGGGAACCGTATTTTTTAGCGACGATGTCAAAGGCCTCCTTCATAAAGGGCGGTCTCTGGCTTAGATTGTGCATGTCGCTGGCAACAAAGTGGACCAAGTCCCTCTCCAAAAAGAACTGAGCCCGTTTTTTCATAAATTTATGTGAGTCTCCAAGTAGCTTAGGCTTCAGAACACTGGAGCTGTTAATCTGAGTATAGCAGCCCATATTAATGAGTTCCTGCACCTTCTTTTCATCATTTTCCAGGCAGTGATAGCGCTCAATATGAGCCACGACCGGTGTTAGACCTAAGCGCAGAATCTGAGCCAAGCCTTTATGGATGTCTTTATAAGGCGTCGCCATGCTAAACTCAATCAGCACATAGCGTGTGCCAGCTAGACTGGGGACAATCCCCTTTTCCAACTTATCCGCCACATCACTGGTGTAGTAAATCTCTGCCCCATAGAGAACCGTCAAGTCAGGCGCTACAAGCTCTGCCAGTTCTTTTACCATTTTAAAGTTAGCGCTAATGGTCTCCTCAGGCGTTTCAAACATGCCCTTTCTGCGATGAGAGGTAGAAATGATGGTCCGAACTCCCTGTCGATAACTTTCTTCCAGCAGTTTTTTGGAATCCTCAAAGGTCTTAGGACCATCGTCCACATCAAAGATAATATGAGAATGGATATCAATCATGGTGTTTTTCCTTCCATTACCTGCTGAATCGCTGCCTTAGCATTATCAAGGCTTTCTGGCTGGATTTCCATCATGTAGAGATTGGAATCTGGCATAGCGTAGGATGGTAGATCCATACGACCGTTTCCGCTGATGGCTTGTGACTGAACTTGATAGCTTCCCCCTGACTCCAGCTGGGTATTGACCAGATTCATAAGAACAGGCAGCTCCATATTGGTCTGGATAGAATCTTGCAAGCCGGAAATAATCTCGTTGTAGTTCTTCAAAGCACTGGTTGAAGTCAGCTTTTTAATGACTGCTTCGATAACTTTTTCTTGATTTTTTCCGCGGTCATTGTCGCCCCCCTGAAGGGAGTAACGCTCGCGAACAAAGCCTAATGCCTGATCTGAGTTCATATGGACTTTCCCTACTGGGAAATGATGATTGCCGTGTCGGCTTGTAAATTCTTGGTCATTTTCAACATCAATCCCTCCTAACAGGTCTACCAGCTTGAGGAAGGAAGTGAAGTTCAGACGAACATAGTAGTCAATGCGAATGCCGTAAAGATTTTCCAGCGTGTGGACAGAAGCATCTACTCCATAAATCCCTGCATGGGTCAGCTTGTCCATCTGCCCAGCCCCTCCATCTGCAATCGCCACATAAGAATCACGAGGAGTTGTAGTCAAGAGGACTTGCTTGGTCTTGCGATTGACCGTCATGATGATATTGACATCTGAGCGTGAGACAGATGAAATCGAGCCATAGGTGTCAATACCGCTGACATAGATATTAAAGACATCCGCATCAGCAGCATCCCTGCGCTTGCCGGTCTCTACTTGACGAGTAATTTTATAAGTATATATTTTCTTTATCTTTGAAGCATAGTCAGCATCGTGAGAAGCCAGCATATCTCCAAACGAGTTGTTGAGGGCAATGGCCTCGGTCTCTTGATTGATGAGGGCCTTGTAAGCTGCGATATAAGACGAGCTGTTTTCCACTGTGAGTTCTGTCTTTTTAGTCTTCTTGATGTGGTCCAGAAGAGCCGTTACATTGTCCTTGTCCCCATTTTCAGTCGGAGCCGTCAGCTTCTGCAGCTGAGTCACATCTGATTTATCGCTGTCCGCCCGGACATAAACGGCCATTTCAATTTCAGAGTAATTTGAAGTGGAGTTCACACCTCTAGATAAGTCCATCAATTCCTTGACCCCGTACATGGCTCCTGAAGATACCAGCAAGGTCACAAACAAAAGCACCGTGGTCAGAACTTTGAACTTATTTTTCCATATAAAGAAGGCTGCCAGTAAAATAACAGCCGCCAAAAGAGCAGACAAAATAAGGTTCAGGTGATGAAACGCCAGAACATTATTTTTAAATATAGAAAAAACCAGCAAACCTGAAACCAAGCTTACCAATGTCAGTAAAGCTGCATTAAAGAGCCTAAGCTTCTTCCCCTTTTTAGAAGCAGGCACATTTCTCCTATGATGATTCATAATTCTCCCTTTTTCTCCCCTGAGATATAAATACATTTTATTATATCATAAATGCATCATGATACACTAAAATATTTAAAAATATTTTAGTTTTTTCCAAAATTTGTTGACAAAAAAGGACAGTCTGTATTAATTTTCAGCAAATTCCTTCTCCCTTCTCAAAAAACCGATATTTTATACTGTTTTTGACAACAGAAAAAAAGAGGTAAAACCTCTTTTATATCAGCATTTTGCTCTTTTTTCAAAGCATCTTATCTCTATCAACCTGCTCATAGGCCTGCAAGCCATCATTGAGCTTCTCCCAGATGATAACCTTGCCTGCCTCAAGGGATTTCTGCACATCGATGATCCGCTGATTGGAAGAACCGCGGAACTGCAACATGAGATTCTTCTTGGTAAGGTCAAAACGGCCATCTACTAGGATGTCAATCAGACTCAGTAGCTCCAGCTTATCCTCCGTTTCCAGCATCATCTCCTCCCAGGTGTAGCCCGTCCAAGACCAGATATCCTTGTCTGGAAACTCTCTCCGAATCCGCTTGACCAAGGGCAGGAGAATGCCTGTATTGAGAAAAGGCTCGCCACCTAGGAGGGTCAGCCCCTGCACATAGGGTTCCGCCAAGTCTTTCATAATCTGCTCCTCCAACTCTTGGGTATAAGGAATGCCAGCATTGAAAGACCAAGTTGCTGCATTATAGCAGCCCTCACAGTGAAACATACAGCCACTGACATAGAGGGAGTTGCGGACACCTTCGCCATCTACAAAGTTAAAAGCCTTATAGTCAATGATTCGCCCCTTGCTCAGCTCCTCACTTTTCCATTCTTGAGGTTTGGGATTGTTCATGACACCTCCCCATCTAGCTCTATCCAGTAGCGCTGACTTCTGTCGATTGTATTTTCGTAAACACCGCCAGCGGAGAGAATCGTGCGTCGGCTGGCTTCGTTGTCTTCATCGCAGGTAATCAGCACTCGTTCTAATCCTTGCTTTCTAGCCTTTGCCAGCCCTAGCTTTAGCTGCAACTTGGCCAAGCCCTTTCTGCGTTGACTGGGCCGGATAGAATAGCCAATATGCCCACCCTCCACAAATAATTTGTCATTCAAAGACAAGCGCAGAGCTAAAAAGCCCAGAGGCAAGCCGGTCTCATCAAAGGATAAAAATTGAATGGCAGGAACCCAGCCTGCTGGCAAATTAGCAGCATCCTCCTGCTGCTCTACAATCTTTAACCAATCCTCATAATCCTTTGCTCGCTTCCAAGCGGAGCCCATGCCACCATGCATATAGGATTTTGCTGCATCGAACTCCGCAATCATCTCTAAAATTGCGTCTTTATCTTCCAAAGTTGGTCTTCTTAGCTCCATGTTCCCTCCTTAATTGACATCAATCCAGTAGCGCTGACTTCTGTCTATTGTATTTTCATAAACACCGCCAGCAGAGAGAATGGTGCAGCGGCTGGCTTCGTTGTCTTCATCGCAGGTAATCAGCACTCGTTCTAATCCTTGCTTTCTAGCCTTTGCCAGCCCTAGCTTTAGCTGCAACTTGGCCAAGCCCTTTCTGCGTTGACTGGGCCGGATAGAATAGCCAATATGCCCACCCTCCACAAATAATTTGTCATTCAAAGACAAGCGCAGAGCTAAAAAGCCCAGAGGCAAGCCGGTCTCATCAAAGGATAAAAATTGAATGGCAGGAACCCAGCCTGCTGGCAAATTAGCAGCATCCTCCTGCTGCTCTACAATCTTTAACCAATCCTCATAATCCTTTGCTCGCTTCCAAGCGGAGCCCATGCCACCATGCATATAGGATTTTGCTGCATCGAACTCCGCAATCATCTCTAAAATCGCGTCTTTATCTTCCAAAGTTGGTCGTCGTAACTTCATAGGCTTTCCTCAATCTATATCAATCCAATAACGCTCTTTCCCGCCTCGAATATCCTCTAAAGCTCCGCCATTAGCCAGAATCACTGCTCGACTGGCTTCATTGTCACCATCGCAAGTCACTAGGACTCGTTTAATATTTTTACTTTTGGCTACTTGCAAACCTTGTCGCAACTGCTCTTTTGCCAATCCTTTCCCACGCGCAGAGGGACGGATGCTGTAACCGATATGCCCGCCTTCTTGGAGCAAATGGTCATTGAGCCGCAAGCGCAGATTGAGAAAGCCCACAGCCTGACCATCCGCTGCAAAAGAGATTAGTTGGATGTAAGGCACAAACCCTTCTGGCAAGCTTAGACCTGCCTCAGCTAGCTGAATCGTCTCCAACCAGTCCTCGTAGACAAAATCCGCTCCTCCAAAGAAGCCGTCCTGTCGGCTACCAGCTGCTTCAAAGTCAGCCAGCATCTCTAAAATCTTTTCCTTGTCTTCTAGCTTCGGTCGTCTCAGTTCCATACTTCCTCCTGATACGAAGAGAGTGAGACCGCCTTGCGCCCCACTCTGACTTCTATTGTTTCTTGTTCTTTTCTAAAAATTGCTGACGCAGTTTGGCTAATCGCTCTTTCTTACCGCTGCCACCCTGCGAATGTTTTTCATGGAAACGCTGCACCTGAGCCTTTCCTTTGTCATCCAATTGATACTTTCCCATCTTAATTTCCTTCGTACTTAATAGTCGAGCCGTTCATGTGCTTAACCCGAGCTGATATTTCCTTGTGACGGCCATTGACCATTGGGCGGGCTTGCGGATTTCCTAAGTAGCCGCAGGTCCGCTTGACCACATCAACCGTCTTGGGATCGCTGTTGCCGCAGTTTGGACAGGTGAAGCCCCGCTCGGTCGGCGTGAAATCTCCCTCAAAGTTACACTTGTAACAGCGGTCAATCGGCGTATTTGTACCTAAGTAACCAACTCGGTCATAGGCATAGTCCCAGACAGCTTCCAGTGCCTTTGGATTTTGCTGAAGAACAGGATATTCACAGTAGTGGATAAAGCCACCTGAGGCTCCCACTTCAGGATAAATCTTCTCAAAATCCAGCTTTTCAAAAGGCGTTGGATTCTTGCGCACATCGTAGTGGAAGGAGTTAGTATAGTATTCCTTGTCAGTAATATCCGGAACAACGCCAAACTTCTCTGTGTCCAAACGGCAGAAACGGTCGGTCAGACTTTCAGATGGTGTCGAGTAAACAGAGAAATGATAGTCATACTGATCTGACCACTCTTGCACCCGGCGCTTCATATCTTTGACAATGGCAATCGTAAAGTCCTTGGCTTCTGGATTAGTCTCCCAATTACCACCGTAAAAAACTGCTGCCACTTCATACAGACCGATATAGCCTAGGGAAACCGTTGCACGACGGTGAGTAAAGAGCTGGTCTACCTGATCATACTTGCCCAAACGTTGGCCAAAAGCCCCATACTGATAAAGAATCGGCGCATTGGCTGGACTGGCTTCCTTGGTCCGCTCCACTCGGTAGACCAAAGCGTCCTCAGCTATATTCATCCGCTCATTAAAGAGTTCCCAGAATTTATCCAAATCCCCCTCGGACTCAAGCGCAATCCGCGGCAGATTGACAGTAACGACACCTAGATTCATACGGCCGGAGTTGACTTCCTGCCCATTTTCATCCTTCCAGCCTTGCAGGAAAGAACGGCAGCCCATCGGTACCTTGAACGATCCAGTCAAGTCGATAATCTTGTCATAGGAAAGCACATCTGGATACATGCGCTTAGTAGCACACTCCAGAGCCAGTTCTTTGATGTCGTAGTTAGGCGTTCCCGGCTCAAGATTGAGCCCACGCTTAAGTGTGAAAATCAGCTTAGGGAAAATCGCTGTGCGGTGCTCGCTTCCCAGTCCCTTGATGCGGATATTGAGAATGGCCTTCTGAATTTCCCGCTCAAAACGATTGGTCCCCAAACCAAAGCCCAGCGAAGTAAAAGGAGTTTGACCGTTAGAGGTAAAGAGAGTATTAATCTCATACTCCAGCGACTGCATGGCATCGTAGATGTCCTTCTTGGTCTTCGCCCATGCGTATTCTTCCTGCTTATCCGGCAAAACCCATTGCTCCGCATCCTTGAGATGCTTTTGGTAATTAAGCTTAGCATAGGGCGCCAAGACTTCGTCAATTCGGTCGGCTGAGCAACCTCCATACTGACTAGAAGCTACATTGGCAATGATTTGCGAGATTTGAGCTGTCGCGGTCTGGATAGACTTGGGACTCTCTACTTCTGCATTGCCAATCTTGAAGCCATTTCTCAGCATGCCGTCAAAGTCAATCAGACAGCAGTTAGTCATCGGTGTATAAGGGCTGTAGTCCAAATCATGGTAGTGGATGTCCCCCTTCTGGTGGGCGTTGGCCACATGAGGCGGCAGCATCTTAAGCCCAATGGATTTGCCGACAATCCCCGCGGTCAAATCCCGCTGGGTATTGAAAACATCACTATCCTTATTGGCATTCTCATTGACCACCGTCCGGTCTTTGTTGAGGAGCTTGTCGATGGTAAAGTTGATATCAGTCGCTTTTGAGCGCTCAAAATCCCGTTGGGTGCGGTAAGTGATGTAGTTCTCCGCAATGGCATATTCCTTGGCATTCAACAGCTCATGCTCAACGATATTCTGGATTTCATAGATTTTGACATACTTGGCGAAGCGACTGCTGATTTCTGCCACAATGCGGTCTGTAATAGCTTCTAACTTAGCTTCCAGCATCGGATTCAGAGGTCCAACTTCCTGGGCCGCCCTCACCATAGCCTTATAGATCTTTGACACATCAAAAGCCACTCTGCGGCCATCCCGCTTCTCCACATAAATCGCTGGAGCAGTTTCAAACTTCTCTTCCCTTAAAATCATCATGAACACTTCCTTTTCCTGCCCTTAGGACAAATCAAGTCTCTTCAGACCACCCACCTGCCAAGAAATTTCCAAGAAATCTCCGACAGCAGTTCATCCAAAGAACAGTATTTTTTAAATAAGTCGATACAAGTCTCATTATAGCACGTTAAAATTAAAAATCAATATGTTGTGGCGAAAAAGTTATTTTTTCATTTTAAACACAACATATTGATTTTTTACTATTTAAGTTGATAAAGCTTGAAACGGTCGAGTTTGAGGTCAGCTTCCTTGTAATTTTGGGAAATTAGCTGCTTCACATCTGACAGTAATTTGACATCATTGTTAACCAAGATATACTTGGGCTGGCTGTTTTCAAGTCCCTTCTGAAGACCTAGACGATTTTCAGCCGTTCCCACATACAAAGTTGGAGACAAGAGAGAAACAGCTGATAGGCGGCCGCTCTTTTGATACAGACTAGCCGAGGTGTCCCAGGCATAGATGGTATCCCCATCCTTGGTCTTTTCCTTAATATACTGAGCCGCCTCGCTTCTTTCAGCAGATACACCGCTGGAAAGGATATACTCATTCACCAAAGGATAGCCAATCAGATAAAAGATGGCTAAGAGCGGCAGAAAGAACTGGCCTGAGAGATAGGAAGTCCACATGGTAGGACGACGGCGATCCCGGCGGTGACGCCCCGGTGCCTGCTGCTTGCCTTTATTGAACCACAAAGCAAAAAGAATCATGGCAAAAGGCAGAGCCGGAAGCAGTTGATAACTGCCTTGATCTGGCAGGATAAAAGCCGCAAAGACAGTAATGAAGAGCCCTAGCAGACCGATAAAGCGCAAGACGCGCAGGCTGGTTGCTTGCCCCTTTTCCCTTGAAAAGAGATTGGCACCCAAAGCAGAAATGAAACCTAGACCAACCGTCAGCAAGCCATAATAAACCAAATTAGAAATACTATGACTGCCAATCAAGCTGATGGAATCCCAAGCATAGGTCACCTGACTGATAGCCTGGCCAAAGGTTTGATTGGCAACAGTAAAGTAGCCGATAGGATAAAAAATCACTGAGAAGCCAAAGAGGCCTGCCAAGAGCTGATAAAAACCTTGAGCTGCTCGCTTGGTCGCGATATTGTAGACCAAAAGCACCAGAGCAGTCAAAGAATAGAAGACTAGGCTGGAAACCGGATCAATCATAAAAGCAAGAGCGCCAAATGCTCCATAGACAATGAACTTTTCGTCCTTGATTGAATCCTGCAGATAGCGCACCAAGAAAGATAGATCCCAAAAAATAAAGGGCAGAACAAAAATATTAGAGTAAAGACCGCCAAATCCAAGGGCAAAGACTAGCAGGTAAAAGAGCAGCAGGAGGCTGCGCGATAAATCCTGTTTAGGCTGTAAGAGCACCAAGGTCTTGTGCAGGAAAAGTCCAGCCAGCCACAGAGCCAGCGTCTGAAAGACCATCCACAAAAGCTGGCCAAAAGCCAGACTGCTGGTCCAAGCCATCAGATAGTAAAGCAGGCCACTAGTTCCATATATTTGCGAATAAGGCACCTGCCCCTGAGTCATGGCCCAACCGGCATAGAGATTCTGACTTTGTAAATTCGTTGCTAGATTGGTCAAAAAAGGATTGACCACACTCAGCAAGCCGATAGCCAAACTGCACCAGAGCGTCAAAAAATAGGGCGTTGGCTCTGGCTTGGTAATTTTTTGCTCAGACCTTTCAGCCCTAGTTAGCTGCTCCTCTGAAACCTCTAAAACTTTTTCTTCCGTTGTATCATGCATATAAAATATTCTCCTTGATATCAGTCCCATCTAGTATATCAAATTCCTGTCCTCCTGTCAGCTTTCTCTTGACCCTTCTTCTGAGCATTATAGCTTCTAGCCAGCTCCTCCAATTCCCGAAAACAGCGATATTCTCTCGTTTCATAAGCAAACGGCTGACTGGAAATTTTCTCCATTGTCATCTTAAAAAATTCCTTTATTTTTTACATTCGTAAAAACAGAGCAAAAATCCGGCCCCATATAAAAGCAAAAATAACAAGAACACATCTCAGCACGATTCGCAAAATCACAAACAAAAAATCTGAAACTTCCGCCTCGGACTTTCTGTATATTTCTGCAGAACTTGCCCACCTCTGGCATTAGAGCATAGGTGCAAAGAGCTGCATGATTTCTTTGATAAGGCGACGATACCAGTTGCTATCAAGATTTTCAGGAAGAATTTCCTCAGAAGCCTCAAAAATGGCTTCAAAATCTTCCTTGATAGCTGGGATACTCTCCGTATGGTACATCAGAACTGCATTTTCATAATGGTGCACCAGACTGCGGTAGTCAAAGTTAATCGTCCCTACCACGGCAAATTCATCATCGGCCACCACGTTCTTACTGTGGATAAACCCTGGCGTGTACTCAAAGATCTTAACCCCTGCTTCCATCAGATCCGGATAGGCTCCGCGGGTAACAATCTGAATCAGCTTCTTGTCCGGAATGAAAGGAGTCACGATGCGGACATCCACTCCCCGCATAGCAGCGTTCTTGATATCCTCCGTCAGGTCATAGTCAATAATCAGATAAGGCGTGGTAATGTAGACATAGTCCGTAGCCTGACTGATGATATTTTGATAGACCGTTTTACCAACCTGACCCTTATAAATAGGCTTAGGCCCGCTGCCATAGGGAATGTAAAGCCCTTTGCCTTCGACAGCTTTATTTTCCAGATGGTACTTGTCAAAGTCTGTGATTTCCCCACGGTTGATATACCAGTTCATGAGAAAAAGTCGCGTCAGAGCCTTGACCGCCCGACCTTCCAAGCGCACACCGCCATCTTTCCAGTGGCCAAAACGAACGATATGATTAATATACTCGTCAGCCAGATTGATGCCGCCAGTATAGCCAACCTGACCGTCAATAACCAAAATCTTGCGGTGGTCACGATTGTTGTAGGATACCGTCATTCGCGGAATCACCTTGTTAAACTTATAAGCCTCGATTCCCAACTTGCGCAGCTTACGCGTATAATCACCCGGCAAAGTAGCCATGCAGCCGATATCATCGTAGAGCAGTTTGACTTCAACGCCCTGCGCAGCTTTTTCGACCAAGATTTCCAGAACACTGTCCCACATCAGCCCTTCATTGATGATATAAAATTCTAGAAAAATGAATTTCTCAGCAGCTCGCAGGTCAGCCAGCATGGCCTCAAATATCTCCTCTCCGATGGGAAAATAGCGAGAAGCGGTGCCGTCATAGACATCCGCATTATTGTCCATACTCAGCAGCGACTTGATAATGCCGTAGGCTGACTTGTTTTCCTGTTTCAGCTGGACGCGAAGATCATAGCTGTTGTCCTCTCGAAATTTCATGGAGTCCATATTTTCCAGCTGAATCATTTCTTTTTTAGACAGCCGTCGCTCACCAAACATCAGATAGAGCAGGAAGCCAAATACGGGTACCACAGCAATCAGGAGCCAAGTCACCTTGCTCTCAGGCGGCATATTGCGGTTGACAATGGCTAAAATGGTCCCAATATACAGAAAGACAATCATCGCTACTGACAGCCAGTTAGGTGCAATCTCATTAAAATAGAAAAACGCAACAAAGACAAAGACCAGCTCCAGCAGCATAATAATGATGCTGAAACCGTATTTTGACATTAATAAGCGGAATTTCCTGAAAGACATACACTCTCCTATCTCATTGCATATATTCTAGTATAGCAGTAAAGTCGCCTTAAAACAACGTTTATATTGATGCAAACCGTTTTTCTGACCGATGAAAAAACTATGACAGCTTTTGAAAACTGCTCTGCCTCAGACCTTCACTCCCTGTCCGCAGCTGATAAAAGGAAAAGCCCTATTCAAGACAGGGCTCTTTCATCATTGTTTTGTAAAGACAAGTGTGTCATCATCATAAGGCTCTTGAGAAAGATCCTCAATTGTCAGCTGATTGCCCTCAATGCGATAGCGCTTGACGTCATCCCCAATAATCATAGTCTGGTTGGTAGCATCAATCTGAACTTGTTCAATTTCCTGCTCACCATCCGCCTCAACCTTGGTCAGCTGGCCAGTGGTGCCTGAAATCTGCAAGGTCAGCTGATCGCCTTCATGACTTGTCTGGTAGCTGCCATCCAGCTCGCCATTGGCTGCTGGCTCGGAAGAGGATGCTGAAGCAGATGAGCTATTATTGGCCGCACTAGACGTGCTAGCTACTGACGAAGACTCTGCTGGCTTACCGGAAGCGACTGACTGAGACTGAGAGGAAGGTGCCGTCTGGTTCTGATTAGAACCGCAGGCTGCCAAGGCCAAAACAGCCGCAGCAGTTAGACCTGAAATCATTAACTTTTTAGAAATTGCCATAGTATTCTCCTTTTTCTTCTGTCTTTATTGTACCAAAGCGAGACTCTGGCGGTCAATTTATAAACTTGTCAAATAAGCTCTGACTTCTGCAATAAAATAGAGGGAGCCCGTAATGAAAAGCAGTTGATTATCGTTTTGTCTCTCCTGAAAATTCTGAATAAGCTGCCGATAATCCTCTATGTATAAGAAGCCTTCCACTTCAGCTTGACCAAGGGAATCTCCATCAGAAAAGGAAGTAACCGTCAACTGAACATTTGGCAGAGCCTCTCGCAGATAATCCAGCATGGCGCTATAGTCCTTACGCTTGAGAGCACCGAAAAGAAGCAAGCACTCTTTGTCATTCTGGCTCTGGATAAACTCCACTAACCTTTCCAGTGCAGGCAGATTATGGGCCCCATCAAGATAAATACCTGAACTGACTTCTTCCAAACGCCCTGCCCAACGAGTCTCCTGCAAGGCTATCCGAATCTTAGCAGAATCTACTTCCCAGCCTTGCTGCTGCATGAAGAGCAAGAATGCCTGCAAAGCCAGCGCTGCATTTTCCTCCTGATAGCCTCCCTTGAGTCCCAGTTCAAGATTGGATAGGGTCCTAGTCGAATTGGAAAAAGTCTGATTCGTCAGAGAAAAATCACGACCATACTGATAGAGTTCTATTCCCAGCTCCTGAGCTCGCTGTTCACAAACCAATCGCGCTTCCTCTGGTAGCGGCCCGATGACCGCTGGTCGCCGCGGCTTGAAAATCCCTGCCTTTTGCTCTGCTATCGCCGTCAAGCTCCTTCCCAGAGTCTCCTGATGGTCCAAGCCCACAGAACTGATGACCGCAATATCTCCCGTAATGACATTAGTCGTGTCTAAGAGTCCGCCGATTCCCACCTCAATCAGGGCTATGTCCACTTCCTGCTCCTTGAAATAGAGAAAGGCAATCAAGGTCAGAATTTCAAAATAGGACAGCTGGTCATGACTTTTGAGCAGTTCTTGCTCCATCTTTTGCACCTCTTGACCCAGACGGATAAAATCAGCTGGAGCAATCGGTTGACCGTTAATACAAATCCGATCGTGAATACTAATCATATGAGGCGAGGTAAAACTCCCTGTCTTGCGACCATGCCCCGCAAACAGCTGACGCATAAAAGCAATAGTAGAGCCTTTGCCATTTGTACCAGTTACATGAATCGTTGGAAAACTCTGCTCAGGATTTCCCAAAAGAGCTACAGCCTGCTGCATCCGCCCTAGACCCGAACGAAAGTTTAGACCAATTCGGCTATTCAGCCATTCTTCAATTTCATTCATTTTTTTACCTAAAAAAGAGCAGCGAAGCAGAACTCAAATCTGAATTGCAACTCGCTCCTCTTTCTAATCTTTATGATATGAGATAGAAAATAGCCGATCCTTGGCTACTTCCTTCATCTGTCAAGTTCAGCTAGCATCTCGCCTGCGCTTGTCTTTTTTAGAAACGAGGCTAGGCCAGTCTTACTCCTCCATAAAGCTGTTGAAGACTTCTTCAATCATATCCCATTCAGCATCTGAGTCTTCTGGGATTGGCTGCAGGTCGCCTTCTGTGCCATCTTCATTTTCGGTAAAGGAATAAGCTTGAATCTCTACTTCACCGTTCTCATCTTCTTCCGCATTAGCTGGAATCAAAAGAACATAATTCTTGCCAAACTCTTCTTTGCCGTCAATGGTCAAAAGAATTTCAAATAAAGTCTCGTTTCCTTGCTCGTCAACCAAGGTGATTAATTCACGCTCTTCATGCTCGTGGTCATGGTTATGATCATGTGCCATACTAGTGTCTCCTTCATTTCTTTTCTAAAAATTTCGATCCAGATAATTCTGCAAAATCAGCTGCGCGGCCAGCTTATCAATGACTTTCTTGCGCTTGCTGCGGCTAATGTCTGCCTGCTCCACCAGCATGCGCTCAGCAGCCACCGTCGTCAGGCGCTCATCCTGGTAGTCAACCGGTAGACCAAAAAGCTCAGCAATCCGCTGACCATAAGCCTGACTGGCCTCCACCCGAGGTCCGCTGGTATTGTTCATGTTCTTAGGCAGGCCAATAACAAACTTATCAACCTTATACTCTTTCACCAGCTCGCCCAAACGCTCTAGGCCGAATTCGCCCTTATCTTCATGAATCGGAATAATCTCCAGTCCTTGAGCCGTAAAACCAAGAGGATCACTAATAGCAACCCCAACCGTTTTTGAGCCCACATCTAATCCCATAATTCTCATTAGAGATCGACGCCTTGTCCTTTCAAATAATAACGAACCAACTCCTCAACAATCTCATCGCGCTCGTATTTGCGGATTTGATTGCGGGCGTTGTTATAGCGAGGTACGTACGCAGGATCGCCACTGAGTACGTATCCCACGATTTGATTGATTGGATTGTATCCTTTTTCATTGAGCGACTTGTAGACATCGGTCAAAGTCTCGCTAATTTCCTTTTTATTTGAATCATCGAGATTAAAACGTACTGTTTCATCTGTAAATCCCACAATTACACCCTCTTTCTTTAGAATATCCCTATTATAGCATAATTATAGGCTTTTCACAAATTTAATTCACCTGAATTCTCCTAATTTTTCAATAAGCTTTAGCTAATATTTATCCGAAGTCTGGCTCTGAAATCCAGCAAAAATCCAGCTCTCTTCAGAGAACTGGATGGAAACTTCCTAATTTGAAGACGGCACTTCCACACCGTCGCTTCCCTTAAACTTGTTAAGCAATTCTTCCGGACTCAGGGTCTCGATTTGCTCAAACAGCTGCGCGTAGTTTGGAAGCTTTTTGGCTGCTTCGTAGTCTAGATTCTCAGGATCGATAGTCATCTCCAGAGAAATCTCTTCCGCTGTCATATCTGTTTTCAAGTCAAGACCGGTGATATTCACTGCCTCTTTCAGACCCAGTGCTTCTTCAATCAATGACAGCATTTCCTTCTTTACAGTGGAAACATCCTGTTTTGACAGAGCTTCCTTGATGTTGTCAGGAATAGCCTTGCTGACATGCAGGATAACCTTATCATATTTCTGTCCGCTGTAGCTGACGGTTAAGATTCTGGTTTCTTTTCCATGTTCTAATTGCTTCTCAGTTTTATAGGACTTAGTGACAATATCTCCTTTTCCAGCTCCTCCCTGTGAGGATGAACTATTATTTGACTGCTGACTGCAAGCTGTTAAGATTGCCAAAGCTGCCAGCAAAAAGACAATTAATTTTCTCATGTCTTATCTCCTTCAATATTGAGCTGATTTTATCATATCATTATAAAAACGGCGCTGTCAAACTGATTGTCACTCTGTCATTAAAATGTAATAAAAAAGAGCAGTCTATTTCTGCTCTTCTGCTCCATTCATCAGGAGATTGTTGATGTATTCTTCTGGCGTCAGCTTAATCATTTCTTTGAGCTTGAGATTTTGAAAATAAGGCATAGACGCCGCTTTTTCGATATCTAGGCTCTCAAAATCATAGCTAGAAGTCATTTTCAGCTCGTTCGCATTCAAAATTGTCACTGAACCGCTGAAGCCTTGAAGTCCACGAGCCTGCACATAGTCTGCATCCTGCTCCAGTGACTCATTGAGCGACTTCTGCGCTTCCTCCAGCCCCATTTGCTTGATGGCTTCTTTCATCTCATCATCAGTCGCAGTCAGCCTTTCGACGACCAAGCGTTTGAAATGCTCTCCCTGATAAGTCACTGTCTGGCTCTGCTGGTTTCCTCGTTCATCCTTTGGAAAAACAAGCGTCCGAGTAATCACTTCCTGCTGCTTGGCATTATCAATGATAGGCAGATTATTGCTGATTTCTTTCTTGTCAGCCGCATTCGAATTCGTCTCTGTTTTTTTATGTCCACAGCCTGCTAACAGTGCCACACTCAATCCCAGTCCTACTAAAATTTTCTTCATCTTCCATCCTCCTCAGAGATATTGTATCACAGTTCTGCTCCTTGTCAATCCATCCAGTCGGCAAAGACTGCTGTCAACCCGAACAAAAAGAAGAGCCGAGATTCTCTTCCCGACTCTTTCAGTTATATTCAAAGATTAGAGAGCTGCCCGCAGACGAGCTTCTGCATTTTCAACATTACGAACAGAACGTGGCAGAAAAGCACGGATATCATCTTCTTTGTAACCAACTTGGAGACGTTTATCATCCACTAAGATAGGACTTTTCAAAATACGCGGGGTCTCCATGATGATGTCAAGAACTTCGTTGACACTCAGTTCTTCAATGTCAACACCCAAGCCTTTAGCATAGCGGTTTTTTGATGAAACAATGCTCGCGATACCATTTTCTGTTTTGGTTAAAATATCCAGAAGTTCCTCTTTGGTGATGCCTTCTTTGCCTAAATTTTGTTCTTTATAAGTTAATTGATGAGCGTTTAGCCAGGTTTTTGCTTTTTTACAACTAGTACAACTTGAGACAGTATAGATTGTGATCATGTAAGTACTCCTTTCGCTACACGATACTAATATCGTAGTCTATTATATCACAAAAACCATCGGTCTTGCGACCTATTTTGCAAAATTACTCTTCAATTTCGATGGCATCGTCCAAATCCAGAGTCACTTCTTCCATAGTTTCCACAGGGCTTTCAGCCTTGTTTCCAACTGCTTTTGCCAAATCATCGCCTTCAATCAAACCATAGCGTACACGAACCTGACGGTCAATTTCGTCAAAGACTTCTGGATGATCAGCCAAGTACTTCTTAGCATTTTCAGAACCTTGGCCAATCTTTTCATCATTGTAGGAGTACCAAGCACCAGCTTTTTTAATGATATCCAAATCAGTCGCAATCTTAATCAGCTCACCTGTCTTAGAAATACCTTCTCCGTACATGATTTCTACAAAGGCTTCCTTGAATGGCGGAGCTACCTTATTTTTAACGACCTTGATCTTGGTTTCTTTACCAACATTGGTATCCTTCTCATCACCAGTTCCTTTGATTTGAGTATTGCCACGGACATCCAAACGGACAGAAGCATAGAACTTCAGTGCACGCCCACCTGGTGTTGTTTCAGGATTACCAAACATAACGCCAACTTTTTCACGCAGCTGGTTAATGAAAATCGCAATCGTCTTCGTTTTGTTGATAGAAGCAGACAGCTTGCGCATAGCCTGGCTCATCATCCGAGCCTGCAAGCCGACATGACTGTCACCGATATCGCCATCGATTTCTGCACGTGGTACCAGGGCTGCAACTGAGTCCACAACCACCAAATCCACCGCACCTGAGTCAATCAGCTTACCGGCAATTTCCAGTCCCTGTTCGCCAGAATCAGGTTGAGACAGCAGCAACTCATCAATATTAACACCTAGAGCAGCCGCGTACGACGGATCCAAAGCATGCTCAGCATCGATAAAAGCTGCGATACCACCTTCTTTTTGCGCTTGAGCAACTGCGTGAAGGGCAACGGTTGTCTTACCAGAAGACTCTGGACCATAGATTTCAATAATCCGTCCCTTAGGATAACCACCGGCACCAAGGGCAATATCCAAGGCCAAAGAGCCTGAACTCATAACTTGAACCTTTTGCTCTGCCCGCTCACCCAGACGCATAATGGCTCCCTTACCAAAATCCTTTTCAATGTTTTTAAGAGCATTATCCAAGGCTTTTTGGCGCTCATCGCCGAATTTCTTTGAGATTTCGTCTAATTTTTTTTGTTTCTTTGCCATTTATTTCTCCTGTTTTTTCTAAAATGTCTTTTGGCCATCTTCGTCATTATACCAAAAATCAGCTATTTAATAAAGTTTTTCGTACTAGGTTGAAGGCGTGTAGAACAGCAATTTTCCGCACATCACGCCGACTTCGTCCAGCAATATTGACCTTAATAGTTTCTGTTCCTGAAGCACTTGCTAAGCCGATAAAAACGGTCCCTGCTGGATGACCTTCCAGTGAATCTGGACCAGCCACACCTGTCAGACTGACAGCTAGGTCACTTTCGGTCAGCTTTCTAGCCTGCTCTGCCATTTTCCCAGCCGTAAAAGCGGAAACGACACCGTGCTTCTCCAGGTCTCCCAACGGAATATCCAGCATCCGGTTCTTTTCCTCCATGCTGTAGGTGACAAAGCCACCTGAAAAAATGGAAGAGGCTCCAGCAAAATCAGCCAAGGTCGCCTGAAAGAGCCCTGCTGTCAGACTCTCCGCCGCCGAAATCGTCTTTCCTTGACTCTTCAGCAAGTCAAAAGCCACCTGTGCCAAGGAATTGTCATCCCCGTAACCATAGAAAATCTCTGACAGTGACTGTCCCTCAAAAGTCTTATGGGACAAAATTTCCTTTTCCACAGCCTCAAACTTGGTATCGGCTTCTGCCTGACTCAGAGCCTTGGTGGACAGTCGCAGGGTAACTTCCCCTGTCTTTGCATAAGGAGCAATGGTGGGGTCACTCTGCTGCTCAATCATCTCTGACAAAATAGTCACTAGCTGACTCTCGCCGATACCAAAGAAGCGCAGCACCCGTGAATACAATTTCTGGCCTGTGGATAAGAGGGGAACCAGCTCGTTATTGACCATGGGTTTGAGCTCACTAGGCGGGCCAGGCAGGACTACATAGGTCACTCCGTCTGCTTCTAACAAGCCTCCGACAGCTAAGCCGGTCGCATTTGGTAACGGAGCCGAGCCTTCAACCAGCTGGGCCTGACGCTCATTATTGGGAGTTCGAGCATAATCTGGTCGACTAGCAAAAAAGCGATCCAGCTTTTCCACAGCCTGTGAGTCAAAAATGAGCTCACGTCCTAAGAACTTAGCCAAGGTCTGCTTGGTCAAATCATCCTCTGTTGGCCCCAAGCCTCCTGTTAGGATAATCAGATTACTGCGCCCTTGAGCAATTTCCAAAACAGATAGGAGACGATTTTCATTGTCCCCTACTGCTGTCTGAAAATAGACATCAATCCCCAGACTCGCAAGTTTTTCAGATAAAAATTGGGCATTGGTATTGACAATCTGACCCGTCAGAATCTCAGTGCCCACAGCAATAATTTCTGCTTTCATAGGACCTCCTACCTTACTATTCGGAATTGGCTTTATTTTATCACAAAAAATCTTAAAAAAGTTGATTTTCATTTCAGGAAATAAAAAGAGCTGTCAAGTTCCTTGACAAGCTTGTCAACATGCTGTGGAAAACTTTTAAGAATGACTGATGTTATGTAGAATAACTGGATTGTTAGGGAAATGCTATTGGCAAATGGTTTCATTATTTTTATAATAAAGATGAAAAAAGGAAATCATCTAAATATTTTTATTTGAAGAAAGGAGAACACCATGAAAATTTCACAAGTTCTCAAAGATATTCGTCAACAAAATCAACTCACTCAGGAGGCTTTGGCGGAAAGACTCAAGGTTTCCCGCTCTGCTATTGCCCGTTGGGAAAGCGAAAAAGGTATCCCTGATATTGGCAATCTCATCGCTATCAGCCGGGAATTTGATATCAGTCTGGACACACTCATCAAGGAGGATGAGCGCTTGGAGAAAAAGGTCATAGAAGATAGCAAGGCCAAGAAATGGCATTATTTAGTCATTTTCTATCTCTTCTCCGTTTTGGTTGAGATTGCTATTTTTGCCTATTTGCATCATATCTTTATGGCTGGCTTCCTCATCTCCACCCTCTTTATGCTATTCTATGAACTGCGCATCTTTATCAAGGAAAAGATTTGGTTGCAGAAAGGATAACTAAATAAAATTCCTTGGATGTTAGAAAACCAAGGAATTTTTTCTATGAAACAAGGAATATAGTCGCACTATTATGAAAATTATGAAAGAGAACAGACAAGCAAAGATTGCGTTCGCTTTTTACATATAAGACAGCAAAGAAAAAAGAGGAAAGTAAAACTGCAGCTACCTTTGACAAATGCTTGTCAAAAAATTAAATAATCATTTGTATTTCAAAAATTTATTGGAACTTTTGCCTTTATGCGTTTGTCGTGTCATCATAAATTATTTTTTAAACGCTTCGTATAGTTTTTTATAGAACTCTTTCTTTTCTTTTTTTTGATTATTAAACTCTTTTTTGCCGTAATCAAAATTCGCTACTGAAAATCCCTTGCCATCATCAGAAAAAGTGAAGAATTCTATCCCAATCAATTTATTATTTTTAGCATCTACTACAGTAGTTCCTAAATTATTGTTAAATTGTTTAACTTCTTCTTCACTAACTCCAAATCCCATAGCAGTGCCATCTGCAATAATATTTGAAAATACTTCTTCTGAAGATGCTACTTCTTTGACAGATATTAGATAGACAGCATCTTCTGTTTCTACTTGCCTTATCTTATCCCATCTTTCGGTATCATTCGAAGAGATTGTATAGACTGTTAAATCCACCGAAGGTTTATTGGGATTTTCTTTTTTAATCACTTGTTTGCCAATTAAGACGATTGCGAGTATTCCAATGACTAGTAGCAAACTAATATAAATTTTCTTTTTCATGCCTGACTTCCTATATCTTTTATATCAATGATAACATCAACTTTACTATATACAGCTGGATCATGCGTTGCTATAATAACATAATTATCCTTGGTTGCTTCACTCAATAATAAGTTGATGATTTCATTCCCAATCTCACTATCCAAGGCTCCTGTAGGTTCATCCGCTAAAATAATTTTACGCGGTTTCATTAACATTCTTGCAATAGCTACACGCTGAGCCTGTCCCCCAGACAATTCATATATTTTATGTTTTAAATAGTCCGTAGAAAGGCCTACTTTTTCAAGTATCTCAGATATAATCTTTTTGTCTTTATTGAGGAGTTTTAAATTATCATATACTGTTTTGTTTTCTATCAAAGAATAATTTTGGAATACATACCCAATAGTATTTTTAAAATAGGTTCTTTCTTTTGTTTTCCAAATATCCTGTTTATCAACTAACACTTTTCCACTGTCAATTTTTTCTAGCCTTCCTATAATGTTTAGCAAGGTAGTTTTACCTGAACCCGAACCGCCAATCAAGGCGTAGCTTTTTCCAGCTTCAAAGGTTAAATTTAAATCTGTAAATATTTCTTTTGAGCCATATTTTTTTGTAACATTCACAATTTCAATTGTCATTAGTCATCTCCTTTTAGAATTTGAGTGTATCTATCAGATAATTTTCTGAAACTTATTATTATTGACATCATTAAAACCGTTAAAGAAGCAAGACCAATATACAATAACTCTATTTGTCCTGTCATGATAAATGTCAATAAGATAACCATTATAATCGTTATCATAAAATATTTTAGACTTGAAATGGCTATACCTGTTTTCGATAGGCCTAAAATGATTTTTTTGACATAGTCATTCTGTTTTAAGGCAACAAACATTTGAGCATATTGATAAATGAGTAGAAATACAATTCCACAAATAATTATTTGCAGTATTTTTGAAAGGAGAATTTGGTGCTCTAAAGATTGAATATTAAGTTTCACAGTTTGGTAAACCTCGACTGGATTGATTGAAAAATTCAAACTAGCACTCAAATCGTTGATGTCCTTAATTGCTTCTGGACTAAAAAGTGAGTTATATATGATATTGCTTGCCAAAATAAAATCGTTAGTTTCTACCATTTTATCAGTATCTAATACAACCACTATATTACTCTTACTATTTGTCACACTTTCCAAGGGTAGATTATCTTTATTTTCAGGGACACTACTGCCATTTTCATTGAAATAGAAAAATTCTTGCCCATCAGGAATGACTTGCACCGTAAGATCATCTTTTGTATAGTTTGTACCAGTAAATTGTTCTGCTACAACCGTATTCTCGATTGATGCCTTATTCTCTTTAAATTTATTAGGAATATAGATGGTTGCTATTTTATTATCTAAAATACGATAGTTTGTTCCATTAACTTTATTTTGTACCTTAGCACCTGTTTGATTGATATAAACCAGCTCTTTATTAACCTCTGGATTCGTTATCCCATCACTTTTTAATTGCTTAGAAAAATCTTCTGTAACATGAGAAGTTTTCATAAAATCTGGAACATAGGCTGAAGATGATTTGATATATATAAAATCCAGTTTTTTTAAGGCTTTAGCAATCTCTATATACTTAGCTCCTGAGTCATTTGCTTCTTCTCCATTAGTAACAGATTCATTTTCAATACCCAAAAACTCTAGTCTTTTCCAATCTTTTACTGCACTCCATGGTTCTAAATGCTTTATCTGTATATTTATCTTTGATTGACTAGCCTTTGTTTCCCGTAAAAAGATTCCTGAAACAACTATTATGCTAGAAATAACCGCAAGCCATACGATAAAAATGAGGCTGTTTTTGGCCTTATTTTTTATAATTTCAATAGGCTTTTCAACCTGAATCGTCAGCCAAAATAAAACAAAGGTGATGAGATCAATGATTTGAAAAATTATAAAATTGGTTAGAAGTAGAGAGAAGAATAACTTGGAACTATAGGTGAAGAGACCACTCCCCAGAAAAGAGCCATAGAAAACCATCAATAAAGCAACTAAAATCAGCTCAAAAGTAACAGAAATTAAATAATCCTTTTTTAGGTTATACACAGGCAATCCTAAAGAACGTCTTATCGTCCCTTCTTTAATCTTTCTCGCTCTAACAACAAATAAAACAACTGATAAGGTTAAGTAAATTGAAATCATTAACAAAAATCTTAAAGAGCCAGTAAATTGTATCATTCCTCCCATATACCAAGGGTAAGCCATATATACTACTTGCAGACCTGTAGACGTAAGTTTTTTTAAATCATTTGAATCTATTTCCCCTAGAGTATAGTACATCCCTGTTATCGGTATAGACTTTAATTGTTCATGGCTGGCATCATCAAGATTTATATAAGTCAACTGTCCTGAATTCTGAACCACCGGCTTGTATATTTTAACTTTTTTCTCTTCTGATAGGCCACTAATCATTTGATATATTTCTTCATTAGAAAGATTGCTTTTCCCTTGAATGGAGAAGGCACCATCAATTGGTAAAGGTATTGGTTTTTGAGTATCACTAATACTAACCAGACCAATGGCAGCAATTAAGCAAAAAAAGAGTCCTATAACACCTAATTTTAATTTCATAAGCTCCTACCTATATTATAAAAGACCCTATAATATTATTGGGTCTTCCAACTTTCATAAACTATTGTTAAAATTTAAAGTAGTTCCAATGTGCATTTAATCGAACATCATTCCAACTTTTTGTTGAACTTGACATTGCCCATCCATATTTTTGAGAATCAGATGACTTAACAGTTCCCCAAAGATTAGTTATCGAAGATTTTGAACCAATATTATTCGGAGATTTAACATAGTAATTAGAATAACCATAGTTATCATTCACACCATAATTCCATTCATCAATAATCGGATATGGGGCTGGATATGCTACTTCTGCACTAACGATACTAGTCATAGTAGTTAGCCCAAAACCTAAAGAAACTGTAGCTAATAAAGCTAATGTTTTATTTTTAATTCTTAAATTTTATAGATTCTAATTTTTAAATATATATATATTTAATCTTTGCCTACTTTTTTGAAATATTTAGAACATTGAACTCACTCCCCTTCTATCCTATCCACCTTATCTCCACGGCCACCACCATGGGAGTGCATTTACAAGCATTATTAGCGTCATTGCCAATAAAATAGAATTGTATTTCACTTTCTTCATTTTTGCCCTCCTTTTTATTTCATGGTATACTATTTTAAAATATTTTTTCAAAATGTAGCTTTTAGTAACATTTTAAAAAGGAGTTCTTATGCGCTGGGATTATGGAAAAATCTATAAAGAAATTAGGAAATCAAAAGGGTTGACTCAAGAAGAAATTTGTGGAGATTTTTTAGCTCGCTCAACTTTGGCACGAATTGAAAGCGGACAAGTCGTGCCAAAGTTCGATACCATGATTTTTTTACTTCGCCAGATAGATATGACACTAGAAGAATTTAAATACATTTGTGATTATTATCAACCTAGTCAGAGACAGAAAATTTTAAATTCTCTTTACAACCAAGGTGAGTCTATTGTAGGGACAGAAGGTTTGTTACAACTAAAGAGAGAATGCGAGGCATATCTATATAAACATTCCGATATTCCGATTAAACATGCTTTAGATAGCATCAATATTACTATTCATCTGAGACAAAATGGAATTTCTGAGACAAAAGAAATTAATGCTACTACCAATAAAATTTGGGCGTATTTAGAAAAACAGGACACTTGGTATGAAAGTGATTTTCGACTGCTTTCTACCATCCTTTATTTCTTCCCTTTAGAAAATATCAAACAATTTACCCAAAAGATTTTAAATAGCATAAAAAAATACCAATCATTTCGCAATGGGAATAATCTACAAATCGGACTCTTAGTCAACCTTTCTACCATCTATCTTTATAATGGATTAAAGAGAGAATGCGCTGAAATTACTAAGTACATTTACGATTTGTCAAAAAAAGAAAAACGTTATGATTCCCTCGGGCTTTCACAGATTCGACTTGGAATTTGCAAAAATGATAACGAATTAATAAAAAAAGGGATTGCTCTACTACAACTTGCCGATGAAAAAGAGCTAGTAAAATCTCTAAAAGAAGAAATTGAAAAATACCGTTGAGAATCTTTCTCAAACGGTATTTTATGTAAATTGAAGTCACAATCATTTTCATGATCATTGATAAGGTCAGCTGCTTCTAGGAATGAATAGACACAAACAGGACCGACAAATTTGAATCCTTGCTTTTTCAGCGCCTTGGACATGCTTTCTGACAGCTCCGTTTTAGTTGGGGCTTCCTTGTAGTTCGTAATTTGATTGTCAATCGTTTTGAAGTCTACAAAAGACCAGATATAGTCATTAAAAGAGCCAAACTGCTTTTGAACAGCCAAAAAAGCTTGGGCATTAGCCCTGGTCGCATAAATTTCCATCTTGTTACGGATAATATCAGGATTGCCTAACAAACCATCTAGATCTGTATCTGTCATCTGAGCAATTTTCTGGGCATCATAGAAATGAAAAGATTCCCGAAAAGCCTGGCGTTTATTGAGAATAGTCTCCCAAGAAAGTCCAGCCTGATAGGTCTCCATGCAGAGCAATTCAAATAATTTCTGATCATCATGGAGGGGTTTGCCCCACTCCTCATCATGATAAGCTACATACAAAGGGTTATTCATCTTTACCCAAACGCAGCGTTTAGTCATAACTTTCTCCTATTTCACCAACATCTTGAGGGCTGACTTGATATAGTTTTCAGCTGTGTCCGTTGTGCCCTCAAAGAATTTCTTGATTTTCTTGAGTTCAGCAGCCTTGTAGCCCAGAGCCAGCATGGCTTCCATGGCTTCTTCCAGCTCCTGATTATCCGCAGTCTGGACAGGTGCCTTGCTTTCTGCTGGGCTGCCTGCTGCCACTACCTTTCCTTCCAAGTCCAGCACCATCTGCTGAGCTGTTTTCTTACCAATTTTAGGAAACTTGGTCAGGTAGGTGATGTTTTTTTGCTCAATAGCCTGCACCAAGCCAGCATTATCATCCGCCGCAATAATAGCCAGGGCAGATACTGGCCCAATACCTGAGACTGAAATCAAGCTGAGAAAGAGTTGCTTCTCCTCCTCGGTCGCAAAACCGTACAGGAGCTCCGCGTCTTCTCTCACCACTTGGTGAACATAAACCTTGGCTTCCTGATGAAGATGCCCTGAGTAAGCATAGGGGTTGGCCACATGAAGAATATAGCCGATAGAGTTGACTTCCAATACAATGTATTTAGCTGTAATTTTGCTGATAATTCCTTTAAAATATTCGTACATAATTTCCCTTCTTTTTGTATCATTTTGCCTATCTAGTATATCATATTTTCTGTCTAGAAACTGCAAACAGAAGTGCAACCAGCGGTTGACAAAATGTACAGGAAGCTGTATTCTCAAGATAACTAAAAGCTGTTAGGATAGAGTTAGCAAAGAAAAGGAGGCTGCAATCATGAAACTCGCTGATAAATTATTTGAACTAAGAAAAGAAAAAGGCTGGTCACAAGAAAAGCTAGCTGAACAAATCAATGTCTCTCGCCAGAGCATTTCCAAGTGGGAGTCTGGCCAAGCACTGCCAGAACTCGAAAAAGTTGTAGAACTGAGCAAGATTTTCCAAGTGACGACAGATTATCTGCTTTTAGAAGACAGCGATAAGCCAGAAATAAAACCCGTCCTCTCAGAAGACGAAAAAAATCGCTACTACAAGGAAGTAAAATCTTATGGCTTTTGGCAGGTTCTATATATTTTTGTATCAGCTCTGGCTATCTTTCTCTTTTTCGCAGGTTCTAGCTTTCCAGCAAAATTCACTGCCCTGGTCTGGTTGAGCTTTTTCCTCTTAATCGCATCCGCAATGGCTATTAACAAGGCGCTAAAGATTAAGAAAAAGTATCTGGACAAGGTTATCGGCCTTGATGAGGATTCTAAGAAAGAAGGTGCTCAAGATGAAACTAAAAACTGACAATCCCATACCTGTCAAAACTCGTCTGAAAGAGCTGCTTGGAGACTGGCTCTTCATCTCATTCTATCTCATTTCTCTTTTTTTACTAGCTATGGGATTTTATAGTCTGATCTTGGGAGGCATTCCTGCATTCACTGAAGTCCAGAGCCAACTTCTGGGTTTTTCTACCTCAGTCCTGCCTCTAACTATCATCTTTGCTTGGCTAGACTATAGAAAAGGCAGTTTTGGCAAGCGTTGGGCAGGTTTACAGTTGGTTTACAAACATAGGAGCCTTTCCCACAGCCTTTTGCGCTCTGCTATCAAGTTTTTCCCTTGGCAGCTGGGACATATGGGAGCTATCCGTAGTGCTTATCAAGCAGATACCCTGTCAATTTTCTTGTCAACTTCAGCAGGGATTCTCTTCTTGATCTTTCTGCTGATGGGACTGCTTCGCAAGGACAAACGTCATCCAGCTGATTTGCTTACTGGAACACAGGTTCAGCTCAAAAATTTAAAACAGCTCTAGTTCTATAACTAGGGCTGTTTGATCTTCTATACAGTTTAGTATTTCCCCAACTCCCGCAGGCTAGTATGATTTTCCTGAATGCGACGGAACATTTTTTCCATATCTGACTTGGTAAAGTTGACCAAGACCGGCCGACCGTGTGGGCAGTTGTAAGGATTGTCACACTGGGACAGCTGAAAGAGCAAGTCACGCGCAGAGTAGTCATCCAGACTGTGATTGGCCTTGATGGAGCGTTTGCAGCTCATCATAATGGCCAGCTCTGCTCGATATTTCTTGATAGAAACTTCCTTGGTCAGGAGAAGCATATCACACATTTCATAGATGCCGGCTTCAATCTCCTCTTCCTTGAACCAAATGGGATGCTCACGGAGGATAAACTGGTTGGCTCCGTACTCTTCTAAAAAGATGCCAGCATCTTCTAACAGCTCCATCCGCTGCTTGATTCGCAGCATATCGTCCGCTGGAAATTCAAAGATATAAGGCACCAAGAGCTGCTGCTGGCTATTGTCCACATCCCCAATCTTCTCCCGATAATACTCATACTTGACCCGCTCTTGAGCAGCATGTTGGTCAATAATGTAAAGACCGCCCTTGCCTTGAGCAAAGAGATAGGTACCATGCATCTGACCAAAATATTCTAACTCTGGGAAGCTTGACTTCTCTTCCTGTTCTAGCTTATCCACAGCCCGCTCCAGACTGGCCTGGTCTAGCTCTGGATGGTCTAGCTGGTCATAACTAACTGGCCTTCTCTCTGCAAATTTGACCGAAGTCGGTTGCGGTTCTGATTTTTCATCTGTCGCTTCATGAACAGGCTCTGCTGATTCTTCAAAGGATAACTGCTGCTCGGCCACCTGTGGCTTGAGGAAAAAGTCATTCTGCTCCTTATCGTAGTAGAGGCGATTTTCTTTCAGCGGGAGGCTAGTCTGTTCAGGCTTATTGGCACGCTTAACAGTTGATTTGGCTAGATTTTCCAAAGCATCCGGGATAAGGTCTTGCTCTTTGAGACTGGTCGCAATAGCTTGCGAAATCAAGGTCATGAGTTCCCGCTCTTTAGAAATCCGCACCTCTTGCTTGGTCGGATGGACATTGACATCGGCCAGATAGGGGTCAATCTGAATATTGATGACCGCGAGTGGAAAGCGGCCTACCATCAGCTTGCTGCCGTAGCCGTCCAAAATAGCGCGATTGAGCAGGAAATTCTTAATGTAGCGGCCGTTGATGAGGATCGTAATATAATTCCGATTCGCACGAGTCAACTCAGGCAAACTGACATAGCCGCTCACCTCAAAGTCCAAATCCGAAGCAGAGATTTCCACCATTTTCTTGGCTGTTGCCAGACCATAGATGCCTGCAATAGCCTGACGCAGATTGCCACTGCCGGCAGTCCGTGTCATTTCGCGGCCGTCGCTGACAAGGGTGAAAGCCACCTCTGGATGGGCTAGGCTGAGCCGATTAATCACATCAACGATATGGGACAGCTCAGCCTGCTGGCTCTTCATATACTTGAGCCGGGCTGGAGTATTAAAGAAGAGATCTTCTATCTTGATTTTCGTTCCCACCGGACTGCTAGCAGGCTCATGCTCTTCAATCTCACCGCCTTGGGCAACCAGCAGAGTCCCGTGCTGACCAGCTTCCGTTGCAGTCTCAATGGTAAAACGCGAGACAGAAGCAATGGAAGGAATGGCCTCGCCACGAAAACCCAGTGTCCGAATCCGAAAGAGATCCGCTTGTTTCTTGATTTTACTGGTAGCATGGCGTCGAAGAGCCAGAGGGACATCTTCGTGGTCTATGCCCTCACCATTATCCGTCACCTGAATGCTCTTGAGTCCGGCCTCCTCGATTTCGATGGTAATCTGGCTGGCACCCGCATCAATTGAATTCTCCACCAGCTCCTTGACCACACTGCTAGGTCGCTCAATGACTTCGCCAGCCGCAATCTGATTGGCTAGAATTTCTGGAAGTTCGATAATTTTTGACATCTTTTTCTCCGTATTTGTTCTGCTATCTATTATAACACATTGGGCTCTTTCTATCAGAGGGCAGACTTATCTTGCCCGCTCTGCTCACAAGACAAACCATATAGACACAAATAGCTGCCACATAGACACAAGGGCTTGTTTTCGCTGCCAAGTTGCGGTTTAATAAAGGTGAAAGGAGGAAGTTATGAAAGTTAAGCTAAGAATCGATTCTCAAGTCACCGAAGACTCCGTCAGCATTGAAGCTCGACTCATGACCGAAAGCATTCAGGAATTGATCCACTTTGCTCAACATCTAGGCAAAGAAGACAAGATTCATGTCAAAAAAGAGAACGAAATCTATCTGCTGGATGCTAAGGAAATCCACCGAATCTATACAGAAAATCGCCAGCTCCGAGTCCGAACAGCAAAAGACAGCTATCGAGCTCAACAAGCTCTTTATCAGTTGCTGCAGAGCCTTCCGGACTATTTTCTGCAGATTTCTCAGTCGGAAATTATCAACAGCCGACAAATCAGCCACCTCAAGCTGACTCCAAATGGTCTGATTCAAATATTTCTGAAAAACGGCGACCAGACTTACTCGTCCCGCCGCTATCTCAAATCTATCAAAGAAAGGTTGCAATTATGAAAACTCGTCTTAAAGAACTCTTTTTCGGAGGAATTGGAGGGATTTTCATCGGTCTCTTCTTCTCCATGATTGTTTCTTATTTTTACAACCCAGCTTATCTACCGCTTCACCCTCGCTCTCCTATCGGCCACTTCTTTTTGAGCCAGCATGTCCATGTTTCCCTCATCATGCTCTACTGCCTGCTTATCTGGTTTATCATGGGAGCTGTTTTCAGATGGAGCGGAAGCTTCTTCCAAAGAGACTGGAGCATCCTGCGCTCCATCGTCAGCCACTATGGTGTGATGATTCTGAGTTTTGCACTTTTGGCTAATCTAGCTGGATTTTTCCCAAGAGAAAAAATATTCAGCCTGACACTGACTGCCGTCGGGGAATTCACCCTTATCTATCTAATCATTTCAGGCGCCATCTATTACCACACCTACCGCAACATTCAAAAAATCAATAGCGGCTTGTCTAGCAAATCGTGAGAAATAAAAAGAACAGACTTGAGGCATTAACAAGTCTGTTCTTTGCTTTTACAACTTCTTCTTGAGATCGGCCACTGCTGCCATGACTTCCAGGGGAGTCATATTGTAGATGTCCAAGTCTCGGAGTTCAGTTAGAACCGTATTTTCCGATCCTTCTGCGAAAAGAGACATCTGCTCAGCCACTTGTGACTGCTTCGGTCTGGATTCAGCAGGAAGCTCTGATCCTAACGCTGTATCCTGACTCTCCAAATGACTCAAAATGCTGTCCGCCCGCTCCAGTAATTTCTCAGGAAGTCCGGCAATCTTCGCCACATGAATTCCGTAGGACTTGTCAGCCGGACCCGGCTCAATCTTATGCAGGAAAGTCACCTGCCCGTCCTTTTCCAAGGTTGCCACATGAACATTTTCCAAATGCTCCAAACTATTCTCTAAAGCTGTCAGCTCATGATAGTGGGTGGCAAAGAGGGTCTTGGCCCCAGTATAATGATGAATATGCTCGATAATAGCCTGAGCCAGCGCCATCCCATCATAAGTAGCCGTCCCGCGACCCAGCTCATCAAAGAGAATGAGCGAACGCTCGCTGGCCTGTCGAATGGCCCGATTGGCCTCCATCATCTCCACCATAAAAGTGGACTGGCCGGACACCAGATCATCCGCTGCACCGATACGAGTGAAAATCGCATCGAATAAAGGCAGACTGGCAGACTGAGCAGGCACATAAGAACCCATCTGTGCCATAATGACAATGATAGCCAGTTGGCGCATATAAGTCGATTTCCCACTCATGTTTGGCCCGGTAATCAGCTGAATGTTCGTTTCCTGGTCCAGCAGAATACTATTTGGAATGTAGCTTTGGGCACCCATGACCTTTTCCACGACAGCATGGCGGCCTTTTTCAATCTGCAGACGGCGCTCCGCAGTAAAGACGGGACGCACCAAATGCAGTTGTTCTGCCACCGCAGCAAAGCTCTGCAATACATCTACAGCTGCTAGCGTTTGTGCCAAGGCCTGCAAGCGCTGGATATATTTGCCAGCTTCCTCTCGAATCCGCATGAAAATTTCGTATTCCAGATTAGCAGATTTTTCACGCGCCTCCAACATCTCTCCCTCAATTCGGGCCAGCTCCTCCGTTCCGAAACGCTCCGAATTTTTCAGGGTCGCCTTGCGGAAGAAATGACTGGGAACATGAGCCAGCTGGGAATTGGTCACATGGAAGTAGTAGCCATCTTTTTTATTATAATCAATCTTTAGATTGCTGATGCCGCTGTTGGAACGCTCTTTGACCTCCAGCTCTGCAATCCATCCGGTCCCCTCCCTCAGCACAAGACGATACTGATCCAAGTTCTCATCAAAACCTGTCCGAATGATATTGCCCTCGGTGATGACATGGGGTGCATCCGGAGAAATAGCTGAGCTAATCAAGCCTGCCAACTCTGGAATAGGATCCAAGCCCTCAATCAAACGAGCTAGATGCGGGCTACCGATTCCTTGCAAGATAGCCTTAATCTGAGGCACATTGCCCAATGTAGCTGCCAGCTGCAGCAGATCCTTGGGATTGGTCTTGCCAAAAGAAACCCGACTAGCCAGCCGCTCGATATCATAGACTCCCTTGAGGCTCTCCGTCAAATCACTCCGCTCAAAGAAATGATCCAGAAAGACCTCGACAACATTCTGCCGCTGGATGATTCGCGCTTCATCAATCAGCGGACGCTGAATCCAAGAGCGCAGCATGCGACCCCCCATGGCCGTCTTGGTCTCGTCCATCAGCCAATAAAGACTGCCGTGCTTCTTGCCTGAGCGAGCATTTTCTGTCAAATCCAGACTCGCCTTGGTAGCATAGTCCATTTGCAGAAAGTCCTTGATTTCATAATGCTGAGCCTTCTTCAAATGGCTGAGCTCCCTCATCTGGGTCTGGTGCACATACTCCAGCAATTTCCCTGCTGCCTGACGTTCCATAGGAGACAGCTCCTCGCCCAGCAGCTGGACATCATCCAAGGCCGTCTGTACATAGGACAGTAAGAGGTTCATCTGTCCAGCCAAGACCTGCTCCTCAGCTTCTGGCAAGGCATAGCCCAGCACCACTTCCCTAGCTTTCAAATTGCGAATTTCCCCGCAGACCAAGCTAAAGTCCTCTAAACTAGTCACCTGAAACTCACCGGTCACCAAGTCCATATAAGCCAGACCATAGAGGCCCTCTGAGTAATCCAGAGCCACCAGAAAGTTATTCGCAGAGTCCGGCTTACTGGAATCCACTACAGTCCCCGGCGTGATAACCTGAACGACCTCCCGCTTAACAACGCCCTTGGATTCCTTGGGATCTTCCATCTGCTCTGCAATCGCTACCTTATAGCCTGATTCGACCAAAACATCAATATACTGCTGTGCCGAATGATAGGGAACTCCGGCCATGGGAATGGAGTTTTCAGCATTTTTATTGCGGCTGGTGAGAGAAATCTCTAAAATCTGGGCGGCATTGACCGCATCATCATAAAACAACTCATAGAAATCCCCCATCCGAAAGAGCAAGAAAGCATCTGGATAGTCCTTTTTAATATCCAAATACTGCTGCATGCCTGGCGATAACTTTTCTACTGCCATCTCTATCCTTTCTAAAAACAAACGAGGTCAGGACTTCCGTCTCAAACCTCTCCATTTTTCCTGAAAAAACTGTGATTCTTACATCACTTCCTGTATTTGCTCCTCAATCTCCTGAGCCGCTGCCTGATCCCGGCAAACTACTAAAAGAGTATTGGCACCCGCAACGGTTCCCAGAATACGGCTATCCAGCGAGCTATCCACGACATTGGCCAGCACTGTTGCCTCGCCCAGCTCAGTACGAAGAACCAGACTAAACTCCGCCCTGGCTACACTCTCCACATGCTTGGCTAAAAACTCTATCAAGTCAATCTCTTCGGTCTCATGCGCCAAAACATAATAAGTCAGCCCCTTCTTCTTAACCTTGGTCAGGCCAATTTCACGGAGGTCACGCGACAGGGTAGTCTGCGTCACATAAATCCCTTGCGCTTCCAGACGATCCTGAATCTCCTTTTGCGTTCCTAGCTTTTCTTCTTTAATCATCGTTTTGACTAACTGATGACGGTCATTCTTTCTCATTTTTACCTCATTATTGAATAATTAGAAGCTGCATTCATATAAGAATACTCCATCTGATGAAAGACTGCTTCTCCATCAATCTAGGCAAAGATTTGCAGGAATACTGAGAATAAACAAAAAACTTTAACGAAGAGTGACAGGCAAGGAAGCATTCAGATGGAAAGCCCATCTATAAATACAGGTTCTTATCCCTCTTATTATATCAGAAAAATTCCTATTAGCCCAAAAATTATTCCCAAAAAAATTGAAGATTCCTTGAAAAATGTGATAAAATAATAACAAAAGACACAAAGGAGCAAATATGGATAACAAACAGTTGATTGCCGGCGAATTGGCCAAGGTTATTGACAGCCTTGATCAAGACGCTATTTTAAATTTATTGGAGCAGCCAAAGAGCTCTGAACTTGGCGATATCGCCTTCCCAGCCTTTTCTCTGGCAAAGACTGAGCGCAAAGCTCCTCAAATCATCGCTGCTGACATCGCTGAAAAGATTGACACGGCGCATTTTGACAAAGTCGTTGCGACTGGTCCTTATGTCAACTTTTTCCTCAGCAAAGCTGAAATTTCTGGCCAAGTTATCAAAGAAGTCATCAAAGACGGAGCTGACTATGGCCAGCAAAACGAAGGAAATAATCAGAATATCACCATCGACCTGTCCAGTCCAAACATTGCCAAGCCTTTCTCAGTCGGCCACTTGCGCTCTACTGTTATCGGTGACGCTCTTTCCAACATCTTCCGCAAGATTGGCTACAACACCATCAAAATCAACCACTTGGGAGATTGGGGCAAACAGTTTGGCCTCTTGATGGTAGCTTATAAGAAGTGGGGAAGCCAGGAAGCTGTTGAAGCTAACCCTATCGACGAGCTCCTCAAACTTTACGTGCGTATCAATGCCGAGATTGAAAACGACCCATCTCTGGATGAAGAAGGCCGCCTTTGGTTCAAGAAGCTGGAAGATGGCGACCCAGAAGCAACTGAGCTCTGGCAATGGTTCCGCGATGAAAGTCTGACAGAATTCAACCGTATCTACGAACTCCTAGGTGTCGAATTTGACAGCCTAAACGGTGAAGCTTTCTACAATGACAAGATGGACGAAGGGATTCAAATCCTCGAAGAAAAAGGGCTTTTACAGGAGTCAAAAGGAGCTAGCATTGTAGACCTGGAAGACTTCAACCTTCCGCCTGCTATGATTAAAAAATCAGACGGTGCTACCCTCTACATCACACGAGATATCGCTACAGCCATCTACCGGGCCCGCACTTACAACTTTGTCAAAAATGTCTATGTTGTAGGTCAAGAGCAGGCCAACCACTTCAGACAGCTCAAGGCCGTTCTGAAAAAGATGGGCTTTGACTGGAGCGATGACATGATTCACGTTGACTTCGGTCTGGTGACTAAGAACCGTCAAAAACTGTCTACACGTAAAGGAAACATCATCCTCCTCGAACCAACTCTGCTGGAAGCTATCAGCCGGGCAAAAAGTCAGATTGAAGCTAAAAACCCAGATTTGGAAAACAAGGACGCTGTTGCTCGTGCAGTTGGGGTAGGAGCAGTTAAGTTCTACGACCTCAAAACCGACCGCCGCAATGGTTACGATTTTGATCTGGAAGCTATGGTTTCTTTCGAGGGAGAAACAGGTCCTTACATCCAGTATGCCTATGCTCGTATCCAGTCTATCCTGCGCAAGGCTAACTTCCAGCCAGATGCAGAGGCTACTTACAGCCTAAACGATCCAGAAAGCTGGGAAATTATCAAGCTGCTCCAAGACTTCGGTCGTGTTGTCAAGCGTGCTGCTGATAACTATGAGCCATCTCTGATTGCCAAATACGCTATCAGTCTGGCTCAAGCCTTTAACAAATACTATGCGCACACTCGGATTCTGGATGAAAGCCCTGAGCGCGACAGCCGTTTGGCTCTCAGCTACTCAACAGCTGTTGTCCTCAAAGAAGCTCTGCGTTTGCTGGGAGTAGAAGCCCCAGAAAAGATGTAAGCTTGATTTAGAACATCAAAAAACGAAAACCTCACTGGTTTTCGTTTTTTTCAATGTGATAGAGATCCTCAATAATTCCTGCAACCTTCTTAATGTCTCCCAACATGCCACGCATTTCAAAATCAGCCAAAACCGGAAATCCGAAGCGCTCTGAATATTGCTTGGCTGTCAGACAGTATTGGTTGTTAAAGTTACGATTGCCACTGCCAATGACACCCAGACACTTGCTGGCATTCTGACCATAGGCAATAAAGTCTCCAACATCAGTTGTCAGAATTTCTACATCGCCATTGTCGACACCATTGCCACCCTCCAGATAAGTCGGCAGAAAAGCGATAAAAGGATTGTCCATTTCAAAAAAGGGCTGCCCTTCCCTTACCAAGTCTTTGATATGAATCTTCTCTACCTCTAGGCTTAGATGCTGCTCCAGCAAATAGTCTGTCAGCCGTCGGACAAAACTCTCTGTATTGCCGCTCAAGCTGATGTAAACCAAGGAAACCTTTGTCATTTTACTCTCCATTCTAAAAAATAACAGATATTGCTTCTTAAAATTGTAAGCACTTATCTGTTATTTGTCAAATCTTATTCCTTTGCAGCTAGTTCCGCTTTTTCAGCCTCTTTTTGCTGCTGGATTAGCTTAAAGACGACGATGGAAAGGAAGATTAGGCTAATGACTACTGAAAGGAGGATGGAGAAATTCAACCCCGTCATCTGTGCCGAAAGAAGAGTTGAGTCCGAGAAAGAAGAAGCTATAATTCCCTTTGATACCACATAAGCATAGGCTGTCGAAATCAAGCCCACAAGAACATCGGCAATGTAGATAAGATTGGCCTTAAATATATCTTTCCTAAAAAGGAAGAAAATAGCCAATATTAAGAGAACGATGTGCCCGTAAAAAAAGAAATTATTGGCTAGCGAATTCGCCACTTCTGCACTCTTGCTAAAATAAGTGGCATACTGCGATTTTGCTGGTTCTTCTATCTGCTTAAGAATGCTTTTCACTCCAGCATCAGAAGAAGTGAACTTCCCCAAAAGCCCCCACAAGGTTCCCACGGTTGACAAGCCCAGCAAAATATAAAGATAAATTGGTTTCTTTTTCATGAACGCCTCCTGTAAAGAAATATTTTCACTTATTATACACCGAAAAGAAAAAGCTGACAAGACCAAGAGGCTTTCGCCTTTTCAGAAACCCACACAATAGCTAATTCTCTATCCACATATTTTATTCAAAAATCAAAGCCGAAACACTACTGTCTCGGCTTTTTAAATTCAAAGAATATTAGCTGTTCAAGTGCCATACTTCTTCTTCGTATTGAGCGATAGTACGGTCAGATGAGAAGAAGCCAGCTTTGGCGATATTGACGATGACTTTGTCCATCCAAGCATCGCGGTTTTCGTAATCCGCCAGCATGCGCTCTTTCACTTGGATATAGTCTTCCAGATCCAGCAGGGTCATGAACCAGTCCTTGCTGAACAGTTCATTGTAAAGACGTTCCAAGCGTTCAGCTTTACCGATTGCTAATACTTCATCGCTGACGATAAAGTCAACCAATGGCTTGATAGCTTCGCGCGCATAGTACTCACTAGACTTGTAAGCAGATTTTGCGTAGAGGTCGATAACAGTCTCAGAATCTTCACCGAAGATGTAGATGTTGTCTTCGCCGACCAACTCTGCAATCTCAACATTCGCTCCGTCCATAGTACCAAGAGTCAAAGCACCGTTAAGCATGAACTTCATGTTACCAGTACCAGATGCTTCCTTAGAAGCCAAGGAAATCTGCTCAGAAATATCACCAGCTGCAATCAAGAAGCTAGACGCTGTAACATTGTAGTTTTCTACCATAACTACTTGCAGGTGTGGAGCCACTTGAGGGTCATTAGCAATCACTTCTGACAAGCAAAGGATGAGGTGGATGATGTCCTGTGCAATTGTGTAAGCAGGAGCAGCCTTACCACCGAAGAAGACAGTGATTGGACGAGCAGGGATGTTACCAGCCTTGATGTCCAGATACTTGTGGATAACGTAGAGAGCGTTCATTTGTTGGCGCTTGTACTCATGCAGACGCTTGATTTGGATATCAAAGATAGATTCTGGATTGATTTCCACGCCTTGTGCTTCCTTCAAGTGACGAGCCAATTTACGCTTGTTATGAGCCTTGATACCTTCCAATTTTTCTTTGACATTTGCAGCGCCAGTGAATTCCAACAAGCCTTCGAGCTTAGTTGCATCATGGTGCCAGTCTCGGCCCAGCAACTCATCCAAATAATGAGACAGGCGTGGGTTGGCATGCATGAGCCAGCGGCGGAAAGTAATACCGTTGGTCTTGTTATTGAATTTTTCAGGGTAGATATCGTAGAAGGCTTTAAGCTCAGAATTTTTCAGGATTTCTGTATGCAGAGCAGCAACACCATTTACACTGTATCCGTAGTGGATATCCATGTGCGCCATGTGCACACGATCGTCCTCATCAATGATTTGCACTGCTGGACCTGCGTATTTAGCTTTCACGCGCTTGTCAAGCTCTTTGATGATTGGCACCAGATGCGGTACTACTTCTTTCAAGAATTCCAGAGGCCATTTTTCAAGAGCTTCTGCCAGAATCGTGTGGTTCGTATAAGCAGTCATCTTCTGTACGATGGCAATTGCTTCATCCAGATCCAAACCACGTTCTGTCAAGAGACGAATCATTTCTGGGATAACCAGAGATGGGTGGGTATCATTGATTTGGATGACAGCATAGTCTGCCAAGTCATGCAAGTTGCTGCCTTTTTCAATGGCTTCGTCAATAATCAGCTGAGCACCATTTGAAACCATAAAGTACTGCTGGAAGATACGGAGCAATTCCCCTTGCTTGTCACTATCGTCTGGATAGAGGAAGAGGGTCAAGTTGCGAGCAATATCTGTCTTATCAAAGTCAATACCGTCTGTGATGATATCCGCATCCACTGAGTCCAAATCAAAGAGACGAAGACGGTTCTTAGTTTCTGTCTTGTAACCAGGCACATCAATATCGTAAAGAGTAGATGTCAAAGTGAAGTGAGCAAATGGCACTTGGTAGCTGCGGCTAGAGCGAACCAACCAGTTTTGCTCAGTCAGCCAGAAGTTAGGAATAGTTGTCTGTTCGTTGTTTTTCAAAACCTGTTGGAAGAGACCAAAGTGGTAGTTCAGTCCTACACCATCACCATTGAGACCCAAGGTCGCAATAGAATCCAAGAAGCAGGCAGCCAAACGACCCAAGCCTCCGTTACCCAGAGACGGCTCCAACTCAACTTCTTCTACCTCGATCAAGTCCTTGCCAGCATCTGCCAACTCTTGCTTCACATCGTCGTAAAGTCCAAGGTTGATCAAGTTGTTAGACAAGAGTTTACCAATCAGGAACTCAGCTGAGATGTAGTAGAGTTTTTTCTTACCAGTGTTGACTGGCTTTTGAGCGCTGGCTAATTTAGTGTAGTTCAAAAGAGCCAGGTAGAGTTCTTCGTTGCTGCAATCAGCAAGATTTTTTGAATAAGTATTTTTGATATAAGTTTGTAAGTTTGACATGATTAATCCCTTCAAGCCTGATTCGGCTGTTCTTTATTCGTTAATTAAATCGGTATTCATCCGACGGTAAGTCTTGGTCAAGCTGTAAAGCTCACCTTCGACGATTGGATTCAGCTCTTCAACTGTCATCCGCCAAGTCCAGTTGCCACCAATTGTGGATGGATAGTTCATCCGTGCTGCACTGTCTAATTCCAGCAGGTCTTGCATGGTCGCAACGGCCATAAAGCTGACTGAAGCAAAGATTGTGCGTAGCATTGCATGGGGTACTGTTTCGTACTCCTTACGGTTAGTGTACTGAGCCATGTACTGGCGAGTAGCGTCGTCAATCTCATCCTTGTACCAGCCCAGAACAGTATTGTTATCATGGGTTCCGGTATACATGACTGAGTTGTTTGGCGCCAGATGCGGGCTATCGATGCTTTCATCATCAGGATTGAAGGCAAATTGCAAGATCTTCATTCCTGGGAAACCAGTGCGCTCACGCAGCTCGATCACTTCATCCGTCATAAAGCCTAGGTCTTCTGCGATGATATTCAAATCACCCAAGGCTTCCTTAACCGCTGCAAAAAGTTTGTAGTCAGGACCTTTGACCCACTTACCAGAAGCAGAAGTTTCTGAACCAGCAGGTACTTCCCAGTAAGACTCAAAGCCGCGGAAGTGGTCAATACGGACAATGTCGTAAATCTTGAAGCTTTCACGCAGGCGCTCAATCCACCAAGCATAACCATCCTTATCCATAGCTTCCCAGTCATAGATAGGATTGCCCCAAAGCTGGCCAGTTTCTGAAAATTCATCTGGCGGACATCCTGCCACACAAGTTGGCTTGCCAACAGCATCTGTCTTAAAGAAGTGAGGCTGCGCCCACACATCAGCACTGTCAGCTGCCACATAGATTGGCATATCACCGACAATCTCGATATGATGTTCATTAGCATAGGCTTTTAATCTTAACCACTGCTTAAAGAAGAGATACTGAGTTACACGATGGTAGGTCAGCTTGTCAGCCAGCTTCTCACGATAAGAAGCGAGACTAGCAGCGTCACGGCGACGGATCGCTTCATCCGGCCACTCTGTCCAAGCTAGATTATCAAAATGCTCCTTGATAGCCATGTACTCAGCGAAAACTTCCAGCCAAGCTGCATTTTGCTCCACAAAGCTCTCATAGTCAGACAGATCGTCTGCTTTCAAGAAGCGAGCAACTGCTTTTTCCATGATTGGACGACGAGCATCGAAAATCTTTGCATAATCCACTTTTCTAGGATCATCTCCAAAATCAGCTCCCTTGACATCTGCCTCGTTCAGCAAACCTTCTTCTATCAGAATATCAAAATCGATAAAGTAGGTGTTCCCTGCGAAAGCAGAGAAAGACTGATAAGGAGAATCACCATAACTGGTCGTTCCCAGTGGCAAAATCTGCCAATAGCGCTGCTTGGTGCGAACCAAGAAGTCTACAAAATCATAAGCACTTTGGCCAAAAGATCCGATACCGTACTTGCCCGGAAGGGATGAAATGTGCATGAGCACGCCGCTTTGACGTTTTTTCATTTTGTCACCTCGTTATTTTTTCCTCTACGCCTTTTCATTTTTACTTAATGCAAACGTTTGCGTCGACTTGATTATAACCTATTTTTTTTTTTAGTGCAAGGGGTTTTTGAGATTTTTTTCAATTTATTGGTTAATGGATATAATGCTCTTTTAGGACTCTCTTACAGCCCCAATTATTTGCCGTTTTTCTCTTCTTGCAAGCGTTCTCTTTTTGTGTTAAAATGTTCTTACAAACAGAAAACGTTTGCGTTTACTGAGAAACTGCTTTATACTTGTTTTTTCGACCATCATAGTTAAGCAAAATCACTGGTTATAAGAACCATTTTGGGCATAGGTTTGCATGACTCATAGAAAGCAAGTGCTTCTACTACTAGATTTAAAATAGTTGATGATATATCAAGGATTTCCAGCAAATGCAGGCCTTTAGGAGGTTTTTATGCGAGTTACTATCAAAGAAGTCGCAAAACTAGCAGGCGTGTCGCCCTCTACTGTGACCCGCGTCGTGCAAAACAAATCAACCATCAGTGAAGAAACTAAAAAACGGGTCCGTGCTGCTATGAAGGAGCTGGACTATCATCCCAACCTCAATGCCAGAAGTCTGGTCAGCCAGTCCAGCCAGGTCATCGGCTTGGTCCTGCCGGACGACTCAGATGTCTTCTATCAAAACCCTTTTTTCCCAACTGTGTTGCGGGGGATTTCTCAGATTGCTTCTGACTATGACTATGCCATCCAGATCAGCACCGGGCAAGATGAAGAGCACCGCTTGGAAAATATGAAGCAGATGATTTTAGGAAAGCGAGTAGACGGACTGATCTTCCTTTATTCTAAGCAGGACGATCCTTTGGTCGACTTTGCAGTCAGAAACAACTTCCCCTTCCTTATCCTTGGGAAAGCTGTCTCACCTTTCATCTCTCTGGTGGACAATGACAATATTAAGGCCGGCTATGACGCGACCAGATACTTCCTTGACAAGGGCTATCGGAAAATCGCCTTTCTGGCCGGGAATAAGGAGCTGGTCGTTTCCCAAGATCGTTACACAGGCTACAAGCAAGCCCTAAATGAAGCAGACCGACCTTTGGATGATCGCATTATCAAATTTGCTTTCGGTTTCCTTCTGGAAGACAACAGTTACAAGATTATGGAGGAGCTGCCGCTGGATGAGATTGAAGCTATCGTAACCTCTGATACCTTGGTAGCAGAAGGAGCCCTGCACTATCTCAAAGATCAGGACTACCAGATTCCCATTATCACCTTTGATTCTATCAAACCGCGCATTGATGTGGATGCCTATATCGATATCAATGCCCTCGAGCTTGGTAAAGAGTCTTTCCGGACCCTCTTCCAAATCATCAAGGACAATAAAGAAGACAAGCAAATCTGCTATCGACAGCTGATTCCGCATAGCATCAGCACTCACTAATCCGAGTGCTTTTGCTCATTTATCAACGCTTCACATATCGGCCTTGTCCCAACCCAGGGCAGAGCCTGAACTAAAAGCAATTACCCGAAGAGAAACCGACAAAGAAAGAGGAAAAACATGGCCTTTCGTATTTTTCAAGCCTATTTAGATGACGAAAACATCATCACCATCGAACTGGAAAAAAGCTTTGATGCCTATTCCATCCACTTTACACTGGAAGACAAGCACAGCTCCAGCCCTTTAACTATCAAAAATATCAACAATCAGGAAGAGCGGATTATCTACACCGTGTCAGCTAATGAGCCCATTGACTTGACGCAGTCCTACAAGGTCTATGATCAAGACCGCAACCATACCGACCTGCAGTACCGCCATATCGTGAAAAAGCCTATTTTCGATGAGATTTTTGACTATGCAGGCGACGATTTGGGAGCTCAGTACAGCCCCCAAGCCACCGACTTCAGACTCTGGGCACCCATTTCCGAAAAAGTCCTCCTGCATCTGAAAGACCAGGTTCACCATCTCAAACGTCTGGATAGGGGAGTCTGGCATACTCGGATTGAAGGAGATTTAGAGGGAGCCTCCTATTCTTATCTCCATAAGATCAATGGCAAGTGGGTGGAAGTCCACGATCCCTACGCCCTAGCCTCAGATGTCAATTCGGGCAACAGCTATGTCATCGATCTAGACAAGATTAAAAAGCCAATCAAACGAGCAAAAACACAGTTGGATCCGACAGAAGCCGTCATTTATGAAATGAGCGTCCGCGATTTCTCTATGCAGAAAGAAGCTGGCTTCTCCTATCCTGGGAAGTTTGCCTCGCTGAGCGAATCACCAGTCGTCCACGGCCAGAAGTTCGGTTTGGACTATCTGAAAGAGCTAGGCATCAGCCACGTGCAACTTATGCCTGTCTATGACTTTGGCAGCGTTGATGAAAAGCATCCAGAGCTCGTCTACAACTGGGGCTACGATCCTGTCCAATATAATGTCCCAGATGGCAGTTTTACCAGCGATCCGCGAGACCCTTATGCCCGCATCTTAGAGCTACAGGCGGCCATTACTGCCTTCCACAATGCTGATATCAGCGTCATCATGGACGTGGTCTACAATCATGTCTATGATGCCAACAGCTATGCTTTTGAAAAAATTGTGCCCGGCTATTTTTTCCGACTCAATGACATGGGCTATCGGACCAACGGGACCTTCTGCGGCAATGATGTAGCCAGTGAGAAGGCCATGGCCCGCCGCTATATCAAGCAGTCGGTCAAACAATGGGTCAGCCTCTATGGCTTTGACGGTTTCCGCTTTGATCTGATGGGAATTTTAGATATCCAAACCATGCAGCAGATAGCCAACGAGCTAAAGACGCTCTATCCTAATATCTACCTCTACGGCGAAGGCTGGCAGATGGATACTGGGCTGGCAAGTGAACGTTTGGCTCATCAGTACAATGCTGCCCAGCTTCCGGATTATGGGTTTTTCAGCGATCATTTCCGTGACAGTCTCAAGCAGACCATCGCCCAAGGCAGGCAAATCGAGAGCAAGACTCCTGCCAGTCAGATTGAGAATGTCCTGACAGCCAATATCGGTCTAAAAGGCGAGGCTCACTTCATAGCGCCCCAGCAGGCTATTAATTATGTCGAGTGCCATGACAATGCAACGATTTTTGATTACTTTGACATCGTCAACCCTGCTATCACTCTACGGGATCGGCTGGCCAATTCGCGGCTGGCTCTCCAACTCGTCCTGCTGGCTCAAGGTGTTCCCTTTATCCACAGCGGTCAGGAATTTTTCCGGACTAAGAATCTGATTGACAACACCTACAATATGCCTGACGAGATCAATAAACTAGACTGGCTGCGCTCCCTGCATTACACAGAGGATATTGCTTTTCTTAAAAATCTGATTGCCTTTCGCAGGGCACATCCGCTGCTGCATCTAAAGACCAGCGCCGCTATCAAGCAAGCTTGTCAGGTCAACTGGCTGACAGACAGTTTATTGGAGTACAAAATCCAAGACAGCAAAGCGAGCATGAACATCGTCATCAACTTTAGCAGCCAAGAGGCTGTCTACGAAAACAAAAACAAGCAAAGATTGCATCTCCAATACCCAGCCATTGATGCCCAAAAACCAATCGCACCTCTAGCTGACAGTTATAGCCTAGCTGGCAAGCAATTGATTGTGTTGAAATAGATTATAAAACATCAGCCAATGAATAAGCTGATGTTTTTGTTTTTTATAATCCCAAATAATCTTCGACTGCTGCCTGCATTTGGTCTGCAGCGACCGTCGTTTTGTGATGTACTGGGGCTGTTTCTAAGCCGTCCACAGCTGGTGGAAGGGCTACGCCAGAAAGTTCGTGCAGTTGGTCCAAAGCCTCAAAATCACTAAGGCTTGTTTGGCCAGTCACAGCTTCAACGGCTACAACTGGGAATTTATAGGGACTAGCGGTAGACGCGATAACAGTCTTGCGCTGATCCCCTGTCTCTGCCAGATATTTTTGATAGACAGCAGACGCGACAGCCGTATGAGGGTCTTCGATGTAGTCAGAGGCCTGATAGACCCGCTTGATTTCAGCTGCTGTTTCTTCTTCTGTCGCATAGTCAGCCGCAAAGAGCTCTAAAATCTCAGCGTCAAAGTCCGTCAGTTCATACTGTCCATGCTCATTCAGAGCCGCCATCAAAGCAGCTGTTTTCTCAGAGCTGTTACCAGACAGATGGAAAATCAGACGCTCCAGGTTAGAGGAAACCAGAATATCCATGGACGGACTAGACGTCACCTTGAAGCTCCGCTTCTTATCATAAACCTGAGTCTTGAAGAAGTCTGTCAGGACATTGTTTTCATTTGATGCGCAGATTAGCTTGCCAACCGGCAGACCGATTTGCTTGGCATAGTAGGCCGCTAGGATATTCCCAAAGTTCCCAGTCGGAACGGTAAAGTTGACCTTGTCTCCTGCTGTGATTTCTCCCGTCTTCACCAGCTGAGCATAAGCATAGACATAGTAAACAATCTGAGGCACCAAACGGCCGATATTCATAGAGTTAGCTGATGAAAACTGGAGTTTGTGCTCCAAGAGACGAGCTCGTAGGTCTGGGTCGTTAAACATGCGCTTGACATTGGTCTGGGCATCGTCAAAGTTACCGTCAATGGCAACCACATGCGTATTGGCACCCGTCTGCGTCGTCATTTGCAGCTCTTGGACCTTGCTGACACCATCTTTGGGATAAAAGACGATGATTTCAGTTCCTGGAACATCCGCAAAGCCTGCCATAGCGGCCTTGCCTGTGTCGCCAGACGTCGCCGTCAAAATAACAATTTTGTTTTCCAAGCCGTGCTTTTTAGCTGCTGTCGTCATCAAGTGAGGCAGGATGGACAAAGCCATGTCCTTGAAGGCAATGGTCGCTCCGTGGAAAAGCTCTAGATTATACTGACCATCCAGCTTGACCAAGGGAGCAATCGCTGCATCATCAAACTTGCTGTCGTAGGCATGGGTGATACAGTGGTCCAGCTCCGCTTCAGAAAAATCATCCAAAAAGGCAGATAAAACTAGCTTGGCTACTTCCTGATAAGAAGCGTCTTTGAGCTTGGCAAAATCCAAATCGACCTGCGGATAGGTAATGGGTGTAAAAAGGCCTCCGTCTGTTGCCAAACCTTGCAAAATAGCCTGGCTAGCTGTTACTCTATTCTTTTCATCGCGTGTTGATTGATAAACTAAAGTCATTCTTTCTTTTCCTTTATCTGTAGTTCGTTTTATTATACCAAAATTTATCAGAAAATTCTCGCTTTTTCACAGAGAATATAAGAAAAAGCCCATTTCTGGGCTTTTAATTGTCTTATTTATTCATTCATAGATACATGCACGTGGTCGTAATGGTTTTCAGTCACACTACCACGGTCTGGCATTTGGTTCCAAGTATTGGCTGGACCGTAAATGCTATCAAATGGTGCATAGAATTTCTGTTGCCAGATAACATAAGAAATTCCTCTTCCGGTCATGTTAGAAGTAACATCAGCTGCAACCTGATTTCCTAACTCAGTATTCTCACCAACGATAAAGTCAGCTGCCAAGCCCTTACCATGGTCACCACTATCACCTGGACGATAGAGACTGAATTCTGTAATTCCATATTTAGCTGCTATTTCTTCTTTCAGAGCTGCAGTTTGTGGCTGAAGACCTTCATTAGCAGGATTGTTAGTTGTCACGCTAGCTGCGTCTGTTACAGCTGGAGCATTGTAAGTTGTTGGCTCAACAGCGGCAGTTGCTTGACTAACTTGGTCTTGGCCTAATTCAGTCGCTGCTGGAGCCGCCTCTGCTGGAGCTGCTGGACTTGCAGCAATTACTGGCTGTGGCGCTGCCTCTACAGGAGCGGCTGCATTTGCTTCCGCAGCTGGGGCTGCTTCACTTGCAACTTCTGCTACTGGTGCAGGAGCTTCTTCAACAGGCGCTGGTGTTTGGTCTGCTGGAGCTGCAACAGCTTCCTCAATAGCCGGAGCTGGAGTTTCTGCTGCTTGAGCCGGTGCCGCTGGAGCGGCTTGTTCAGTACCAAAAATCTCACTTGCTGTATAATCTTCCGTTACCAAACCTGCATTATTTCCTGCTTGGTAGCTTTGGATTTCTACAGAGGTAATTTCGTTGTGCCCATTTGTTGTAATAGTCAAAACAGTACCTGGGAAAATCAAGTCAGCATTGGCAATTTGGTTGATTTTAGCCAAGTCAACAAGATCAATGTTCATCGCTTGAGCGATATTTCCTAAAGTGTCTCCATATTGAACAGTGTACGTTTGTTGGTTTTCATTACTCGTAATATCCGCTTTAATTTGCTCAACTGTTCTGGCAGTCCAGTTTTGTGGCTGCTCCTCAGCTCGCGTTGTCAACAAAGGCAATGCTGACAAAGCAACAGTTGAAGCCAAAAGTAATTTCTTATTCATTTTCATATGCAAAATGCACCTTCCTAATCATTCATGATACAAAAACCATCTTACCATAAATCTTCTAAGAAAAAAGCCTTTTTCGACCTATTTAACAGAACTGTCTGCCCTCTGTAATATGGAGATTTGTTTGTAACATTTAAAAATGAGCAATCAGCAAAAGAACCCCTTTAGAGAGGTTCTTATTTCTTTCTATTTTGGTCTTATTTAAGCCCTTTGTATTCTACATTAAACCCGACCTAAACTCCTGGCAAAAAAGAGAAAATCTCCTAGAAGCTGTCGCTTCTTCGTCTATTTTTGCTGTAAATATATCTATTCTTGTTAGCACAGCTAAATTGAGCTTCGGCTAAAAACTCGAAAAAAAAAAGAACTAGAGTAGGATTCATCGAATCCATCGTCCAGTTCCTACTTTTTTATTCAGTTTTCTTTATTTTTTTGTATTTTGCTAAACTGAACCCGACCTAAGCTCTTAGCAAAAAAGACAAAATCTCCTAGAGGCTAACGCCTCTTCGTCTATTTTTCTATTTTTGCTGGGAGCTCTTAACGGTCTTAGTATCTTACTTCACCTTCATCATTCGGACGAGGCTGGCTCGTTCGGCTTCTTCCAGCTTCATTTCGATGTAGTAGATGGTTTCTTTGAGGTCAGGGATGGTAGCATACTCTAGTCCGTTGACCCGACGGCGGGTTTTCTCGATTTCATCTGCCATGAGCTGGCAGCTTTTCTCAATCTCAGCCAGTCGCAACAGGTCAGGAAGCAAATCGCTCATACTTTCAATGGTTTCATCCATTTGACTGTTAGAAGCCACATAGCTATAAACCACGTCTCCCTCGTCATCACCGTAGGGATTGTCAATATGGGCGTGCATCTTGGGCACGCGCACACTCATGATATTCTCTGTTTCCACATGCAGATTGACCTCCCGCATGGGCACAGCGAAAATCTCCTCGACCATGAGGTCGCTTTCCAGCGCCTTGGCCATGACAAAGTCCTGCAGGTGACCGACCAGAGCGGATTCGACCTTTTGGCGAAGCTGATTGTTCTCACGGACAGACTCAATGAAGCGCCGCATCAGCTCATCCCGCTTGTCCTTGAGCAGTTTATGCCCACGGACAGCCGTTTTGAGACGGGCTTTTAAGTTATTCAGCTCCATCCGAGTCGGCTTGACATTGAGTCGTGTCATCTTTCTTCCTCCTTGGTCTGCGGCAGGTATTGGTCAATCATATCGTCCTTGATCCGCTTAAGCTCTGTTCTTGGCAAGATGGACAGGAGTTCCCAGCCCAGATCCAAGCTTTCCTCGATGGTTCGGTTGGTCTGGAAACCTTGATTGATGTATTCCTGCTCGAAGCGGTCGGTAAAGCGTACATAGAGCTTGTCCGTTTCGGACAGGGCGGATTCCCCCAGAACGACAGCCAACTCCTTAGCCTGCTTGCCTTGCGCATAGGCGGCAAATAGCTGGTTCATAGTTGCGGCATGGTCACCTCTGGTCTTGCCCTCACCCGATCCCTTGTCCTTGAGACGAGACAGAGATGGCAGGACATTGATGGGCGGACGATAGCCGCTGTTGTAAAGATCGCGTGAAAGGATAATCTGCCCCTCTGTAATATAACCCGTCAAGTCTGGAATTGGATGGGTAATATCATCCTCTGGCATAGACAGGATTGGAATCTGTGTCACCGAGCCTTTCTTTCCGACCAGACGACCAGCCCGCTCATAGAGGGTGGACAGGTTAGTATAGAGATAGCCCGGATACCCACGGCGGCCCGGCACCTCACGACGAGCTGCGGAAACTTCCCGCAGGGCTTCGCAATAGTTGGTCATGTCGGTCATGATGACCAGAACGTGCATGTCCTTTTCATAAGCTAGGTACTCGGCTGCTGTCAGGGCAATTCGCGGCGTCGCAATCCGTTCGATAGCCGGATCATTAGCCAGATTGATAAAGAGCACTGAGCGATCAATGGCTCCCGTCTCCCGGAGGTCATTCATGAAGAACTCGGCTTCTTCAAAGGTAATCCCCATGGCAGCAAAGACCACGGCGAAGTTTTCATCGGAGTTAAGCACGGTCGCCTGACGGGCGATTTGAGCTGCTAATTCCTTGTGGGGCAGACCAGAGCCAGAAAATACTGGCAATTTTTGTCCCCGAACCAAGGTATTGAGGTGGTCGATGGCCGAAATACCGGTCTGGATAAATTCATCCGGATAGTCGCGAGCTACTGGATTGATAGCTTGACCGTCAATATCCAGATATTTTTCTGGCAAAATAGCTGGGCCGCCATCAATTGGCTTGCCCATGCCATTGAAAATCCGGCCCACCATGTCTTCTGACACTGGCAGCTCTAGCGGACGGCCAGTAAAGCGGACCTTGGCTTTTTCCAGATTGATACCGCTAGATCCCTCAAAAAGCTGAACCATAGCCTTGTCTTCTTGGACTTCCAGAACCTGGCCCTGGCGCTTGCTACCGTCATGCAGCTGGATTTCTACCAATTCATTGAAATGCACACCAGCGACTTGATCGACAATCATCAGAGGGCCGACAACTTCACTGACGGTGCGGTATTCTTTAATGACGCTCATTGTCTAGTCCTCCTTGGGCAAGAATCTGGTGCAGGGTTTCCTCGATAGTCTGACTGAGAGCTTGAATTTTTTCCAGCTGGTCTTCATGGATAAACTTGCTGCGGGCAATTCGGTCACGCAGCTCCACCGTTCCTTCCATGATTTCCCGGAAATAAGCCCCCAGCTCTAAGGCCCCATTGGCCTCCGCATCGAAGGTCAGGATATTGCTCAATAAAGCCACCTGCTTTTTGAAAGAAGTATAGGTGTCCACATCATCAAAGGCATTCTGTTGCAGATAGTCCTCGCGAATCATCTTGGCTGCATTCATAGTCAGCCGGTCCTTCTCAGACAAGGAATCCAAGCCCACCAAACGCACGATTTCCTGCAGTTCGCTTTCCTTTTGCAGGATATTCATGGCCTTGGTGACCTTTTCTGCCCAAGCAATCTTCTCATGCTGGTCGATATATGCTCCCACTTCGTCTAGATAGAGCGAGTAAGAGCTCAGCCAGTTGATAGCTGGGAAATGCCGGCGTTGAGCCAGCTGTGCATCTAAGCCCCAGAAAACCTTGACAATCCGCAGGGTATTTTGCGTCACCGGCTCAGAAATATCTCCACCCGGAGGTGATACGGCCCCGATAGCAGTAATAGAGCCTTCACGCGCAGTTGAACCAAGTGTCTTGACCCGACCAGCCCGCTCGTAATACTCAGCAATCCGGCTACCAAGATAGGCTGGATAGCCTTCGTCACCCGGCATTTCTTCCAGACGGCCGGACATTTCCCGCAGAGCTTCTGCCCAGCGAGAAGTGGAGTCCGCCATAATGGCTACAGAATAACCCATGTCGCGGAAGTATTCTGCGATCGTAATCCCTGTGTAAATCGATGCTTCCCGGGCCGCCACCGGCATATTGGAGGTGTTGGCAATCAGCACCGTCCGTTGCATGATGGACTGGCCTGTCGTCGGGTCAATCAGTTCTGGAAATTCATTAAGTACGTCGGTCATCTCATTGCCACGCTCTCCGCAGCCGACATAGATAACGATGTCAACATTGGCAAACTTGGCCACTTGGTGCTGAACGACAGTCTTACCAGCTCCAAATGGCCCTGGTACAGCTGCTGCTCCGCCCTTGGTCACGGGGAAGAAGGTGTCAATAACCCGCTGACCTGTCACCAAAGGCTCAACCGGAATCAGCTTCTGAGTAAAAGGACGCCCACGACGGACCGGCCATTTTTGCATTAGAGTCCCTTTAAAGACAGACCCGTCCGCCTGCTCAATCTCGTAAACAGTCTCTTCGACAGTGAAACTGCCAGCCGAGATATTGGTCAAACGTCCACTGACACCGACCGGCACCATGATGCGGTGCTCCACCAGATTGGTCTCCTGCACCGTTCCCAGAATATCCCCAGCCTCAACCGCATCTCCGACAGACAGACTTGGAACAAAATCCCACTTAGTCTCCCGGTCTAGATTTGGCAATTGGACACCGCGGACGAGGAAGTCGCTCTCCGTGATGGTCTGGAAACGCTCCAAAGGCCGCTGAATCCCGTCAAACATCTGGGAAATCAGACCTGGCCCCAGTTCAACGGAAAGAGGACTCCCAGTCGTGATGACCAGCTCTCCCGGACCCAAGCCAGAAGTTTCTTCATAAACCTGAATAGAAGCTTGGTCCCGCCGCATTTCAATAATTTCACCGATTAGCCCCAAATCGCCAACCCGGCAGATATCCTGAATATTCGCTTCCTGCATCCCTGATGCCAGCACCAGAGGACCAGAAACTTTGATAATCTTTCCTTGACTCACAATCTTCCTCCATTCTTGGGAGATTTTTGTTGTTTCTCAATGAAAATCAAAGAGCAAACTAAGCATCCGTTTGAATTTCATTTTCAAAGAGTATTATTGTTTTTTATTTTAAAAATCAGATAAGGCTTTTATTTGCTGGCCCTTTTCGTCGAAATTGTCTGGGCTTAGCCATTTTTCTAGACGACTCTTGACGGCCGGCCAATCCTTGTCAATCATAGATAGCCAGTCAGTGTCTCGGTTGCGCCCCTTATAGACAAGAGCCTGACGAAACCTGCCTTCGTAGGTGAAACCAAGCCGCTCTGCTGCCCGCCTCGACGGCTGATTAAGGGCATCGCATTTCCATTCATAGCGGCGATACTCCAGCTCTTCAAAGACATAGCGGGCCAATAAGTACTGGGCTTCAGTAGCCAGTCTGGTGCGCTTCAGCTCAGGCGAATAGGTCACAGCTCCCACTTCGATAACGCGGTTATTTCGATCAATCCTCATCAAGGCAAAAGTTCCTAGAGCCTTGCCGCTCTCCTTGTCCACAATGGCATAGTGAAAACGATCCTGTGCCGCCAGCATCTGATCTAGCAACTGAGACCATTCTTCCTGGCTTTGGGCAGGATTTTGAAAGAGATAGGTCCACATATCCGCAGGAGAATCCGGACCATACACTTCATACAAATCCGCCCCATGCTTGTCCTTGGACAAACGCTCGATAATAACATACTGGCCTTCGATTCGCTCCAGATTGGGCAAATCTCCCGGTTGATAATCCGGCAGAGCATCCCCAATAGGCTGACCTAGTTGATTGATTCGCATAAAAACCTCACAATATATCCTGTCCGACAGCTTTTTCGACATTTTCATGAATCCGCGAAAGAGCCAGTCCCGTGCTCCCCTTATGGGTAGGAATGAGCACAAGAGCAGGAATCTCCAGCTGGTCATAGTAGGCCAGGGTTTCTGGAATATCCGCAGCCATATCCTCCGTCAGATAGATAATGCCGAAATCTTCACGGGCGAGCCGACGCAGGGTATTAACCGTCTCCTGAGCTTCCTTCACTGGAAAGGTCTGAAAACCAATCAGCTTAAAAGGGAGAATGGTATCGCGATTCCCCACGACCGCAATCTTGTAGCTAGTCTTGTCCATAAATCGGTCGCATCCTTTCTCTGATAAGCTCTACTGGCAGCTGATTGTCCATCCCGGTCAAAATCAACCGCAGATTCTTAACTTCCAACTCCTTACCCAGCAGATAGCGGGCCAGAGGGAGCGGGCCATCTGTCTCAAACTGACCATCCGCAAGCAACTTAGCCTGCAAGAGGTCCGCCAGATATTCTAGCTCTACTGTCGTCAAGGTCTGGTTCCGCATTTTCTCCTCATAGGAGCGCAGATCCAGATCGTAGCCACAGGGATTGACCTGGCTAAACCAAGTCAAGAAATCCCCCTGCTCTGCCATGGCAATCCAGTTGGCAGCAGAAAGGCTTCCTTCATCAGACAGGAGCTGTCTCATAAAGCTGCGCGGTTTGCCCAAACCAACAGCCCGCTTGACGGTGATGGCATTGTAAAAATCAATAGTTAGATTCACCAGTTGCCGCAGGCTCTCATCTTCCAACTCCTGTGTCAGACGCTTAAGATGCTGGAAATAAGCCATGTCCATGCCAATCTCCAGCACGCGCACATCCTGATAATCCTGGTATTCCTGCCAGGTCGCAAGCACCTCGTCCAGCATGAAATCTGGACTATACTCAGCCGAAAAGGCCATGACCAAGTGCTCCAAAACCTCCAGCGAATAGGTCCCCACCGGCATCAGCAAATGCTCCAAGGACTGACCTGTCGCCCGACCCTTGAGAAAAACTTTGAGATTGTGGTAAGTATAGAGGAGCGTGAAAATCTCCACCAGCTCCTTACTTGGACTGATCTCAAGCGCCCAATTATAAACGGAATACAAATGCTTCATCAGTACTTGCTCAATGGCATTGAGATCCTTAATCGCTTCAGCATCCATGGCATAGACCGTTCCCTGCAGAAGAGCCGAACGGCTGGCAGGATCGTCAGTCTGCAGCAACTGATCATATTGCTGGGGTGTCAAAAAGGAAGCCTCTTGCACACTAATGGCTGTATTGACTTGAGAGAAGTTTTTTTCACTCATGGTCCGCCTCCTATTCTGCCTGGTCTTTGAAAATATCCTGAGCCAGACGGTAGCTTTCCTCCTGCCAGACTGAGTCCAGCAAGTCACGATAGAGATAACTATCATCCACCCGTCCTTGGCTCAATACAAAACCTGCCTGACCGGCTATGGACTGGTCTGAAAAGTGTACTTGAGGAAAAGCCCTTTTCAATTCTTCTAACTGGCTGGAGCTGAATTTCTCAGCTGATAGAGCACCGAAAGTCAGTGTCAACTCTTCCTCTGGGTATTTAGCCAGGACACTCTTCAGAAAATGCTCTTCCTCAATCTGTGACCAAGCTGCCATCTGAGCATAGGCTTCCTCAAAAAGCTCTCTGAGAACCCGCTGTTTGATGACCAGAGTAGACTGGCGCTTTTGATTTTCCAGCTGCTGAATATCGCGCTGACTGCGCCGGCTGATTTCTTTCAGCTGCTGTTCCCGCTGTCCAAGCTTTTGCCGAACCAGCTGGGCCTCACGTTCCTTGGCTTCCTGCTCTATTTTCTCAGTAGCCTCGGCCAAAAGCAAACGCCCCTTCTCGTGAGCCTGCTCCATGACAGAAGCTTTGAGATCTGATATGTCAGACATAAAAGCCTCCTTACTTCACATTCAGAACCATGATGAAGGATACAACGAAGGCCAAGATGGCGTAGGTTTCAACCATGGCCGCTAGGATAACCCCTTTCATGACCTCTTCTGGACGCTTGGCCAAAATCTGAATACCCGCTGTCGCCACTCGACCTTGGTGCTTGGCTGAAAAGTAGCCTACGATGGCAACTGGCAGAGCTGCTAGGAAATAAGCTACTCCTGACTGCAGAGCCAATTCCGGCTTGATATTAAAGAAGACGGTAATCCCGATAACAAAGCCATAGAGACCTTGGGTACCTGGCAAAAGCTGTAAAATCAAAGCTTGAGCGAATTTTTCCGGCTGCTCTTTCAAGAGAGCTGCTGCTGCCTGACCAGTGCTTCCAACACCTAGAGCTGAGCCCATTCCGCTGAGAAAAACCGCCAAAGCTACTCCCAGACCTGCAAAAAAGGCGCCACCGTAAGTTCCAAAATATGATGCTAAATGTTCCATGATTTACTCCTATGAAAATGCTGTAATCATCGTAAAATCAACAGCTAGTTTAATGAATGTTGCTTGTTTTGATGTTGTAGAAACTGTATTCCCAAAGATGAATCGCTCCTCGTTGAGTACAGCTTCCTACTCTCTATTTCTTGCTTTGCTGAACGTATTTTTCACTAGGCTTGAGCGGAGTGAAAGGCTTGCCGCCGCCGTCGTAGAATTTTCCAAAGAACTCCACGAAAATCAAACGTGCTCCGTGCACATAACCGGACAGAAAAGATAGAAACATATTGACCAGATGCAAAGCAATAAAGAGCAGAATGCCAATGCTAAAGCGGGCTACTGGTGGAAAGAGACTGACAATCAAGTTAAAGGCCGAGCCAATGCTGGCTCCCGAAAGCCCCAGAGCCATCAGCCGCGTAAAGCTGACAAGATCTCCCACATAACCGCTGACATTGTAAAGATTAAAGAGACCTGACCCCAATCCTGCCAAGCTCTTAGCACTGACAATGGATACTGCCAGTACGCCCAGAGCATTGATGATGGCCAGCCACTGACCAATCGTTGCCGCAAAGGACAAGGATGGGAAGAAATTCCCCAGGGCCAAGAGCAGCAGCCCTAGCAAAATCAGTACCCAAGCAAAGCCTGCATTATAAGCTTCTGCATAATCCTTGATGCGAATATTTTTCAGCCCGCTGAGGAAGAGGCCCGCCAGCACTGTAATGAAGCCAAAGACGACCGAAATAACCAGAATCGTCATGGCGTCGGAACTGGTGCTAATCAGAGCGAAGGGCAGTTCAAATCCAAAGAAAGAACCATAAACTAGTCCCCATATGATGACTGCCACACCCAGCAGACGGAAGAATCGCAGATTCTTAGCCAGCCCCGGCTTGACATGCAAGAAGTGCAGCGCCAGACTGGTGCCCACAAAGAGCAAGAGACCGTAACCAATGTCGGCAACCATCATGCCAAAGAATACAAAATAAAATAGGAAAACGACAGGGGTTGGATCCTTGTCACCATATTTAGGCAAGGAATACATCTCCGTCACTAGCTCGAAAGGCTCCACCAAGGTATTGTTTTTTAGCTTGGTCGGAACCTTATCCTCCTCGTCCTGTCGAATCTCTCTGGTCTGGATGAGAATGCTCTGACCAAACTGCTCCTTCAAGCAAGCTTCAAGAGCTTGAATCTGATTGCTTTCGATCCAGCCTTCCAAAGCCGCTAGATTTTGCGTACTGGCTAACTGATTTTTACTTTCTTGACGGGAGGAGAGATTGCAGAGATAGTCCAGCTGAACCTTGAGCTGATCCAGTTCATTCTTGGAAGCTGCCAGACTCTTGGTCATAGCTTCCGCCACAGCCTCCTGCTGTCGAATATTGGCCTTGAGCTGGGATATCCGCTCAGCAGGCAGTTCCGCATGGTCATACTCAAAGGGCTTAAAACCGTACTCTTTCAATACTTTGCGAACTTCTTCCAGATAGCCTGCCTTGTAAAAAATAAGAATCCCGTGCTCCGTATCATCGGTAAAGACTTCCTGAAACTTCAGGTCAGGATGTGCTCCCAGAGTCAGGCGCAGAGCATCGTCGTCTGTATTGGGAATTGTCCCAATTAACGCTCCCAGATGACTGAAAGTCGCGGCTGCTTGCGGTGTTAGCTCCAGCGGCTCCCACTTCTCCAGCGCAGCTACTTCCAAGCGGTCAGCTTCTATCTGATCCTTGGCATCTTGTAAGACCTTGAGCTGCTTGCTGATTCCTTCTAATAGTGCCACCTCATCGCGAGCCTTCCCTGCCTGCTCCAAAGCAGCAAAGGATAGCTCCAAGGGCTCTTCTTTTAAGGATTCCAGCAGTTTCTTTTTGGGCATAAAAGGCTCCAGCTCTGCAATTAGCCGTTCCAATTTCTCCTGACGACTGAGCAAATCCTGCTGAGATAGCTGCCGATCTGGCCGGCCAACTAAAGCCTGCTCAAAGGCTGCCTGCCAGTCCTCTTCCTGCCGTAAGTCATGAATCTGAACCGACTCTAAGCCCTGTAGGTAAAAGAGAAGCTGGTCCAGCAGTTCCTTGGGCAGAAGCAGAGACAGCTGCCGCATTTGACTAATGGCCATAGGCTTCTACCACCTTGTCTACAATAGCTCGCGCGAAGTCTGCTTTTTTATCCGTCAGCGCAGCCGCAACCTTGTCCTCATTTTGCTGGGTTGTCTGCTCCAAGTCTTGCTGCAGGAGCACCAACTTTTGCTGGGAAGACGCGGTTAATTCCTCAGCTAGCTTCTGCGTTTCATTGTCATAGGTCTGACCCAGCTGCCTGAGATTTTCATCTACCTGCTGCCGCAGCTCCTGAGCCTGCGTCCTATAGCCCTTCAAAACTTCTTCTGCGGCAGTCTCAATTTCCTGCATTTTTTCAAGTGTTTCATTGGCCATCTATTCACCCCCTCGTTTTCAAAAACCTTCGAAAACGGATTTTAAAATCTGTATTCCTGGCTGACTGTCCAACATCTGGTATAGTCATCTTCTGGAATACAGCTTCGTACTTGCATAAATTATATCATATTTTCAGAAAAACAGTCAGAGATTGCTAAACATCTATCTCAAACTGATAGGAAAAGCAGATATAAATTTGATTCATTTCAATACTTACAAATCAGTCTCAGCTGTATACTCTTGATAAGTTTCAGTCTTGCAAACGGTTTATTTGTCTATAACTATGTTATAATGTAAATACATTCTAAGACAAATATAGAATAGCATAAAAGTAAAAGAGGCTTCAAATGTACCTTCCAGCCAGAGCAGCCCTTAAACTTTTAATAAACATCAAACCCATAAAGAAAGTGATTTTATGAGTCAGCAGAATATCTTGACCATCATTGAGAGCCATCTTGACAAGATGACCGACTTGGAACAGAGGATTGGTCACTATTTTTTGGATCCAAATAGCATTCAAGAGGATTTATCCTCTTTGCAAGTCGCTCAAACCTTGCACATTTCTCAAGCAGCCTTGACCCGTTTCGCCAAAAAATGTGGCTTTAAAGGTTATCGGGAATTTAGCTTTCAATATCTACAGGATCTACCAAAGGCACAAACCGAGGCGGATATTATGCAAAACAACTTATCTCGTCATGTCTTGTACAACTACAATCAAATCCACCAGCAGACAAAAGAACTGATAGATGAGGAAAAGCTGGAGCGAGTGGCTCAAATCATAGAAGAGGCGGACCGAGTTTATTTCTTTGGAACAGGGAGCTCGGGCTTAGTAGCACGTGATATGAAGCTGCGCTTCATGAGACTGGGAGTCGTTTGTGAAGCTCTAACCGATCAAGATGGCTTCGCTTGGACAACTAGTATTCTAGACAAGAACTGCCTCGTTATTGGATTTTCTCTATCCGGACAGACCCAGTCCATCATTGACAGCTTGATTGACGCTAAAAATATGGGAGCAAAAACCATCTTGGTGACCGGACAACCTGAAAAGATTCAAGAAAACTTCACTGAAGTCGTTCCTGTTGCCCTTCAAAGCAAGCCTGAGTTTATCTTGCGGATTTCCGCACAATTCCCCATGCTTCTCATGATCGATCTTATCTATGCCTTTTTCCTCGAGATTAACCGCGAGAAAAAAGAAAGAATCTTTAACAGCTTTTGGGAGAATCAGAAATTAAATGGTTATTATCGGAGAAGATAAAAAGAAAATAAATATTGGAATAATTTTACAAATTATATTATTGTTCTACTTGTTATGTTATACTTTAACTAAAAGGTTAAAAGGAGCTTATTATGAAAAAATTAGGAATTTATCTTTCTTGTTGTTTATTATTAACTTCATTACAAACGCCTTATGTTGTCAACGCGAATTCTACGGATTCCATTAAGGTAACTATTTCCAGTAAAGAAGCTAAATATCAAGAATATCAGAATGTTATCAAAAAGTTAAACGATGCAGGTTTTACTAATATAAAAACCAGTGAAATTAAAGATTTACCACTCGGAGTTTTTACTAAAGAAGGGGACATTGAAAATGGTGATGTTGAAGAAGTTAAAATTGACGGCAAAACAAAATTCAACAGTAGTGATAAATTTCGAAAGGATTCCTTAATTACTATCTCATATCACTCTTTTGCTTCCAACGAAGCGGATGAGAATTTAATTAGTCTCCCCTTTTCTTCTAAAGAAATTTCAAACCAAAATTATAAAGATATTGTTAAAAAACTGAAAAAAGCTGGATTCACTAACATAAAAACTGAAAAAATTGATGATTTGGTATTTGGTTGGTTAAAAAAAGATGGAACAATTGATCAAGTTAAAGTAGATGGAATAACAGATTTCAAGAAAAATGAAAAAATTAATAAAGATACTGAAATAATTGTTTCTTACCATACTTTTCCTGAACAGACAACTGAAGAAAAATCACCTATAAGTAATGTCGAAAATTCCAGTACAGCCACTTCACCTGAAAAGGACATACAAAACTCTAGTTCTTCTACTCAAGAAGTAATAACTACCGAAAACAATGCCGAATTTGCATCTATTCTACAAACTGATGAAGAGGGAAAAATAAAAGAATTTACAAAGAAATATTCTGGGAAAGTTGTTGAATTTGATGGATATATCGCAGACATCCAACGCCTTACGAATACGAAATATAATGCTGATGTACTGATTTATGCAGGCGATACAGGGGCACTCACAGGCCCAGCTTTCCAACTTCATAGAGTTAGCCTTACTAATCTATCTAAACAAGGAGTCACTGGAATAAATCAAAATATCCATATTAAAGCTACAATTGTTCCTAGAGATAATTATTTATTTGGCCTTGACCCTATTGAAGTGAAACCTCGGTAGATTTCAACCTACTACCGCCGCAATACCCACAAACAATAAAAACGAATCAGGATTTTCTGACTCGTTTTCTTTTTTGGTCTAAATTTTTCCTCTTTCTTTCACAAGGGGAAGATTGGCCCATAGATTTCTAATTGGGGCTGAACTTTTTCCATATGAAAGGCATCGTAGGCACGCCACTTTTGATAAGTAGGCTGATCCATTTTGAGGCTACTAAGACCAATTAAAAAACTAACACTTTTATGGAAGCTTTCAAGAGCAATGAGAAGACGGTTATCCAGGGCCTTGGTTTTCTCCAAGCTCCTTAAAACTTCTGCTAAGCACTCGTAAAAGCGGATTTCATCTCTTGACTGAATTGCCTTCTTTTGAAAATCTTCCATCAAAGAACCTAGAAGCTGAGCAGCTTCCTGAATGAAACTTCTTTCTGCCATTTGATTTTCCTCTTAAAAGACAAGGAACCTGAGAAAAATCTCAGGTTAAACTTGTCTATTTTTGAAATGATAGTAGGCTCCAAACATACCCGCAGTATTTTGATGATGAGCAAAGGCCAGTTTGGTTTTGTCAGCAATGCTTGGAACCAAAGCATCCTGCAAAGCCGCCTGAATACGCGGTCTAAGAATAGCTTCTTGTCCCATAATGCCGCCTCCTAGGATAACAACTTCTGGATTAACGACATAGCAGATATTGGCAATTCCTTGACCCAGATAGCCAACCATGCGATCGATGCCCTCAATACAGAGTTTATTGCCCTCAGTTGCTTCTTTAAAAATCCGACGGCCATTCCAATGTTCTGCGTCTTCTCCGTGTAGCTCAGCCACATAATTGACCAAAGCAGTTGTAGATGCCACATCTTGGAAAGCTCCGTTCGGTAGATGCAGGTACCCAACCTCACAGGCAGAGTTACTAAAGCCATGGAAGACCTGACCATCTACGACCAGACAGCCTCCAATACCTGTACCGATTGTCAAACAAAGGGCAATCTTCGCTCCCTTGCCACTACCCGACATAGCCTCCGCCAGACCAGCACAGTTGACATCATTTTCAATCTCACAAGGCAGGGAGAATGTTTCTTCCAGCACTTTTTTGAACTGGGTCCCAGCGTAATTCGGAATCTGTGGCCCAGCATAGAAAATTTCACCCTTGTCTGGATCCACCATACCAGCTGATGAAATACAAATCCCAGCTAGAGCTCCTTTTTCTAAATAGCCTGCAACAATGCCTTCAACTTTCTGCATAATTCCCGGACCGCCTTTGTGGGCCTCCGTTGGCATTTCATGTGCTTCCACCAAGGTTTCCGCCTCGTTGATTAAGCCATACTTGATATTGGTGCCGCCAATATCAATAGCAACATAGTGTTTCATAGCACACCTTCTCTCTAGTGTTTATCCTGTTGCTTATAAAAATTGCTCCTTGGTTTGTCTAATCAACTGAGCAGCTTCTTCCACAATTGGCCGATCACTTTCCTGTAGCGGTGTCAGAGGAGAGCGGACAGATCCGATGGCCAAGCCTTCGTTAATTTCCAAAACACCCTTAATAACAGCGTACATATTGCCGCGAGCGCTGGTTAATTTTCCGATGATGGCATTTATCGCATATTGCAATTCTTTAGCACGTTCTAATTCCTTGTCAGCAATCAGTTGATTGAGTTTGAGGAAGAGCTCTGGCATAGCTCCGTATGTACCACCGATACCGGCTGCAGCACCCATAAGACGGCCACCTAAGAATTGCTCATCTGGACCATTAAAGACTACATGATCTTCTCCCCCAAGAGCTACAAAGGTTTGAATATCCTGCACCGGCATTGAAGAATTCTTCACACCAATCACGCGCTCATTCTTGAGCATTTCCTTATAAAGGCTAGGAGTCAAGGCTACACCAGCCAGCTGAGGGATATTGTAAATCACGAAATCAGTATTAGGCGCCGCCGCACTGATGTCATTCCAATATTGGGCAACCGAATACTCTGGCAAACGGAAATAAATCGGCGGAATAGCTGCAATAGCATCGACTCGCAAACTTTCCGCATGACGAGCCAGCTCCACGCTGTCTTTAGTATTGTTGCAAGCCACATGGGCAATGATGGTCAGACGACCCTTAGCAACTTTCATCACTTCTTCTAGAACTCGTTTTCGGTCTTCTACACTCAGATAGATACATTCGCCCGAAGAACCGTTGACATAAAGACCTTGCACGCCCTTGGCGATGAAATATTCCACTAAAGCGCGAGTCCGCTCCGGGCTGATTTCACCCTCCTCGTCATAGCAAGCGTAGAAAGCAGGAATGACACCTTGGTATTTTTTTAAATCTGACATAGTTTTCTCCTAATGTTTTAGAAATGAGAGGGATGAAAATTATTGTTTCATCCCCACATCTTTTATTTTACAATTTCCGATAATTTAACTTTACGATCTTCAAACATAGACTGAGTACATGCATCTGCTGTTGCAATAGCCTCCAGAGCTGCTTCTCCTGTCAATAATTTTTTGAATTCTTCTGTTACCGGTGCTCCCTGCATGATTTCATGAAGATAACGCATTTCCTTGTCAATAACAGATGATAACCACAATGGGGTACGTTTACCAGGTTTTCCGTAAGCAATCGCTCCATCCATTTCGGTACTATGGTAAATACGAGTACGATCATCATCTTCTTCCTGTGACTCGTGAATTAGGAAGTAACTTTCTTGGCCATCTAATTTGAGAGTTCCTTTACAGTTGAACAAGTCCAGACGAATCGCACCTTTTGTCCCTTGAATCAAGACATAGTGTTCACCCCAGCGATAAGCAGAACCCCATTCTAGCAAAGCAAAACGCTTGTTTGAAAATTCCATATTAACAAAAATCATGTCATCTTCATCCCCAAAGTTTTCTCCCTCATGAGCTACATTGCCGCCAGTCATTGTAACAGTTTCAGGCATCCCACCCATAAGAAATTGAACACAGTCCAATTCATGGATATGGTGATATAAGTGACCACCAGATTTTTCGCGGATTTTCTTCCAAGATACTGATGGTTGTTGCTCCTCCCATCCATTACGAGCTGTATGACAATATAGAACGTCCCCAATCACACCTTGATTGATTAATTCTTTGGCATGATGAACACCATTAAAGAAGTTCATGATATGCCCCGCCATAAAGGTCACATTATTTTCTTTACAAGCATCTACCATTTCGCGACAATCCTCATAGGAAAGAGCAATTGGTTTTTCACAAAAAACATTTTTTCCATGCTGAGCTGCTTTGATAACCGGTTCTTTATGAAGATTATTTGGAGAAGCTACAATAACACAGTCAACTTCATCGCTAGCCACTAACTCATCTATCGAAGCTGCAACTTTCGCTCCTAACTCTTCAGCTACTGCTTCCGCGTTTTCTGGATCATAAACAATCGTAATCTCTGCACCATCATTTTTTTGCATATAACGAGCCAATTCAGCTCCAAAATATCCTGTTCCTACGACGCCATATTTAACCATTTTTATTCTCCTGTTGTTTAATACAATATCCTATTTTTAACTTATATATTGACTAATGTTGTTTCGAAATGTCTATTTTACAGATCCTTCTGAAAGACCACTTGCAATCTTATTTTGAATGATTGAGAAGAAGATGATAGAAGGCAATACAACAATCACAGATGCCGCCATCATATCTCCCCAGTCTAGCACCTCTGACCCATTCAATGAACGTAATGCTACTGCAACGGTCATTTTACTTGTATCGTTGATCAGTATCAATGCATATAAGAATTCATTCCACGCATTAATAAAGGTATAAATCGCTGTTGCAACAATTCCAGGAGCAACAATTGGTAATACCACTTTATAAAAAGTAACAAATTTATTTGCTCCATCAATACGGGCTGCCTCTTCAATCCCAATTGGAACCGTTTGGAAGAAGCCAACCAGCAGCCATACTGCATAAGGTACACTAAATGACAAATAAATGATGATAAGGCCAATGATGCTATTTCCCAAACCTGCTTTTGCAATTGCAATAGAATAAGGTATTGCTAGCAAAATAGGTGGGAAAATATAAGTTGTTACCAAAAGCCGTGACATTATTGCTCCTAGTTTAGGGAAGAAACGAACAATACCATAAGCAGCCATGGAAGAAATAATCGTTGCAATAACTGTTGTGGACAAAGAAATTACTAAACTATTTCGGATATTATCAACGAAATGCAAATCATTAATAACATGTGTAAAGTAGTCTAGCGTAAAAGTCTGAGGCCAGAAGCGAGTTGGAAATTGTGTCAACTCCCCTTTTCCTTTAATTGAAGATATAATAATCCATACAAGCGGGAAGATTGCAACAATTGTTGCAATTATCAAAACTAAATGAGCTCCGATATCTAAGTAGAAATTTGATTTTTTCTTCATTATTTTCTACCCTCCTTTTCCCATTTACTAATTACAGAGAAGTAAATGAAGCAAACTGTCAATAGGAAGATAAAGAGCAATACTGTGACTGCTGAAGCTCGTCCTAATAACTTCGTTCCCCAACCTAAGTTGTAAGCGAAAATCGGCAAGGTCATAGTCGCATTAGATGGACCACCACCAGTAATGAGGTAGATAATATCAAAATTGTTAAAGATCCAAACCGTTCTCAGTACAACTAGCAATCCTACAACGACCTTAATATGCGGAAAAGTAATATGTCTGAACACTTGCCAACTTGTCGCACCATCAATTTTAGCTGCCTCAAACTGCTCCTGAGGAACTGTTTGAAGTGCAGATAAAACATTAACCATAATCATTGGAGCTCCAAACCAGATATTGATAAACACTAAGCAAATAAAGGCCCACGTGCTATCAGTCAGAAAAGCTGGAGCATGCTCCATTAAACCAAGTTTAACAATGATATTTGGCAGATACCCATAGACACCATTTAGAATCCATTGCCATGAAAAAGCAATAACAATTGTAGGAAAGGCCCACGGTACGATTAACAACGTCCGATAAAGTTTTTTAAATCGTCGCACTCTATGCAAAGCAAGAGCCAGAATAAATCCGATGATAACTTGTCCAGCTAAGGAAAGGACAGTCCATTTTATTGAATTAAAAAATGCACTAAAAAAGTTAGGGTCTGACAATACTGCTTTATAATTATCCAAACCAACAAAACGATAGTTGGGCATAATTAAATTCTTATTGGTAAAGCTATAAAAGATGCTTGAAAAAAATGGATAAACAAAGAGTAATCCTACGATAATCACCGCTGGCAGTACAAATATCCAACGCGTCAAATTACGATCTCTGACCATCTCTTACCCCTTTCTTTAAAATAAGAGGCTATAGCGCTACTGCACCATAGCCCTAATAATCCAGGTATTATTTCACATCAACTGCAACCGTTTCAAATAAATCGTTTAATTGCTTTTCAGCATCTTTTGCTGCAGCCATAGGGTCTTTCCCATTTGTGATAATATCTTGGAACATCTGTTCAATAATGTGTTGGTTTGTCAACATACCAGCCTCAACACTTGGGCCATTTTCATAACCAATAGCAGTACCTTTTTGAACAGCCTCGTTGATTACTTGTTCAGCATGTTGGAATTTTTGACGTGTTTCATTTTCCTTATAAGCTGGTAAATCAGAAATACCGCTAATCGTTGGCAACATACCAACTGGTGTGGAATCTAAGAAACCAACATAGTTGTCTTGTTCATACAGATATTCTAAAAATGCTTTTGCAACTTCTGGATGTTTAGAATTTTTCCATACAACCATTGGAACATTTGAAGTTTCAATCCCTTGATCTTTATCGGATGATTTGACCTTCGGAATAGGATAAGCATCAATTGATTCTAATAATTGTGGACTGTTCGCTTCAACCCCTCCAATGTGGAAACCTGAGTTAAAATCAAAGGCTGTCTTACCTTGGTAGAATAGGGTAGCTTGTTGTAATACATTATAATTGAGTGAATCTTTAGGAGAAACATCCTTGTACATTTTCACCCAGTATTTGATTCCTTCTTGAGCCAAATCACTAGTTAAATCAACCTTCTTATCCTTTGTTAATAGGCTTCCTCCTGCACTACGAACATAGAAATTCAGGAAACGAGTAGCCATAAAGTCATTCGTACCAAGCGGAACTGACATACCATAAACTCCATCAGCTGTTAATTTCTTAGATGCTTCATAAAGTTCATCCCAAGTTTTAGGTACTTCAATATTGTGTTGTTTTAATAAATCTGTTCGTACCCACATCACTTGCGCATGGGAATAAAGAGGAGCAGAATAGTAATCACTTCCAATTTTTGCTTCATTCAGAGCTGTTTTATTGAAACGATCTTTTCCAATTTTGTCAATTGTATCATTCAATGGAACAATAGCATCTGAGTTAATCATTTCCATTACTTGGTTCGGCAAAGCTGTACTGACATCAGGTACGTTTCCGTTAGCAAGGCCTGTTGTCCATTTGGTGTAAAAGTCATTCCAAGAAAAAGTTTCAATTTTAATCTTAACTTTTGGATGCTTCTTCATAAATTCATCTGCAGATTTCTGGATACTTTCTAAACGAGGTCCCTGTGTAAATGAGTGCCACATAACGATTTCCCCAGATAATTCACCTGAATCATTTCCTTTACTATTTTCCCCACTTGGAGAACAACCACTGATTATCAGTGCGACAAGTCCTGTTAGAAGAACGAATAAAAATTTCTTTAGATTTTTCATAGTTTACCTCTTTCTATTTAAGAAATAGCTACTTTAAATACTACTTTTTTTAAGGGTAGATCATTTACACGAACTTTTGGCTGATGCAAATCCTCAGGGAATGTTATTAAACATTCTCCAGATTTCAAGTGAATAAGCTGCTCCACTTTTCCTTCATATAATTCAATATCCTTTTCGCTATTATAAGGTTGACTAACTGTTGTGCTTTTAACAGAAGAAACTGCCATATCTTCTGTATTTTCTAACACCAGATGGATATCAAGATATTTCCTATGAGTTTCAAAGAAATCTCCTGGTTGACCATCTGCTACATAACTAAAACAATTGCCAAATAATTTATCACCTTCAATATCTATCTTCCCTTCTGGAAGACTTCCCAAATCAACTGTTTTTAAAAAATTTATTAATCTTTCAAAATATGGATTTACTCCTACATAAGTTGATAGATTATTAATTTCCGTTACAATCATAATTAAAATTTCCTTATAAAATTTTATTTAATACGTGAACCGTTCTCTAATTCAAAGAAGTGTGCTTTTGCAATATTGAATACCAAGTTTATTTTCTGTCCTGCTTCATGGTAATTATGAGCAGCAACACGTGCAGAAAATTCCTGAACTCCTACTTTACAATAAAGGATAGAATCGCTTCCTAAAAGTTCAGAAACTATAATCTCTGCTTCAACAACAGAATCTGGGAAAGCATCAGCAGCTATCAACTCAGCCGAGATATCCTCTGGTCGAATGCCCAATATCACTTTCTTTCCTTGATAGCCTTTTTCTTCTAGGATTTTACGCTGACCGTCTGGAAGTCCAACAGCAAAGCCTTGTCCATCTGTAAGCTGATTGCCCTCTAAGTTCACTTCAAAGAAATTCATAGCTGGACTGCCGATAAAACCTGCCACAAATTTATTAGCTGGTTCGTTATAAAGTTCCTGAGGCGTACCGATTTGCTCGATTCGGCCGATAGTACCTGTTCCTGCTTCGTTCTTAGTAGCTGACATGATAACGATGCGGTCAGCCAAGGTCATGGCCTCGGTCTGGTCGTGGGTTACATAGATAGTCGTCGCTCCGATACGGCGGTGAATTTTTGCAATTTCTGCCCGCATGGACACGCGCAGTTTGGCATCCAAGTTAGACAAGGGCTCATCCATAAGGAATACTTTGGCATCACGGACAATCGCCCGCCCCATAGCTACCCGCTGGCGCTGACCACCAGACAGGTCGGCTGGTTTACGATCCAGAAGCTCTTTCAGCCCAAGGATTTCCGCCGCTTCCTGGACTCTTTTGTCAATATCAGCCTTGTCATACTTGCGAAGCTTGAGCCCGAATGCCATATTGTCATAAACAGTCATGTGAGGATAAAGGGCATAATTTTGGAAAACCATGGCGATATCCCGATCTTTAGGAGCAATGTCATTGACAAGGTTTTGATCAATATAGAGCTCCCCTTCTGTGATATCCTCAAGGCCTGCAATCATCCGCAAGGTTGTTGATTTTCCGCAACCGGAAGGTCCTACAAAAACGATAAACTCCTTATCCTTAATATTCAAATCAAAATTTTCAACAGAGTAAAAATCACTATTAGGATATTTTTTATATAGTTTATTTAGTGTTAAGGTTGTCATTCATCTACCTCACTTATTTTAATCCTGCAACAAAGCGTTCTGTAATTTCTTTAGGGCGAGTAATGGCTCCGCCGACAACGATGCCTCTTACACCCAAATCATGTATTTGCTTGGCTTGACTTGGATAATGAATCTTTCCTTCAGCGATGACATCAAAGCCTGCTTGACACAAGCGGCGGATGAGCTCAATGTCCGGTCCGTCAACCTTGGGACTGTAAGAAGTGTAGCCCGACAAGGTAGTGCCGACAAAGTCTACACCAGCTTCTACAGCAGCAGCAGCTTCCTCATAGGTACTGATATCTGCCATCAATAGCTGATGAGGATATTTGGCCTTGACCTGCTTGATGAAATCCGCAATTGTCAGGCCATCATGGCGTTCCCGCTTGGTACAGTCCAGAGCAATGACTTCAATATCCAGAGCAGCCAACTCATCCACTTCCCGCATGGTAGCCGTGATAAAAGGCTCTTGTGGCGGATAGTCGCGTTTGATAATTCCGATGATGGGCAGAGAAGTTACTTCCTTGATCTCCCGAATATCACGAACACTATTAGCGCGAATACCGACAGCACCGCCCTGCTCAGCAGCCTTGACCAAGAGAGGAATGACTCCTCCAGCTTCAGTATAAAGCGGCTCCTGGGGCAAGGCTTGACAAGAAACAATGATGCCGTCTTTAATCTTGGCTATCAAGTCATCTTTTAAAATCTGTGACATGAATATACAATCTCCTTTCGTAAGACATCGGTCTGATCAGATAGTCTAACAACTACCTAGGACCTCAGGCGGAGCAGGGAAGCAGGCCGCAAACAAATATTTTTACTTCCTTACCCTAGACTCCATTTTTTAACTCGAGTATTTCATAATGTTATTATAAATAATTTTTAAAGCGCTTTCAATATTGTTTGAAATTTAGATTTTAGTTTCCGAATTTTCCAGAAAAATAGAAATTTCTGAAAGTACTTTCAGAAATCCGTTTTGTAGAAAAGTCAATGAAAGAGCAAGCGAACTTCTAAAAAAGATTCTCATTTCTATACTCCCTCAGGCAAGTAAAAAGGGCTAGGCAAAAGCCTAGCCCCAAAGGGGGGACGAATATTATCTCTCGGATTTAAAGTCCGAAACGAGACAAGGACTTTTTATTTTGGTTCCGCAGAGCCAGTTAAAGACAGTATCGCTGACACGGACATTCATAGCCTCATGCCCATACTCAGGCAGGAGATGATACTCTTTTTCTCCAGCCAAGCTGTTATAGATGGCAAACTGCGTGATAGGATAGCAAACATCATCCTCTAGGCCAATAATCATCTGCACTGGACAGCTAATACGATGGGCCAGATTTTTCACGTCAATATAAGCAAGTGTCCGCAACAACTGCTCTTCTGTCTCATGAAAAGGATCATGGAATTTGAAATAACGAAAGAGCTCATCATAGGCTTCACTGGTATTGCCAATCTCCAAAACCCGTCTAAAGTCAGCAAGGAAGGGATAGATGGCTACAGTCTGCTTAATCCGAGAATTTAAAGCAGCTGCCACTAGGGCCAAGGCTCCGCCCTGTGAACCGCCAAAACTAGACAAACGGTTTTCATCCACGAAGTCCAAACCAGCCACTAGCTCGACCAAGGTGTAAACATCCAGATAGACATCCTTGAAAAAAAGCTGATCCGGTCCATCTAGAGCCCCGCGGATAATATGTCCTTTAACAGTATTACCGCGGACTTCTCTATTACCATCCAGTGAATAGCCTGACTGACCACGAACATCCATCGACACCACACCCCAGCCCGCTGCCGTATAGGCCAGCATATCAGACCAATCCCAGCCCTGCCCCATATAACCATGGAAATGAAACAATACCGGAACTTTTTCTGATAACTTAGGCACAACTAGCTTAGCATAGATTTGTCCACCGTTTCCAGACTTGAAGGTTAGCTCATAGCAAATCGCATATGCAATTTGAAAATCTTTTTCCAGCAACTGGTAGTCCTGAGGCACTTCCACCACTGCCACTTGTTTATTCCAAAAGGTATCAAAATCGTCGGGCATTTCATCTCTTCCGCGATAATCTAACATTTCTTTAAGTAAAGTAGGGTTTTTCATGTCTTATCCTCCCAACGATTCTTGAAACCTCTTTCATCATACCATAGAAAGAGGAAGTTTTCAATAGGTTAATATATAGATTTTCTGTTTTTTTTTGAAATTTTACCGATTCGCTGCCTAAGAACCTATATGAAGAAGGAGCAGTAAATAGAACAAACTAAATCCTATGTTTAAGCCTGCTCCGTTAAGGTAAGGGCGTCCGATTCTCAGCTTTTCTACCAGTAAGATAGTCAACAGACTGAGAGGTAAAGGAGTCAGCAGCCCCAGATAAATAGGCAATATTGTCTGACCGGTAACTATTAGCAGTGAGTAAACGAGCCAGCCTAGACCGGTCAGGGCGATAGCTGTCCGCCAGGTTATATCTAGAAAGAGCACTGCTTCATTGATAAGCCCGCTGTCTTCGTCTGAGCAGACCTGTCCGTTACTTCGTTTATAAGCCTTTTTGCTGATGATTCCAACGTAGTAAAAGGCCACGTGTGCCACCGGCGACAGGGCAAATCCAATTCCTAACAAGGCTATTGACAGATAAGCCCACAAGCCCTTATTTGTCAAACCAAAGAGAGCATAAAGCGAGACTAACATAAGAGGGATTGAGAAGTTAGCCACCAGAGCGCCCAGACGCAGCCGACCGACAGAGCCAGAAAGCATCAGCATAGCCAGATTCTTATTGCCAATCCGACTCTGCTCCGTAAAAGAGACATAACTTTCCTTGTCTACCTCAAAGCCAACCAGCAGAATATCCCCCAATAACCAGCAAAGACCACTCAACAGCCCAGCCCATAAAGATAAAAAAATCACATTACTCTCCTTTTTTCCATTGTCCCCTTATCTTAGCACAAAAGCTCACTCAATCACAAGTAGTCAGAAGGTTTACGTCTTTTTACCCCAGCAAGCTCCTTTCGTTAAGACACATAGCGCTCATGTCGCTCCGCTCCTCAGCAACCATGTCTCTAAGCTCGGCTTCGACCAGCAATCTTGCCTTGCTAAGTGTTACTTCAAGGTATACAGCTTTTGTCCCAAGGGACAAAACTGCATCCACTGCTCTATGACTCAACTTTGTCCTGCGGCCACGTTTCGTTAAGAGGCCTAGCGCTCACGTCACTCCACTCCTCAGCATCAATGTCTCTAAGCTCAGCTTCGACCAGAGGTCTTGTCTGGCTAAGAGACCTAGAAAAATCCCCTGCCAAAGGGTAGGGGATGACCGACAAACTGTCTTATTTTTAATTGAGGAAGCTGCTCGCTTATTTGCGGCGTCCTGGGCGTTCCTTGTAGCCATAGTAAGCGTCTTCGATGATTTCCTGCATGTGGTCAACCATTGGAAGGCGTGGGTTGGCTGGAGAACATTGGTCTTCGTAAGCAAGGAAGGCCAATTCGCGTGAATGTTCTTTCCATTCTTTTTCGTCAATACCTTGAGCCTTGAAGTTCATTTCGATACCGACACGTTCTCCCAGTTCATAAACAGCTTTTGCGTAAGATTCCACACCTTCTTCTGGAGTAGAAGCTGGCAAGCCAAGCATGCGAGCGATGTCTTGGTATTTCTCATCCGCACGGTAGTAGTTGTACTTAGGCCATGTCGCCGTCTTAGCTGGACGTGTACCGTTGTAGCGGATTACGTATGGCAACAAGATCGCATTGGTACGACCGTGGATTGTGTGGAACTGAGCACCAATCTTATGGGCCATAGAGTGGGAAATTCCCAAGAAGGCATTGGCAAAGGCCATACCAGCGATAGTAGAGGCATTATGCATCTTTTCGCGAGAGTGGAAGTCAGCATTCTTAACAGAGCTTTCCAGATTTTCAAAGACGAGTTTGATCGCTTGGAGAGCCAAACCATCTGTAAAGTCGCTGGCCATCTGAGATACATAAGCTTCTGTTGCGTGCGTCAGAACGTCCATACCAGTGTCTGCTGCGACAAATCCTGGAACAGTCAGTACCAGAGCTGGGTCTACGATGGCTACAGTTGGAGTCAGAGAGTAGTCAGCGATTGGGTACTTACGGTTGTTAGCCTTATCAGAGATGACGGCAAACGGTGTTACTTCTGAACCTGTACCAGATGTTGTAGGGATTGCGATAAACTTAGTCTTCTTACCAAGCAATGGGAATTTGAAGGCACGTTTACGGATATCCATGAATTTTTGCACAAGGTCACGGAAGTCCACTTCTGGTTGCTCATAGAAGAGCCACATTACTTTAGCTGCGTCCATTGGTGAACCACCACCAAGCGCGATGATTGTATCAGGTTTGAAGGTACGCATAATCTCTGTACCACGTTCAACGGTTGTGATATCTGGATCTGGCTCTACGTCTGCAAAGATTTGGTAAACAACCTTATTACGACGAAGATCGAGTTGTTCGATGATACGATCTAGGAAACCAAGCTCTACCATAGCATGGTCTGTAACGATCATGACACGTTCCACATCACGACATTTTTGCAGGTATTGGATAGAGTCACGCTCGAAGTAAGTTTTTGAAGGGAGTTTCATCCATTGCATATTATTTCTACGTCTTCCTACTTTTTTGATGTTCAAGAGATTCACAGCACTAACGTTATCACCAACTGAGTTGCGACCATAAGAACCACAGCCCAGAGTCAGTGATGGCAGGAAGGCATTATAAACATCTCCGATACCGCCGAAAGTAGAAGGTGAATTGCAAATAACACGGATGGCACGAACAGCCTTACCAAATTCCTTAGTCAACTCTTCGTCCGCTGTATGGATAGCAGCTGAGTGACCAAGACCATGGAATTCTACCATTTGACGGGCTTTTTCAACACCGTCTTCACGGGATTCAGACTTGAGAACAGCAATGACAGGTGACAGTTTTTCTCGTGTCAATGGTTCTTTTTCACCAACTTCTTTACACTCTGCAGCCAAGATATTCGTATCTTCTGGCACACTGAAGCCTGCCTGCTCTGCAATCCAAGTAGCTGGCTTACCAACGATATCCGGATTGAGCTTAGCACCGGCACAGTTTTTGCTATTAGCCTTAGCACCGAAGCAGAATTCTTCCAACAGAGCTTTTTCTTTCTTATTTACAAAGTAAGTATGATAAGATTTGAACTCTTCTACAAATTCATCATAAACTTCCTTGTCAATGATAACCGCTTGCTCAGAGGCACAGACCATACCATTGTCAAAGGACTTAGACATAACGATATCGTGCGCTGCTTGACGGATATTAGCGGATTTTTCCACATAAGCTGGTACGTTTCCGGCACCAACCCCCAGAGCTGGCTTACCACATGAGTAAGCTGCCTTCACCATTGCGTTACCACCTGTCGCAAGGATAGTCGCAATCCCTTCGTGGTTCATAAGTGCAGAAGTTGCTTCCATTGATGGTTGAGTAATCCATTGCACACAGTTTTCAGGCGCACCTGCTGCAATCGCAGCATCACGAACGATTTGCGCTGCATGGGCAGATGATTCTTGAGCAGATGGGTGGAAAGCAAAGATGATCGGATTACGTGTTTTTAAGGAAATCAAAGATTTGAAAATCGCTGTTGAAGTCGGGTTGGTTGTTGGAGTAATTCCACAGACAACACCCACTGGCTCCGCAATCAAGGTCAATCCAGTCACATCATCTTCTTCAATAACGCCGACAGTTTTCGTATGGCGCATATTATTCACAACGTGCTCACAGGCGAAAAGGTTTTTCGTTGCCTTGTCTTCAAAAACTCCACGGCCCGTTTCTTCATAAGCGTGCAGGGCCAACTCACCATGGGCATCCAAAGCTGCTACAGAGGCCTTGGCTACGATGTAGTCCACCTGTTCCTGATTCAGCTTTCTCATTTCCTCTAGTGCAGCCAGACCTTTTTGCACCAATTCATCGACATGCTTTTGCGCTGCCAAAGCCTTGTCTTCTTGTTCTACCGTTTTCTTCTTTTCAGCCATTCTATTCCTCCAATGGTTTTGCCTTAGGTTAGACGAAGAACACTAACCTTTGTTAATTATTTCACAATACAATTATAACTTATTTAATACCTTTTGTAAACACTTTCACTTAACATTCACAAACTTTTTTCTATTACTTTGTGAATTATATAACAAATCCGCTTATTTTACAGTCTATTCTTTTAGTTATTGTGAAAAAATTTTTTACATTTTAAAAATTTCACATACTTTTGTTTTCACATAATATATGAAAACGCTTTCTTGTTTTAGATATAAAAAGCTCGGATGGACCGAGCTGATTATTTATGGTTTCACATTACCTGAATTGGCTTCATCTATGGCTTGCTTAATGGTATTGGCATAGAGAATTCCTCCCTCAATGATGGATTCTGAGTTCGAGCCAAAGTGGACATAGTCTGTCCCTTCCCAAATCTGTGGGTTATCAATAGCGGTCTGATGCCAGTCAGCCACAAAGACATAGTCGTACTTCTTGGCTAATTCCAGCTCATACTCCCGCTGCTGGGCTAAAACACCACCCTCTGAGCGACCGTCATAAGGAGTCACGAGAATCAGCTGATGGCCCTTAGGAAGGCTGGAAACATACTCATCCAAAAGTTCATTCGAGTAACCGGACGAATTGGTTCCAAGAGCCAGGACAACCTGCTTCTTCAGCACCCTATTAGCAATATCTGTCTTATAGACCTCCAAGCCTGTGCTCAGACTGCGGCTAACAACAGTGTCTAGCTCGATTCCTGGCAAGATCTGCTGCAATTGATCGCTTGAGCGCAGGGCAACGGAGTCACCAATCATGGTAATCCCGTCCGCCACATTGTACTCAGTCGCCTTGGACTGATCAACCTGACTGCGAGTTGTCTGCATCTTAGTGTCTGCTTGATTCAGAGCGTTGACAATCAAACTTTCCTCAAAAGCTCCTACCTTTGGTGCTGTCACCGAGATAAAGAACATAATCAAAGTCAGCGGAATCATACTGTAAAAAATTAGTGTGGTGAGAGATGACAGATCCATCTTGGTTCCCATGATAACTGGCTGACGTCCAGCAAGAGTTGGCTCCAAGATATAGAAAGACAAGGCTGCAAAAGTAAGGGACAGCAACGTAGTCAAGAGAACAGCCAAGCCATTACTCATCAGCTGGGTAAAGATAATATAGAATGGCCAGTGGAAGAGATAAACACCATAGCTGGTATCTGCGATAAAGTTGATAACTTTAGGCTCCTTCACATCAGGAAGCTTATCATGCAACATCCTAGCTGCCAAAATCATCAGACAGGCCAAGGTAGTCGAAGTCAAGAACCCTACTAGATAAGTCCAAAGATTGTCAAACTTGAGCAGGAAGCTGAGCAAAAGCAAAATAGCTGCGCTGCCCCCCATAATTCCTAGCACTTGCTTGAGAGCCAGCTTTTCTTCCAGCATCTTAAAGCGACTGCTGACATGCCCAATACCAGACAAGGTTGCCAGGATGCTTCCTGCAAAGAAAGGAAAGACATGGGTCAAACTTGAGAAATAAATATCAGAGTAATTCTTAGTGGTCAAAGCGCCAGCAAACATTGATACAAAGCTGACCAAAAAGAGACCTGCAGAGACTAGCGCAATCATACCGCGATAGCGAGCCGTTGACTTGGCAACCTTGCCCAGGCCCCAAGCAGCCAGTCCCCAAAGAACATAATAGTGCACTTCTAAAGCCAGACTCCAAGTATGAATCAGGATGTGCGGCACAAACTGACTCTCATAATTGCCGCCAGATAGCATTTCATAAAAATTGGTCACAAAGCCCAAAGCAGCCGCAATCTGCGTCCCAATTCCAGCCACAAAATCCTTACGAATCAAGAGGGTAAAGGGCATAACGACCAAAATCATAAAGACCAGAGGCGGTACAATCCGATAAAAACGCCGTTTGAAAAAGCCTTGGATATCGATTTCTTTCTTCTTGGCAAACTCGTCAATAAGCAGAGCGGTAATCAAGAAGCCCGAAAAGGTAAAGAAGATATCCACGCCAATAAAACCGCCAGGGAAAACGCTCTGGAAGTAATGATAAAGCAGAACTAGAAGCAGACCCGTGATTCTGACGAGCGAAAACCATTTAATGCGCATTTTGATAAATTCCTTGTTTAAACGTTCCTTCATAAACGACATTGCCTTCTGTCGTTAGCTTTCCTTGTCCATCGGCCTGACCCTTGCTGAAGTCCCCTTCATATTTCCAGCCAGCCTCCGAGGTAAAGGTTCCTTTGCCGTCAAAGATGCCATTGCGAAATTGACCGCTATAACTATCCCCATTTTGAAAAGTCATAGTCCCCTGACCGTTCATCTTCCCGCGAACCAAGGTTCCGTCATACTTGATCTTGCCCTGATCCAGCGTTAAAACGCCCTTACCAGGAATCCCCGAGGTAAAGACCAGAATAGCTGACAGCACAATGACCGTTACAGCCAAGAGTTCTAAATTCTGCCGGGTCAGATAGACCTTGTATTTATCGTAAAATTCTTTTACTTTATCCATATTCCTATCCATCCAAACGCTCTAGCCACTTCTTGCAGCCAGCCAAGACCAAATCATAGGTTTGGTCAAAATCTCCTGTGTACCAAGGATCCGGCACACTTTCTTCTTCAAACTGATAAATTTTATGCTGAAAATCCTTAGGCGTCAGCCGCTTCAAATCTCGGACATTGCTTTCATCCATACCAATGATATAGTCAAAATCCGCAAAATCTGCTGCCGAAATCTGCTGAGAAGTCTTGTTCCTATCATAAGAAATGGCATATTTCTTAAAAATAGCCTGTGTTCCCCGATGAATGGGATTGCCGTGCTCCCAGCTTGAGGTTGCCCGGCTCTCGATTTTCAGTTGGTCTGTTAAACTCTTCATGACGAATTCTGCCATCGGACTGCGGCAGATATTGCCCAAACATACAAATACAATTTTCTTCATACAATACCTCGCTATCTATTATAACAAAATAATGGCAAAAACTAGCCCTGAATCGTTTACAGTTTCCTGATTCTCGTTGAAAACGGGCAAGCCCTGCCCCTCTCATGTCTGAAAATAGCAAAAAACCACCGTTTGGTGGCTTTTTGTAGGGAGATTATTTTTTAAAAAGAAAAAAGTTTTAGGAGTTAAGTTAATTTCTTAACTTGGTTATAGTATAATATCCATTCCTTAAAGCTTCCTTAAAATAGCTTAAACATTTTACTCTTATCTTGTACTTATTTATTGGGATAGTGAAATTCCAGCTGCGGCCAGCGCTTTTGCCAGTTCTTCTTAGCCAAGCGCTCAGCATAGACACGCTGGCGCTCCTTATTTTCAAGAAAATGAGGAGTCGGTCTAACCTGAAAGTTTAAGATATCCTCCAAACCATAGGGAGCAAAAAGTTCCAATTTGTCATTTGCCAGCAAGCGCAAGCCGATAGCCGTGCAGCGCTCAGGATACTTACTCATGGCTTCACAAGCATTTTTATAGGGCGCCGTTCCAGGACTATGGCGGTGCATATAGGCTTGATTTCTCAGTTCCCATCGATACTGTGGCCAGTCTGCCTTGAGCTTGGCTTCCAGCTCTATCGTCTCTGCCTCAGCATAAGTCGGATCAAAGAAAATGACATCTACATCTGTATCTGAGTCAAAACCTGGCCGCTCTGACAATAGATTCCAGATAAAATTCCTCACACAACCAGCCGCTAACCAAGAATCCTTGAGCTCCAGACTGCGAATAATTTCCAAAATCGCTCGGATGTCTGAATCTTGACCTAGTCGGTCTAAAATCTCCTTTTCTGTCATCATTCCTTCATATACTCATATCCTAAATGCTCATAGGCTTTTCGGGTAGCCACGCGCCCAGTCCGAGTTCGCATGACAAAGCCTTTCTGAATCAGGTAAGGCTCATACATATCCTCCACTGTTTCGCGCTCCTCAGCAATATTGACCGAGAGGGTTCCAAGCCCCACTGGACCGCCATCGTAGACCTCAATCATGGTCTTCAAAATCTTCTGGTCCACGTAGTCCAGCCCTTCCTGGTCCACATCCAGCATGGAGAGAGCTTGGTCGGTTATCTTATCATCAATCAGGCCATTGCCCATAATCTGCGCGTAGTCCCGGACCCGCTTGAGCAAACGATTGGCAATCCGCGGTGTGCCTCGGCTACGCAGAGCAAGCTCCTTCGCAGCCTCGTGGGTAATATCCATCTCAAAAATCTCTGCCGTCCGCTCAACGATTTCCGTCAAGTCGCCAGCTTCATAATACTCCATGTGACCGGTAATCCCAAAGCGAGCCCGCAGAGGATTGGACAGCATGCCTGCCCGAGTGGTCGCCCCAATCAGAGTGAAAGGCGGCAAATCCAGATGGACACTGCGACTGGTCTCGCCTGAGCCAATCATAATGTCGATGTAAAAGTCTTCCATAGCGCTGTACAGCACTTCCTCTACTGCCATTGGCAAGCGGTGAATCTCATCTATGAAGAGGACATCCCCCGGCTCAAGGTCATTTAAGATTGCAACTAAATCACCGGACTTTTCAATCACCGGACCTGAAGTTTGCTTGAGATTAACGCCTAGTTCATTGGCAATGACAAAGGCCATGGTCGTCTTCCCCAGACCTGGAGGACCAAAAAGCAGGGTATGATCCAGCGCCTCATCCCTCAGCTTAGCCGCTTCAATAAAAATCTTCAGCTGGTTCTTGACCTTATCCTGACCGATATACTCCTGTAAATACTGGGGTCGCAAGGTGCGCTCCACTAATTCCTCATCACCCATTAATTCATTATCTAAAATTCTACTCATAGAACTATTATAGCAGAAAATAAGGCTTAGGAAGCAAATCTTATCCACGTCTGAACACAAAAAAAGACCACCGGATTGGGTGGCCTTTATGGGAGATTATTATGAAAAAGTTTAGGATTTCTATCAAATAAAGTTAGGAGGTCTTCATTTGATACTCATAGTATACTGCCCCTAACTTAAAGAAACCTTAACTTTGTATAACGTATCCTTTAAAATTTAACATTTGAGTTACAATCCGATAAACTTCCTGTCTTATTCTAAAATTTGAGCAAAAAAAGACCACCGGATTGGGTGGCCTTTATGGGAGATTATTATGAAAAAGTTTAGGATTATCAAACAAAGTTAGGGGGCTTCATTTGATAAAAATAAGTATAGCAGCCTTACCTTAAGAAAAACTTAAAGTAAAATTCAGTTAGCAAAAAAGATTTTGCTTTTGATTGTGGAGGCTTTTTCCTTGCTTAAGATTGGCTAATTATGAAAACATAGTCTCTGAAAACTGGACAAAGAAAAACGGCAGAAGGAGGTACTGCCGTTTTTTGTGCTCTTTCGCGATTGTTTCTTTATAAAGTTGCTGTTACGTCAGCAAAATACACTGTCCTGCTGGTGAAAATCTGGCCGGCCTTGAGAATGACATCTGACTGCTGGCTACTGTGAATGGCATCCGGCAGGGCCTGGGCTTCCAGAGCCAAGCCATTATGCTGAATCATAGGCTGGCCATCAAACTGAACGGAATCATCCAGGCAATTCGCTGAATAAATCACTAGGCAGGGCGCCTGAGTCTCAATAGTCAGACGGCGGCCCGATGCTGGATGATAGAGCGTGCCAGCCTGCTCATGCTTAGGATTTAGCTTAAAAGGATGATCCAAGCCAGATACCAGCTGGATTTGCTCATCAGGCGCATCGAAAATTTCTTTAAGGGCAGCACCCTTGGTCAGCTTCTTAACAAAGTCGCGCTCTGCATCAGCCTTTTTTTCAGGAAGGCCGTCAGCTGCGATAGGATAGACACCATCAGTATTGAGCTGAAGGATATGGTCATCAATGGACTGATTGAAACGACCAGACAGGTTGAAATAGCTATGATTGGTCGGATTGACCAAGGTATCCTGATCTGTCTGGACCTGATAGGAGATTTCCAGCTTGCCCTTCTCTGTCAGGGTATAGGAAACCCAGATTTTCAGATTGCCAGGAAAGCCGCCAGTCCCATCAGTTCGCTCTGTATAAAAGGTGAGTCCGTCATTGCTGACTTCCTCTACTTCAAAAACGCTACTATCCCAGCCACTGGATCCACTATGGTTGCAGTTTAAGCCATTATTGGCCTCTAGCTGAAAGGTCTGACCATTCAGATCAAACGTTGCTCCGGCAATACGCCCAGCAACCGGACCAATACTGGCTCCGTGCTTAGGACTGTTTCCAATATAATCCTCAAACTGATCAAAGCCAACAACGATATTGTCAAAGTGATTATCCTTATCAGGAGTGACATACTGGATGACGGTTGCTCCGTAGTTCATGACTGTTAGACGATAACCTCGATCGTTTTCAAAGGTATAAGCCAGAATCTCCTGACCGCCCAGCTTTCCAAAAATGGATTCTCGGTAAGATTTCATACAAAACCTCTTTTATCTATCTTGTTAAAAATCACGAACTTGCCAAGTCCTGTCTTCAAAAGGCAGGTCAAGCTTGTCCACCCAAGACACAGCTGTTTGGCGCAAGACTTGATTAAGATCCTCGATATTCTGACGGCCTGTCTCGTCCAGCCACTCTTGAGCTGCTGCAGCTCCCTCTTGGGCAAAGACATAAACTGCATCCTTCCAGGTAGCCCGTCCGCACAGAACACCGTTAAACTGTGAGCCCGCTTCATGGGCTAGCCGCAGCGTTTCTTGGAAAAGCTCGGCACTGACACCAGCGCTGAGGAAGATGAAAGGCAAGTGCGTCGCATCTGACTGTTCTTTAAAGAAAGCTCGGGCTTCCGTCACGCTGTAGACTGGCTCAACTCCTTCTTTGGTGAAGCCCTCGACAAAGTTCATATTGACCGGCACTTCAACCTTTAGGACATCTACATGATAACGGGGATTTGAAAAGAGCTTGACTGCCTCGTTGACCTTATGCGGCTTAAGCTTGGCATAGTTAGCGTCCAAGACACTGTCACTCTTAGCATCATAGGTCAGAATCTCCAGAAAATAGGGAATATCCTCAGCTAAGCATTCACTGCCCACGCGCTCAACCCAAGCCTGCTTGATGTCGTTGATTTCCGGTTTGTCGTCTACATCATAGTAAATCAAGACCTTGACGGCATCTGCGCCCATGTCTCGGATGCGACTAGCTGACCAGTTAGGCAGCAAGTCCGGCAGGCGGCCCTCCGCTGTCGCATCATAGCCAGTCTTTTCATAGGCTACTATCAGCCCGCAGGAAGCATCCCGCAGCTCGGCTGCTGGCAGACCGAACTCCGGATCCAACAGGATGGAGCTGGCATAGGACGTCAGCTGACTGGAGATTAATTCTTTAAACTGAACCAGAGCTTGATCACCAGAAGGCGCATCTTCTCCGCTGGCCAGCATTTTCTTGAGCGAACCACGCTGGTCAATAGCCAAAGCCCCGATAATCCCCTGTTCATCTGATAGTTTTTTCAAATGGCTCACTTTTTTGTGGCTGATTTGTAATTTCTCCATAACTTTTCCTTTTCTTACTCCCCAAAAGGGTGAATGATAACTCCTTGTACTACACGATTGACTGTTCCTGTCGGAGACGGTGTGTCTGGACGGTTCTTGACCTTGAGCGAGGTCAGGAGGGCAAAGAGCTGAGCGTAAACGATGTAAGGGAAGATGCGATAACTATCTCCCAGAGGCTCTTGGGTACTTAGCACTACTTGCTTGACTCCTTCCAACTGCTCCTCCCGGTCAGTCAGCAAGACCAGTCTACGGACAATCCCGTCACCAGCCACTTCCCGCACCAAGTCCAAATCATAAGCCTTGGTATAGGCATCTGCCGAACCAAAGACCAGAACGACTGTGTCTTGGTTAATCAGTGACTTTGGTCCATGCCGGAAACCGACTGGACTTTCGTACATGGTCGCAATTTGACCGGCTGTCAGCTCTAAAATCTTAAGCTGGGCTTCATGCGCCAGACCAAAGAAAGGCCCTGCCCCCAGATAAATGACCCGACTGAAATCCAAATCAACCAGCTGCTGCACATCTGCAACGCGTCCTAAAACATCCTGACTGAGCTGAATCAGAGCCGTAACCTTGGCTTCTTTCTGAGCTAGATCAGCCCGGTCAAAGACCAAAAGGGCTGTCAGCATCATGGAGCTGAAGCTAGAGGTCATGGCAAAGCCAGCATCATTAGAAGCTTCTGGCTGCAGGAGCAAAAGATTCTTTTCATCATCTTGGGCCTGCTGAGCCAGCTTGCCCTGGGCAGCACAGGTAATAGTAATCTGATACAAGTCATCCACCAACTGCTTAGCCAAGTCCACAGTCGCTACACTTTCTGGGGAATTTCCGCTGCGGGCAAAGGAAACCAGCACTGTCGGTACTTCTCTCTTCAGATGCACCAAGGGATTGGCAACGATATCTGTCGTCGCGATAGCGTTGAAATTCCATTTGCGCTCATCATAAATCTGCCTGAAATAAGGCGTTAAGGTATCTCCGACATAGGCTGATGAGCCGGCTCCGGCAAAAATGACCTTGATGTAGTCATGTTTGTCCTCGATTTTTTTCAGAAAAGCAGCGATATCTGCGGCCAGAGCCTTATAACTGTCAAAGGCTTCCTGCCAAACGTCAGGCTGCTGATAGATTTCTCTCGTCGTGATGTCAGCCCCCAGACGCTGCAATTCTTCCTGTGAATAATCTAACATTCTCTTTCTCATTCCTTTCCATTATTTGAAAAAAGGGGGAGCGAGACAGAATCCAGAAAATCAAAGATTTTCGGCTCGCTGTCCCACCCCCCGCAACGATGGCTAGACTTGAAATATGCTTTTAACAAGCTTTTTCAAACCAGACAGCGACTGCATTTTGCAATGCTGAACCATCCATTTATCTAAGCTAAGAGGCATCTCCCAAATTCCTCTTAGACCAGTATGCTTGAATCATCCACTGTGGCTTGTCCTTACTTATCAGCAGTCTCCCATCTGCTGACAGCGTAAGGACTTGGCCCAACTAGAAGTAGTTGTTCAAGCTTTTATTCATCTTCGTCATCCATTAGGCCAGCTAGAACATCATTGACCTTAACAATATTCTCTGCTGCCTTGGATGGATAGCTGACTTCTGCTCCTGTCAAAGATGCATTGATAAACTCAATGACCATGGGCAGATTAACCCCCGCATAAAGCTCGATATCCTGTCCCTCCATAATGAAGCGGCTGACTACATTACAAGGAGTGCCCCCCAAGAGATCCGCAAAAACCAAGTAATCCTCAAAATCTTTGACCGTCTCTAAGAATTTAGCCGCGAAGTCTTCTGGACCTTCCTCCGGAAGCAGGGCTACTGCATGGATGTCTTCTTGAGGGCCCATAATCATTTCCGTAGTTATTTTCAGCTCTTCACAAAAGCGACCATGACTGACTAAAACTAATTTCTTACTCATAAATCACTCCATTATTCCATTCCCAAAACGAAATGACCAAATGCAGCAAGAGAAATCGCCAAGACAATGATAATCAAAATTGCTTTTGTAGAGTTCATACCTTTCTTACCAAGAAGCCAGAAAATGAATCCTGTAAAGATAGCTGGAATCAAACGTGGGAAGATAAGGTTGAGCATATCTTGAAAATCAATAGCTTTTTCACCGATCTTCAGCACCCATGAAACTTCAAAGTTAATCATAGTCGCTACAAGAGCTCCAACCATGAAGATACCCAGTACAGAAGCCGCTTCAACAAGAGCTGTCAAAGTGCTTTGCATGTTGGTAATGAGATTGACCCCTTCTTTGTAGGCGAATTCTAACTGTTTCCAACGGAAAATGTCATAAGCAACTGCTACGGCAATCCAAAGCAAGATACCAATAGGGTTTCCTGCAATGGCAAGAGTTGCGGCGATAGAACCCATGATAGCCGGCACTAGAGATCCAAAGATAGAGTCTCCAAGAGGAGCAAATGGTCCCATAAGACCTGTCTTGATACCATTGACAGCATCTTTTGATTTAACGCCGTCTTTTTCTTCCATAGCTAGGTCAAACCCTGCAATAATAGTATGGAAGAAAGGTGAAGTATTGAAGAATTGCGTATGCAATTTCATCATTTCTTGCAATTCTGGAGTGCCGTCACCGTACATTTTACGCAGCTGAGGCAGGAGCATATAGAGGTAACCAGAACCTTGCATCCGCTCGTAGTTCCAGCCTAATTGGAAAGTGAACAAGCTGCGTTTGTTGATCTGTTTAAAATCTTCTTTTGTTAATTTGTAATTAGAGTTCGTCATCTTCGATTTCCTCACTTTCTGAGTTTGTGCTAGCAGCTGGCGCAGCAGCTACTGTTCTTTGGCTGTATTTGAAATGCTGTACTGCAAGGAAGATACCAAAGATAGCTACACCAATCATAGACAAGCCTTTGAAGTTATTGGCAAATGTGATCGCAGCATCTTTTGGAAGAGTTCCAACAACGCCAGATACAGCTTCACCAAGTGACTGAATGTTTGAGTAAAGCACAGTCAGCATAGCAGTCAAACCAAAACCAAGAGCTAAGTAGTGAAGATTACGTTTAACTGGAAGGTAACGAAGTAAGATAGCAAACCCGAGTCCTGGAAGCATACGACCAGCCAGTGTCAAGCCATCTGCCAACCATTTCACATTGTTTACTGCATTAACAATAGTTTGTACAAAGTCACCACCCAATGCCAAAGCAAGGAAAACTGGAAGTGCACGAGAAAGTGCCCAAGGAAGTGCACCTAAGAGATAGTTGCGTTCAATACCTTTATAATCGAAGCGTTCAACTGCTGCATCCACACGGTGTGCGAAGTAAGTGGTTGTCATACGTCCAAGGATATCTGTATAAACCAGCAAGGCAGCTACGGGTACCGCAATGGTAGAAATTGCGATTTCTGACTTAATGCCTTGTGCTACTGAAAAGGCTGTTGCAAGAACGGCACCTGATGTTGCATCAATACGAGAAGCTCCACCAAATGTTCCTACACCAAGAACGAACAATTGCAGGCTACCACCGATAAACAAACCGGTTGTCAAATCGCCCATAATCAAGCCAGTAATGAAACCAGCAAATACAGGTGATCCTGCTGAAGAAACGATGGTCAACTCATCACAAATTTGATAAGCTGAGTACAAAGTGAGTAGTAAAATTTGCCACCATTGTATCATAACAATGTCCTCCTAAAATTTTGTCTTATTTTAATAACTTCATGAAGTCCTCAACCGGATCGTTGGGAACCATTTGCGCGGTCAGCTTGACTCCTTTTTCGTGCAGCTTGTGAAAAGCTTCCACATCTGCATCTACCACATTGATAGAGCGGGTAATGGAGCGAGTTTCGTCTGACTGAGACATATTGCCGACGTTCAGCGTTTCCAGCGGAACACCAGCTTCGACCAACCGCAGGAAGCGGTCCGGCTTGCGAGCGACAATCAAGAGTCGCTGTGAATCATACTTGCCGGCCAAGATATTTTCTGCTGCCTTAGCAATCGGCAAGACACTAAGTTTCACACCAGCTGGTGTTGCGAGCTTGAGTCCGCTCTTTTCGATAGCATTTTCAGCTACCTCATCGTCAATCACCATAATGCGTGAAATGTTGAGCTTGGTAGTCCAAAGATTGGCTACCTGTCCATGGATCAAACGTCCATCGATACGTGCACCTACTATTGTCATAGATTTTCCCCCTTTATTGTTTTAAATGTAGGTTGGTTAACTAAGTGAATGGTTTCGCTGTAGATCCCTTCTGTCTCAAAGATAATGATACGATTGTCGCCTTCTCTGAGCAGGCTATGCGGGATATAGAGCGATAGGGTCGGTCCGACATTCCAGAAACGGCCAATGCTGACACCATTGACAAAGACGACACCCTTGCCAAAGTCGGACAGATCCAAATAAGTATCTTTAAGCGCTTTCATTTTAAAGTCAAAAGCGTAGAAAGCTGGTTGCTTTTCCTGCCACCCTTTTGAAAAGTCAATCTTTTCTGGATGGTCCAGCGGCAATGGATAATGCTGCCAGTCAAGCAGGAAGTGCAAATCCTTGCAGACACCGGTACGAATGCCCTTCTGCTGGGTATCTGCCAGCAGTTTGTGCCCATAATTGACCCGGCCCATGTTTTCCATCAGAATGTCAAGCTGGTGCTCTGCCTTTTTCTGGCCGTCCACCATAATATCCTGACCGATTTCTGTCTGGTACTGGGTTGCAATGTGCTGACCGTCCACATAGAGCTGCATACGGTCACGGCCGTCAATGACACGGAGCCTTTCCTGATCAGCATCCCAACTAGCCCAAGTCCGATAGAGCAGGTAGCCGACATTTTGCCCCAGCTCCTCCATCTTCATCGGATAGAGACTTTCGATAGGCTCTGCCAAGTCAGGCAGGGTCCCAAAGAGACTGACCTTCTGACTGAGCGGAATATTCCTGAGCTCAAAAGACTCTTTCACCAGCGGCTCCATCTGTGGATACTCTGGATAATGCTCTTTCAGCATCCTCTGGACTGCATAGTACTTGTCCGTTGGATTGCCACGCTCATTAAGTAGGGCATCGTAGTCATAGGAAGTTACCTGTGGTAGGTCAATGACACCTCTGGCCGAACAGCCGTTCATGAAGCCAAAGTTGGTACCGCCATGAAACATATAGAGATTGATTGAGCCCTGCTGAAGCACTTCGTGGACAGCTTGAGCCAACTCGTCTGGATCTCGCTTAATGACAGGCTCTTTCCAGCGATTGAACCAGCCATCCCAGAATTCCATACACATGAGCGGCCACTTTTTGCCATGCTCGTCAAAGAATTCCTGCATCTGGGCAAAATTGTAATCTGCCTTAGAGCCAAAATTTCCTGTCACAAAGACATCATCATCAATCAGCGTACCAGCTTGAAGCGTAGCTCGCCAAGGCCCGTCTGAAGTAAAGAGCGGACAGGTTACACCTCGTTCTTCCATGAGCTGTCTGATTGCTCTCAGGTAGGCCTTGTCTTCCCCATAGGAACCATACTCATTTTCCACCTGCATCATGAGGATATTTCCCCCATTGTCCAGAAGCCTTGGAGTCAGTCGCGGCAGCAGCTCGTCATAATAGCTGGCTACAGCCTGCAGAAAGGCCTCATCTGATGAGCGGATGCGCATTTTCTCATTGAGCAGCCAGGCCGGCAGACCTCCGAACTCCCACTCCGCGCAGATAAAAGGCGAAGGGCGAATAATGGCATAAAGTCCCAAATCCTGAGCCGTCTGTAAAAATGCCTCAATATCTAAAATCCCTTGAAAGTCAAAAACACCTTTTTGGGGTTCGTGCATATTCCAGGGAAGATAAGTCTCCACTGTGTTAAAGCCCAGAGCTTTGAGATTATAAAGGGAATGATACCAGTCCTCAGGCTGTACCCGAAAATAGTGAATGGCTCCCGATAAAATCTTAAACTCCCGATCATCCAAACAGAAGGAATGACCAATTTTGAATCTTGCCATCTAATGTTCCCTCAGGTATAAAACCGCTTTCATCTCTTGTTAATATTAATATAATAAATTTTTGTATAAATGTCAACATTTTTTTTAAAAATATGTTAAAATCTTAAGTAAGATAAGTAAAAAAAGAGAGGTGAACAAAATGGCTATTCCAAAATACCAACAAATCAAAGATGAGCTCAAGCAGCAAATCATTTCTGGCAAATTTGAAAATGGCGATAAGTTTTACACAGAGGCTGAGCTGATTCAGATGTTTAATGTCAGCTCCATTACCGTTGTCCGCGCTTTGAATGAACTGGCCAATGATGGTTACATCATCCGCCAGCAAGGCAAGGGAACCTTCGTTTCACGTGCAAGAAAGCACAAGCTGGTGGAATTTTCTGACGTTGAGACCTTCCCTATCCAAAAAGATAAGGTGACTGTTCTCTCCATCAAGCGGGGGAATGACCTGAAAATCTTGGATAAGCTAGAACTAGCACCAACGCAGTTCTACTATAAGATTGACCGGATCAGACGGACTGGCGATAAAATCTATATCTATCACCAAACCTATATCCCTGAGCAGTACATCAATCCTAACTATCCAGATATGGACTACTACAGCTCTATCTACAACCGCTTCAAAACTGACTACCACATTCACATGAATGATGAGCATTTTGAAGAGACCAATGAAATTGTCTTCCCAACACCAAAAGATGTTGCGAAAGTACTGGAAGTTGATACCAACTTCCCGACCGTTCATCAGGTGAAGATTACTCAGCTGGAAAGCACTGGACAGATCTTAGAGTACAGCGAAACTTACAAACGCGGTGATTTCTTCAAGATCAAGTTCATTTCCTGCAATCGGGACCACTAAGATTGAAAACGATGGCTTCTAATCGGCTGTCGTTTTTTGTTTCATCTTGTGTACTTATATCTATTATAAGTCTATCTATACCAATTTGCAATCCATTCTAAGAACTTTTGTTCATTAAAAAGTGAATTCTGTCAAAAAGTACACGAAACTTATGATTTCGTCCTATTTTTAATCGATTTAAAGAAGAAAAAATAAGAAACACTGGCTCTTCCCCTGAAAATTGGTACAATGATAAAGCAAAAAAGCTGAGATTCACATCCCAGCTTTTTGATATAAAATGTTCCTTATTTTGCAAATGAAGTCGTTTATTAAGTCTCTAGAAAACCTGCTATTTTTTTATTTCTAATTCACGGACCTGAAGTAAAACGTTAGGCAAATCCGCCCCAGCCTGAAGAAGGGCAGCAGCCGTATAGGCTCCCTCTACCAAGGGAACATTGTTGATGATGATTTCCTTGTCAGAGAAGTCTGCGACCATTTCCAGATTCATCCGAGCTGACCCCAGATCGAAAAAGGCCAAAATAGTGTCCTTGTCATTGGCATCTAAAGCTGCCTGAATCCCTTCAAAGCTCGTCCCGATGCTGCCATCGTCCAATCCGCCCACATAGCTGATGGCCACATCTCCCGCCACCTGCGAAATGAGGTCAAACAAGCCTTGGGCCAGGTTTTTGGAATGAGAAACGATAAGAATACCAGTATCCGCCATCAGCCTGCCTCCGTTTCTAGAAGAGCCTCAAAGAGGAAACCAGATGAAGCCGAACCGGGATCGATATGGCCGATAGAACGCTCACCAACATAGGAAGCCCGCCCCTTGGTCGCTTTCAGATTTTTGGTCGCTTCCACTAGGAAACCAATCTTTTCATGCGTCAAGTCTCCAGACTGCAGAGAAAGAGGAATCCCCGACCAGACATCCACCATGGTCTTCTCACCAGGCACAGCCTTGCCCCGTTTCTGAATCATATCCAGACCAGCTTGGATGACTTCTGACAAGTCTTTGCCGTCTTTTTCGGCTTTGGCCATGCCCATGAAGGCCGAGCCATAGAGAGGGCCTGAAGCACCGCCCACCTTACTAATCAGCTGCATGGAAACAGCCTGAAAAACCTCAGCCGCACTGGAAAAGTCCTTAACAGCTAGACTCTCTACTGCTGCCGCCATTCCTCTAGCCATATTGCCACCGTGATCACCATCACCGATGGGTGTATCAAGGTCAGACAGATAGGCTTTCTGATCCTGGATCTTTTCGTTAAACAACTGCATCCATTTTTTTGCTCTTGCTGCGTCCATAAGCACCTCCTTACCAAGCGGCTGTCGTGACAGGACTGTTGAGAGCTGTCAGCCAGTCTGGCTGGTCTAGCTGGATAAAGGTCAGAGAAATCCCTGCCATGTCAATGGAGGTCATGTAATTACCCAGATTTTTATAGACAACTTCAACTCCAGCATCTGCCAAGAGATTTGCTACATCGGCCGCAAAGACATACTGCTCCATGAGCGGTGTTGCACCCATACCATTGATGAGAATGCCGATCTTCTTCCCAGATTTGAGCTCAACAAACTGACTGAGCTTTTCGACTAATTCTTTAGCTAAGTCCTTAGACGGCTGCATCTTTTCCTTGCGATAGCCGGGCTCACCATGGATGCCAATACCGAACTCTATCTCATCATCAGCCAAAACAAAACCAGGCTTGCCGACTTCCGGAACGGTTGCCCCGCTCAAAGCCAAGCCAACTGTGTGAATCTTTTTGACCAGCTCATCGGCCAAAGTCTTGATTTCAGTCAGAGATTTGCCTGCACGCGCCGCATCCCCTAGAATCTTATGGACAAGAATGGTGCCAGCCACTCCGCGGCGACCTTGCGTATAAAGGCTGTCTTCCACTGCGATATCATCATCCACGACGACACTAGCCACCTCAATCCCTTCCATCTCAGCCATTTCCTGAGCCATTTCAAAGTTCATGATGTCACCGGAGTAATTCTTAATCACCATGAAGACCCCAGCTCCCTCATCTGCTTCCTTGATAGCCTGCAAGACCTGGTCTGGTGTTGGTGAAGTAAAGACCGCTCCGCAAATAGCAGCCGACAGCATGCCCTCACCGACAAAGCCCGCGTGGGAAGGCTCATGACCACTGCCACCGCCAGAAATCAGGCCAACCTTACCTGTCTTCTCACTCTTGCGGGCAATGATATCGAAGCTCTCCACCCGATAAACCAAATCGCTGTGAATATAGGCCAAGCCGTCCAGCATCTCGTCCACAACCGCTGTTGGATTATTGATAATTTTCTTCATAGGTGTCCTCCGTTTCTCAGCGTTTCTTTACAACGAGCAATCCACCCTAAAAAGAAAGCGCTATCATTTTGATATTATTTTAACATTTTATCTTACCGAAAGCAAATTCTGCCACATCCTAGACTAGAAGAAAGCATCAAATTAGTTGACAAGAAAAAGTAGACAGTGTATACTAAAGGTAGATAAGTAGACAGTGTATACTTTGGGAGGAGATACATGAAACGCAATACTGCCCAGCTGAAAGAACAGCTCATCCAAACAGGGATTGAAGAAATCGGAAAACATGGAATTGAACAGCTCTCGCTCAGGACTGTTGCCAAGGCCTGCGGTGTGACTCACGGCAGCCCTTACCGCCATTTTGAGAGCAAGGAAGGCTACCTCAAGGTGGTTTTGACCCAGCTTTCGCTCTTTCTCAATCAGGAAATCAATGAAAAGATTGATGCGACAGGTTCTGCGCGTGATCAGCTGACCCAGCTTGGTCTTAATTTCATTCTTTTTGCCAAGACCTACCCTCATTTTTTCGAAGCTCTCTTTATCAAATTTCCTTTTAAATATATGAAGGTGACGCAGAACACCATCCTCTTGGAGTCTGACCTGCCTGGATTTGATAAATTTAAGGAGCTTGTTTTAAAGCTTCGCGAGGAGGAAAATTTTAGCAATAGCGAAGCAGAAAGCCTTTTTCACTTTTGGAGCTTTATCACAGGCCTAGCCGTTCTGACCAACAGTCCTATCGGACAAGACCTTGATCCTCAAGCCATCCAAAGCACGATCGAGCACATGCTTGACATTTATATAAAAGGAGAACGATCATGAAAACCTTGATTATTTACACCCACCCTAGCCCAACTGGCTTCAATGCTGCTATTCTCAAAGAAGTTCAAAGCAACCTTTCTAAGAAGCACGAGGTGAAAACATTGGACTTGTATGCCGAAAATTTTGATCCTATCTTACGCTTTGACCAAGAACATAGACGCCGTGACCTGCACAAAGACCCTGAAATGGCCAAATACCGGGATTTGATTACTTGGGCAGACCATCTGATTTTCATTTTCCCTATCTGGTGGAGCGGTATGCCGGCCATTCTCAAAGGCTTTATTGATCGTGTCTTTGCGGCTGACTTTGCCTACTCTTATAAGAAAGTCGGACTCCAAGGTCACCTGCAAGGCAAGTCTGGCTGGATTATCGTCAGTCATAATACACCAGGTTTTGCTCTACCTTTTGTCCAAGACTACGGCAAGGTGCTTAAAAATCAAGTCCTGAAACTTTGCGGTATTTCTCCCGTCAAACTGACAGAGCTCAACGGAGTAGAACGCAAAACAGACCAACAGCGCCAAGAAATACTCAAGAAAATCGGGCAGCTGGCCAGTCAAATTTAAGATAAAGAAAATGGGAGTGGGAAAGAACTTCAAACAAGTTAAAAAAGGTCGTCTTACCACCCCCGCCCAGTTGATTAGGTCATCTTTGGAGCTTAAAAAGCGAAGGAAGATACCAATCAACCACTGCGCCATCTATTTTTTCTAATTTAGATTCAAAAGCCTGGACTTTTTGTCCAGGCTCGTTTTTATGTTTAATCCAGCCCCACGCGCTTGAAGATTTCATCCACGCGCTTGGTATAGTAAACCGGGTTGAAGATTTCATCAATCTCTTCCTGAGTCAAACGGGAAGTGACTTCTGGATCTGCTTCGAGCAGAGGCTTGAAGTCTACTTGATTGTCCCAAGACTGGGCAGTCTTTGGCTGCACCAAGTCATAAGCCTGCTCCCGCGTCATGCCTTTTTCAATCAAGGTCAACATAGCCCGCTGGCTGAAGATGAGACCAAAGGTCGAGTTCATGTTGCGCTTCATGTTTTCTGGGAAGACGGTCAAGTTCTTGACGATATTACCAAAGCGGTTGAGCATATAGTCGATGAGAATAGTCGTGTCCGGTGCGATAATCCGCTCAGCAGATGAGTGGGAAATGTCGCGCTCATGCCAGAGAGAGACATTCTCAAAGGCTGTCACCATGTGACCGCGAATGACACGAGCCAGACCAGTCATATTTTCAGAGCCGATTGGATTGCGCTTGTGCGGCATGGCAGAGCTGCCCTTTTGCCCCTTGGCAAAGAACTCTTCCACTTCGCGCTGCTCAGACTTTTGCAGACCACGGATTTCAGTCGCCATACGCTCGATAGATGTCGCAATCAAGGCTAAAGCAGAGAAGTATTCAGCGTGGAGGTCACGTGGCAGGACTTGAGTCGAAATCTCCTGCGGACGGATACCTAATTTCTCACAGACATAGCTTTCCACGAATGGCGGAATATTGGCAAAGTTCCCAACCGCACCAGAAATTTTCCCAGCTTCCACACCCGCAGCCGCAAGCTCAAAACGCTTGATGTTGCGCTTCATTTCGCTGTACCAAGTCGCGAGTTTGAGACCAAAAGTCGTTGGCTCCGCATGCACCCCGTGAGTCCGGCCCATCATGATGGTGAACTTGTGCTCCCGCGCCCGCTCTGCAATGATGTCAGTGAAGCGACGCAGATCCTCACTGATGATGTCATTGGCCTGCTTGTAGAGGTAACCGTAGGCAGTATCTACCACATCGGTCGAGGTCAGGCCATAGTGCACCCACTTGCGCTCTTCACCCAGCGTCTCAGAAACCGCTCGCGTAAAGGCCACCACATCGTGGCGCGTCTCCTGCTCAATCTCCAAAATGCGGTCAATGTCAAAGCCAGCCTTCTCACGAATCAAGGCCACATCTTCCTTGGGAATCTCACCCAGCTCAGCCCAGGCCTCATCAGCCAGAATCTCTACCTCCAGCCAAGCCTTGTACTTATTTTCCTCAGTCCAAATGTTCGCCATTTCGGGGCGAGAGTAACGGTTGATCATGATTAAGATATTAAGGGCATTAAGCGGACACAGTCAAAATAGGAGTTTTGACGAAGTCCATAGCCCGTATTCAGTTAAAAAATACGAGAGCCCTTGTTCCTTTCTTTTTTTGAATTATATTAAGAATAAACCTGTCTAGGTTCAGTCTGCAACTTACCTATCCTTAATAAGTCACATAAATATATTTAAAATTATCAAACAATAAAATCTAGAATACTTATTGAACAAACTGTTAGAAAACCCCCAATTTAATTAATAAGTTATCTAATGTTATCTCTTCAATGTTCTCCTCATATTGACATTCTTCCCATAAATACAAATTCCATAAGTTCTCCAAAGTCTCTAAATTCATCAAAAGTTTGCTCTCCATTTTCAGGAAAGTAAAAATTATTTTGTAGATAATAATTTTTCATTTTTTCAATATCATTCGAAAATCTTTGTTTTATATCTTTATAAAATTTCCTAGATCTCTCAATATTATTGGAAGTTAGTACATTATGCTTTTCATAGTGTTCTAGAGCTTGTTCAAAATTAGAATATAATTTACCTGATTCATTTACATCAGTTCCTACATCATTAATTTTATCAAGTAACAAGTCATACACATTATTGAATTTCAATAAATGAATACTCACAGTATACTGGGTCGAGGAGACAGGATACCCTCTTTTAGTGTAGTATTCCTCTGCTTCTTCTTGATTAGGGTAATGTAATTGGAGAAGTTTGCTCTTCTCATTCTCTAACCAATTCAAAGCAGTAGATTTATTGAAAGTTTTAATGATTGATAAACAGTATCTATTTGCAATTTGCAGATTAGCTTCATTCTCATACAAATATTTTAAAACCTTATATCTTATAATTGGAGGTAACAATGAAAAAGTATGCATAACCTGAGCAGGAGATAACAAATTCATAGGATATTTTAAAAAATAATCAATAAAGAGATAAGCATATAAATCAAATAATCCATCTTTTACTTGATTGAAATCATCATCGGAAAAATCCTCTGTATGTTGAGTATGTGTCCCATCATTTCCTAATGGACGTATTTTTTCAATTATCTTTAGTAAATCTTCTTTTCTGTTTTCTTGAAGTCTATCTAATTCATTTCTGAAATCTCTTTTAATTGTCCCTAACATTAATTTTCTATCACTTCCAACATTAATAATCTTTCTCACTAAGATTTCCGAAAACTGTCTAATTCCACTTATTTTCCCTCTTTTTGACCTTCCAATATAAAAGGTATCATGAATCAAATCACCAATCATTCGTTCATATTCAACGCTATTAAAATCTACCATATCAACCTCCCTATTCAAACTCCTCTTTCCCTATTGCCACCGACGGATAGTGCGGCAAGCTACTTAGATCTGTATCCAATGGCAAATCATAAATTGCTAAATAGTTTTCGGGGTACTGAGCAACTAGCTCTTCATATTTGGCTTTCACTTTTTCGTGATTGCTACTAGCAAACAAGACTTCTACAACAGCTCCTGTCTTATCCTTCTCAACAAATGCATTTACGATTATTTGAATCATAGGCTTCACCTAAAAATCAATCCTTTCTAGCAGTGGTTGACTGACTTCTCTTGCTGACTTTATCAGCTACGACAAGCCTAGTCAACTTTGCAGGGGTAAGACGACGGACCTTATAACTGGGGTCCTGTCTTACTCCCCAAACTCAACCACACTATCCGGCACATCACTAAACAAAGTCACATGTCCCATCTTGCGGTTGTTCTTGTCTTCTATAATCTTTTATTCACTGCCCACTCCGCTGCTTTCTCCGCATGGATTACCGCTGTGTCGTAGAGAGGCAGGTCAGTATCGGATTGCTTGACGAGGAGACCAATTTCGGTACAACCCAAGATAACAGCTTCTGCGCCTGCTTTTTTCAAATCATCTATAACGGCAAGATAAGTCTGCTTTGAGCTTTCTTTGATATCTCCTAGACAGAGTTCGTCATAAATGATCCGATTGGCCTCTGTAATACCAGCTTGGTCTGGAATCAGCACTTCTAACCCAGACTCTATTAATTTCTCCTTGTAAAAATCTTGAGTCATGGTGTACTTGGTTCCTAGGAGGCCGACTTTTTGAATACCGTCAGCCAACAAGGCCTGCGCAGTTGCCTGCGCAATATGCAAGATTGGAATCGTAATCTTTTCTTGTATCTGCGGAGCAACCTTGTGCATGGTGTTGGTACAAATAACAATGAAATCTGCACCTGCTTGCTCCAAGCGCTGAGCAATATTTGCCAAAAGTTGACCGCTTTTCTCCCAGTCTCCGACCGCCTGATAATGCTCAATCTCTGCAAAATCAACACTATAAAGTAGAATCTTAGCAGAATGCAGGCCACCCAGCTCTTTTTTGATGGTTTCGTTGATGATTTGGTAGTAAGATGTGGTGCTTTCCCAACTCATACCACCAATCAGACCGATAGTTTTCATAGACTAATTAAACTCCTCCTTGCTTATCGCCACCGACGGATAGTGTGGCAAGCTACTTAGATTTTTATCCAATGGCAAATCATAGATAGCCAGATAATTGTTTGGATATTGAATCTTTAATTCCTGATATTTGGCTTTTACTTTTTCATGGTCAGCACTGGCAAATTAGATCTAAATAACTTAGAAATTATTGATATAAGTGTTATACAGCTTAATTATTTAAATATTTAATAATCATTTCTGTTACAATTCTCACAGGATTTTGCTCAATATTATAAAATGCGTATCCCAGTAAGATGAATAATGATATACAATAAAAAGCTACAAAACTTTTAGATGATATTTTTAGATTTTCCTTTTTCTGCAATACAGATGTTCCTTCACAAAGTAGAACAAATAAAGTCATTATCAAAATTGAAAAAATTGAAATATTTCTGATTCTATCAATTTGAAAATTTGTAAATAACTTTAAAAACTCTGGCATAGGAGCTAAAATTGATTCAATGGTTGATTTTAAACCAGAAAACTTACTGAAATCAATTTTTGTATTTGTTTCCCAAAATTCTTTTACATTGGTTGGTAAAAAATTTAAAAGATAAAAAACTACAATACTTACTACTGGAGGAATCAATTCAAATCTATAGTCAATTCCTAACCTCCAATACCTTAAAATTTTTATCAATGAAATTACCATAATTATAAAAATCATTAACTTTCCTGCCAATGAATAAAAAAGGTAGGTCCCAAAAAATATCAAAACACATAAAATCATAGGACCATAATCGCTATGATTTGTTGAATTAAAATTATTACTTTTTTTATTGATATTCTGAGTAAAATAATACTTATCACCAATATCAATATTTACCGACGGGGTAGATGGTTTGAAAAGAAAAATAACACCAATAAATGACATGATTAACTCTAAAATTGGCACAACGTAATTAACAAAAAATTGCAAAACAACCTCCTAAAAATCAACCCCTTCCCCAAACTCAACCACACTATCTAGCGCATCACTAAACACAGTCACATGCCCCATCTTGCGGTTGTGTTTCGCTTCTATTTTACCATACAGGTGGAGGTGGGCGCTTGGATTTTCTGTGACATATTTCTCTGCGGCCTCGACATGCTGGCCAAGAACATTGAGCATGACGGCAGGCGCATGCAGGTGGATATCTGGCAATGGTGCTCCCAGAACCCCCAAGATATGCGTGTCAAACTGAGAGAAGTCGCAGGCTTCGATAGAGTAGTGCCCAGAGTTGTGTGGCCGTGGAGCAATCTCATTGACAATGATGTCATCAGCGGTCGCAAACATTTCCACGCAGAGGGTTCCAGACAGCTTGAGCTGCTCTGCGATTCGTACCGCCATGGCTTTGGCCTTATCAGCTAGACTCTCTGAAATGCAGGCTGGCACGATGGTCTTAGACAGGATATTGTTGCGGTGGATATTTTCCTGAACTGGGAAAACTGTCACATCCTTACCATTCCCTGACACGATGACAGAAATTTCAAGATCAAAATTGACGAATTCTTCTAAAACGCAGTCTGCTGAGTCAGCTAGTGTATAGGCTTCCTCCAAGTCTTCTACCGAACGAATGACCTTCTGACCATGTCCGTCGTAGCCACCTGTTGCAGTCTTGAGGACATAGTTTTTCGACAGGTCAATATCTGCCAAATCTTGGCTAGAAGTCAAGACCTTGTAGGGTGCCACGGTGACTTGTGCCTTGTTGGCGAGAAAGTCCTTTTCAAAAATCCGATTTTGGGAGATGCGGAGCAGATCCGTCCCTTGAGGGAGCTGACAATCCTTGATGACTGCATCCAAACCGTCCGCATCGACATTTTCAAACTCATAGGTCAGGACATCGCAACGTTCCGCCAACTGACGCAGAGCGTCCACGTCATTATAAGGCGCCACGACAATCTCTGCCACGCGAGAGGCTGGACAGTCCGCCGCAGGATCCAGCGCGATGACCTTGTGCCCCATGTAGATAGCAGAAATAGCCATCATCTGTCCCAGCTGACCGCCACCGATGATTCCGATTGTTTTAGATGAGCTCATTCGTAGACTCCTCAGCGATTTTTCCTTGTTCTTCAGCAAAATCTGCTAGCGCTACTGCCAGGTCTTGGTCTTCAATGGCCAAGATCCGAAGAGCAGTCAGAGCCGCATTTGTTGCTCCTGCTTCCCCAATGGCCATAGTTGCCACAGGTACACCGCCCGGCATCTGCACAATCGAATAAAGAGAGTCCAGACCACTGAGCGCGCGTGATTTGACCGGTACGCCGATGACAGGCAGGGTGGTTTTAGCCGCTACCATTCCTGGCAAATGGGCCGCGCCACCAGCACCTGCGATGATGACCTTGATACCATGGCTGCGAGCTTCTTCGGCATGCTGAAACATGAGGTCAGGCGTGCGGTGGGCAGAGACAACCTTTTTTTCGTAGGTTACACCGAAACGGTCTAAAACTTCAGCTGTTTTTTGCATAGTAGCCCAGTCAGATTTGGAGCCCATGATGATGGAAATAATTGGTTTCATTTTTAATCCTTTTTCTTCCTTTTTTGATAATGGTCTTAGGTGGTGGGGACGGCAGCAAACCTTCGGTTTCATTCCTAAAATTTGAGCCTAAGTCTCAAATTTTCCCTGACCAGAACATTCACTGTTCTGCTCCTTTCACCACGGCGAACATTATCTTATTTGGCGACTTCGTCGCGTTATTCTTATATCTTTACTTAATAGCCTTGCTTCCGATATCTGTTCGGTAGAAGAGACCTTCTGTTTTTTGTTGGGCGAGTTCTTGGTAGATGGTATCTTGGGCCTCTTTGACGGTATCAGCAGTGGTGACGAGCATATAGACACGTCCGCCGTTTGATAGCAGTGCTCTGCTATTTTCCGCAAACTTAGCCCCTGCATAGTAGGTGATGATGTCGCCATCAGTTTTGGCTGGCAACTTGACACCCTTTGCATAATCTAGCGGGTAGCCCTTGGATGCGACAACCACACCCAGAGTCACGCCCTTGTCCGTCCACGTGATGTTCGGCTCCTTGCTATCGAGAATATCCGTGATACTTTGCGCAAAGTCAGATGTCAAGCGAGGCAGGATAATCTGAGTTTCGGGATCACCAAAACGAGCGTTGAACTCGATAACCTTCGGACCGCCAGCAGTCAAAATAAGCCCAGCGTAGAGCACGCCCAGATAAGGTCGCCCCTCAGCTATCATGCCTTTGAGAACCGGCTTGATAATCGTCTCAACCGACTGGTCCACCACGCTGTGTGGCAGGTGAGGCACTGGCGCATAAGCTCCCATGCCGCCTGTATTAGGCCCCTTGTCCCCATCGTAGGCTCGCTTGTGGTCCTGGGCCGTCGGCAGGATGTAAAACTTATCGCCATTGACAAAGGCAAAGAGGGAGAACTCCTCGCCGTCCAGGAACTCTTCGATCACCACACGCGCACCGCTGTCGCCAAATTTATTATCCAAGAGCATGTCGTGAGCCGCTTCGACCGCTTGCTCGACTGTCTCAGCAACGACCACGCCCTTGCCCAGAGCTAGACCATCTGCCTTGACCACGATTGGCGCGCCTTGCTTTTCGATATAGGCCTTGGCCTCCTCAAAATCGGAAAATGTGCCATAGGCTGCTGTTGGAACACCGTATTTGACCATGAGTTCCTTGGCAAAATCCTTGGACCACTCCAGCTCCGCTGCTAAACGAGATGGACCGAAAGCCTTGAGCCCAGCTTGGTTAAAAGCATCCACAATTCCAGCTGCCAGGGCATCATCTGGACCGATAAAGGACCAAGCAATGTCATTTTCCTTTGCAAATTCAATCAGCTTGGAATGTTCGGAAATTCCAATATTGACCAAGTCTAGCCCATCCAGGGCCATGCCATCATTTCCAGGAGCGACAAAAACCTGCTCCACACCCCGAGACTCTAATAACTTCTTGGCAATCGCATGCTCACGACCGCCCGAACCCACAACTAAAAGCTTCATAGCGATGATACCTCAATATCCAATATTACAGGTGCTTGCGCACCAAACTAACACATCACGTAAAAATCATTCTATTTTTACGAATTATTTATCTAGATTATAACACAATCGTTCGTTTTATTCCATTCGAATGAGAAAAAGAATATCTCTTCTATATGATCGCCGTAATTATTGTTGTCTTCAGCCTTCTCCTTTTTGAGTGGATTGTCCCTATTTTAGACAAAAAATATTCAGGACTTGTCAAATTTACTATCATTTTCAAATAAGTTTTCCGAATAATACAGGTGGGCCCATCCAAAACCATTCTCACAAAGGAGTTTTATGAAGAAATATCAAAAGCTATTTTTATTATCCGGAGCTGTCCTAGGTCTCTTTGCAAGCCACTCAACAGCTCAGGCAGTTGAATCAACCGAATCTGAAGTCAAAATTCTAGACCCCACTGATCGTGCCAGCAATGTCGATGTGACTGTGAACAATCGTACAGCCTCTATTAGTTATACCCGTTCTCAAGCTCAAGAACCTCATCGTATTCTCCACGCTGTTTGGTCTGACGAGAGCGGACAGGATGATATCAAATGGTATGAAGCACCATCAACAATAACTACTAACACCGACATTGACCTGAGTAAACATCCAGGTTACGGAACCTTTCATGTTCATACCTATATTGACCTCTATGGAAAATTAATTGGGCTGAATGGAACAACCTTTACTCTCAATAAACCAGCCGTTAATGTCACTTCTAATATCCTAGGGAAAACCGCTCAAATTCACTTTAATCGCAATAAAGACCAACTAAATTCTAATATTTTACATGCTGTTTGGTCTGATGAAAATGGACAAGATGATATCAAATGGTACAATGCAGGACAAGATATTACTGAATTTGAACTTTCAAATCACAATGGCTATGGAACTTATCATATTCATACTTATGAAAATAAAGATGGTAAGATGATTGGCTTAAACGGAACCACTTTCAATTTAGAAAAACCTAATCCTACTGTTGAGGCTAGCTTCCCTCAGACCGGTATCATGGAAATTACTGTCAAAAATGTACCTGACACCATGCATCGGATTGTTCTTCCAATTTGGTCTGATAAGAAAGGGCAAGATGATCTACAATGGTACGAAGCAAGCAAAAATCCAGATGGTAGCTACAGCACTCGGGTGGAACTCAGAAAGCATAACTACGACACTGGGACTTACAATATCCACCTTTACGGTGAAAGTTATGTTAAGTCTGACTTAACAGGTCTCTCAGGGACTACTGTACAAATTGATAGTGGAAAATTGCCTTCTGAAGAGGAGCAAAAGCCGCTTTATACTGTAGAAAATATCAACCCCAAACAAGGAACCTATACTGTAAAAATCGCTGAAACAGCTTTATCTAAACCTATAAAGTCTGTCCAAGTTCCCATTTGGAGCACTAGCAATCAGAGTAATCTTAAATGGTATAAGGCAACGCCTAACGGAGACGGAACCTTCAGTGCAATCTTTGATATCCGCAATCACCAAGCTTTGTCTGGGACCTATAATAATCATGTATATATCACTTACAATGATGGTAGTGAACACAACTACGCAGCAGATGCCGTCTCAATGTCTACCGACCAAATTCAAGCCAAGGTTGCAGTCAGGAAAACTGAAGCTAATCGCTATGAGGTGACAGTTACAGACGCCTACGGAGATGGCGATATTATTCTGCCAACTTGGTCAGAAGTCAATGGGCAAGATGATATCAAATGGTATACCGCCAATAAGGTCGGCAATGGAACATACAAGTTTACCGTAGATACTCAGAATCACAAGGGGAGCGGTCTATTTAACACCCATGTCTATCGTAGAAAAGCGGGACAACTGACTGGTCTGACTGGAACTAGCTATCAGGTTGAGAAATCAAGCGTTCAATCAGCTAATATTCAGCCTAACTATGCCGCTGCTAATGCGACAACTTATCCTGTCGGCCAATGCACTTGGGGTGCCAAGGCTCTAGCTCCTTGGGCAGGAAATTACTGGGGCAACGGCGGTCAATGGGCGGCTAGTGCCAGAAGAGCTGGATTCCGTACCGGCAGTAGGCCTGAGGTTGGCGCCATCGCCTGCTGGGACGACGGCGGCTACGGCCACGTCGGTGTCGTGACTCATGTCGAATCCAATACCCGCATCCAGATCCAAGAGTCTAACTACCTCGGCAAGCAGTACATCAGCAACTTCCGTGGCTGGTTTGACCCAACTGCTTCCTACTGGGGCCGCCTAACCTATATCTACCCTAAATAAGTCGCTTTCGCACTCCTCAAAACCACTTCAAACCAGTGCTTTGAGCAGACTGCTCCTGCTTAGTTTATTCATGAATTTCATTGAGTATAAGTCTACTCAAAAATCCTCGGTCGAGCCGAGGATTTTTTCTTTTTCTTAATGCCTAAAATGCCGTACGCCAGTGAAAATCATAGTCAAGCCGTGCTTGTCAGCCGCGATAATAGATTCCTCATCACGGACGGATCCACCAGGCTGGATGATAGCTTTGATACCAGCCGCCGCAATCTCTTCGATATTGTCCGCAAAAGGGAAGAAGGCGTCAGAAGCCAGAGCAGCACCGTCAAGGCGATCTTTGGCTTGCTCAATAGCAATCTTGACAGAAGCCACGCGATTAGTTTGACCGGGACCGACTCCCAGCACCTGACGGTCATTGGTAATGATGATACCGTTGGATTTGACATATTTGACGGACTTCCAAGCAAATTCCAAAGCCACACGCTCCTGCTCGCTCGGCTGGCGCTTGGTCACGACCTGCCAATCAGCTGATTTTTCCTCAATGACATCTTGGTTTTGCACAAGAAGACCACCCAGAACACCGGTCACTTCCTTCTCTGCTCCAGAAGCTGCCTGCGCATCAAAAGCCAACTCCAAAATCCGCAGATTTTTCTTTTTATTGGTCAAAATAGCTAGCGCTTCTGCCGTGTAGCTCGGTGCGATGATAATTTCAAGGAAAATACCATGCATCTTCTCAGCTGTCGCAGCGTCCACCTGACGGTTAAGAACTACAATCCCACCAAAGATGGACACTGGATCAGACTCATAAGCATAGTCCCAAGCTGTCTCGATATCATCCGCTTGACCAATGCCACAAGGATTCATATGTTTTAGTGCCACAACAGTTGGCCGATTCTTGAAATCTCGAATAATCCGAATGGCCGCATCCGCATCACGAATGTTATTGAAGGACAACTCTTTCCCATTCAGCTGCTTGGCGGAAGCGATGGAATAGTCCAGTGGTAAAGCAGTCTGATAGAAATCCGCATCCTGCTGGGGATTTTCCCCGTAGCGCATGGGCTGCTTGAGTTCATAGGTCAAGGTCAGCTTTTCAGGCTTGCTTTCGCCCACCTGATTCGTGAAATAGTCTGCAATCAAGGCATCATAAGCTGCTGTGTGACGGAAAACCTTAGCTGCCAAACGTTGGCGCGTTTCATAGGTCGTTTGGCCATTTGCTGCCAACTCTTCCAGAACAAGAGCATAATCAGCTGGATCTACAACAACCGTCACGCTGGCATGATTTTTAGCCGCAGAGCGCAGCATAGAGGGCCCACCGATGTCAATATTTTCCACTGCATCCGCATACTCTACACCTGGCTTGAGAATGGTTTCTTTAAAAGGATAAAGGTTCACCACGACCAAGTCAATGAGTTCAATCTGATTCTCCTTGGCCGCTTGCAGGTGGCTATCCAAATCCCGACGAGCCAAGAGACCGCCATGAATGTTTGGGTGGAGGGTCTTGACACGGCCATCCATCATCTCTGGAAAACCAGTCACATCATCGATAGCAATGGTGCTCACCCCTTCATTGTCTAGAGCCACCTTTGTTCCACCGGTTGAGATGATATCCCAACCCAGAGCTTTCAGCTCTTTCGCAAATTCTAAAATGCCTGTCTTGTCTGATACACTGATTAAGGCTTTTTTCGTCATTCTATTCCTCTTTCTTTAGGTCCAAGCGCATAGCGACTTCGTTATTCTCTTCTATAAATCCTGTTTCCTGAAAACCCAGACTAGTCAGCAGGTGCTTCATTTTTTCATTTCCAACCACATAATCTGCGATAATATGGCTGCAAACTCTATCCATCTGAGCCTCTTTGATTAGAACTTCCAAGGCTTTTCTACCATAACCTCTTCCTTGGTACTGCTGGCCAATCATTATCCGCCAGATAAAGTATTCCGCTTCATCCTCGTCTATTTCCAGCAGAAGAAATCCAACCACTTGCTTATCCCAATAGATTGCCATCGGAAGCACATCTTCATTTTTCCGGTAGAGCCATGCGTCAGCTAAAGAGCGTACATTTGGAGCCACGAAACATGCTCCTTCATCAGCTTCAGATATTTTCAAATCCAGCACTGCCTGAAAACTGCTCTCATCTACTAATTTCAGCTCAATCATTTTATCTCCTAGCAATATTGCACAATCAAAACTTGATTTACTTCTTACCTTCTCCCAACCCCTAAACTTTCCAGCACTTGAGGATAGAGCTGGTACTCCTGCTCATGAATCCTAGCTTCAAAGCTTTCCAGCGTGTCTTCGGCTAAACGCGACACACGCACTTGCTGGATAATCTTACCAGTGTCCACACCCGAATCCACCCAGTGAATGGTCACACCAGACTGGTCCACGCCAGCATTCCAAGCATCCTCGATGCCGTGGGCACCTGGGAATTCCGGTAGATAGGCTGGATGGATATTGATAATGCGTCCTTCATAAGCACTAATCAAGGTTGGCCCGACAATTTTCATATAGCCTGCCAGACAAACCAAGTCAATCTGCTGCGCTTCTAGTAGGTCTACAATTGCTTGCTCGTAAGCCGCTTTACTGTCAAACTCTCTAAGCTCAAAGGCATAGCTTTTGACACCTAGCTTATCCGCCCGCTCGAGCACATAGGCATCGCGATGGTCTGAAAAGACAAATTCAACAGGAAACTGCTCAGCAATCACTTGGAAATTTGATCCATTACCCGAAGCAAAAACGGCAATTTTTTTCATTTGATAAGGACACTTTCATTTTCTTTTTTGACGATACGACCAATCTCATAAACTGGCTCGTCAAGAAGTTCTTTGACACGATCCACATTTTCAGGAGCTACGGCCAAAATCATCCCTAGCCCCATATTGAAGATTTCAAACATTTCTTGGTGCTTAATGTGACCATATTTTTCTAAGGCCTTAAAAATCGGCAAGACTGGAATCTTGTCTTCTTCAATCTCAGCAGCCAAGTCATCGGCAAACATGCGAGGCACATTTTCGATAAAACCACCACCAGTAATATGGGCAATCCCATGAACCAGCTTTTCCTTAATCAGCGGCAGCAAAGCCTTGACATAGATACGAGTCGGCTCAAGCAACACTTCCTTGAGTTTTTTACCTTCCAATTCTGGCAGTTCTTCCTCACCCGTATAGTCCGCAAAAACACGGCGAACAAGGGAATAACCGTTAGAGTGAATACCGCTGGAAGCCAGCCCCAGTAGCACATCACCCTCAGCGACTTTAGAGCCGTCAATAATCTCTGACTTTTCAGCCACACCGACAGCAAAACCAGCCAGGTCATAATCATCTTCACCGTACATGCCAGGCATTTCAGCGGTTTCCCCGCCAATCAAGGCAGCTCCAGACTGAACGCAGCCTTCAGCTACACCGGCAACAACTTGCTCTAGCTTTGCTGGTTCATTTTTCCCAGTGGCAATATAGTCCAGGAAGTAAAGGGGCTCAGCCCCTGCAGCGACGATGTCATTGACACACATAGCTACACAGTCCTGCCCAATGGTATCGTGCTTGTCATACTGAATGGCCAGCATGAGTTTGGTTCCGACCCCATCTGTACCAGAAATCAGCACCGGCTCCTTGACCCCAGTCTGAGATAGGTCAAACATGCCGCCAAAACCACCCAGTGCTCCCATGACACCAGCCCGCTCTGTACGTGCCACATGCTTTTTGATTCGCTCAACTACTTCATAACCTGCTTCAACATCCACACCGGATTGAGCGTATGCATTTTTATTTGTCATAATTTTCTTCCTTACTCTTATTTTTGAAAAAGATTGCGACAACTACCGTTGGCCTTGTTTTAATAAAAACTCGTCTTCTCCTTCAGACTTTCCAGATAGCGCTCTTCATAGTCATAGAGCGGAGTTGGGTACTGACCATCAAAGTAAGCCACACAAAGCCCGCCATTCGGAGCATCCGTCTCAATACCAACTGATTCAATGAGGCCTTCCAGCGACAGGTAGGTCAGACTATCTGCCCCGATAATCTCACAGACCTCATCAACCGTATGATTGGCCGAGATGAGCTCGCGCCGATTCTGGATATCAATGCCGTAAAAACATGGATATTTTAGTTCTGGACTGCCGATAGCCACATGGACTTCAGCAGCTCCTGCATCTCGTAGGAGCTGGACGATACGTCGGCTAGTTGTTCCTCGTACGATGGAGTCATCCACCATGACCACGCGCTTGCCCTTGACAATGCTGGAAACAGCAGATAATTTCATGCGAACTCCTTGCTCTCGCAACTCCTGTGTCGGCTGGATAAAAGTCCGTTGGATGTATTGATTTTTAATCAAGCCCATTTCATTTGGCAGGCCAGACTCTTCGGAAAAGCCAGAAGCTGCTGACAGGGAAGAATTAGGTACCCCGACAACGATATCTGCCTCATGTTGGAATTCCTGAGCCAGTCTGCGGCCCATCCGTTTGCGGGCTGCATGGACATTGACCCCGTGAATGACGCTGTCCGGCCGAGCGAAATAGACATATTCCATTGAGCAAATAGCCAGCTGGGTATCTGTCGTATAGCTGTCATAGGTCACGCCTTCATCATCGATAATCACGATTTCCCCTGGCTCAAGGTCACGCACCCATTCGGCACCCACCACTTCAAAAGCACAGGTTTCACTGGAAACGACCCAGGCCCCATTTTTCATGCGGCCGATGGACAAAGGACGAAAGCCGTTAGGATCTAGCGCAGCGTAGAGCTTGTCCTCTCTCATGATGAGATAGGCAAAGCCGCCCTGAACTCGTCTCAAGGACTCTTTGAGCTTGTCTAAGAAATTTTCCTGCTTGCTGTGGCGAATCAAGTGCATGAGAATTTCCGTATCAGACGAGCTGGCAAAGATGGAACCCTTCTTTTCCAACTCCCGTCTCAGTGAATGGGCATTGGTCAGATTACCATTATGTGCCAAACCCATCTGCATATCATAGAAACTGAAGAAGAAAGGCTGGACATTGTTGATGGAGGCCCCACCAGACGTTGCATAACGGACATGGCCGATGGATGCTTCTCCTGTCAGATTATCCAAATCTGCTGGGTTCTTAAAGACCTCTGCAACCAGTCCCAAATCGCGGTGGCGTTTGAGCTTTCCATGGTCGTTTGACAGGATGCCTGCTCCTTCCTGACCTCGGTGCTGCAGACTATGGAGTCCAAAATAGGTGACCTGAGCCGCCTGTGGATGACCCCAGATTCCAAAAATACCGCACTCTTCATTCAGTGACTTTACTTCGTATGTCATTGTTTTACCTAAATTCTTTTGTCTTGTAAAAGGGAGAAAACCTGGCCTAACTGGCCAAGCAGACTCCTTTTTTGATTGCTTGCTCTTGCAAGCCAACTTTATTCGTGACTCGCTTGGAAATAACGAACGGCGCTTTCAAACAATTTCTGGTCTTTCTGACCTGGAATATTTTGGAAAAGACCGTCTTCATAACGTTCTGAGTGGCCCATCTTCCCGATGATTTGGCCGTTCTTACTCATAATTCCTTCGATAGCGTAGAGAGAGCCGTTTGGATTATACTTACTATCCATGCTTGGCTGACCGTCAAAGTCCACGTACTGACTCCAAATCTGACCATTATTGCGCAGCTCAGCAAACTCCTCAGCCGTCACGACAAATTTTCCTTCACCATGAGAAACCGGAATGGCATGGATATCTCCCACTTGCACACCAGCTAGCCAAGGCGAGTTGGTATTGGCAATGCGGGTTTCAACCATCTTAGCCACGTGCTGGTTGGCATCATTGTAAAAGAGAGTAGGACTGCTAGCACCTGCTTCTTCAAAGTTTCCGTAAGGAAGAAGACCAGATTTTACCAGAGCCTGGAAGCCATTACAGATACCAATGATGAGACCGCCGCGAGCAATGAAAGCATCAATGGCTTTCTTGACCTTCTCGTTGAGAAGGATATTGACGATAAACTTAGCGGATCCATCTGGCTCATCTGCAGCAGAGAAGCCGCCTGCAAAGAAGATGATATTGGCCTTGTCAATGTTGTCAACCATGCTGTCTACGGACTTGACAATGGCTGCTTCATCCAAAGTAACGAATGGAACTAGATTGACTTTAGCTCCAGCTGCTTCAAAAGCTTTGGCTGAGTCGTATTCTGAGTTAGTTCCAGGAAAGACTGGGATATAAACCAGCGGCTCCTCTACTGTCTCTTTGGCTTTGATAACTGTATCAGCGACAAGAGCTGGCACTTCCTCAATAACTGTTTCCTGTTTAAATTCTGTCGGGTAAATAGGCTCTAGTCGGCCTTCAAAGCTTGCCAAAAGCTCTGCTCCCTCAAGCTGGACACCATTGACAATCAGTGTAAAGTCTGGCTTGGTCTGACCAATCTTCACTGCACCTGGAATATCCTGCTCAGGACTGGTAAAGACAAATCCGCCCAGTTGCGCCTGTAAAACGGAAGGCAAGTCAGCAACATCCACTTGAGCACCAATACGATTACCAAAGCTCATCAAGGCCAGACTCTCTGCTAGGCCACCGTATTTGACAGCGGCAGCGGCGGTAATCTCATACTTGGCCTGAATATCTGCAAAATTTTCAAAGTTATTCTTGATTAAGTCAAAGTCAATATCCTGAGATAGGACCTGTCCTGGCAGATAGTAGATGGACTCTCCTGCTGCCTTAAACTCTGGAGACAGGATGCGCCCAGCAGTAGAAGTAGTCACGCCAAAAGCTACTAAGGTCGGCGGTACGGTCAATTCTTCAAAGGTTCCGCTCATGGAATCCTTGCCACCAATAGACGGCAAACCTAGCTGAATCTGTGCTTCAATCGAACCAAGCAGAGCAGAGACCGGCTGCCCAAAACGCTCAGCCTGCTTGTCCATCCGCTCAAAGTACTCCTGATAAGAGAAGCGAGCCTTGGACCAGTCCGAACCAGCAGCAACCAAGCGAGCTGTCGCTTCAATCACTGCATAAGCTGCTCCATGATAAGGAGACCAAGCTGCCACATAAGGATTGTAGCCCTGCGCCATCACAGATACAGTCTCAGTCTTGCCATGCTCAACTGGCAGCTTCTGCACAGAAGCCTCAGTCGGCGTGATTTGGTAGCGCCCGCCGATAGGATGATTGACAGTAGGCGACCAACAGAGCTGTCAAAGATCGTCTGTAGCCCCTTTTGACTGGTATGATTGAGGTCGCTGAGTAAGCTCTTGAGGTCCTGTTCCAGACTTGCTTCAGAAGTCACAGCCTGCCCTGGCAGTACTTCTTGGACATCCACAACCTTAGCATCCACAACCACACGCACACCATTGGTATCCAGAAAACTCCGCTCAATATCCACGATAGTTTCCCCGTTCCAGTGCATGACTAGATTTGGCTTTTCCGTCACTTTAGCCACAACGACTGCCAGCAGATTTTCCTTAGCTGCTGCAGCGATAAATTGTTCCACATCTTCTGGGCGTACCACTACTGCCATCCGCTCCTGTGATTCAGAAATCGCGATTTCTGTACCGTTAAGTCCTTGGTATTTGAGTGGTACCTTGTCAAGGTCAATTTCCAGTCCATCCGCCAATTCACCAATAGCTACGCAGACCCCACCAGCCCCAAAGTCATTGGATTTCTTAATGAGGCGAGTTACATTGCCATCGCGGAAGAGGCGCTGAATCTTGCGCTCCTCTATAGCATTTCCTTTTTGTACTTCTGCGCCAGCCGTCTCCACAGACGCAGCTGTCTGTACCTTGGATGATCCAGTGGCACCGCCGACACCATCACGGCCCGTCTTGCCTCCCAGCAAGATAACCACATCACCTGCTGCTGGCTTTTCACGGACAACATTTTCCTTAGGAGCCGCACCAACAACTGCACCTAGCTCCATCCGCTTAGCTACAAAGCCCGGATGGAAATACTCACGAACATAGGTCGTTGCTAGACCAATTTGATTCCCGTAAGAAGAATAGCCATGCGCTGCAGTTTTTGAAATGACCTGCTGAGGGAGCTTGCCAGCTCGCGTTTCAGAAATTGGTTGGGTAATATCGCCCGCACCAGAAATCCGCATAGCCTGATAAACATAAGAACGGCCAGAAAGCGGATCACGAATGGCTCCTCCGATACAAGTCGCAGCCCCACCAAAGGGCTCAATTTCTGTTGGGTGGTTGTGAGTTTCATTTTTAAACATCAGCAGCCAAGGCTCCTTGACACCATCCACATCCACTTCAATCTCTACTGAGCAGGCATTGATCTCATCAGACACTTCCATGTCATCCAGACGGCCATTAGCTCGCTCGTAGCGACCAAAAATAGTCGCCATATCCATGAGGGTCTGCGGTTTGTCCCCACGTCCCAGCTCATCTCGCATAGCCAAGTATTTATCATAAGTAGCCTGCAGCTGCTTTTCAAACTTAGAAGCTGAAAAATCAATCTTCTTCAACTCCGTCTCAAAGGTCGTATGACGACAGTGGTCGGACCAGTAAGTATCTAAAACCTTGAGTTCGGTCTCCGTCGGGAAACGACCAATCGATTTGAAATAGTCCTGAATAAAGAGCAAATCCGCTACTTCCATTGCCAGACCATGCTCCTGCTTGTAGGCCTTAAAGTCCGCTTCCGTATAGTCCTTAAAGAAATCCAGAACCGGAATGGTCTTGTCGGACTCGGAGAATTGCTCCAGCTGGATAGGTTGCTCAATATCTTTAAAGCGTGAATCAACTGGATTCAGCAAGTATTTCTTGATTGCTGCCAACTCGCTGTCTGAGATGTCTTTATTGACCAAATAAAGCTGAGCTGTCCTCACCAGCACATCGGTCCCAGCACCGAGCAAAAAGAGAGCCTCCTGAGAGCTGGCTGCCCGCTGGTCAAACTGACCCGGCAGCGCTTCGATGGCAAAAAACGCTGTCTCTGCAAGTGCAGCCTCTACTTCCTCCGCCGTCAGCAATCTATCTGTCACCTGCTCGGAGAAAATATGCTTTTCAGCACGATCAACCAAATCTTCTGCCAGATGAAAGACATCATAAACTTGAATCATCCGAAGATCTGACAATGTTTTCAACTGAAGATTATGTGTCAGCTCTCTCACCAAGCTCTGTGACTTCACACCGAAGTTACTCTTCTTCTCTACAAAAATACGCTTGTCCATGATTTTTCACACCCTGTCCTTACTTAATCGCCTGCAATTTTTCCCAAACAACCTGATAGACATCTGTCAGTTCACCCAAACCTCTACGGAAAACATCCTTGTCCATGTGATGGCCTTCCGCATCCCAAAGACGGCAATTGTCTGGTGAAAATTCATCTGCCAGAATAATCTTGCCATCTTTATCAAAGCCGAACTCTAACTTGAAATCAATCAATTTCAGTCCGATTTGGCGGAACCAGTCTGACAAGAGCTCATTGATCCGACGAGTCTCCTCTTTCAAAAAGGCAATTTCTTCGTCGCTAGCAATCTTCAAGAATTTCACATGTTCGTCATTGATAAAAGGATCATCCAAATCGTCATTTTTGTAGTAAAATTCCACAATCGGAGTTTCAAGCGAGATGCCCTCTTCTACTCCAAAACGTTTGGAAAAAGAACCCGCTGTGTAGTTGCGCAGCACCACTTCCAAAGGAATAATCTCTACTTTTTTATTTAGCTGATCCGTATCCGAAACCTTCTCAATAAAATGCGTCGACACACCAGCTGCATTGAGTTTCTCAAAAATAAAAGATGAAATCTGGTTGTTGAGCACTCCTTTACCAGCAATCTGCTCCTTCTTGACCCCATTAAAGGCCGTTGCCTGGTCCTTGTAGCGTGCCAGAATGACTTGCTCATCATCTGTAGAGAAAATATCCTTAGCTTTTCCCGAATATAACAACTTATTAGACATTTTAATATTCGCCTTTCGTGGTTTTATACCCTCATTTTATCATCTTTGAATACATTTTACAAGAAATTCCGTATAAACTTTCTGTATCCAATTAAAGAAATCGTTTCCTTTCCAAGATACAAAAAAAGACCGGAAGATACCGATCTTTGATTTTTAATGTTGCTTCTTCAGTTTCTCATGGATATAAAACACCACATCGGAAATCGTTTTGAAGTTATCCATATCCTCATCAGGAATCTCAATATCAAAAGCTTCTTCCAGATTGATGATAAATTCCATCAAATCCACAGAGTCCACTCCCAGCTCCTCTTTCAAGCTCAGTTCTGGAGTGATATGCAGCTTCCTGCTGTCATGTTCTTGAATGATTTCGACAATTTTTGCATAAATTTCTTTTTCGCTCATGGTTACTCCTTTGCATCTGAAAATTCAATAACCGATTTACCAACAACATCTGTTTCCAACATGGTCCGAATTTGACGAATCGTGCTATAAACAGCCTTAGCATCGCTAGAGCCATGCGTTTTGACAACAGGCGCTTTCAAGCCGAATAGAACTGCACCGCCTGCACTAGAATAGTCCAGACTATTTTTGAGTCCTCGCAGGCTGTCCTTGAGCAGCCAAGCTCCCAATTTAGCCTTGAAACCACCGCCTAAAATAGATTTCTTCAGCTGACCCATGATACTGATAGCAGTTCCTTCGATTGATTTCAGAACAGCATTACCAGTAAACCCATCTGCAACAACAACATCCGCTACATCATCCATCAAATCACGCGCTTCTACATTGCCGATAAAGTTAAGTGTTGAATCCCCAGCTAAAAGCTCATAGGCTTCCTTGCGCAGAGGATCGCCCTTGCTGCTTTCCGTTCCGTTATTCAAGAGACCCACCCTCGGCTTCTTGATTCCTCGGACATTTTCAGCATAGAAAGAACCCAAAGTCGCATACTGGTGTAAATGATGGGCTGTGTTTTCAGCATTGGCTCCCAGATCCAGCATATCAAATCCCTGACCGTCAACCGTTGGCATAGTAGATAAGAGACCCGGTCGGTCAATATTCTTGATACGCCCCACGATAAAGAAACCTGCCGCCAAAAGCGCTCCAGTATTTCCAGCAGACAGCATTGCATCTGCTTCCCCTGCCTTCACAGCCTTGGCTGCCAGCACCATACTAGCCTCTTTCTTCTGACGGATGGCCTTGGTCGGCTCGTCGTCCGAGTCAATCTTTTCCTCCGTGTGGATGATGCGGACCCGCTCACCAGCAGTCAGATAGGGCTTGATTTTCGCTTCGTCGCCATAAAGGAGAATTTCAATATCCGAAAACTCCTGTACCGCTCGATTGGCTCCTTCCACCAGAGCCTGAGGGGCATTATCCCCTCCCATAGCATCAACAGCTATTTTTTTCATTCGATTTATTCCTCGTTCTTATCTTTTAAAATGCTTCCCCAGTCCCCCAGAGAATCTATAAATTTTTTGGATTTGAGATGGATGCCGACATATTCATCATAGAGCAGGTCGATAAAATCCCGCAACTGCTTTTTAATATCTGGCTTCAAAGAAATGGTCTCCAATTCGCTAAAGCGGACCGCCTGAAACTGGTCCAGCAGAAAAGGAAGATTGGGATTCAGATGGCAGCGCCGTTCATCCTGATGGTAATGATCAGGGCAAAGAACTCCGCTATATTTGAAAGAGAAGTCAAAAGGCAGACCCGTTCGATGACAAAAAGCACAGTCATGGAAGTTCAGCGAAACTCCAAAACGTGACAAAATCTGAATCTCAAAGATATTGGTCAGCACTTCATAGTCCAGACCATCATTCATCAGCTCCAGGGTTTTCTGCAGAAAAGCAAAGAGCGCCGGATCCGGCTGATTGTCCTGAAGACTGGCATCTGCCAAGGCCGCCACATAGCTGGCATAGGCCATGATGAATAAATCCTCATTGATGCGATGGTAGGTAACCACATCCTGATAGTCCTCGATATAGCTAAGACCATCATCATTGATTTTCATCAGTAAGTTCGCCGCAGTCAAAGGCTGAATGACGGGTGCTAGCTTGGATTTACCAGCATGCTTGACGAAAAACATACGCTTGCCAGCCTGTTCCGTAAAGATCTTGACCAACTTATCATCCTCACGGAAATTGCGGTTATAGAGAACCAGACCTTGACTTGTTAGAGATTTAAGCATAGTCCTCCATGTAGTCCTTGAGGCGTTTCAGAGCTTCTCGAATCGTTTCCATACTAGCCGCGTAGGACAGGCGGATATAGCCTTCCCCGTATTGACCAAAAGCCGCCCCCGGGATAAAGGCCACGGCCTTCCTCTCTGCAAAATCCTGCAGAAAGGCGAAAGAATCTTGATTATAACCATCTGGTATCTTAGCAAAAATATAAAAAGCTCCATCTGGTTTGATAATCTTAAAGCCTAGCTCTGCCATTTTCTCTATGATATAATCGCGACGCTGGATATACTCAGATTTCATTGGTTCCGCATCATCTTTCCCAACTGTCAGAGCTTCAATGCCGGCAAACTGAGCCATGGTATTGGCCGCTGTTACGAGATACTGATGGCTCTTAATCAGCTGAGCAGTGAAAACTGCGGGAGCAAAGATAAAGCCCAACCGCCAGCCAGTCATGGCATGGGATTTAGACAGGCCGTTGATGACAATGGTTTGGTCTGGCAGATACTGCGCGATGGAGACATGCCCCTGCTCTGTATAGGTCAGCTCAGAATAGACCTCATCACAGACCACAAAGACTTGGTATTTTCCTAGGACATCCGCCAGAGCTTTTATCTGCTCCCGCGAATAAGTCACGCCGGTCGGATTGGCTGGATAATTAAGAATGACCGCTTTTAGCTGCTCGCCCTGTTCTAAAATAGCCGCTTCCAGCATCTCTGGAGTGAGGACAAAGTTATTGGCCGTTGTGTCAATCTCGACAATCTCCGCCCCCACTAGATTGACAATGGGCTCATAGCCTGGATAAGCAGGAGCTGGCAGCAAGACCTTGTCACCTTCTTCCAGAATGGCTGTCAGTGTAGCCGACAAGGCCTCTGTTGCCCCGATAGTGATTAAGACCTCATCTTCTGGGCGATAGTGCAGATTGTACTTTTCTTTCATAAAGCTGCTGGCCGCCTGACGCAGCTCCAAGAGACCGCTCATGCCAGTGTAGTGGCTTTGATTAGCATCAATCGCTGCCTTGGCTGCTGCTTTGATATGATCCGGTGTCGTAAAATCCGGCTCCCCTAAGGTCAGCCGAAGAACCCCAGGAATAGCAGAAATTGATTGGTCGAACTGACGAATCAGTGAAATTTCTATTTTTCCTAAGTTTTTATTAAATTTCTTACTTAAATCCATACATACCTCCAGCCGCTCAATAGAACTATTATACTATAAATGCAGAAGCATAGCAAAAGCTATTACATGATTTCTTATGCAGAAAAAGGACTAAGCTTGCACTCAGTCCCTTTTTTCCTTGCCTTAAAATTCTTTACTGCTAGATAATGGATATAACCACATCTCACGTGACTGACCAATCAACGAGTCGGAGTATAGGTCAATTCCTTGCCATGCTTGGCCAGAAAATCTCCCAGTTCTGAATCAGGAATCTGCCGCAAATAAAGGTTAGAACGAATCGTATCATCTTCCTCACGACAGGTTGAGAGAACTAAATACCGGTCACTCGCCTTAATCTGGATCTTAGGATCCTTAGTACGAGCAGCCTCATAGATATTTTTAAGCTGAGTCGTAAAGTCCTCGTCGTCCTTAAACTCCGTCCGATAAAAAGCCGTCTCTTCCGGCACGATGACCAGTCCCATAGCTTGATAATAATACTTACGCTCAGGAGTCTCAATCACCACATATCTATGTTTGTCAAAATAATCCTGACGATCATAGTAGTTGACATCATTAAACATGCGATGGTCTCCTGCCTTGCTGCCCCGAGCATGAGCGAAAAGCCAGGTAAGTCGATCACTGAAATCTTTATGATTATCTTTATCCATGAAGACCGCACCCATATAAGGCTCATGATTGCCTTCAAAGGTCTTCAGCAGATAAGTTTCATTATCTTTCGTTTGCACCACCGGCTCATCCAACTGTGTACCAGGAGCATAGACATAGCCTATCGTTTCTGAATTCACAGCCTTCAGTTTAGCAAAACGCTCTGCTAAATAATCCTTTTCTGTCTGACTGGAATCTGCTGTAGAAGAGCTTAACGTTTCAATCCTGCTGGGAGGCGAAACTCGAGGCTTACTGCCTGTTCCTGAGGAACGAAAAGCATAAAAAACAGAAAAAATAACCAGAACAATCAACAGGAGGCAGATGCCAACAACAAGGAGCTGTTTCTTATTCGAAGCTTGACTCCTATCTTTTTCTTGCATAATTTAAAAATCCTTTATTTTTCATTTTTGATAAAAAATATCACCGAACGAAGGCTCAGTGATATTTAAGCGTTAGCACAAATTAAAGACAAGGTTATTTAACTGCACTTGTTTTAGGAAGTGACTTGTCTTCAGAGTTTTCCTCATTTTCCTTGTTTTCTTCTTTTACTTCCGGAGCTTTTTTTGCTTTATTTTCTGATTTTTTAGTCCTCCTTTTACCTGCTGCTGAAGAGGATGCCGCCGAAGATTGAGACGGTACCGGAAAAGTCGGAACTGATGAAGAGGCTGTGGAGTATGGTGCTGCCGAATAAGCCGGTGTAGATGGATCTGTAGTAGACGGTGCCGCTGAAGACTGATCCGCATTAGCCGACTCTCCTTCACCAATAACAAGAACTTTGTTACCAGCCTGATCCTCCATCACTGAACTCTTGCCAACTGGTGCTTTCTTAGCTTCAGCAACTTGCTGATCCAGAGCTGATTGTGCGTCTCTATAGGCCTGCAGTTCATCCATAATTTTGCCGGATTCTGCGTCCGTACTCCCTTGGGGAACTTCATTATTATCAATGTCATTAACCCAAAGACTGCCTGTACCCTCAGCAAATACTGGTGCAGCAGCCGCAAAAAGAGAAAGGGCTACAGCACTTGAAAGTAAAACCTTTTTCATTATCTCATCTCCTCTTTACTTTTCAAAAATAATTGTAACTCCCCGTTACCTAATATTACCTACTATTAAGTATAGTTCGAACTCTAAAAAAAGTCAAGAATTTTACTACATAAAAATTTCTAAAATCAAAGAATACCAAGGGATGAGACAAATTGTTAATTTACCAACTATTTAAATGGTCATTTATTTATATTTGAAACATCAAGTAGTTTGAGTCTTCTTTTAAAGTTGATGTTAGATTTTTTTAAAAAAAGTAGGAATGAAATAAAAAGAAGCTAGGAATCAAACTTCCCAGCCATATATATCAGATTATTTTTTCCCTATTTCAAATAAGGGTGACAGTGGCCGTTTCTCATGAATACGGACAATGGCTTCCCCTAGAAGATACGCAATGGAAATCTGATCAATCTTATCAATCAAGCGCTCTTGAGGTAGATAAATCGTATCCAACACAACCAATTTTTTAATCGCCGACTTTTGGATATTATCCATAGCCGGACCAGACAAGACTGGATGCGTACAGCTAGCATAGACTTCTACAGCCCCCGCATCAGCCAGAGCATCAGCCGCGTGACAAATAGTCCCTGCTGTATCAATCATATCATCAATTAGAATACAAGTTTTTCCTTCCACCTTACCAATGATGTTCATGACTTCACTGCTATTCATCTTGTCTACACTGCGACGCTTATCAATAATCGCAATCGGAGTTTTCAGAAACTCTGCTAACTTACGGGCCCGACTCACACCACCATGGTCAGGACTGACTACCACATAGTCGCCCCCTGTCATATTACGGCGCTCAAAGTAATCAGCAATCAAAGGTGCACCCATCAAGTGATCTACTGGAATGTCAAAGAAGCCCTGGATTTGCGCTGCGTGCAAGTCAATAGTCAGCATCCGATCCACACCAGCAATTTCCAACATATTAGCAACTAATTTAGATGTAATTGGCTCACGAGCTCTGGCCTTGCGATCCTGTCGAGCATAACCATAGTAAGGCATGACAACATTGATGGATTCAGCGCTGGCCCGTTTCAAAGCATCTACCATAATCAAGATTTCCATCAAATTATCATTGACTGGCGAGCTGGTAGACTGCAAAATAAAGACGTGTTTCCCACGAATAGATTCTTCAATATTCACTTGAATCTCTCCATCAGAAAACTGACGGACAGTTGATTTCCCAAGTGGCAATCCAATCTCTTGAGCAACACGCTGCGCTAATTCTTGATTAGAAGAAAGAGCAAAGAGTTTTAAATCAGAAAAAGACATGATTCCCTCCAGATTCTAAATTGTCTTTCATTGTCCAATTACAACTTTTCCCAACTACCATTGTAACTTTTTTCAGTTGATTTTTCAATTAAAAATAAAAAACGCCAGAGGCGCTTTTTACTGATTAGTTCGGATAGATATATGAAACTGTACCTTGTGCAGTTGTTGGGTTAAACCATCCACGGTAGTTACCGATTGATTGTTGTCCAAGGTAGTTTGCTTCTGATACTTGGATGCTTGTAGTAGATTGAACAGCTGTTACTACTGCAACGTGTCCGTATCCACCGTCAGTCCAACATGCAATTGCGCCAACTTCTGGCTGTGAACCAACACGGAAGCCTGCTGCTGCTGCGCTTGCTGACCATTGTCCACCATTACCCCAGTAATCGCCAGCCCAAGGAGCTAATGTCTTAGCACCCCAAGTACATTGACCTACTGGATAAGAAGAGGCAGATGAGCTATAAACTGGTCTATTCGCACGAGCAACAGATTGAGTTACTGCAGGTGCTGCAGGTGCTGCCGCAGCTGGTGCTGCCGCAGATGAAGGTGAATTAACAACTGCTTGGACCTGAGCTTGCAGCGTAGTATTTCCTGAAGCTTCAACTGCTTGACGTTGTGCTTCTTGCTCTGCTTTATAAGCTGCTTCACGAGCTGCTGCTTCAGCTGCCGCTTTTTCAGCTGCCGCTTTCTCTTCAAGAAGTGAATTCTTTTCACCTTCAGCAGTTGCTTTTTCAGCTGCAAGGCTTGCTTGAGCTGCTTTCAGTTCTGCTTGTTTTGTTGCCAAAGTTTGTTCATCATCAGCTAACTTTTCTTGGTTGGCAATAACAGTATTAATAGCTTCGTTATTTGCAACTTGCTTTTCAGCAATTGCTTCTTTATCTTTCTTTTGTTGTTCCAGCATCTTGTTATTTGCTGAAACAATTTCACTCATAGCTGCTACACGAGAGATAGCTTCTGTGATAGAGCTAGAATTTACAACTGTATTGATGTAGCTAGTAGCAGTTCCGTTTGTTTGGGCACTGCGTGCTTGATTGGCAAGAGACTCATTACGAGCTACGATATTTTTAGACAGTTCGTCAATCTCAGCAGACAGTTTTGCAGATTCAGCAGACAGTTTTTCATTTTCTGCTTTAAGATCTTCTTGTTGCTTTTGAATAGCAGATACTTGGCCTTGAATCTCATTGACTTGTGTCTGAGCTGATTGTTGTTGCTCTGTCAAACTATTAATCTTGCTGTCTTGTGCAGCAATCTTTTCATCAGTTGTCTCCGCTTTAACGCTCACAAGTGCAGCTCCTTGTGAAAGGATAACTGTACTCAATAAAATTGATGTGAGTAGTTTTTTCTTCATAAAAATAATACACTCCTTCTTATAAGACATTATCTAGTATACCAGAAAATACCGTATCATATGTTACGCATTTGTTACATTTTTATTTCTTGTTTATCATAAATATATTTTTTCGAAAATAGGCTGAAAAATGAGGAATATCAAGCTATTGAGGAGTATAGTCGGTACTAAACTGCTAAGGACAAAATCTTGTAAATTCAGACTAGAAAGATTCAAAAATACTGCAAAAGCAAAGCTGGTTAATTCAAATAAAAATACAAGAATCAAAACAGATAAAAAGCGAGTAAATTTATTTAAAAGCATAGTCGAACTAGACTGACAAACCAAGAGACTTAAAAGAGGAAAAAGAATAAGAGCAATACCGATGGTATGAAAATAGTAAACATCGTAAATCAGCCCCAGACAGCAAAATAAGAGAATATTGTAGTTTTTAGAGAGGTTGATGGACACAAAAAGCATGAAAATAAAGATAAAATGACTGACTAAATGCCATTGTAAAGGCAGAATATTAGCCAGAAAAGTCGAAATCTGCCCGTCGATCAATAAAACAAAAAATAAAATAATAGGAGTCAAAAGATGTTCTTTAATATCTCTCATATCAGTTCCCTACCAACATTACAGCACGGATATCCGACAAATCAGCAGCCGGCTTAACCAGGACAACCTTGTTTAACTGATCCTTAGCCTCAGACACAGAAAGCACCTTACCAACAGGAATATTTTCTGCATTATAAGCACCCAAGCCACTAGTTTCCACCTCATCTCCCTCTTTTATATATTCAGCACTATTTAACTGACTGATGATATAAGCAGAGTTTTTTGCATCATAACCAGTAATAATCCCATAAACTGGACCAGACTTAGTTTGAATTCTAACAGAAATTTTAGTTGAGCTTTCCTCGTTAGTCAGTAGAGAAACTAAGCTAGACTGACTATTAGTTTCAGAAACACTTCCTACTAGGCCACCATTAGCGACTACTAGCATAGCATCTGTCACATTATCAGATGTCCCCTTGTCGATAGTCAGCTCATTTTTCCAGGATGCTGGCGTACGGGCAATCACTTCGCTGGCAATTTGAACTTGATTTTTATCAGCCTCTTTAAATTCCAGAAGTTTTCGCAACTGCTCATTCTCATCTTCTAAGGAATCTGCCTTCCCAGCCTTTTCCTCAACCTCATAAAGATTTTTCTTGAGCTGTTGATTCTCTCTGTAAGTAGACATCAAATCTGACATTTCTCCCTTTTTATCAGCTACAAAAGCAAAAGGAGAGCCGACAAGTCTATCTACAAATGAAATAATATTTGAAGTAGTTGATACAAACCAACTAGAAGAGGTAGATAGGATGAGTATCGTCATTGCAACAACTAATACAAAAAAAGAACTCAGAAACTTAGATTTTTTAAATCGATTCATCAGAAAAACCTCACTAAACAGGACGAGAAAGTATAAGAAAAGGAGATAGCAAATGCTAAACTCCTCATTATACGGAGAATGGGGGATTCGAACCCCCGCGCCGGTTACCCGACCTAACGATTTAGCAAACCGTCCTCTTCAGCCTCTTGAGTAATTCTCCAATATTTTATGGGCACGAGTGGACTCGAACCACCGACCTCACGCTTATCAGGCGTGCGCTCTAACCACCTGAGCTACGCGCCCAAGTTCGAAAACTTGGTATGAACTTTCGTTCAAAGCGGGTGACGAGAATCGAACTCGCGACAACAGCTTGGAAGGCTGTAGTTTTACCACTAAACTACACCCGCATTTCCAATACGATGATGTATGGCGCGAGACGGAATCGAACCGCCGACACATGGAGCTTCAATCCATTGCTCTACCAACTGAGCTACCGAGCCAACTATTGCGGGAGCAGGATTTGAACCTACGACCTTCGGGTTATGAGCCCGACGAGCTACCTAGCTGCTCCATCCCGCGTCAATACTATTCGTCCCTAAGGAGGATGTGGGATTCGAACCCACGCACGCTTTTACACGCCTGACGGTTTTCAAGACCGTTCCCTTCAGCCGGACTTGGGTAATCCTCCAAGATAACACTATGGACCTTGTAGGACTTGAACCTACGACCACTCGGTTATGAGCCGAGAGCTCTAACCAGCTGAGCTAAAGGTCCGACAAGATCATTATAGCGGCGAAGGGGATCGAACCCCCGACCTCCCGGGTATGAACCGGACGCTCTAGCCAGCTGAGCTACACCGCCATCTATCGGGAAGACAGGATTCGAACCTGCGACACCTTGGTCCCAAACCAAGTACTCTACCAAGCTGAGCTACTTCCCGAACTTAAGTTATTACTTAATGCACCCTAGAGGAGTCGAACCTCTAACCGCCTGATTCGTAGTCAGGTACTCTATCCAGTTGAGCTAAGGGTGCTCATCTTCTTCTACTGCCTCTTACAAGTCTATGCCGAGGACCGGAATCGAACCGGTACGATCGTTAATTATGATACTTCGGCGCTAGCACAATCACCTTCTGCTTGCCTCGTGCAATCTGCTCAGTCAAAGCACTCATCTGCTCTTCCTTATCCGTTAAGTAGAGAAGATTACCCTTAGAGAGGTTCCAAGTAATTGGTTCAACCGTCTCCATATCCAGTCCTAGTGGTACCAAGCCCTGATTATAAGCTGCTTGGACACTAGCCCGGCTATAGAAGTCCGTCTCTGTCAACTCCTCTGGCACCATCGGAATAGCACTTGGTCGCTGTCCAGTCCAAGCTTCTTGGAGAGAAGCGACTTCTTGACGCAGGTTGTTGAGGACTTGGGCATCATTGGAACCCGCTACTGGTAAAGCTAGCTGGATGACATCAACCTCGTCACGCTTCATGAGCGCCCGACCCTTGATGTCTTCCATCGTTTTCGCTAGTGGGGTAGAGCCCACGATAGAGCGGACTTCTCCGAAATCATTCTGTGGCAGACTCAGCTGGTGCTTGAAGTTGGCGTAGAACTGGGCCCGAAGGTTGGACTGACGGCCAGCTGTCACCAAGAGGTGAACACCGATGCTGAGACCTTCACGGGAGATCCGTACCAAGAGCTTGAAGAGCTCCGCTTCATAAGCTTCTTCCCTCATAGATTCATAGCTATCAAGTAAGATGACAATAGCCGGCTCTTGCTGACCGCTAGCCTGACGGTAGAGCTCTAGTGTACCAACACCGTAGTCGGACAAGAGCTTCTTACGCCGGTTGAGCTCCCGCTCCATGATGCGTACAAACTTGGCAATCTTCTCCGTCTGATCCAAAAGCAAGGTGTCGGCCACCTGTGGTAATTGGCCTAGTGGTGCCAGACCATTGGTCCCGAAGTCCATTAGATAGAGTGTGACATCTTTGGGACTGAACTTGCGAGCCAAATCCATGGCCGCACTTTGCAGGAAGGTTGTCTTCCCCGTACCAGGACTTCCGTAGAGCAGGATATGCCCATCCTTGGACAGGTTGACAGAGACCGGCTCTTGCTTCTGCGCCTGCGGAATATCCGCCATTCCGAGAAGAACGGAGACAGGCTTCTTTTGCTCCCAGGCTTCCTGCGGCTGGATAGGTTCCAACTCTTGCAGGGTCATCCGCTCATTAAGCGGCGGCAACCACGGCTGTGGTACCGGTGGGATTTGCTGGCTTTCTGTCAGCAATTGGATCTGACTGACAATGGCCTCCAGCTCTGTCGGTACTTCCTTGATATCTTCTGCTAGATCAAGACCTGACAGGTCTTGATTGAGCACTTCGTATTGGCCTAGGTCATTGATCAGGTAGATGGTATGGTCTTCAATTCCCATCTCATCCTTATCCGGCTGGTAGTCTGCCCCTGACCAGGCTGACTGGAAGAGTTCATAGACTTCATTATTGCCGACCTGCAGGTAGGCCCGGCCAGTCTGGGTGATCTCCGCCGCATCTGGCGTCTTAAGCATTTCCATCGAGTCCGTCCGGTCTGCCACTTTGAGCGCTAGCTTAAAGCGGGAGTTGGACCAGATCTGGTCATCCACCACCCCAGAGGGCTTCTGAGTAGCCAGGATCAAGTGGACCCCGAGGGAACGTCCGACCCGAGCGATGGATACCAGCTCCTTGATAAAGTCAGGCTGGTTGACCTTGAGCTCTGCGAACTCATCCGAGATGAGGAAGAGATGGGGCAGAGGTTCGGTTGCTTCCCCGTTTTTAAATTTCTTTTGATATTGGTTGATATGATTGACTTCAAACTCTCTGAAGAGCCGCTCCCGACGGTGAATTTCCGCATTGATGGAAGCCAGCGCCCGCATGGATTGGGCTCCGTCCAAGTTGGTAATGGTTCCCAAGAGATGGGGCAGGTTCTTGAAGAGGTTGGCCATTCCCCCACCCTTGTAGTCGATAAGGAGAAGTCTTAAGCATTTCCATCGAGTCCGTCCGGTCTGCCACCTTGAGCGCTAGCTTAAAGCGGGAGTTGGACCAGATCTGGTCATCCACCACCCCAGAGGGCTTCTGAGTAGCCAGGATTAAGTGGACCCCGAGGGAACGTCCGACCCGAGCGATGGATACCAGCTCCTTGATAAAGTCAGGCTGGTTGACCTTGAGCTCTGCGAACTCATCCGAGATGAGGAAGAGATGGGGCAGAGGTTCGGTTGCTTCCCCGTTTTTAAATTTCTTTTGATATTGGTTGATATGATTGACTTCAAACTCTCTGAAGAGCCGCTCCCGACGGTGAATCTCCGCATTGATGGAAGCCAGCGCCCGCATGGATTGGGCACCGTCCAAGTTGATGATGGTCCCCAAGAGATGAGGCAGGTTCTTGAAGAGGTTGGCCATTCCCCCACCCTTGTAGTCGATGAGCAGAAAGGCCACATCGTGTGGGTGGAAGTTGACGGCTAGACTCAGGATATAGGATTGGATGGTCTCCGACTTCCCAGATCCGGTTGTCCCGGCAATCAGCCCGTGCGGTCCATGAGCTTTTTCATGCAGGTTGAGGTAGACCAGGTCTTCCTTACCCCGCAGGCCGATAGGCACTGCCAAACTCTTATACGGCGCATTCTGTTGCCACTTTTGCAAGACTTGCAGATCCGAGAAGGTCTCTGCCCCATACATCTCCATAAAGGTGACCGTATCAGGGATCGAGCTCTTGAGATTCTGCAGGTGATTGAGCCTCCAGCTCTGTCGGTACTTCCTTGATATCTTCTGCTAGATCAAGACCTGACAGGTCTTGATTGAGCACTTCGTATTGGCCTAGGTCATTGATCAGGTAGATGGTATGGTCTTCAATTCCCATCTCATCCTTATCTGGCTGGTAGTCTGCCCCTGACCAGGCTGACTGGAAGAGTTCATAGACTTCATTATTGCCGACCTGCAGATAGGCCCGGCCAGTCTGAGTAATCTCTGCTGCATCTGGTGTCTTAAGCATTTCCATCGAGTCCGTCCGGTCTGCCACCTTGAGCGCTAGCTTAAAGCGGGAGTTGGACCAGATCTGGTCATCCACCACCCCAGAGGGCTTCTGAGTAGCCAGGATTAAGTGGACCCCGAGGGAACGTCCGACCCGAGCGATGGATACCAGCTCCTTGATAAAGTCAGGCTGGTTGACCTTGAGCTCTGCGAACTCATCCGAGATGAGGAAGAGATGGGGCAGAGGTTCGGTTGCTTCCCCGTTTTTAAATTTCTTTTGATATTGGTTGATATGATTGACTTCAAACTCTCTGAAGAGCCGCTCCCGACGGTGAATCTCCGCATTGATGGAAGCCAGCGCCCGCATGGATTGGGCACCGTCCAAGTTGATGATGGTCCCCAAGAGATGAGGCAGGTTCTTGAAGAGGTTGGCCATTCCCCCACCCTTGTAGTCGATAAGGAGAAAGGCCACATCGTGTGGGTGGAAGTTGACGGCTAGACTCAGGATATAGGATTGGATGGTCTCCGACTTCCCAGATCCGGTTGTCCCGGCAATCAGCCCGTGCGGTCCATGAGCTTTTTCATGCAGGTTGAGGTAGACCAGGTCTTCCTTACCCCGCAGGCCGATAGGCACCGCCAAACTCTTATACGGCGCATTCTGTTGCCACTTTTGCAAGACTTGCAGATCCGAGAAGGTCTCTGCCCCATACATCTCCATAAAGGTGACCGTATCAGGGATCGAGCTCTTGAGATTCTGCAGGTGATTGAGTGGCGCCAAGGTCCGAGCGATTCGCTCCTTGTCATAGCCTTCTGGAAAATGATCCAAGCGGAAGTCAATTTCTCTGAGGATTCCCTCTTCCATGACCAGCTGACCAGTGTTGCGGTCCTTGATATTGACAACCGTCTTGATATTCTCAGACAGAGAGCTCATCACATCCTGCACGAAGATCAGTGAGCAGCCCAGGTCCGTCATTTTATTTTTTTGAGGAAATAGCAGAGCAGATAAATGATTCTAAAAATATAGAATTTTCAAGGTACTGAAAGGAAAATGTCCTTGTTCCATTATACCATATGAGAGATAGGGTGGGAAAGGGAGGAGAAAAAGAAAGGCCTGAGGCAAATGACCCCAGACCTACTGTCAGCTCTATAGATTATTCCTTTTTCTTGCTATCTTCATAGAGACTGGGCGCAAATGCTTTTGTAACCATGGCTGTCAAGAAGCGAAACCTTCCCACTGCTAGACCAAAAATCGGCGCTAAAGCACGGAAGAAAAAATCCCCTCGCATAAAATAACAAAGCAGACCAGTAATCACAAAGACAGCCAAACCCTGCACCAAAACTACCAATAATATTTTCTTCATCATTCCCTCGACTTTATATAGACTATTATAGCATAAGAAAGAAATGTTAGGGAAGAAACTGGAAACTTTTGGAGAATAGCAAGGTAGAGGAATGAGGTGTAAAAGAAAACCACCTGAAAATTCCTTCAGATGGTTACAAGTATTTTTTTGAAACAAAGCAAAATCTAACTATTTCGGAAAGTCATTATATTGACTCTCCGCAATATCTACCATTTTCCGGCGATTGTAGCGTTCTTTCGAATCTTTTCCTTGAGAAATATAATAGTCGTTTTTCTGCTCACGAGTCCCCACAGGAACCTCTTTCAAGTTAGAATCAATCATACTTTTGAGCTGGGCATCTCTTTTCTCAAATGCATCCGCAACCTTATTTAAGAAACCATTGAGTCCTTCTACTGCTTCAGACAAACCTTCGGTTGTTTGAAACATTGCTCTAAACGCGCCATCAAGCAAGTCCGCTGACTCGTCTTGCACAATCGCACCGTTTTGGGCTTGTGTAAACCCTGATGAAATATAATTATGCAAGGTTGCCTCTACTGACCGAATCTGATCCATTTTAATTGTTCTTCTGCTCATTATTATTCTCCATCTCTTTCTTACGTTGCTGTTGAATTTTAAAAACCTCTTCCTGCCACTCTGTGTAGTCTTTGTAGGTATCTAGAGTTTTATTTTCGTTATAATCTTCACTAGTTACAATGTCAACTATTTTTTCACCTACAGGAGTAAACCAATGGCGTAGGGTTTGATATTCTTCTTCAGCAGTAACCAAGCCTTGACGAAATCCAATAGAACTTGTTTGTGGATTATCCTCCATATGTTTTATAATTTCTGGGTACTCTCGACTTAAATTGATCTCCTCCGACAACTTACTACCAGAATTCAAAGTCAGTCGATCTCTATCCAGTGAAGCGCCTCTTTCTTTGAGAATATCATAAAAATTTGTCCCATAAATCAAATCTCCCAATCTATATTGATAGCGTGATTCTAAATGGTGCAAGATGGGATTCTCATCTTCTATCTTATGTGTTTCTAAATTCAATAAGACAAATGTGGGACTATCTCCCTTCCACTTACGGAGCTCCAAAATTTGATAATCTTGACCATCTTGGTAAATAACGCTTCCTAAGGCCCCTAAATAGTAAGAGGAATCATATTTTTTTACCAAAGCATACAAATCCACCTTATAAGCGCTTGGTTTCTTCTGCTCAATATCATAGATGTATATATTCCAATACCAACCTTCTGATGGTCTCTCCGAAGAACTAGCTCTATCAAATCTCCGCTCATCTGTCACTAAGTAGCGCTGCCCAAGACCTCCATTTGGAAATATATCTTTGTTGGATGATTGTATCAAAACAAACTGATTTTTATCACCGAAAGTTTCAATATTTTCTATTTTTGACTTCTTAATTTCTCCATATTCAACTTTTGGTACTTTCCTATTGAACGCTATGTAACAATAGATAAAAACACCTATCAATGTAAGTCCTAGAGCCATAATGGTAATTAAGATATATTTTTTTCGAAACATTCTCAGAACCTCCCTTGGGCAATGCGATTGAAATCATCCTGAATATCTTTCTTAAGATTCTCTGCTGACTCTGCCGCCTTAGGATTTTTCTGATCTGAGGTATCCGGAATAATTGAATTCCGACCGTAATCCTGATAATGATTCCAGATTTCTTGTGCATCAAACTCCTGCATTTTATTTAGTAATGCCTTATCTCTATCTTCCTGCTTCATCCGCTCTTCATACATCATCTGGCCAACAGCTCCAATGTTGGCCGGAACATCCGGACGACCCAAAGCAAAATTCTTTGCAGAAACGCTTAAAACATCTGGCTTATTCACATTACTTTCAAATTCATTTAATTTTGCTAATGCTTCTTCTGGTGACTTCCCATCTATCAGAGCCTGACGGTAGACATGGGCACTTAAGCCATTATCTGCCAAGTCCTTCATTGTCAAGAAGGCATCCAAGTCATAAGCTGGTGTATACTCCGCTTTGACAACCTTTCCATCTTTGTTGACAGAGACACCACCCACATTAAAGATACTATATAGCTGAGCATCCTTGGCTTCTTTAATATCTTTATTAATCTTCTCAAGTTTCTCATATAACTTAAAAGGCGCTTTAAGGACACTTAGGCTTGAAACTGCAGTTGTTCGATAATCTTTTGGAACTGCATCCCTAAAATCTTTGAGATAGTCCGCAAAATCACTCGCATAATTGCTGCCTGTCTTCTTGGCAATGTCTCCGAATAAATTCACAGCTATCTTAGCTGGTACACCTCCAGGAAGCAGATAAATACCAGCTTGTGCGACATCGCCAATAAAATCAAGAACAGCTTGTTTCTTAGAGGCCTCTAACTTCTCAATCTTTTCAGACATCTGATCAAAATGAACAGACTCTGCCTCTAGATAGTTATCCACTGCAATATTGAAGGTTTGTTTTGAAATTGTATAGTTATTTGTAACGTCTGTTTCAAGCTGAGTGAGTTTATACCCAAAGCCCTGTGCAGTATACCCTAGGTCGGATAGAGTTGTTTGTGTTAATTTAATCTCGGCCCCATATGTGTTATACCTAGTACCCACATCTAACAAGTATAGACTATCAAACAAGCCTGCTAAATGGGCATGTTTCCTTAAATTAGCACTGACTTCAGCCAACTCTTCATTATTCCCCCGAATACTATCAATATAGTTCGCCATCGCCTCTGGGGTTCGTTCAGCCGGAAAATCAGGAAATAAGCGCAAGCCTTGCGCTACTGAGATATACCCCTGCTGAGCACTGGCTGCACTAAGCTTCTCCATATAGATTTTCACTTTATCCGGATCTTGCTTTTGAAGCTCACTGATAAAGGCTTCCAAATCATTGATATTGTCAGAACTGCCAAGATCTTTCACTCCTGCAAATTGAGCATAAGCATAAGCAGACATATTAGAACTGACATGGGTTGCATCCACCTTCCCCATCTCTCTAAATTTATCCCCTGAAAGAATCGCAGTAACCATAGCAGCATCTCCAGAATCTTGAATAGCATCTAACATTTTCAAATCATCTGGATTGGTTAAACGCTTTTCTGCTATTGCATTCACAACCGTGCTGGGTTCCAGCGAACCAATATAGCGTGCATTATTCAGAACTTCTAAAATTGCTTTTAATTGTGCTTGTGAGGTGTTCAAACCATCCACAAAACTCTTGTAAAATTCCTGCATGCTGCTATCAAGTTGACTGCGCTTTCCCCCTGCATCATCTAGAGCAGCTGAAGCATCATTATACACTGCTTCAGCACTAATCTTTCCACTGCCAAGAATAGTCGCGGCTGTCGTATAATGAACATCCAAACTCTTCCGAATAGCTTCAACCTTCTTTTTCTGATCTCCAACTAATTTCTGCTGAACTCCCTGTGCTCCTGCTTCACCATCTTGTGACCAAGCTTTCGTTGCAAAACCAAGCCCACTCAATCCTGTATCATAATTTTCCATGACCGCTCCAAAATAATCAAGATATCCTGGATAGATATCAAAAACTTGGTTTTGGATTGTGTTAAGTTTTTCTACAAAGGCTTTAATGACATCTCCTTCACTTCCTTTGTATTTCAATGCAAATTGATAATTTGCATTCACTACGGCTGCTTTAAATTGCTTAGAATTATCTTTTACCTTTTTCCCATACTCCCCCAACTCTTGCAGCTGGTCGACCGTTATTTTTGCCATATCTACCCTCTTCTTTCTATATCTTCATTATATCTACAACAAACTCTGCGCTTCTGCTTGCAAAGCACGATATTTCTCATTCAAATCTGCAATAACACTTGTACGTTGGCTATTAAAAGCTGTCTGAGCTGCAGTTCGAATATCATTTTCACTATCCGTCATACTTGAGTATGGTTTTCCCGATAAATGATAACCTTCTGCAATAGGGCCATCGCCTCCGAGGACATCTTCCACACTTGTTGAGACACCATTTAATGCTGCAATTACTTTTTCAATTTGCCTCATTTTCCCTCTAATCAATGCTAACTGACTAGCTCTTCCTTCTGTATCTGTTGTAACTGCTACCATTATCTTTATTTCCTCTCTATCATTAATGCTTTCATTTTACTTGCTAATCCGTCGGCTACATAGTAGTGCTCTTGCTCTTCTAACTGTGGCTCGCGGATAGGTTTATTTGTGACAGTTAGAATATTCTGATCCGTCAATCTCATTGAGACAATAGCTTGTTTATAGTTTCTAATTGTCTTAGAAACAACATCTATTTGCTTATACAGCTGGCTGCCACTCATCGAAACAGAAGCATAGCCAGCTCGCAGTCCTTTTTCCAGAATGTAAATGAGAGAGGTCTGGTCATCAAGACTCAACTCACCCATTAATTCCAGTTGATTAAATAGAACTACTGTTGCTTCATGCTGATTGTTGCGCTTTTCCAAGCGCGCCTTGATATTTTCTTCCATCGCAATAATTCCAGTCTGATATTCCTCTGGACTAGCAAGAATTGTCACACCTTCCATCTCAGGCAAATTATGATACTTCGGCGCTAGCACAATCACCTTCTGCTTGCCTCGTGCAATCTGCTCAGTCAAAGCACTCATCTGCTCTTCCTTATCCGTTAAGTAGAGAAGATTACCCTTAGAGAGGTGGGATTTGCTGGCTTTCTGTCAGCAATTGGATCTGACTGACAATGGCCTCCAGCTCTGTCGGTACTTCCTTGATATCTTCTGCTAGATCAAGACCTGACAGGTCTTGATTGAGCACTTCGTATTGGCCCAGGTCATTGATCAGGTAGATGGTATGGTCTTCAATTCCCATCTCATCCTTATCCGGCTGGTAGTCTGCCCCTGACCAGGCTGACTGGAAGAGTTCATAGACTTCATTATTGCCGACCTGCAGGTAGGCCCGGCCAGTCTGGGTGATCTCCGCCGCATCTGGCGTCTTAAGCATTTCCATCGAGTCCGTCCGGTCTGCCACCTTGAGCGCTAGCTTAAAGCGGGAGTTGGACCAGATCTGGTCATCCACCACCCCAGAGGGCTTCTGAGTAGCCAGGATTAAGTGGACCCCGAGGGAACGTCCGACCCGAGCGATGGATACCAGCTCCTTGATAAAGTCAGGCTGGTTGACCTTGAGCTCTGCGAACTCATCCGAGATGAGGAAGAGATGGGGCAGAGGTTCGGTTGCTTCCCCGTTTTTAAATTTCTTTTGATATTGGTTGATATGATTGACTTCAAACTCTCTGAAGAGCCGCTCCCGACGGTGAATCTCCGCATTGATGGAAGCCAGCGCCCGCATGGATTGGGCTCCGTCCAAGTTGGTAATGGTTCCCAAGAGATGGGGCAGGTTCTTGAAGAGGTTGGCCATTCCCCCACCCTTGTAGTCGATAAGGAGAAAGGCCACATCGTGTGGGTGGAAGTTGACAGCCAGACTCAGGATATAGGACTGGATGGTCTCTGACTTCCCAGATCCTGTTGTTCCGGCTATCAGTCCGTGCGGTCCGTGAGCCTTTTCATGCAGGTTGAGGTAGACCAGGTCTTCCTTACCCCGCAGGCCGATAGGCACCGCCAAACTCTTATACGGCGCATTCTGTTGCCACTTTTGCAAGACTTGCAGATCCGAGAAGGTCTCTGCCCCATACATCTCCATAAAGGTGACCGTATCAGGGATCGAGCTCTTGAGATTCTGCAGGTGATTGAGTGGCGCCAAGGTCCGAGCGATTCGCTCCTTGTCATAGCCTTCTGGGAAATGATCCAGTCGGAAGTCAATTTCTCTAAGGATTCCCTCTTCCATGACCAGCTGACCGGTATTGCGGTCCTTGATATTGACAACTGTCTTGATATTTTCAGACAGAGAGCTCATCACATCCTGTACGAAGATCAGTGAGCAGCCCAGGTCAGTCGGATCCTCTGTGAAAAATTCCATGATGATATGGTCGAGAATCAGCTTTTCATCTGTGACCAATACCACATAGTGAGGACTGTATAGGGTTGTCTCCTGCCGTGTCGCTTCTTCCTTCTGAGCCTTGCGCAGTTTCAGGATTTGGTTAAGGCTGTTTAGAACCTGATCGTGCGTCCGCTGGTTATAGACAAAGCCACGGACGTTCAGCTCTTGCAGAGTCGCATGCGGCAGCCAGCGCAGCCAATCCCACTGGTCGCGCTCCTCCTCTGGCATGATGGTAATCACCTGCACATCGTGGTAGGAGTGAAAGACCGCTAACTGCATGACCAAGAGCTGGAGCTGTTCCAGAACCAGATTGCGCGGACCGATATAGCCGACCGGTCCATGGCTGAGATTAGCGACAATAGGAAGGTCGGGAATTTTCTTATGCCGAGTGTAGAGAGCATAGCCCTCCTCTTCCAGCGCATCTTTCTTGCCGCTTCGCTCCTCTTGACCGTAGGTCAGCTTATAAGAGGTTGGCACCTGTCCAAGCCCCAAGCGATAGTAAAGAAAGTCAAAGTGCAGCGGTGTCTTCTCGTAGATGCGGTGGCTGTAGTCTGTCACCAGACCCGTCAATTCGTTAATGTTTGGGAAATGATAGAGCATGCCATCACGCTGCTCACGTTCTAGCTTGTTCAGCTCAATAGCCTTGTCTTTCAGATAGAGGTGATAAAGATCTATGCGCTCCTTCTTGTCTTCCTTGAACTTCTTGCGGTTTTTGAAGAAACCTCGAACCGAAAAGATAGCACTGGCGATTGACATAGTAACTGTAACGAGGATATAAATTCCCCGCGGCTGAACCAGTGTAATCAGTACCGTCACCCCAACCATGAGAAGTGGCGGCACAATCAGTCTCAAGAGCTCATCATTAGGCTTTTGAGGTTCCTTGCTTGGCGGAGCAATCTGAATCTTGTCCTCTGAGCTCCGATAGATAATCCGCGGCGAGCGGTGATAGTCTGGATAGTCTGGATAAAAACCATGGCGAGAAGCCCCCCGCAAGGTCAGACTAGAGCTGACCGTAGCCGGACCTGTCACCCAGATTTCTTCTGGATAGACCTTGAGAGAAATACTTTCCAAGCTTAGCTCGTCGCCGGCTTCCAGCTGGATTTGGTCTCCTGTCCACTCAACGTGATTGAGGTAGACTTGACCTCGCATCTTGGTCAAAATCCAAGAATCATTCGTTCGCTTCAAGAGCAACTCCAAAGGCGATTCCAGACTGATAGCTGCTCCCTTCTGGTCGCTGATGAGTAACTCTTTTCTGTCCAATAGGTCATAAACAGCCGGTTCTGAATCAGATTGATACAAGGTCAGATTGCCCAAGGTCAGACCGTCAGTTACGACTCCCGTTTCTTCCCCCATTTGATAAAAGACTTGCCCTTCAGCTAACTGAAGCTGGATAGGAGTCTCCTGATGAGGCAGGTAAAGCTGAGCCTTCTCACTCGCTGCTAGGAGAACTTTCTTGTCCTCTGTCAGCTGCAGCTCATAGCGCAGATGGTCTGTATAGATGATGATTGTCTTGCTCATACTTACTCCTTCGCGCTACTGCTAGACGACGCTTCACTGCTGGAGGAAGAGCTTGCTCCTGAAGAACCTTCCTCGCCAGAAGCACTTGAGCTAGAATCACCAGTCAAAAGCTCCTTACGGCTATCCCAGTACTTCTTATACTCGCCTTCCAAGGACTCAAGCTTAGTCTCCCGATCCTTACCAGACAAACTATCGTCCTCACGTACCTTTTTCATCTCCTGCGTCAAGGCATAGATGATCAGATCTGAGTCATTAATTCGTTTGGCTGTGTCCAAAGCATCTTCAAAATCATTACGTCCAACTTGAATCCAGTAATTGAGATACAAATCATCTGATTTTAGTGTGACATTGTTCAGGATGACCTTACGTTGATCATCAGAAAATTCCAAGCCCTGGATATAAGAGTAGGCTAGTTCATATTTCTGTGTATTCGGCAGGCTCTTAGGAGAGATTCCCTCCAGCTCATCGATGACCTTGCTGTAGTCCACTTTGATAAAGGCAGTATCCGCCTGTAACAGCTTTTCCTTGAAAGGATTCTGTATGAAAATCAAATAAATCAAAGGAATGGTCAAAATCACAACAGCTGCTGTCAACCAGATGGTCGCCAGTTTGAAAATCTTATGCTGGCGCTTGGAGACCAGTGTCTGCTTCTCTGCTTCTTCTGCAGCCTTTTCCTGATAGGATTTCTCCAAAACAGCAACCGCATCTTCCAGACTGTCAGCCTCACGCAGCTCCACTAGGAAATCCGGCAGAGTTTCTAGCTCTAGCGAGCCCTTGTAAAGCTCCATAAAGTCCAAATCTGCAAAGAGCGTCACCGCAAAGCACTTAGCCTGACGCAAGAAGTCCTCCCGAGAAATAGACTGAGGTGTCATAATACCTGGAACTCCGCGATAAGCAATCTTAGCCTGCGCATCCTTGGTAATAAAGAGATTGCTAGGATGCAGCAAAAAAGTCACCGGCAATTCCAGTGCCGCTTCCAGAGCAAAAACATTGAGAGCCAGACGAATCCGCTCAGAAATCGTGCGCTTTTCAATCTCTTCCTTAGACAGCCCCAAAGGCTCAATCTGATAGGTGAAATAGACACTATCATGGTCAGCCTTAGTCTCCTGCTCCAAGAAAAGCGGATGGTGCAGGTCCAACAGCAAGAGCTCCCGCAAATCCTGCGTTGCCACGTCCGAACGCTTCAACGTTAGGCTCCAATTCTTGTCATTTTTTTCATAGATAAACTCTTGTTCAGCAAATACAAATTTTTCCTCAGTCACCTTAAATCTCCTCAATCTCTACTAAATCTCCCGTTGTGACTGGATAATCAGCCAAAACCTTGCCCTCATCCAGTATCAACCCCTTGTTAATAATCCGCAGCTGATACTTATGGCGCTTTCCTTCGATATTGAAAATCTGATCAATCTCCCGAATGAAGCGACGGACCTCAATCCGCTTAGGAATGCGAATATCCACGTCCTTATCCCGCAAACGGAGGGTGATGTTGATATGTCCTTCCATGTTATACTTCTCCCTTACTGATACGATAGCTGACAAAGACAGTCATACTGACCAAGAGTATGGCTGCTACAAAGTAGACTACTCCCGGCAGAAAATCATCCCAGCTGCTTTCTTCATCGCTTTTCAAACTCGTCTGCAGCTTGGACAATTTTTCCGTTCCCGGCTGAAAAAGCTCCTTGGAATGGTAAATATCCGTCGGCCCCTGTATAGCAGAAAACAGTTGTCCCGCTTCTGTGGCCAACTGTTTATTTTGATACTGCTTCATTTCCTGAATTTTTTCCTGATTCTCAGCAACGAAAAGAGACTTGGTGCCTTCCGATTGTGCACCAAAGTTCAGTTCTTGCTCTTTTTCAATCCGCGAATTATCTATCTGCAGACGATTATCCTTTAGCTCATCTGCGGCAACAGCCGTCACCGCAAACGAACTTAGGAGTAGGAATAAAAACAGAATTTTTTTCATACTCTTTTAAACTTCCTCAGTTTTTAATGTTCTAGTCTTGATAAAGATATTAGCGGCAACTAGCAGAGCCAGCAAGACAATCAGACCAAAGATGGCAAAGAAACCAGCTGTCTTGCCGTCAAAGTAACCTGACAGCATGCCTTCTAGCACAGACAAGGCATTCAAACTCTTGATAAAGGCTGGGAAGCCAGTCAAACTAGCTGTCGTACCAATGGCATTAGATAGATAGACAAAGCTGATAATCATGAAGAAAGCTAAGCCCATACCCATCACGCGCAGATGCTTGAGGAACAAATACTGCCCCTGAATCAAGACAAAGCTAGCAACCACAATCAACAAGACCCAAGATGGAACATATTCCTTGCCGATGTGAAGCTGCATGCTGGAGACAATCCCAATAACCAGACCAATCGTCAGAGACAGGAAGCCTAGGATGCCCACAGTCGTAATATCTGTATCTTGTAGTTTATTAAGCTTAAAGCGGTCTTTAACCTTGCGCACAATATTTTGCGTTGCAAAAAGATAGGCCGTAAACAGACTGACAATCTCCAACAAGAGGATCCAAGTAAATGGACGGTAAACATTGACAGTCGCTTTGACAGATGAAGAAGATTGAGCAACTGGATTAGACAGGAAGTCCAACAATACTTCATTAGGAACACCGTTCTCATAGGCATTGTTAAGAACCTTGACAAAAGATTCCACAAAGTTGCCATTATCTTCCAATTCCTTATTGAATTGTCCCATCAAGCTTTCAGCATTCGCAGACAATTTCTCTGTCGTTCCTTGTGCATTTTCCAGCTCACGATTGAAGCTGCTGAAGATCTGGTTGACACTATCAGCTGCTTGCACATTGGTCTGTGAAGAAGACTTAACACCAGAAGTCGAAGACAGCAAGGATGAGAATTCTGAATTCAGAGATGACAAATCGGTGTCTGTCTTTTTCAATGCATCCGTAGAGGAGACTCGAGATGCCGAGATACCTTTCAATTTCTCTCGTACATCTTTGTAAAGATTGAGCTGTTTATCAATCTCAGTTGCGAGTTCTGAATTGGTCCCTTTGACGTCTTCAATCTTGTTCTTAAGGAGACTAATTGTTGTATCCAACTTCCCTTTGACACTATTCTCAGGCTTACCATCTTTACTATCAGATAAACTATTTTCATAAGCACCCAGATTAGATTCAACCGCCTGTACTAAAAGCTTCGATAAAGATTCGGACATATCTTTATTTTTTAACTCATCAAAAGAATTATAAGCTTGGATTAAAGACATAACGTGTTGATAGGCAGAAGAAATCTCCTGTACTTTAGCTCCATATGCCGCTGCCGCTTTTTGTGCATCCTCTACATTCACCGGTGCACTTGCAACCTTAATACCATTCAGAGAAATATCAATTGAGCTATCAACTGAAGTGGCTGCAGCATCATTAGCTACATTGAACTGCACATTAAAATTAGCCCCTTCAGCTAAATTAATTTCTTGCCCATTTGCTACTGTTTCGCCATTGTATGTAATAGTTTTGATTGTTACACCTGTTGGTGGAGTGACTGACAAAGTAGCCTTTCCAACCTGGCTATTAACTGGGCCGGTTGTAGAGCTAGCCGCTTTCTCTGCAGCTGCTGCCAGATTGTCTAATTCAGCACTTCCATTTCCTTGTGGTGTTCCAAATTGCGAAATGGTTGAATAGTCGAGAGTAGGAACAGGCAATCCGAATTTCACCTCTGTTGGTTGAGAAGCTGGCAACTCTTTTACTGCTTCAGCTATTTGTGTCTTCAAGGAAGCATCGTAGCTTGTTATAGCATCTCCTAACACTGCGCTAAGAGTAATAGGCTTGCCTTCTTCAACACCATAGTAGGTTCTTAATTTATTATCAACAAAGTCCTTAATCTGTTGTTTATGGACATCTAATTGCCCACGTTCTGCATTTAAGGCAGCTTCCAACTGCTCTAGTTGCTTGCTGACATTATCAGATTGATTTTGACTTGGCTGATTATTATTATCGTCTGAATCATCACTAGATTGTTTTTTGGCAAGTTCAAGCTGTGCAGTCAATTTTTGTTGCGATTCGCTCAAACTATTATAAAGCGTCTCAGTTTCATTTGCCAAAAGCTGACGATCCATCTCAATCAGCTGGGTCATAAATTCTTCATAACTAGTTTGGTCACTAACTCGCTGTTTGAGAAGACTATCAAAATTCTTTCCATAAGTAGCTTGAGAGTTATCCAAGTCATCAAAAGCCTTAGCATAAGTTTCCAGAGTCGTCTTCAGAGAGTTATTAGCTTCGACAGATGAGGCAGACATACTGACTAGCGTTGGGAAAATATTCTTAGAACCAATAGCAGATTCCAATAAGTTGGTTCGATAATTGCCAATATTGGTAATTTGCACCTCTGAACTAGCCTGCACATTTTGCTGAGCCGTATATAGATTGCTCAAGATACTTGCCATATACATATCAACCAACTGGCTATTCAGATCCGCGATAATATCCTTAGCCAGACTATTGGCCTCATTTTCAATCTGCTGATTTCCTGCAGCGTTAACTTTATAAGTGACGATTGTCCGATCTGCACTGATAGCATTGACATCTAGCACTTTTTCCGAAAAGTCACTTGGAATCGTCACGACCAGCTGGTATTTCCCATTTTCCAGGCCAGCATCTGCAGCTCCACGCGTCACGATGTACCAGTTTTGAGAGTCATCCCGTTCTAGATTTTTGACATAGCTAGCTCCAAGATTATACTCTTTCTTATCAACCTTAACAGCCCGGTCTTCATTGACGACCGCGACATTCAGTTTAGTCTTTTGATCTGTTTTGATCTTGCTGTCTCTAGCGCTGCTTGTATTCTTCTGCACTGCGACATTCAGCGTCACTACTGCAGCCAGCAAGGCGATGACTAAAACAACGTTTCCTATATACTTAAGTAATTTTTTATTTCCCATGGATGTAAATTTCTTTTTCTTTTTAAATTTTTTAGTTTATTGTTACATAAAAGAGCACACAGAAAGACACAAACAGCTCTAACAGTCTAATTCAGATATTGATTCAGATTGTCAGAGCTTGCCTTTACATTGCAGCGATTTTCTTATCAAACATGAAAGAAACTGCCTTTTTTCATTTTTAAACTTTACAAAAATAGGAAGGCTCTTGCCTTCCTAAAGCCGTTATAACAAAATTAGTGAATTTGTGCAGCGATATCTTGGTCAGTTTGCTCAACGATGTCAGCAACTTTAACCAACTGTGCATTGATATCTTGGAGCAATTGTGCAAATTCTTTGATTTTTGGAGACAATTCGTTGAATTGTGCTTCAAAGCTATCAAATGCAGAACCATCCCAGTTATCAGCAATAATTGCTTGTTCATTAGTCAATGTAGTCAAAACTTGAGTTACATTTTCAGAACCTTCAGTGTATCTGTTTGCAGATGTACGAAGTTCTTCTGGAGTCAATTTAATTTGTGCCATAGTTGTTTCTCCTTTAGCAAATTTATATAACGGGTACATTATATCAATAATCACTTTATGTTTCAAGTTTTTAAAGATATTTTTTTAGAAAATATATTTACATGTTGTCAACCAAGTTCGTTCAAACGTATGATACTATAGCGTTTCTGACTGTTAGGTTCAAACCTTTAAAACCCCAATTCCCCAAAAATAAGCTGATAGTTTTCTTGGATTTGGTCTAAGCTAACAGTAATCTCCTCACGATTATGATTGTTCTTAACAGTCACCTGACCGCTTTCCACTTCGCTTTCACCCAAGGTGATAAGAGTTTTGGCTTTAAAGATATCAGCCGACTTAAACTGTGCCTTGAGCTTGCGGTCTAGATAATCCCTTTCTGCTGCAAAACCCTGTACGCGGAGAGCCTGCACTAACTCCAAAGCTCTGCTATTGGCACCAGGTCCTAAAACAGCTACATACACATCCAGAGCGGTTTCAATCGGCAGCTCTACTCCTTGCTTGTCAAGTACGAGAAGCAAACGTTCCAAACCCATACCAAAGCCAACACCTGGCGTTTCAGGGCCACCAAAGTAAGCAACTAACCCATCATAACGGCCGCCAGCACAAATAGTCAGCTGACTGCCAGCCACCTCAGTTGTAAACTCGAAAATCGTATGATTATAGTAGTCTAGCCCACGGACCATGTTGGTATTGATGACATAAGGAATCTGCAAGGTCTCCAGCATGGATCGAACGGCCGCAAAGTAGACACTGCTCTCCTCATCCAGATAGTCCAGAATAGACGGAGCACCTTCTACAGCCGCCTTGTCTTCGGGCTCTTTAGAATCCAGCACACGCAGCGGATTTTCCTCCAAGCGACGTTGGCTATCTGCTGATAGGCTAGGCTTCAGTGGAGTCAGATAATCAATCAAGGCCTGGCGGTAAGCAGCTCTGCTCTCAGGATTCCCCAGCGAGTTAAGCTCCAAGCTGACATTGGTAATGCCAATATCCTTGAAAAATTGAGCCGCCATGGCAATCATTTCTACATCTGTAGCAGGATTGCTAGATCCAAAGCACTCTGCACCAATCTGGTGAAACTCCCGCAGACGGCCAGCCTGAGGCCGCTCATAGCGAAACATTGAGCCCATATAATAGACTTTGACAGGCTTTTGCACTTCAGGAGCAAAAAGCTTATTCTCTACATAAGAACGCACCACGGGCGCTGTCCCCTCTGGACGCAGCGTGATATGGCGGTCACCCTTGTCATAAAAGTCATACATTTCCTTGGTCACGATGTCTGTCGTATTCCCTACCGAGCGACTGATGACTTCATAGTGCTCAAAAATCGGCGTGCGGATTTCGCCGTAATTGTATTTTTTAAATGTCTTGCGGGCAAAGTCTTCTACATACTGCCACTTGGCTGATTCTTGAGGAAGAATGTCCTGAGTTCCTTTAGGTTTTTGTAATTTCATCTTCTGACCTCCGCCTTCTTTAGTACTTATATTCTATCATAAGTCCGCCATTTTGAGGAGCCCGAAAGGGATTTTTCGTTTGGAAGAACTAAATCCGTTTTCATGTTCCAAAATAGCTTGAAAAAAAGTCAGAATTGTGAGAAAATAAAAACAATTCAAGTCAGATAGAAGGGAATAGCCATGAGAGACGATATCAAAATCAACGACCGAGCCGCTGCAATTCAGGATAAATTGGTAGAGAAGCTCGAGCGTATTTACGATCCGGATGTAGAGCTGGATGTCTATAACTTAGGGTTGATTTATGAAATTAACTTAGACGAAAACGGCCACTGCAAGGTTGTCATGACCTTTACCGATACAGCCTGTGATTGCGCTGAGAGTCTGCCCATCGCCATCATGGACTCTCTTAAGAAAATCGATGAGATTGAAAGCGCCTCTGTCGAAGTTACTTGGTCTCCTGCTTGGAAAATCACCCGTATCAGCCGTTTCGGCCGCATTGCCCTGGGAATCAGTCCTAGATAAGAAGGAACTTAGTTTATCTACATTTAAAATAAAAACACCAAACCCGCTAGAAAAACTAGCGGGTTCTTTTATCATATATAGGCTATTTCTTGCCGGTTTCTTCTGGTTTCCAGAAGTCAGTAACAGCACCTTTAGCGGCAGAGGATACCATGTGGGCATATTTACCAAGTACCCCGCGACTATAAAGCGGTGGGATGGTCGTTTCTGCCTTACGTTTCGCCAGCTCTTCGTCAGAGACTGCCATAGAAATTTCCTTGGTATCTTGGTCAACCGTGACCATATCGCCTGTACGAAGATAGGCAATCGGACCACCATCCTGGGCTTCTGGAGCAATGTGTCCGACAACCAAGCCGTAAGTACCGCCTGAGAAGCGACCGTCTGTTAGGAGGGCAACCTTGTCACCTTGCCCCTTCCCTACGATGATAGACGAAAGTGACAGCATTTCTGGCATACCAGGGCCACCCTTTGGTCCAACGTAGCGAACTACAACCACGTCGCCATCGACCACTTCATCGGCCAGTACCGCATCAATAGCGGCTTCTTCTGAGTCAAAGACCTTAGCTGGTCCAATGTGACGGCGCACTTTAACACCAGAAACCTTGGCAACAGCGCCGTCTGGAGCCAGATTACCATGCAAGATGATAAGCGGACCGTCCGCACGTTTTGGATTTTCAAGCGGCATAATGACCTTTTGACCTGGTGTCAGATCAGCAAATTCCGCCAGATTTTCTGCTACCGTCTTACCTGTACAAGTAATGCGGTCGCCATGCAGGAAGCCGTTTGCCAAGAGATATTTCATCACAGCCGGCACTCCCCCAACCTCATAAAGGTCTTGGAAGACATACTGACCGGACGGTTTCAAGTCAGCCAAATGCGGTACCTTCTCTTGAATGACATTAAAGTCATCAAGCGTCAGCTCAACATTGGCCGCGTGCGCCATGGCCAGCAAGTGCAGAGTGGCATTAGTAGAACCACCCAAAGCCATGGTCACCGTGATTGCATCTTCAAAGGCTTCGCGTGTCAAGATATCAGACGGCTTCAGCCCCATTTTTAGCATTTTTACAACAGCACGGCCGGCTGCTTCGATATCCTCTTGCTTGTCCTTGGACTCAGCAGGGTGAGAAGACGATCCTGGCAGGCTCATGCCCAGAACTTCAATAGCAGTCGCCATAGTATTGGCTGTATACATACCGCCACAGCCACCAGGGCCAGGGCAGGCATTACACTCAATGCGGCGCACTTCCTCAGCTGTCAAATCGCCATGATTCCATTTTCCGATTCCTTCAAAGACAGAAACCAAGTCAATGTCCTTGCCGTCCAGATTCCCCGGTGCAATCGTTCCGCCGTAGGCAAAGATAGCAGGAATATCCATGTTAGCAATGGCAATCATGGAGCCTGGCATATTTTTATCACAGCCCCCGATAGCTACAAAGGCATCCACATTATGCCCACCCATGGCAGCCTCGATGGAGTCTGCGATGATATCGCGTGAAGTTAGAGAGAAGCGCATGCCCGGTGTTCCCATGGCAATCCCGTCTGCAACTGTAATAGTCCCATACTGGACAGGCCAAGCACCCTCTGCTTTGATGCCTTCCTTGGCCAGCTTGCCCAAGTCATGCAAATGGATGTTACAGGGTGTATTTTCCGCCCAAGTGGAAATCACCCCAACAATAGGCGTTTCAAAATCTTTATCAGTCATCCCTGTCGCGCGAAGCATGGCACGGTTAGGAGATTTAACCATACTGTCATAAATCTTACTTCTGTGACGAATATCCTTATCTGTCATAGCTTTCCCTTTCATTGCAGTAATCTTTGTGCTTTATTATACCACACTTAGGCTGTATTTTACAGAGGAAAATTTTTAAATTTTCAGAAGATTCAAAAATGAATTTTTCTCAAAAATCCCAAGCAATTAAAACTTATCAGCTTAATTCCTGAAATAAACAAATTCTTCTCAAAAATAGTCAAACTCTAAAAAGCACTAAAAGTACGAACCAATTTACCCCCACGGATATCCAACACAATCACCTCAGAATTCCCGCCTATGCCACTACCAGAACGCTCTTTCAAATCATAGCCTACTAGGTAATAACCATCCCAAAATTGACTGTAGTCTAACTTTTTAAGCTTCTGGAAAAAGACTCCGGGGTACTTATCTATAGCTTTCTCATCATCATATAAATCATCAACCAATAACTCATAGTTCACTCGAAGCTGCAGAGTATGTTTTTGCAGATAAGACTTGACATCAACATTATAATATCCATTGAGAGGCAGGCCTTTCTGCCTGTTCTTTTGGAAATCCTGAACTAGCTCTGCTTGCCCAGCATTTAGCATTTCTGAGGTTATTTGACCGTCATCCTGATGAAGCACTTCCATTGTTTCACCTGAAATTTCTTTTAAAGTCATATCCTCATCATCTAGCTTCTTGAAGACCGACTTCATTTTCTTAAACTGCTTCTGGACATAAGGCTGCTGCCACATGGCTTCTAGCTGAATGCTATCATCTAAGCCGGTTTCAGTTTCCTCAGGCACGGGACTTAATCTTGAAGCTTCGTATTGCTTGGTTGTCGGATCATAATCCACGCTATCTGAGAAGGTCAAAAGTCTCCCATCAATCTTTTCTTCATAGCTAAAGTCCATGGTCTCCCCATAGCCGGCAGGCCTATCGTAGTTTTTTACCGTCACTTTCCCCTTGTATCCCATGCTTTTGAAATCCGCAGTCAAATGATTTTCTACATCTTTCATAATTTGGTAATCACGAAAACTGTTCACTCCCCAAAAGATTAAAACAATACACATGATCCCCAGCCAGAATAGACTAAGTAATTTTAATGCTGCTTTCATAGTCCGCCTCCTTTGTTCTTATTATAGCATACGGAAAAACCGGTTTCTTCTAAGAACCTAAGCAGAAAAGATTTAAAAAAAATCTGTCAAGTAACTTTACTTTACAAAAAAGTTTTGTTATACTGTTAGAGTTGATGAAAATCATCAAATCGAATCGAATTTACAATCTAAAAGGAGAAACAAACAATGGCAGTACCTGCACGTCGCACTTCCAAAGCGAAGAAAAACAAACGCCGCACTCACTACAAAGTGACAGCTCCAACTGTAACTTTTGACGAAACTACTGGTGATTACTCACGCTCTCACCGTGTATCCCTTAAAGGATACTACAAGGGCCGTAAGATTGCCAAAGCTGCAGCAGCAGAATAATAGAAGGGAGCTACCATGCGCGTAAATATCACACTTGAACACAAAGAATCTGGTGAACGCTTGTACCTTACTTCTAAAAACAAACGTAACACGCCAGACCGTCTTCAATTGAAGAAATACTCACCAAAACTTCGCAAACACGTTGTGTTTACAGAAGTTAAGTAATTTATTTAACAAAAAACCTTTGAAATCAACATTTCAAAGGTTTTTTTCTTTTGGCTTCAATTCCTAATTAATCAACGAACTTAATACTAGGTCTCGAAAAGAATTATGCCTCCCCTTTCTGTCTGAGTTCAAAGAGATCTTCCACTTTAAGGTTAAAAACTTGAGCAATTTTGAGAGCCATTTCCAGCGAAGGGTTGTAGCGGTTATTTTCCAAGTGCAGAATTGTCTCGCGCCGCATGCCGATGCGGTCGGCTAGCTCCTGCTGGGTCATGCCCATGGATTCGCGAACGGATTTGAGATTAGTGATAATCTTGCTTTCTTTGGCCATGGTTATCCTCTCCGCTCCAAGATAAGATAGACAACTGCAAAGATGCAAATCAAGGCAGCTATGCTAATAAAGATCTGGCCCATGTAGAGAGTGAGAGAACCCATGTACCCAATGATAACTGCTAGGATCATCAGTGCGCCTAGTATAAAGACAAACATCAAGCTAGCTGCCTTAGCTAAATTAGCATAAAAGCGTTCGTCTGGAGTTTCCTTGACATTTTTCAAAGAGAAAAAACCAAATACAATCGCTTCAATAACGAGGCCAACTCCCAAAATCCATTCCTTAATACTGGATCCTTCGCTTGGGGTTGCAACCCAAATTCCTACTGTATAAAAAATGGTTGCTGCAAACAAAAGCATCGTGTATAGCTTAGCAGACAAGTCAAAAATAGTCTTTCCCTTACCTTTCTGACTCTTATGAGGCCATGGTTTCATGTGCAGCCAGCCCCAAATAGCTACAATCTGACCTAACACTGAAATACCGAGAATAATCAACTTGGGTCCCCAACTAAGATTGGAACCAAATAAAACAGTAAAATCAATAAAGAGAGCTGCGGCAATCATTGTAATGATGCCACCCGTTTTTTGACTTTTTTTCATGATAGACTCCTTTCCTTATGTTAGAAATATTTAACACTCTTTATGTTATAAATATATCACACTTCAATTTGGAAAGCAAGAATTTATGTGCCAAGGTGGCAATTATTTGAAAAAATTCTATAATAAAAGCCCTCGCCAGATAAATAACTAGCAGGAGCTTTTGTTTCTATTGACTACTCATAGAGTAGTAAAGTCTCTTATTCCATCTCTCTGAGATAGTTCAAAGCTTCGTTGAAGGTTTTGACAGGGACGATTTTCATTTTACTCTTGATTTTGATAGAAGCACGAAGTGCCTCATGGTAGTTAGAGCGCAACTTGGGATTGTACTGGGCAATATCAGCGTCAATGGTATCATCAGGAACAAAGAAAATCTCAGCGCCTGCCTTATCTGCAGCCATGACCTTCATCTCTATCCCGCCAATCCGGCCAACATTTCCCTTGTGGTCAATCGTTCCAGTACCAGCAATAGCTTTTCCTTTGGTAATGTCTTCAGACACGAGCTGATTGTACAGCTCCAAACTGAACATGAGTCCACCAGAGGGACCTGCTACACCGTTGCTCTTAAACTTCGTCAGAGGATTCATGGCAACACTGGCCTTAGAACCCAATGCAATCCCCAAACCAGGCTTACCAGTTGTCTCATCCACAATCACAGGACCGCTAGCCAAACCGATTACACCATTACGGCTGTACTCAATGGATACCACATTGCCAACTGGCCGCTGTTCCATCTGATCGACAATGTCGTATGGGCTAGTGTAACTCTGATTGTCAATCTTTAAAATCACATCGCCTTTCTGCAGCTCCTGAGCTAACGGCGTCTCTTGGCTGACAGCATCCACAAAAATCTCTTTATGTCTAATCTCAACAGTATGACCGGATGCTTGATAAGCTACCTGCAAGGCATTGAGATGGGAAGACCCCATAGTGCTGTTCTCTCGCTCTTCCCGTCCCTTCTCCTTATCGAAATAGTTTTCAGGTACAGAGACATACTCTGTTTCCAGCCTGTAATTAGGCAGCAAAGTCAAAAAGAGACTGAACACCCGGGCATCGGAAACACCGACAGCCATGACATAGATTTGACCTTTTCCTTGACTAGTTCCTCCTTGAACTTGGACAAAGTCTTTGGCATTCAAAGCCGGTCTCAAGGTCTCCACTTGATAAGGCAGGGGGATAAAGCCAATCCCAGTTAGCACCAAAGCTGTTATTAAAATTCTTGTTACTGATTTCATATCCTTCCTCTTGTTTCTATCAAGTATTGTCTGGTCTTGCAACTTCCTAAATTAATCACCAAAATCCACCACTTCTGTATCATTTTCCATCAGAGTATCGGCAAAAACTGTCCGAACAACCAGAACAAATACACAGTAAAAGCTACTGAAAACTAGGACAGGAATCATCTGGATCAGGCCAAGTAAATCATCCAGTTCCCCCAGCAAGGGACCAATATACTGCCTTATCAGATCCATCAGGAGATGAGTACCCAAGCCAATCAACCCACCAAAAGAAGCTAGAAAAAAGCTGAGCAGAACATAACGACCCCTGCGCTCCTTCATCAGTAGAACTGACTTTCTCAAACAGCCATAAAAAGAAAGCGGCTTGGCCAGATTGTCTCTGGAGCTAGTATCCTGAATGATATAGGACAGCAAAAAGAAGTGCGAATCAACCAGATAAGTGAAGAGCAGGTAAAAGACCATGAACAAGAAAGGAAAGAGAAACTGGAAAATCACAATGGCCTCTGGACTTACTGCTCTCCGATAAAAGGCAAAGAGACTAGCCACCCCAAGATTGATGCCAATTGCCGACCAACCCATGTACAGAATCAGAACCTGGACGGCACTGACAATGAAGGAATAAAAGAGGCGAGTAAGCAAGCCATCTGAGATACTGTACCAAACCGCATAGCCAAAATAGAGCTTAACCATCTGCGGATTTCGTATCACTGTCAAGGCAAATTTATTGACATAAGCAAAACCGAAAGCAATTATAAAAGCCAAACAGGTCAAGACTAAAATGGACCGGTAAGACCAACTCGAAACCAGCGGAAAAAGAAACCAGCCCAGCACTGCAAGCGGGATTCCGACCAGCAAAAGGCCTTTCAGCCAGACAAAATAATATTCTGTAACAAAAATCCAAGCTTCTCTGAAAACCCTTGTTACTTTTACATCATTCATCGTTCATTATCCTAAATCCTAAAACCCTTTCTAATTTTTTCATAAATATTAATCTCCAAAATTAACTATTTCCCGATCATAAGACATCAGGATGTCAGCCATAACCGAGCGGGCTGCCAAGGCATAAATCAGCAAAAAGCCATTTATCATACTAACAATCATTCCCACAATATTAGACACACCAGCACTAAAAAGTAAACTCAAAACTTCTATTAGACCCAATACTACAGGAATAAGCTTTAAGACAAGCTCTACCAGTAAGTAACGTCCCCTCTGACCATTCATACGAGAAAAGGACTTGCCCAAGCTGCCAAAGGCTGACAGAGGACGCAAGAGATTATCAGAGGAGTTGGTATCCTGAATAATATAGGGCAACAAGAAGAAGTGAGAGACGATAAAATAGCTGTAAAACAAATGGAATACCAAGTTAAACATTGGTGCTATCAAAAAAACCAGGAAGAGCATACTAGCCATCTTCTCTTGATTATTTGCAACCCAAATCATCCAAGTTCCCATATTCTCTTGAAAATTTGCATCTGGCATCAAGACATTATAAAAGTATACAAAAAGAAGTAACATAGCCAAGAAAAAGATGAAGACATAAATAGACATAGAAAGCAAACGCCCAAAAAAGCCATCAGAAATACTGTAGCCAACAGCCCTCCAGAAGTTTCTTCGCACCATCTGCGGATTACGAACCATGGTCAAGGAAAACTTATGGATATAAGCAATCACAAAAGAACATAGAAATCCAAAGAAAATCATACTTGGAAGAAATGTAGAAGTCAATGGAGAAAAAAATAGAATTAACAGCCCTAGAATAAAAAATGGCAGTTGAATGATAGCAAGCCCTGCTGTCCATACAAAAAAGTAATCAACAGTCAGTCCCCAGGCTTCCTTTAAAACATCGCTTACGTCAAACTTTCTTTTCATAAATCCCCTAATTAAGTCATTTTTCGCCATAAAAGACGATGTCGCAGAAGCAAGTTTTTTATTATTTAGTCCCGTGAGGATGATTAGGAATTTTTAGAGCCCCAAAGAGCAAGAAAAACCCCGTCAGTCGCCTCACCAAAAGAAATTCTTTCTATAATAAAGCAAGCTGAGACACGATTGTCCCAGCCTCCTTAACCTTTTTTCAAAAAATTTCGAATACGAATCATAATCTTGCTTGACCAAGTTTTGTCAGATGCGTATCTTACATTGATAGCAGCCATGCTCTTACCATTGTAGAACTGACCGCCAGGCTTGAGATAGTGCTCGCTAAGATAGCGGGCAACGGTATCTATACCATCGTCAAATGTTGCGAAATTTCCTGCACTGGAAAAAGGACTGGAGTCATAAGCCATGAAACCAAACAGGTTGTGCTTGGCCTGAGCAATCTGACTGCGGCCGTAATCCGATTCGTGAATAGCCAGCCCTACGAGAAAAATTGCATTAACTCCATGATCTTTCTCTGCTTTTTTGAAAGCTTTTCCCAATCCAGCCATCGGTGTGCCAGCCAGACGACTATCAATGAAATCGGCTGACACTGTGCTTGGCACTGTTACATCTTCTGAAAAGACGACTGCTCCTGTTTTCTTGGCCTGAAACTGATCTGACACCTGCACTAAAGATGGATCCAGACTGGCCTTTTCATTTGCCGCTAGGCGGCTGACAGGCAGCACACTGCCCGAAAGGACAGTAGCTGTCGCTAATGCTATGATAACTTTTTTCTTCCTAAACATTTTTTCTATCCATTTCTATTGTCGCTTTTGGTTTCCTAAATTCCTCCCCAGAAATATAGGATGACCGCCATGATACTCATAGCAGGACCAAAAGGGACTTCTTCTTTCAACTTAAATTTGAATTTCTTAAAGATGGTTGCGATTAAGAGAATCGCTCCAGCCACAAAGAAAGAACCATATCCCAAAATCAGCGTATTCAAGGGGCTAAACCAACTGCTCAGAGCAGCTAAGTAGAGAATGTCTCCCATCCCGAAAGCCTCTTTCTTGTAATAAGCCTTGGCCCCAAAATAAATAAGAGAGTAGAGACCAGCGCCGACTAGCAGCGAAAGGAGTAAGTCCCAATTGAACTCATTGGTAAAAAACGTAACAGCCATGCGGCCCAGCCAGAAAACCAGCAGAACCGAGTCCGAGATGTACTGAGTATCAAAATCGATATAGCCGATAATGAGACAAAGCGACACTAAGAGGCAGGCTGAAACAACCATCCACGGCCCCTGATCTTGAAAGATCAGATAAGAGGCCAGCCAGAGCAGGCCCGTCAGGAGCTCCACAATGAGATAGCGCGGTGAAATCGGCTCCTTGCAGTGCTTGCATTTAAAGCCCTGCATGATAATCGACACAACCGGAATCAGCTCCACCGAAGTCAAGACATGACCGCAGGACGGACACATAGACCGACCTTTGGCAATGCTCTTTTCCAGCGGTACGCGGTAGATGACGACATTGAAAAAGCTCCCAAATACGACACCTAATATAAATACTAAACTTGCAATCATAATTTTTCCCTTTTTATACTCTTTGAAAGTCTCAGATGACGGTGTCAAACTTAGACTTCCCTTGAGTATCACTTAGATGCCAGAATAATGGATACTTGCCCCTCCTCCAAACTTAATGAAAATACCATATCTGTTTCTGTATTGTTTTGAATGGTCAATTCGGTCAAACCTTCAGCCGGCGTTCCAATGTTGAAATACTGTCCTCGATAGGAAATAACATTGGTCCGTGAAAAGGCGAGCTGCTGAATGGCATCTATAATCTGCTCAGCACCCTGACCGTAAACTTCTTTATTATCCTTGTCCTTGACTGGAAGATAGCCAGACTCCGCATTCAAAGCACCCAACAACTCTGAGATTGACTTGGTCTCGCCAGGAGCCAAGTAAACATTCTGCAACTTGTAAAAAGCTGTCTTCATGTTTTGAGCTTGGGCAGCGTTGGTCGGCAGTGGTACTTCCTTACGCTCTATAAAGTGCGTATATTGGCTCAGAAGTTCACTCTGATCTTCTGCTTCAACAGGCGTGCTCTCAACCTTGACATCATCAAATTTACCAGTCTTGGCAATCTCCTCAGATGCTTGGATAAAAGCAGCAGGGTCAATCTTATAGCCATTAGACTTGTCTCCCACCTTTACATTAGACTCACCATCCATGACCAGATGATTGGTCGTTGGAAGCTGACTGAGAACATCAGGATGGGCAGCTAAGACATCGTTTAAAGGTCTAAGCCAAAAAAGACGGTTAGGATAGATGGAAATCTGTAGATTTTCCTTGGTATCGAAAAACGGTGTAAACTTATCCCAGACTGTCTTGGCTGAGATATTATCCAGCCGCTTAAGCTCTTCTTCTGTGAAATAGCTCAGTCCTAAAAAGCGCATATCTACAGAGAAGTGTTGCCCCGTAGACAGCTGAAATGTAGCCTTATAGGGCAGTTCTCTGTAAACTTCAATCTCAGCTTCGCTCCGAGAGCGAACCTTCATAGAGGGGCGGCCATTGATACTCAGGTCAATCGTTGGATTAAAGACAAAAATGACATAAAATAAACTACCCAGCAGAAAGGCAGCAAGTGTCGCTGCTGGAAGTAGTTTTTGATATTTTGATGAAACCTTTCTTTTTCTTCTTGACATGAATCTCATCCCAACCTTATACTACGCATTCAGCTAAGCGGATAAGGAATTTACGGTCGATACGGCGAAGAAAATCAATGATGTCATCTGAAACAGTATCTCCGGCATTCAGGATAACTCCTCCATCTGCATTAACAAGGTCTTTTTGCAGTGTTTTGCCTACTAGAAGACGTTTTTGCCGATCGATAAAATCGTTAACAGCTTTCTTTGCTGCTGACTCTTCTTCAGCAACTGGAGCTGTGCTGATAGTTGTTTCTACTTCCTCAGCAGGAGCTGCCAATACTTCTTCCAAAGCAGCATCCAGACTCAGCGCTGCATCTGTTTCTTCAACTTCTTCTTCAGCTGGAGCTGTTGTTTCTTGTACCAAGTCTTGAACTTCTGGTTCTTCTGCTGTCTCTACGACTGCTTCAGAAAACTCCAACTCAGGAGAAGCAGCTCCCAGACCTACAGCAGCCAAGGCCTCTGTCAAATCTGTCGCAACTTCTTCTTTTACATCTACTTTTTCATCTACAACTGGCTCGAATACAGGTGCTTCAGCAACTACTTCCTCAATTTTTTCGGCAGGTTTTGCAGCTTCAGTCTCATGGAGCAGATCTGCTGCAGCCAGACGGCCCATCTCTACATCTGCTTCAAGATGAGGAGCTGTCTTTTTTTCATCATTGAGGATGATATACTCTTTACCAATCATCAAGATGCGTGATTTAGGAATCTGAATTTCCTCGCTGGCATCTTCAGAATTAACCACCAAGTAACCAATTTCATTCTTTTCGTCAATATGATAGTCAACAACAGTTCCCACCTTGTTTCCATCAATTGTGATAACAATTTCGTCAAAGACGCTACCCTGCTTGTCGTTCAAGACCTTCAGATCAGCCTCTTCCAACTCTTGAAAAACTGAGCTATTTTCTACCATGACCGCAAAGTCACCGATGCCTTGGATGTTCTTGCTAGACAGCAAGGCAAAAGGCTGTTCAGACTGCTTTGACTTAATGACAAAAGTCAGATTGACCCCCTCGTCAACAAAGACTTCATGGACTTCACCCAGTCCCATCCCTTTTTCAATCTCAATGACAACGGTCCCTGTGATTGTTTTACAACTTTTCATAATTTCCCCTAAAACCCTTCTAATTGATTACAATCAATTGTATGTTTATATAGTATTAATTTTTCACGATTTTGTCCAGCATGTTGAACGCTTCTTGACGAAGATTTTGATCTGAACTGCCTTGGACAATTTCTTTCAGATAGTTCTCAGCTTCTTGAACTGCATTAGAAGCCAATAATTCCTGACTTTCCAGTAGGAGGAATTGGAAATAGACTTCTTTATCTCCCGCAGTTGCTGCAGCTGGTCTTGCTTCTGCCGCTTCCTCAGCCTTGAGGATGTCAGTGATTTTCTGAAGCAAATCTTCTTCTGTCTCATCTGTAGCCGGAACGACCGGAGCAGCTTTGACTTGTGCTTCCTCAGCTTTGAGGATGTCAGCAATTCCCTTGAGCAAGTCTTCTTCTGTTTCATCTGCAACTGCTTCTTGGATAGGCTCAGCCTGTGTCCAAAGTGCGTCTTCAGAAACTGATTGAACAACTGCTGGTTCAGCGGCTGCTTCAAACTCAAACGTTTCTGATGCAGGTTCGAAGCTACTTTCTTCCTCCCAAGTCTCTGCGACTTCAGCAGTTAAATCTTCCTCTTCAGATCCCAGCAAATCATGCTGAATCTGGCTGAGAATATCTTGATAACCCTGAATATCAGCGCGATCACGGCTAACCATAGACTCTTCAGAAGCAGAAAATTCTGGCTCTGATGCAGCTTGACTGAAGGCGGAATCCATTTTAGCTTGTGGCTCAGTGTCTGAGTCAGCAAAGAAGAGAGATTCTAAGCTGTTTGCTGTTCTTGACTCTTCTGCTCTAACTGGCTTGATATCTCCCGTAGCAGCAAAAACATCTTCCAGGCTGTTGCTTACTTCTTCTGCCACTGGCTGCTGAGCTTGTTCTTGCTCAGTAAAGAATTCTTCCTCATCTTGAGAAACAACACCTGTCACCTCAACCGCCTGCGGTCTGAAGTTGCCATAGCTAGACTCCGTATAGGACATCGGTCTAATCTTAGACAGAACAGCAGTCTCAAAGGCTGGATCATCTATATCTGTATAGCCTTGATTGCCGGCTGCATTTGCTTCCGTAGGCTGAATCATAGAGTTGGCCACCTTAATCTTAGTAGAGCCCTTGCGATGATGAAGCAGAGACTGCAGAAATTCATCATTGGCTTTTTGTGAGCTGTGTTCCATACCCACCATACCGACCTCAGCTGCCGCTAGCTGACTGTTTGGCTCGTACTCTCCAAAGGCAGGAGCCGTAGCCAAATTATCAACTGGGTAGAGAGGTTTTACTTTCTCAAATCTTGTCATATCCTTTTTGATTGAACGCTCTGCCAAGGTGCGGCCAGAAGCAGATACTCTCTGCCTTACCGGACTTTCCTCAGCCTGAACCCTTTCTTTACTTTCCTTTCTCATCCCACCGGTTGAAGCATTGGAAAAGTTCAAATCTCTAGCGATTGACAAGCTTGCTTCCTTAGCTTCCACTTTCTTCCGCGAGATCTTAGCATGCTTCTGGCTTCTGCTTCGCGTAGAAGCAGTTGCTTTTTTCTTGACCGGAGCTAGCTCCTGTGAAAAGAGCAGCACCATATAGACAGCCAAGGCCAAGGCACAGAGTCCAACAAAGGCTATGCCGGGAACTTGTTGAAAGAGGAATGGAGCACCAATCGCAAATAGCATGACCCATACTACGAGAAAAAGGCGCTTTATTAAAGAAATCCTAGAAACAAATAAAATGCTAATCGTATGCAGCGCTATAAGCCCTGCTCCAAAAGGTAAAAAATATGCCATTTGAATATTTTCGACACCCCCCACTTTCTAAATGATATTAAACTTTTTCAATGCAAAACCAGTCTTGATTTTGTTTTTCCATAAACTCCATTAAAACCCAAAATAGACTCGGGCGTCTATTCTGAGTTTGCTTGTATTATACTTCAAATATCTCTATGTTTTAGTTTACTATAAATGCACCGTGAATACTAGTCTAATAACTTGGTTTTTAGCATTTTTTTAAGAAAAAATTTAGTCATGCTCTTCAAATTTTAAACCATAGACTTATTTGGTATTTTTTCAAAGTGTTTTAGCTAACCACCAAGTTATTCACAGATAGGTTATCCAGCTTCATAGTCGTTTCAGGACTTTCTCCGCTAGGAGTTTCAAAGTAGTAACCCACAATAGTCATTGGATAGCTGAATCCTGGAATGTTTTCAGGATCGAAGCTAACTTCGCGCCAGCCAGTCCAGCTGTTAGGACGAATGACGTGAAGATAAATCTTCTGACCGCTGGCATTCTTGACAATCAAGCCAATCTTGCCCTGCCATTGATTAGACAGAGATAGAGAGAAGCTGATAGCATCCGGCTTATTGTTCAAGGATACATACGGTGCTGCAAATTCCATTTCATACATGGTAGAAGACTTGGTTGCTGGAATCTTAACCACGTTGGAACCTGAACCCTCTAGGAAGTCCGTATTGTCAACTGTCACATCATACTGATTGCTGCCGCCTGACTGAGTCAGCTTAAGAGGTGACTCGAAGCGGTAGATAGTTGATGAATTGTAATAAGCTGACAGACCATCGTTCCGACTAGACTGAGTGCTAAGCTGCTCCAGATAAGATGGAGCCAGATTGGTACTGCTGTTAGCATTCGCGCTGCTAGTTGTATTGGTTGTTGCGCCCCCCAAACTGCCCTTATTGCCAGTTGCATCAGTGCCGCCACCAGCTGTCGTTACAGATATAGAACCTGCCTGCCAAGTCGGAATGGCAAATGGAGACTGCCAGTTAGCAAACTGAATCGGTGTCTTATCGACATTGCTCTCTAAGGTCACATAGCGCTCAACGTCTTTAACCTGATAGAAACGCAGCTTGATTTTACCGCTGGTCAGATCAGGGTTTTTGTTTTCCTCCGTGCTAGATAGGCTTTTCTTTCCGCCCAATTCCAGCTCACTGGAAACGATTTTTTGTTGATTGCCATCAATCAATTCCAACAATTTCAGAACCTGTGTATAAGTTCCTTCGAACTCAATGTCTGCTGTCATCTGCGTGATGTTAGTATTATTGGTCGTTCCGTTCCCTGGTGTCGCTGTGTTAGCTGCAGTTGTTGTTGCAGTATTGGCGTCTGATGAAGAGCTGCTGCTTGTTGACGATGAAGACGATGTACCAGACGAACTAGAGGTCGTACTGGATGAAGAAGATGTCTCATTCGAGCTTGAGCTGCCAGTCGTATCAGAAGAGTTGGAGTTTTGCCCCTTGGACGAAGTCGCAGCCAATCCCTCCTGCTGGAGTTCCAACTCTGTGCTCTCAGTGTAGTTGACAGACTTGAATTTAATACCGCTTTCGTTGACCAACTTGTCAATCAAGAAGATGAACTCCCCTTGATTGGTCGTACCATAGTATTTCTTAGCCTGATCCAGAGTCTTAGCATTCAAAGTTTGGAGCTGTTTGGTAAGAGACTTCCTCTGACTAATCTTGGCATTCTTGCCTTCCAACTCTGTCGAGATAGTTGCATGTTCTTCAGCTAACTGCGCCATCCGTGTATAAGAATTTGTTACCAGATACCCTCCACCAGCAAGTACCGCTACTCCTCCGACACAGGCCAACAATTTCTTGTCACGCTCATTTAAATTACTCAGGATTTTTTTCTTTTCTTTCTCATTTTTGCTCTTCATTGAAATCTACATCCTTCGTCAAAATTTTAATGTTAAACTTGTACACTGTATTGTTATCCTTTTCCTCGCGAGTAATGTTATCCACAAAAATATGGTTAAACTTCTCAGACTTACGAAGCTCTTCCTCAAACTTAGCGATAGAAAGATGCTCTTGAGACGAACCATTGATTTCTACATTGTCGTTATTAATCTTGATATCGTCAAAGACCAGGTTCCGTGTCACGTTTTTATTAAGGAAGTCCATAAAGGCTTTGTTTACTCGGTGCAGGCGGCGGAAGTCGCCTTCTAGGCTTGTAAAGAGAAGCTCGTCATTCTTGACCGTTACAATCTTATCTTCAGTCTCAGAGACTGCCTTCAGCTCTTGAGCCATTTCTGGACTCTTGAGCGTCTGCTCCGCACGGTCAATCTCGCCTTGGAGGTGCATAGCGCTAAACTGGAAGAAGCCAATCAGCACAATCATAATCGCTACAATCCCAGCAAAAGCGGAAATAGCAGCAAGTTTCAGTGGACTAGCCTTAGCCGGTGCCACATGATATTTTGAAAAGTAGTTTAAATCTCTCCGCATTAGTTCGCTCTCCTAATCAACATGGCTGTAGCCGGAATGAACTCCGCATTAAACTCGGCAGAACCTTCCCACAGTACATTCTCATAATCTACATTATCAATTGAGATGAATTCCCGATTCATGTTCTGCTTCAAAATAGATGCCAACTGCCAACAGATGTCCTGGTCCCCAAAGACATAGAAACTGTCAATGTTGAGACCGGTTGATCCGCTGAAGAAATTTTCAGTATTGAGAATGTGGTTCTTAGCATCAGCCACCCACTCATCCAAGGCCCTCTTCAAGAGACCTGTATCCAGATCATCTGAAGCCACTGCTGGAAGCTTCTGCAAAAGACTAGCATCGTCTGCATAGCTCAGGATGTCCTTGTAGCCACGATTGAGATAGTTGCTGGTCACAAACTTGCCTTCTGAGTAGAGATAAACACCAATGAAGCTCTTGCTCAGATGTACCATGCCGACATTTTCCTTGGTCAGCTTCTTGGCACGATTGTTAATCGCTTGTACGCGTTCCAGCCATTTTTCAAAGGTATTAGACTGAAGGTCAAAGACATAAGGTGTCAGCTTCAAATTCTCAGCCAAGCCCAGATATTGCTCTACCACGCCTTTTGGCACAGCATAGACCATGAGTGAGCGAGTATCTTCATCAAGCGGAAAAGCTGAATTAGACTCTTGCTCTTGGAACTGGATAACATAAGAAGTCGGATCAATATCCAGATATTGCTGGAGCTCGTAAGATACCAAGCCCTCAATATCCTCATCATTCTGCACACTAGCTGCCACATCAACCGAACGGGCGATGATATTGGTATTGCCCAGAGCAAAGAAAGCGTACTTAGCAGTGATCGCATGCTGCTCCATTAGGTCACTGATAATATTTTTGAGAGTAATCGGGTCGATAATCTCACTATTCAGTACAACACCTTCTGGCAGATTAGCAGATGCCATCTTGATAATCTCCAGTTCATTGCGCTTTTGTCTAGCAACAACCAGATAGACTGATTCGTCAGTGAAGTCAATGGCCATCAGATTGCCCTTAATTGGCTTGCCAAACATCGTGTAAGGTGCATGCATTCTAGTGACCGGTTGGCTCGCCGCACCACTGCCTTTCTTAGCAAAGAGCGAGCGATTACCAGACTTAGCCGGCATATCATCACTGCCACTATTCTTAGAAAAGAGCGGCTTGTTGAGCTTGGTTAAGAAGCTCCCTTTTGCCGTTGACTTTTCCTCATCGTCAAAGTCTTCTTGACGATCTGACTTGATCTGAACTCCTTGAATAGATAAGTGTTCTTTATGTTTCCCTTTTGATGAGAAGAGCGGTTTATTTAATTTTCCTAAAAATGAGCCTTTTTTCTCATTATCTTCTTCGTCCAGAGCTCTTCTGCGCCCCTTGGACGAAAACATATTTTTTGCCATAATCTCCTAATCTCCCTTATTTTTCCTAAAAACTATTTCACTATTAGCTTGCCTTATACTTATCGCGGAAGTATTCAGCAAGTTTTTGTATATTGCTGTTATTCAGACTTTCAGTATAAACTGCAAACTCATTAATGTAAGTATTGCCACCAAAGATAATCTGACCACTACTAATATTATGCGTCGTTCTGTTTCTGGTCAGCGAAACTGTTTTATTATAGACTGATTGTCCATTGATAAAAATTTCAATCCCTAAAGAGCCATTCTTCGCAGCACTACGCACTTGTATAGAATTATCATTACTATAGTCTAACTTAACATTTTGTATATATTCCTGACCACCGTTATTAGCTGTAGTTGTATCTACTGTTTTAATAGCAATTCTACCGTCATTTTCCAGATTAATCCCCCAAGTTAGTGTATCATCTAGTTTATAGGTTAGAAGCGGTCCGGTCTGCTGACGATTCCCAATCAATACAGAAGTCGTATAGCCATTATTAAAATTATGATTACTAAACTGCATCGTACGGCCATCAAGTGCTATTAACTGTCGAGTCTGGTTAATTGCAGGCTCTTTATAATTCAGAACAGGGATAGTCGCACCATAAACAACATCATTAAAATAATCTCTTACTTCTGTATTAGTATGTAACTGATTATCCGTTGGTATAAGCGAGGTAGTATTTCCATTCTTAAGCAGAGCCAAGTCGGCATCTGTATGAAGACGCACGTTCTGTGTAACTGGCAGACCCATAATCCAGATACGGTCTGCTTCCTGATAATTTCCTACCCGTCCATAAGAGTTAATCGCTCGAGCAGCAAAAGTCAGGTACTTCCCTCTCATATCATCTGTAATATGTATCCCGGTTTCTAACTTTGATAATTGTTTAAAATCTGTCGGCATTTCTGGAAAAAGCGTCTGAGATATAGTGCCGTCGCCTTTTTGGCCTATCGTTCCCACTGGGACAATGCCAGACACCCCTTGTCCTATAGCACGATCACTTAGAAACCATCCAGATTCTGTGTAAATCCTAGTTTTACTCTTTTTCTTACTATCAGCTATATCTACTTTGCCGCCGGGAGTCGTTATCCCCATACCAGCATAATAATACCTTTTCCCACTAGGGATAGTAACCTTCATATCAGGAAGTCCCAGAGGGGTTTCGATTGCATTAGCAGCAAAAAGATGGATTTTTTTGATTCTATCATTATAAGACAGATTTGTACCTTTTACATCAATACTCTGCTTGGTTCCATTACCGATTTGGTAAGTAAAGGTTTCAATATCTGTTCCTGTACCTTCGTGTTTCTTGCTTTCAGCCAGTTGTTTCTCGAAAGACTCCTGAATATCAAAGTTGATAGCATTCTGACTTCGCTGACGGAGAATATTATTAAAACTCCCAGAAAAGAAGGTCAAGAACCCTGCCGCAATAACTCCAATCAGAATCAGAGAAACCAAGACTTCGACCAGTGTAATCCCTCTGTGTCTCTTTAATCTTTTCATCTCTGCTCCCTTCTACGGCCCTGATACAAACCACAAATCCTGTTGAATTTGCTTTTTAATGTCAGAAAAGGTCTTTTGCAAAGCTTCTTCATTCGTAGCTGATACATATTTAGTCTCCATACCACCCTCGCCAATCCTATCTGTCAAGCTTTGACCATAAGCGATTTCATGGTTCACACCAGAAAAACCAATCACATTGACCCGCTTAATACCAAGGCCAAATTTTTTAGACACTTCTCCAGCATAAGCAATAGAGTTTTCACGCGTTATGGAATCTCTAGAATACAAATCATAGCCCAGACGACTGTACTCATACCCTAAAGTTGGGGACAGATCATAAATAGGATTGTTAAAAGTTACACGACCAGCTCCCTGGCTAAGATCTACTCTATTGCCAGCGTACAAGGCCCTTGAATCTACTAAATAAGCATTAGGTATGCCATCTGTCAATAGAACTATATATTTAAGCTGAGCTGGTTGAGACTGCAGACTAATCATCCCATAGCGAAGTCCATCCCCTGGATTTGTAACACCATCCGGGTTTAAATTTTCACGTTTAGTTATGGTGGCTATAATAGTATTTGTACCGTTATCTAAATTAGAAAAATTTTGTTGAATATATTTTGCTGAAGTAGAGAAGCCCACTAAGTTCACACTAATATTCCCAATTTCCGCAAGGTCCTTGATCATGATTACGGATTTCTTTCGTAGGATATCCATACGACTCTCATTACCAGTTTTTTTAACATTTCTTCCCTGCAAATCCCAATCCATGGAACCAGATGTATCAAATACAAAAGAAACAGCAATATTCATCTGACCTTGAATAGGGTCAGTTCGATAAGCAATAGCAATCCCTTTCTTGCCTTTAGCAACTTTAGAGAAGACCTGCTTAGTATTGAGAGCTGATATAGCAGTATCAATGCCTAACTTGTTATTGGTATCTGGATATTTCCCGGTCAGATTATAGCTAATCAAGCGGTTGTCCTGATAGGCGCCCTCTGTCTTAAACTCCAAGTCCAACTTCATATTGTAGAGAGATTTGGTTCCCAGCTCGCTGACATCCCAGTCCTGTTTTTGCTTATTCCAGACATAGTTCATGACCTTTTTACCATCCGCAGAAAGACCAATATAGCTCCACTCTCTGGTTAGTCCTTGCTTGGAGCCTTTGAACTTACTGTCATCCAGGATAAAGATTGAGGTTGCCTTACCAACGGTTCTATCCACATACTGCATGGAGGTTCGCATTTCAGCTTGGATACTCGCTTCACGCTCGATCAATTCTCGGCTGGAAAACATGGTGTTAAATATAACACCAATGATGAGTGCTATCATGCTCATCAACATGATAGCCATAATCATCTCGACTAGGGTAAACCCTTTTTTTATTTGCTTCATCATTCCTACCTATTTATTTTTACTTCTGTGCCGATCTCAAATGTCCTTCTTCCGAGCGAATTCCTTTTGTGTCAAAGTTAAAGGTTACAATATGCTCATAATAGTCATTGGAGCCAGCTAATTTTGACTTCGATTTAATCGTGATATTATAATTTTCAGGACCAGTCAGGCCATCTACGAGCTGTCCATTCATCTCGATTTCTGCTACACTGCCATCTTTGAAGGTATGGGTTGACTTAATCGGCTCTGTTGAAGGATCCACGTTATGGGCCCGCTCGTCAAACTCTGCATAAACCGATGATGGATTGCCGTCAACAGGGTCTAGATAAGCACCCCAAGCCAACTGCGTTCCAGAAGTTGCTGTGTACTTGGCTTTGAGATAGTTATACATTCGTTGAGTCTGGCTTTGCCCTGTATCTACGATAGAAGCCAAAATCCCAATCATAGCTACCAACAGCACAATGGTTACAATAACCATGGGCAAAGTAGACCCTTGTCTTTGTTTCCCTTTCATTGATAATATCTCCTAGTTTTCTCTTTTGATATTGCCAAAATAGTTGTCACAGTCTGACAACTACTTTGGTAATATCCGACTGCCAAAGCAGTCGGATAAGAGTTAATTTTCTAATGAATAACTCAAATTAATTCAAGTTATTATTTTGAATTAGCACCAGCTTCGGTCCAGTTGTATGTTAAAACGGTTGCCTTAGCCTTGCTATCGCTTGGAGTAAATGTTGAAGTTAGTGTGTGTGCATTCGAATCAATTACGTGAGCCGCACCATTTTTATCTTTAGCCAGTGACTTCTCAATACCATCTTCACCTTTTGCATTTTTAGACATGTATGGTGCCAGTTTCGCCAAAGTGATTTCACCTGGGTTGGTTGGGTCGTCCTGAGCTCCGATATAAGACTGGATAGCTGATACCAACTCACGGTGTTCAGACTGGATACGGCTCTTACGAGCGTTATCTTGGAAGGAAGTGATAGCTGGAATCGCTACAGCTGCGATGATGGCGATAATGATGATTACTACAATCAACTCAACCAAGGTAAAACCTTTACCTTTTTTCTTTAAATCCTGACGGAATTTTTGCAATTTGTTTAACATATGTATTTTCTCCTAATGTTTTTATGATATAGCAGCTTAACTGCAGCATAGTTTCTAACTTTTTTATTTTTCTCAAATGCAGGGTTTTACTACATCTTATTTAGATGATTTGACAATTAGTTTGAGTTTACACCATTAGCAGACCAGTCGTAGGTCAAAACAGTAGCTTGGCCTCCATTGCTTGGAGTAAAGGTAGAAATCAATTTATGGTTAGTAGTGTCGATTTGGTGAGCAGAACCTGGTGCACTTGTGCTAGAATTTCCACTTTTATCCTTAGCAAGTGAGTTTACAATACCATCTTCATTTTTTGCATTTTTAGACATGTATGGTGCTAATTTTGCCAAAGTGATTTCACTTGGATTGGTTGGGTCGTCCTGAGCTCCGATATAAGACTGGATAGCTGATACCAACTCACGGTGTTCAGACTGGATACGGCTCTTACGAGCGTTATCTTGGAAGGAAGTGATAGCTGGAATCGCTACAGCTGCGATGATGGCGATAATGATGATTACTACAATCAACTCAACCAAGGTAAAACCTTTACCTTTTTTCTTCAAGTCCTGACGGAATTTTTGTAATTTGTTTAACATTTTGAATAGATCTCCTGTTTTTTCATAATTTTTACTATTTTCGCCCACAGGGGCATTTGTTTTGTTCCTAGCTGGGAGACCCTACAAACTCCCAACATCAGAACGATTTCCTAACTTTTTGTGCAGAGCAACTACTCCGCGAATCCTAACTTTCTTGAAGCTTCTATTATTGATTTGTTTCAGCACCTGCATCCACAGCGTGAGCAAGCTCAAACATTGGCAGCATGACAGAGGCAACGATACCTCCAATGATAACCCCCATGACGATGATCATGGCTGGCTCCAAGAGTGAGAGCAACTGCTTGATCGCTGTTTCAAGCTCTTCTTCATAATAATCTGATGTCTTGACCAGCATGGACTCCAGAGACCCAGACTCCTCACCGATTTTAACCATCGAGAGCATCATAGGCGGGAAGAGACCTGTTGAGGTAATCATCCCTGTCAGACGTTCCCCTTTTTGCAAACCTTCATTAGCGATCTTCATCTTTTCAATGACGACAGCGTTGTTGGTCGTTGCAGCAGCAGACTCAATAGCCTCGACCAGAGGGATACCTGCACTGGTCAGGATAGCCAAGGTACTGGCAAAGCGAGCAGTAACAATCTTCTGCATTGGCCCCTTGATGACTGGCAGCCAAAGCTTGAGGCGGTCCAGCTGGTAGCGGCCTGCCTCTGTACTGCGATAGCGCAGGAAGAGGAAGACCAGAATCCCCGTCACACCGAAGAGAATATACCAGTAAGAGCGGACAAAGTTACTAGCTGCTAGTACGATACGCGTCGGTAGCGGCATGGCCATCCCACTCTGCTCAAAGATTCCTGAGAAGCTTGGGATAACGATATAGAGTAAGGCCAAGACTGCTCCTACAGCTAGAAAGGCTAGGACTGCGGGATAGATCATAGCTCCGCGAATCTGGCGGCTGGTCTTGAGCTCTTTATTATAGTGCTCAGACATCTTTTCCAGTACCTCGTCTAGCTTACCAGTCTTTTCACCGGCCTGCACCATACGAATCAAGAGATCGGGAAACATCCCTTCCTGATCCAGCATGGCCTTGGACAGCTGACTACCTTCTTTTAGGCTCTTGCTGACGATTTTAAGACTAGACTTGAGATTCTTTGAAGTAGCCTGTTGCTCTAGGATATCCACCGCATTATTGAGGGGAATCCCTGACTCCAGCATAACCGACATCTGCTTACAGAAGAGCGATATGTCCTTGAGCTTGATCTTCTTGCTTTGGAAAAGGACAATCTCCTTAGAGCCCATGACCTTTTCTTCGACACTAATAGGCTTACCTTTGAGACGGATCCGATTGACGGCATCTGTCCGGTTAGGAGCGTCCACCTCTAGTGTAACGACCCCTTGTCTAGTGTCTAAGTATTTACAAACATATACTGTCATGCTCTAGTACCCCACTATTCCTAGGGCTTTTTCGACTTGAGCGCGATCCACTGAGTAGGACAGCAGTGTTCTTTGGTCGATAACATTGCGACGGTAGAGTCCCATGAGCGAAGTGTCCATGGTAATCATGCCTAGCTGAGCGCCTGTTTGGATTGGGGTAAGCAGCTGGTGGGTCTTCCCTTCGCGAATGAGGTTGCGAATAGCGGGAGTTCCCAGCATGATTTCAAAGGCAGCTACACGACCCTTGCCGGTCGCTGTACGCATAAGCTGCTGCGATACAACGCCTTCCATAACGGCGGAAAGCTGTACACGGATCTGCTCCTGCTGCTCGGCTGGAAATACGTCGATAATCCGGTCCATGGTGTTTACGGCACCAACCGTGTGGAGGGTTGACAGGACTAAGTGACCTGTTTCCGCTGCACGAAGAGCGATTTCAATCGTTTCCTTATCCCGCATCTCACCGACTAGGATGACATCCGGGTCCTGACGAAGGGCACCGCGGAGGGCATTTCCGAAGCTCTGCGTATCCGCTCCCAGCTCACGCTGGTTGACCAAGCACTTATTATGCGTGTGCATGTACTCGATCGGATCTTCAATCGTGATGATGTGCTCGTCCCGCAAGCTGTTCATGTAGTTGATCATGGTTGCCAGGGTCGTTGACTTTCCGCTTCCTGTTGGTCCGGTAACCAATATCAGACCCCGGCGTTTCTCAGCTAGCTTTTTGATAACTGGTGGCAATCCCAGAGATTCCATAGATGGAATATCCTTGGGAATGACCCGCAAGGCAATCCCGCAGTTGTTTTTCTGCTTAAAGATATTGACCCGCAAGCGATAGCCATTGTCGACCTCGTAGGCACAGTCCACTTCACCAACTTCTAAAAGATGAGCAATCTGCTTCTCATTTAAAATATGCTTGGTGAAGCGAACCGTGTCTTCGTTGGTCAAAATTGTATTGTTGAGTTGTGTTAACCTCCCGTGCAGACGCATGGTTGGCTCTGCGCCAACCGTGAAGTGGATATCTGATGCACCCGCTTCAATCGCCTGCTTAATTAACTCATCCAAATTCATCCTAAACTTCCCCTTCTAGACTAAAGGCAATCTTCATTGCTTCTTCAATCGTTGTAGTCCCCTGTTTTGCGATATCAATGGCCTCCTCCGCCAAGTCTCGCATACCATTTTTCTTAGCTTCTGCTCGAAGCTGTGCTGTTGTTCCACCATCATTAATTAGTGATTTAATCTCCCTTGTCACTGCCATGATTTCGTGGATAGCGATACGTCCATAGTATCCCGTACCGCTGCAGTAGTTGCAGCCGCGTCCGCGATACAAGGTGTCTCCCTTGTGAATACCGATACCTGCATGTTCATTTGTTTCTACAGTGTACTCAGTCTTGCACTTAGGACAGATGCGCTTAATCAAGCGCTGTGCGATAATACCGACAGTCGCCGTTGAGACCAGATAAGGCTTGATGCCCATATCGACCAAACGGTTGACTGTACTAGCTGTGTCATTGGTGTGGATAGTCGAGAGAACGACGTGACCAGTGATAGCGGCACGAACCGCGATACTAGCTGTCTCTTCGTCCCGAATCTCCCCCAAAAGAACGATGTCCGGGTCCTGACGCAGGATACTTCTCAAACCACTCGCGAAGGTCAGTCCAGCTTTGTTATTTACCTGAACTTGGTTGACCCCTTCCAATCGGTACTCAACCGGATCTTCAACAGTGATGATATTTTTTCCTACATCATTGAGCTCACGGAGCGCTGTGTAGAGAGTGGTCGTCTTTCCGCTTCCCGTAGGACCAGTCAGCAAGATGATGCCTTCTGGCGCCTTAAGAATATCTTCGAAGAGCTTCTGATTGGTCGGCGAGAATCCCAGCTCCTCTTTACTGAGGAGGGTTGCATTCCGGCTCAAAATCCGAATAACGATTTTTTCACCGAATACAGTAGGCAAGACTGAAACCCGCATGTCGACTTCTTTGCCGTCGATGGTTGTTTCAATCCGTCCATCCTGAGGAATCCGTCGCTCGGCAATGTCCAGACCACTCATGATCTTAATCCGTGTCGCAATGGCTGAGTGAGCATTGGCTTTCAACTGCATGTTTTCCACCAAGGTTCCGTCAACCCGGAAACGAACACGAACAACTTTTTCAAAGGGCTCAATATGGATATCGCTGGTCCGCGTCTTGATTGCCTGACTGATAATCGAGTCAATCAAACGTACAACCGGAGCGTTTTTGATTTCGAGATCTTCTTCGACGATCTCTTCATCCACATTAAAACCTTCGATTTCGGTCGCTGCCTGTTGGGCTTCTTCTCCTTTGGAATAGTATTGATCGATATACTTCTCAATATCATCCCGAAAAGTTACATAAGGTTCTACCGCCATCTTAGAAACGATTTTAACATCGTCTAGGGCGATATAGTTGCTTGGGTCTGCCATCGCAACTACTAACTTGGGTTCTTCTCCCTCTTCCCCATCTGTGAAAGAGATCGGAATCAATCCATGACGTTTAGCAACTTTTTCTGAAACCTTCTCGACAGCTTCCTTTTCTATCACAAACTGTGATAGATTGACATGAGGTACACGATAATAGTAACTCATGACTTTCAGCATATCTTCTTCTGTCACATAGCCCTTGCTGATTAGATATCTCTCTAACTGCATGTTTGATTGTGGCATATCTTGAAGAATTTCTTCTTTTTGAGCTGCCGTTATCAGATTGAATTGAACCAATATAGCGATTAGTGCCATTTGTTTCTCCTGTCTGTGATTTTTTTGTAAAAATCCTTCAATTCTTTCTATGCGTTATTAGATAACAGCTTTCTTAAAAAAATCTCCCTCGCTTAAAGTTTCCTTTAAGGTTTCTTTAAGCTTTTTAAGTTAGGCTAGTACATGGAAAATTTACCAATAGAACCAAACTTAATGTTTTAAGTTAGATGCTTTGAGCAGTATCTCCATTTGATAAACCTAGTAACAGTCCTTAAAACAATCCTAAGATTGATAAAGGAAGTTTTAGATTTGTCAAAAGGGGCGCAAAAAAGCAGATGCCAAAAACATTTGTTCTTGCGTTCTTAGATACTATACAAAGCAAGTTCTCTTGCAAAATTTCTCATGCTTTGAGATTTAGGTTAAACCGTGTGTGTGTGAAGTTGGTTTAACCCGAATCAGCAAGCAGCCAGTGCCATAAGATAAGAATTCTTGTCTTATGGTTTTTTCTTTTTACCGATATGCATATTTTGGTAGGAAATGCTAGGAACAAAAGCTTTATTTGCTTTAAAAAACATTTACCTATCACAGTATATGACATAATTGACATCTTGTCAACAAGTTTGCTTCGAAAAAAATGATTGCATTTAAAAAAATGTTCAACTTTGATAAAATCTTGTTATATCAACGTTTCTAACGTTTTTTTAATGATTTTTTTCTTTTTTAGGGTTTAAAAAGCTACAATTTTTTTGAGGTGTTTCACCTCCTTGTCGCTTTCTCCCTAGCCTTCAGATGGACAGTGTGACAGCATCTGTCTTCTTCTGATCGGTAGTCGATATGCTTAGGAAAGGCGCTTCAGGACAAGGCTTAGCAAGCTTTGCCTGTTTCTTCCTACTCAATAGTATATGCTAAAGAAAATGCATTGTCAATACATTTGCATTTTATTATATGGAAAACCTCTCTAAAAATGCACAATGTACTCAGCTTGTCTATTTTTTTATAGAAAAACCACAAAATCAAAAAGCTAGAATTTTCAGACAGGGAAATAGAGGAATTAAATAAGAAGAAAATCGTAAGAATAGGACCAGTTAAGTGATGGAAATTATACTGCAAAACGAAAAAACAGCCCGAAATATCGGACTGCAGAGATATAGTTTATAGTAGTACTATTTAAGTATGAGGTTTTAAATCGCCTTCTCCACCTATACACCACTCTTCATGCTCTTCCAAGCTACTATCTGTCTGAATAGTGATTTTGGTAATACCGTAGGCCTGCAGTTCTTGACGCAGGGTGGCTTGGGTCTCGGCCAGCAGGTCTGGATTTTCAAGACAGATATGGATCATGGCAAATTTTTCCAAACCGTCTGTGGTCCAGACATTGAGCTGGGTAATAGCCTGAACGTTTTCAACCGCCAGAATTTCCTGATAAAGCTGGCTCAAATCAATATCGCTTGGGATGTGATCCAGAAAGATCTTGATGTTTTCCCAGAACTTAGGCAGGGCCTTGCTGAGAATGAAGCCTGCAATGAGCAGGGAGAGCAGCGGATCTAGAAAATACCAATCGGTAAAGCGCAAAACAATAGAGACCAGAATAACAGCCACCCAACCCAAAATGTCCTCTAAAAAATGAAGACTGAGAATAGACTCATTATGACTGTGTCCATGGCTATGTCCATGACCGACCACCTTGCTGGCTGCTAGATTGACTATAATGGCGAAAATACCCAGCACCAGCATGCCGTCATAATTGACCTTTTCAGGCGCAAAGACCTTGGGTACATTCTCAATAATCACCAAGGTCGAGCCGACCAGCAAGATGACCGAGGTCAGAAGGGCTCCTAAAAGGCTGTAGCGCTTGTAGCCCAGAGTATATTTCTTGTCTTCTTTTTTATTAGAAATTTTTTCAAAAAGGGTGGAAAGTCCGATGGCCATCGCGTCTCCCGTGTCGTGCACGGCGTCGGCTAGTACAGCGCTGGAATTGAACATGAAGCCAAAGATAAACTCAAGAATGGCAAAGGAAAAGTTTAACAGAAAAGCGATGGTCATATTTTTACTAGATTTCACGGCAGCCTCCTTTCAGTTTGGCTAAATTTATAGTATAATGTAATCAAAACGGAACACCTTGTTCAGTTTTCTTCATCTTTATTATCCCTTATTCTCAGAAAGGAAACAAGAAGCAATTGAGGGGCTTTGTCTGTTACTGAACAATCCCGCTCTTTTGTTCCGAAATACTATGGACAGACGAGTCAAGAAATCACGCGCAGCTATTTACCAAGCTTTTATCAACCTGCTGCATCAAAAAAGCTATGAAAGCATCACGGTGCAAGAAATCATCGACCTGGCAGACGTTGGCCGGTCGACTTTTTATGCCCATTTCGATACTAAGGAAGCCTTGCTAGAGGAGGTTTGCCAAGACCTCTTTCAGCATACCTTTCTTGAGCGCGACGACGGCAAGGATCTCTTTGAAGCAACCACACATATTTTCCAGCATTTCCAAAAAAATCAGGATAAGATTGCGACCTTGCTGCTTTCGAAAAATATCTATTTCACCAATCGCTTAAAGATTGAGCTGGAAAACTATCTCTTTCCGATGATTCAGGAGCAGCTCCTGCAGAAAAAATCTCAGCTGCCGGAGCCTTTTCTGAGAAATTACGTGACCTCTACCTTTGTGGAGACGGTCAGCTGGTGGCTTCAGCAAAAGAAAATATTGCCAGAAACAGTTATCAGCCAGTATTTTCTGGATTTGATGGACTGATTTTATTTTGATATTTATATAGGAGGAAACTTAACTTTATGAAAAAGCAACATTCGAAATTTTTACTTCCAGGTATTCTGACGGTGGGGATTGTCCTGCGTGCACCTTTTGCAGTGCTGCCCGTTGTTCTGGGCGATATTGCTAAGGGGCTGCAAGTTCCCGTCAACTCTCTGGGACTGCTGACTAGCCTGCCCTTGATCATGTTTGCCCTCTGCTCAGCCTTTTCCCCACGCCTGGCTCAAAAGGTCGGCCTAGAAAAGCTCTTTACCATAGCCATGATTGTGCTGACTCTGGGCTCTTTTATTCGTATCTTTAACCTGCCTCTACTCTATGCAGGTACAATCATGCTAGGGGCTGCCATCGCTGTCTTAAATGTGCTCCTGCCTAATGTTATTCAGGCCAATCAGCCAGAGAGAATTGGATTTTTAACCACACTCTATATCACTTCTATGGGACTGGCCATCTCAGTCATGTCTCCCTTGGCCGCGCCTATTGTCCGCTTAGCTGGCTGGAAAGGACTGATTCTCGTCCTGACCTTTATCTGCTTACTGGCCTGCTTAATCTGGCTGCCGAACAGCCGGCACAATCACAAACTGACTAGTAAAAATCGCGAGCAGCAAATGGGCTCCCTGCTAAAAAATCCTAGAGTATGGGCTCTGATTGTTTTCGGCGGCTTGCAGTCCTTGCTCTTTTACACAGCTATCACTTGGCTGCCGACTCTTGGCCAGTTGGCAGGACTTTCCGATGATGCTACTGGTTTCTTAGCCTCTATCTTTTCGATTATCAGCCTTCCTTTGGCTATGACGATACCTAGTCTGACAACGCGTCTATCCGCTAAAAAACGCTTGGGGATGATTGCTCTCTTTTCTGTAACTGGTATGGTTGGTCTGGGCATGCTGCTGATCAAGACAGATTCCTTTATCTACTGGCTCATTCTCAATCTGCTAATCGGTATGTCCGTCAGCGCCCTCTTCCCCTACCTCATGGTCACTTTCTCGCTCAAAACCAGTACTCCTGAACAAACCGCTCAGCTATCTGGCTTAGCCCAAACTGGTGGTTATATTCTGGCCGCCTTTGGACCTAGCCTCTTTGGATACAGCTTTGATTTATTCCATTCCTGGACTCCAGCCATCCTCATTCTCATTGGCTTGGCTGCCATCGTGACACTAACTCTCTTTTACATTGAGAAGTTTGACAAGATCTAATATAGACGAAAAACGCTTAGAAATCCTAAGCGTTTTTGCAATAGTTGAGACACTCTTCCAGGTCCACATCCCGCTCTAAATGCTCTGGTGTCTATCCTCTCGCATAATTTCTACGACTTGGTCAAAAATCTCTGTTTTCTTCATCTTTTACTCCTTCTTCCAGGTGTCCTCATCATACAGCAGGCCTCGCTTGGGCATTTTTGAGACATGGCGATTGCCGTCCACATAAAAGCCCAAGGGCTCCTCTCGCCAGGCATCTGTGCAGGTCACGCCAATCCGCGGACGGCTGGCAATCTGATTCGGAGTCAGGTCATAGGCTAATTGCAGACTGGAGGTCGCTAAACTTTGTCCATCAAAACGCTTATCAATCCCAGCGTACTTGGTTAACTTGCCAGGGCCGTTAGCTAAAAGACGGCCATCCGGTAGCTCCAAGGCTCGAATCAGTACGGCTTCGGCCACATTTTCAGCCTTGGTCACCAGATTCAGCATCTGATGGCCATGAATCTGATAGACATACCAGTGACCAGCTGGCAGATACATGGATTCATTCTTAGGGGAGCGGCGCCCTCTAGCTGAATGACAGGCGCTGTCCTGACTTCCTAGATAGGCTTCTGTTTCGACAATCCGGCCTAACTTCTGGCCATTTAGAATCAGCTGCATACCTAACAAAGCTCGCGCTGCTGCAACTGTGTCTGTCTCGATTAGTTTCTGAAAATCTCTTGATAACATAGCTTGATTATAGCATGATTTCTCCATTTACAGAGGAAAAGAAATGTTGCAAAAATGTTATTTTTCTCTTTCTCATGGACTTGTTGTTTATTACAAAAAAATTATGACACAAATAGCCTAGAAAGCACGAAAAGCTTATAAAATCTATGTATTATCTAATAATCGTACATATAATTTGTAACATTTTTATTAATACAGTATGTTATTTGTGTATCATTCCGGTTTTTCATTGCTTCAAATGAAATATTTGTTTAATATTATACTAGAAGGAGGGGTAAGATGAAAAAATTATCTAAAATTTCTTTATTTTTATTACCACTAATTGCACTTTTCTTTTTGGCAGCTTGCGGAAATTCTGCAGATAAGAAGACTGAAGAAAGCTCAAGTTCCAGCTCAAGCGTATCTTCTTCATCTAAAGCTAAGACAAGCTCTAGCAGCACATCTGAAGAAAGCGGTAGTGCCAAAGTCAACGTAAACGGCGGAGATGCTAGCGTTAATGTAAATGGCGGAGACGAAAGCGGAGATGCTTCTGTTGAAACTAACGGAGACGGTAGTGCTAATGTACAAACTGACAACGCTGCTGTTAGCGTAAATGAAGATGGCGTTCATGTTGAAGGCGGCGGTGTTGATGTTAAGGTCGGCAGCGATGGAACTATCAATATCCAAACACCTTAATTGAAAAAAGTCTTTCGATTATTATAGATCATGAAAACCGAGATTTGCTCGGTTTTTTTGATTTTCTCCAATGTAATTCTTAGTGACTTATAAATGATTATAAATACTTTTAAAAACTTATCAATTATGTTATACTCTATTTAGAAAAATAAGGAGAAACAAGCATGTACCAAGAACAACGCTTAACTGAAATCTTAGAGCTCTTGGCTGAGAAAAAACAGCTGTCAGCCAAGGATATGATTGAGCATTTTCAGGTCTCTAAAGATACTATTCGGCGAGATTTTTCGATTTTGAGCGAGCGTAGGCTTGTGCAGCGCACCCACGGAGGCATTATCCCGCTGGACACTAGTCGGCAAATTCCCTCCTTTAACGATCGCATCAACCAACTAAGTCAAGAAAAAAAGGCTATTGCTCAGAAGGCTCATGACTTTCTCAAGGCAGGGCAAATAGCTTTCTTTGATGTCTCAACCATTGTTCTCCATCTGGCTCAGCGCATCAAGGAGCCTATGACAATCTACTCCCATTCTCTGGATAATGCAATCATGCTGAGCACTCAGGACAAAGTGGACTTTCACCTCTTAGGCGGAAAATTTTATCCCAAAAACCGATTCTACTATGCGCTCAATGAAGCAGAGCTGCTGGAGCAGATTTCCTTTGACATTGCCTTTATCGGGGCAGCCAGTGTCTCTGATGGCCTAGTCAGCTTTGAAGACGAGGCCGATGCTCACCTGAAAAAACTAGCTTTGAAACACGCCAAAATCAAAGTTTTACTGGCTGAGCAAGACAAGTGGCAGAAAGAGTCTAACTACATCCTGGCTCCTGTCAGCGACTTTGACTACTGGATTACGGACCAAAAGCCAAGTCCTGAAGTCCAAGAAAAGCTAGGAGACAAGGTTAAAATAATTTATTAAATCGATTCATTAGACACATAGGAGGACGCCCCATGACAAAACAAGCGATTCGCCTGATTATCAGCGATATTGACGGCACCATTTTGGATGACCAACATCAAGTAGATTCTAAACTCAAGGACATGATTCCCCTGCTAAGCCGAGAAAAAATCCCTTTCGTTCTGGCTTCTGCCCGCTCTCCTCTGGGCATGGAGCCGATTGCGCGTGAGCTGGGGCTGGGAGATAATCCACTGGCCTGCTACAATGGCGCTTTAGTCATCAAGGGCGACCCGCAAGCTTATGAGACCATTATCGAGCACCCTCTGGATAAGGAAGAAATCCGCACTTTTCTGGAACTGGTCAAGGCTGAATTTCCCAGTGTGTCCATCAATCTCTACTCTGGCAAGGATTGGATTGCTGATCGTCTGGATAAGTGGGTGCAGATAGAGGCAGAGATTACAGGTGAGCAGCCGATGATTCAGAATGAGCTAATCCCAGTGCTGAATGCGCAAATGCCCGTCCACAAGCTACTCCTGATTGATCAAGCGCCTATCATCCAGAAACTCCATGACTACCTGCAGACCTTAGACTTTCCCAAGACAGCCTTCTACCTCTCTAAAGACAACTACATGGAAGTCACAGCCAAGCATGTCTCCAAGGAGCAAGCCTTGTACGAAATTGCCCAGCACTATCAAGTGCCACTAGAGGAGGTCATGACAATCGGAGACAACTTCAATGACCTTCCTATGCTACGCCTGGCTGGACTTGGAGTCGCTATGGGCAATGCCCCTGAAGCAGTTAAAACCGAGGCAAAAGCCGTCACCAAAAGCAACAATGAGCACGGGGTCGCAGAAGCTGTAGAAAAGTATGTTTTGATATAACCTAAAAAATCTGCCCTTGAGCAGATTTTTTTATTGATGATAGTCATAAGCCAGGCGAGGACTGCCGTCTGCCACATGAATAATGCCGCACTCCCTAAAGCCGTAGTTCAGCACAGCTGCCTGCATAGGCTGATTGTCCGCATGGGTATCGATTCGCAAGTAGGGAATCTGCTGGCAGCAAAAATCAAAGACCTGACGGGATAGGCCTCTGACTTGGCCATTTGAAGCAATGCGGTGAATGGTGCCGTAAGGCTCCGCAAAATGCCAGGCCCCCTTTTCGATGACCTGATAGGTCGGGTCTTCTCCGATGATAAAGGCAAAGGTGCCGACCAGCCGCCCTTCTTCCTCAACAACAAAGGAATGGCCAGCCGCAATATCATCCTCAATCAAGCCCGCGCTGGGATAGCCTCCATCCCACTGAGTCGGATTGCCCTGGTCTTTCATGAACTGACGGGCCACATCATAAATCGCCATAATGGCTGGGATATCTTCTATTTGGGACAAACGAATTTTCATCTTTCCTCCTTTATAAAAATAAGGCTGGAAAGTCCCAACCCTATTTGAATTCTTCTGGTTTGCCAGTATACTGAGACCATTCCCTAGTGAAGAAACGGTCATTCATCTGGTAGTTTGGCGCTGGATGTGGATTGGCCACAAAAGGATCAACCGCCTTGTCAAAGGCCAGCCAGCCATTCCAGCCCATGTGAATAGTATCCTGCATGAAGTAAGGCTTGTCGCCGTCCTTAGAAAAATCAGCAATGTTGGTAAAGCCCTGACTTTCCAGCTGGTAGCGAATCTTGGCCACCGTCCGCTGGTACATTTCTGGACTGAGTCCTGTATACTCCATCCACTTAGAATTGACCGGTGGAATGATGAAGATAACATTGGTCTTTGATTTGGCGAACTGATCCAGAACCAGCTGCAAGTCGTTGTACTCAGGAGATTTTTCATAAGATTGCTTGGTCTGAAAACCTCTGAGCTTAGCAACCTTGCCAGCGATACGATACTTGTAAAAGTGATTGTCTATGCCGAATTGGTTGTTATTGGTCTTCTTTTTAGCTTCTGCTGTGGCAATCTCTTCCAAAGCCTGATAAGAGAAGGTGTCTGGCAAATCAGCCATATAAGGTAAAATTCGCTGGTCATAATTTTCATTATTGAGGGCAGCAAAGTTGCTAAAAAAAGCATCTTGGCGCTCATTAAGATGAGCCATCATATCAATATGACGCTCTTCAAAGCTGCTCAGCTTTTTACCTTCAGACAGCTTCTGCACACTCTCTGCCATAGCGACATCTGGATAGAGCTGCAGGAGGCGCTGGGCTGCATATTGCGCAGCCGCATCTCCTTTCTGCTGAGACAGATAAGCCGTCAGCTGATCACTGTTGAAGTACTGCTGAAAGGCCGAAGCATCATAGCCGGTCTTGGTAAACCACTGGGGCGACACCACATAAACTGCCGTTTGTCCCTCCAACTCGGAAGACATCTGCTGCATGCCAAAGTACTGATTAAATGATGCCGCCCCGCGCTGGCCTAGAAAATAAGGCCGATAGGAGCGATCATACTTCTCAGCCAGCACTGCCGGATGCATGCTATCAAAGCGCAGCCATTCGCTAGACCCAAAGAAGGGAACAAAGCGCATCTTCTTATCAGTCAAGGCTGTCACCTTCTTGCTGCGGCTCTTAAAGTTTTCTGCTGTCAGGGTCACTGCCGAGCGCTTCTCTGCTTCTATATCATGCTTTTTATCAAGCGGATAGAAGAAAAAGAGCAGGGCAACCATGACCATGGCGCAGAAAACCGGCCCCAGAATCAGCCAGAGTCGTTTAAGCATTGCGAAGCTCCGTTACGCCTTCAACGATTTTGTTAGCTGTGTTCCAGTCATCGCGGCCAAACTCTGACACTGGCACGCGGATATCAAAACGGTTTTCCAGCTCAACAATCAGCTCAACCGTCCCCATACTGTCTAGGACACCAGCGTCAAACAAATCCTCGTCTATCATGTCTGACACATCTTCCATAAATAGTTCTTCAATAATTTCAATTACTTCTGCTTTTATATCCATTTTTCTTCCTCATTCATTTTTATTTTTTAAACCAAAGCTCATTTAAAAATCCAGAAAAGATTAAAAATGAGAACATGACTGCGTGAAAGGTCACCACAATCCCCAAAGCTTGGGTCCATTTATTATCTGGCAGAGGCGGAAGCCCCTTAGCCTTGCGCTCTTTGTTTAGCGTTTTCTTCTTGCGCAGCCAGGCATCATTGACGACCAGACCAGCTCCATGAAAGAGACCGTAGGCGATATAGTACCAGGTCACACCATGCCAGAATCCCATTATCAGCATGTTGATCAGATAGGCCACACTGGAGGTCGTGTTGCGGTTTTTAAAGACCTTATTGCGCATCAGGACCATGACTAGACGCATAAAGACAAAGTCACGGAACCAAAAGGACAGACTCATGTGCCAGCGATTCCAAAATTCTTTCAAATCGCGTGAGAGAAAGGGCTTATCAAAGTTGATAGGGCTCTTGATTCCCATGAGATTGGAAATAGCTAGCGCAAACATCGAATAACCGGCAAAATCAAAGAAGAGATCCAGACCAAAGACATACATGACGCCCAGAGTTCCCAGATTAAAGAAGCCGCCGGTGTAGAGAGCGTAGGTCTTGACATGCCCCAGCAGCAGATGTCCAAAGATATGTGCCAGGATAAACTTATAAAGGAAGCCTAGCATGATATACTTGACAGACTGCTCCAGCATATCCAGCAGCTCATCGCGCTCAGGAATGTTCAAATAGTCTTCATTGAAACGCTTGAAACGATCAATAGGACCGCTTGAAAAGGTCGGCATGAAGAGCAGGAAACGTAAGAACTCCCAGAGCGTGAAGTCTGTCAAAACTCCATCCCGCATCTCAATCATCATCCCTACCGAGCGAAAGGTCAGATAGGAAATCCCCAAAAAGCCAAAGAGAGACTGATGACCGCTGATTGCGGGCTCTACCTTGACAAGCACAAGCGGCAGAACTGCCAGCAAAGTATGCAGAAAAAAGACCACTTGCTGTCTCGCGACCGCCGATAAAGCTTGTATGAGTAAACCCAGACTATCTGCCAGATGACATAGCCCAGTAAAGCACAAAGCTGCGCCAGACTAGGACCTGTCAGCATCAGGACGATAAAGACCAAGCTGACCAATGCTTCATAAAGGGGAAAGCGTTTCTTAAAGAAAAGTCCAACAAAGATTGGCAGAACTGCCAGAACGATATAGACAAAGTAAACTGGGTTGCCGTAGGGTTCCAAGTGAGGCAGCTGTTTCAAGAAATCCATCATCGTTTATTGACCTCGCTAATCAGCCCCTTGATGTCAATCTTGCCATTCGGGGTCAGAGGCAGGGTCTCTCGATAGAGAAACTTGGACGGCATCATGTAGGACATCATGATATCCTGCAGATCTTCCTTGATAGCCTTGGTAATATCAATTTCCCGCTCAAACTGCTCAGCCACACCGTCTTTGAGAATGACATAGGCCAGCAGATTTTGGACCTTGTGATCCTTATTGTAGCGGGGCACAGCCACCGCAGATTCAACGTATTTCGATTTGTTGAGGTTTTGAGACACATCCTCCAGCTCAATACGGAAACCATTAAACTTGATCTGGAAGTCCATCCGGCCGCCGTAGAGCAGCAGGCCTTCGTCCGTCATCGAGCCGACATCTCCTGTATGATAGGCTGGCAGACCTTCAAATTCAAAGAAGGCCTCCGCTGTCTTCTCAGGATTATTCAGATAACCTTTGGATACGGCTGGGCCGCAGATGATGATTTCTCCCTGCTGGCCATTCGGTACTTTCTGCCTTTCTTCGTCAATGACAAAGGTCGGAGAGTCTGCCTTGGTATAGCCAATCGGTAGGCGCTTGCAATTTTGCAGCATCTCATCTGTCACTGCTACTGCAGACAGGGCCACTGTTGCCTCAGTCGGACCGTAAGCATTGATAATGCGAGCTTGAGGGAAGCGATCACGCAGCTTCTGAGCTGTCTTGACCGTCAACTCCTCACCGTCAAAGTAGAAATGCGTCAGCTGAGGCAGCTTCTGGCTGTTAAAGTCATCCGACAGCAAGGCCATGTCCGCGAAGGAAGGCGTCGAAGTCCAGATAGCAATAGGCAGACTGAGAATCGTCTCAAACAGCTGCTTGAAATCCTGAGTCACAGTCGAAGGCAGGGCAAAAAGAGTCCCTCCTAAGGCTAAAGTCGGCGCCCAATACATGACTGATAAGTCAAAAGAATAAGGCGGCTGAGCCAACATTTGAGGACGAGCCGGAGTCGCAAACTCTTTATCTGTAATCATCCAATTCGTAAAGCTGAGCAAATTATTGTGGGAAATTTGCACCCCCTTAGGCTTGCCAGTTGTTCCCGATGTGAAAATGATATAGTAGTTGTCATCTCCCTGGACCGGATGGCTAAGCTCATAGGGCGCTCCCTCTCTGAAGGCTTTCTGAACTTGCTCCGCACTGAAAATAGGAGCAGCTACATCTGCCAGCGGAAAATCATTGATGGCAATAATCAAGCTTGGCTCAGCAACTTCCACAATCGCTGCCACGCGCTCCAAGGCTGAATGGCTGTCAATAGGAATGTAGGCATGACCAGACTTGGTCAGGGCCACAAAAGTAGCCAGCATTTCGTATTCCTGACCGCCAAAGACCACAACTGGAGACTTGTCAGGAAGTCCCAAACGGTCAATCTGAGCCGCCAACGAATCGGAATCCTTCTTTAAATCACCATAAGTATGAACTTGACCTAAAATATCATAGACCGGAAAATCCGGCTGCACCTGAGCAAAATGCTCAATCGCTTCAATCATATCATGTATCACTTTATTTGACATTGTTTCCTACTCTCTCACATTAAAATTCATTATAGATAAAGCCGCCCTGACCCTGACCTAGATAGCTAAAGAAATAAAGCAAGGCCAGAAAGATAACAAAATATAGTAGGGTTTGGCCCAAAAACTTATATAGGGTTTGATGTTTTTTCATTGATCTCTCTTATATTTTTAGTTAGACTTACACCATTTTACCATTTTATGGAAGATGTTTTCAACACAAAAGCTAAGGAAGATGTAAAGTTCTTGTAAGGAAGAAAGGTACTTTGATGTGCCTTATAAACAGCCATTAAAAGACTTTTTCAAAAAATATATAAAAATTTTATATATTTTGCTTGACTTTTTCCCTAAGAGGTTGTAGACTATATATAGAAAGATTATATATAAATATTTTACACAAGGAGGTGGTCCTATGTCTTTCCCCACATCATCGGCTTTGATTGAGTTTCTCATCTTAGCCATCCTTGAAAAAGACGATTCCTACGGTTATGAAATCAGCCAAACGATCAAGCTGATTGCCAATATCAAAGAATCAACACTTTACCCCATTCTGAAGAAGCTGGAGCAAAATGACTGCCTCACGACTTATTCGCAGGAGTACCAAGGACGAAAACGAAAATACTATTCACTCACTGCCTACGGGCACGAACATCTACTCACTCTAAAAGAAGAGTGGCAAACTTATACTACGACCATCAGCGGTATCATAGAAGGGAGCATCCGTCATGACAAGAACCGAGTATCTAGCTGAGCTAGAAAAATATCTGAAAAAACTGCCACGCAAGGACTATGAGGAAGCTATGGATTACTTCACTGAGTACTTCGACGAGGTAGGCCCAGAGGGCGAGGAAGCCGCTATTGCTGAGCTTGGCAGCCCTAAGGAAGCGGCCCACGAGATTATGTTGAATCTTTTGGACAAAAAAGTCGAGGAAGATAATCAAGACAGCAGTTCATCAAAAAACACTAAGAACATCGTCCAGATTGCTATCCTATCCATTTTGGCAGCACCCTTGGCAATTCCGCTCTTTATAGTAGCAGCACTTTTGACTTTTGTTTTCTTCCTCTTAGTCTTTATCTTTGCTCTCGTCATGGCTATAGGTGCCTTTGCATTCTTTATCTTTGGCATCAGCCTGATCTGGGACACTTTGACAGTGGGACTGACGACATCTATCCCGGCCTTCCTGTTCACTCTGGGGCTCAGTGTTCTAGCTCTGGGACTGTCAGGCATCTTCTACGCAGGCATTTCTCCTGTTACTCAGTTTGGCAAGGCTGGCTTTGTCAAACTAGCTCAACTTTTCGCAAAGAAAGGAGCACGTCATGGCTAACATCAAATTGAAAAAACCTCTTTTATCCGCAGCTATTTTAGCCTGCCTCTTTGGTGGAGCCCTGACAACTATCGGCTCCATGACAGGCGGTGTCAACGACTTGGTCAATTCTGCCAAAAGCAAGATAAAACTAACGAAAAAAGAAGAAAGCTTCTCTGATCTTTCTTCCCTAAATATTAACTTAGCGGCTAGAAACCTCGTCATCAGCGAATCTCCTGATGACAAGGCTCACTTGACCTATTACCAAAGCGATGGTAACTATCAGATTGATGGAAGCTCGCTTGGAAAAATCACAACAAGTTCTGAAAACGGAAACTTAAACATCAAGGAAGATGGTGCAGGCTCCTTCCACATAAGCGCTGGCATCCGCTCCTTACTCAGCTTATTTGACCAAGAATCTCAAGGAAAGCGTACTGTACAGCTTTCCCTACCTAAGGGGACCAAGCTTGAGACATTCAGCGGCAGTTCGTCATTAGGAGATGTTACGCTGTCCAATCTATCAGCAAAAAATGCTGACTTCTCTCTATCCAATGGCTCGTTGACTGTGAATGATAGCCAATTCGCATCTGGTAAATTTAAGAACTCTCTGGGAGAGATTTCCTTTAATAACAGTCAGATTAGCTCTGGAAAAATCATTGATTCTTCGGGTACCATCACTCTGAGCAACAGCCAGTTCGCATCTGGCGAAATAGCAAACTCTCTGGGAGAGGTCAATCTAAACTCGAGCAAAATCTCCGACAGCACTCTGAAAATCTCAAGCGGCTCACTGAACTCTGAACAGTTGGAATTAGCTGGTACAATCTCTATCACTGACCAATTGGGCGATATTAATCTGCATCTGGTTTCTGGCAGTTTGTCGCAGCTATCCTTTGATCTGAAAACGGATCTAGGTGAAATTGACATCCCTAGTGGTATAAGTGTAGAGCACTCCAAAGGCGATGAACTTGGCGGCTCTGCCATCCGTAAAGTCGAAAATCCGACAACTACACTTAGTGCCAGCGCCCAAAGTGGCAGCATTAAGCTCAGCGAATAAATCATAGAAATGATTATATACAATCAGGGAGTCCTCAGCGGCTCCCTTTTTTGATAAAAATTCCCGCAATGCCCTAAGATTGCTTTACAGGCCTTGGCCTTTGTGCTATGATATTCTATAAAAATTTATCACAAGGAGGTCCCTATGAAAAAACTCACACCTGGTATGCACATTCGGGTCGTCAGCCCCTCAGCGTCAATCGAACACATCGGTGGCTTTGAGGCCAATCTAGCCGCCAAGGAGCGCTTGGAAAAACTAGGTTTTACCGTGTCTTTTTCGGAGCATTATCTGGAAAATGATATGCTAGACTCTGCCTCCATCGAAAGCCGGGTGGCAGACATTCATGCTGCCTTTTCGGATGACTCCGTTGATGCTATTCTGGCCACCATCGGAGGTTTCAACTGCAATGAGCTCCTGCCCTATCTGGACTTTGAGTTGATTGCTAGAAATCCTAAGATTTTCTGCGGCTACTCAGACACGACAGCCTTGCTCAGCGCCATCTATAGCAAGACCGGCATGAAAACCTATATGGGACCATCCTACTCCAGTTTTAAGATGGATGCTCTGCAGGACTATCAGACCGAGAGCTGGCTCAAGGCCGTCAGCCAGACTTCTTATGAATTGACTCCTAGTGAAAAATGGGGCGACAACGCCTGGTACCTGCCCGATGCCCCACTGACCTTCCATGAAACGGAGTGGAAGGTCTATCACCACGGACAAACCCAAGCCACTACTATCGGTGGCAATCTTTCCACTTTCTCACTCCTACGTGGCACACCCTATGCCCCAACAGATGAAAACTATGTCCTCTTTGTTGAAGAGGCGGAGGAAGATCATTATGTGGAGTTTGAACGCAATCTAGCTGCCCTCCTTCAGGCCTATCCTAACCCGCAGGCCCTGCTCATCGGCCGCTTTCCAAAAGAATGTCAGATGACAGAGGAGCTGCTCCTTTATATCTTGGATAAACATCCTATTCTAAAGACGATTCCCGTCCTCTATGACTTGGACTTTGCCCATACTCAGCCTCTCTTTACCATCACCATCGGTGCTCAAGTGACGGTGGATACGGAGAAGATGTTGATTAAGATAGATGAGTAAGGCATATCATAATTACTGTGGAGGTAGTAAAATGTCAGCTCATAAATGGTTGTTTTTTGACATTGGCTCTACTTTGATTGATGAAAAAGAAGCCTATCAAGATAGAATTAGGAGAGCAATTACAGGGACAAATATTAACTACGATATTTTTTATGCTCGTATGGTTGAACTGTTTAAAGAAGGCAAAAAGGGAGACTTGGAGACAATAAAAGAATTTAACTTAGAACGTCCCATTTGGAACTCTAATTTGGAGAAATTATACCCAGATGCCCAAGTGGTCTTAAAAGAATTGCACAACCGATATAAAATCGGGATCATCGCCAACCAACTACCTGGCCTAAAAGAACGTTTGAAAAAAATGGGACTATATCAATGGATTGATTTAGTTGTCTCTTCTGCAGAGTTCGAACTTGCCAAGCCTTCCCCTGCCATTTTCACTTTAGCTTTAGAGAAAGCTCATTGCCCTGCTCAACAAGCTGTTATGATTGGTGATCGAATAGACAATGATATCATACCTGCGAAAGCACTAGGAATGACAACTATCTGGTTAAAACAAGGTTTTAGTGCTTATTACCAACCCCAACGACTAGAAGAAAAACCTGATTTCACTATAGAAAATTTATCGTCTCTCTTAAGTCTCCTATAAAAGATTACTTTGCAGAAACATAGCTGCATCCCCGTCTTTTTCATAAATTAATAAGGCAGTTCAAATTGAACTGCCTTATTTTCTTATCGTCCACCAAAACCGCCTTGGCCGCCCGGGGCACCGCCGCCACCAGGGCCACCAGCGCCGGGTCCGTCTGCTGTGATTTCTGTTCGGCTTTCACCATTGACCGTGATGGTACCGCCAGTGTAGGTAGCCGTTCCGTCAAAGTCAAAGGCAGATACCGTAGAAGTAATATCCAAGTTTCCTCCTGACATGATGACATCGCCGTTGGAGTCAATAGCGTCGGTATCGCCTTCACCGACCTCAACCTTGATATCGCCACCGGTAATCTTGATAAAGATATCAGCTCCAGTTACGTCACTAGCTGCATTGATACCATCATCTGTCGCATAAAGGTCCAGCTTGCCTCCGTTAATGGTGACATTAGTCCCCTCCAGAGCTTCTACACTCTTAGAAACCGTAATTGTTCCACCATCAATCAAAGCGATATTGCTAGCGTGCAGACCATCATCACCAGCATTAATCGTGATGGTACCGGACTGGATATAGAGATTCCCCAGAGAAGTATCTTCATCATTGTCCGCGTGGATAGCATCTTCTGTCGCTGTGATATCGATAGTTGCGTCCTTGATATTAATGGCTGAAGCTGCTGACAGACCATGCTTAGCTGCTTTGAGCGTATAAGTGCCACCTGTTACCCGCAAGGTCTGCTCAGACTTAATCGCTGTTTCATACTTGCCGTCAACTGTCAGACTGCCAGAGCCGTTGAGAGTCAGGTCAGAGTTACTATAGATAGCTGCATCTGCATCTTTATTGCTGTGATTTGATGAGTCTGAGATTGTGTTTTGGCTGCCGTCAGCCAGAGTTAGGCTTGTTTTACCCGCATTTTCTACCAGAATAGCTGCGTCTGTCCCGCTCATGGTTACGCCATTTAGGACGATTTGAACCTTGTCGCTATCACCTGCTTTGACAACAATCTGCACATTTTCACTCGTTCCGGAAACGACATAAGTCCCAGCCTCTGAGATTGTCACGGTAGAACCGGAGACACTAGCGCCATCACCAGAGGTCTTAGCACTAGAGCCGCTCAAGCTGATAGTCGTCGCCTTGGACTCATCATAAGAAGCGTCCGAATCCTCTGAGGCAAAGTAATCAGAAGTATTGGTCTTGGTCTGACTGGTGCTTGTAGCATTAGCAGCCTGGGTGCTGCTTGAAGCTGTAGAGCTGCTGGCGTTTGAGCTGCATGCTCCTAGCACTGCTGTCATCAAGATCAGTGGAATCATCAATTTAATTTTTTTAAGGGTTGATTTTGATTGTTTCATTTTTCTTTTCCTATCTTTTTTATTTACTGCTGATACAGTTTGCCTTTTTATAGGCAAAGCCATATTTGGAGAAAGAGCATGGAGACAGCTGGTAGCGATCCATGATTTCACTCAGCCATAGCGGACAAGCTTCTGGAATCTTAACTTCCATAATCACGTGGTTGGCTGGCAGGAGATGATCTCCATGACGACCGGCCAATAGACTCAGATCATAAGGACGGTAGGTCAGGTCGTGATCAAAGGTAATCCGAATCCGCTCATCCTCAATCCCTTTCATCGAATAACGATTGTAGCCGATATACATCATAGGCTGAATATTGCCAAAATGCTGGGTCAGCCAGACCATTTCCTTATCTATCTGAAGGTCAGTCAGCTGACTGTAATCACCGTCCAGATAGGCTTCCGCTGCCAGCAAATCTGCTGCAAGACGGCGTTTGGTGACCAGATTCTCAGTCTTTTTCTTGATTTCCAAAAAGACTTGACTATCCTCAGTCGGATGCTCTTGATAAGTTCGCAAACGCACCTTCTCATCAAAGTGAGGATTTTCCAAGGACTCACGAATGAGCTGATAAGATGGCGTATCATAGTAGAGATTGTTAATGGTCGAATAAGCTCGCTCATCCTCCACCAGATAGCCTTCAAACTCTAGCAATAGATCCAATAAGGTTTCCTTGGAAATGATGTATTTGGTTTCAAAGCGCTGAAAATGATGTTGAAAAAATTTTTCTGCCATGGGCTTCTCCCCTCTCTATCTTTCTTGAATGTAATGCAATTTTAAAGATGAAAACTTAAAAGAAAGATAAAGAAAACTTAAAGAAAACAAAACATCTCCCTTTTCAGGAGATGTTGGTTAGAGAAAAAGTAAACGAATTACAGATAGACTTTTCATCTACATTTTTACAGATTCATAAAAGTACGAGCCCTAAGCTAGCTGTTTTTTATCTGTTCGATAGACTAGAGTACCAAGCGCCGTGAAAAGAACTAAAACAAAAGCAAGGAAGAGCACCTGAGTACCAATTTGGCCGTTCATAGAAATAGTTTGGCGTAAGCCCGATACAGAATAGCTCATTGGCAGCCAAGGGTTGATAATAAAACAATCATAAGCTTATTCTTTAAAATTAGACACTATGTCTAATTTTGTTTAAAAAGATTGCAGGGAAACGGAATCAGTTAATCCTACTGTCTTTAATCCCTGAACAATCTGTAAATAAAAGGTATTTTTCCACAGGTAAGTACACAGAAAATCAGTATTATGTTAGAATGATAAGATTTATGCGACTGGCAATGCCAAGGTTTATTATCAATCCTATGAATCTGGCGGTTTTGAAGCTCAAATTCCTGAATTTAAAGGATATACCCAAGAAAAAGTCAAAAGTATTCTCGGCGAACCAGAGAAAGTAAGCACTGATCTCGCTTCTGAATATGAAGCCTTCCAAGACAAAGAATTAGAAAATCTGAAGAGGCTGGTTCAGGATCAAAAAATAAGCAAAGAACAAGCGCGTGCTTTCTTAGCGGGTGCAGTTGACATTGCTCAAGCATCAAGATTACAAAACACCTACACAATTTACTCTTATAAAAATGAGCAAATTTCTATTATCTTCTCGCAAGAGGGTGAGTTGCTTTACGTCACTCCTGACCCCGACTACCTCTACTTTAAATAATGCTCAAAACGAAGGCCGAGACTTTACTTTAAGTCTTGGCTTTATTATTTTACCAGTCTAAGAAGCCTATTAAAATAAAATTTTGCCTATCTATGCCTATTTTCGGAATTTAACTCTTTTCCACTTGAAAAACATTTGATATAATAGTACATGGAGAAAAAGAAAAAGTAGTTTGCTATGATAGCTATTAGTTTGAAGAGCAGACTGAGGCTTAGCCTCAAAGGGAGATTTTATGTTAGAAAGCAATAAACGCCGAAAAACCAAGGCTATTATTGAGAGAGCCATGGTTACACTACTGCATCAGCAGTCCTTCGACCATATCACTACTGTCCAGCTAGCTCAAGCTGCTGGCATCAGCCGTAGTAGTTTCTATACTCACTACAAGGACAAGTACGATATGATTGAACGTTATCAGCAAAACCTCTTTCATCAACTGGGGTATATTTTTGATAACAATCAGGAGGATATTCAAATTGCGATTACGGAGGTCTTTCAGTTCCTCCAGCTAGAGCCGCTTTTAGCTGCTCTTCTGACGGAAAACGGAACGAAAGAAATTCAAAATTTCCTGCGCCATAAGCTGCAGGTGATGCTGGCGGATAGTCTGCAGGATCGTTTTAGTAGACGTGTTTACAATCATTTTGAAAAAGAATACAGCCGGGTCTTTCTCGCTAATGCCTTCTTCGGCGTCTGCCAGATGTGGGTTTCCAGAGGAAAAAAAGAAAGTCCTGAACAAATAGCAGAATTTCTTTTAAAAATGATATAAGAAGTTGCTTAAGTCCATCGGGCACACTTCTACTCAAATTTTTGAACAATTAAACAGGGTGTACGAAACCAAAAGAGGTTCTGTACACCCTGTTTTTATTATAATTTCATAGCCAACATATTGACTGTCATACCAGCTGCTGTTCCCATCAGAGCGATGGTGTCTCCTTCCTTTACTAGATTGCGCTCCAGAGCATAGCAGAGAGAAAAAGGCACTGCCACTGACACCATATTACCATAGTCTTGCACGAGATTGAGGTATTTATCATCAGGAATACCCAAGCTGCGCATGACCATTGGCAGAGCACGACTCGCCTGATGCGGAATGATATAATCCAGGTCAGATAGGCTGAGACCACTCTTTTCTTTAAATTCTTTAAACATTTCCGGAATTTTTCTGGCAGAAAGCAAGAGAATCTTCTTGCCATTCATGTCAAACATGTAGTGAGTCTTGGTAGCATCCGAATACTCCTTAGGCTGAAAAGATGTCAGACCACCGCGAATCTCTGTATCGTGAGCTCCTTCAGACCAGGTCCGCTGCAGGCTGGAGATAACCCCTCTCTCTTCCTCTGTTGCTTCAAAAATCAAAGCAGCCGCTCCATCACTGAACAACTCAAAACTTTCCTTCTGATTAGGATTGAGGCCCAGGCTTCCAACCTCACTGGACACGATGAGGATCCTTTGATACTCACCAGCCTCCAACAAATGAGACATGAGACTCAAAGCAGAGATAAAGCTGGTGCAGGTCGTATTGATATCCATGGCTGGAATGGACAAGCCCTTGGCCACCAACTCATGAATCAGGGCCGCTGTGCAAGGAATAGGCTGAACGCCCACTGCACTGGCCGATACGATGCAGTCAACATCTTTGATAGTCAAGCCCGCTTGCTGCAGGGCTTTTTCAATCGCCTTAACAGCCATAGAAAGCTGGGTTTCTTCATTTTCCACCACTCGATAACGGGTCTGATCCTTAAAAGTCACAGTATTTCTAGGTAGATGCGTACCGTAACCAACAATCTTTATATGATTCTTTACTGCTGTCATATTAAACTCCTTCTTGTCAGACTTGGGGCTTCTCGGCAGCTAGGTAAACTGCCAAAGCACTTCAGCCTCTGATTCATATATTTTTCCACTTGGGGCATTCTTAAGCCCGATAGATGCGTTTCAACTTACGGCTTCTGTCCCGCTGATAATCTTCAAAAGAAATAGCCGGCATAAGAAATCTTTTATCAGTCGCTAAGTTTTGAAACTGCTGGACAATCTCGTCTTCTCGCTGCTGACTACGATGTTCGATAGCAATGGTCAGCGAATGGTCCTGCTTCTGAGCTACCTGGTATTCTCCAATCCCATCAACTAAGAGCAGGCAGCGGCGGATAAAGTCTGGAAAGATCTCCACCGACTGACCTGCGGCATTTTCAAAAATGAAAATATCATCCGAGCGCCCCTCGATTCTGTCAATCCGTGTAAAGACCGAACCGCAGGGGCAAGGTTCAGGATTTTCCACCAAGATATCATTCAGCTCATATTGAAAAATTGGCTGAGAAGTCCGCTTGAAATCCGTAATTATTGGATAAAATCGCCTATCATCCAAGTAGCGTTTATCTATATGGACAATGTCTTCGTTTAGATGAAGATTCCCGTAAGCACAACTGCAAGCTAGAAAGCCCTCAGTCGCTTGGTAGACCTGATCCACCATTTTCAGACCAAATCCTGCTTGAATCCTCTGCCGATCCGGCTCTTCTAAAATCTCTGCCACCGATACGACTTTGCTAGGGGCAATTTTCAAATTTCCTGCCTGGACTTGTTTAGCCAGATCCAAGAGCATTGACGCTGGAGCCACCAAAATCGTCGGCTGGTAAGCATTCAAGCGCTCTACATGTTCTTCAGCCCTCTGAAAAGTATCAAAATACTCCAAAGAAATCAATCCTGAATTGACAGTCTGATAGAGCTGGTTATCTGCCCGAAGAAAGAAGGCTATTTTGTGCCCAAAGAGTTTGCCTGTAGGCAGCATCTTGGCCAAGATGGCTGCCGCCCACATACTGCGCTCCTTTTCAGTGGTGACAAACAAGCCTCGGTGACCAGATGTCCCTGAAGACAGGCCGACAGCAATTTCTCCTATCATGGGACTGAAATCACGTGTCCGCTCGCTCTCAAGTGCCAAGGCTAACAACTCATCTCGATCCAGCCCCTGAGTATTGAGCTCATTGAAATGCTCCATCATAAAGGCCTTATTCATCTTAAAATCTACTGGAATACCTGATTTGAAATAAGGTGATTCCTGCTGCAGAAATTCCCGATAGGTCTCTAAAGCCTTGACTTGATAGCTTTCCAGGGCCTGTCGATCTTTAAATCGATGCCCCCAGCGCATGACGCTAAAGGTTTTTAGAAATGTTCCTAGTTTCATACAAAATCTGCTCCGCTCTCTCAGCCGGATCATGACTGACTAGCACCTGATAACCGACAGCAAGTAACTGTCGAAGCAAGGCCACACCAGCCATGTATTCTTCCTTGTTATCCTGCATTAGTGACGGCAAGAAACGCATCTGCTCCGTATAAGGCAACAGATCCACGCCCCAGCACAAATCAGCTCCGATAAACAGATGATAATCTGGCAAAAAGAGACAAGCTTGACCAGCGGCATGGCCATCAACTGAGGCCAGATATATACTTCCATCCCCAAACAAGTCAACTGTCTTGCGATAGAGGAATTCTGCTTGGACCTGCTGAGGTTCCACCACTTCCAACCGACTCTCAAAATCCTGCGGAAGAAATTCCTTGAAAATCAAATCCTTAAGCTTGGCATGCTGATAAGTTTTAAAAACGGTCTTGGTCAGAATGAAGCGGGCCTTGGAAAAGAAAGCAGATCCGCCGATGTGATCTGGATGCAAGTGCGACAAGATGACATAAGAAATCTCTTCTAGCGCAATTCCTTTTTTCTCAAGCAGCCGATCTACACGCTCCTCTTCTGACATATCTACAGGCGTTCCCAGACCATAGAGCCAGTATTTGAGCTTGGGCTTCAGAATAGCTGGAGAATAGCCAGTGTCGTAGAGAATATAGCCTTTCTCACGATGCTTCAAGAGGAAAACACCAGCTGGAAAAATCATTTTTTTCTTGGTAACTCCCTTAAACATCTGCTGCAAGTGACTGCTACAGCGCCCAGGCTGAAGATACTCAATTTTCTCGATAATGTTGGACATATTTTGCAATCCCTTCACTGATTGTCAACTTGGGTTGATAGCCCAAATCCCTTACTGCTGCTGATATATCCAGCGTTTGACTGTAACGCATTAAGTAATAAGTGTAAAGAGTCAGAGGAGGCTCTTTTTCAATGTTAAAAAAGCGATAAAAGCTTTCAAACCCCTGTGCCAGAAGACCTAGAAAAGCAGCAGGCAACTTAATATAACGTTTACGAACCTGTAAACCTTCCAAAGCTTCATCCAGCATATCCTTGAAACTACGGGATTCTCCGTTGGTAATGTTGTAAACCTGTCCTTGCGCTTCTGGAATTTCCAAAGCCAGTCGAACAGCCAAGGCCACATTTTCCACACAGGTCATGTCCATCATTTGCTGGCCATTTCTGATAAGTGGAATCGCCAGTTTTTGACTTAAGCGCAGAATCCTAGGAAAGATACTGGTATCTCCAATACCAAAAAGCCCTCTAGGACGCAAGATAACAGATGGAACTTGAGGATAGCTTCGGACAATCCGCTCAGCCATGAGCTTGCTTTTGATATAGAAATTCAGCTCATTCTCCTGAGGAGCAGCCTCTTCTTTGATAGCAAGTTGGTCACGCGCGGCAGCATAAACACTCGGAGAGGAAATATAGACCAGTCGTTGCACTCCAAAATGTCGGCAGGCTTCCATAACCAACTTGGTTCCTACTACATTGGTCTGATAAAACTGCTCCCATGGTCCCCAAATCGTTGAGAGAGCACCAGCGTGCACCACTGCATCCACTCCTTCGCAGGCTGCAAAAATTTCTTCTTCTCTGGTAAAATCTCCAGCAAAAAACTCTACTAAAGGACCTTCTAACTGCCGACCAGCCTTCAGATTACGACCAAAAGCCCGCACCTGATAGCCTTGTTCAGCCAGCTCTTCAACAACATACCTTCCTAGAAAGCCAGTCGCTCCTGTCACTAGAACCTTCATCGCTACTCCTTTCATATAATTTTCTGTTTGTGTCTTATCCTCATTATACACCATTTCAGCAAATCTTCCGTAAAAAAGCTGGAAAAAATCTTTACAAAGTGTCTCACCTGATTAGATAGGAGCAGAAAGAAATCAACTAATTTCTGAAAAACAGCTGCCTCTTTTTGACCTATTCTTAGTTAGAATCAGCTTTATTAGTTCATTGATAGTATAAAAAAGAAGCCGGAAAACCGACTTCTGAACAAATACAAATTAAAGCATTTTGTTGTAGAATTCAACGATAAGTGCTTCGTTGATTTCTGGGTTGATTTCGTCGCGCTCTGGAAGGCGAGTCAATGAACCTTCTAATTTTTCAGCATCGAATGATACGAATGCTGGACGTCCAAGAGTTGCTTCAACAGCTTCAAGGATTGCAGGCACTTTCAATGATTTCTCACGAACTGAGATTACTTGACCTGGAGTTACGCGGTATGATGGGATATCAACGCGTTTGCCGTCAACAAGGATGTGACCGTGGTTTACGAATTGACGAGCTTGACGACGAGTAGTCGCAAGACCAAGACGGTAAACAACGTTATCCAAGCGACGCTCCAAGAGAAGCATGAAGTTAAAACCAAGGATTCCTTCTTTGATTTTTGAAGCTTGAACAAACAAGTTACGGAATTGTTTTTCACCTACACCGTAAGTGAAACGAAGTTTTTGCTTTTCAGCCAATTGCAAACCGTATTCTGACAATTTGCTGCGGTTGTTTGGTCCATGTTGACCAGGTACATAGTTACGGCGAGCCAATTCTTTACCTGTACCAGTAAGAGAAAGACCCAAACGACGAGCTTGTTTCCAAGATGGTCCTGTATAACGTGACATAAAAATGTCCTCCTGTAAAATTTTTTTGAGGAAATAGTCACTTAGAAAGCCCTGATTCGTGCAGAACATTTTCGCCCAAACAGCTAAGGCTACTTTTATAGCTGATGTTCTGTTGACGAGCTCCATGCTTTCCTGCTGCTATTTCACACAAAGGCTATTGTACCACGAATAAAGTCAAAAGTAAAGGGGCTCATCCAAAAAATCAAGCCAAAAGGCTTGATTTAGGTTGTTTCTTGAAAGCAAAGGAATTCCGACAGTTGCTTCACACTCCTAAAATCTTCAGAATCTCCTGCTTGTATCGCAGCTTCTGCAGTTCCTTATCCTCGCTGTCTGACCAAGTCAGTTGGAGATCTGCAACGATTTGCCCAGGGCGATTTTTCAGAATATAGATACGGTCGCTGAGAGCCAGAGCCTCTTCAATACTATGCGTGATGAGAAGAGTCGTCAGACCCAGCCTACGATGAATGTCCAGATACCAAGTGTGTAGCTCCATCTTGGTCAGCTCATCCAAGGCACTAAAGGCCTCGTCTAGAAGAAATAGCTTGTAACCGAACATATAGGTCCGTAGCAGTGCCACGCGCTGCCGCATCCCCCCGCTCAGCTCATGTGGATACTTATCTGCCACATCAAAGAGCCCGAACTCCTTCAAAATCTGAGTTGCCTGCTCCGTCGCTTCCTTTTTGGATACTTTTCGGATTAGCAGGGGTAAGATGACATTGCCCAACACCGTCTTGTACTCCAGCAGCAAGTCCTTCTGCAGCATATAACTCACCCGGCCCTTGGGATTTTCCTGCCCGTCTAGGACAATCCTACCCGACTGGACCTCCAAAATCCCCGCAATCAGATTAAAGAGGGTCGTTTTCCCGACTCCACTAGGCCCCAAAATCGCTACGACCTGGCCTGCTTCTACTTGTAGGCTGATATCTTTCAAAATCTGCTGCTCATCATAAGCATAACTTACATTTTCAAGTTTAATTTCTGTCATTATTTTATATAGTCGTTGCTAAATCCCTTGTCACTCAAGTCATTGTCCACGATACCCTTATCCTTGGCCCATTTGTAAAAGGCATTCCAGCGGCTAGCCTCAAACTGACCCCACTTGTCCTTATCTGATGCATATTGCTCGGACAAATATTTTTGAGAAGCCAAAACAAAGTCTCGTTTGTTCTTCAGCTCTGGCGCATGCTTGATTAAAATATCCGCTGCTTCTTCAGGGTGCTCCATGGCATATTGATAGCCCTTCTTGATAGCCTGCAGGACCTTTTTCGCTTCATCCGGATTCTTCTTCAGATAGTCATTATTAGCAATAATCACTGGAGAATAATAGTCAAACTCCTTGACATAGTCCTTCATGTAAAAGAAATTAGTGTCCATGCCTTGCGTCTCTGCCATGATGCCGTCCCAGCCATGATAAATCCACGCTGCATCAAACAAACCATTTTCAATCGGCGTAATGGAGTTGGAATCGTTGTTGGGAACTTTTTCCACTTCATCAAACTGGCCGCCTTGGCTTTCAACCAAAGTTTTGAGCATGCCTAGCTCCACCGGATCATTCCAGGTGCCATATTTCTTCCCAGCTAGGTCCTTAGGTCCAGTAATCCCTGCAGACTTCTTGGAAATAATGCCCGAAGTATTGTGCTCTACAATAGCGGCAACAGCTGTGATTTCCGCACCCTTATCCAATTTTTTAGCCATAGAGTCCTGGAAATAAATTCCAAAAGGAGCCTTGCCGTTGATAATCAAATCCGAACTGCTATCTTCAGGCGGCAACTTGATATCCACATCCACGCCTGCTTCCTTGAAGTAGCCTTTTTCCTGAGCCACATAAAGGCCGGTATGATTGGTGTTAGGTGACCAGTCTAGGATAAAATCAATCTTTTTATCCTTCTTAGCTGACTCCGAGTCTGACTGACTGCAAGCCGCTAGACCAAAGATAGACACAGCAGCCAAGCCTGCCAGCAACACTTTATAACTTTTTTTCATCATTATCCTCTTTTCTTTCTTTGGAAAATAGCAGAGCTGAGCTCCTATTTCCACTTAATGACATATTTTTCACTGACAGCCACCAGCTTCATCCCCAGAAGACTGATAACCGAAACCAATATGATAATAGCAAACATGGTGTCGTACTGGAAAAGCTTCTTAGACTGGATCATATAAACACCCAAGCCTTCAAAACCACCCAGCCATTCGGAAACCACAGTCGTGATGAAGGCATAGGAAACACTGACGCGCAAGCCCGCATAGAAATAAGGCAAGCTAGCTGGAATCTTAAAATGCCAAAGAATCTGCCAGCGATTGGCCTGCATGAGCTCAAAGAGAGTCAAGGTGTCTCGGTCACAATGCCGAAAACCGTCCAGAATACTGACGATAATCGGAAAAGTCGTCGTCAGAATAATGAGCACAATCTTGGGCAAAATCCCATATCCCAGCCAGAGAACCAAGATTGGCGCCAAAGCAATGGTCGGAATAGTCTGTACCACGACCATCATGGGGTAGATTAGATCATTGAGCCAGCTCATGCTGTCCATCAGGACAGCTAAGATACAGGCCAAGATCAACCCCAAGAACAAACCCAACAAGGCTACTTTTAAGGTGGCCCAGCTATGAGTTGCCAGGAATCCAGCATCTCTCATAAAAGCCTGACAGATTTCCAGGGGTGTCGGCAAGATAAACTTGGGCAAGAGCTTGAGCCAGCCCATGACCTGCCAGATGACAAGTACACCCAGCATCCCTAAGAGACCGATTTGCTGCCGCATCAGCCTTTGTAGTGCTTTCATTGATTAATTTTCCTCCCTTCCTGCATTTTAGCACTGCAATTCTTCAAGATATCACCATTCGATAAAGATGATAAAAGAAAAGGCCTTTTCCATATATGGAAAAGGCGCACAAATACCACATTTTTCGGTATGTTTCCTACGCTGGCATTACCCAGATCAGGTGCGGTCGAAGCTTACACTTCCTCTCAGACTGTACACAGACTCCCATATATAGGACTATGATAGCGCAATCATCAGCAAATGTCAAGGTTGGAGCTTGGACTCACTCCCTTTCAACGATAAGTGAAGCAAACTATCATCAATCAGTCAAACTTCCCTTTCGCAGCCAGCAAAGTCTCCATAGCCCTGATATTCTCTGTTTCGCTTGTGGATAAGATAGTTTCAAAGCCTAGTTCAGCTGCCGTATCTAAGTTAGCCTGAATATCATCAATGAAGACGGATTCTACCGGATTCAGATTATATTTTTTTAACAGCTTTTGGTAAATCTCTGCTTCTGGCTTGACGACCCCGACCTCTGAGGAAAGGATATAGCCCGACAACAGTGGGTAAATGGGCAACAAACCAGCTTTTTCAATATGGTAAAAAATCTCACAAGTGGTTGACAAGATATAGATTCGATAGCCTTGATTAGCCCATAGCCGAATCCTTTCCTGTAAATCACTGTAAACATGCACAACCTCATACCAGTGATAGAAGATATTCTTAACGGCAGAATGATAGGAAACGTCCAGCTGAGCCAGGACTTCCTCACAAGCTTCTTTCAAACTCAGCTCTCCCTTGTCCGTCTGATGCCAGACACCCGACTCAAAAATAGCCTGTCTAAGGGCCTGCCGCCGCTCTTTCTCAGGTTCAAAATATGTCAAGATTTTCTCAGAATTCCATTCAATCAGAACATTGCCCAAATCAAAAACCAAATTTTTAATCATGATGACCACCTGTTTTCTTTGCTTATCATCCTCTATATACGTCGATTTGACTGAGGAATTGCTTCAAATATAAGTAAAAAGGCCCACTGGACCTTTCTATTCATCAAAATAACGGATGAGGTTCTTTTCTGTCAAAATGTCAGAATAAGTATAAGATTCCACATAGGTATTGGAGATTTCCCCTGGCTGACCGCCTTCATTGGAATATTCCACGATAAACAAAGACGGATAGACTTCAATCAGACGGCCTTGCTTGCTTTTTTGGCGCTTACGACCGTTTTCCAGCGTCATCTCAACGATTTGTCCTTCATGCGCCTTGATATCTTCTTTGATTTTTTTCATTTTTGCCACATCTGTAAATGCATCACTCATCTTTATTCGTCCTCTCTTTTGGAAATACTTGAGAATTTATTATACTCTTTCTGGAAAATTAACTCTACTGTGCCACGCGCCCCACTCCGGTTTTTCTCGATAATGACTTCAACCTTGTTGTTGGGAATGCCTTCTTCCTCCTCACCAGCTCGATCATAATAATCATCCCGGTAAAGGAAGGCAACGATATCCGCATCCTGCTCAATGGAACCTGATTCCCGAATATCAGACAGCACTGGTCGCTTATCCTGCCGCTGCTCCACGCCACGCGAGAGCTGACTCAGCGCAATGACCGGCACCTTGAGCTCCTTCGCCAAGATTTTTAACTGACGGGAAATTTCCGAAACTTCTTGCTGGCGATTTTCACGACCAGTTCCTGTGATCAGCTGCAGATAGTCAATCAAGACCAGCCCTAGATTACCCGTTTCCTGAGCTAGTTTTCGAGCCCGCGAGCGAATCTCCGTAATCCGAATCCCTGGTGTATCATCGATATAGATACTAGCGTTGGCCAGATTAGCTGTCGCAATGGTATATTTCTGCCATTCTTCATCTGTCAATTGCCCCGTACGAATGGAGTGAGAGTTAATCACCCCTTCTGAAGCCAACATCCGGTCCACCAAGCTCTCCGCCCCCATTTCCAGAGAGAAAATGGCTACAGTCTTATCCAGCTTGGTTCCGATATTCTGAGCAATATTAAGGGCAAAGGCCGTCTTTCCGACCGCTGGCCGAGCCGCCAGAATGATTAATTCTTCCTCATGCAGACCAGTCGTCATCTTGTCCAGCTCACGGTAGCCAGTCGCAATCCCAGTGATATCTGATGTCTGCAGAGACCGAGCCTCCAGATTGCCAAAGTTAAGATTCAGCACATCACGGATATTTTTAAAACCGCTGCGGTTAGCTGTTTCACTGACATCAATCAGAGCTTTTTCAGCTCCAGCGATAATTTCTTCTGACAGCCGGTCACCATCGTAGGCTTGATTGATAGACTCTGTCAGACGCGAAATCAGCCGCCTTAGAATGGCCTTTTCTGCAACTATTTTAGCATAGTATTCAGCATTGGCAGATGTTGGCACAGAATTGACCACTTCTACCAAGTAGCTGAGACCCCCGATATTCTGCAGGTCACCCTGACTGTCCAAAATATTGCGAACCGTCGTTGCATCAATGGCATCCCCACGGTCAGCCAAGTCAATCATAGCCTTGAAAATCAAGCGATTGGCATACTTAAAGAAGTCGGCAGGCTCGATATACTCACGAACAAAGACCAGTTTGCTCTCATCAATGAAAATGGCTCCTAAGACAGACTGCTCCGCTAAAATATCCTGAGGCTGAGCTCGGAGTTCATCAATCTCTGCCATCGGTAAATCCTTCCTTCAAATCACTATTATCCTTCTTTAACCTGCAAACGAATCACCCCAGTTATATCCTGATAAATTTTCACTGGAACATCTATCAGACCAATAGAGCGAATCGGTGAGTCCACCTTAATATGCCGTTTGTCAATTTTGATGCCAAACTGCTTCTGTAGCTCTTCTGCTATTTTCTTGCTAGTAATAGAGCCAAAGGTGCGGCCGTCTGGACCAACTTTTTCAGTAAATTCAACAAGAGTAGCTTCTTCTGCTAACTTAGCTTTAATAGCTTGAGCTTCTGCCACTAGTTCCGCATGGGCTTTTTCTTCGGACTTTTGCTTGCCGCGCAGTTCTCCGATAGCCTGGGCTGTTGCTTCCTTGGCTAAATTTTTCTTAATCAGAAAATTTTGAGCATAGCCAGTCGGCATTTCTTTGATTTCGCCTTTTTTGCCCTTGCCTTTTACATCTGCTAAAAAAATTACTTTCATCCTTTTTTCTCCTCGTCTATTATTACTTCCTCTTTAATGACTTGGTCCATAATTTCTTGATTCAGCGACTGAAGGACCTCAGAAACTGTTTTACCTTCAATTTGAGCTGCCGCCAGATTGAAATGACCGCCACCGCCCAGCTTTTCCATAATTCGCTGAACATTGATTTTGCTGCGACTGCGAGCCGAAATAGACACATAGCCTTTGGTATTCTTGCTCACGACAAAAGTAGCTTCAATTCCTGACATAGAGAGCATGGTATCAGCTGCCTTACTGATGACAACCGTATCATAAGTATTCTCCTCTGGACCAGCTGCTACAATGACATTTGGCAAAATCTTCTTGCCATTTAAAATCAGCTCATTAATCGCACGATAATCCTCAAAATTCGTAGCAGAAATATCCTGAATCACAACACTGTCACTGCCCCGAGTTCGTAGATAGCTGGCCACATCAAAGGTCCGACTGGTGACTCGAGATGAAAATCCTTTGGTGTCAAGCATGATCCCCGCCATGAGAAGGCTGGCTTGCATCTTACTGAGACGATTCTTTTTAGAATTCTGGAATTGAATCAGCTCCGTTACCAATTCACTGGCACTGCTAGCCCCACTTTCGATATAGGCAATCACAGCATTTTCTGGGAAATCTTCATCACGGCGATGGTGGTCAACTACGATAATCTGACTGAATTGATCAAAGAAATCCTTAGACAGAGTCAGAGATATCTTAGAGTGGTCAACCATAATCAAGAGCGAACGATTGGTCACCATATTTACTGCTTCAGAAAGCGGCACCAGATAATCAGCCCCTTCCTGCTGGAGCTTTGTAATGGATCGCTCAATGTCAGAAGCCATCTGAGACGGATCATAGACCACATAAGCTTTCTCAATGATATTACTGGCAAAGAGCTGCATACCAAGAGAAGAACCCAAGGCATCCATATCCAGATTTTTATGTCCGACTATAAAGACCTGATCCACACTCTTAATCTTATCAGAAATCGCAGTCATCATAGCCCGAGTACGGGTGCGCGTGCGCTTAACAGCTGACGCCGTTCCTCCACCAAAGAAGATTGGGTTCATGTTGTCATTATTTTCTTTAACGACAGCCTGATCCCCACCTCGAACTTCAGCTAAGTTGAGGTTAAGCAGGGCGACCCGACCGATTTCATCATGATTGCCATCACCATAAGAAAAGCCCATACTGAGTGTCAGTGACAGCTCTCGATTTTTAGCTTCCGTCCGGAACTGATCAATGATAGAAAATTTATTTTCCATCAGTTGTTCCAGCACCGTATAATCCGTAAAAAGATAGAACCGATCCATGCCAACCCGACGGTAAAACATGTGAAACTGCTCAGAAAATTCTGCTACGAAGTTGGCTACAAAGCTATTGATATGGCTGATATCCGTGTCTGAAACGACATCTTCCAAATCATCATAATTATCCACCGAGATAATCCCAATCACCGGGCGCGTTGTTACCAGACCAACAGTCGCTTCGTATTCATTGGATGCATCAAAAAAATAAAACACACTGGATGCACGGTCCAAGTAAACCGAATATTTCTTGTCTCCAACCGTAGCATAATGACCAGAGTCTGAATAAGCAGCCTTCATGATATTCTTGAGCATATCAGCATCAAAATCGCCATCTTCGGTTGTAAAAATCAGTTCTGCATAGGGATTAAACCACTCTACATCACCATTATCTTCACTAATTTTAATGACACCAACTGGCATCTTATCCAGCAAGGAAGCGAGGCTTCCTTCTGCTTGATGATTGACATAATGAATCTGCTCAATCTCGTCTAGCTCGGATACTCTCTGTTGCTGGATAAAAAGCACAATCAAAAGAGCCAGCACAAGCATGAGAGCAGCTAGCATGGCCAAACTATCACCAAAAAGCCTCAAACAGATGGCTAAGATTATAAAGGAAATTAGACCCGCCATCGCCAAGTGAATTGGGGCAAAACGAAATTTTTTCATCATAGACCTCTTATTCCGCCATTTTACCATAAATCCTAGAAAAAAGCGAATTTCTCCCAATAAGTAAAGCATTTAAGAAGGGTAAAGGAAGCGAAAAACAGCCTTTCAAAGTTTACAACATTGTAAATCTCTTGTAAATTTACACAAAAAGGCTGCTTCCCAAAGGAAACTAAGCCTTTTACAAGAGTTACTTCGCTTGATTTTTAGAAATGCTTCTGGACTTGCCTTCTAAGTAAACCATCAAAATAGAAATATCTGCTGGATTGACACCAGAAATACGACTAGCCTGACCAATTGTTTCTGGATTGATTTTCTTAAACTTCTGTCGTGCTTCAGTTGCAATCGAGTCAATATCATCCCAGTCAATATTTGCTGGAATCCGCTTCTCTTCCATGCGCTTCATCTTTTCAACCTGATCAAGAGCTTTGGAAATATAGCCTTCGTACTTAATCTCTGTCTCAAGCAGCTCGATAATCTTTTCATCAAGCTCTTCTGCTGCTGGACCAATGAATTGAACCACATCTTGATAAGACACTTCCGGCCGCCGCATAAATTCTTTGGCAGTTACCGCATCTGTCAGAGCTTTAAAACCAAGTGCTTCTACCTTGGCATTGGTTTCCTTGACAGGCTTTAGCTTGATGGATTCCAAACGCTTCATCTCATTGTCAAATTGATTCTTTTTAATCTCGAAACGAGCCCAGCGCTCATCATCTACCAGACCAATTTCTCGTCCCATCTCTGTCAAACGCATATCAGCATTGTCATGGCGGAGAATCAAACGGTACTCAGCTCGGCTGGTCAAAAGTCGATAAGGTTCTACGGTTCCCTTGGTGACCAAATCATCAATCATGACTCCAATGTAACCATCACTGCGCTTCAAGATCAACTCCGGCTTACCTTGGATTTTCAAGGCCGCATTAATCCCAGCGATAATCCCTTGACCTGCAGCTTCTTCATAACCAGAAGTTCCATTTGTCTGACCTGCTGTAAAGAGCCCTGAAATTTTCTTGGTTTCCAAGGTTGCTCGCAACTGGTGGGGCATAATCATATCGTACTCAATGGCATAGCCTGTCCGCATCATCTCAGCATTTTCTAGACCCTTGATAGAGTGAACCAAGTCCTTTTGTACATCTTCTGGCAGACTAGTTGATAGCCCCTGCACATAAACTTCTTCCGTATCACGTCCCTCAGGCTCTAAGAAAAGTTGGTGGCGCTCTTTGTCTGCAAAACGGACAATCTTATCCTCAATAGAGGGGCAATAGCGTGGCCCAACACCCTTGACTACTCCTGAAAACATGGGAGCACGGTGCAGGTTATTTTGGATAATTTCATGACTTTCCGCATTGGTATAAGTCAACCAACAAGGAACTTGATCTTTCACATAGTCTTCATCACGAGACGTGTAAGAGAAATGATTGGCCTTTTCATCACCTGGCTGAATCTCGGTCACATCATAATTGATAGATGAAGCCTTGACACGCGGAGGCGTTCCGGTTTTAAAACGACCAATTTCAAAACCTAGATCCCGTAGGTTATCAGCCAAAGGAATTGCTGCTAGACTATGGTTAGGACCAGATGAATATTTGAGATCACCAATGATAATTTCTCCCCGCAAGGCTGTTCCAGTCGTAACAATAACAACTTTAGCCGCATACTCCTGATGAGTCGCTGTCTTAACACCAATTACCTTACCATCTTCTACCAAGATTTCATTAATCATAGTTTGCCGCAAGGTCAGATTTTCTTGATTTTCGACAGTCTTCCGCATTTCTTTGGAGTAGACCTCTTTATCAGCCTGAGCACGAAGAGCCCTAACTGCAGGTCCCTTACCCGTGTTGAGCATCTTCATCTGGATATAGCTCTTGTCAATATTCTTGGCCATCTCACCGCCCAAAGCGTCTACTTCACGGACAACAATGCCTTTAGCAGACCCTCCGATAGATGGATTGCAGGGCATAAAAGCCAACATCTCAATATTAAGAGTTGCCAGCAGAACTTTACAGCCCATTCGACTGGCAGCCAGAGAAGCCTCAACTCCTGCATGGCCTGCCCCAATCACGACAATATCATAACTTTCAGTAAAATTGTGTGTCATTTTCTTTTTCCCTCATTTTTTCACCAAAAAAGGCCAAGTCTCTAGAAGTGCAGGACAAAAAAGCCTGCAACATCCATGAGCTTTGACCATCATAGGTATTGCTTATCTTATTTTAGCAAATTATGTTGAATTGTCAATCTAAAGCAACTAAGATTGGCGAATCGCTTCAAAAGCTTCTTTATCAATCTCGACAGGTTCAGAGAAAGCATCCAGAACAACCCCTCTTACTGGGAATCTCCCTCTGCCTTCTGCTGCAAACAAACAGTCTGTAAAAGGTAGTTGCAACCAAGAAAAGCGATCATAGTATTCTTTTGGAATCTCTTGCTCATTTGAGAAACAGGGATAGAAATAATCATCTCCCTTCTGCAGAATATCAGGTGTTAGGCGAGCACCCTCTTGACCTTCACTCTCATCCATTAGATAAGCATTGAAAGGAACCCAAACTTTAGATTGCTTTAATACTTTAAATAATGCCTCTATAGATTCTGTCGTTTTCTCATCCCAATACTGTTTCTTATAGTCAGAAAGAGTTTCAAGTCCTTCCTTCTTATCATTTTTTTAAAATGAAACATTCTTGTTCCTCTTGTAGTTACTTAAATATACTGCAAGACTTGACCATTCTTATAAGCTCTGTCAATCAAGCCACCACCTAAGCACTCGTCTCCATCATAGAAGACGACTGCTTGACCTGGAGTAATAGCCCTTTGTGGTTGATCGAAGCTGACAACTGCCTTGTCACCCTTTACAGTAACTGTCACCTTGGAATCTGGCTGACGATAACGGAACTTAGCTGTACACTCCATAATAAATTCTTCTGGTATTTCTTTTGTGAAATGAACCTGACTAGCGTCAAGGCTGGTTGACATTAAGTTGTCATGGTAAAAGCCCTGACCAACATAAAGAATATTTTGGCTGAGATCTTTTCCAACCACAAACCAAGGCTCATTATCTCCGCCGTGCTGACCACCAATTCCAAGACCACCTCGTTGGCCAATGGTATAATACATCAACCCAGCATGCTGGCCCATATCTCGGCCTTCCAAGGTTATCATGCGACCAGGCTGGGCTGGTAAATATTGGCTCAGAAATTCTTTAAAATTCTTCTCACCAATGAAGCAAATACCTGTCGAGTCTTTTTTCTTAGCTGTAGCTAAACCAGCTCTTTCAGCAATTGCTCGAACTTCTGGCTTTTCTAAATGACCCAAAGGAAACATAGTCTTTTGCAGTTGTTCCTGTGACAGTTGGCTTAGGAAGTAAGTCTGATCCTTATTGTTGTCCTTGCCACGCAGCATGTGAACCAAGCCATCTTGGTCTCTCTTCACCTGAGCATAGTGACCCGTTGCAACGTAATCTGCACCCAGTGTCAAGGCATAGTCAAGGAAGGCTTTAAACTTGATTTCTTTGTTACACATGACATCTGGATTTGGAGTTCTACCAGCTCGGTATTCCGCCAAGAAGTATTCAAAAACGCGATCCCAGTACTCTTTTTCAAAGTTGACAGAGTAGTAAGGAATGCCAATCTGATCTGCAACAGCAGCTACATCCTTGTAGTCTTCTGTGGCTGTGCAGACACCAAATTCATCTGTGTCGTCCCAGTTTTTCATGAAGATGCCAATCACATCGTAACCTTGTTCTTTTAAGAGCAAAGCAGTTACTGATGAATCGACACCTCCGCTCATACCAACAACGACACGAATCTTAGAGTTATCACTCATTGTGTTCTCCCATCTTTTCGTTATTTCACGATTGAAGGTCGTGCTGTGCTTTCAACGATTGAAGGTCGCTTGAGCAAGCCCTATTATAGCACGAAAGGACTAGGAAAACAAATCAGAAATTCAACTAAATTTATTAACTGTAAATTATGTTTACAACGTTGTAAATATATTGATTTTCTCATTTACTTTAATCTCTAGCAAAATTTTATAATATCAACTTTTAATTCATTTAAAAAATCAGCAGAAAGCCCTTAACTTTGTTATAATGAAAATAATAAATAAGCTGCAAGGAGAAATCATGACTTCACTAAGATTTCAATCTGTTTTTGATATTATCGGACCTGTGATGATAGGTCCATCAAGCAGCCATACGGCAGGCGCAGTCCGTATTGGAAAAATTGTCTCCTCTATTTTTAACGATGAGCCAACAGAGGTAGAGTTCCAGCTCTTTAACTCTTTTGCTAAAACTTACCGAGGTCACGGAACTGACTTGGCTCTTGTCGCAGGGATTCTGGGAATGGAGACAGATGACCCTGAGATTCCTAACAGCCTTGAAATTGCTCATAAACGTGGTATCAAGATTGTCTGGACGATTCAAAAGGATAGCAATGCTCCCCACCCCAATACGACAAAGATTACAGTCAAAAATGACCGTAAAACAATCAGTGTGACTGGAGTCTCTATCGGTGGCGGCAACATTCAAGTAACAGAGCTGAATGGCTTTTCAGTATCTCTGAGCATGAATACTCCGACCATCATTATTGTCCACCAGGATGTCCCAGGTATGATTGCCCATGTCACCGAAGCTCTGTCACGCTACAATATCAATATAGCGCAGATGAATGTTACCCGTGAGAAGGCTGGAGAAAAAGCGATTATGATTATTGAAGTTGACAGCCGCAGCTGTGAGGAAGCCATCGATGAAATTCGCAATATTCCTCATCTGCATAATGTGAATTTCTTTAAATAGGAGAAAATATGTTTTATTCCATCAAAGAATTGGTAGAGCAAGCTGACTTGGATTACCAAGGAAATGTTGCTGAATTGATGATTGCTACCGAGTATGAATTAACTGGTCGTGAAAGAGATGAAGTCCTGCGACTGATGGGTCGCAATCTGGAAGTCATGAAAGCCTCTGTCCTTCTGGGACTTGATGAGAGCAAGTCTCGCAGCGGATTGACTGGCGGAGACGCAGCAAAACTTGACCACTATATTCAGTCAGGAAAGACTTTATCAGATTACACTGTACTGACTGCTGCAAAAAATGCTATTGCTGTCAATGAGCATAATGCTAAAATGGGTTTAGTTTGTGCAACACCTACTGCCGGCAGCGCTGGCTGTCTGCCGGCTGTTCTTACATCAGCTATTGAAAAATTAGGCCTTTCAGAAGAAGAACAGCTAAACTTTCTATTAGCTGCAGGCGCTTTTGGCCTAGTTATTGCCAATAACGCCTCAATTTCGGGTGCTGAAGGCGGCTGTCAAGCTGAGGTTGGCTCCGCTTCTGCTATGAGTGCAGCTGCTTTAGTTCTGGCTGCTGGAGGTTCACCTTTTCAAGCCAGCCAAGCTATTTGTTTTGTCATCAAAAACATGCTGGGTTTGATTTGCGATCCAGTAGCTGGTCTGGTGGAAGTGCCTTGTGTCAAGCGGAATGCTATGGGAGCCAGTTACGCCTTTATTGCAGCTGATATGGCTCTTGCGGGAATCGAGTCTAAAATTCCTGTTGACGAAGTCATTGACGCTATGTATCAAGTCGGGTCAAGTCTACCTACTGCTTTCAGAGAAACAGCTGAAGGCGGTCTAGCTACAACACCAACAGGCCGCAGACTTTCAAAAGAAATCTTTGGAGAATAACCTTGACAATTTTGTCAAGTAGATTTACGGGATAGTAAACAAGGAGACAAGATGATTCATTTGAAACATATCTTCTTTGATTTGGATGGAACCTTAGTTGACAGTTCAAAGGGCATCCAAAAATCCTTTGAATACGGCTTCAAACAACTTGGAAAAGAGTGCCCTGAAGAAAGTATTATAAAAAGTTTTATGGGGCCGCCTCTTGAAGTAAGCTTTGCCTCTGTTCTTGAAGAAAGCCAAGTTCCAGAAGCGATTAACTATTATCGCAGCTTCTATAAGGAAAAAGGCATCTGGGGCGTTCGCCTCTATGAGGGGATACCAGAATTGCTGACACAGTTAAAAGAGGCTGGTTATCAGATTTATGTAACAACGAGTAAAAATCAACCCACGGCACAAGATTTATTAGCAAATCTAGCTATCTCTGAGCAATTTGATGATATTTTTGGCTCACTGCCAGATTCATTTCACAAAGCAGATGTTCTGCGCCGAGCTCTGCGAACACTAGATGCAAATCCAGAAGAAACCATAATTATAGGCGATACAAAGTTTGATATAATTGGCGGTAAAGAAGTAGGAATCTCAACTCTAGGAGTTCTTTGGGGCTTTGGCAGCCAAAGAGAGTTACTAGAAAATGGAGCAGATTTGCTGGCTAATTCTCCCAACTACATTTTAAAAATATTGAAAGAACACTTTTCATAACTTTACGCAGCTGTCAATATAGATAAGATTGTTACCTTTAAATCTTTATCTAAACTATCATTTTCTGCTTATAAATTGTCAATTTTTTGTAAACCAAAAAACCACAGAGTTTCTGTGGTTTTCTTATTTTTATCTTAGTAACCCCAAGCTGAAAGTCCTTGAGCACTATAGGCGCTATAGGCTGATTGGATTTGATCATCAACAGTAGCTGTTGATCCCCAACCTGGCATTGTTTGGAAAAGGCCACTAGCACCTGAAGGGTTGTAGGCATCTACTTGACCATTTGATTCACGGGCAATAATAGCTTCCCAAGTTGATGCAGGAACACCAGTCATTTCTGCCATACGTGATGCTGCATAAGAACCAGTTGTACCAGCGGTATTACCATTGCTAAGTACAAGGCCTCCTGATGTTGCTGCTGAATTAGCTGTTGCTGCAGGTGCTGCATAATTATTTACGGGAGTTGCAGTTGCTGCTACGCTTGTTTCAGACGTTTTGGCACTATTTCCAAGTTCCAAGATTTGACCAACACGGATGTGATTTGGATCTGCAATCTTGTTTAACTCTACTAATTTCTCAAGAGTTGTATTTTTTTCGTTAGCAATAGCTGATAAAGTATCACCGGCTTCAACTGTATAGGTCTCAGCATTCGCAATACCTGAAACCAAGAAAGCCGCTGCAGCGACTGCACCTGTTAAAGTCCATTTTGCTGTTTTTTTGTTCATTAAAAAGTAATTCTCCTTTCGGTGATAATACTATCTTACACATAAAATATTACCAAAAAGTTACATTACCAAGTCAAACGTTACAAGAACATTTAGTTTAGACTTTAAAAACAGACTTTTACAGCTTTTTTGCCAAATATTTTCTTTGATCAAGTAAAAAATAGACGGTTTTAACCTATACTATTCTCTAAAAAAACTTTAAACAACAGGTCAGTTTTTCAATATATAAAGTAAAATACCCAATATAAGTAAGCTAATAATAGCCAAGCTGTCATTTCTTTTCCATGCCAAGCGGCGAAAACGTGTCCGACCTTCACCTCCATTATAGCCGCGCGCTTCCATGGCAATTGCTAGAGCGTCTGCCCTTTTAAAACTGGAAGCAAACAAAGGGATTAGAATGGGAATAATAGATTTAACCTTTTGAACAAGCTTTCCCTCGCCAAAGTCAACACCACGCGCCCTCTGGGCGTTCATAATCCGAGTAGTATCATCCATTAACGTTGGAACGAAGCGCAGGCTCATAGAAAGCATCAGGCCAATCTCATGTGCTGGCACTTTGAAAACCTTCAATGGTTTCAACAAAGACTCAACCGCATCGGACAAGCTTAAGGGTGTCGTTGTCAGAGTCAGAAGAGTAGAAAAGAAAATAATCAGAATAAAGCGGCTAAAAATAATTCCAGCCTGTGACAATCCTAGTTCTGTAATTCTGATAAAAGCGAATCGAAAGATTGTGGCCCCTCCAGAGGTTAAAAACAGCTGGAACAAGGTGGTAAAAGCTATGATAAAAACCATGGACTGGATACCCTTTAAAAAGAACTTCAAAGGAACCTTGGACAGCAAGACCAAACTAAAAACGAAAACAAACAACAGCAGATTGGTCACAAGATTACTAGCCCAGAAAATTAATAGAATAAAAAGAAACATCGCCAGCAACTTGCTCCGCGGATCCAAACGATGGATGATTGAATTTCCGGGAATATAGCGACCTAAAATCAACTTATCCATGCAAGATCTCCTTGAATTCTTCAATTGTAATAGGATAGTGCGAGAAATTCATCCCTTTCTCCGCCAATTCGTGAGCAAATTTTGTAATCTTGGGAACACCCAATTGGATACTCTCCATAAAATCAAGATCCTGAAAGACCTGAGCAGGCTGACCGCTCTTGACGACTCTGCCCTTATCTAAAACATAGACTGTATCAGCAAAGTTGGCTACATCATCCATTAGGTGAGTTACCAAAACAATAGTCATACCAGCTCGATGCAGCTCTTCAAAGAGCCTCATCAGTTCTTTTCGTCCGGATGGATCAAGTCCTGCTGTCGGCTCATCCAAAACCAAGATATCAGGCTCCATGGCCAGTATGCCCGCTATGGCCACCCTGCGCATCTGGCCACCAGAAAGTTCGAAAGGACTGCGATTGAACAAATCCTCAGAAATTCCGACTAAGTGCAGTTTTTCACGCGCCAAAGCTTCCGCTTCTTCCTTAGAAACACCAAAATTCTGAGGACCAAAAGCCACATCTTTCAAAACAGTTTCATCAAAAACTTGACTTTCCGGAAATTGAAAGACTAGACCGACCTTCTTGCGCACCTGTTTAATGTCTTTATTGACGGAATCAGCCGTGATGACTGTACTGCCTACTTCAACACTGCCCTGATTGGGAACTAGCAAGCCATTTAAAAGCTGGAGAATGGTGGACTTACCGCTGCCTGTATGCCCGATAAGAGCGGTATAGCTGCCGGATTTTATCTCCAAATCCACTCCAAAAAGCGCTGGTCCCTCAAAAGGAGTGCCAGCTTGATAAGTATAACTTACATTTTTGAGAGTAATGCCCATAGTTGATCCTGCAATTCTTTTTCTGTTAAGTAAGTCTCTGGTAGAGGAAGCCCTGACTGACGCAAAGCCGCCTTTACCTGATTAACAAATGGCTGATCCAATCCTAGCTCTACCAAATCTTCTCGAGAAAAAAGTTCTCTCGGGGTAGCGGTAGACTCAACCTGCCCCTCTTTCATGACCAAAACACGGTCGCTTAAGGCTATTTCATCCAGGTCATGAGTGATAGAAATGACGGTCAGCTGATTACTATCTTTAATTTTTTTCACGGTCTGGATAAGATCCAAACGCCCCTCTGGATCCAGCATGCTGGTTGCTTCATCCAAAATAATAATATCCGGTCTCAGAGCTACGACACCTGCAACAGCTACCCGCTGTTTCTGACCTCCGGAAAGACGAGCTGGTTCACGCTCCTTAAAATCCTGCATGCCGACAAGCTCTAATGCCTGCTGGACTCGCTCTACCATCAGATCATAGTCCAGCCCTTGATTTTCCAAACCAAAGGCTACATCGTCTTCTACAGTTGCTCCGACAAACTGATTATCTGGATTTTGGAATACCATGCCAATCTGTCTGCGTTTTTCCCAGACATTTTCAGCTGTTAGCTTATCACCTGAGATAATAATATCTCCGCTTTCCGCTTCTAAAAGACCGTCAATCAAACGAACTGTGGTTGATTTTCCACTCCCATTATGACCGACAATAGACAGCCATTCCCCTTTTTTTACTTGAAAGGAGACATCATTTAAAGTGTAATTCTCAGACTCACTATCGTATTTGTACTTAAGATTTCTTACTTCGATGATATTTTCCATATTATTTAAAGGTATCTTTAAAGAGATAGGCACTTCCCTTGAAGTAGTCATATCCAGAATAAATCGTAAAGATTAAAGCGATATACAGAAGGATTTGTCCTAAGAGAGTCCAATGAATCAGTAGAAAAATAATAGCAAACATCTGCGTGAAGGTCTTGATTTTACCTGGCATAGCAGCCGCTAAGACTGTACCGCCCGTTTCCACTAAAAGCAAGCGCAGACCTGTTACTGCCAATTCCCGGCAAATAATAATAGCCACAACCCAGGCAGGAGCCATTTTCATCTCAATCAACATGATAAAAGCAGACATCACTAAAAGCTTATCAGCCATGGGATCAGCAAATTTACCAAAGTTTGTCACCACTTCCCACTTTCGAGCCAAATAACCATCTAGATAATCAGTTATACTGGCAAAAGCAAAGATAAAAGCTGCCAAGATATGCATGGCATAAGAATGACCGAATGTTAAAATCACAACAAATACAGGGATTAAAGCAATTCTAACAAGAGTTAAGGCATTTGGAATATTTTCTTTTTTCATGGTATTCCCTTCGTTTTTATCCTTTCGTAATGTTCAAACTAATGGTTCCACTATCGCTAGTCAAAGCCGAAGTATCTAGTTTTTGTCCCTCTATCGTCACAGTTGCTCCTTTAACAGGTGCTAACGTAATAAGATACTTATTTCCTAGCTCAAGAGAAACCGTCTGGCTTGATTTTTCAGGAGATAAGGTGATGCCTTCGGCTAGTTCTGAATCGCTTATGCTTACCAAATTGGTTGTTTGCTCCACAGAAACAGTCACTTTGACAGGCTGACCTGCTCCGCTGTACTCAGCAGTCAAATTCTCTCCGCTTCCACTAACTGTCAATTTGCCAGCTGAGGAAGAAACAGACTTAGAATCAGCTGAAGAAAAGGAACCCATCTGACTGTTAGTGCTTGTAGAGGAAACCAGACTATAATTGTTGTTAGATGCTTTGAAACTTACCGAATTGGTGTGAGCATAGCTCCAGATATAGTAAGCTACGAAAGCAGCAATAGCTGAAGCTAATAAGAGAAAATAGAACAAGGGCAGAAAAGAGCTTTTATTTTTATTTTTTCTGCTCCTAAATTCCTCATCTGCTGCCAGTGACACTTCATCAAAGACAATCATCTCACCAGCTTCGTAAGCCTCCAGAATAATAGATTCATCCAAATCTACAGCCCAAGCATATTTCCGCAAGAAGCTGCGGGCATAGAAAGGACTAGGAAGCAAATCATAGTCATTTCGTTCCAGCGCTTCCAGCAAATCCTGCTGGATATCTGTCTTTTTTGACAATTCCTCTAAGCTCATCCCTTGATTGGTCCGGGCAAGTTTCAACACTTCTCCTATCGTTTTTTTTCTCATACGTACTTTTCCCTTATTTCTATTCTTCACTATTTTAACAAAATTTTAAAAACGATTCTGGAATTATTTTGGAAAAATAGTAAAATCTGTCATATCACACTGATTGATAAATCGATGACCTAGTTTTATCACATCATTCAAGCTGATATCCTGTAAAATTTTCGGTAAATCAAACAGATTCTCACCCGTCAAATGCGGTTCATACTGAGTTGCAATATACTCAAGCGAGTTTAAACCATGCAGAAAATCACCAAACATCTCACTTTTGATGGTATCCAAATGCTCTTCTGTCACATCCGGATCCTTGTCAAAACTCTTGATAGCTGAACGAAATTGATGAGAAAGTCCCACCGGTTCCTGAGTATCCATCGTCAGCATGACAAAGTGAAAATCTTTTTCTACTTCCACTTCCAGCGTTAAAGAATTATCCATTTTCCCACTTTCATAGAGGGACTGGAAACGCTTGGAAGTCCAGCCAAACATCATGGCAAATAAGAGTTTCAAAGTGATTTTATAGCGATACAACTCCGATTCATCAACAAAATCTGTCCCTCGAATCCCAACTGCCAGTTTTGGACTAGCCACCTCCATTCGGTAGGTATCCGTTGACACCACTGGGTGAAGGCTAACAGGAATTTTTTCAATAGGTTCCGAACTCCCAGGAAAAACTAGTTTTTCCTGCTGTTCTGCAATCTCAGCAGCTATCTGCGCCAAATCGAAATTACCAATTACAAACAAAGTCATATTAGAAGGATGATAAAAGTTACTGAAATTTTCCTTCAAATTTTCGACGGTAATCTCAGAGATGGACTCTTTCGTTCCTGCAATGTCTTCTGCCAGAGGTGTTTGAGGATAGAGATTGGCCAAGGCTCCAAAAAAGAGACGATAATCTGGATTATCCTGATACATTTCAATTTCTTGGCCGATAATATCCTGTTCCCGCAAAATGGATTCTTTTGTGAAATCAACCCGATGCACCAGTTCTTGCAAAAGCTGTAGATTTTCTGAAATATTATCCGTTGCAGAAAACAGATAGCTAGTCCGAGTAAAGCTTGTAAAGGCATTGCTCTCAGCCCCTAGCTTAGTAAATTCCAACAGCAAATCCTTTCCCTGCGGGCCTTCAAAAAGCTTATGTTCCAAAAAATGAGCTATTCCCGCCGGATATTGGGTAACCTGCTTGGTTTCACGTGAAACAATCCCTGTATCCACTGAACCAAAATTAGTTGAGATAATCCCATAAGTTTCATTAAAATCATTTTTAGGCAGAAGAAACACACGCAAACCATTTGCTAAGACTGTCTGATAAACAGTTTCTCCCACTGCTGAATAATTGATTTTTTCTAGCACTTCTCCCTGCATTATTTTCCTTCCATAAAGTAAATAGCTTGTAATTTTAAGAGACCAGCTGCTTTGACAATATCATCTTTATGAACCTGTTCCAAAGCTTCCAGCCAAGCTTCAAGAGATAAGAATTTTTTCCCTAAAACAGAAGCCATATAAGCTCTCTCTAAGATTGTATTCTGTCGATCCTGAGCTAACAATACTGAATTTCTTAGCATTTTCTTGGTTTGATTCAGTTCTTCCAGACTAAAATTCCCACGCTTCAAATCAAGAATCTGTCGGTTGATTAAAGCAACTGTTCTGGTCCGATTACTGCGGTCAATACCAGCGTAAATCCTCATCATTCCTGAAAAAATATCAAAATTGCTAGAAATTGTATAAGCCAGTCCTTCCTTTTCACGAAGATTGACAAATAATTTCGAATGGGCAAAGCCACCTAGCAAAGCATTTAAAACGACCAAAGGCAGGTGCTCACTCTCTCCGTACTGAATAGGGAAGTGATAGGCCAACTCAATAATTGACTGATGGACATCTTTCTGCTCCAGTCCTTCTCGCAAAACATTGGAATATTCTTGCTGATAAACTAACTGAAGTTCTTGCTGGCGAGGCGCAAAATTGAAAGATTGAATTTTCTCCCGAACAGCCACTTCATTAAAGTCCCCAATAAAGAAAAAGTCAATCTGATTTTCCTGAAGCATCTGCTGAAAAGCAGCAAAACTGCTTGCAGCTGTCTCTTTCTGGATTAATTCAATCGTCCCAACACGAGGCATCTGCATTTCCTCTTCTTCATAAAAGAGTTTATCTAATTCTCGATGAGCATGATAAAAATGATTCTCAATTTCTGCTTCCAAATCATTCAAGATATTTTTCTTCTCAATTTCAAAAGCAGATTCATCAAAAGCGTCCTGACTTACCAATGGAGAAAACAAGCTAGCTTTCAAAAAATCAAGCATAACATCTGTCAGGACATTCTTACGACTCAAAAATTTATCCCGCACAAAAGAAAGATTGATATCTAAATAATGCACCAATCCTCTCCTTGAAAGACTCGTTGAATAATCAGCACCATACAAATTGGCCAAACGTTCTCTAAAAGCCTGTGAAGTAGGATAAACCGTATTGACAGTCTCTAGCATGCTGGCTGTTAAAACCCGACCAGCTACTGTTTCTTTGGACATAGGCGCTGAAAAACGAACCCTAATTTTGTTTGTTTTAAATTTTTCTGATTGAATAAAATGGAGACGAACTCCTTTAGTGATTTCCATGACGCCCCTCATACTGAATAATATAGACTACTATTATATCATGAAATGCATCTGATTTGTTTGTTCTAGAAAGCTTTTTACTGATTAAAACGTTTTCTGATAACAGGAGAAAATTTCCGCTTTTATCCAAAGCACCTCAGCACTTTTTACTAACAAATATGGTATAATGACAGGGTTGAGGTGAAATATGGAATATAAATTATTTGATGACTACATCACGCTACAAGCCCTTTTAAAAGAAACAGGAATTATCCAAAGCGGCGGAGCAATTAAAACATTTCTAAGTGAGTATCCAGTCCTTTTTAACGGTGAGCCAGAAAACCGCCGGGGGAAAAAACTCCGTGTCAATGATAGGATTTCCCTTCCTGAGCAAGGAATTGAAATTAATCTGACAGCTCCTAGTCAAGAAGAAATTCTGCAACACCAGAAAGAAATGGCAGAAAAAAAACGAGTTGCTGAACTTGTCAAAGCCATGAATAAGGATTTAAAAAAATCTCAGACTTCTAAAAAAGAAAAGCGTAAGAATACAGGGCTACCTAAAAAGCAGAAAACTACTAAAAGGCCTGTTCGCTTCCCTGGTATCTAATCATGTGGCTGCAATCATTAAAAATCAAGCATTTCCGAAATTATCAGGAAGCTGATATTGACTTCCATCCTGGCTTAAATGTCTTTCTAGGCCAGAACGCACAAGGTAAAACCAATATTTTAGAAGCTGTTTATTTCCTAGCCTTGACAAGAAGCCACCGCACACGCTCAGATAAGGATCTGATTCATTTTACAGAAAATGACCTCCTTGTCTCTGGCCTCTTAGAAAAAAAGACTGGCAAAGTTCCTCTTGACATTAACTTGACACCAAAAGGTCGCATCACAAAAGTCAATCACTTGAAACAAAGTAAATTATCAGACTATATTGGAACTATGAATGTTGTTCTTTTTGCTCCTGAAGATTTACAGTTGATTAAAGGTTCTCCCAGTCTACGTCGTAAATTTATAGACATTGAGCTTGGACAAATCAAGCCTGTCTATCTATCAGATCTATCCAATTATAATCATGTCCTCAAACAACGCAATGTCTATCTGAAAGCTAATGATAAAGTTGATGAAACCTTCTTGACTGTCCTTGATGAGCAGCTGGTTGACTATGGCTGTCGTGTGATCAGGCATCGGTTAGATTTTTTGCAAAAATTAGAAAGCTTTGCTCAAGACAAGCACTGGGACATCTCTCAAAATTTGGAAGAATTGACTGTCAAGTATCTGTCATCTATTCCTTTACACCAAATTGACAGTTTAGAAGAAACTTACCACTCTTCTTTATTAAGCAGCCGTAAACGCGATCTATTCAAAAAAAATACAGGCGTTGGTCCCCATCGTGATGATATTGCTTTTTTTATCAACCAGATGGATGCCAACTTTGGTAGTCAAGGTCAGCATCGCAGTCTTGTTTTATCACTGAAACTAGCCGAAATCAAGTTAATAGAAAGCATTACGAAGGAAACGCCTATTTTGTTGCTTGACGATGTAATGAGCGAACTTGACAATAACCGCCAACTAAAATTATTAGAAACTATTTCTCAGGATATTCAAACTTTCATCACTACAACAACTCTAGAACATTTAAAAAATCTTCCACAAGATATAAAAATTTTCACCATCCAACAAGGACAAATCATATCTCAATCCTAGCATTACATGAGGTTTACGTTTTTGTAAATTTTATTTACAAAAAATTGCTTATATTGTAAACGAATTATATCGAATTGTTGTTAGAACAGCTTTTATAGCCTTTTGAATTGTAAAAGTATGTCAATTTAAATCGTAAATTTAAAAAGAGGTTAGGAAAAATTCCCGACCTCGTTTTATTTTTTATTGAACTGAATAGTTAGGGGCTTCATTTGTAATTTGCACATCATGAGGGTGGCTTTCCTTCAATCCAGCACCACTCATCTCAATAAACTGAGCATTATCGTGAAGTTCTTGCAGATTTGCAGCACCAACATAGCCCATTCCAGAGCGGATACCACCGAGCATCTGGAAGACAATATCTGCAGCAGCTCCCTTGTACGCCACACGGCCTTCAATTCCTTCTGGAACTAGCTTATTAGCTTCATTAACAGACCCTTGGAAGTAACGGTCACTAGAGCCCTTCTTCATAGCGGCAATAGAGCCCATACCACGATAAGTCTTAAATTTCCGACCTTGGAAGATTTCTGTCTCGCCTGGCGCTTCGTCTGTTCCTGCAAACATCGAGCCCAACATAACAGCATTTCCGCCTGCAGCCAAGGCCTTAACAATATCTCCAGAATACTTAATTCCACCATCAGCAATGATGGTTTTTCCGTATTCACGCGCCACAGCAGCTGCATCATAAATAGCAGTTACTTGGGGAACGCCAACACCAGCAATGACACGGGTTGTACAGATAGAACCAGGACCAATTCCGACCTTAACAACATCCACACCTGCTTCATAAAGAGCGCGTGCACCTTCAGCTGTTGCAATATTTCCAGCAATCAAGGTGCGATCAGGGAAATGAGCACGAATCTCTGCAATCTTACGCAAAACTCCAGCTGAGTGGCCATGAGCAGTATCAATAACAATCGCATCAGCACCTGCTTCAAAGAGAGCTTCCGCACGTTCAAAGGTATCTGAAGTAACACCGACAGCACCAGCTACCAAGAGACGGCCAAACTCATCTTTAGCAGCATTTGGAAACTCAATAACCTTTTCAATATCTTTAATGGTAATCAAACCTGAAAGACATCCCTTATCGTCAACCAAAGGCAACTTTTCAATCCGGTGCTCTTGCAAAATACGCTCTGCAGTTCCCAAATCTGTTCCAACAGGCGCCGTTACAAGATTCTCACTGGTCATATGGCGAGAAATAGGTTGGTCATAGTCAGAAATAAAACGCAAATCACGATTAGTTAGAATCCCTACTAACTTACGATTTTCAAGAGTTTCTACAACAGGAACACCACTGATACGGTAACGTCCCATCAACTCATCTGCTTCAGCAATCGTATGCTCTGGCGTTAGGAAAAAAGGATCAATAATAACGCCATTCTCAGAACGTTTAACCTTTCGAACTTCATCAGCCTGTTGCTCAATAGACATATTTTTGTGGATAACTCCAAGACCGCCGGCACGGGCAATAGCGATAGCCATCTGACTCTCTGTAACAGTGTCCATGGCAGCAGTAATGATTGGGATATTTAAAGTCAGATTCTCAGCAAGCTTGGTACTCAAATCAGCATCGTTGGGCAGTACATGGCTTTCAGCTGGAATCAGCAGCACATCATCAAAGGTAAAACCTTTTTTCAAAAATTTAGTGTCCCAGTTAGACATCCACAGTTTCCTCTTTTCCTTTTTATTAAACTAATACCCAAAGAAAATTGAAGTTCAGTTTTCTTTGAATAAGAGCTGGTTTTTTTGTTGTTAATATCATACCATTCTATAGGAAATTGTCAATCATTATTACACAAAAAATAAAAACCATCATTTTTGAAACTAAAAACGATAGTTTTTGTGATTTATAATCAATAATGTTCGTTATTTAAAATAATTAATCCCCATCGCAGACTTCACTTCTGAAAGTGTCTGAGCGGCGGTTTGACGTGCCTTATCGCATCCTTCTTTCAGCATCTGATAGACCTGCCCCATATCTTGAGCAAACTCCACACGACGTTCACGAATCGGACCTAACTCTCGCTCTAAAATTTCTAACAGATAGCGTTTAGTTTTGACATCTCCCAGACCACCTCTTTGATAATGCTCTTTCATTGAAGCAATATCCGCAGCATCTTCTGGGCGGCCAAAAACATCCAGGTAATGAAAGACCATGTTGCCCTCAACTTTTCCAGGATCTTCTACTCTGATATGATTCGGATCTGTGTACATACTCATGACTTTCTTTTGCAGAATATCCATGTCATCTGCCAGATAAATGCCATTATTGAGAGATTTGGACATCTTGGCATTGCCATCCAAACCAGGCAAGCGTCCAGCAGCTTCATTTTCAGGATAAATTCCTTCTGGCTCTACCAAAACATCTGTCTGATAGGCGTTATTAAAGGAACGGACAATTTCCCGAGTCTGCTCAATCATAGGTTTTTGATCATGGCCTACTGGTACATAATTAGCCTTGAAAGCAGTGATATCTGCAGCTTGAGAAATCGGATAAACTAAAAAACCAGTCGGCAAACTTTCACCAAATCCTTTTTGCGCAATCTCAGTCTTGACAGTAGGATTACGCTCAAGACGAGCCAATGACACCAAATTCATGTAATACATTGACAACTCTGCCAACTCAGGAATCTGACTTTGAATAAAAATAGTCACCTTTTCAGGATCCAATCCAGCTGCCAGATAATCCAAAGCTACATTCCCAATGGACTCAACAATTGTCTGAGGGTCCTTTGCATGATCTGTCAAAGCTTGCTGATCAGCCAAAAATACGAACATCTCATACTTACCCTGATCCTGCAAAAGCACGCGGTTTCGTAAACTTCCTACATAATGACCAATATGCAATTTTCCTGTGGGACGATCTCCTGTTAAAATAATTGGTTTAGTCATTTATTACTCCTCAATTTATAATGAGTTCATTATATCATTTTCAATGAAAATGAGAAAGAAGTTTCTAGAAAAAAGCGAAAAATCCAGTTTTTACAGCTTGATTGACATACCTTTACAATATTTGTAAACTTAATTGACAAACTATTCTGGTTGTAAAATCTAAAAATCTTAGTTCATTCTATTCTTCTTTTTTCTTTTGGCTTCGTTTTTTACTTTTTATCTCAGAATTATTTGAAAAAAGTTCTGTTTTCTAGTAAAATGAAGAAGATTATATATATAGGAGAAAGACATTGCTTACAGTATCAGATGTATCACTGCGTTTCAGTGACCGAAAATTGTTTGATGAAGTCAACATCAAATTTACAGAAGGAAATACTTATGGATTGATTGGAGCTAACGGCGCTGGAAAATCAACCTTTTTAAAAATTTTAGCTGGCGATATCGAGCCAACAACAGGCCACATTTCTCTCGGACCAAATGAACGTCTTTCAGTCCTTCGCCAGAACCACTTTGACTATGAAGAAGAACGGGCTATTGATGTTGTAATCATGGGAAATGAGCATCTCTACAACATCATGAAAGAAAAAGATGCTATTTATATGAAGTCTGATTTTTCTGATGAAGATGGTGTACGTGCAGCAGAGCTTGAGGGAGAATTTGCTGAGCTAGGTGGCTGGGAAGCTGAAAGTGAAGCTTCTCAATTATTGCAAAACCTCAATATTCCAGAAGATCTTCACTATCAAAATATGAGCGAGCTCTCTAACGGAGACAAGGTCAAAGTACTCTTAGCCAAAGCCCTTTTTGGTAAACCTGATGTCTTACTTCTGGACGAGCCAACTAACGGTTTAGATATTCAGTCTATTACTTGGCTGGAAGACTTTCTTATTGATTTTGACAATACAGTTATTGTTGTATCCCACGACCGTCACTTTTTGAATAAAGTCTGCACTCATATGGCCGACCTTGACTTTGGAAAAATCAAACTCTATGTCGGAAACTATGATTTCTGGAAAGAATCAAGCGAACTAGCGGCTAAGCTTCTTGCTGACCGAAATGCCAAAGCAGAAGAAAAAATCAAGCAACTTCAAGAATTTGTTGCTCGCTTTTCTGCCAATGCTTCAAAATCAAAACAAGCAACTTCTCGTAAAAAGATGCTTGACAAGATTGAGTTAGAAGAAATTGTTCCATCTAGCCGTAAATACCCATTTATCAGCTTTAAAGCAGAACGTGAAATCGGTAATGATCTCTTGACAGTGGAAAACCTTTCTGTCAAGATAGACGGAGAAATTATTCTTGATAATATTAACTTCATTTTACGTCCTGGCGATAAAACAGCTTTGATTGGCCAAAACGACATCCAAACAACAGCTTTGATTCGTGCTTTGATGGGTGATATTGAGTATGAAGGAACTGTCAAGTGGGGTGTCACAACAAGTCAATCTTACCTGCCAAAAGATAATTCTCGTGACTTTGCTAGTGGCGAATCAATCCTTGACTGGCTGCGTCAATTTGCTAGCAAAGAAGAGGATGACAACACCTTCCTTCGAGGATTCCTTGGACGCATGCTTTTCTCTGGAGATGAGGTTAACAAGTCTGTCAATGTCTTGTCAGGAGGAGAAAAAGTTCGGGTTATGCTATCTAAGTTGATGTTGCTTAAATCCAACGTTTTAGTCTTAGACGATCCGACCAATCACTTAGATTTGGAATCAATCTCCAGCTTAAATGATGGATTGAAAAACTTCAAAGGATCCATTATTTTTGCTAGCCATGACCATGAATTTATTCAAACCCTGGCCAACCATATCATTGTCCTGTCTAAAAATGGTGTGATTGACCGCATTGACGAAACTTATGATGAATTCTTGGAAAATCAGGAAGTTCAGGCAAAAGTCAAGGAACTTTGGAAAGATTAATTCCCTTGTCAATTTACGTTTACAAAGCTTTACAGAGGCATGAAACAACGTTTCTGCCTCTTTCTATATAAGAAATATGAATCACATTAAAGAATATTTTAAAAAAAATTGGCCTTATTTTTGTGCCTTCTTTCTTCCATTTTTCATCATGTTCTTTGTCTACTTGATGTATGGAATTTACTGGAATAGCGAAACATCTCCCTTGCTTGGTGATGGCTTTCATCAGTATGTCATTTTTGACACTAACCTAAGAAATATCCTCCATGGCACAGACAGTATTTTCTATACTTTCTCCAGTGGACTGGGCCAGAATTTCTATGCTTTATCCAGTTATTATTTAGGTAGCTTCTTATCTCCTCTGGTTTATTTCTTTGATTTGAAATCAATGCCAGATGCCGTCTATCTATTTACCTTAATCAAGTTTGGATTAATTGGACTCTCTGCCTTTATCAGCATCAAAGGAATATTCAAAAAGATTCCAGCTTTACTCATCATCACTCTTTCAACTTCATTTTCTTTAATGAGTTTTTCAGTCAGTCAATTGGAAATAAAAACCTGGCTGGATGTGTTTATCCTTGCACCTTTGATAGTGCTAGGTTTACATAGGTTGATAACTGGAAAAGGAAGAGTACTATACTTTACAACACTGTCAATCCTCTTTATCCAAAATTATTATTTTGGGTATATGATGGCAATCTTTTTGGTCTTTTGGTACCTTCTTCAATTATCTTGGGATTTCAAAAATAGAATTAAAAGTTTACTTGACTTTACAGTCGTATCTGCTTTAGCAGGTCTGACTAGCTTAATCATGATTCTGCCAACTTACCTAGACATAAGCACTCATGGTGAAACATTAACAAAAGTTTCTTCTTTGTTAACAGAAAAAAGTTGGTTTTTAGATGTGTTTGCTAAAAATTTTATTGGCAGTTTTGATACAACCAAGTATGGTTCTATCCCTATGATTTATGTCGGCACCTTCCCCTTGATTTTGGCTATCTTATTTTTCACCTTAAAATCTGTTAAGTTTCACGTGAAACTTTGCTACTTTTTACTCCTTGTAATTTTCATAGCTAGTTTCTATCTTCAATATTTAGACTTACTTTGGCAGGGAATGCATGCTCCGAACATGTTTCTTCACCGTTATTCTTGGCTATTTTCTCTGGTAGTTATCTATATGGCTGCTGAGACTTTAAATCGTTGGAAAGACGTGAAATTGATGAATGTTGCCATTAGTTTCACTTTGCTCAGTCTCGGATTCATTATGACTTTTATCCAGAGAAAACATTATGACTTTTTAGGTCCTGAGAATTATATTCTAACATTAGAATTTCTGCTGGCTTATCTCTTGATTAGCTTTGTCTTAGCAAAATCTTCTATTCAACCAAAAATCATTCTCCCTGTCTTGCTCTTCTTTGTTACTTTTGAATTGTCGCTTAATTCCTATTATCAAGTTGGAGGAATTGCTAAAGAATGGGTATTTGCCACTCGTTCATCTTATGCCAGTCACCTTGACGAGATTGACAAGCTTGTCAATTATTCCAAAAAGGACAATATTGACTTTTTTAGAACAGAAAGATTGAATCCACAAACGGGAAATGACAGTATGAAATTCAACTACAATGGAATTTCCCAGTTCTCATCTGTTCGAAATACTCAGGCAAGTTCTACTTTAGATAAACTTGGTTTTAAATCAGCAGGAACAAATCTGAATCTCCGATATCAAAACAATAGTATTTTGATGGACAGTATTTTTGGTGTTCGCTACAATCTATCTGAAACAGATCCTCAAAAATTTGGTTTTCTTCCTGAGAAAACTGAAAAAGAAATGTCTCTCTACCAAAATGATGCTGCTCTTGGTTTAGCTTTTCTGACAAATGATGTTTACCAGGATGTCAAGTTTACAAATTTGACCCTAGATAATCAAACAGAATTTTTAAATCGGTTGACTGGTTTTGATTTTAAATATTATGATAAAGTAGATGCTATAACTACTAATGAAAATGTCAAGCAAATTGGTAACAGAGTAACTGTTTATGTTGACAGAGAGCATAATACAAGCTTTGCTAGTGTAATCTATACTGTCAATGTACCTGCTAACAGTCAACTATATGTTAATGTTGCTGGGATTGATTTTAGTAATGATGATCAGACAGATATTGACATTACTGTCAATAACTTTACAGAACGTTATACAACTAATAATGTATTTCCTTTCTTTAATGCTGGCTATTTCAGTCAAAGTCAAACAGTATCTATTCGCTTTACATTCCCAGACAATTCGACAGTTTCATTTGATACGCCAGAATTTTTTGCCGTTAATACTGAGCAATATCAAAATGTCATTCAAAAATTAAAAGAGCAGCTTGTTTCCACAACTACTGATTTAAACACAGTAAAAACAAACTATAGAGCGGAAAAGGATACTTCATTATTCTTTACCATTCCTTATGATAAGGGATGGTCAGCCACTCTTAACGGGAAGCCTGTCACACTAAAACGAGCTCAAAACGGCTTTATGAAATTAGATGTGAAAAAAGGAGAAGGAAATGTTGTCCTCACTTTTATTCCTAATGGACTGAAAGAAGGTGGCATTGCCTTCATATCTGGCATAATCTTATTTGTTTGCTATAATTTTCTACGTAGGAAACAACAGAGAATATAAATATATCAAAAATCAGCTCTTTACCAATATAAAAAATAAGGCTCTTCATAAAAAATGCTAGTGAAGGCCTTTTTTTGAACAATAAAAAAACACCCACTAGGAGTGTCTCTAGCTCCGGCAGTAGGACTCGAACCTACGACATCATGATTAACAGTCATGCGCTACTACCAACTGAGCTATGCCGGATAATATAGTCCGTACGGGATTCGAACCCGTGTTACCGCCGTGAAAAGGCGGTGTCTTAACCCCTTGACCAACGGACCATATGGTATGCTCTCTTTCAGAACATATTCCATTATATCAGGTTTTTAAGCTTTGTCAACTCTTTTCCCTTTATTTTCGAAAATATCTTTCAGATATTTCACTCTTAAACGAGTGACCGGACAGCGATGATTTTCGTAAAAAATAATTTCTCGATTTTTCTTGTCATAATCAACAATGTTGCCAATATTCACCAGATAAGATTTATGTGGTGAAAAAAATCGTTTAGATTGCTGATCTTTTTCTTGAATATCTGTTATCGTTCCATAAAACTCCTTGAGAAAATTTTTACCGACAATCCGAAGTTTATGGGAGCTCCCTGTCGTTTCGATATACAAAATATCGTTATAAGGCATTCGAACATCATTGCCACGATAACTATATTCAAAATAATCTACCATATTGGTATTTTCAATCAGTGTACTCTTAGTGTAAAGAATACTGTCTTTGATTCTATTTTTAAAAGCATCATTGTTGATATCTTTATCAATAAAATCAAGTGCTGATACTTTATATTTAAAAGTCATAGTAGCAAATTCAGATTTTGAGGTTACAAAAACTATAATGGCATAAGGATTATGATGACGGATAAATTGAGCTACTTCCAGCCCTTTTGTTTCCTCTCCTTTAATGTCAATATCCAAAAAATAAAGCTGGTTAACGTCTCCATTTTCAATATATTTTTTGAATTCTTTGATTTTTCCTGTAACCTGAACCTGGATGTCAATTCCAAGTTCCTCAGCAATTTCTGCTAATGTCGTTTCCATCCTGACTTGATGAGATACAGTATCCTCTAAAACTAACACTTTCATAAATTCTATCTCCTAATTGTTAAAATCTGTGTAAAACTTCTTGGCTCAATTTGTGTATCAAGAGTGATAAATTCATACCTATCTAAAATTTCCTTGATGTTATTCAATCCATAGCCTCTATTTTCTCCTTTAGTTGAAAATTCCGGCTGATAGAGTTCTTCCAAATCCAATTTTCCTTCTTTACGAGAATTTTGAACAACAAAAATGGTTCTATCATCCAGTTGAACCAGAGAAACATGGACAATTTTTTCCAGGCTGTCAATTGCACTCTCAATAGCATTATTTAATAAAATACTAGCAATTCTGACCAGATCTAACAACTTGATTGGAAGGCGTTCCACTTTATCCTTAACTTCAAAAGTCAGCTGAATCTGATGTTCACGCGCTTGAAAGATTGTCTCAGTCATGACACTCCTTAAAGCTGAATCTCCTACATTATTCAAATCAAAAACTGTATATTTATCTGAACGCAGGTTCAAATTTGCATCAGCCAAGACCTCTTGATAAATATGCTCAATTTCTTTGATATCTCCAGTTTGAATAGCCACTTGCATACTTGTCAGCATGCTAGCATAATCATGACGAAATCCTTTGATTTCATAGTACAATCTCACAATTTCATCAGTATATTCCTGAAGTCGAAGCTGCTCAGATTCTTTTTGACGCAAACGTTCTTCTTTCTCGTATTTCTCACGGCTGTCCTTGAATGTCACCAAGGTAGAAAGAAAGGCCAAGAAACAAATAGTAGCAATCATACTGCTAAAACTGTTGAAATGCTTTATATTACTAATCCAGTGAGAGATATTTAAAATCAGCCAATTCATTGCATATAAACTACTAATCATCAGAATCTGAGATTTAAAGAAACTTCTTTTAAGATAATCTATTCTGAAATCAAAAATATCAATAACCTTTACCATAAAGAACAAGGAAAGTAAGTTGATACATGTCAGAAACAAACCCATGTACTGAGCTACAAAATCATCTCCTAAAACAGATGAAATAATAACAGAAAAGAAAGTAGTAGAGCTATCAATTGACAAACATAAAAATAAGGAAAGTAAGAAAGATTGATATTTTTTAATTTTTTCAACTCCACAAAAATACCAAACTATAAATAGAGGGAGAAAAAATGACAGCGTATAAGATGGAAATGTGATTTCAAATGAAAACACATGCCCTAAAAAAGCAATTATAAACGGAATTATAATCTCAAGACCAAAGCAAACAGCTACAAAAAAGCGAGTATGCTTAATTTTAGTGATTTTTGATAAAATCACTAAAAATGCAGTTACATTAATAAAAGGATGAATAATTAATCCGATTATTTCAAGTGACATAAATTTCTCCCCTAAACTTTAAAATTCTTATCTTCCAAAAATCCAATCCCATGGATTTGGAATACCTCTTAAATCCCAAAAGGTTTGAACAAGTGAATTGCTATTTGCAGCAATTTGAAAAGAATAGATTTTCATAACTATCTCCTATCTTTTTATCTTGTAAGTCACCTTACATTTATCATTATAGAAAAATAGAAAGAGTTAGTGACAATTTTCCCTGAAATGTCATTTTTTATCCCCAAAATGACATTATACCAAAAAAATAGAAGAAAAAAACACGAAATATTGTAAAATATTCCGCATTTTTTTACCTTTCTGATCTCAGCAGGATTCGAACCTGCGACCGTTCGCTTAGAAGGCGAATGCTCTATCCAGCTGAGCTATGAGACCAATACTATCTCATTCTATCAGAAAATGGGGTTGCCGTCAAGATTACTTGTGATAAGGGCTTCCCTGCTGAATCATAAAAGCTCGATAGATTTGCTCTATTAAAACAAGGCGCATCAGTTGATGAGGTAAGGTTAATTTGCCAAAACTCATCAGAAGATTTGCTCGTTTTTTTACAGTAGGAGATAAACCTAAACTTCCGCCGATAACAAAAGTGATATCAGAAAAACCACGTACTGTCGCATCCATCATGAGTTGACTAAATTTTTCTGATGGAAATTGCTTTCCTTCAATTGCTAAAACAATAACAAATTCACGCTCATTGATTTTAGCCAGAACTTTATTCCCTTCTTTTTCAAGAATCTGCTGATTTTCTAAATCCCTAGCTTTATCAGGTGTTTTTTCATCCGCTAGCTCAATCATTTCCACTTTGCAAAATCGATTGAGGCGCTTTACGTATTCAGCAATTCCATCCTTTAAATATTTTTCTTTCAGTTTTCCAACTGTTACAAGTTTTATTTTCATAGGTTTATTCTATCATATTCATCAGTACTTCACACTTTATTAACAAGTAAAATTTATCTGGGAATCGGCTAATCTGTGTATTTTCTAATGCCTATCAACAGTTTTTCTAAGTTTTCCACAAGGTGTGGAAAACTTAGAGGATTTAAGTTATAATTAAGTTTGTCTAAATATAATTTCATCAATTGTAATTCAAGGAGGAAAACATGAAAAACTCTTCAAATGCCATCAAAAGGGCTTTATTGCTTTTTGCAGTATTAATTGTAGGTTTTATCGGCGGAAGTTTAGGAAATTATGTTACTACATTATTAACTTCACGTGTAAAAATGAATGGAAATTCAACAACTAGTGTAACTACTTCATATAAAAACTCTACAGACATTTCAGAAGCTGTGAAAAAGGTTCAAAATGCCGTTGTTTCAGTAATTACTTATGCTGAATCTTCCAGCAGCGTTATCAATGATGAATCTTCCAATGATGAATCACAAATCTCCAGTGAAGGTTCTGGCGTAATTTATAAAAAAGACGGAAAATCAGCCTATCTGGTAACCAACACCCACGTTCTTAATGGATCAACCAATGTAGATATCTTGCTAGCTGATGGAAACAAGGTTCCAGGTGAAGTAGTTGGATCAGATGTTTATTCAGATATCTCTGTCGTTAAAATTAGCTCTGAAAAAGTAACTGATGTCGCAGAATTTGGAGATTCTGGTTCTCTGACAGTTGGTGAAACAGCAATCGCCATCGGAAGTCCTCTTGGAACAGAATACGCTAACTCTGTAACACAAGGAATTATTTCTAGTTTAGGCAGAAACGTTACGTTACAATCTGAAAATGGTGAAAATATTTCAACAACTGCATTGCAAACAGATGCTGCAATCAATCCTGGTAACTCTGGCGGCCCGTTGATTAACATCCAAGGACAAGTTATTGGGATTACTTCAAGTAAAATTTCAACAAATGGCCAAACTTCTGTTGAAGGGATGGGATTTGCGATTCCATCTAATGATGTCGTAAATATTATCAATCAACTTGAGAAAAATGGAACAGTCACACGTCCTGCTTTAGGGATTCAAATGATGGATTTATCTAATCTGACAACTTCTGATTTTTCTAAATTAAATCTTCCTTCTTCAGTGAAATCAGGTATTCTTGTTCGCTCTGTTCAGCAAGGGATGCCTGCTGATGGCAAACTTCAAAAAAATGATGTCATTACAAAAGTAGATAACACAGATGTGGAATCCACTAGTGACCTTCAGTCTGCTCTCTACAAGCATAGCATTGGAGATGAGGTAGAGATTACTTATTATCGAGATGGTAAATCTCAAACAGTCAAAATCAAACTCACTAAATCAACAAAAGAGTTAAGCTCAAATTAACCTATTTACAAGATTGTCAACACACCTTTACACAATCGTAAAGGTGTGTTATTCTATATACAAATGGAAAACTTTCAATATATTGCACTTAAAGACATTCGAACCAATCCTTATCAGCCTCGTAAAGAGTTCTCGCAAAAAAAGATTGAAGAATTAGCAGCATCAATCAAAGAAAATGGTCTCATTCAGCCAATCATTCTTCGGAAATCTTCGCTTTTTGGTTATGAAATTTTAGCAGGCGAACGGAGATTTAGAGCTGCCTCTTTTCTTGGCCTAGAAACGATCCCAGCTGTCATCAAAGAATTATCTGATGATGAAATGCTGAAACAGGCCATTATCGAAAACCTTCAAAGAGAAGACTTGAATCCTATAGAAGAGGCTGAGTCTTATCAAAATTTAATTGACAAAAGCTTGACACATGATGAAATTGCTAAGATCATGGGAAAATCTAGACCCTATATCAGCAATATTGTCAGACTTTTACAATTATCCAAAGAAGTTCGTCAAGCTATCAAGGAAGAAGAGATATCTCAAGGACATGCTCGCCTGCTGGTCCCCTTAAAAGAAGAAGAACAGTTATTATGGCTAGAAAAAATCTGTCGAGAAGATTTATCGGTTCGAGCAGTTGAAAAACTTCTCCAGCAAAAAAAGAGCATTAAAAAGAGACCTAATAAAGAACTGTTTGCTAAATCTGAAGAGGAAAAAATAAAAAAAATTCTCGGTCTGGAAGTTTCTATTCAGTTAAAAAGCCAGAGTAAAGGAAAGCTAATTATTCCTTTTGAAAGCGAAGAAGAATATCAAAGAATTATAAACAGTTTTAAATAAGACGCAGTCCCTCATTATCAATCTCAGGTAACTGGCAATGCTGCTGATGGCTTTGTAGTGACCAACACTTACAAGCCAGAAACCATCAAGATTTCCGGTCAGAAGAAGTGGGATGATGCGGAAAACCAAGACGGCAAGCGTCCAAATGCTGTTAGAGTCAAGATTTTGAAAGGCCAAGATATTGTCGATGTACAGGAAGTGACGGCTGCTAACGGTTGGAAATATGAATCTAATCCTCTTCCTAAATATGCAGCAGGCCAAGAAATTGCTTATACTGTTGCAGAAGAAGCTGTGTCAGGCTACACGAGCAAGGTGGACGGTTACAACATCACCAACTCTTACACTCCAGAAACGGTCAAGATTTCCGGTCAGAAGAAGTGGGATGATGCAGATAACCAAGATGGTAAGCGCCCAGCTTCTGTTAAGGTTAAAATTCTGAATGGTGATACGGTTGTTGACGAGCAAAATGTGACTTTTGCCAGCCCTAGCTTTAGCTGCAACTTAGCCAAGCCCTTTCTGCGTTGACTGGGCCGGATAGAATAGCCAATATGCCCACCCTCCACAAATAATTTGTCATTCAAAGACAAGCGCAGAGCTAAAAAGCCCAGAGGCAAGCCGGTCTCATCAAAGGATAAAAATTGAATGGCAGGAACCCAGCCTGCTGGCAAATTAGCAGCATCCTCCTGCTGCTCTACAATCTTTAACCAATCCTCATAATCCTTTGCTCGCTTCCAAGCGGAGCCCATGCCACCATGCATATAGGATTTTGCTGCATCGAACTCCGCAATCATCTCTAAAAT